>JANRJN010000006.1:0-826664 GCA_033763945.1 Bacteroidota bacterium | reverse complement strand
GAAAATCTTATGCAATTGTTGTTTGTACATTTTTACTCCGATAGCCTGAAGCTTCAAAATAATTTCTTCATTCTTCATACCCATGAGTTTCCATTCCCATGCTTTTTTAATTTTCTTTCCATCTGCATTCACTACAATTTTACGTTCACCGCTTGTTCTCACTATATCATAACCCTGTGGTGGTTTCACAACCCAAATTCCTTTTTCAAATTTGGCTTTCATTCCTGCCATTGCAACTTGCTTTCGTTGATCATTATCCCATCTCCCAAACAACAATTGCATATCGTGAAATAAAACACCACTTGCATTAGAAGTATCAATTGGTTCTGTTACTGCTTTAATATGAACCCCATGTTTTTCTCTTAGTTCATCAGCAATAGAAATTGCTTTGCCTCCTGTTCTGCTAAAGCGAGTCATTTTATAAACCAAGATGGTACTTATTTTTCCTTTGCTTGTATTCACAAAACTCAGCATTCGTTGAAACTCTTTTCGTGCATCGGTTTTTGCACTTTCATAAGTATCACCAAACGCAGAAACAATGGTGAGATTATTGCGCTTGGCATATTCTTCAATCGATTTACGCTGAGTTTCCAAAGACTCGTTTTTATCAAACTGACCTTTGCCCGAAACCCTTGTGTACATTACCGCTAAATTGGATGTGGACTGTTTTACTTCCTTTTTTCCAAACCGCCCAAACCGATTATCGATTATTTGTTCTTCTGTCATTTTGCCTCCTTTCTTTTTTTTTATTAATCATTTATGCTTGCTTTCTGTATTCAATTTCAGAAACGTCATTTTCAGTATTCAGCAAAATTATTTTTGCTTCACTTGGTTCATCCATCTCGTTTTTCTTTTTTAATTTTGAAAGATGTTCGCATAAAAGAACAGCCAGTTTTTTGATTGATAATACAATCTTGTTTGCTTGTTCATCGCTCACACTTTCATAACCTTTTATCATTCTTAGTTTTTCAACCGTTAATCCTTTATTATTTTCGCTTTCACTTTTCATTGCCTTTTTGACTTCCGTTCAACACTCCCTTTTCTTATTTATTATATTGATTATCAATATAATAGCTAATTTACGTACATCTTATGGAATAAAGAAATGCCCCCAAATCGCCCTAAATTTGCCCAATTTTCAAGTTGATTTTATAGCTTTCTCCTGTACATTTTAGTATTCTAAAATTTGGCAAGGTGATCTAATTTTTATTTTCTTTTTCATATTACGCTGCTTTATTTTGTTGTTGACTTTTTAATAATCCTTGTTTCTTTAACGCTTCGTATCTATACCTCCAATCATTCTTTTTTTCTGTTTCGTTTTTACCAGTTATTAATTGTTGCACTTTTTCTTGATGCGTTTTTTCTTCAACAAAATCTATTTCAGTAAATTTTATTTCAGGTGTATGATACATCAATTGATGGCGAATGCAAATCAGTTGTGCTTTTCTTTCTTTGGTTAATTTAAAGGCTAGCATATTTAAATGCCCTTTATCAGCAAGCATTTTATTTAATCCGAGAAAGAGTTCAATTATAAATTCTTTAAAAGGATAACCATTTGACAACTTGCTAAATGTTGCGCTTGAAACCAATCGTTTAAAAGCATCGGTTACGCAAAGCAAAGTGTGGCGGTCAATCCGACTATAGTTACTAAGCCTTATTAATCCCTCGGCTAAACATCTAAAGCGAGTGTTTACCCACACAATATATTTTGCTTCTTCATATTCCCAATAATCAAAGGGCTCTTTTATTTTTATGCCTCCGGAATTCTGCTCGTATTTCCTTTCAATTAAAGTAATGAGTTTACTATTGATCCATTTGTAACGAGGTTCGTTTTCTTCTTTCTCTTCTTCTTCAATTTTTACTTCACTTTTAATTGAATCCTTTTTTTGAGTTTCTTTAACAGCTTCTTTAATTTCATTCGATTCCGTTTCCTCTTCCTTTTCTTCTTCTTCTTCTTCTTCTTCTGCATCCGAAAGCGGTACAAATTCAAATTCATTTCGCTGATCCTTATCGTATTTTACAGTAAGCTCTTCGTTAGCGTATTTTACGGTATCTTTTTCCTTATCGTATTTTACGCTAACTTCATTAGTATTAATGGGCTTTACAATAACTACAGGCACTTGCAAACTTGGTTCTGCTTCCGGTGTTCCTGAAAGCACCAAACCATTTCTTTTAAAATAAGCCATTTGCTTACAGTTATCACTGCAATATTTTTTGCTCGACCGTATAGCCGTAAAATGCTCTCCACAATATAAACAGGCGCTTTCCATTCTTTTAAATTCTAATCGGTTTAATATTCGTTTTCATCATCTTCTTCATCCAACATCAAAACTGTATCGCCAAGTAAACCTTTCATGTACTCGCTGTAATCAGTTAATATGCCTTCTATGTTTTCTTTCGCTTCTCTATTCTTAATAGCGTTTAAATCAAAATTCACATTCAGAAAAACAATATTTTGTCTCTCCTTAATTCCCATAATTTTATGCTTGATGTTATTACCAAACAGAATGCGTAAAATATCCATCAGCAGATCTTCCGGAATTTTATAGCGTTTTACAATAAGTTTATTTTCCATGTCTTTCGTTTTATAAATAAGCGGTTTCATATGTTTTCTTTTTCTCAGGTTGATTTATTGGCAGTATTGATTTATGATTAGCAATGCCAATTCCTAAGAGTGGGCTCTCTGATTCTGTTTCCGATAACACTTTTATCTTCTTGTACTTCTTCTTTACTTTCTCAAAATCCTCCTCAAGCTCCGTGTAGTCTTCTTTTAGCTTGAGGTTTTCTGCTTTCAGTTTTTCTATTTCTTCTTTTTGTCCTTTTAATTTTATAAAGGCATAGATCAATAAACCAACACCAACCAATAGTGTAATAGGACTTAATACAAGTTTTAACACCGACCCCATTAATTTATTATCTCCGGCAATGGTATCTGCTGCTTTTTCCCAAACACCTTTTTCAGCATCCGTTCCTGATAAGTTTTTATCGGTTTTATTTCCGTTTTGTTTTTGCTCTGTTTTTTCTTCTTTCGTTTCTTTCATGGCTATTGTATTTTACGTTTAAAAATTCAAAGGTCGTTTACTGTATTTTACTGTATGCCGATTCCTGAACTTATTGAACCTTATTGGTTCTTATTGAACGGTATTGGCGTTTATCATTTGCAAAAACAAAGGTGCAACAAGTGTATTTTACGCTTTCCGCATTTTTGACGTTCATTGCAATCTTCTTCATTTGTTTTATAATCTTTTCTAAAGTTTTTCGATTTTAGCGTAAAGTAACGGCAGGAGTTTAACTCGCTTTACCGATTTGGGCGGAAACTGCCGAGAAGTGCTTTCAAATGCTATCTAAAGATGTTTAGGTAGCTTGAGATCGGATATTTTGTCTGGTTAATAAAAGCCCTAGCAACACCCTATAAACCAACTATTTGTGCTGTATTCTTAAAATCTGTATATTTGTGTACTTGAAAAAAGCATTTTACATATTATTTTGTTTCTATTTTATTTCACTTGCTGTTGTGCCTTGTGGAGACAAGGACGATTGTAATGAAATAAAACACAACCAAACTTCTCAAAATACCGGAGACCATCAGGATGAATCCTGCACTCCGTTTTGCGTATGTTCGTGCTGTGCTACACATTTTGTGGTTAAACCTTTTCAATCTATACACACTCAAATAGCTGAAATTAATTCCATTTACACGGTTTATCCTGAATCGGAAATTTCATCAGCAGTTATTGCCATTTGGCAACCTCCTAAACTCGCTTAATTTTTTCTTCAGTTAATTACTGATTGTGTGCAGGAAAATCCCTGCGCTATTCTCATTTTATGTATTAACCAAAATAAATAAGGTTTAGCGCCTTGTTTATATTATCAATTATAAATTATGTTAGATAAAGTCATACACTTTTCTATAAAAAACAAAATGATAATAGGCCTGCTTACGCTTGCGCTTATCATTTGGGGAGGTTACTCAGTAACTAAACTCCCGATAGATGCTGTACCTGATATTACAAACAATCAAGTACAGGTTATTACCGTGTCGCCATCATTGGCAGCAGAAGATATTGAAAGATTGGTAACCTTTCCGGTAGAACAAACAATGGCAAATATACCCGGCATTGAAGAAGTGCGTTCTTTTTCCCGCTTTGGCTTATCCGTTGTAACAATCGTATTTAAAGATGACATCGATGTTTACTGGGCACGTCAGCAGGTTAACGAACGCCTCAACGAAGCTAAAACTATTATTCCGCAAGGCGTTGGTATTCCTGAATTAGCTCCTGTTACTACAGGCTTGGGCGAAATTTACCAGTACGTTATTCACACCAAAAAAGGATATGAAAAAAAATATACTCCAATGGAATTACGAACCATTCAGGATTGGATTGTTCGCAGACAATTGTTGGGAACAGAAGGTGTAGCGGATGTAAGTAGCTTTGGTGGTTATTTAAAGCAATACGAAATAGCTTTAAATCCTGATAAACTGCGAAGCATGAATATCAGTATCAACGATGTGTTTACTGCCTTGCAAAAAAATAATCAAAATACCGGAGGTGCTTATATTGATAAAAAACCAAACGCTTATTTTATAAGAAGTGAAGGTTTGATAGGTACTAAAGAAGACATCGAAAAAATTGTTGTAAAAGTAAACCCGAACGGAATTCCGGTGTTAATACGCAATGTAGCGAGTGTGGATTTTGGTCATGCCACACGTTATGGTGCAATGACACGCAATGATGAAGGCGAAGTTGTGGGTGCTATTGTTATGATGCTGAAAGGTGCAAATTCATCGGAAGTAATTTCCAATGTAAAGGAGCGCATTGTTCAAATAGAAAAAAATCTCCCTGAAGGTGTTGTTATAGAACCTTTCCTCGATAGAACAAAATTGGTAAACAATGCCATCGGTACGGTAACTAAAAACCTTGCAGAAGGAGCCTTGATCGTGATTTTTGTTTTGGTATTATTACTTGGAAACTTTAGAGCAGGATTAATTGTAGCCTCTGTTATTCCATTAGCTATGTTATTTGCTATTGCCTTAATGAATTTATTTGGTGTATCCGGCAACTTAATGAGCTTGGGCGCAATTGACTTCGGTTTAATTGTAGATGGTGCAGTAATTATTGTAGAAGCTACACTCCATCATTTAACAGGCAGAACGCTTTTACAAAAATTTGGTGGCAGAAGATTAAGCCAAGATGAAATGAATCTAGAAGTTTACGAGTCCGCTTCTAAAATCAGAAGTTCAGCAGCATTTGGAGAAATCATTATTTTAATCGTGTATTTGCCAATCCTTGCATTGGTGGGCATTGAAGGCAAAATGTTTAAGCCAATGGCTCAAACCGTTTCCTTTGCCATTCTCGGTGCATTTATTCTTTCTTTAACCTATGTGCCAATGGCAGCTGCTTTGTTTTTAAATAAGAACACAGTTCATAAAAGAAATATCTCTGATCGCATTATGGATTTCTTTCAGAGAATTTATAATCCAATGATATATTTTGCTTTAAAACGAAAAGTTACTGTTTTAATTACTGCCGTTTTAATGTTTGTTTTTAGTATTGCCGTATTTATAAATATGGGTGGAGAGTTTATTCCAACATTAGATGAAGGCGATTTCGCGGTTGAAACAAGGGTATTACAAGGAAGTTCCATTTCGCAAACCATTGAAGCTTCATTAAGAGCTGCAAAAATATTAAAAGCTAAGTTTCCTGAAGTAAAAGAAGTAATCGGAAAAATTGGGTCGGGCGAAATTCCTACCGATCCAATGCCAGTTGAAGCTTGCGATTTGATGGTTATTTTAAAAGATAAATCGGAATGGACAAGTGCCGAAACGAGAGATGAATTAGCGGAGAAAATGGCGGAAGCCTTAGAAGATATTCCGGGCGTTACATTCGGTTTTCAGCAACCAATACAAATGCGATTTAATGAATTAATGACTGGAGCAAAGCAGGATGTTGTTGTAAAAGTATATGGCGAAGATTTAAATGCATTGACTGACTATGCAACCAAACTCGGTAAAATTGCAGCTACTATTGATGGCGCACAAGACATTTATGTTGAGCAAGTGACGGGACAATCACAAATAGTAGTAAAGTTTGATAGAGATAAAATTGCTCTTTTTGGTTTAAATATAGAAGATGTTAACCAAGTCATCAAAGCAGGGTTTGCAGGAGAGTCTGCCGGATATGTTTATGAAGGAGAAAAACGATTTGATATGGTTGTTCGTTTGGAAAAAGAAACCCGTCAGAGTTTAGACGACATTAAAGGCTTGTTTGTTACTGCACCAAATGGAAATCAAGTTCCGGTTTCGCAATTAGCAGAAATTGAATTTAAGATCAGTCCGAATCAAATACAACGTGACGATGCCAAGCGTAGAATTACTGTTGGTTTTAATGTAAGAGGAAAGGATATAGAAAGTGTTGTAAAAGAAATGCAAAGCAAAGTAGATAAAGAAGTAAAATTTAGTGCAGGTTATTATCCTACTTATGGAGGAACATTTAAAAATTTGATTGAAGCTCGTCAGCGTTTATCAATCGCAGTTCCTGTGGCTTTACTTTTAATTTTTATGCTCTTATTTTTTACATTCCATTCGTTCAAACAAAGTATTCTCATTTTTACAGCCATTCCGCTTTCAGCAATTGGAGGTGTATTTGCACTTTGGTTAAGAGATATGCCATTCAGTATTTCGGCAGGTGTTGGTTTTATTGCTTTGTTTGGAGTAGCAGTATTGAATGGAATAGTTTTGATAGCAGAGTTTAACAGATTAAAAGAAGAAGGCATGACTGATATAAAAGAAATTATCCTGAAAGGAACATCTGTGCGATTGCGTCCTGTAATTATGACTGCATTAGTTGCCTCGCTGGGTTTTTTACCAATGGCACTATCGCACGGTTCAGGTGCAGAAGTTCAAAAACCATTGGCAACCGTTGTAATTGGAGGTTTACTCACGGCTACATTATTAACGCTTTTAGTATTGCCTGTACTGTATTGGTTCTTTGAAAAAATTGGTAAAACAAAACCAAAAATTCCTGTAAATGCTGCTGTGATTATTCTGTTAATGTTAGTTCCGTCATTAAGCAACGCTCAAACGAGTAACGGAATTACATTGCAACAAGCAATAGATGGAGCGCTAAAAAACAATGCAGGTATTAAAGCCGGGAATTACGAAATTGATTATAGTAATGCCTTAAAAAAAACATCAACAGACATTGGAAAAACAAATGTGTCGTTAATGCACGGGCAATACAACTCTCTTAATACCGATAACAACATTTCAGTTTCTCAAAGCATTCCCTTTCCTACATTGTTTAGCAGTCAAAGTCAACTGAACAAAGCCAACATTAAGGGGAGTGAATTAAAATTGCAGTTAACTCAAAACGAATTAATCAATCAGGTTAAATCGGTTTATCATTATTTAGAGTATCTGCAAGCTGAAGGAAATTTGTTATTGAGTCAGGATAGTATTTTCACTTCTTTTTCCAATGCATCTATCAGTCGTTTTAAAGCAGGTGAAAACACACTACTTGAAAAAACAACTGCGGAAACACAATTAATGGAAATAAAAAATCTGTTGGCACAAAATCAATCAAATATTTTTATTTATCAATCGCAGTTGCAAGCACTAATGAATAGTAAGGTGCCTGTGCAGATAGAGCAAAAGCCTATTACGAAAATAGAACTAAATCTGCCTTCAGATAGTACAGCGTATTCGCAAAATCCTTATTTGTTATATATGAAACAGCAAATTGAAATAAGCAATAAACAGAAGAAAGTGGAGACTGCAAAGGTGCTACCTGAATTTACTTTAGGTTATTTCAATCAATCTTTAATTGGTTATCAGAATACAAATGGAACAGATACCTATTACGATGCCTCAAAGCGTTTTACAGGATTTCAGGTGGGAGTTTCAATTCCGCTATGGATTGTTCCACAAACCGCTAAAGTAAAAGCTGCCGGATTAAATCAAAAGATGATGGAAAGCAATTTTGAACAATATCAAACGAATGTTCAAAATCAATATGCTCAATACTTGCAGGAATATATGCAGGATAAGAACACCTTGGAGTATTACGAAAAGAGTGCGCTTCCGAATGCCGAATTGATAATTAAACAGGCAAACAAAGGGTTTAAATACGGAGAGATTGGCTATGTGGAATATTTGCAAAGCATTAGAACGGCTTTAACAATTAAGTCAAACCATCTATCAAGCTTAAATCGATACAATCAAAGCATAATAAAACTTGAATTCTTATTAGGTAAAAAATAATTAAAAAAAAGAAATATGAAAAGGACAATCATTATAAATAAACTACTTGCCTTTGTGTTTACAGTAGTTCTAATTAGCTCATGTGGAAGCAAGTCAGAAGAAGCTACAAAAGAAGAACACCATGAAGAAGAAGCAAGTATTGTTGAATTAACACCTGAACAGGTTAAAATTATCAATCTTAAATTAGGTAAGATTGAAATGAAAGACCTAAGTGGTGCAATAAAAGTGAACGGGATGTTGGATGTTCCACCACAAAATTTGGTTAGCATTTCTGCACCAATGGGAGGATTTGTAAAAAGCACGGAGTTACTGCAAGGCGTGAAAGTAACCAAAGGACAAGCCATTGTGGTTATGCAGCATCCTGACTATATTCAAATGCAGCAAGATTTTTTGGAAACAAAAAGTCAATTGGAGTATTTGGAATTGGAGTATAACCGACAAAAGGAATTATCGAAAGATAATGTGAACTCTCAAAAAACATTGCAACAAGCCAAATCACAATACGAAAGTATGCTTGCAAAAAATGCAGGATTAAAATCTAAATTAATGCTGCTTGGAATAAATGGAGAGAAATTGACAAGTCAAACCATGCAAAACTCAATCACGATTAATTCCCCAATAAGTGGTTATGTTACACACGTAAACGTAAACATTGGAATGTATGTTAATCCAACAGATGTGATGTTTAAAATTGTTGATACAGAACACCTCCATGCTGAATTGACAGTTTTTGAAAAGGATGTACCTAAAATAAAATTAGGTCAAAAGGTACGCTTTACTTTGGCGAATGAAACAGATGAACGCACAGCAACCGTTTATTTGATAGGGAGGGAAATTAGCACGGATAGAACTGTACGAATTCATTGTCATTTAGATAAAGAGGACTTAGATTTGTTACCGGGAATGTACTTGAAGGCTTATGTTGAAGCAGGTACTCAGCGTTTATCTGCATTGCCAAATGAAGCCATTGTTAACTTTGAAGGGAAGGATTATGTTTTTGTGGCTGAAAAGGAAGCAAATCATTTTAAAATGTTAGAAGTAACAAAAGGAATCAGTGAATTAGGATACACCGAAATAGTAACAAAAGAAGGCTTAAATAATGAATCGTTGATTGTTATAAATGGAGCATACGACATACTCGCTAAAATAAAAAATAGCGAGGAAGAAGGAGGACACGCACATTAAAATAATATGGGCAGAGGCTTGGTTTCTTTTAAGTTTAATTAAACTTTTTTCATAGCCAGGTTCTCTCGCCCACCAAATTAAAATAGAATTGAAATGATTAATACAGATCCAAACCACAAACACACCTACGATGAACAGGGCAAAATGACCTGTTGTACGTTAGAAGATAAAATTTACGCAAAGGCAGAGGAGCATTCCCATGAAGGGCATAATCACGACCACGAGGAAGAATCTGCTTGGAAAGAATACTTACCTGCAATTATCAGTTTTGTTGTTTTGATGTCAGGAATTATTCTTGATAATTTTATTAAGCCGGATTTTTTCAAAAATTACGTTCGCCTCATTTGGTATATCGTTGCTTATCTTCCTGTTGGAATTCCTGTATTAAAAGATGCAGTAAACTCTATCGCAAAAGGTTCATTTTTTTCAGAGTTCTTTTTAATGAGCATAGCAACTATTGGAGCATTTTTTATTGGAGAATATTCAGAAGGCGTTGCTGTTATGTTATTTTATGCAGTTGGTGAGTTATTTCAGTCGGCAGCGGTTAAACGTGCAAAACGAAGCATTAAAGCTTTGTTAGATGTTCGACCCGATACGGTAACTGTAATAAGAAACGGATCAACAAGTACTGTATCGCCAAGTGAAGTAAAAATTGGAGAACTAATACAAGTGAAACCGGGAGAAAAAGTAGCATTAGATGGAGAACTCATCTCTGAGTCATCCGCATTTAATACAGCTGCATTAACAGGAGAAAGTAAGCCTGATACAAAACGAAAAGGTGAACACGTATTGGCTGGAATGATTAATTTAAATACCGTTTCCGAAATAAAAGTAACCGCACTTTTTAAAGACAGTAAACTTTCAAGAATATTGGAATTAGTGCAAGAAGCTACTGCACGAAAAGCACCTACACAATTATTCATTTCCAAATTTGCAAAGATCTATACACCAATTGTTGTCTTCTTGGCAATAGGTATTTGCTTACTTCCTGCACTATTTGTAAGTGATTATATATTTAACGATTGGCTTTATAGAGCATTAGTATTCCTTGTTATCTCCTGTCCTTGTGCTTTGGTAATTTCTATTCCTTTAGGGTACTTCGGAGGAATTGGTTTAGCATCCCGAAATGGAATTTTATTTAAAGGGTCAAACTATTTAGATGTGATGACAAAGATTGATACTGTAGTTATGGACAAAACAGGAACACTAACCAAAGGTGTTTTTAAAGTTCAAAAAAAAGTTGCAGTTGGGATTGAAGAAAGTGAGCTATTGACTTTGGCAGCAGGTATTGAAAGCAAATCAACACATCCTATTGCTATAGCCATAACACAACACGTACAAAACAACAAGGCTGTGGTTGAAACAGTTGAAGAAATTGCAGGACATGGATTAAAAGGAGTTGTTAATGGCAAGCAGATATTGGCAGGAAATGCGAAACTGCTCCGAAAATTTGATATAGCTTACAATACCGAAATAGAAAGTATTGTTGAGAGTATAGTTGTTATTGCTGTAAACAATAAGTATGCAGGTTATATTACAGTTGCTGATGAAATAAAAGAAGATGCTCCACAAGCCATTGCTGATATGCATTATCTTAATTTAAAAGTAGTAATGCTATCAGGTGATAAACAAAGCGTTGTAGATAAAGTTGCTAAAGAATTGAATATTTTAAACGCATTTGGCAACTTATTACCGGAAGATAAAGTAAATAAAGTACAAGCCTTAAAAAACGAAAACCGAACAATTGCTTTTGTAGGCGATGGTGTAAACGATGCGCCTGTAATTGCATTGGCGGATGCAGGTATTGCAATGGGAGGATTAGGTAGCGATGCTACCATTGAAACCGCTGATGTTGTGATTCAAAATGATATGCCTTCTAAAATTGTAACTGCTATAAAAATCGGAAACGTAACAAGAAAAATTGTTTGGCAAAATATTACAATGGCAATGGTGGTTAAAATTATTGTACTCGCATTAGGTGCAGGTGGAGTAGCCACCCTTTGGGAAGCAGTATTTGCCGATGTAGGAGTTGCATTGGTCGCAATTTTGAATGCAGTTAGAATACAAAATATTAAATTTCATTAATGCAAATTTCAAGGGACGAGATAATTAAATTCATTCTTACTAATAATCCTCTTTCAAAAAAAGAGGAATTGGAGAAATTATCTTTAACCGCATTAGTGATAATGAAAACACAAATTGAGGTTGAAAAAATAAAGAAATGAAATTGCATTATAAAATTCCACAGGGCTTAAAAAAGCATGTAGATGTAGAATTGGTAAAATCAAAAGAACTATTTTCAAAAGGAGAATTACAAACCGCATGGCGACATCTTGAACGAGCGCACATTCTTGGTCAGGCTTATCCAATCGAACATTCAAAGGCGCATTGGCATATGTTGTTATTCGCATTCCGAATAAAAAACACAAAAGAAATTATCGGACAAATTCCCCGGTTACTTGTGGGCGGTATAAAGTCTTTTGTAGGTGAGATTCCATTGGGGAATTCGGGCGGAGCAAATGTACCACCTCTAAAACCAATGGAGATACCTTCTGATTTGCAAGAGATACTCTCGATGTACAAAAGCTAAATGGGCTGAACGATAATACATTCAGCAGCCTTGGGGCTAATGTTCACTTCTTTTTTTTGACAAACAAGAACGATTGAGTTATCAAAATCCTCAATCGTTTTTATATTAATAGTTGCGCCAATAATTAATTGATGTTTCTCTAAATATTTAAGAAATGTTGGTGAGTGGTCGGTAACCCCCATAACCTTATAGTTTCCTTTTACTTTGGTTTCAGATAGTTTAATGAAATTACTTTTTTGAATCTTTCCTTTTGCATCCGGAATAGGATCGCCATGTGGATCGTAAGTTGGATTGCCAAGAATGGAAGCCAATTTGTTGATGAGCTTTACATTATTTACATGTTCTAACTCTTCTGCAATTGCATGTACCTCATCCCAACCGAAACCCAACTCTTTTGCGAGGTAGGTTTCCCAAATTCGATGCCTTCTAACAATATCCAATGCCAACTTAGAACCTGATGTTGTTAATCGTGAGCCGTATGATTTTTCATAAATTACATACTTTAATTCATGTAATTTTCTTAATCCTTCGGTTACGGTTGCAGGGTTTAAACTAAGTTTATCTGCAATTTTTTGGTTGCTAACAACAGCGGTATTATTGGAAGACAGGTTATATATGGTCTTTAGGTAATTCTCTATAGTTTCTGGTCTCATAAATTATCTTTTTGGTATGCCAAAAATAATAATTTTAATCTTCTAAATTATGGTCAGCTTTGCCAAAACATTTAAAAGATGAAAAAAACACTTTTAACAGTAGTTGTTTTACTATTGGTAGTTATTGGTTGCAAGAAAATAATGCCGCCAAGTCCAAAGGATGATGAATTATTGGATGGACCAGTTGAGGGTTTAACAACCGCAGAGACACAACAATTTCTAAAAGGAGATGTTGCGTTCAATGATGATATTTTTACACCTCAAAATGGACTCGGACCAATTTTCGTTGCCAATTCATGTGGCTCTTGCCACGCAGGAGATGGTAAAGGACATCCGTTTACAACCTTAACACGCTTCGGACAAGTAGATAGTACCGGAAATCAATGGCTTTCTTTTGGCGCACCGCAATTACAGAATAGAGCTATTCCCGGTTATACACCTGAAGCCTTACCAAGCGGTGTAGGTTTTTCTAAAATTCTTCCTCCTGCAAATACAGGATTAGGGTTTTTAGATGTCGTTTCGGACGCAGATTTAATTGCCATGTCTGATCCTACAGATGCAAATGCTGATGGGATTTCAGGAGTTCCAAATTGGGTAAATGTTCCGTCTTATTGCCAATTAAGAGCAAACGCAATTTCCCAAGGAGGAAAATATATTGGAAGGTTTGGAAAGAAGGGAGCTGCTTACGACCTACTGCAACAAACAGCAAACGCCTATAATCAAGATATGGGTATAAACACTTCATTTGAACCGTATGATACTTATTCAAAATTAGAAGTTGATCCGGAAGTAACAAATAATACGGTACATGATGTTGTTTTCTACTTAAAAACACTAAAAGTGCCAGTTCAAAGAAATCAAAACGATGGTGATGTTCAATCGGGAAAACAACTATTCATTACGATGGGATGTAATAAATGCCACAAAGAAGAATTGAAAACAGCCTCATCGCCAATCGCAGCTCTTTCAAATAAAATATTTTTTCCGTACACCGATTTATTATTGCACAATATGGGTAGCGGTTTGGATGATAATTACACCGAGGGCTCTGCAAAAACCTATGAATGGAAAACACCTGCGTTGTGGGGTTTGGGCTTATCCAAAAATTCTCAAGGTGGAAATTATTTTCTAATGCATGACGGACGAGCAACATCAATTGAACAAGCAATTTTATTGCATGGTGGAGAAGGTCAGCAAAGCAATACAAATTTTCAGAATTTATCTGTGGGTGAAAAGCAGAAACTAATTAAATTTTTAGAAAGCCTGTAATGGAAAGAAGAGACTTTATAAAATCGACTTGTTTAACTTGTGCAGGAAGCATTGGAGCAGCATGGTTGCTTCAAGCATGTACCACACAAAAATACATTACCAACGTAACTACTAAAGAGAATAAACTTGTAATTAAAAAGTCTGAGTTTACTGTTATAAAAAAAGAAAAAACTATTCAACAGAAATTTATTTTAATTAAACCAGAGACAATGCAGTTTCCTATTGCCCTTTACAAATTAAACGATAATGAATACAAAGCACTTTATTTGCAATGTACTCATCAAGGGTGTGAACTTTCTCCACATGAAACTATGATGGTGTGTCCCTGTCACGGGGCGGAATTCAACTCTAAAGGAGAAGTAACTACTGGGCCTGCTGAAACTAACTTAAAATCATTTTTTACCTCAACAGATAATGAAAATATTTACATCCAACTTTAAACTAATGAAGCATTTATTTATCCTTACAACTCTGTTTTTTTTCACTCATTTTTCTTTTTCACAAATAGATACGAGTAAAGTGAAAAGAACTCCAACTGATACATCAAAAATGCAATTGAATTTAGATGCAGTTTATAATCGTCCTTTCTTACAATACGGTAAAATACCTGTTGCTATAGGTGGTTATGTAGAAGCCAACACACAATATGCAGTTACAGACGGAGTAACAGAAGGCTTTTCATTCCAAATGAGAAGGATGACTCTGTTTTTATCCTCCTCCATACATCGCAAAATCAAATTTCTAACAGAGATAGAGTTCGAAGATGGTACAAAAGAAATCAACATAGAATTTGCAGCCTTAGATTTTCAATTTCATCATTTACTGAATTTCAGAGGAGGAATCATTATGAATCCAATTGGAGCATTTAATCAAAACCACGATGGTCCACGTTGGGAATTTGTAGACCGACCAATTTCTGCTACACAATTATTACCATCAACCTTCAGTAATGTTGGCTTTGGTTTTTATGGCAAAATTTATAAACCGAATATAGTGTGGGCTTATGAATTGTATTTAACTAATGGTTTAAACGACAATATCATAGGTAATGCAGAGAATAAAACATTCCTTCCTGCAACAAAATTAAATCCCGATAGATTTGAAGAGAGTTTTAATGGCGAGCCATTAACGAACGCAAAGACTTCTTTCAGGTATAGAAAAATTGGTGAGCTTGGTTTGTCATACATGGGTGGGGTTTACAATAAATTTCAAGAAGACGGCTTAGTACTGGACAAAAAAAGGAGAGCGGACGTTTTTGCTATTGATTTTAATACTACAATTCCGAAAGTAAACACAGTAATTACAACGGAGTTTGCATGGACTTTTGTAGATGTTCCTGATACATATACTCAACAATTCGGAAAGAAACAGCATGGTGGGTTTATAGATATAGTACAACCTATTATAAAGAAAAAAATGTTTGGTTTTGAAAAAGCAAGTTTCAATGCAGCAATCCGTGTTGAATATGTGGATTGGAATGTGGGGACATTTAATGAGACAGGAGGAAACATTGCAGATGAGATTTTTGCCATAGTTCCAGCAATAAGTTTCAGAACTTCACCACAAACAGTCCTCCGCTTAAATTACCGATATGAATGGAAAACTGATATTTTAGGTAATCCTGCTGCAAGAACCGGAGCAATTCAATTTGGCGTGAGTAGCTATTTTTAGAACAAAACCACATTTGAGTTTGTAAAAAATATTTTTTTCATAAATTAATGATAATCAGTTCTTTATCTAATTTTGATTTTTTTGTTCAGAAATTGTACCGTGCAATTATGGTTCGGAAACAAAGAACGGTCATTTTTTTATATCAATCGAATTTTGTACTTTCGTGATACAATGAAAAGAATTTTAGTTTTCACCTTGCTTTTTGTTTACACCACTTTAGCTTGTGGCGTAAATGTTCAATTGCATTATTGCGGAGGGAAGATAAAATATATTTCTCTGTTTGCGCCAAGTGATGATGACGGATGCTGCGGATCTTCAATGAAGAAGAAGGATTGTTGCGATGATAAAGTACAATATCTAAAGGTAAAAGATAAACACAATTCGAATACCTCTTTAAAAGTAGTAACTTTTAAAGGACATATATCCGACTTTACTGTTCCTTATTTCACCTACAATTTTCATTACAATACACATGAGTGCATTGTTGAAAATTATCACGCTCCACCCGTCTTATACGATAATCCCTTATACCTTAAGCATAGGGTATTAATAATTTGATTTTCCGCTTTCTTTAATAGATCCCGACTATAATAGTTCCGGGACTTAGCTCTTTGTACACAATCGTGTACTCAATTTACTTTATTAATTATTAAAAAACATAAAAATGAAAAAAACAATTCTATCAATCGTTTCAGTAGTTGCATTTGCTGCATCTGCTATGGCACAAATTCCAAATCCGGGATTTGAAAGTTTTACATCTATGGGCACTTACAGCGTTCCTAATGGATGGGGAACAATGAATAATACAACTGCAATAGCAAGTATTTATACCGCAGAAAAAGGCACACCGGGAAGTCCAGGAGCATCTTACTTAAAGTTAACTTCTAAAACTGTTGGTGCAGGTGTGGTAAATGGCATTGCAGTTAGCGGTGTAATAGATTCAATTGCTATGAAAGCAAAATCGGGTTTTCCATGCACTTTGCAACCTGTAAGTTTTATCGGGAAATGGCAACACATGATCTATGGAACAAGCCAAGGATCAGTTAAAGTCGTTCTTACAAAATGGAACGTAGGTTTAAGTAAAAGAGATACCGTGGCTATTGCTGCACAAACACTCGCAGGTATGGCAATGAGTTGGGCTAATTTTACAATTAATTTTACTTACTTAAGCAGTAATATACCAGATTCATGCATAATAGATTTAAGAGCAAGCGGGAATACTCCAACAAACAACGATTACTTATGGGTTGACAATCTTGCGTTTTCGGGATCGGTAACAGGAATTGAAAATCACGAATCGTTTGTTACGGACATGTCAATTTACCCGAATCCATCATCTGATATGGTAAACTTTAAATTCAATATTAAAACTGCTCAGCAAATTAATATCGAAATTTCAGACATCAATGGAAAATTAATTCGCTCAGAAAACTTTGGTAAAATACAAGGTGAAACTTATCAAAACATGAATATTTCAGGTATTGCAAAAGGAACCTACTTTGTAAAAATAAAAGGGGAAAAATCGATTGAAACAAGAAAATTAGTAATTGAATAAAACTAAGATCATGAAGAACCTATTAAACATCTGTTTTGGATTGCTCTGCTTAAATGCAGGAGCTCAAACAACTCAGCTTGCCATCCCTGATACGTTGATAGGGCCGAACTATACATTGAATATGCATAAGGATAGTGTGCAATTCTTTCCGGGAAATAAATCGCATACTTATGCCTTTAACTCCTTCAGTTATCTGGGCCCAACATTGATATTTAACAAAGGAACAAACGTAAATATCACTGTAAATAATCAGATTGGCGATACAACTACTGTACATTGGCATGGCATTCACCTTCCCTCTAAATGGGATGGTGGGCCTCACACACCAATTTTACCAAGTGCAAGTTGGAATCCAACATTTACTGTAATGGATAATGCTGCAACGTACTGGTATCACCCACATTTGCATATGAAAACGGCAGAACAAGCTATTAAAGGTGCTGCCGGATTGATAATTGTGAGAGACCCTATTGAAGCAGCATTAAATTTACCAAGGAAATATGGAGTTGATGATTTTCCTTTAGTCATTCAATGTCAGCAATACGATTCAGCTAATCAAGCAATGCCTCTTGGCATGCAAGATTCAACTATTTTGATAAACGGGGCAAGAGCAAATTATGGCTATACTGTTTACGCAAACTGCCCAGCGCAGGTAGTTCGTATGCGTATACTAAACGCATCAGGTGAGCGAACTTTTAATTTTGGATATACTGCCAACAAGCAATTCAAAATTATAGCAAGTGATGGCGGTTTATTAAATGCTCCGGTTAATACAACACGCTTACGACTTGGGCCAGGTGAACGTGCTGAAATTTTACTTGACTTAAATGGAATGAATGGTCAAACCATTTATTTAATGAGTTATGCTTCCGAACTTCCAATGGGAATGCAAGGTGGGCCAACAATGCCTATGCCAAGTGGGCCACCTATGGATAGCCCGTTGAACGGAATTGATTTTAATATCATGCAAATAAATGTTGTTCCACAAACTGTGAGTCCTGTTACAACTATCCCTGCAACTTTAACAACAAATAATCCTTACCCAACAGGATCGGCTAACGTAACAAGAACTATTCGATTTACGGCAGATAGTGCAATGGTAATGGATGGACCATTTTATTTTAATGATAGCACATTTAATATGATGCGCATTGATTACCAAATTCCAATCAACAATATTGAAATATGGAAATTAGTAAATGAAACAATGGTTGCTCATCCTTTCCATATTCATGACGTTCAGTTCTTTTTGTTTGATAGAAACGGAAGCACTCCTCCTCAGGAAGAGTTAGGAAGAAAAGACGTTGTGCTTGTCCCTCCGGGGGATTCAGTTATGTTCATTACAAAGTTTGAGGATTTTGCGGATACAATTATTCCGTTTATGTATCACTGTCATATCCTTATGCATGAAGACGATGGAATGATGGGACAATTTGTTGTTAGACCAAACATTACAACTATTAATGAACTAACATTAAACAATTCAAGTATTAATCTTTACCCAAATCCTGCAAGTAGTGTTTTAAATATTCAAATCAAATCTGAAAATGATAAAGAATCTTTTCAACTTAATGTGTTTGATGCATTGGGTAAATTAGTTTTTTCTGAAAAGCTAACTCTATCTCAAAGTCAGATAAACACGAGCACTTGGAGTAAAGGGATTTATTTCGTTGAATTGCGTCAAAGTAACAATAGTATTCATAGCAAATTGATTATCGAATAATGAGGATATCAATCATAATAATATTGTTTATTGTCTCTAAACTCGTTGTTGGGCAAATACCTAATAACGGGTTTGAAACATGGAATAGTTTTGTCGGATATACAAGCCCTTCAAATTGGGATAATTTGAACCAAATGACTTATTCAAAGGGTGTGTCAACTTGTATTAAAGGAACTCCGGGATATCCGGGGGCAAGTTATTTATTTTTGATTTCTAAAATCGTAACAGGAAAAGGCGTTGTACCGGGAAGAGTTGTTTCAGGTAAAATTGACACTAATACATATAAACCTATTAGTGGATATCCTTTTAGCAACAGACCTCAAGTTTTGAATTACAACATTCAATATATGCCTTACGATCCATCTGACTCAACCAGTGTAAAAGTTCTTTTGACAAAATGGAATGTTGGAACGAGTATAAGAGACACAGTTGCATATGGAGCAAGTTATTATAATGCAATGGCTCATTCTTGGTTTGTGGGTAGTACATATTTAAACTATTTAAATGGGGATGCTCCTGATAGTGCAATGATTGTAATTTCTTCGAGCAGCAGCAACCCTAAAGACGGTAGTTATATTTATGTAGACAATCTTCAATTTAATGGTTCGGTTATTGGAATTGAAGAGCAACAGCCAAGCGAAAAAAATGTAGAAGTTTATCCCAATCCTGCAAGTAATTCAATTTGTATTAAGATCAAAGATAATCCAGAAACGACTTTTATCTATGTTTATGATGTTATTGGAAAGCAAATATGCGCTCTAAGGGGCTTAGAATTTGTAAACATAAATACTTCTTCTTGGAAAAAAGGATTTTACACATTTAGAATAATACATAATAATAAATACAGTATAAACAAAAAAATAATCATCGAATGAAAATAAACAAATTTATAGCAATCGCTTTTATAGTATTAGCGGTTGTAGGTTGCGGTAATAAAGCCGAATCGGAAACTGCTGAAACAAAAACTGAAATAGTAAACGGAGAAACTACTTCCACGTTTAAAATTTGGGGAAACTGTGAAATGTGTAAGGAAACCATAGAGAGTTCACTAAAAGTAGATGGAATTATTAAAGCGGACTGGAATGTGGATTCAAAAATAATGACCGTAACTTACGATAATAGTAAGATTACATTGGATCAAATACAGAAAAATATCGCTTCCGTTGGTTATGATAATGAAAAATACAAAGGTGATGATAAGGCTTATAGCGAGTTAGCAGGGTGCTGTCAATACGATAGAAAGTAATGAATGTCTTAAAAAAACCAATGAAGAATGTGTGAATGATACAAATTCTATCGGTGATTATGTAACTATAATATTAATAAAAAATCATTCTTTGTTTGGTGATAAAGATGATGTAATTGATTCGAGTAAAGTGTTCTCTTAGAGTCAACAGTAAAAGATGATTCAAATCATCCTTGATGTTGATTTGAATCATATAGCACAGATTCAGATATGCAGATATTCGTATATCTTAATATGAATAAGCTATGAGAAAAAAAGAACATGATTTGATATTAATATCAGAATCATTGAAAGCAATGGCTCATCCCGATAGGATTAGTATCTTAACACTTCTTGGTCAAAAAAAGGAAATTAAGTTTTCGGTTAACCAGATTTGTGATAAACTAAAATTAAATCAGCCCGAAGCATCAAGACATCTTTCTATTTTGAAAAATAAGGGGGTTTTACTTTTTGAAAGAGTTGGTTCGCACATTTACTATTCACTTAATAAAAATAATTTGGTTTTTAACTGTATCGAAAAGTTGTTAGACAAGAAATGAAGAATAAGAAAAGTATATTAGTCACAAAGGCTTCAGGCGATAAGGTTCCTTTTATTGAGGATAAACTGCGTAATTCTTTGATACGTTCAGGAGCAAATGAAAAACAAATCGATGACGTTCTTACTGAGATTTCCAGTCAGTTATATGAAGGAATTTCAACCAAAAAAATCTATCGTTTAGCTTTTAATAAATTAAAAAATAGTTCCAAACACTTGGCCGCAAGATATCATTTGAAACAAGCCATAATGGAATTAGGCCCTTCCGGTTATCCCTTTGAAAGGTTTATTGGGGAAATATTAAAGCAACAAGGGTACTCTGTTAAAGTTGGAGAGATTGTAAAAGGAAAGTGTGTTAATCATGAAGTTGATGTTATTGCCCTTGCAGATCAGCATCATTTTATGATAGAATGTAAATACCATAATCAGCAAGGCATTGTGTGTGACGTGAAAATACCTCTTTACATCCAATCCCGTTTTAAAGATGTGGAAGCTGAATGGGTAAAAATTCCCCAACACGATAAAAAGATTCATCAGGGTTGGGTTGTAACAAACACAAAATTCAGTTCGGACGCCATACAATATGGAAACTGTGCCGGATTAAAACTTTTAGGATGGGATTACCCAATTAAAAATAGTCTTAAAGATATTATAGATGACTTAGGGTTATATCCCATTACCTGTCTAACAACGCTTACTCGTGCTGAGAAGCAGAAGTTACTGGATATGAAAATCGTACTATGTACAGAAATTTGTGCCAATGAAAAACTTCTGTATGATATTGGAATGAATGTAACTAAAGTAAAAAAGGTTATTGAAGAAGGGCAGCAACTTTGTCATAAACTAATGAATAATGGCAAGCATTAAATTAAATATAAACCCACACGCTATTGAGCCTGAGGTAGTATTAACTGCCTTACAGTCTGATGCTGCCAATGGATTAACTTCAGCCGAAGCGCAAAAACGATTGAAGAATGGTGCTAATAAAATTGAAGCAAAAAAAGACAAAAGTATTTGGCTCATTTTCCTTGGTCAATTTAAGAGTCCGATAGTTTGGCTTCTTGTTTTCGCAGCAGGATTATCTTTTTATTTTGGAGAGTTGTTAGATGGTATCGCGATTCTTATTGTAATCTTAATCAATGCGCTGATAGGTTTTTACATGGAGTATCAAGCAGAACGCTCTATGAACGCATTAAAAAAATTATCTGCTGTTCCTGCAAAAGTACAACGCAATGGAAAGTTAGAAGAAATAAATGCGGAGGAAATTGTTCCGGGAGATATAATTTATATTGAGGCAGGAGACATGATTCCTGCCGATGGAAGAATTTTGAAAGCTTCTCAAGTCCAAATTGATGAATCTGCTTTAACAGGAGAATCACTCCCTGTAGAGAAACATACTAATAAATTAAATGAGGATACAACTCTCGCCGAGCGAGCTAACATGTTGTACAAAGGTACTTATTCAACCAAGGGGAATGGGTTTATGGTTGTAACAAGCACCGGAATGGATACGGAGCTTGGCAACATTGCCCGAATGGTTCAATCAGCTGATCAAGCAGCTACACCATTGGAGAAAAAATTAGAAAACTTTAGTAAAAAACTTATTTGGATTACTGTGGCATTGGTAGTAATAATTTTTGCTGCTGGACTTTTGAATGGACATAGATTTATTGAAATGCTTGAGACTTCAATTGCACTTGCTGTCGCTGCTATACCTGAAGGCTTGCCTATTGTTGCTACAATGGCATTGGCACAAGGGATGATGAAAATGGCAAAATACAATGTAATTGTAAAAAAACTATCCGCAGTTGAAACGCTTGGCGGAACGAATGTAATATGCACCGATAAAACAGGCACACTCACCCAAAATAAAATAGAAGTAAATAAAATAGTTACGCCTGCTGATAATATTGAAGCGTCGGAAATTATCAATCGTATTGCTGTTTTATGTAATACTGCTGAATTACAAAACAGTAACGGTACTGTTAAAGAAATTGGAGATCCGCTTGAAACAGGGTTACTAAAATTTGCCGAAAAGAATTCTATAAATGTTCAAAGCTATAGAACAAAATATCCAAAATTAAAAGAAGAACCATTTTCTTCGGAAACGAAAATAATGGCTACACTGCACAAAGATCAAAACAATAGTACCACCTATGCAAAAGGAGCGTCAGAAGAGTTGCTATTGCGTTGTAATCGTATTTTAGAAAAAGATGGAATAAAAGAACTTAATGCTGAAAACAGAACCCTTTGGATAAAAAAAGCTGAAGAGCTTGCAAATTCAGGGTTAAGAGTGATTGCCGGGGCATACAATCCTTCGGCTTCTGCGGAAGGAGATTTGTCTGTTAATCTTGTATTTGTAGGACTTTTCGGAATGATTGACCCGCCAAGAGAAGAAGTTTTTGAAGCCATTAAAGAATGTAAATCAGCAGGAATAAAAGTTATAATGATAACAGGAGATCATCCTGCAACTGCTAAAAATATTGCTGTTAAACTTGGCATTGCCGACAATGACAATTTTAAAGCAATGGTGGGAAAAGAAATGAAAGACTACGAACATCTTACTGCTAAAGAAAAGACAAGTTGGATGGACACGCAAGTGTTTGCAAGAGTTAGCCCCAAACAAAAATTGGATCTTGTAGCAGTTTTGCAGGAAGGGAAAAACATTGTTGGAATGACAGGAGATGGTGTAAATGACGCTCCTGCTTTAAAAAAAGCAGATATAGGCATCGCAATGGGCTTAAGAGGCACACAAGTTTCACAGGAGGTATCTGACATGGTATTAAAAAATGACTCCTTCTCGTCAATAGTAATTGCTATTAAACAAGGGCGTATTATTTTTGAAAACATCCGAAAGTTCGTTATCTTTTTACTGTCATGTAATTTGAGTGAGTTATTAGTAATCGCAACTGCATCTGTATTTAATCTTCATTTTCAGTTATTCGCTCTTCAGATACTTTTTATTAATATAATAACGGATGTTTTACCTGCACTTGCTTTGGGCGTTACTGAAGGAAGTAATGAGATAATGCAAAGACCACCAAGAAACATGAATGAACCTATCATTGATAAAAAGAGATGGATTGCCATTTTCTTTTACTCAATTGTTATAGGTGCAGTTAGCGTTGGCGCAGTATTTTTTAGTCATTTAACAGTTCATAATAAAGAGACATGGAATCCGGAATTGTGTAACAATATTTTATTTTTCTCACTCATATTTTCACAGTTACTTCATGTGTTCAATATGGGAAATGGAACGTCTTTTTTCAATTCAGAAGTATTTAGGAATAAATATGTATGGGGTGCTATTGCTCTCTCTGTAATAATTTTACTAGGCGTCTATGCAATTGAACCTGTTAGGAAAGTGCTATCAATTTATGAGATGTCAGTATATGATTGGCTTATTTCTATCGGAGCAAGTATTGTTTCGTTAATAATAATTCAAATAGGTAAAAAATTAAAAATCGCACAACAATGAAAAGTGTAAATAGAAGTATTTTTGTTTTTGGTTTGTATTCCATACTAATGGGTATTGTTCTGCTCTTTGTACCAAATATTGTACTACCAATAGTGGGATTACCAATTTCTAATGAACCGTGGATTCGCTTGCTTGGCTTTGTGTTGATATGTTCATCATACTACTATATACGATCTGCTTTAAAGGAGAATGTTGATTTTGCCCGATACACTATGCATACAAGATTTTTTGCACCATTAATTGTTATTTATTTGATAGCAACAGGAAAGGCGGATTGGCATTTTTTGTCTTTCGGGTTAATTGATGGACTTGGGGGATTATGGACATGGTTGGAAATGAAAAAGGCAGAACGATTTATGAAAGAAAATAATTAAAGTACTAAATGAAAAAAATAATTGTAGATATTACTAAACAAACTAACTGGTATGTAATTACAGGTGGCCCAAGTTCCGGTAAAACAACAACCGTAAACCTTTTGCGAGACCGAGGGTATATCACTACGATGGAACACGCCCGACATTTCTTGGATACTCAGCGTTTAAAGGGACGAACAATTGATGAAGTAAGAAAAAATCAGAGGGAGTTTCAATTAGGAGTATTAGATATGCAAATCGAGCAAGAAAATGAAATTAACCCTGAAGTACAAGTATTTCTTGATAGAGCAATACCTGATGCTTTAGCTTACTATATGTTTTTAAATCTTTCAGTTGATGATAGATTGACCGAAGCTCTGGAAAAAGTATGTTATAAGAAAATTTTTATAATGGATTACCTGCCTTTGGTAAACGATTATGCTCGTAAGGAAAATGCGGAGGCTCAACAAAAAATTCATTCATTGATAACAGAAGTTTATGAAGCCCTTCCGTTCCCTGTTGTGCATGTTCCCGTTTTATCGGCAGAAGAAAGAGTAGATTTTATATTGAATAATTTATAACTAAAGCACTGTAATGGTAATCTTTATCAAAAATATGGTATGTGATCGCTGCATAATGGCAGTGAGGTTAGAGTTGACTAAACTTAATATTAGGACATCTAATATTGAGTTGGGTGAGGTAACCATTGACGAAGATTTTAATGATGAAAAAAAATCAAAGTTAAAGGATGCTTTAAATAACCTTGGATTTGAGTTATTAGATGATTTAAAAACCAAGATTATTGAAAAGATTAAAACAGCCATTATTCAATTAATTCATCATTCAGACAACGACATTAAAACCAATTATTCAAGTTTTATTGAAGACAAATTAAAAAGAGATTATAATTACTTAAGCAACTTGTTTTCTGAAATTGAAGGAACTACAATCGAGAAGTATATAATAAATCAAAAGATTGAGAGGGTAAAAGAGTTTTTAGTTTACAATCAGTTATCACTCAGCGAAATTGCGGATAAAATGGGATACAGCAGTGTTGCTTACCTATCCGGACAATTTAAGAAAGTGACTGGCCTTACCCCCAGCCACTTTAAAAATATTAAAGAGAAAAAGAGAAAATCACTAGATAAAATCTAACCAGTAAATATCGTAAACCAAAAAGTAAATATCATAATAGCTAAATTTACAAACCTATCTACCTTTGAATAAAAAATAAAATGGAAACCTTAAAACATATAATTGAAATTCCACTTGTAGGCATGGACAGCGAACATTGCGCCATGATCATCGATGGTGGATTATCGAAATTGGAAGGTATCATTAAACATCGGGTGGATTTTAATAACAAAAAGGCTATTATTGAAACTGATGCCAAAAAGCCCATTCTAAATGAAGCTATTAAAACTATTAGAGATTTGGGTTACGATGTTGAAAGTATAAAGAAAACCTTTCCAATTACGGGAATGACATGTGCATCCTGTGCTGTTAGTACTGAATCAATTTTAAAATCCCAAAACGGAATAATCAATGTGGCGGTGAATTTTGCCAACTCAAGTGCAACGGTTGAGTTTATTCCTGACTTGATAAGCATTCAGCAAATGAAGGAAGCATTGCAATCAATCGGTTACGACATGATAATTGATGAAGAGAATGCTCACGATCTAAAAGAAGAAATTCACAAAACCCTTTATACTGAATTAAGGAATAAAACCATTTGGGCTGTAATACTTTCATTGCCTGTTGTTATCATAGGTATGTTCTTTATGGAAATGCCCTATGCCAATCTCATTATGATGATACTGACTACTCCGGTTCTGTTTTGGTTCGGAAGGAGTTTCTTTATCAATGCGTTTAAACAGGCAAAACATTTTAAAGCCAATATGGATACTTTGGTTGCATTAAGTACGGGGATCGCATTCTTGTTCAGTATCTTTAACACATTTTATCCTGAATTTTGGCACAAAAGAGGATTACATGCTCACGTTTACTTTGAAGCCGCTTCAGTAGTTATAGCCTTTATATTATTGGGAAAATTACTGGAAGAAAAAGCGAAATCCAATACCTCCTCTGCCATAAAGAAACTTATCGGTCTTCAACCAAAAACGGTTTTGGTAATTCATGAAGGTGGTCATGAAATGGAAATGCCAATTGCTCATGTTAAAATTGGAGACATACTACTTGTAAAGCCTGGCGATAAAATTCCCGTAGACGGACAAGTGTTTGACGGAACTTCTTTTGTGGATGAAAGCATGATTAGCGGTGAGCCTATTCCGGTCGAAAAAAAGAACGGAGATAAAGTATTTGCCGGGACTATAAACCAAAAAGGAAGTTTTAAGATCAAAGCACTTAAAGTTGGCGGTGCAACCGTATTGGCACAAATAATAAAAATGGTGCAAGAAGCACAAGGAAGTAAGGCTCCGGTGCAGAAACTTGTAGATAAAATTGCAGGTATTTTTGTGCCGATTGTTATAGGTATTTCTATTCTCAGTTTTGTTATATGGATTATTCTTGGTGGAGAAAATGGGTTAACGCAAGGCTTACTTTCAATGCTAACAGTGTTAGTAATTGCGTGTCCTTGTGCTTTAGGTTTGGCGACTCCAACTGCCATTATGGTTGGTGTTGGTAAAGGCGCTGATCATGGTATTTTAATTAAGGATGCCGAAAGTCTTGAATTAGCTAAAAATGTTAATGTAATTATTTTAGACAAAACCGGTACTATCACAGAAGGCAAACCTGAAGTTACTGACATACTAATTCTCGATCAAACTGATAGTGATAATGCAAAGCGAATCTTATTAGCTATCGAAGCCCAATCAGAACATCCGCTTGCTGAAGCTGTAAGTAAACGATTAAAGAATGAGAAAATTGATCCCGTTCAAATAAACAATATTCAAAGTATTACAGGAAGAGGAGTCAAAGCAAACTTCAACGGTCAAACTTATTATGTTGGCAATAAAGCATTGATGAATGAAAATAATATTCTGATTGGTACGTCCGAACAAGCAAAAGCAAATGCATTGCAAGAAGAAGCAAAAACAGTTGTTTATTTTTCAGATGCTAAACAAATCTTGATTATTGCTGCTATTGCAGATAAAGTGAAACAAAGTTCGGGTAAAGCTATAAGTCAGCTGCAAATAGATGGAATAGATGTGTATATGTTGACTGGAGATAATGCTCAAACGGCTAACGCAGTAGCTAAGCAGGTAGGATTAAAACATTTTAAAGCAGAAGTACTACCTTCTCAAAAGTCAGACTTTATTAAGGAACTTCAAAAGCAGGGAAAAGTTGTTGCAATGGTTGGTGATGGTATTAATGATTCTCAGGCTTTAGCTCAATCGGATGTAAGTATTGCAATGGGAAAAGGATCGGACATAGCAATTGATGTTGCCAAGATGACGATTATCTCTTCCGATTTAATGATGATACCGGAAGCAATAAAACTATCCAAACTTACCGTAAAAACAATTAAGCAAAATCTTTTTTGGGCTTTTATTTATAATATCATTGGTATTCCAATAGCAGCGGGAATTTTATATCCGGTTAACGGATTTATATTAAATCCGATGATTGCAGGGGCAGCAATGGCTTTAAGTTCTGTTAGCGTTGTAGGTAATAGTTTATGGCTTAAATTGAAATCAATTAATTAATAAAATAATTAAATATGAAAACGTTGAAATTCAAAACAAATATAAAATGTACAGGCTGCGTTGCTAAAGTAACCCCCTTTTTAAATGATGAAAAAGGAATTGAAAAATGGGACGTAGATATTTTTAACCCTGAAAAAATTTTATCGGTTGAAACAGATAGCATAAATTCAGATAAAATTATTGAGGCAATTGAAAAAGCAGGATTTAAAGCTGAGAAAACAAGTTAACAATTAATTAAGTGAGGCAATAATGATAAG
The DNA here is from genome assembly GCA_033763945.1 of Bacteroidota bacterium. Taxonomy (GTDB): domain Bacteria; phylum Bacteroidota; class Bacteroidia; order B-17B0; family Aurantibacillaceae; genus Aurantibacillus. Next base: position 798,224 of record JANRJN010000006.1, on the reverse strand, counting down.
TAACTTCATAACATGGGCATTAAAAAACAGAATTATTGTTCTGCTGATTGCAGTTGGTGTAACTGTTTACGGAATAGTAGCGGTTAAAAACACTCCTGTTGATGCTATTCCTGATTTATCCGAAAATCAAGTAATTATTTTTACTGAATGGATGGGACGCAATCCACAAATTATAGAGGATCAAATCACTTACCCTCTAGTAAGTAATTTACAAGGCATCCCCAAAGTAAAAAATATCCGTGCTAATAGTATGTTCGGGATGAGTTTTGTGTTTGTTATTTTCGATGATGCTGCTGATATCTACTGGGCGAGAACAAGAGTACTGGAACGCTTAAACTATGCGCAGCGATTATTACCTGAAGGCATAACACCTACACTTGGGCCTGACGGAACAGGATTAGGACATGTTTATTGGTACACTTTGGATGCTCCGGGTTATGATTTAGGCGAGTTACGCGCATTGCAGGATTGGTATGTTCGCTTTGCATTACAGACAGTTGACGGTGTTAGTGAAGTTTCATCCTTCGGTGGATTTCAAAGACAATATCAAGTGGTTGTTGATCCTAATAAATTAAGATACTATGATGTAACGCTCATGGATCTCAATGAAAAAATAGCTGCGAATAATAATGATGTCGGAGGAAGGAAATTTGAACAATCCGATATCGGCTATATAATTAAAGGATCAGGTTATATAAAAAACATCAAAGAAATTGAAGAGATTCCTTTAAAGACAGTTAATTCAACTCCTATACGAGTTAAGGATGTTGCTACCGTGCAAATGGGAGGTGATTTAAGATTAGGTATTATTGATGAAAACGGACAAGGAGAAAAAGTAGGTGGAATCGTCATCATGCGTTACGGAGAAAATGCGAAAGATGTAATTGACCGAATAAAAGAAAAACTCCCTGAGATAGAAAAAGGACTTCCTATGGGAGTGAAATTTAAAACAGCCTATGACAGATCGGATTTAATTGAAGCTACAATAGCTACATTAAAAGAAGCAGTAATTGAAGAGATCATTGTAGTTGCAATCGTGTTGCTAATATTTTTATTTCATGTAAGGAGCGCTCTGATAGTAATTATCACAATACCAATTTCTATTTTAATTTCATTTATCATGATGAGTTGGTTTGGGATAACATCTAATATTATGTCGCTTGCCGGTGTTGCGTTAGCGGTTGGCGACTTGGTAGATGCGGGAATTGTGATGGTAGAAAATGCATTAAAATCAATAAGTGGTGAAGACGAATAATTTGAGTAAAATAATTTAACTGATATGTTATCAAACGAAGAAAGAGAAAAGAAGATTGAAAATTCTTCTAAATTAATTGGAAAGGCAGTGTTCAATTCCATACTTATCACTTTGGTGTCATTTAGCCCGATTCTTTTTTTAGAAGGACAGGAACATAAACTATTCTCGCCATTAGTGTGGACAAAAACTTTCGCTATGATAGGATCTGCCTTCGTAGTAGTATTCCTTGTTCCTGTTCTTATGACCATGTTTTTAAAAGGAAAAGTTAGGCCGGAAAGCAAACACCCAGTTTCACGATTTTTCCTTTGGTTATATAATCCAATAATTCGATGGTGTTTGAAATGGAAAAAAACTACGATTGCATTAAGCATTGCGTTGGTATTAGGAAGCGTTCCACTTGTTTTAAATCTTGGTACCGAGTTCATGCCACCACTTGATGAAGGTTCATTATTGTTTATGCCCGTAACATTACCTGATGTTTCAAATTCCGAGGTAAAAAGAATTATGCAGGTGCAGGATAAGTTAATTATGACGGTACCAGAGGTGCAAAATGTATTAGGAAAAGCAGGAAGAGCAAATACAGCTACGGACAATGCGCCAATAAGTATGATTGAAACAATTATACTCCTGAAGCCTCAAAAAGAATGGAGAGAAGGACTTACTAAAGAAGGAATCATTAATGAGCTTAATTCTAAAATGCAAATTCCCGGTGTAATTAATGGTTGGACACAACCAATCATTAACCGTATTAATATGTTATCAACTGGAATTCGAACTGATGTCGGGGTTAAAATTTACGGGCAAAGCCTTGACACTATAAACAGGCTTGCTCAACAATTCAAAAAGGAATTAGAAGGAATTGATGGCGTGAAAGATTTATATGTCGACCCGATTGTTGGTGGCAAGTATGTGGATATAAATATCAGGAAAGATGAGATTGGGCGGTATGGATTAAGTGTGGATGATGTAAACATGTTTATTGAAACAGCCTTAGGTGGAATGAATGTTACTACTACTGTTGAAGGGAGACAACGCTTTACTGTTAACGTAAGATTTGCACAAGATTTCAGGGACAAAATCGACAAGCTAAAGAGACTACAATTACAAACAATGGATTATGGGCCTATACCATTGTCGGCAGTTGCAGAAATTAAAATAAGTGAAGGCCCGCCAATGATTACTTCTGAGAATGCTATGTTACGTGGAACTCTACTATTCAATGTACGAGATAGGGACTTAGGAAGCACAGTAAATGATGCTAAAAAGAAACTTGAAACGGTGGTGAAAAAATTACCAAAAGGTTATTTCTTAACATGGAGTGGGCAGTATGAAAACCAAGTTCGGGCAAATGAGAGATTAACAATGATTATTCCTATTGTTCTAATTATAATAATGGTTATTCTTTATTTTACTTTCCATACTTTCCGGGAAGTACTTATTGTTCTTTCGGCAGTGCCTGTTGCATTAGTCGGTGGTGCTTACTCTCTGCATTTCTTCAACGTTAATTTTTCAGTAGCTGTTGCGGTTGGTTTTATTGCCTTGTTTGGTGTAGCAGTCGAAACAGGTGTGTTAATGTTGGTCTATATGAATAACTCAGTATTCAAAAAAGTAAAAAAGGTAAAATCCGAAAATAAGGAATTGACAAGTCAGGATGTAGAGGATGCAATTTACGATGGTGCAGCTTTACGATTGCGCCCCAAACTTATGACAGTGTTAGTAGATATTATTGGTTTAATGCCGGTTTTATTAGCAACAGGAACAGGAAGTGACGTGATGAAGCCTATTACTATTCCGTTTGTGTTTGGTTTGATTACATCTACTTTATTTGTGCTAATTGTTTTACCTGTACTTTATGCAATGGTAAGAGAATACGAACTAAGGAAACATGGAAAATTAATTGTTCAGGAATTTGAAGATTAGAAATGATGAATACACACAAATATTTAAAAGGCATCTTACTGATTACAGTATTACTCCTTACACCATGTAAAATTTTTTCGCAGACAATGTCGCTGGAAAACATCTTAAATGAGATTGAAAAAAATCAACCAGAGTTGAAAAAATACGATGCGAAAATAAATGCTTATGACACTTATGCTTCAGGTGCAAAAGCATTAGATGCTCCACAAGTTGGAGCCGGATTCTTTATGACTCCCTATAACCCCAAAATGTGGAAGGCTGATCCGGCAATGAACACAAATGGTATGGGATCCTTTATGATATCTGCTCAACAAATGATTATGAACCCCCAAAAGCTAAATGCAAATTCGAATTACATGAAAAGCATGTCGGGTATTGAATTACAAATGAAAGGTTCCATGAAAAACGAACTCTTTTCTATGGCTAAAATGAGTTACTATGAGTGGGTGATTTTAAAAAGAAGGAAAACCATACTTATGGAAAGTGAGAGCATTTTAAAATACCTTATCGAGTCAACTGAGCTAAGATATAAATATGGAATGGATAAACTTAATGCTTATTATAAAGCAAAAGGGATGTTAGGAGACGTTCAAACTATGATGGTAATGACAAATCAAGAGATTAATCAAAAAATGATTGAATTAAATACTTTAATGAATCGGGACAAAAGTCTTTCTTTTGATGTGGATACTTTATTAAAGTTTAATGAATATGAAAACGTGTTGATTGATAGTGCTGCAATAATGTCGGCAAGGAGTGACTTCAAAATTCTTAAGCAAAATGAAACCCTTTTGCGAACTAAACAAACATTTGAAAATTCAAAAAGACTCCCTGATTTTGGTATAAAATACGATCACATGCTTGCCTTTGGAAAACAGCCACAGCAATTCAGCTTAATGGCAATGGTAACAATTCCAATCGCCCCTTGGTCTTCGAAAATGTATAAATCGAGCGTGAAAGGGTTAAATTACGAGATAGAAGCCGCTAAACTTGAGCAGCAAGGTTTTGTAAATAACGTAGGTGGGGCTATTGAGAATATCAAGGTAAAAATAAAAAATAAAAAACAGCAGATTGAACTTTCTGAAAAAGTTGTTATTCCTGCTATGAAGAAAAATTACGAAACAACGTTGTTGGCATACGAGCAAAATACAGAAGAATTATTTATGGTGTTGGACGCTTGGCAAAACTTAAAATTAATGCAGTTAAACTATGTTGATCAATTAATGGAATTATCTGTGTTACAAATTCAATACGAAAATCAACTTGAAATAAAATGATAAAGTGTTTAATAAAAATATTACCCATCATTCTAATTTTGAATTCCTGTAATAGCATGAATGAGAATAAGAATCACGACATGAAGGAACATGATAATGGTGAGCATAAAAATCATGTTGTGCCAAGCCAAGAAAAAAAATATACTTGTCCTATGCATCCTGAAATTATAAAGGATGAACCCGGACAATGCCCTATTTGCAAAATGGATCTTGTTGAGAAAAAAGAAGAGATTTCTTCTAATAAGAAATATACCTGTCCAATGCATCCTGAGATTATTCAAGATAAACCAGGTATTTGTCCAAAATGCAAAATGGATTTGGTCGAAATGAAAGGAGATGAAAGTAAATCTTCAGAAACAGAACTTGATGTTTTATTAAAGCCAACAAACGAATATGTTATTTCTCAGGTAAAAACAGTGTCTATAAAGCGACAAACTGCACCATTAACTATTCAAGTCACTGGGAAAATAGACTATGATACAAGGGAAATAGCAACCATATCATCAAAGGTGGCAGGGCGAATCGAAAAATTATATGTGAAATATTTATATCAGGCTGTGAGCAAAGGGCAAAAGCTTATGGATATTTATAGCAAGGAGTTAGTGACCGAACAGGAGAACTTCATCTACATATTACAAAACGATCCTAATAACTTCAAACTCATAAAAACTGCCGAAGATAGGTTAACATTACAGGGCTTAACTCCTGACCAAGTAAAAAAGATAAAAACTGAAAAGAAAGCGATTGAATATATTAGTGTGTACAGTTCTTATTCAGGACATCTTCACGATTTATTAGGTGATAAATCTTCCGATATGTCTACTATGAATAAGCAACAGCAGAAAGAGCTTTTAATTAGGGAAGGCATGTATGTCCAAAAGGGTCAAGCGGTTTTTAATATATATAGTACCAACAAATTGTGGGCTTTGCTTAATGTTTATTCCGAAAATCAAGGTTCAATTTCAAAAGGACAAGTGGTAAATCTTTTTGTTGATGGTAAAGAACTGAGTGGAAGTTTTAAAATTGATTTTATAGAGCCTGAAATAAAACCTAATCAAAATACAGTTACGGCAAGAGTTTACCTGTCAAATGTAAACGGATCAATAAAGGTGGGTTCTAATGTAAAGGGAACTATCAATACAAATGAAAAAACCGGATATTATGTTCCGGCTACATCGGTAGTTGATTTAGGCAGCAACCATGTTGTATTCTTAAAAGAAAATAATTTGTTCAGAGCGCATAAAGTTTTAGTGGGCTCAGTATTAAATGATATGATTGAAATTGTTTCGGGAATTCAAGAGAGTGATTTAATAGCTGAAAATGCACAGCTATTAATGGATAGTGAGAGTTTTATTAAAACTAAAAATTAAAGAGATGAAAAAGAATATTTTATTACTCCTCATTGTTTTATTGTTTGGGTATTGCACTCCCAAAGAGGAAAAAACCGATTCCGATGTTTATTACACCTGTTCAATGGATCCACAGGTTGTTGAAACGAAACCGGGAAATTGTCCCATTTGCAAAATGCCTTTAACTCCAGTTAAAAAGGATCAATCTATGAACGAGGGTGGTTTACATCTTAGTGATCAACAAATTCAATTAGGGAACATAAAAACTGATATTATAACAGAGCATGAATTAGGAGATGAAATACAGCTTACAGGAAAACTAAGTGTCGATCAAAATAAGCAGTGGTCGATCAGTTCGAGAGTAATGGGAAGGATAGACAAGTTATATATTAAAAATGTAGGAGAAACCATTAATGAAGGTGATGTGGTTTATGAGATTTATAGCGAAGACCTGAATTTGGCAGCACGTGAATACAAACTGGCTCTCGAGAAAAAAAGTGCATTCAAAACAGAATCCATTGATATGGATAAGATTATTCAAAGCGCAAAGAATAAACTAAAACTTTATGGTTTAAGTGATGTCCAAATCAATAAAATTTCAAATACTGATTTAACAGATGATTTGTTTAAGATCACAAGTAATGTTTCAGGTGTAGTTTCCTCTATTGACATTAAAGAAGGAGATTATGTAATGGAAGGTGGAAGTGTTTATCATGTTACCGATTATAATAACCTGTGGGCTGAAGCGCAGGTATTCGTGAACGATCTTTCTAAAATTAGTGAGGACATGAAAGCAACTCTGTTTTTCCCCGGCATAAAGGGAAAGAAAGTTATAGGAAAAATCACGTTTGTAAATCCTGAATTAGGTTCAGGTTCACAAATAAACCTTGTTAGAGTTGAAGTGGCTAATCCTGACAAATTACTTAAGGTTGGGATGCAAGTTGATTTTTTTATTTTACTTAACACTAAAACTGTAGTGGCATTGCCAACTGATGCTATACTTCTTGATGGCAAGGGCGCATCCGTTTGGAAAAAAACGGGTCATAATAAATTTGAGAGTGTTATGGTACATACTGGACTTGAAACGAACGAATACACACAGATTCTACACGGATTAAATAAAGGAGATACGATAGTTGTTTCTGGAGCATATTTATTAAACAGTGAATACATGTTCAAAAAAGGAGCTAATCCTATGGAAGGACATGATATGAGTAAAATGAAATAATAAGAGGAGGAAAAAATGAGCATAATACCATTTGTAGTAGAAGAATATCTTTACTCTTTAAGAAGAAAAAAGAAAGAAGTTATAGCTGAAATAAAAGTATGGGGAAATTGTGGCAAGTGTAAAACCCGGATTGAAAAAGCAGCAAAAGTCAAAGGTGTCAAAAAAGCCTTTTGGAATATGGAAACAAAGATGCTTGAATTGACCTATAATCCTAAAGCTGTTTCATTGGAAAAAATCCATGAGAAGCTTGCCTTGGCAGGACATGATACTGAAAACATAAACGCTCCCAAAGCAAAATACATTAAGCTACCGGACTGTTGTAAATATATTAGAGAAAAATAAAAACATGAAAATACTTAGTAACATAGATAAATTTGGAACTCTTGGCCTTTTCCTAACAGCTATATTTTCTCCTTGTTGTTTCCCCCTTTTTGCTTTTGGGGCATCTGCTCTTGGACTTGGTAGCTTTGAATTATTTGGCGGATGGACGATGTGGGTTTTTCAAATTATGGCAGTAATATCAATTATTGGACTTTATGTTAGTTATCGTTCACATAGAAATATAATGCCTACTATCATTTCTGTTATTTCAGGAGGACTTATTATTTATTCATACAACTTTTATGACAGCGACCATTGGACAATATTACTTTATATTGGTATGTTTGGACTTTTGTTTGCAACCGGACTTAACTACTATATAAATAAAAAACATATGACTTGTAAAACCTGTACAACTTACAATGGCAAGACAGTTGAGTTAAATTCAACCATCACTTGCCCAAATTGTGGACACAAAAAGGATGAAATTATGCCGACAGATGCATGTGTTTATTTTTACGAATGTGAAAAATGTAAATCGGTTTTAAAACCACTAAAAGGAGATTGTTGCGTTTATTGCAGTTATGGATCAGTAAAATGTCCGCCAATTCAAGCAGGGGATAAATGTTGTTAGTTGCGGTAAAATTGCCGTAAAATACGATAACAAACCTTATTTCTGACCAACCCTAAACACCTTACAGAAGTGACTTATAGCCCTTAAATCGGCTAAAAATCGCTGAATTTGGGCTTCTTTCGATTCATCGTGGTTTTCGTTTGTTATTTGGTTCGAACTTGGTAAATTTGAGCCCGCTAAAAGGGACATTACATAAGTTGTAATGTCCCTTTTTTATTAAACAAAACTCATTTTTAAGGCTATTTTTCAGGTAAAGTGCTTAATGAGGTAAGCCCAATTGTTGCCAAAATTCACTCATGCTATTTCAATCTGTACGCTATTATAGGTATGCTATTAGTTTATATAATTCGAAGAGTTCTAATACTATACCAAAAGCCACAAATACCTCGCATAGGATTCAACCATTTTGCACACCACTTTAAGATTCAGTTTCTCCCCAAAGGAATATCTATTAGTTAATAACGTAATTAAAATAATTTACAAGAACTATTCTTAACTAATAAATGCTTTACAATACTTCCATTTGTTTCACCCTTTCTTGCCAATCGGTTACCTTTTTGTTTAAATTTAAAATGAGAGATAGTAATGAAAAAATTACAAGAATAACTACAACAATGCCAGAGACAGATATTAACTGGATTGAGATAAGGCAAAATAAAAGAACACTTGCTGAAAGCAAACTGATGATTAATGCAATTCTTTTATGGGAAATGCCAAACAGCAACAGCAAATGATGCAAATGTGTTTTATCTGCCTTAAATGGTGATTTCCCATTTTTAAGTCGGCCTAAATATACTCTAAGGGAATCTAAAACAGGAATGGAAAAGAAACCAATAAATGAAAACACGATAATTTGTTGAGAAAGCTGCGTATTAGTTTTACTATTTAATAAGTAGATAGTTGAGCCTATTAATATATTACCTAAAAAAAGTGCGCCTGCATCTCCCATAAAAATTTCATGTTTATTTAAATTAAATTTTAAAAATCCAAATACCGCACCAACAAAAGCTGAATACATAACCGCTAAGGTATAATTGCCTTGCACAATTGCAACAATTATTAAAACGGAAAACCCAATAATTGCCATTTCACCCAATAACCCATCTATTCCATCCATTAAATTAATAGCATTTACCACACCGGTTATAATTAAAATGGTAATAACATACTGCATATAATAAGGAATTTCGTTTATCCCAAATAACCCATAAAAGGAGGTTATTCTTATTCCTGAATATGAAACTGCAAATGCACAGGTTAACTGTATGATTAATTTATACTTTGCACTTATGTCAAATCTATCATCTAAAATTCCTAAAATAAGCAAAACAACTGCTGTACTATATATTGTAATTTGCTGCACAATACTGTTTAGAATGTCAGGATTTATTAAAGAAGATGTAAAAAATGAAGCGGCAATAGCGATACCGCCAATAAGTGGGACGGGGTCTTGATGTATTTTCCTAGCGTTTGGTTTATCGATAAGATTAATTCTTTTTGCAATTTTTTTAAGGATTGGCATAAAAATAATGATGATAAAATATCCAGATATTGCGGTTAATGTGGAAAGAAATAGTGTTTTCATGATTTCTAATTTTAATTATTATTTTATTGTATAACTTATATCAATTATTTTAGACTATTTTTCGTAAAATAAATATTGGTGTTCTAAATGTCCAATCTCATATTCTGTTAAGTACCTCCTATTTTGAGAAGCGGCCAATTTGTTAATGATTGAAGGTTTCGATTCGATGGACAAAGCTTCTACAATAAGTTCTTCATATTTTTTTGCTATAATTGTCCATTTGTATCGCCTATCGGCTATTTTTTTCATGAATACAGCATTCTTTCTTAATTTTTCCATACTTAAACTTGCCATAAATTTTTTTAAATCTTCTATAGTAGAGAAATAATTTGCCGAATGTTCGGTTGTAGTTTTATTATATGATACATTGTATGCTAAAACAGGGAGTTGTAAATTCATTGCCTCCACTAATGAAGGATTTGTGCCACCGGCACTATGACCATGAATATATAAAATGGCATTCCCCCTTATTATATCTAGCGTGCGTTGATTATATATTGGGTCGAGTAAAAAAATATTTTTACAATTTTTATATTTCTCTTTCAAAGTCTTTCCATAATCGCTGTTTTGCCAATTACCAATTATTACTAAAAATCTATTTGTCGTTTCGCCATAAGCTTGTAAAACTAAATGCACATTATTTTCGGGTTCTATACGACACACTTTTACGGCATACAAATATTTAAGAAATGGATACTCTTCCAGATCTTGGTTGGTCGCTTCAACATATTCAACATGATCGCCACCATATTCAATAATTCTGCTTAAAGTACCATAGCGCATCGCTGTGTAGTTTTGAATTGACTCGTTATCAGAAATATCAATATGGGAATACTTTACAGCAAGTTTTTCAGCGTACCACAAATACATCTTTGCCACTCTGTTCCATTTATCTCGTTTCCACTCTATGCCATCAATAGATATAACAATGCGTTTATTCGTAAATAATTTTACAAACGGCAACAACCATGCCCCTGCCACACCCAAGATGATTAAAACATCAGCAAAGAACAAAGCATGCAAGATTGAAATGGAATCGTAAATAATACTTTGTATACCATTTGCATTAAATGGTAAATATTTCAATTTGGCTTCATTAAAGCTTTTTACTCTTTCAGATTTCTTATATTTTTTGCCTGAGCAGTAAACTGTAAAATCGTATTTACCGTTTAGGTTACTTACTATTTGACTCACTAAGGTTTCGAACCCTCCATAATTTGCAGGCAAACCAACTGTTCCTATTATTGCAACTTTTTTCATATTCTAAAAATTAAGAGGTTATTTTTTTACGATGCTTTTTTGAAAGTTAAACTCCTTCCTTTTTGGATTATAGTAAACCAATACTTCATTTGGTTCATCCTTTTTAAGGGATTGAATGGGTTTTAAAATAGCGTCAAACATAAAAACGAAATCGTATTTCAGTTTGGTTTTGGTTGTAAAATAAATTGTTTTATCAACAAAACCATCTTTTGTAAGTACAAGTTTATACTCTTTGTCTAGCATTAGATCTGCATGGATTTTTTTAGAGCGTCCGTTTTTTACAAGTCTATTTTGCTCGTACAAGGAATAGCAGACTTTTATTTTCTCATTTGTTTCATTTAAAAACCTACCATCAATTTCTAAGTTTTGAGAAGAAAGAAATTTTGAGGTTCCTAGTAGAAAAATCATTAGTACTGTTTTTAAGTTTTTTGTTTTCATTTCTGCATTTTTTTAATCTGATTATTTGATTTCATTTTTTATGCCAATCAATAATTACCTGTAAAATCAATACATTCAGAGGCATTACGCATTTATTTATTCCAGCAGATGGAATTAATTCCAACAGTTCATAAAAAAAGCGCCAATTACTTGACGCTTTGCAATTAAACTATCTAGCTTTTCTAATTTAACGACTGCATACTTTTTCCAATAAATTCTGTCTCGCTAAACTCCTTTAGTTTATAAAATGATTTAATGCGCATTTTCTCGTACAAACTTTTGTCTTTCAACAATAAATTAAGTGTATTAGATAATAATTTCATGTTTCTTGAATCAACTAAAAAACCATTTTCATAATCTGATACTAACTCTGAAATGCCACCAATTGGAGGTACAATTGCCGGGAGTTTATACGCCATTGCTTCAATTATAGTTAGCCCAAAGGTTTCAATCCATCCATCGGGTCGTGATAAGTTAAGGATAACATCAGCCCACTGGTAAAAGGGGTGCGTATTCAATTGCGTAGGATATATCTTTAAATTTTCGGTGATATTTCCTTCTTTGAAGAATACATCAATTTCTGATTGGTTGGCATTTAAGACCAATCTAAAATTAAGTTGAGGATTTAATTTCGCTAATTCTACAAATTCGTTCACCCCCTTGTAAATTTTTAATGAACTAATCATTAATACGTTTTGTTGTAAACTTTTTTCTTTATTATACTTTAACGCTTCGCGTAAAAAAACATCGTCAAGGGCATTGTATAAAATTATATTATTTTTAAGTTTACTAAATACGCTATTCTTTAAATAATTTGAAACGTAAATTACTCTGCTTGAAGAGAGCGACACAATTTTGAATAAAAACCAATTCAAAATTCTTGGTTTTATTGAAATTTCATGTACATGATAAATTACCTTACACCCTTTTAATTTGGCTGCCAACGCTGCACCAAATGGCAAAATAGTATTTATATAAACGATATCATTTTTAGTAACAAGTTTTGATATTTTTAAAAATAAAATAATCTGGCTTAAAAAGTAATTCACTAATCGTACTAAATTATTTGACGACCATTTATACCAATAGTTTGAATAGTTTACTCCATTTATGTTTGACAAAAATCCATCCCTGTTGTAGCAGGTTAAAATGGTAACATTTTTTCTGTTTTTAACCCAACCATTAATTAATTGCTTTAATACTTTAGGACTTCCACTATAGTCGTTTAGTAAATGACAGGCAAATATTCTCATAACTTTAAATGTTTAAATATACTTTTCTAAATTCTTCTCCTCTTACATCCCAATGAAAACGTTTTTCAAATTGTGTCCTTGCATTTTTACTCATTTCCCTCAGCAAATAAGGTGAATTAAACAGTCGAGAAATTGCCGTGGAAAGTTCGTTAATAGTTTGACTATAATTTTTTGTAGTTACTGCTATTCCACATTTTGGGGTTATAAATTCACCGGGTCCACAATTATCTAAACACAATACCGGCAATCCAAAAGACAACGCTTCCGCCACTACCATACCGGCGCCTTCGTGCGAAGGAAATATAAATGCAGATGATCTTTTAAAAAGTGCTAATAATTCTTTCCGATCTATCCAATTAATAAACTTTACGTTATTTTTAACGTTTAGCTTTTCTGTTAACTGAACATAATTTTTCAATTCTGGCCCACTTCCAACAATAATTAACTCGCAATTCGCTATAGCTTGTTTGGGTTGGCGATTTAAAAAAGCGGCAAAAGACTTTATAGTTAAATCGAATCCTTTTAAAGGAACCAATCTGCCCGCAGAAATTAAGGTAAATTTATCTTCCTTATCCATTAAATTACAACCAAAATCTTGTGTTGCCACGGAAGGGGTTATACTATATTTTTCAGCAGACAAATTCAAGACTTTTGGCACGCTTCTGTTCATACAAAAAATATGAGATGCCTTCGATTTTGTTTTTCGCAGTGAAAAAGACATATTCCAAAAACAATATTTTATAAATAGTGTTAACTTTTCTTTTACCAAATACTTTTTTTTGTATTCCTTTAGAAACTGTGAATGAATTGGGGGATGATGGCCTACCGGTCCCCAAACAAAAGGTTTGTTTAATTTCCATAAAAAACTTGGTGTCCAGTCGTTATGAAAATTTACATTATGCGTAATATCAAAAATTAATTTTTGTTTTTTTACAAATATTGGAAGAACCCATTGCCACAAGTAAAAATACAACAATGCACCCCTTGACCCTTTTTTCCAAAACATAGCCCATTTTGGTAAATCGAAATAATAAAAAGTGATGTTTTCATAAATAAAATCAGGATTCTCGTGCATGTATTCTTCTATACTAGATTTATTATTTTTTCGAGTAATGGCAATAACTTTATTGTAACGGGCAATTTGATAAATAAAATTCCAGCCCATTCCATCTTCCGATCCTTTATATGGGTTAACTGCGTATGCCGATGCTAAAATTGTTTTCATATTTCAAATATTAGGTTGTAATGCTTTAAGCCGCTTTAAGGTGGTGGTTAATTTCTTTTATAACTTTTGCTGGAATGCCAGCAATGACAGAATTGGAAGGCATACTTTTAGTTACAACACTTCCTGCTGCAATAACACAGTTATTGCCTATTTCTACACCATCAAGAACTGTAACCTTACTTCCAATCCAGCAGTTTTTCCCTATTTTTATTCCTCTTCTGTTTACACCCTGATATCTGTAGGGTTCGTTTGCGTTTGAGTAATTATGATTTTCTGGATGACAACTTAAATATTGCCCCACAATACAATCATCTCCAATTTCTAATCCTCCGGCGCCACCTAAGTAAGCGAACTCACCAATGCCAACATTATTGCCAATTTTTATATATTCGCCCAATTGATTAAATGATGTTGACAGCACAATTCTGCTATTGGCGCCAATACCTACATTGTTACCAAAAATTACCCCCTGTTTTCCTAGTGCACTTAAGTAAACATTATCTCCTAACTTTAAAAAATTTCCCCAATGAATTTTTGGCAAATTAAAAAACTTAACATTTTTACCAATTAGAATTCCTTTAGGTTTTTTAAAAAATAAAAACATTTTTGTTCCTCTTAAAAGCGATGCCATTTGAATAAAACTAAATTGAAATAATGCAAAGGCATTTAATTTGGCATCGAACGTAAACTTTGGATTTCTTAACCGAATGATGTACTGAATTATATTTTTCATCTTTTCTCTTTCTTAAGTTATTAACTAAGCTGCACGATACGTGATGCAATCAAAAACAGTGTGCAGTGTTTCATCAAGATTTACATTTTTAATAGAAATGTATTTTGCACCGGTTTCTTTTTTGCTTAAACCATTGAATTGCGTTAAATAATCTGAAGTTAATTTTTCAATGGTCGCTTTGTCCAATTCTTTCTTGCGGCTCAATATTGTATCAGAATCAGCATATAGAAAAAAATTAAATTTTGGTTTCATAATTAATTTAAAGCCAGTTTTAAATACAAACTTTGGTAATTTAATATTGCTTCTAATACTGTCATTTATAAAATCAAAGTAGTATCTATCATATATTACTACATATCCCTTTAATACATATTTAATATGAATTAAAAATTGACCAATTACATAGTCTGTGTAATAATAGGCAAAACGTAACACCGAAGAAATAGTACTTTTGTTTTGACCCATGCGCGGTAGATTCATTGAGGCATCCAGTTCGGCTTGCTTCTTTCCCTTTGTAAGTGCACTTAAAATAGGTAATATTGAAGGACGATGACGAAGAACAATAACTCTTTTTCTTAATTGCTTTTCAACTATTTGTTTTAGATTTTCGATTACAGTTGACTTACCAGCCCCATCTACACCACTAAAAGTAATTATGGTGCCTCTATTAAATAATACCGTTCTTATAGAGTCAATAATATATTCTAAACGGTTTTTTATTCCATTTAATTTTAGATTATTTTTTTGCGTCTTTATAAAATTTATCAAACTTTTTGGACTATATGATTGGTCTATATAAAACGGATACAGCTGTTTGTCCAATGCAGTTTCTGAATGACTCATTAATTCCTCATAATAATTGTATTTTGAAGGAATAACTGTTTTATTTAACGCATAAAAAAGTCCAATGTAACGTGCATTGTCATATACGTCTAACATTTTTACACCAAAGCCATTTGTATAAACATTATTTAAAATACTTCTTGAATTAAGTAATTCTAAATGTTTACGTTTCACTTTTACGATTAAATCAAGATTCAAAATTTCATTATTCTTTGTATGAATTTGCAATGAAGTCATAAACGACTTTTTGAACAGTAAACTGTTTTGAACATTTGGATGATTTTTATAGAACTTTATTATATCACGTTTTGTTTCTTTATCAACTAATAAATCAATATCAGAGTTAATCGTTAATTTTTCTGGGGACATATTTGGAAACTTTATGGCGCCATATTTTTTGCTTAACAGAAAGTCAAACGTGTCTAATATAAGTGCCTCTCTATTCGTTATAGCCTTATTCATAAATGAACTTAAGGCATCATTCCAAGTATTAAACAGCCAATATACTTGTTTGTGCCACAGATTTTGTTCAGCATATAATTTAAGATAGTATGCAGCATTAAAAACAAGATATAATTTTAGATATTTATCGTAATCCTTATTTTTGAATTTAGATAGTTGCGAAAATGATTTGCAGTTTACATGTTGATCTATTTCCTTTTTTATTTCTAACCATGGTTTACGTTTAACTAAAATTCCTTGTTGTATTATAAAATGAAACAAATCAAATCCAATTGGTTTAAGCGGATCAGCAAGTTCCCAATCGTATATGTGCAAACCGTCCTCATTTAAATACATATTCCATGGCGTAAAATCACCGTGACTCAGGGATACCTCAATTTCTTCCTCTTCATTTATTTCATTTACCAAAACGTTTATTTTTTTAATTAAACCTTTGGGTAATCTTTTATCATCACTATTTTGCAATAATTTTATATCTTCTTTTATCTTAACCCAACTTTTAATCTCGCTTAAAGGTAGTTTAATAGCAGTTTTTTCGTTTATTTCAATTAGAGCATCAATATGGGAGTTTGTTAGTTTAGAAACTCTAATCCCTTTATCAGAAACATCATTTAACTGAATATAGTCTTCTTCAATTTCTAAAATTTCAGGGAATCGAAATGTTTCGATGTTTGACACGTAAAGTCTGTTTAAAACTATTGTTTCCTTTGCTAAAAGCTCTTTGATAGAGTTTGTAGTCGCCAGTTTAAAAAAGCTTCCTAAACCATTTTCATTAATATAAACTATAGACTTGTTGTTTGGTCCAATGGTGCCTGTAAATACAGCCCAATTGCCATTAATATTAAAATCTGATACCTTGCGCTTTTTTAAATCAACAAATAAGGTTTTCCTTTTAAATAGAAAAAATTGAAGTTTCAGAAAAAAAATAAGTTTCATTACTAAACTGAAAGCAAAACTTTTTAAATTACCAATATTGTAAAATTTTAAAAAATGTGCTTTTTTTAAGTGCTTTGGCCAAAACCACCTTATGGTTCCGTCAGGATTATTAATATATAATAATTCGAATTCCGCATATTCGCCCGACTCTTTTGTTGCTGAAGCATCATAGCCTAATTGTTTAAATATATTTTCCATAGGTGTAAGTTTTTATGATTTAATTAAATTTATTCAACAATGTTGCCAAAAGTAAAAACCCTTATTTTATAAGGGTTTTAAAGATTATTAGCTTGCTTCCATTTCCAATTTTTGGAAATCAGAAATAGTATATGGAAAATAAGAAGGTTAGCTTAATGCACAATTAGTGTTTTAAAATTAGTTTTTCATGGTATGTATTTCCAAACATATCTTGAATTTGCATAAAGTATAAACCTGACACATTTAAGGTAAAATCTAATTTGCAAATAATTTCTTTATTTTCTATAATTTGAATCAGTTCGCCAAACGAATTGTAAACTTTTACTTGCTTAATTCTATTATCTAATTGATAATCATCATCGCTTGATCTTAGTTTTAAATTCACTACTCCTCCAGTTGGGTTTGGATAAACACTTACCTCATCTTTTAGGTTTTGAAAAGTGATAGTATTTAAAACACTATTTGTAGCTATAGGATCTTCGTAATCAAACTGTATTGTCGCTTGGTTTCTAATTTTTGTTCCGTCTACGGCTGAATTTACTATAGGTATTGAAAACGAAATAAAGCCATTTGACAAAGCGTCGTTACTAATTGAATCGGGTAAATTAATTTCGTCGAAAATTACATTTAATAATCCTTCATTATTAATGGTATAATTGAATTTATGAGAACCTCTTATATTATTTACTTTACTGTAGTCTAACCCAAAAGGCAAATTGTCATTAATAACTACTTTCGAAGCAAAGCAAGTCCCCACATTTTTAAATCTAACAGTATAGGTTAACATATTCTCCCTTTTGACATAGCCTGAAATCCCTTCGCCAATTGGAGAGACAACTAAATCATTGGGATCAATAGCACCCACAACGGGATAAAATTTTATTACGTTATTGTTTGAAGCATTAATATCTCCAGCAGTATTTACCGTAGCCGTAAATGACAGATTATCGCCAATAGCTTTATTTAGATAAACGGAATCTAATAAATTTATTACTTTACTTTGACCCGGAAGAATACTATCAATAGTCCATGTATAAAGGTTTGGTAAAGATAACGTACAAACAGGATTTGTTTGTTTGATGGCCATTCCTTGACCTAAGTTTAAATCTAGTATAGCATTATAATTGATTTCTGTACCATTATTTTCAACTATTACATTCACTTGATTTTTAAATCCGCGTCTTAATGCCGTAGCAAAAACATCCACTTTCAAATCATTGCCTGCTACTATTGAATTTATGGGAATTTCCATATATATTGAGTCCAAAATAGAATTAATAGTAATAGTTTGATTACCACATATGCTATACCAATTAGCCTGAGAATTAACGCTAACAGTATGAGTTCCGGTAGTAAGCCATTGGCTAAATGAACCAATGGTATTTGGCACAAAGCTTTGTGAGTTATCTATATCCACTTTTATATTACTTATGCCATTTTCATCTTCATCCTTTACACAATTACTATTTTTATCGTAATACACCATTCCCTTCAATTTTGCCCCACTCGGTTCTGTTATTGTTTTAAACGTATTTACAGTTTCGTTAGCCAAATACTGCTTTAATCCCGATGGCCAACAAACTATAATAGAGTCTATAACAGAGTTCGCTCCTAATCCAAAATGGCATCTAATGGTACTTTGTCCGCCTAATCCTGATTGCGAGTTAACTTCTCGATATTGCCATGTGTTACCACATTTTAGTTTCACTCTTGCTCCTATTCCATCTTTATTTGATACAGTACCAATAAGTTTTATGTTAACCCAATTATTGGAATTTCCATTATTTGTAAATAAATAATTTTGTTGTGCAGAATGCGTCACTACAAATAAGTCCAAATCGCCATCCTTGTCGGAATCAAACCAATAGTTACCCATGCTTTTTCCATAATTTGCTTCTATAATTTCATCGGTTTTCCTAATAAAATTTCCATTACCATCATTTAAGTATAAAAATTTAAAACCTTGGTCGTTGGTAACATACAAATCCAAATCCATGTCATTATCCAAGTCAACAAACGAACACCCATGCGAATGTCCGCCATCATTAACAACTGAGCCGGTGGTTACCTTGGTAAAATCTCCTAGTTTATTATTTATATATAAAAAATTATTTTGGTTAGAGGCATTTGCAACGAATAAGTCTAACCATCCGTCATTGTTTACATCGCCCCAACAACTTCCTACAGAGTTTGAAATATCGTTAGAAACGCTAAGGCTTGTGTCTTTATTAAATAATCCATTTCCAGTATTTATAAAAAAAGAATTCTTATCATTGTTACCATGTGGCATAAATAAATCTTGGTCACCATCATTATCGTAATCCGCCCAGGTTGCTCCTAAAGACATGAATGATTCTGAAGTAATTGGACTATTTGAAATTTGTGTAAACGTTCCATTACCATTACTATGATATAATTCATTAAAACGGGTCGGCATAAAGTTGCTTATAAACACATCTAAAAAACCGTCATTATCGTAATCAACGAAAGAGCCATTGTGAAAATAGCCAGCATGATCCGTTATATTATTTTCTGAGGATTTTATAAAATTAAAACTTCCAGTATTTGAGTAAATTGTATTTGGTTTTTGAGTATTATTTACAACTAAAACGTCGCGTTTACCGTCATTATTCACATCTGCCCAAGATGCGCATACAGTTGCGGCTAATTCTGTTCCAATACCACTTGGGGTGAGCTTTGAAAACATATTACCGCCCAAATTCCTATAAATGAAATTTGGCTTATTCATATCCTTATCTGTTACAAAAATATCCTCCCAGCCATCACCATCCATATCTACGATATTCGCCGTCCAAGAATTGGTAAGATCGGTATTAAAATTTGCCATTGAAAATAACAAATTACTTGTGTTCGAACTTTCTATTTTTAACCCCAACGATGAAGACGATTGTTGATAAATACCATTTATATTACCACTAATTATAGTTTCAATAGATTTAACTGTGTTATTTGAAATAGGTGTACCATTATTATACATTACTTGCGGAACAATAGTTGTTGTTATAATATAGTTATGTGTTGCGTTTAATTGGGCTTGAGTTGAAAAACTAATGGTAGATTGGTTATTCGTTTTAGAAATAGTAGCACTCTGACTGTTATTTAACGTTGAATCTAATAAATTAGAGTTTATAACTTTTAAGCCGCTTCCCACTACGACATTGATTTGTGCACTATCAATATTGCTTGTGGTTTTAAATATTAATTTAGACTTTGTAATAATAGTATCTCCCGGAATAGCTATAGTTTGAGAAGATGTACTTGTTTGAGAAAAACTTTGCTCAAGCGAAGACCCAAAGTACATCATCCAGTTATCATTAAAATTTGTATTCATTACACTTATGCCCTTATCTGAATGAATAGTTATATAAGGTCTTTCAGGACCAACTGTTGTTCCTGTTCCATTATAAATATTATGCCATTCACTAAGCGTTAAGTAACAATCAATATATTTTCTCGGTAAAATAGTATAAGCTTTATTTAGTTTACTACCATTTGTATAAGTATCTTTTATTGTAACGTTACATGTATCGTCAAAAGAAAATAAATATACGTGGGTTAATTGCTGACCAAAAAGTTGCCCAGTAAATGGATTTTTCACATTTTGTTCGTTCCCCGGAGGAGCCAAATAAACCAAAAAATCATTCCCTGAAGATGAGCCATTTAATGAACTACACATTGTTCCAATATCAGATGTGCCAGGGTTTCCAGTCTCTAGCCAGTTTGCTTCAAACACGGATACTTTTTTTCCGGAAGAACAGGTAACTCTAAACACAGTTGGATAATTTACGTTTCCATTTGTTTTACCAACCCAATCCACAACCGTATTGGCATTCATTGTCCATGTTTTCATAGAAACCCAAGTGCCAGCATTATATCTTTCTAGATTTACTATATTAGAATTACTTGAAGATACTATTCTAATTTCTTGTTCGCCACTGGTACCTGATTGAAAAGGAACTCCAAAATAAAACAACTCACCGCTTGAGCTACCACTTGAAGATGGAACGTAACCGCCACCATCTCTTTCATTACCATACAAGGCTCCATACTGAACGGTTATGGGCTTGTCCGACTCAATAACATAAGTCTCTCCAGACATCATAACGTTTCGACCTTCGCTACCACTATAGATTATATCTTGCCCAATGTTTAATGTTTTTTGAACAATTACATTTGAAGAATTTAAGTCTACGTTAGTCAATCCTGTTACCAAAGTTGGTGCACTTGAGATTTTTTTAATAGTAATCTGTGTATTGTTTTGATATGCAAAAACATTTAAGTCGCGATTTGAGCTGGTAATCTGTGGTGCATAAATAATGAATTTTTGTCCAATGCCTGTTTTATTAGTAGATGGTACCCAATCGTGTTGCCAATCGCTATTGGTTGATTGAGATGCGTACATAATTTTATTGGATGTAATGATGAAGTAATCCCCATCTTGTTTTAATATTCCACCTGAAGCGTATTTTGCATCGTCGTTAATACCATTGTCTTTAATATATAAAATATACGATTGACCCGCCATAAGCACTCCAGTTTTTGAATCATCTGTATCACCATCCATTCCGTCATCCATTATTGAAAAAGATGTGCTATCGTAAATAGCGGTAATAACAAGGCAAACATTCCTCTGAACGTTATCATTATTTGGTGGCACGAAAATGTTGAAATACGTTGAAGGTTCGCCTGTAGCAGAGCCTATTTTTGCCTGTAAAACTAATAATAATATAAGCAGTAGTTTTTTAGTGTGATAAATAATTGTTTTCATATTTTATTGTTTTATTTTGTAACTAATAAAAAATGTGCCAACTTTAATTCGGTTGTTTTTATTGGGTCTTAGAGCCACATAAAATAAATTTTTCTCCAGAGGATGGAAAAAATTGTATTATTTGGAATTAGAATTTAATTGCTTTATGTTAATCTCAGGGCGTTTTCTAGCTAACAATAATTTTTCTGAGGTGGTTAAAAAAGTTCTTGATTTAAATGAAATTGAAAAAATAAGCAATTGATAAAATAGTATGCCGTAATTAGATTCACCAAATATGCCAAACTCTGTAAATGAGTTTATAATAACAGGTATTAAAATACCAATTAACATTAGTTTCTTTTCTTTCTCTTCTTTTAAAAATCCCTTAATCGTGAAAAATAACTGAAAAAGCACAATTGTAAATCCTATAAAGCCAAGATTCATTAGTACCTGCATAAATGTATTATGAGTCATTTTTCCCGGATAGGTGTGAGTGCTTTGAAAATACTCTTTATAATCAATTCGCATAAATCCAAATCCTAATAAAGGCTCACGAGGCAATCCTTCACTAATTAAAGCTGTCCAAAATGGTAATCTACCTGTCATGCTCATTACCTCTTCTATGCGGCTACTATCTCCATCTTTAAATATAATTTTATTAATTGCAATTGGAGTTATTATTAGCATTCCTATAATTATGGCATACTTTAAATTTTTATTTTTTGATTGGTTAATGTGAAAAAATATTATGAGCAAAGCCCCAATGAGTGAAGAACGAGACCCCGTCATATACAGTGCGTAAAATATAATAAGCAATTTTATTATTGTCAAAACTTTATTTTGATCTCTATAGATATCAAAAATCAAACACGCTACTCCAACACCTGAAAGCATTCCAAGTTCATTTGGATTCATGATATAGCCCCCAAGTCTGGCTTCTTCTCCACCATTTGTTAATCGAAAAAAAACATCCGGGCTTAGAAACATCCCCACCACAAAAATGGAGATTAAAACAAAAACTGTGTTCCCAATTAAGTGATACAATCTGATGGTGTGCCCCGGAAAATATATATCTAATAAAATAATGGATTTAATAAAATAGAAAGCAAATACCAAACTTTGAAACGTCATAAACCATTGTAATGAACTAAATCCAACATTTGTGCTCCACAAAAAGGATATAAATCCCAAAAGTAAATAACTGAAGTAAAGAATAGGCGAAAAGATATTTTTAAATAATAAAGAATTTACCGCGCCATAGTTTAGTATCCGACGATAGATTAAAATCGAAGAAATCATTACACCCATTCTTCCTACCACCTTAATTGCTCTGGTGATTCCTACATTTTCACTCCACGTAAAAAAACATGCTACCATTAATAATAATACAACAAATAATAAAGAATTCGTTTTCTTTAAAAATTTATCATTGCGTGTATTCATATTAATCGCTTCCAATTTCTATATTTCGTAAAGGTTATTAAATTGCAAAATAAGTTTTTGCCAATTAAAGGATTCGCGCACCATTTTTTGTGCATTTAACTTCATACTGAACATCGCTTTTCTTCTATACAAATCGTAAATAGAATCTAATGCCAATTTTATTGCTAAAGAACTATTATTCTTAATAGTTATTCCTGCTTTATAAGCATTTACATAATTACCAACATTAGTAGCTTCTGAAACAACACATGGAATCCCAAAATTTGCAGCTTCTAATACCGCTGAAGGAAGCCCTTCGTTCCTTGAGGGATGCGTAAAGACGTGCATTTGTTTAATTAGTTTATTCTTTTGCGAACCAAACTTGCTGCCAAAAAAAATAATTTTTTCGGTTAGCTTGAATTTAACCGCCAATCGTTCTAGTTTAGTTTTTCCTTCACCATCCCCAATTATCCATAATTCGGAATTAGGAACCGATTTTTGAAAATCCAAAAAACCCTTTAATAACAAATCCAATCCTTTCGTATATATATCTAATCTTCCCACAAATCCTATTATCATTTTATCGTGGGAACTATTACTTTCGAAAATGTTAGATTCTGCTTGAAAACCATAAGGCAATAAAATTGTATTAGTCACTTTAACTATTTTATTTAGCCCATCCACTTCACTACTGCCAATGCAATGAATTTTACTTGCGTTTTTAATAAGATATTTTTCATATACGTTGAAATAAATCCTCTTCAATAAATAATTCCGTTGCATCGCAATTATGTTATAGGCACCGTGCGGTGTAAAGACGTAAGAAATATTATTGGTTTTTAAAAACTTTGCAATTGTTGAAAATAAAGGAACCCAACCTCCATGAATGTGAAAAGTCGCCTTTCCCTTTTTTACTAATAATGCTGTCTTTAATTTATCATCTATTTCAAAAGGATTATTCTTTTTTTGAAAAAGTTCGGTCTTAAAAACACGTTGACCGTAGTTATTTACAACTTTTTTTGTAACACCCCAAACACTCACATCTAAGCCATGTTCAAATTGTTTGGTTGCCAGTTGATAAACAACTTTATTTACGCCATTCATCCTTTCGGGATTTGCTTTACCAAGCACAATATGTATTATTTCCATAAGTAAAAATTTTTTTTATGTAATTGATAATTCCAAAATAGTAACATAATAAATTGATTAATTATTAAACCAATTACTATTCCGTTTAATTGAAACTGCTTAATTAAAACATTAAAAAATAGTATGCTAAAAACGAAAGCCATGAGGTACCCTATAAAAAATGATTTAGAGAGTAGCAAAATTCTAATGCTAATTCTAATAGGGTATCCTAAAAACAAAATAAAATATAACACGCACATACCTTTAATAGTATAGTTATACTCAACATATTTATCACCGCCTACAACAAACATTATGTCTTTTGAGAATACAAATAGCAATAGTAAAATTATGCCCGTAATTATTGAACTCTGAATGCTTATACTTTTTAAATATTGTTTCGATTTTATCATTGAGCTTGAGTATAATTTACTTGCAGTAGGCAACACGTAATTCTCGTAAGTTTGAAATAGCACATTTAATACTCCAAAAATAGATTGCACTAATCGAAAAGCCCCTAATGCTTCAACATTCACAAAAATACCTAAAGTCACTATAAAAAAATTAGCCGAACCCCATTGAACAAAAGAAACAAGACATAACCAAACTCCTTCTTTCTTGTGAAAGACCAAATATTCTTTTCTGTTTTTTAAAAAACTAAAACTTGGTTTAATAACTATTAGCACATAAATTAATGTTATGAAATATGGTAAACCAAGTGCTAAGAATATAAAATTTAGATTTAAACCCGCAAACCTCCACAATAAAAATAACGAGAGAAATTGAAATATACCTGAAATGAAATCAATTGCCAAAACATGAGACACTAAACTTTTACCTAAAAAATACTTTCGTGAAAAATCATGAAATACCATTCCAAATAATAAAAAAAGTGTTGACATATTTGCCTCTTGAAATGGCTTTAATATGTTGAGTACAATTATTGCAGATATTAAAAGCAACACATTAAATAAAATTTGAAAAAAGAATAAAAAATCGGAATATTCTTTTGAGTTTCTATACGCTTCGGACGAGACTTGAAAAGGTTGAATAATTAATGCATTGCTAAAACTTATTATTAAAAAACTTACTAAAATTAGCGAGGAATACAACCCAAAATTTACAACCTCAATATTGTGCGCTAAGAATATAGTTACCAAAAAACCTATTCCACTATAAATGGCCTGGTCTAATAAAACTAAAAAACGATTTGAATATACTATACTTAATATCTTTTTCATTTTACAAAATGCTTAATAATTTTTTTACTAAACTTCATACAGTCAGAAATAACATTAGGGTTGTATCCCATCCTATTTAAAATAAATGAAAGATTAGGAATCTGAAACTCTGCGTTTAATAATTCTAATTTGCTAATTAGCTTTAATGGAGTTGTTCTTGAATCTACGACAAACAAATTAGCATCTGCTATTCTCATCATCGAAAGGGCTCTCGTTTCCTCTTTTAAATATTCGTTGTTTATAATTACCAGATCGTATTCATTTTTTAAATTGTAGACAAATTCCCGAAGCTTGTCGTTTGAAAAATAAAAAAAGTCTTGATCTGATAAATCATAGTAATGAATTTGTTCCCATGCTGTTTCATAACAGTCGTTTCTAAGTTTATTATTTGTCTTTAATGAATTTAAGTCGCCTTGAACGTCAATTAAAAGAACATTTCGATTTTGAAGGTGTAATGTTTTACACAAGTGAATTACATTAAACCCTCTGCCTTCATTTTTGCCATTTGTTGTAATTGTTAAAACATTACCAACTTTAATAATTTCTTTCAACTCAAGTTGCAAAACATTTTTTATAAATAGTTTTTCGCCATTATTCTTTACAAACGGCGTTGAAATTGAAACAGGAACCTTTGTCAATTTTTCAATAGTAACAGTATCATTCACCTTAGCTTTTAATAAATGAATTGTATAGATGGCGATTACCGAAAACAGCATCGCCAGAATTGCCGATAGTATAATTATAATTGGTCGGTTAGGCGAAATTGGACTTTTAGAAATTATAGCCGGCGTAATAACTTTATGAAAAGATATTTTTGCAGACTGTGCAATTTCTGCTTCAATTTTCTTTTCGTTTAAAAAGTTATATGACGATTGTAATAAATCAAAATTGCGTGTTAAGATTGTCATGTTTTTTTCCTTCTCAGGCACAGTAATAAATTCTTGCTCAGCAGCATTTATATCTTGGGTTATTTGGTTATATTTAATTTGTGTATTTATTTTGGTATTTTTAATACTCTCGATTAAATAACTTACCAGATCATTTATTTTAGAGTCAATAACTTTTACTCTTTCATCACTTTCGGTATATGTTAGCAATAAGTCCTTTTTATCTGACTGCAATTTTTTTATATTCTTAACTATTTCAGTAGATAATAAATCCGTAAAGGCCTCGAAATTAGGTGCCAGAGCTAAAAATTTATCTTTACCAAAATTAATGTATCGATTTAATTCATCAATTGCTTCTAAATTCATTTTTAAATTGGTTTGTTGAATTTTTAATTGAGATATTTTTCGTAAATCGGTTTCTGTTTCTTGACGAATGTTTACAATGTTGTTTCCGTTGCGATAACTTTCAATGTTGTTTTCCGATTTTGATAATTTATTACCAGCTTCTTCTATTTGTTTGTTTAAAAAATTTACTGTTACGTTTGCCGCTTTATACTTTGATTCGATGTAATCGAATATATAGGTTTCAGCTAATTTATTTACAAATAAGGCCGCTTTTTCTGGAATACTACTTTTATAATTAATTCTGATTACAGGAACGTCTTTATCTACAGAAATGATATCGATATTTTTATTTACCTTTTCAAATAAATGTTGTTTTGAAAGAAATTCAAATTCGTATGTATCAATTATTCTAATATTTTTCTTTGAACGAATAACTTGTTGATTTAATGAAACAATTATTTTATTATCTATAAAATCGTGCGGTGTATTCATAACTCCTTTAACAATTGACCTTCCTCCTCTATCCAATATTTCATAATCTTGAAGCGATTTAATAACAAGTTTAAAACGGCGGTCATACACCTCGCCATCCGGATTTAAAATTTTTACCTGAATGGGGGAGTTATTAAAAAGCTCAACTGATTGTATCGCACCTACTCGCGATATTTCTATATTAAAACTGGTGTTTTCTAGTGCTTTATTTATTAATTCGGATGATTTTAATACTTCTATTTCAGCAGCGATTTTATTTGCTGAAGCAAACACGTCAAAATCTTTGAACAAATTGCCATTTGGAATACCTTCACCAATATCGGCTAATTTTAATTTTGCAGTACTTTCATACATAGGGGTAACATATGATAAATATTTTTTCGCACACATTACCCCAATTATCATCATTAAAATAATTAGTGGAAGTCCTCTAAAAAAGGGTTTTAATATTCTTAAATTCTCCATTTATGTTATTTTAAAAATAAACCTGATACAATTGCGGCTGTGCTAATTGCACTCAACAGCGGAACAATGGTTGAAATTCGTTTATCAAATTCTTTGTACTTTTTTGATGGAATTATAATAATATCCCCAGGGTGTAATGTAACATTTCGGTATAAGTAATCGTTTGAGTTAGTTAAATCTATATTCGTCATTTGTACTTTTTGTCCAACCTGACGTATTACTTTAATTAATTTTATATTCGCATAAAAATCAACCCCTCCCGCCCTACTAATAATTTCTAATAAATTATTTTGGTCTTTATCTACTTTAACTGATCCGGGGTTTTTGAGTTCACCTAATACTATTATTTCTTTATTCAACACTTTTATATCCACCACAGGATTTACAATCCACTTTTGATATAACAACCTCAATGTGTCTTTTAGTTGGGGTATTTTTTTTCCTAAAGCATTAAACGTTCCTATTTTTGGTAATTCTATATTTCCGTTTGCATCTACTAGCAACCATTTGCCATATACTTCATTAGAATTGTAAATACCGTAAACCGAGCCAATACTTAGCTCATCCTGTCCCCACAAGCTCACCGAAATTTTGTCATCCTTTCTTATGGTATATTGATATGTTTCATCGTACTTAAAAAGTGAATCGATTTTAGTTGTTGGATTTTTATTATTACCCATAAACATATTTTGCGTTTTGCACGAAAGCAAGCTAATTGCCAAAAGAAGATATATTATAGTGTTTTTCATGTTACTACCGTTTTTACTTTGTGAGCGTTTTGGAAAAATTTATTGGTGGAACTTTTAAAAAATTGAAAGTAATTTTTGAATAAAGTTTCGTTTTGTTTTCTTGAAACGTTCTTCAATTAAATCAATACGCTCAATCACTTTACCCATTTTTTCAATATCGTTGTCACCTTTTATAATATAATCAAATGCACCATATTTTAAGGCGTCAATAGCTACTTGCATGTTTTCTTGGGATGAAACTATTACAACAAAAATATTTGGATCGAAACGTTTGATTTTTTTTAAAACTTCAAAACCATTCAACTCATCCATATTGTGGTCTAAAAAAATAATAACAGGTTTTTGTTGCAAATTATTCAAACATATTGTGCCATTTAGAAATAAAGCAACGTTCTCATACCCTAAATTTGTAAGGGTTTGTTGATATAGATTCAAAGAGTATAAATCATCATCAACTAAAAATATTTTTGCGGATTTTTCCATAGTATATAATTTTTAATAGTATATACCATAGTTGTGCCTTAATTCTATTTATTTGAAAATCAGATACATAAAATTAAAACAATATTAAAATTTTCCAATAATTGGAATACTTTTCCATCAAAGTAAAAATTTGGAAAAGGGTTGTGAGTTATTTTAATTGTTTAAGAACTTTTTGCAAAGTAGCGATTAAGACGTTGAGTTTATTTTGTAACTCTGCTGTATCATTTCTTTCCTTGGCATTTTTTTCAATAAACCGTGTTACTTCTTTGAGGGAAGTTATTCCCATACTATCAATACTTGGTTTTATTCGATGCACTGTTTGGTAAACAGTTTCAAAATTTTTAGTCGAATAGGCATCCATAATTTCGTCAATTGCTTTTGTTATTTGTTCAACAAAAATTGTTATCATTTTGGAGATTTGAACTTTATCTCCCTTAAACAAAACTTCCAGCCTTTCTAAATTATATAATAAGCTTCCGTGAGAATCATTTTCAGAATTCTTAGAATTGTTTTGAGTGAGTTTAAAAATTACCTCCATCAGTTTTTTCTCTTCAAATGGCTTGGTAATAGAGTCATCCATTCCAATTTTACGACACTGTTCCAACTCACTTTTAAACGCATTAGCGGTTAAGGCCACTATAGGAATCTTTAATTTTAATTTATTTCGTATAATTTTTGTGCTTTCAAAGCCATCCATAACAGGCATTTGCAAGTCCATTAAAATTATATCAAAATTTTGATTCTTTTTTAATATGTAAATTGCCTCTTTGCCATTTTGCGCTTCCGTAATCTGGCAATTATAATTAGACAAAGTGTTTTTAGCTACTATTCTATTGAACTCATTATCTTCCACTAATAATATAGCTGTAGTTTTAGCCTTTGTAAAATCTAATTTTTGTTCTTTAATATTTTCGATTTTACCCGTAGGTAAAATAAATTTCATACTAATTTTTGTGCCAACATTTTTTGCGCTCTGTATTTCAATGTGACCATTCATCAATTGAATTAACTCTCTCGTAATAGCCATCCCTAGGCCTGACCCGCCATATTTACGAGAAACAGAGGCGTCTTCTTGAGAGAATTTATTAAAAATATTTTTTAAAAATGTTCCATCAATTCCAATTCCAGTGTCTGTAACAAGTAATTCGAGAGCTGTATTTTCTGAATTGATTTTAGTTACCGAGTAATCTATTGTTACGCCACCCTCCTCTGTAAACTTCACAGCATTACCAATCAGGTTAATCAACACTTGCCTAAATCGAGAAGCATCTCCTATAAATACAGTTTCTATATTTTTCGGACCAATAATTTGAAAGTATAAATTCTTCTCTAAACACTTAGCCATCATTATTGATTTTACATCGTTTAAAATTGTTTGTAAATCAAAATCTTGCATTTCGAGTTGTAATTCTCCAGCCTCAATTTTTGAAATATCTAACACGTTATTTAAAACTGAAAATAAATGTTGAGATGCAATTGATGTGCTGTTTACGTAATACGCTTGCTTTTCTGAAAGTTTTTCCTTTTTTAATTCGCGAATCATCCCAATAATTGCATTTAAAGGGGTTCGAATTTCATGACTCATATTTGCTAAAAAAGCTTCTTTTGCCTTTGAAGATTCTTCGGCCTTTATTTTTGCCATTTCTAACTCTAGCTCTAACTGTTTTGCCAACGTAATATCCAAATGAATACCTATAGAACCTATTAATTCTCCCTTCTCATTATAATTTGGAGCGCCACTTATCATCCACCAACGGTATTCGCCGGATTTATTTTTTATCAAAACCTCATACATATCTGACTGACCGCTCATCCTAACCTTCATTTTATTTGACATTAGCTCGACATGAGTTTCGGCAATAAATAGCGATGACGCTTTTTTGTTAATTAACTCATCACTGCTATATCCGGATATTTGCTCAAAACCAGGATTAACGAATTTGATTTTTTCTTCCAAATCAACTTCCATTAATCCAAGGTTCATGTTGGCAATAATATTTTCGTATTTTTCCTTTTGCTTTCTTACGTTTTCCTCAATCTTTTTTCTTTCAGAAATATCTCTTGAGTTTGCTATTATATAGCCAACAGAATTAATCGTAACATGCTTAACAGTTACTTCTACAGGAAAAGTAACGCCCGTTTCTTTATTTACATTTTTGCCTTCAATAATTAAAGTGCCCTTTTCCTTAATTTCATCAACATGCTTTTCCCATTCCCCACTTTTTTGAAAAATTATTTCAAAATCTTGTACGAAATGACTCTTCATGGAGTTCATATCAATTCCAAGACGTTTTGCAGCTTCATTGTTTAAATAAACTAATTGGCCATCTTCAAGAGACACTTGAATGGCATCGGAAGTATTATTTATTAGTGTACCTAATAACTCTAAACTTTTATTCGTTTCTGTTAATTCAAATTCATTCTGCTTTTGTTTGGTTATATCAATTGCTAAAGCAACAAATTCGAAACCAGTTTCATTTTTTATAAACTGCACACTTTGCGCTAACCACTTTTCCCTTCCGCTTTTGTCTATTATTGGAAACTCGTAGTAGGTAGACTCAAGATCATCTCTTATTTGGTTAAGATATTTAGCAATTGTTTTGGATTTATAATCACTCCGAATTAAATCCGTGAATTTTTTACTATATAACTCTTTGCAACTATATCCTGATAGTCGCTCTCCAGCTGGATTTACATATATAAAGAATCCTTTTTCATTTGTTCTGTAAATTACCTCTGAGGCCATATTTAATATGGCTTTTGACTGCGCCTCAGATTGCTTAATGATTTCAGATTTTTCCTTGAGTTTATTTAATAGAACTTTTATTTCATCCGAATTTATTTCAATGTTCTTTATAATATGCAATAGGTCAAATGTTGGGTCGTGAATTGCAAAATCTGCAATAAATAATTTTTTTTCCTTTAAAGCATCAATGTTTTGAACCCAAGGCGTGCCAATAAAAAAAAGAGTATTTCTACTTTCTAAATATTCAAACTGCCCTCTAAATAATATCTCATTTTTTTTATGGTTAATTATAAAAAGTTCGTGTGATGATTTATTTAAACTATCCCAAGAAACAGATTTAAAAAAAGGGCGCTGTATTGCAAATTCATCAAAAAAAAGTTTATCTGTTTTAACGCCAATTAATTTTTTTAAACTTGGTCCTAATGCTGTGATTTTTAAATCGGAATTTATTTCCACGTAAAACGGAAATAGTTTTTCTATTTGCTCTTTCGAAAAATTTATGCCAGATTTTATTGCCATGAAACTTTAAAAATTTCGTGGTCAGACCCCTCATCACGGGACTCAATTAACGCCAAGGTAACTGGACAACCATAAAATTTACCCAACCCGGTTAATAATCCATGTACAAAATCTTTTAAACCTTCTCGCTTTGAAAAGTAATGTACGTTTAGACCATTTTCTGAAATATTACTTATTTTAAACTCGGGCGGAGTAAGTTTAGGATAAATCATCATTACTCTATTATGAAACAATGGTAAATTAACCAAAAATTCTCTCAAAGAATTTCCCCCACTCTCTAATAAATAGCCATATTTTTCTTTTCCTGTTCTCATAATCCACCACTCGCCAAAGGCCTTCAAAACATCACTTACGGATATTTTCATTTCTTCGGAAGCAGCTATGGCAAGTTTAAAAGTTACGTCATCATCATAAGGCTCATTGCTGATAAAAATCTCTACATCTACACCGCTTCTACTTTTAATTTGCTCCCATTTTTCTGCACCAAAATTTTCTGTTACAAGCTCTTCAATGGCTTTATTTACAATTCCATACATAGGTTTTAGTTTACAATTTCTCCCTTATTAATTAAATTATATATTGTTGATTTACCAATATCAAGTCGCTTTGCAACCTCTAACACGTCTTGGTTGTATTTTTTTAAATAAAATTTTATGATATCGTTAGTATATTCTTTTAATGATTTTTCTTCTCTTGTAAAGGCTTCTTCGCCTTTTACATTATTAAATCGAATATCATCTCCTTTTATTTCTATACCATTACTCATAACACAGGCCAAATCAACAATAGATTTTAATTCGCGAACGTTGCCTGGGTAATTATATTTTAACAAAATATCCTTTGCTTGATTAGAAATTGCAATGGATTTTAGTTTATTTTCCTTGCAATACATTTCAATAAAATGTTTTGCTAAAATAAGCGCATCACTTCCTCTATCTCTAAGAGGTGGGAGTTCTATTGGTAAACCAATAACTCTGTAAAATAAATCTTCTCTAAACTTACCCGCTTTTACCTCATCCATTAGGTTTTTGTGAGTAGCTGTAATCACTCGCACATTTATTTTAACTACTTCGTTACCTCCTACACGAACAATTTCTCTCTCTTGAAGCACTCTTAATAATTTGCTTTGCAAGCTTAAATCTAACTCAGCAATTTCATCTAAAAAAATTGTGCCACCATTCGCTTCCTCAAACTTTCCGATTTTTCTTCCATTGGCGCCAGTAAACGCGCCCTTTTCGTGACCCAACAATTCGCTTTCTATTAACTCTGATGGAATAGCTGCCATGTTAACTGCAACAAATGGTTTCTTTTTTTTGTCACTATTGTAATGTATGGCTTTTGCAATTACCTCTTTACCTGTTCCTGTTTCACCGGTTATTGAAACATTTATATTGGAACTTATGGCTTTTTCTACTAACGTAAATGTTTTTTTTAGGGCTGGACTTTGCCCGATAATTGTTTTTTCAAAACTAAATTTTTGTTCCAATTGCCCCTTTAATTCTTCTACCTCATGTTTTAGTTGTATATTCTCTCTAATTTTTAAAATAGAGTTCCATAACATTTCCTTTGTATGATCGTCTTTAATTATGTAATCTTTTGCTCCTTGCTTCAAAAAATTTATTGCAACAGAAACATCTTCTTGTCCGCTAATAACAATTACTGGAATGGATTTATTAATTAATTGAATTTTTTCGAGTAATTCATTACCGTTCATGTCTGGTAAACCAAAATCTATGCTAATAATATCTGGCTTGTTGTGAAGATTATTCAAACAATCTTTACCAGTTTTAAAAAGCGTAATTTGATAGTCTGGATTTAAGGATAAATGATGCTTTAGCATTTCTCCCATCCAAGGATCATCTTCTACTAAATAGATTTTTACTGAACTCATAAAGATTCATTTATATAAATATAACAAGTTTAATTTACAATATCAATTAATGAGCCAAATAGATACTTTGCTCAATATCATATAATTATAAAAATTTAAATTATATAAAAACTTCCAAAAAATGGAATGATTTCCAATTTTCGGGAAATACGGGGATGGTCACTAAAAGTAAAAATTATGCCTATTTCTTTTGTTCGTTTACAACCTTTTTAGTTTTTTCAAAATATAATTATGTAAAAGTTGAATTGCTTAAGGTTCTATAATTTAAGTGTTAGTTTGATATTAAATGAAAAAATTAATAATCCAAACTTACCAAGGCAATTTTAACCTCCGTTAATAATTTCA
The DNA here is from genome assembly GCA_033763945.1 of Bacteroidota bacterium. GTDB lineage: Bacteria > Bacteroidota > Bacteroidia > B-17B0 > Aurantibacillaceae > Aurantibacillus. The sequence continues at coordinate 763,826 of JANRJN010000006.1, read as the reverse complement.
CGAATTTTCTTTGGTAAGGTATCCAAAAGAACTGCCTTTGAAGGGTTTTGAGAATCGTACACCAACGGTTCTTTTTCTTCATCACCCAAATTATAGGTAAGGTGACTTTTATTAAAAGCTTCTTGTAAACTCCCATCTTGTGATTTGTATTGGAAGAAAACTTTATAAACCGTGTTGTTATTTACCTTCGTATTAGTCGGTTCTTTTCTGGTTACTTTCCCATACGTAAGAATTCCATTTTGAACTAAATAAATATTGCTTTTAGCTTTTCTTAATGAAATAATAACAAAAATCGCTCCTAGAATTGGAAATATAGACGTGAATGCCAAAATCCAAATCCCAAAAGGAGCTGCACGCATGCCTTCAATTCGTGAAAGTTCAGGTTGTTTTGCAACGTACAAAACATTAACAGTATCTCCGTTCTCATTTTCATAAGAAGTAGAAAAAGAATGCCCTGTATATGTTTTGCCATCTATTGAATATTGATAGGTGTAATCATAAATTCTTCGTTTATTTTCTGAACTACTGGTGGCGGTTTTATCTATTACTGCGCCCTTGATTGCCGGATCGTTATCACTAAATGAAAAAGCAGATTTAAAATCGGCCATTGAACCAAAGACAATTGGAAAAATTAATCCGAAAAGAAAAAAAACTGTACCAATAACCGCAATAGGATTTTTAAAAAATATTGAGATTTTTAAACCGATAGAAATCGTTCTTGGAACATCGAAGTTATTTAGTGAAATTGGGGATTTTAAGCTCATGATTTTTTTTCTGATTACCTCACAAACAACTCTTCACATTTTTCCCAATTCACCACATTCCACCAAGCTTCGATGTAATCTTTGCGTTTGTTTTGGTGTTTTAAGTAATAGGCGTGTTCCCAAATATCTAAAGCTAAAACCAATTTGCCGCGTTCGCCATCCAATTGCATTAAGGGATTATCCTGATTAGGAGTTGTTACAATTTTTAGTTTGTTATCGGAAGTAAGGATTAACCAGCACCAACCGCTACCAAATAGCTTTATTGAAGCATCGGTAAATGATGCTTTAAATTCATCAAAGCTTTTAAAATTAGAAGTAATGGCCTCGGCTAATTTGCCCGTTGGTTTATTGGCCTCGCCTTTTGGGTTGGGTTTTAATAAGGTCCAGAATAAACTATGGTTATAATGTCCGCCTAAATTATTACGCACAGCCCCCATGGTAAATTTATCAACGTGAGAACATTTAGTGGCATCATCGCTCATGTAATCAATGTTTGTTGACTTTATGGCGTTTAATTTATCAACATAACCTTGGTGATGCTTGGTATAATGTATCTCCATGGTTTGCTTGTCGATATAGGGTTCCAAGGCATCAAATGCATAAGGTAGTTTTGGTAAGGTAAATGGCTCGTTTGCTAACCCTTGTTTACCAAGAGATTCAATAGCTTCTAACTGATTGTTGCTTACTAGTTTTGAGGTTAAACCTGCTAAGCCTAACAAGCCACCTTTTTTTAAAAAATCTCTACGGTTACTCATTTTAAAATTGAATTAATATTTGGTTTTTTTCTACGGCAGTACCTTTGTTGGCAATAATTTTTTTAATAACGCCGTCGGTAGGGCTTTTTAAACTGTTTTCCATTTTCATGGCTTCTAAAATAATAAGCGTATCTCCTTTTTTTACTGTATCACCTTCGTTTACTAATATATTTAGAACCATGCCGGGCATCGGGGCTTTTATATCTGCAACTTTTTTAACCGCTAAACTATCTAAACCTAAATTGTGAAGTAATTCGTCGTATTTATCTTTTAGTGCTAAATTAAATTTTACCGAATTTATTTTTACTGTCATTGTTTTTTCTTCGGGATTTAATTTAATAACGTCTACATTATACGATTTGTCGTTGTATAAAACATGAAATTGATAATCGTTAATTTTTAAAAAATCGCCCGAAATTAACTTTCCATTTAATGTTCCTTTAAACAAAGAATTGTTAAGTTTTAAATCTGTTTTATAGGTGTTTGAACCGCTAGCTGTTATTGAATACATAGTATAAAGTTAGTAAAATTAGCTATAAGAAAATTTATTTTTTTTGTAATTTATTTAATGTTTTTTGAATATACTTTTCTGAAGCGAGTATGGTTGTTTGAATTCTTTTAGCATAATGAATGCTATCAATAATTTCTTTTTGTTTTTGCTCTACTATTACTTTTTGACGATTGATTAATACACTCTTTTCTTCTAATAAAGCATTCGCTCTATTTTTACCAACAAAGCTCCAAATTGCCCAAATTAAAAGTAAAATCAAAATAATTGCTCCAGCCATTAAAATATTGCGTTCTCTTTCTTTTGCGACAATATTTTTTTCAAGTTGCTGATTTTTAATTTTGTTAATCTCAATTTCCTTTTGTTTTTTCTCGGTATTGTAAATGGCTTCCAGTTTGGCACTTTCTTCAGAAATATTTGTTTTATAAATGCTGTCTTTTAATGCATATGCTCTTTTTAAATAAGGATAAGCAATAGTAGGCCTATTCATCTTGTCATACAATGTAAATAATGAGGAACAAGCATCTAGTATTGGTTTTTTTTCACGGGTTAAAATAGCCAAATTATACGCTTTTAAAAGGTATTCTTCCGCCTTTTTAAGATCATTTACCTCTATATAAAGACTACCAATATTTACAAGGGAATTCGAAACACCTTCGGGATTATCATTCTCTTGTTTAAATTTAATGGAGGCTTCGAACGCTTTTATAGCTTTAAGATATTCCTTTTTTTCTTTAAACAATATTCCCAAACTGTTTAATATTACTCCTTTGTACCCATCATTATCAGTAGATTCGGCTAAAGCGTAGCCTTTGTCAAAATAATAAACTGCTTTATCAAACTCTTTTTTATTTCTATATAGTACGCCTATATTTTTATATAAACTTAAAAGTACTTGATTAAGTTTTTTTGGAAACTCTTTTATTAATTTACTCTTTTCCTCGGCTTGTTGAAGGTATAAAAGGCCTTTTTGTTCGTTCTTTATTTCTTTAAAAATAACACCAATTCTCTCGAGTAATATAAACTCATGCTCAGCATTCCCTTCTACAGTTTTTAGCTTTTTAAAAAGTAAATCTATTGCCTCGTCAACACGATTTAATGACCTATAAATTCTGCCAATTTTTGTAACCGATTTCATTTCAGCATTAAAATCATTTCTTTTCTCATAAACATCAAGCGCCTTTTGCTCGTACTCTAAGGCTTGTAAATAATTTTTATTCTTTAAAAATCGTGTGGCCTGTTCACTTAACAGCGTGGCATAAGAAATATTTTTTCCTTTAAAAAAAATTAAAGCATCCTCAATTTCCTGTTTAGCTTTTGTACTGTCTTTCTTATAAAGTTCTTTTATTTGATTGATGATAAATTCCTCACGTAGGTCTTCGGGTAATTTGTTAATTTGATTAATAAACGAAGTATTTTGCGCCGAAAGAACTAAATTGGCAATTACAAAAAGTAGAATATAAAATTGACGTATACTAAGTTGCACAAGCATTATTGATAGATAAAAAACTTAGTATTCAATTACTTGTTCAACAATATTTTCCGGAATAGCCCGTTCTTCGTATTGCTGATTTCTTAATTGTGGTTCAAAGCCTGCTTCTCGTATAGCTTCTTGAATTTCCTTATAAGTAAACCTGTGAGGTGCGCCCGCGGCACTTACCACATTTTCTTCTATCATAATACTTCCAAAATCATTAGCTCCCGCCTGCAAACAAATTTGCGCAGTTGCTTTACCAACTGTTAACCAACTGGCTTGTATGTTTACAATATTTGGTAGCATAATTCTACTTAACGCAATCATGCGTATGTATTCATCACTGGTAATATTATTTGAAATGCCTTTTAGTCGGTTTAATAGGGTGCCGTCATCTTGAAATGGCCATGGAATAAAGGCTAAGAAACCTTTAGAATCGACCGGTTTCTGCGCTTGTACTTCACGCAACCAAACCAAATGTTCAAAGCGCTCATAAACTGTTTCTACATGACCAAACATCATTGTAGCGCTCGTTGTAATGTTTAACTGATGTGCTGCTTTCATTACCTCCAGCCATTCACGTCCTGTACATTTACCTTTACTAATTAAACGACGAACCCTATCGTTCAAAATTTCGGCACCTGCCCCTGGCAAACTATCCAATCCGGCATCTACCAGAGCTTTCAAGACTTCTGTATGGGTACTATTTTCTAATTTGGTAATGTGAGCAATTTCTGGTGGCCCCAGTGCATGTAATTTAATATTTGGATAAAGTGCTTTTAATTCTTTAAATAAATTTACATAGAACGACAAACCCAAATCTGGATGGTGACCTCCCTGCAATAATAATTGCTCGCCGCCATATTTTATAGTTTCGTCTATTTTACGTTTGTAGGTTTCAATATCTGTAATATAGCTTTCTGCATGCCCGGGTATCCGAAAAAAATTGCAAAATTTACAATTGGCAATACACACGTTAGTGGTATTTAAATTTCTATCAATAATCCAAGTTACCTTATTTGAATTTTTTTTCTGAACCTTTTTAAGTTCGTTTGCAACAAACATTAATTCGGTTGTGGAGGCGTTTTCGTATAAAAAAACACCTTCTTCAATACTTAAAAAATCGAATTGAAGAGCACGTGCTAGTAGTGAATCTGTTGTCATACTCTAGTAATTATGCTTACCCCTGACAAGGTTAAGCGAATTATTTGAATAACCCTGTCAGAGGTGTTTAAATTATTTTTTCGCAAAAAAAGTTTTCATAAACTCACTTGCAAATACAAAATCAAACAATTCTTTGTTAGAAGTGTTTAAAATTTCTGATTTATCTCCTGTCCACCAATTTTGCCCTTTGTGAACGAACATAATATTTTGTCCAATTTCAATCACACTGTTCATATCATGGGTTATTATTATGGTAGTTATATTAAACTCTTCGGTAATACTGTGTATTAATTCGTCGATTACAATTGATGTTTTTGGATCTAATCCAGAATTCGGTTCATCACAAAATAAATAATGAGGGTTGTTTGCTATAGCACGAGCCAAAGCTGCACGTTTTTTCATCCCACCGCTTAATTCTGCCGGATACAAATTGTTCCGTCCAACCAATTGTACTCGTTCCAAACAAAAATTTACCCGATCTTTTTTTTCTGCTTTTGTTAAATTGGTAAACATATCTAAAGGAAATTGCACATTCTCTTCTAGAGTTTGTGAGTCGAACAAAGCCCCCCCTTGAAAAGTCATCCCAATTTTCTTTCGAATTTCTTGTTGTTGATGAACATCCAGTTCTGGAAAATTCTGCCCATCAAAAATTACTTGTCCACTATCTACTTTTTGCAAACCCACCATTAATTTTACAATTGTAGTCTTACCACAACCGCTTTCGCCAATTATCAAATTTGTTTTTCCTTGCTGAAAATTAAATGATACGTCTTTTACTACGTGTCGGTCGCCAAATGTTTTATTTATGTTTTTAATTTCTATCAATGCGTAAGAAATAAGTTGGTGAGAATTAAGCCAAACAATAAAATTAAAATACTGCTGTAAACTACCGCACTGGTACTGCTTTTACCAACTTCTAAAGCACCACCCGTGGTGTAATACCCAAAATACGAAGAAACTGACGTTATTATGAACGCAAAAACCAACACCTTTGTAAAAGAATAATACAACTTCCAAGGTTCAAAAAAAGCTTGAATGCCAAATATGTATTCGTACTCCGTGCAGGCTCCGGCAGCAACACCCATAACGTATCCTCCTGCTACCCCCAAAAACATACTTAAAGCTATTAAGAAAGGAAAAATTAATATAGCCGCAGCAATTTTGGGAAAAATTAAATAACTGGCTGAATTAATTCCCATGATTTCGAGCGCATCAATTTGTTCTGTAATGCGCATGGCGCCAATTTCGGAGGCAATATTTGAGCCTACCTTACCTGCCAAAATTAAACACACAATGGTGGGGCTAAACTCTAACAAAATACTTTCGCGAGCTGTTAAACCAACTGCATACAGTGGTACCCAAGGGCTACTAAATCCAAAAGCAGCTTGAATAGTGATAATGCCTCCCATAAATATAGAGATGATAGCAACAATAGGTAAAGAAGAAATTCCAATTGTATTTATTTCGTAAACAATTTGGCGCCAATACACGCTAATTTTTTGAGGTTTGCCAAACACTCGAACCATTAACATAAAATATCTACCAATATTATAAAGTGGATTCATTTGAACGATAAAATTACTAAAATATAATGTATCTTTGTATTGTGAATACTATTAAACGCTATCTTTTATTGTTTTCTGTAATATTACTTGTAACAAGTAGTTTAGAAAGTTGTTTTCTTTTTAAAGGAAAAAACCGTTGCGATTCGTGCCCAGGATTAGTAAAGCAAAAGCGTACTAAAAAACAGAGCAAGGGATCGATATAATTACTTAACGATAAAGAATATAAAGATTTTTTTATTTCAACCAAACTAAGCTTTAACAACCTTTGTGAAACTTTTTTCTCTCAGTATTTCAGTGATTTATATTAAAACTCACAGTTGTTAGGTGTTCTCGGAAACGCAATTACATCACGAATATTTGTCATACCCGTTACAAACAACACCAAGCGCTCAAAACCTAAACCAAATCCTGCGTGAGGACAGGCACCAAAACGTCGTGTATCCAAATACCAACTTAAATCTTCGGTGGGGATGTGCATTTCCTTCATACGAGTTTCTAATTTCTCTAAACGTTCTTCACGTTGAGAACCGCCAATAATTTCGCCAATTCCAGGAAATAAAATATCCATAGCTCTTACAGTTTTTCCATCGTCGTTTTGTCGCATATAAAACGCTTTTATTTCCTTTGGATAATCAGTAAGAATTACAGGTTTTTTAAAGTGTTTTTCGACTAAATAACGCTCGTGTTCACTTTGTAAATCGGCCCCCCAACCTTCAATTAAATACTGAAATTTCTTTTTCTTATTATGATTTGATTCACGTAAAATTTCAATCGCCTCAGTATATGTGATTTTTGCAAATTCGTTGCTTAAACAAAAATTTAGTTTTTCTAATAATGTTAATTCACTTCGCTCGGCTTGTGGTTTTTGTTTTTCTTCGTCAAATAAGCGCTGCGATAAAAATTCTATATCCTCCCTATTTTTTTCTAAAGCGTAATTAATAACATACTTCAGCATTTCTTCAGCCAAAGCCATATTATCGTTTAAATCAAAAAATGCCATTTCGGGTTCAATCATCCAAAACTCTGCTAAGTGGCGTGTAGTATTGGAATTTTCGGCACGAAATGTTGGTCCAAATGTATAAACATCACTAAATGCCATAGCGCCCAGCTCACCTTCTAATTGACCAGAAACAGTAAGATTGGTAGCCTTTCCAAAAAAATCCTGCTTGTAATCAATCTCTCCCGCTTCAGTTAGCGGTGGATTTTTCGGATCTAAGGTAGATACACGGAACATTTCACCAGCCCCTTCTGCATCGCTACTGGTAATAATTGGCGTGTGCAAATACACAAATCCTTTATCGTTAAAAAATTTATGAATTGCATACGCCAGCGTATGACGCACTCTGAACACTGCGCCAAATGTATTGGTGCGAAAACGAAGGTGGGCAATTTCTCTTAAATATTCCAGCGAATGAGCTTTAGGTTGAAGTGGGTAAGAATTTGGTTTTGTAACATCCGATTCTGCATCGCCATAAATTTCAATACTTGAAACAACAATTTCCACACTTTGCCCTTTACCTTGCGAAGCCACTAGTGAACCTGTAACGCCTACACAAGCACCAGGGGTTATGCGTTTTAAAGTTTCGGAGTTTGTAGCTTCAAAATTTATAACAGCTTGTATATTATTAATAGTAGAGCCATCGTTAATGGCAATGAATGAATTGTTGCGAAAGGTACGTACCCACCCTTTTACTAAAACAGTTTGGTTAGTAGGTGTGGTAGATAATAATTGTTTAATTCGACTGCGTTGCATAATTTTTTAATGAAACGCAAAGGTGCGAAAAATTTAAAGATTTGAAAAATTCCTTTTACAAATACGTTACTTCATCTTCGTAATAATAAATTCTGTACGGCGGTTCTTAGCGTGCTCATCTTCACTGCATGTAGGTTTTATTTTACCTTCGCACATACAACCGTTAAGTAATTTGCTTTCGCCATAACCTTTACCAACTATTCTATCTTTAGCAATACCGTTTTTAATAATATACGCTGCACTGGCTTTGGCACGTGCTCCCGACAATTTAGTATTTTGTGCTGCGGCACCCCTGCAATCTGTATGAGATCCTAATTCAATGTACATGCCCGGGTATTCTTTCATTACTTTCACAACTTTATCTAATTCTATGGCCGCATCTTTACGTACAATTGATTTTCCCAGATCGAAATAAATGGGTTTAATTTCAATTAATTTTGCTAAATCAGTACCAACAAGCACCTTACCTATTTTTAAATCAAGGCTTTCATTAATATTTATATCTCCCGGTTTTTTAATGTCGTATATAAAGGTTACCGATTTCTCTAAATAACCTTGTTTAGTTAAAATAATTTGATAGCTGATTTTATCACCTACTTTCTTACCTTTTAATGCTTTACGATAATCACCCGTGGTAGGTGTTAAAATAGTATCGAAGACAACATTGCTTGGTAATTCTTTTAGAATCATTTTTACACCTTCAATTGGTGTATTTGTTTTTACATCTGTTACCAAAGCCACCAGAGCTAATTTTGGATCTTTTTCTAAAATTAACGATTTCGTAAAAGTGTCGGCGGCATCTGTTTTGGTTGATACGCTATCCTCTAGTTTAAAATAATCCTCTTTTTCAACTATTAAATTGTAATTCAAATCTTCTTCTATAACGGTTTGCAACTCAGCTTTTTCATTTGTTACTAAATCTTCATTATTTACTTTGACTTTTGTATTAGGAAGGATTTCACCAGTCTCTTTGTCTTTAGTTATTATCGTAATTTCTTTTCCTCTTTTTACCTCACGCAAAATTTGAAACGTATAAATATCATCATCCATACCACCGTTTTTTCGATTACTACTTATATATCCTGTTTTATTGTCTTCACCTAAAAACATTCCAAAATCATCATTTTTACTATTAACTGGCTCACCCATATTGTAAACTCTACCGGCTTTATCATCTTTTATTTTTGTCTCATAAATATCTAATCCTCCCAATCCGTCATGTCCATTACTTGAAAAATAAAGCAAACCATTACTTGCAATAAATGGAAAAACTTCTGTTCCTGCGGTATTCACCTTATCGCCTAAATTAACCGGTTTACCCCAAACTCCTGCCGCATCTTTCTTAACCATATAAATATCCATTCCTCCTTGCCCGCCTTCCATATCAGAAGCAAAAAACAAAGTAGTTCCGTCTGCACTTAAACTTGGATGAGCGCAGTTATAATTGTTATTATTAAACGGCAACACGCTTACTTGATCAAACCCATTTTTATTAAGCGATGCCGTTAAAACTTTAAGTTTATATGTTCCATCTTTACTAATTTCTTTTGAATTACTGTTGTTTCTTGTAAAGTATACAGTCAAATTGTCTTTACTAAAACAAATGGGTCCGTCATTATATTTAGAGTTCAAATCTCTCATAAATACCTTGGGTTGCAAATCCTTTCCTTTTTCGTCCTTTTCTGTAGTATACAAATTTAAATAACTATCATTTGTCCAACCGTGCTTAGTATTTACCCAAGATGTTTTGTTTCTGGTAGATGCAAATACAATGGTATTGTAATACTTTACCGCACAAAAATCGTTTTGATTTGAGTTAAAAGGTGCTAAGTCTACTTTATATGCATCGGCATTTTTAGAGTATGATTTATACTTTTCAGAATACATGGCAAGATTTTTTCCTCGAGAATCAGCTGTATATTCTTGAAAATATTTTTTGGCGTCATCGCTTTTACCATATGTCATTAAGGCTTCTCCATAATACAATTTATGAATAGGTTCTGCTTTGCCATATTTTATTAAATTTCCATAGCATTTAATTTGACCATTTGCATCGTTCGTTAAACGATAACAATCACCTAAATTTGATAAAACCAGTTTATTACTACTATCCTTCTTATAAACTTTTTCATACAGCGGTATAGCCTGGGCATAGGCTTGAACGCCATAAAACTTATTTGCCTTTTTTAAGGCAGCTGCCTGGCCATTAATTGAATGATTAAAAAAACAAATACCTACAATTGCTAAAAAAATCTTTTTGACTGTCATATAAATTAAACTACAATAATTAAATTAGAAATATCTAGGCGTAACAACTTTTTTGCCTTTATAGCTGAACAAGTAATTCAGCATAATTTCGTGCGAACCTTGAGAGTATTTTTGAATTGAATTCAAGCCATAGTCGTAAGAATAACACACTAAAAATTGAGGATTAATTTGAACGCCTAATATTGCTGAGGCAGAAGAACTACTCCTATAGGATAATCCAGCCCATATAAATTCCTTAATCAAAAGATTTGCATTCAAATCATATTGTAACGGCGCATTTTGAACAGCCTTTACCATTGCTTGTCCCTTTAATTTTAAATCACTTGTAAGCGTAAATATATTTCCAATTGCCAAATAATAATGGTATTTATTGGGACTAAAACCTAAAGTTTGCTCAAGCGCACCATTTGCGTCAAATCTAAAATTATCATCTATCATTCTAGGAATAGATAAGCCGGCATAAAATGTTTTATTGGTATAATAAACCCCACTGCCAAAGTTTGGTGCTAATAGACTTGGGCTATTTTGAACAAATTGATTGTCTATAGTACCATCATTATTTGTTTTCAAATCCGAGAATTTGTTTATTTGATTATGTATTCCTGCCATCAAACCAAATGCAAGTGTGCTACTTTTATCTAATTTTAAACGATAGGCATAACTTGCATAAACTAAATTGCGATTCAATACACCAATTTTTTCGTTTAAAACACTTAACCCTAAACCCATTTTATTTTGCATTAATGGTCCATGCAACGAAAAAGAAGTTGTAACTGGTCTTCCTGGAAAATTAACCCATTGTTGACGGTGCAATAAAGTAGCACTCATGGCCTCTTTACTACCAGCATAGGCTGGATTAATAAACATTTCGTTAAACATATACTGTGTAAACATTGCATCGTACTGTGCTTTGCTGCTACTTACAACAGATAAAAACAAAGCAACTATTGCTATTATTTTTATTTTTTGATTTGCTTTTTTCATTTTCAATTTGTTTAATTAATTTGCGGTATCTGATTCTTAATTAACTAGTACTGTAGAATAACAAAACCATTTAACGCTTTATATTCACTCGATTTAAATTCAATAATGTAGTAATAAGTTCCTTGTGGTAGTTTTTCGTTTCCTAAGGTTCCTGAAACATTAGGGAATCCGGTCCAAGTATTGTCGTAATTTGTTTTTTGATATACTTTATTTCCCCAGCGATTAAATACTGTCACAGTATTTTCAATACCAACAGGCAATCCTTTAATCACCCAAGTGTCATTCTTCAAATCGTCATTAGGTGAGAAACCCTGAGGAACAAATAATGTGTTGTTTGGTATTGTTAAAACAGTTGGGATATTATCCACTGTCTCATTCCAAACACCATTTCCATTAATATCTGGATTTATTCCATTTCCGGAAGTGTCAGTTACCGCAATACTACTAGAACTAAGTGCTCTACCAAAGGCTGAGTTTTTAATAACTGTCATAGTATCAGGCGTCACATTAATTGTAAACGAAATACTATTTACAAAACCTGGAGGTAATTTACTTTGCGATGGAATAGTAAGATTAATATCTGTGTTACCATTAAAATTAGTATTAGCAACCAAACTACCTGTTGGAACTGGTCCGGATTTTAAGGTATAGGAAGCTGGTTGTTTTATTGTTGAGTTAAACAAGCTATCCTTTAATACAATATTATGCAATGTGTCATTTCCTAAATTGTGAACTGTTATAGTATATGAAATGTCATACGTATTATCTGACAATTTATCGCTCACTGCGCCCACCTTAGTAACACCAAAGAATAAGTTTGGTGCCAGATTTAATGGTGTTGGAATGTTATTATTGGTTGGATTTCCGTCACCATCTGGATCTGGGTCAATTCCCACATTTGACGAATCCCTTAATACTACTCCTGGTATTGGTTGAGAGAAGCCTATTACAGTATTATTAAATGGTCCAAATTTACCATTAGGGTTGATGTTTAATGAAAATAGGATTGTATCAGCAGTATTTGCGTTTAATACACTTAATGTATTTGTTAATGTGGTTTGAAGCGTTCCGTCAAAAGTAGCATCCAATGTTAAACTTGTTCCAGCTGTAATAATAGTTGGTGCACTTATGATGCTGAATGTTGTTGGTAATGGAAAAGTGTTCGCTAAATTCTCTGTTAAAACAACATTGTTTAATGCTACAGCCCCTGTGTTCTTTACAACCACTTTGTAAGTTACATTATAAGTTCCATTAGTTTGAATAGTTGGAGAACTAACGGCTTTTGCGATTCCAAACACGGTGTTTGTTAAACAGGATGTTGGGGTTAAGAACATCGTTGTATCTTTTATACAACCATTCGCCCCAAAGAAACGTACTGTGTGAGGAGTAACAGCAAACGGATTAGAAATAGTATTTGTTAATACGCCACTTACTGGAATGTTTGTTGCTGTAATATAAGTTGCAGTTCCTGTGTAAGTCGATCCGACAACAAAATCATATCTATCACCAGTAACAAATCCGGCTGTAATAATTGTGGCATCATTATTTGTTGCCGTTCCAGAACAAGTAGCTGGAATTAGTGTTGCGGTAATTGGCACACTTGTATTAGTAAACACTGTTATGATTGTACTTGCAGGGCAACTTGCATTTAAATCAGTAATTGTTAAACTATAGTTTCCACCAACAGAAACAGTAATTATTGAATTAGTATTTGTAAATGCTGACGGCCCAGTCCAAGAGTATGATGCATTTGTTACCGAAGTTAAGGCGGTTATCGTAACTGAATTATTAGCACAAGTTATAGTTCCATTAATTGTTACAGAAACTGTAGGAACATTAGTATCAGTTACAATAGCTGTTGTGGCAGACGAAGTACATCCGGCGGCATCGGTAACCACTAAGGTATAATCACCAGGAATTGCAATACCTGTAGGACTTTGAACCGAAGAAGTATATGAACCTGGTCCGTTCCATAAATATGTTACTGTTGTAGGCGTTGAACTTCCTATTAAATCAACAGACGATGTTGCACAGGTAATAGAACCACTTACACCTCCCGTTGCTATTGGAGGGGTATTAACTATAATAATAAGGGTTGTTGTCCCCATTCCGCAAATTCCATTTGAGCCTGTTAATGTATAAATTGTTGTCGTAGTAGGTGAAATAACCGTTACAGATGTCGTAATGGCTCCCGGCTCCCATGTGTAAGTTGATGCACCACCTGCTGTTAAAGTGGCAGAGTTTCCTGAACAAATCCCCGTAGATGAACCTACAGCCGTGACAGTAGGATTAGGTAATACAACTAAAGATAAGGTTTGCGTATTATTACAACCAATTGCATCTTCACCAACAACTGTATAACTTGTTGTTATTGTTGGGGTAACCGTAATTGTTCCTCCTAAAGCCAATCCTGGGCTCCAAGTGTAGCTTAATGCACCACTTGCACTTAATGTTGCGGTTCCACCTAAACAAACACTTGTTGAAGAAGGCACTGCAATAACTGTAGGGCTTGGGTTAACAGAAACCGTTACAAGTGCCTGACTCGAACAACCATTTAAATCTGTTCCAATAACACTATAGGTTGTATTTGACGTTGGAGAGTTTGTTACGGTAGCTCCAGTTAACCCAATTGGATTCCAAGAGTATGTGTTTGCACCACCAGCTGTTAAACTAACGGTGTTTCCACTACAAATAATAACTGATGATGAATTTGCTGTAATCGTTGGATTTGCGTTTGGAATAAGCGTTATTGTAGCTGTAGATTCGCAAAAAGCATTTGAACCAATTAATGTATAAGTTGTGGGTACCAATAAAGGTGTTGTTAAAATAGTTGCATTGGATCCCCCTGGTAACCAAGTATAATTAGTGGCCCCCATACCAACTAAAGTTGCAGTTTGCCCAGAACAAATGTTTACTAATGGTACATTAATTGTTACGGTAGGGGTAGTATTTACAGTTACATTAAATACTGCCTGATTGGTACACCCATTAATATCCGTTCCATTCACCGTATAAGAAGTATTGCTTAATGGTGTATCAATTATAGTTTGTGATATTGCCGCAATTGGTGGCAACCAAGTATATGTATTGGCTCCATTTGCGGTTAGTGTTAATTGAGTGCTGCTACAAATTACAGTACCGGTAGAACCTATCGTTACAGTTGGCGAAGGGTTTACAACTATACTAATGGTTTGCGAATTACTGCAAATTCCACTTTCTCCATCAACTGTGTAAGTAGTTGAAACAATTGGCGAAACGACTATACTGCTTCCCGCAATAGCCCCAGGATTCCAAGTATAATTTGAGGCACCCGTCGCCGTAAGCGTAGATGAACTTCCAGCACAAATTGATACACTTGATGCGCTTACTACAACGGTAGGTGTTGGGGTAACGCTTAAATTGAACGTAGCAGTATTTGTGCAACCTGATGCACTAGAACCCTCCAATGAGTAATTTGTAGTTGATGTAGGATTTACAGAAACAGTATTACTTGTTAATGCGCCAGGGTTCCAGGTGTACGATGCAGCTCCATTTGCTGTTAATGTGGCGGAGCCTCCACTACAAATTGTAGTTGCTGTGCTTGAAATTGTTAACGTTGGTAATGCATTTACTGTTACAGTTACTACTGTATTATTAGTACATCCATTTAAATCTGTTCCTGTAACCGAATAAGTTGTTGTTATTAATGGAATATCCGTTACTAAACTGCCCATTAACGCACCAGGATTCCACGTGTATGTTAACGCACCAACAGCTGATAAACTAACTGTTTGCCCAGCACAAATTGGGTTTGGTAAAGCGCCTACAGCAATTGGTGCAATAGTATTCACAATTACACTAACGGTTTGCGAATTAGCACATATTCCGTTATCCCCAGAAACTGTATAAGTTGTGTTAATTAGTGGCGTCACAACTACATTACTCCCTGTTATTGCACCAGGATTCCATGTATAATTGGTGGCTCCTGTAGCTGTTAATGTTGACGAATTACCTAAACATACTGCTGTTGGAGTAGCAACTGGAATTACCGTTGGATTAGGTGTTACAATTAAATTTACCGTTTCTGTTGATACACAGCCTGCTGCTGAACTTCCGGTAACTGTATATAATGTTGTTGACGCAGGTGTATCTGTAATTGTTCCACCAACTATTGCCCCAGGGTTCCATGTATAGCTTGTTGCTCCACTTGCACTTAAGGTTGCCGTACTTCCTTCACAAATATTTGTAGGTGTTGAAATGGCTGTTAACGTTGGTAATGCGTTTACGGTTACTGTAACTACTGTATTATTAGTACATCCGTTTAAATCAGTTCCTGTGACCGAATAAGTTGTTGTTATTAATGGAACATCCGTTACTAAACTGCCCGTTAATGCGCCAGGGTTCCAAGTATAAGTTAAAGCCCCCACCACAGTTAATGTAATTGTTTGTCCGGCACAAATAGAATTGGGTAAAGCAGTTGCATTTATTGGACTAATGGTATTTACAACCACACTAACGGTTTGTGAATTAGTACAAACTCCATTTGATCCATCTACTGTATAAGTTGTATTAACTAATGGAGCAACAACAACATTACTTCCTGTTAATGCGCCAGGATTCCATGTATAATTTGTAGCTCCTGTAGCTGTTAATGTTGACGAATTACCTAAACATACTGCTGTTGGAGTAGCTAGAGTATTTACCGTTGGATTTGGTGTTACTATTAAATTTACTGTTTCTGTTGATATACAGCCTGCTGTTGAACTTCCAGTGACTGTATATAATGTTGTTGACGTAGGTGTATCTGTAACCGTTCCTCCAATTATTGCACCTGGATTCCAAGTGTAGCTCGTTGCTCCCGAAGAGCTTAATGTTGCTGTAGAGCCCGGGCAAATATTTGTTGGAGAAACAATTGCAGTTAAAGTAGGTGTTGGATTAACAACAATACCAATAGTTTGCGAAGTAATGCAACTTCCATTTGCGCCATTAACTGTATATGTTGTATTTATAAGAGGTGAAACTGTAATATTACTTCCAATAATTGCTCCCGGATTCCAAGTGTATGAAGTTGCACCAACAGCACTTAATGTTGTGGAAGCTCCTGCACATATTGTAGCATTTGTAGCTGACGCAACTACTGTAGGTGTTGGTGTTACATTTAAGGTAATTGTTTCTGTTTGAGAACAAGCGAAAGAGTTCGTAACATTCCAAGTATAAGTTGTTGAAATTGCCGGAGAAACAATAATTGATGAACCAGACACTGCACCAGGATTCCATACTGAAACAAATGGCCCCCCGCCTATTGCAGTGCCTGAAAGGGTAGATGAATTTCCGCTACAAATAGCTGTAGGGGATGCCATTACAGTTAATGTTGGATTTGGGTTTACAATTAAATTTACCGTTGCGGTGTTAGTACAACCAAAAGCGTTTGCGCCTGTCACTGTATAGTTTGTTGTAATTGTAGGCGAAACAATAACATTGCTTCCTGTTAATGCACCAGGATTCCAAGTATAATTACTAGCACCACTAGCTGTTAATGTGCCTGAGCCACCAAAACAAATAGCGGTTGGTGTGGCAGCTAAAGCAAGAGTTGGTATAGGATTTACAAGCACATTTAATGTTTGTGTATTGCTACAAATACCCGTTGAACCAATCACTGTATAAGTTGTATTAATTAATGGAGAAACGGAAACATTTGAACCTGTTAAAGCCCCGGGGTTCCATGTATAATTTGTGGCACCTGTTGCTGTTAAGGTACTTGAGCTTCCAATGCAAACTGCTGTAGGGCTTGCAACAGGAACTACAGTAGGTATTGGGGTTACAATTAAATTGACTGTTCGAGTAGATATACAACCAAAAGGAGATCTGCCGGTAACCGTATACAATGTTGTTGATAGAGGCGAAACAGTAATAGTACCTCCTACTACCGGACCTGGATTCCATGTATAGGAAGGAGCTCCTGTTGCAGATAAAGTCGCTGAGCTTCCTGCACAAATATTTGTTGGATTAGCAATAGCTGTTAATGTTGGATTAGGGTGAACAATTAAAATTAACGTTCTCGTGTTTACACATGTTCCATTTGAACCTGTTAATGTGTAAATGGTGTTAACAATTGGCGAAACAACGACAGTGTTTCCTGAGAGTGCTCCAGGATTCCAAGTGTAACTAGTTGCACCATTTCCTGTTAAGGTGGCCGATCCTCCAACACAAATTGACGTTGGTGATGCCGCAGCCGTTAAAACAGGAATTGTATTTACAGTTACGCTTGCATTTGCACTATTTGTACATCCTGATGCGGAAGTGCCAATGACAGTATATGTTGTTGACAAGCTAACAAAAACTGTAACGTTACTGCCCGTTAACGCTCCAGGATTCCAAGTATATGAGTTGGCACCAGTAACTGTTAAAGTAACATTGCCACTAGTACAAACACTTGTAGGATTAGCAGTAGCAATTAAGGTTGGCGTTGTGTTTACCACTAAGTTAACAGCTGTAGTTGAAGAGCAACTGCCATTATTTCCTATAACTGTGTAATTTGTGGTAGTAGAAGGCGAAACAATAATATTGCTACCAGTTAATGCCCCAGGATTCCATGTATAGTTGGTTGCTCCCGATGCTGTTAAAGTTGCAGAATTTCCACTACAAATTGCAGTAGAGGAACTAACTGCAGTTACAGTTGGAACAGGAACGACGCTTATTGCAATCGTTGTTTGCCCAGAACAACCAGCAGTTATGCCATCTAAAGTATAAGTTGTATTTACGGCTGGAGATACCACAAAGTTGCCACCAATAAATGCCCCAGGATTCCAAGTATAACTGCTTGCACCGTTTGCTGTAAGTGTTGCATTACTTCCAATACAAATGGAAGAAGAGGAGGCACTTGCTGTAACAGTAGGGTTAGGGGTAACATTTAAGTTAATTGTTTCGGTTGTTATACATCCAAAAATATTATCTCCAGTTACTGAATATGTTGTTGTGGATGAAGGGCTAACTACAACAGTTCCTCCAGATAATGCTCCTGGATTCCAAGTGTAACTTAAAGCTCCACTAGAACTTAATGTTGCACTACTTCCAGCACAGATATTGGTTGGAGAGACACTTGATAACATTACAGGTCCATTATGAACTGTAACGGTTATTACGGCATTGTTTGTACATGTGGATGTTGATCCAATGACAGTGTATGTGGTTGTAATAGTTGGCGAATCAATTACCGAAGCTCCTGTTAATCCTCCTGGATTCCAGGTATAACTAGTTGCTCCAAAACCATTCAAGGTTACAGCACCTCCAGAACAAATCTCAGTGGTTGAACTTGTTGCTGAAACTGTTGGAATAGGCACAATTGTAAGTAAAGAAGTTGTAGAGTTTGTACAAGTACCATTACTACCAACAATTGTATAAGTGGTGGTGGTGGTAGGGGTTAATGCAACAACTGCTGTTGTTAATCCCCCAGGATTCCAAGTGTATGAAGATGCCCCTGTTGCAGTTAAAGTAATTGAAGATCCAATACATATTGATGATGTAGCAGGAGTGATTGTGACATTGGGAACTGGGCTCACAACTTGGTCAATCGTATAAGTACTTGTGCAACCAAATACATTAATTCCGGTAACAGAATAGTTTGTAGTAACCAACGGAGATACTATTATAGAACTTGCAATGGTCCCTCCCGGATTCCATGTATAACCTAACGCGCCAATAGCGGAAAGAGTTGCACTGTTTCCAGGACAAATTGCTGTTGGGGTGCCTGTTACAGTTAAAGTTGGCCCATTACTAACTGGCACCACTAAAGTGGTTGTATTTAAGCACCCTCCATTTGAGCCAATTACGGTGTAAGTTGTTGTTACCACAGGGCTTAACGAAACAATGTTACCGACTATTGCACCTGGATTCCAGGTATAAGTTAAAGCACCAGTTGCCACACAATTTGCCGAACTTCCAGAACAAATTGTTCCAGATAAATTAAATGCTGAAACTGTTGGCGGTGGAGTAACCGATATTAATATTGTTGTTGAATTAGTACAAATGCCGTTACTCCCAATTAAGGTGTAAGTGGTGTTAGAAGTAGGAGAAACCAAAGCTGTTGAACCAATTATATTTCCCGTTGGTGTTTGCCAAGTGTATGAGGTTGCACCAGATCCTGTTAAGGTTGCAGATGCTGGGGGACAAATTGTATTTGAAGATGCTGATGCAAAAACAGGAGGTGTGCCAACTGATACTTGAACAACAGAAGAAACCGAACCTGTACAATAGCTCATTGTTGCTGTATAATTTCCTGTAGCTGTAGGACAAGGGGCAGCAGTTAGTCCAGACGCAGTAAACCCGGATGGTCCTGCCCAATTGACACTAAATAAAGGTGGAGCGGTTGGTACAAAAACCCACGACTCATTAATTGCTGTCCATGGTGTTAATACATTTCGAGTGGCGGGAGCAACAACTGCGGTGCCTAAGGCGTTTTGTATCCCTATTAATCCTCTACCGCCATTCCAAGACAAACAGGCCGTGCTGTTTTGAATGTTAACACCAATTCTGTTTGAACCCTCATACAGAACAATTTGAAATGAAGAAACTGGTGTGCCGCATCCAAATAATGTTACACTGCTCCAATACATAATGAAAGCTCTGCATGGAGCCGTACCTGTTGTGTATGTTCTAATTACACCACCAGGCGAAGGATTATAATCTCTATAGGCTCCGCAAATTGTATTCCCAGGATGTTCGATTAAATTTGGTAATATAGTAGAACAAACCCAAGACTCGGGTGTATTTGCTACTGATTGATCAAAAGTTATTTCCCCGTTCGATCCAACAACTAGTTTATTAAAATTATTACCGAAATAGCAAAAATTAAAGCCAATATCTATGACATCACTCCATGTATCATCTAAACTACTTGCAAAAGCGTTATTCCCACCACTGTATGGAAATGTGGTGTATGCAATTGATGCAACCGAATAAGTTGTTGTGGAATTTTGCGGGGGCACAACACTTGCTGTTAAATTAGCACATTGTCCTAAACAAATAACGGTAGTTGGGCCTGTACCTACCTGCGCATTAATACTTGGTGTAACACATGCTTGAGAAAACCCTGATTTTGGCAGGGCTATCAATATTATAAAAATGAAAATATTAATTCTTAAAAAATTAATCATATGTTTTAATTTTAATATATTATTTAGAAAATTACTTTATTCTGGTACTGAAATTATTAAATAGATGTGGGTCTTTAATATCTATAGCATCAATTGACTTTTTTTCAGTTTTATTTAAATAAGAACCTGCATCAACAACTGGTTTTTCACCTGCGAAATATGCACTTTCATAACTAGATAATCTTAAATATTTAACATAATCAGATGTGCTTTTCGCCAAATAAATTTCACATCTTTCTCGCACTATGTATGCCAAGGCGGCACTCTTTTTCAAATCGGTGCCATACAATTTTATGGAAGCGATTTGATATTTTAAAAGCTCTTTTATCTCGTTCTCATTTTCCTTATCGGAAAGCTTTATTACGTATTTTTGAAAACCATGCAAGGCAAAATCATTCTTATTAATAAACGCCTTTAATAAAGTATCTTGTTGAGCTTTTAATGGAATAAACGATAGTAAAATTAAGGCAACAAGTAATTTTTTTGTAAAAATTTTCATACGCAATTAATTATTTTTTACAAATATAGTTAAAATAATACTTGTTAACAAGTTTTTAACACTGGGTTTCTAAAAACCTGTTGATGTCATATTTAATTTTAGATATTTTAATGTTTGGTGAAATTTATAATAGTATTTTTAAAGTCCAGTATGCATAAAAATACGATAGCACTTTTACCCGATCATGTTGCAAACCAAATAGCGGCAGGAGAGGTAGTTCAGCGTCCTGCAAGTGTGGTTAAAGAACTTTTAGAAAATGCCATTGATGCGGGAGCAACGCAAATTAAGCTTATCATAAAAGATGCCGGAAAAACCTTAATTCAAGTAATTGATAATGGCAAAGGAATGAATCCATTTGATGCCAGAATGTGTTTTGAGCGCCATGCTACTTCTAAAATAACCAGTGCCGACGATTTATTTACCCTAACTACAAAAGGTTTTAGAGGTGAAGCCCTTGCAAGCATAGCGGCAATAGCCCAGGTTGAGTTAAAAACAAAACAAGAAACTGACGTTGTTGGTCAGCACATTGTCATTGAAGGAAGTAAATTTATTTCACAAAGCGAATGCCAAACACCAACCGGTACTTCATTTATTATTAAAAATTTATTTTATAATGTGCCAGCACGACGTAACTTTTTAAAAAATGATCAAATAGAGCAAAAACATATTATTGATGAATTAGAACGTGTAGCCATTCCTCATACCAATATCCATTTTATTTTACAAAGCAATGGCAACGAAATTTTAAATCTCCCCGCCGGAAATTTATTGCACCGTATAAAATCGTTGCTAGGAAATTATATTCAAAAGGAATTAGTTCCCATTAGTGAAGATACAGGATTTGTAAAGGTTAGTGGCTATGTAAGTTTGCCCGAAGCAGCCATCAAATCCAAAAAAGAACAATATTTTTTTGTGAACAATCGCTATGTAAGAAATCCATTTTTAAATCATGCGGTTTACGAAGCATATAAAGAACTTATTAGTTATCAATCACATCCTCGTTATTTTTTATTTTTAGAGTTGAATCCAAAGAACATTGATATTAATATTCATCCTACAAAAACTGAAATAAAATTTACTGATGATAAAGCAGTATATATGCTCTTGGCCAGTTCAATAAAACGTGCGTTAGGTAAAGCAAATGTTGCACCAAGTATAGATTTTGATACTGAACAAAGCCTAGATTTTAACTCTACAAGTAATAATAGAATAGTTACAGCGCCCACTATTAGTTACAATAAGGACTATAACCCATTTAATTCTTCGGCCGGAACTACTTTACAAAAAACCAACAAGCAACATTGGGAAAATTTATTTGAAGGTTTTAAAACCAATGGTATTGAGGAAACAACTGAACCTAAAATTGAAGCGCAAAATGTTTTAACCGAATTAAAAAAAGAAGCTTTAAATTTTTCGGTATTTCAGTTAAATTTTAAATATTTAGTTACTAGTTTTAATAGTAGTGTTTTTATTATTGACCAGCAGCGTGCCCATGAAAGGATTGTTTATGAGTACTACTTAAACACCAAGCCTGAAACAAAAATTGCTTCGCAACAATTACTATTTGCAGAGCAATTAGAATTTAGCGCAAATGATTTTTCTTTAATTAAAACCTTAATTGATGAGTTTAAGTTATTAGGTTTTGATATTGAAATATTTGGCAAAAACAGCATTGTGGTAAACGGCACCCCAGCCGATTTACAAGACTTTAATGTTTCGGAAACCATAGATGGTATTTTAGAAAATTATAAATTAAATACCATTGATACCAAATTAGAAAAACACGATAATTTGTGCCGCGCTATTGCAAAAAATACCTGTATTAAATATGGAAAAGTGCTAGAGATAGATGAAATGAAACAGCTATTAAATCATTTGTTTAGCTGCGAAAACCCTTTGTATACTGCAAATGGTAGAGTAATTATGATGGAAACGAATTATATAGACATAGATAAATTTTTTAAACGTTAAATGAGCTTTAATAATCAATACCGACCGAACAGTTTTGGCAATCTACCTGTTGTTACTAAAAACATTATCATTATAAATGTGATATTATATGTTGCCACACTTTTGCTTAAACAGACTAAGAATATTGATTTAACAGATTACTTAGGGCTACATTATTACTTAGCTCCTGAATTCAAACCGCATCAATTTATTACTTATATTTTTATGCACGATTCAAACAATTTTTCTCACATACTTTTCAATATGTTTGGAGTGTATATTTTTGGGCAAGTACTAGAAAATGTTTGGGGTGCAAAACGTTATTTAATCTTCTATATTGTTACAGGACTTGGTGCAGCTATTGCACAATACATTATTATGCATTTTGAGTTGAAAGATACACTAGCAAACATTAACTTAGAAATTGATAAGTTTAAAGGAGATGCAGGTTATGTTTCTCAATTAATAGACTATAAGGCTTTGTTACTTAAAAATTCTGTAATTGTAGGCGCTTCTGGTTCATTATTTGGTTTGCTTGGCGCATTTGGCATGCTATTTCCTAACACGTTGCTCTATTTGTATTTCTTTATTCCAGTAAAAGCAAAATGGTTAGTAATAGGTTATGGTGCGTTTGAATTATTTTCAGGATTAAGTAATAAACAAGGGGATAATGTCGCTCATTTTGCTCATTTAGGTGGATTAGCAGTTGGCATAATTTTGATATTAATTTGGCGAAGAAATAGACAACAGTTTTATTAAATTTTAAATGAATTTTTTTCAAAAAATAACCCAAACCTTTCAGAAACAGGGGAAATTAGCGCAGTTAATTATAATTAATATTGCCATTTTCTTAATGGCAAATATTTCTATTCATATTTTACATTTAAACATATTGAAATATATTATGCTGCCTATTGGCGGTTTTGACTTTATTTATAAACCCTGGACATTATTTACCTATATGTTTACCCATGCTTCTCTGGGGCATGTTTTCTTTAACATGTTACTTTTTTACTTTTCAGCTCAATTATTTTTCCTCATTTTGGGAGAAAGTAAATTAATATACGTGTATGTAATGAGCGGTTTGTTTGGCGCTGCGCTCATATTAGTTTGCGGATTAGTCTTCCCAGATTCCTTTGCAAATTCATACTTATTAGGAGCTTCGGCTTCTGTAATGGGTGTTGTTATGGTAATGGCAATTTATGCGCCAAATTTTAATGTAGCGCTTTGGGGTATAATAAATATGCCGTACAAATATTTTGCAGCCCTTACATTTGTATTAAGCACCGTCATTGATTTTTCCCTAAATACTGGTGGTAAAATTGCTCACATTGGTGGGGCTGCCTTTGGTTTATTATATGGCTATAATCTAAAACGAGGTGTTGATTTGTTTAATTTTTCCTTCTTTAAAAAATCCAAGCCGAAAAAATTAAAAGTGGTATCTTACAACAAAACTAAAGATGAAATTTATAACGAGAATATGGTTATTAGCGAACATCGAATGAATGAACTGTTAGAAAAAATCTCAAAAAGTGGTTATGATAGTTTAACCAAAAAAGAAAAGGATGAACTATTTAAACTTTCACAAAAAAAGTAATATTTTAATATCCTTGGGTATGTAGCTATTAATTGATTAAATACTTATATTAGTCAACTTAATTAACAAATGGTTAAATTTATAAGCATATTACTTTTTGTTTTTATTTCTTCGTTGGCAATTTCGCAAACCAAAAGTACTAAAACTACTATTGAAGATGCTGATGAACACTTTAGCCATAAAAATTATTTAATGGCTATTCCTATCTATAAAGCAGAATTAAAAAAAGATTGGGAAAATAAAAAAATCAATTACAAATTAGGAGTTTGTTTTTTAAATACAAAAATTAACAGGCAAGAGGCCGTAAAATATCTAGAAGAATACACAAAAGATCCTAAATGTGATGAGGATGCGTGGATTGATTTAGGAAGAGCCTATCACCTGAATAACAAAATAGATGAAGCAATTTCTGCTTTTGAAAAATTTATACAACTTAAACCTAAACGTGCGGATGAAGTAAAGCGTTATATAGAACAGTGCAAAAATGCCAGACGCTTTATTGAACACCCTGTTAATGTAACATTTCAAAATTTAGGTAAAGAAATAAATAGCGAGGATCCTGACTACTATCCATTTGTAAATGCCGATGAGACTTTCCTCACTTTTAGTTCAAGACGAAAAGAAAATATAGGTGGAAAAAAAGTTGAAATTGATGGCTACCATAGTAGTGATGTTTACTATAGCAAGGTTGAAAATGGTAAGTGGACAAAAACTGTTAATGCAGGAAGATTTATTAACGGTGCTTTAGATGAACAAGCGGTAGGCCTAAAATCAGATGGCTTAGAAATGTATATATATTTAGACCATATTGACAAGTTTGGCGATTTGTACATTACGCAACGAAAAGATTTAACCACCGAATTTCCAAAACCAAAAATTTGCGACCCAATTATAAATGAAAAAGTTGAAACCAGCGGCTGTTTGAGCGAAGACGGCAACATAATGATTTTTGCGAGGCGCGATAAAGTAGATTCAAAAAGTGATTTATTTATGTGCAGAAAGTTACCAAACGGCAAATGGAGTATTGCACAAAAATTGCCTGAAACCATCAATACCAGCTATAACGAAGACTTCCCGTATTTAAGCAATGATGGCGTGACACTTTATTTTGCTAGTGAGGGTCACAATAGTATTGGAGGATTTGATTTATTTAAAACCATCTGGAATCCTGAATCAAATACCTATTCAAAACCTGAAAATTTAGGTTATCCCGTTAATTCAACTGATGATGATAGGAGTATTTGCGTAACGCCAGACAATCGCGTAGCTTATATTAGTGCTTTTAGAACTGGTGGTTTTGGTGATTTAGATATATATCGCATCCGTTTTAACGAAAATGAACAAATTGGAAAAATTTATACAGGTAAAATATTTTTAGGCGATTCGGTTGCTGCTAACCAACCAAAAACATTTAATGTTCAAATTAGTGCCGTTAACAAAAATAAAAATGAAGAATACCCCTTTGCTCCAAATTCTAAAACCGGTAAATACGTTATTAGTTTACCTGCCGGAACTTTTAAGATTACCATTACAGCAGAGGGTTATGAAAAACATACTGAAGAACTTATAATTTCAGATATCGGGAAAATAGATATGGAAAAAAACAAGAACTTCATTCTTAAAAAGAAAAAGTAATTAGTACTTTTAAGTATACGTTTTTAACCCGTTGATATACACACTTCATTCTTCTTTAAAACGCTTTGTATTTTTGTAGAATGACTACACCAAAAATAATTTCTTTTAGCCTACAAATTATACTTTGGTTTTTATTTTTAACTGCACCTTTCTATAAAGATCATAAAATTAGTTTTAACAATACAACATTTATTATAACCTATTCTCTTCAACACCTAATTTACGTTTGTTTGTTTTATTACAATTATTTTTATGTTATTCCAAAAAAATTGTACAAAAAAAATTTAACGCATTATGTTCTATTTATTTTTACTCTATTAACTATAACATATTTCATCTCACACTTATTAAAATATATTTTTTTTAAACATTACTCTTTCATTCATCATTATTCAGAACCTATTGTACCACTTATTCAAGTGACAGCTGTTAGCATAGCATTTAAATTACTGATAGATCAAATAGAAAATTCTCTCAACAAAAAAATTGTTTTAGAAGAAAAAACAAAAGCCGAATTAAATTATTTACGTGCACAAATAAATCCACATTTTTTATTTAACACCTTAAATAACATTACCGCCTTAATTCATATAAATCCCGATAAAGCTGAACAATCTATCATTAAATTATCTAAAATAATGCGCGCAATGCTTAACAGTGGAACTCACCAAAAAATAGAACTTGCCACTGAAATAGAACTTCTTAACAGTTATGTTGATTTACAAAAAATACGATTAAACGAAGACACACAACTTAATTATTCTGTTACTGGCAACCTAAAAAGTCTTTTTATAGAACCATTAATTTTAATAAATTTTATTGAAAATGTTTTTAAGCATGGTGTTGGTGAAGGTAAAAACATAATTAGTGTAAATATTTCTGTCAATGAAAACCTACTGCATTTAACAACAGAGAATAAAATTACTTCAGACAAAAAAGACGATACAAGCGGCATTGGGATGGTTAATGTTAAAAAAAGGCTAAATATTGTTTACAAAGATAAATATCGTCTCACAATTAGTTCTTCAAATAGCATTTATAAGGTAAATTTGGTATTAGAACTAACATGATAAAATTAAATTGTATTGCGGTTGATGACGAGCCTTTGGCATTGGAGTACATTGCCAAACATATTTCGAAATTTGAACAATTTAATTTAGTTGCTAAATGTAAAAACGTCAGTGTTGCTGAAAAAACAATAGCAGAACAAAAAATAGATTTAGTTTTTTTAGACATTCAAATGCCTGGTAAAACTGGTATCGAATTAGCCAAAATATTGCCTACACAAATTATGGTAATTTTTACTACTGCTTACGAAAAATTTGCTTTAGAAGGTTTTGATGTAAATGCTGTTGATTATTTATTAAAACCAATAGAGTTTGAAAGGTTTAAAGCCGCAAGTAACAAAGCCATTGAATTGTTTAACTTAAAAAATTATACTAAACCAAATGAAGGTTTTATAATTGTAAAATCAGAGTACCAAACCTTTAAATTACTTTTTTCGGACATTTTATTTATTGAGGGCTTAAAAGATTATGTGAAAATTTATGTTTCTAATCAAGTAAAACCTATTCTTTCAAGGCAAAATTTAAAAACCTTCGAAAGCCAATTGCCTTCTCACCTTTTTTTTAGAATTCACAAATCTTTTATCATCCCAATAGAAAAAATTACCTCTGTAACCAAATCAACAATCCTAATAAACGAAAAAGAATTTCCGTTAGGTGAAACCTATAAGGAAAATTTTTTAAAACAATATTTTAAAGTATAATATTAACTATGAAAAATAAGCCAAACAGTGGCGATGAGCCTGAAAAGGAAATTCTAAATATTGAGATTCTTGAAGAATGTCCTACTTGTTTGGCTCCAACTGTTACTTTATTTGAAAGGGTTTTAATAAGTGGGTCTTTACAAAATTATCATATTATAACTACAGAAGTGGACGAAATATTTGAGTGCAAAAACTGCAAAAATAAATGGTCGCGGATGGTTTTCTTATAAATTAAACTTTTGTATACATATTTTATGCTTTGGTATACTTTTCACAATAATATTTTTTTGAATTCGTACATTTATAAAAAATAAAATGAAAAAACTGTCATTCCTGTTTTTTGTAATTATATTAAACAAAATACACTCACAACCATTACCCCCCGATGCTCAAACATTATATAACGAGTGTTATAACGCCGATGTGATGATGGGACAATACGTCTTAAATCATAACGGACAAGTACTATCAACAGCCGATGGGAAATCATTTTACTTAAAATACATCCCTGCCGGGGCAACCCCGTCATTAACACCCATGTTAGTAACACTGCATGGTTCAGGGGGTAGAGCCCAAGTAGAGTATTTTAATTGGTATCAATACTGTGCTGCCAAAGGCATTGGTTTAATTGCTTTGCAATGGTATAGGGGAGCTGCATCTATATCACCATATAATTATTTTCCCGACGATACATTATATACTTATATAGACACTGCTCTTAAACGCTTAAAATATCCAGCCAATAAAGCCATGTATCATGGTTTTAGCAGAGGCTCAGCAAGATCTTACGCTGTTGCCTTTAAAGATGTTCAACCAGGGGGAAGTAACTACTTTTGCACTATTTTATCAAATGCCGGTAAACCAGATTCATTGTACCCATTGTACACAGCTATTAATTCTGGTACTTTTGGGCATACATTTTATTCTGGTAAAAAGTGGGCCATGTATTGTGGGGCAGACGATCCAGACAATGGTCAATCGGGATGCCAAGGAATGAATATGGCTAAAAATTGGGTTATTTCTAATGGAGGCACCGTTGGCATATACATACAAGGACCATCACCACAAGGGCATGACGGTTTTCATACAGTTCCGGCATATATTGACTCCACACTAAATTACTATTTACAATGCTTTAATGGAACAGCAGGTCTTAAAGAATTAAAAAAAAAGGAATCGATAACCCTTTATCCAAACCCAACCAAGGACATACTAAACATAAATAGTGAGGAATACCTTAAAGAAAATGTAACTATAACTAATGTACTAGGAATTATAATTAAAAATATAAAAATAGAAGGCTATACAAGTAAAATAAATATTTCGGATTTAGCAAATGGTATTTATTTTACTGCGTTTAATTCTCAAAAAACGAAGATTATAAAAAATTAATTTCTTTTAATTTGTATATCACTGCCTCCGTATAGCGTTTGGTTTTAATCGTATTTACCAGTTCAAAATGATAATCATCAAATACGCCAGCATGTTTCGGATTCATATAAATAAAATAAGTTTCTGAGGTTGTTGCATTTAAAATCCTATCTAATACTTCTTTTAAGATGTCATTGTTAAAAGGATTAAACATAAAATAAACCGTAGGCTCATTTTTGTAATCAAAAGTTAAGGCATTTGATTTATAAAAATCTATTTTAGATTCTTCTCTCTTTTTATAAATTTTTAAATTTTCATTTGCATTCAAAATTAATTCCTCATCCAAATCTATCCCCATTAATTTTTTATACCCGCAACTTTCTGCAACAAAAGCAGCCCTGCCTTTTCCACAACCAATATCAAAAAAAGTAAAGGCTTGAGTATGTTTAAAAATTTGAGGTAATATTTTTAATAGTACTAAATAACTCGCTCCTTGATAATGATAAAATTTTGGGGAATTACTCTGTTTTATTTGAGCGGTATTAATTCCAAATTGTCGTTCGTAACGGCTTTCGGCCATGATAAGCTTTAGGGTGTTAAAAATCCCCCGTAAAAAAATCGATCTAAAAAAATAATATATAAGTAAAAACAAACTAACGCTTTTAAAATTCTAGTAAAAATAATACCTTTAAACTATATTGCACTATTTTATGGAAATTGATTTAGAAGCTGAAAAGAAAGAGATTTTAAACCGTTATAAACTTTTAATTAAAGCCTCTAAGCGCCCTTTAAGCAAAAGCGATAAAGATATCATTCGCAAAGCCTTTGAGGTAGCTGTTGAAGCTCATAAGGAAATGCGCCGCAAAAGTGGCGAACCATATATTTATCATCCAATAGCTGTTGCACAAATTTGTGCCGAAGAAATTGGCCTAGGCGCCACTGGCATTATATGCGCTTTATTACATGATACCGTTGAGGATACTGATTTAACGCTGGAAGATATAAAAGGACTTTTCGGTGAAAAAGTGTCAAAAATAATTGATGGGCTCACAAAAATTTCGGGTGTAATTGATAATTCCTCTTCCATTCAAGCAGAAAACTTTAGAAAAGTTTTATTAACAATGAGCGAAGATATTCGCGTTATTTTAATAAAATTAGCTGATCGCTTACATAACATGCGTACTCTCGAACACATGAAGCGTGACAAACAAATTAAAATTGCAAGCGAAACACTTTTTCTCTACGCACCACTAGCTCATCGCTTAGGCCTAAATACCATAAAAACGGAACTGGAAGATTTAGGTTTAAAATACACCAATACAGAGGCTTATTACGACATTGCTGTTAAACTCAGAGAAACCGAAGCCGAACGAAAAAAATTTATTGCAAAGTTTATTGAACCCCTAAAAGATATACTATCTGAACAAGGTTTTAATTTTAAAATTTACGGGCGACCAAAATCTATTTACAGCATATTTAACAAAATTAAAACCAAAAATGTTTCTTTTGAAGAAATATATGACCTTTTCGCCATCCGTATCATTATTGATACTCCTCTAGAACAGGAAAAATCGGATTGTTGGAAAGTATACTCCATCATAACTGACTTTTATCATCCTAGTCCGGAACGTTTACGGGATTGGATAAGCACTCCAAAAAGCAATGGCTACGAAAGCTTGCATGCAACTGTAATGGGGCCCGATGGAAAATGGGTAGAAATTCAGATACGCACAGTAAGAATGGATGATTTGGCAGAAAACGGTTTTGCTGCCCATTGGAAATACAAAGAAAGTGGTGCAGATAAAGAAAGTAAACTCGAAGCTTGGTTATTACGCATTCGCGAAATGCTTGAAAATCCTGATCCAAATGCCTTAGAATTTATTGATGATTTTAAATTAAATTTATTTAGTGATGAGTTATTTGCCTTTACACCAAAAGGCGATATGAAAACATTGCCCATTGGCAGTACAGCTCTAGATTTTGCCTTTGAAATTCACACAAAAGTTGGCGAACATTGTATTGGCGCTAAAGTAAATCATAGGTTGGTTCAATTAAACTATGAAATAAAAAGCGGAGACCAAATTGAAATTTTAACCAGCAGCAAACAGCACCCAAAAGAAGATTGGTTAAAGTTTGTAATTACTGCCAAAGCAAAATCTAAAATTAAAAACTGTTTAAAAGAACAACGTAAAAAAACATCAGAAGACGGAAAAGAAATTTTAGAGCGCAAATTTTACAAATGTAAATTAGACTTTACCCTCCAAAACGTAAACGATTTTTGTACTTTTTTAAAACTGCCCTCGTCGCAAGAACTATATTACAGAGCAGCTTTAGGAAATATTGATGTAAAAGACATTAAGGCCTTTATTCGTTTTAAAGAATCCCCTATAAAACCTCAGCGCAAAGCCTCGCCCAAATTAGAACAACTTGTAACCAATGC
This sequence comes from Bacteroidota bacterium, assembly GCA_033763945.1. Taxonomy (GTDB): domain Bacteria; phylum Bacteroidota; class Bacteroidia; order B-17B0; family Aurantibacillaceae; genus Aurantibacillus. The sequence continues at coordinate 732,200 of JANRJN010000006.1, read as the reverse complement.
CCGAGGAAGTAGCGACATGTTGGTGATTGGTGACGACATGCAAAAGTTAGATTACAAACTATCACCTTGTTGTAACCCAATTCCTGGCGATGATGTATTTGGCTTTGTAACCGTTGGTGAAGGCATAAAAATTCATCGTGTGAATTGCCCCAATGCAATAAAATTATTATCCAACTATGCTTACCGTGTTGTAAAAGCAAAATGGATGAGCGACCAACTTATTTCATTCTTAGCAGGCATTAAAATTATTGGCACCGACGAATTAGGGATTGTAAACAACATAACAAAAATTATTTCAAACGAGAACAATATAAACATGCGTTCCATTAGCTTTGATACGGATGGGGGCTTGTTTGAAGGCACCATAATGGTATACGTGCACGATACTAGACATTTAAACCACTTAATTATAAATCTTAAAAAAGTAAAAGGCGTAAATAAAGTTGAGCGAATGGATGATAAATAATTACTCTTTAATTATTTTTTTAGTAATAGTTTGATTGTTTGTTTTTAAAACCACAAAATAAATTCCTACAGCGTTTTTACTTAAATCAACTTGTATTGTACTAAATGCCGCTCCATTGTTAGTATAAACCACTTCACCAATACTATTAATAACTTTTAAGTTATAATTTTTTCCACCATTGGTTTTTAAACTAACATTAAAAATATCCAAGCTTGGATTTGGAGAAATTTGTAAAGCATTCTCCAGTTTATTTTCTTTAATTCCTATTGTAACGTTTGTAATTCGATTAGAGTAAGAGCTGCTATTAGATGAAGAAGAAAGTTTTGATGGAATACAAACAACATTCCATTGGGTTTTAACTCTCCATGATGCAGTTGATGAAAAACTACTATAACTTGGGTCAATAATAAATTGTTGCGTTCCAGACACGCTTCCAATGGCTTGCCAATTGCCTGTACTTAAATTATCCCTTTCCAAAATATAAGCCAAAACCGGATTCGGGTCGCCTTCAATTTGATATAATTGTGTCCACGAGAATGTGCCATTATTGTTTATTAAAAACAAGGTATTGTGATATGGACTAAATGTGCTATAGTTACCGCAATTATCTCTTGTCATTAATTTATAACGATAAGTACCAACATTAGGATTTCCAGTATTTGGAAAATATAAAGTTTTAACCGTATCTACAAATTGACTAAAAGCAGAATAAGGTTGCGATTGAATTTTTTTATAGGTATTGGTTCCAGTTTCTCTGTAAACAAAAAAACTATCCGCAGATGAAAATAACGTTTTATCCCATGTTATAACATTATGCTGCGATATTGAATCAACCGTCACAAAACAAATTGGTACGGATGAGAATGATGGAGCAATATTGTTTATTACAAATGTATTTCTGGCACTGCATTGATTCGCATCTTTTACCACAACACTGTAATTACCCGGAGCAAGCCCTGTAACACCAATAGAATTACTTGCTGTTGACCAGGTATACGTATAAGGTGCTAATCCACTGGTAACAGTTACACTTGCTGTTCCGTTATTATTGCACGTTGAACCATTTGTTGAAACATTGAAAGCTACATTACCAGTAGATTGAATTATACTTAATGTTTGAGTTACAATACAGGTATTTGAAGAGGCAGTTGCACTAATCGTATATATACCAGCAGTAGTGCAAGTGTAACTTGAACCTGTACTTGTTGTTAAAGATGGAGCAGTCCAAGTAAATGATACACCAGCTAAAGTTGTTGTAATAGCAGCATTAAGTGTTAACGTATTTAAAGCACACATTAAAGTATAGCTTGAAGTTGTAGAGTTGAGGCTAAATGTAGGGCAAACTGATTGACCTAGTTTTTGTACGAAAATATCATCACTTCCGCCTCCACCTGCAGGAGTTAATGTATAAATGCCTGAACCTAGATCAAAATCTGTATTTTGTGAAAAGTTTCCTACAGTGTATATATCATAAATAGGTGTTACAACAAGCCCCCAGCCCACACTACTAGAATTACTATAGCTGTAAGCAAAAACAAAATTTCCTGACGCATCCAATTTTGAAAGGAAAACAGTGTTGCCACCTAATGTACCTAGCGTATATGTACTTGGACCTGGGTCAAAATCTCCACCAGCTGTGCTAAAATATCCAGTTGTATATACATCGCCTGAATTACTTAGTGCAATCGCCATTCCTTGATCTCCTGTTGTACTTCCCATTTTTTTTGCCCAAACAAAACTTCCTGAAGCATCTAATTTTAAAACGAATATATCAACTCCTCCCAATGATGTTAAATTAAAAGTACCAGCACTAGGGTCAAAATCTGTTGTTTGGTCAAAATAACCAGTAGCATATATGTTACTTGCAGCATCAATAGCTATAGAATTAGCTGTATTACTACCACTTGTGCCTCCCATACTTTTTGTCCATATAAAATTTCCCGACGCATCTAATTTTGAAATAAAAATATCCATATTAATTGCGGCTAAACTATATGTACCAGCACCTGGGTCAAAATCAACATTTCCTGTAAAACTCCCACCAATACAAACGTTTCCTGAACCATCCAACTTAATGCTATTTCCAAAAATTTGGGGACTCCCATTAACAGCATTAAATTGTTTTGCCCAAACAAAATTTCCAGAAGCATCGAGTTTAGAAATAAAAACACTTTGCGTGCCTCCTAAGCCATTCATTGTAAAGGTTGAGGCAGATGGATCAAAATCTGCAGTACCATTAAAATATCCTGTAGTGAATACATTACCCGCTGCATCAGATGTTATAGATTGTCCTTTGTCATCACTAGTTCCACCTAAATTTTTTGCCCATACCAAATTTCCTGAAGAGTTTAATTTTAAAACAAAAATGTCATTACTACCTGCAGCATTCAAATTAGTTACTCCAGCATTAGGATCAAAATCTACAGTTCCTTGAAAATAACCTGTAAGATTTATATTACCAGTACCATCAATAGTTATTGACCTCCCCATTTCACTTGCGGCCCCACCAATTTTTTTTGCCCACACAAAATTGCCATTTACATCTAACTTTGAAATAAAAATATCATCGCTCCCTGATGAGGCTAAAGTAAATGTCCCGGGTCCTGGATCAAAGTCAGAAGTTCCGTTAAAAAATCCAGTTGTATATGAGTTACCAAAAGCATCTACAGCAATTGCATATCCAAAATCGGTTGTGTTACTTCCCATATTTTTTGCCCACTGAAAATTAGTTTGAGCATTTAAAGAACTAATACTGAAAAGCAATATACTAATGCTTAGGAAGACATTTTTTAAGTTTAAAATAGTAATTTTCATTTGCTGTAATTTTAAATGATTAATGAAATTAAAGTCTAGAGGAAAAAGGAACTTTTGGTATTATAAAATTAATCAAATAAACTTATTTATTTTGATTATATGTGTTAATTAATTATGCTCGTATAACCTAATTGCAAGAAATTAACCTAAAATTAATGTAACAATTGGTTTTTAATTCTAATTTTAACCTATAAACATAAAAAATATAAACATGGGATTATTTGACAAATTAAAGAACATTGCGAATCAGGTAACTGGAGGCGGTGCAAAAGTAACATTAACTGTTGAGGGAACAAGTGTTAGCAGCCCTATTAAAGTGCACATTACGGCCGTATTAAAAGATGCCCCTATGCCAATTGAAAAGGTGTATCTTTATGTAAAAAGTGTAGAGAAAATTGATGTGCCTCGCCACAACTTACCTGGCGGTTCAGAGAAAAATCCATCAAATTTAAATTTAGATACTGATGTTTTCCAAAAGTTAGAATTTACAGTTGCTCCGGCGCAAACTTTAGAAGGTGGTAAAACTTACAACTGGACACACGAATTAACTTTACCTAATGGTGTGCACCCAAGTTATGTGGGTAAATATTCTCATCATGAATGGAGATTTTATGCAGGATTAGACGCCAAAGGAAATGACCCAGATAGCGGTTGGGTAACTGCTGTTTTAAAATAAATTTTAATTGAATACAATAAAAAAACTCCGAAATTACTTCGGAGTTTTTGTTTTTATTGGCTTTTGCAAAATAAAAATATGTGAATAATGAAACATATTTACAGTGATTTGTAACTGTTTGCTCAAACAATACTATAATCTTTGCAGCGTGAAAATTAATTCACATCTAAAAGATTCTTTATGAAAAAATTAATTTTAATTGCTATAGTTTTAATACTATCTGGTAAAACTTTTTCCCAACTTGTAATAGATTCCACAAAAATAAAATTGGAAGAAAAAGAAAAAATAGAAAAGCAAGCTAAAAAAGAAGCTAAAATAGCCGCCAAACGGGATAAAGAAATAAAAAAAGCTGAAGATAAAGTCGAAGATAAAAATGAAGATGTTATTAAGGCTCAAGAAAAAGCCAATAGAAAAGATGAAAAGGTAAAAAAATCGCAAGTTAAAACAGATGAAAAAACGGCAGATTTAAGAAAAGCACAAGATAAAACGGACGATAAGGCTGAAGATTTTCGCAAAGCAAAAGAAAAAGTGGAAGAAAAAGAAGCTGATAAACAAAAAGCAACCCAACAATTAGAAGATAAAAAAGAGAAAATTAAAAAAGAAGAACTAAAAGCCGAAGAGAAAAAACAAAAAGCAATTGATAAAAAAAATAAAAAGGCACAAAAAGATGCGGAAAACAAAAAACAAAACTAATTATTAGGCTTTAAACCCAACTTTAGTATGAGTGCCGTCGCAGTATGGTTTATTGCTGGACTGACCGCATCTGCAAAAAGCAGTTACTTTGTTTTTATGATCTTCATTCCCTGCCTTATCTTTTACAGTTAAATTCCCATATACCAATAAAGGGCCATTTTCAACAACCTCAACGATATTCTCGGTTTTTACTTCGTCAATATTTTCGGCTTCATTATTAAAATAAAAACTTAAAGCCCCCGATGGGCATTTTTTTACTTGTTCAATTATTTTTTCTGTTGAATCACCTTCTATTTTTATCCAGGGTTTTTCTGAGGGATTAAACACTTTGCTTAGGCCTGCAGAACCTTTCCAACAGATAGCAGAATGAATACAAGAGTTCGGCTTCCAAACTACAGTTATTTCTTCATTGCTGTATTTTTTCGTAATGTCTTTCATTTTCGAAATTGTAAGTAGTCCCGCCCAGAATCGAACTGGGATCAAAAGTTTAGGAAACTTCTATTCTATCCATTGAACTACGGGACCAAAATTTTTGGACACAAAAGTAATAAATAGATTTAGAGTATTTTTATATTATTCCTTTATAATTTTTTGAGAATATACTTCTATCCTATCCTCATTATACAACTTAATAAAATAAATACCATTTGATAATTGACTTAAATCTATATTACCTTCTTTGTCACATTTTTGATTAAAAATATTCTTACCTGCTACATCAAATACTTGGAGAGATTTTACTTCGGAAGGAATATTATAAATAGTAATACCACCTTTAGTAGGGTTTGGCCCTAACGTTATTGTACTGGCGTTTTTATCAATTTGGTTAATACTTGTTAATGTAACATCTAAACTTGGGCCCACCACTTTATTAATTACCCAATTATTTGGATCGCAAACCATTCCTGTTACAGTGCCTAATATATTAAAAGAATAATTTTCGATTGTATTTGAATGCAACACTCTTACTGTTGTATCCGGAGCACCGCTCCTTGTGATTTTGTATTCCATTGGAGTGACATATAACGGCACGCTTGTTGGTGTGCTTGTACTTTGAGTACTTTTAATATAACATGTATTTCCAACTTGATTGTACTTAACCGTAAACGTTGGATAACCTTGACCATAATACCATTGATTAAAAAATTGTGTTGGATTTATACTCGTTTGGCTTTGGTAATAATTCATAAAATCAACAACCGATGCGGTACTATTTTTATATGTATTTTGAAATCCCCTTAAAGTGTTAAACCAAACACTGTCATTATTAGTTACAAATTGCAGGGTACGAATAATAGCGCCCCCTTTATCATACGTTAAGCGTGAATCAAAAATACGATTAGCGTCTACAGTATCATGATTTGTAAAATAACAACTTCCGCCAGGCTGACTCATAACATTTGTATGGGCAGAAGTTAAATTCGGAGCGAAGTTTGTCGGGTCTAAATACTGCGCCGTTAAATGTTCAGAATAGGAAGCAAAACCTTCATTAATCCAAATATCTCCCCAACTTTTACAGGTTACATTATCTCCCCACCATTGGTGGCCCAATTCATGGGCATCCACATAATAATCAAAAAAACCTAAACTGGTCATGGTTTGATGTTCCATACCACCACCAAATGGCGCCATGCAATGCCCGTATTTTTCTTTGTAAAATGGATACATACCAAATAATTTACATTGTAGTTCCATTACTTGTGGCATTTTATTGAGCGTTAATTTTTGCGAATTAAATAAAGTATTGTTTAGAGCATTGTCGTAAATATAGTTTTGAATTAAGATTGAATCTCCTGGCAAATACAATGGATGAGCATATAAATTATACTCCTTGTATTTTGCAATTGCAACAGAAATTAAATAATAGGCGATTGGCGTTTTTGATTTCCACTCATAGCGTTTTTTGTTCCCTACAACAACTGTGTTTTTTAATATACCATTAGAGCCCACTTTATTAGTTGAATCAGTTGTTACAAACACCCAACTGCTATCAATTTTATCGGTAAGTATTTGCTTACATGGCCACCAATGATATCCTGCCAAGCTTTCACTTAAGCTCCAGGTTACTTGATTACCCCAACTGCCTGATGTGCCATTACTAAAGCCATTCCCAATTGCTGAACCACCAACGGGCGCAATACCATGATAATAAACAGTTACGGTAAAAGTTGTTCCAGTCGTTAATGGTGTAGGTATTTTTACCTTTATTAAACTATCTTGGCGAATAGATGAAAGTAACAGGCCATTAAGTCTAACCGAATCAATTGTATGATTTTGGTGTAATAAAGTTTGAAATGTATCTAATGGGGCAATGGTAACGGTTGCAACGGTAGTTACACCCCCACTTACATTTTTATTTGTACGTTCCAAATTTAAATTGAGGTGTACAAACTTTACATCGTATTTTAACTCGTGAGAAATTTGCGGTAACAAACTCGAAGTTCGTGCCTGAAATTGAATTTGATTTTTTAATGCTGCTTGTTTAGCCTTAGCACAATGATGTTGTTGCGCCTTTGCAAATAGTGATAATAAAACTAATATACTTAATAAACTATTTTTCATTTTGATAAATATTAATTTACTAAGATAGTTAATTCACCATAAAAAATCCAGGATATTGATAAGCGGAAAAAAAGGCTATAAGAACGATCTATTAGGCAATTAAACGCCTGGTGGGCCAACAAATGTATTGCTAGAGTTGTTAGAATCGCCTTTTAAAAACGATTTCTTTTTATTACATCTATCAACACTTGCCATGGCTATATCCAAAGTTTTATTATCAAATGTAGCAGCAGCCGTTTTTCTGTAAAAATCTATAGCTAAATCCAAATTTCCTAACGACTCATACATTATTGCCCATTCGTTATAAATGGTAGATTTATTAATTCCTTCTACACTATCTGCTTTTTTAAGAAGATCCTTTAATTCATCATATTTTTTTAGTGTTGAAAGGAGAATGGCATAATTGTAATAAATGGCGCAGTAAGTTGGGGCAGTTGCCAAAGCTATTTTATAGTGTTCTTCTGCTTTTTGTAAATTTTTAATTTTTGTTTCATAAATAAACCCCAAATGATTGTGCGCTTTACCAAACAAAGGATCGTCCATAATAATAGAGTTTAAAATAGATATTGCATTTTCTATTTTATTTTCTTTAATGTACAAATCTGCGTCTTGGAGAAGTTGCTCATTATGAATACTCATTGTCTTAATTTTTTATGTTTTATTTTCTTGAAATAACCTTTTCAACGGCTTCAACAATATTTACTGTATCTAACCCATACTTTGTCATTAGTTCATCAGGCGTGCCACTTTCCCCAAAACTATCATTCACTGCCACAAATTCTTGTGGTGTTGGATTGTGGCGAGCTAATAATTGTGCTACACTATCTCCCAGTCCACCATTCATCTGATGCTCTTCGGCAGTTACAACGCATTTTGTTTTTAACACCGATTTTAAAATAGCGTCGTTATCTAAAGGTTTAATGGTATGAATATTTATGATCTCTGCGCTAATACCTTTTGCGGCTAATTGTTCTCCGGCTTCAATGGCTTTCCAAACCAAATGACCGGTAGCTATAATGGTTACATCTGTTCCTTCATTTAACATCACTGCTTTTCCAATTTCAAAATTCTGGTCGGCAGGTGTAAAGTTAGGAACTGTTGGGCGACCAAATCTCAGATAAACCGGGCCATGGTGTTTAGCAATGGCTATGGTGGCGGCTTTTGTTTGATTGTAATCACATGGATTAATAACTACCATATTTGGTAACATTTTCATTAAGCCAATGTCTTCGAGTATTTGATGAGTAGCACCGTCTTCCCCTAATGTTAAACCAGCATGTGATGCACAAATTTTTACGTTTTTATCGGAGTAGGCAATACTTTGACGAATTTGATCGTATACCCTACCTGTACTAAAATTTGCAAAGGTTCCTGTAAATGGAATTTTGCCGCCAATAGTCAAACCGGCTGCAATTCCCATCATATTTGCTTCAGCAATTCCTACCTGAAAAAAACGCTCAGGATGATCTTTTTGAAAGGCATCCATTTTTAAAGAGCCTGTTAAATCGGCACACAATGCAACAACGTCAGGGTTTGTTTTTCCTAATTCTGAAAGTCCGGCACCAAAGCCCGAGCGTGTATCTTTTTTTTCTGTATACGTATATTTCCTCATAACTGCTTTTAACTATGTATAACGTCTTTCGACTTTGTATTATTAATTCAATCTGATTGTTTGCGGTAATCCGCTTTTTACTTCAAAATTTCGTTCAATGGTTTTAGTCGTTATTTTTTCAAAATCATATCTAAAAACAGCTTTATATTTACCTGGTTGCAAATATATAATTTCGTTTTGTAAAGCGCTGTTTAAGTTACAAACCCAATTTACATTTTTACCATCATCCGTATAAATACTTCCAAAGCCTGTCCCTAACCTTGCAAACAAAACATTTCCGCTTGTTGGTATTTTAATGATGTTTGTTGAGCTTTGTTTTATTTCCACATCTTTCAAATAAATTCGTGGGAGAGTTAAAACTTCTAAATCATACTTTCCTACTATGTATTTTTCAACCTTGCCAAAATCTTGAACATTTAAGGTTTTTAACTCTCCCGATTTTCTGATAACTGTGGTAGGATAGTATTTGTTTATTGTTCCATCTAATTCTAATTTCAAAAAGCCTTGAGGTGCGTCAACAGGTATTGTATTATGTTTCCCTTTCACAATGGTAATATTTTTTTTCTCTTGTGGAGGAATTGTATGAACTACTAAATCGTAATTTAAATCCGGGTTTAAAACAAGTGTGTCCGGATTTCCGCGATGATTTATTGTATGTAAATAATTATACTTTACATTACTTGTTCCTGCTTCGTAAAAGGTCATATCTACATCTGTTTCAGTAGGTTTTTTCAGTATATCCAATAAATCTACTTGTACAGTTGTTTGTGTGATGGCTTCGGTTAAAACTAATTTTAAAACGTCTTTAAAATTTGCCTCGTTACTTACGTCGTAAAACTTTCCCATACAACCAAATACATCTGCAAACTTAACATCTAGCCCCACACCAATAACAAAAGGACGTAGAAAGATTCCTTTTTTTTGTAACTCAATACTTACTTGGCAGGGGTTGCCTCCACACTCTTCAATACCATCAGTTATTAGAATAACAATGTTCCGAACATTAGCTTTTGGGGTGAAATCTGCCGTACACTCTCCTAAAGAAAATGCAATTGGCGTAGTGCCTAAAGGTTCCAGCTTTTGTATGCGTTGTTTTATTTTTACAGAATTGGTTTTCGCATCTGCAAATGGTACTTCTAATTTTGTATCCTTACAATTACGATCTGGTTTAAAAAAAGTGGTATGCCCATAACAACGCAAAGCCAGTTCTAAATTTGGAAGATTTTGTAAACTGTCTAAAAATTCACCCATTACTTTTTTAGCCACTTCAATTTTTATGTTGCTGTTCCATGGGGCATACATGCTATAGCTGTCATCGAAAATAAAGAGGATACGATTGGTAACTTGAGCAAATGTTGAATGTTGAATGCTAAATGTTAAATTTAATATTAGACAAAATTTTAAGAAAGTATTTTTGCTCAAATGGACCACCATTTAAAATTCAACATTTAAAATTTATAATTCAATAATCCCCTAAAGTTACAGGTAATTGGTCAAGTGCTTTTTTCAATTGCTCATCATTTGGTGCGCTACCATGCCATTTATGGGTTCCCATCATGAAATCAACACCCTGACCCATTTCGGTTTTCATTAAAATAATAATTGGTTTACCTTTTCCCAAATAAGTTTTAGCTTCGTTTAATGATGCAATCACTTTTTCAATGTCGTTTCCAAAGTGATTTTCTAAAACTGTAAAACCAAACGCTTCAAACTTGTCTTTTAAATTTCCAAGAGATAAAACTTTGTCAACATCTCCGTCAATTTGTCGACCATTATAATCTACAGTAGCAATATAGTTATCTACTTTATTTGCAGCGGCATACATGGCGGCTTCCCAAATTTGTCCTTCTTGTAACTCCCCATCGCCGTGCAAAGAATAAACTGTACTATTATCGCCATTCAATTTTTTTGCCAAAGCAGCTCCAATAGCCACACTCATCCCCTGCCCTAAGGATCCACTCGCAATTCGCACGCCAGGTAATCCTTCATGTGTGGTAGGGTGACCTTGTAAACGCGTGTTTAATTTGCGAAATGTTTTTAATTCTTCAACCGGAAAATAACCACTACGCGCTAAAACACTATAAAACACCGGTGAAATATGTCCATTACTTAAAAAAAAGACATCTTCATTTTTGGCATCCATGTTAAAATTACCTGGGTTATGCTTCATCACCACTTTGTACAAAGCCACCAGATATTCTACACATCCCAACGACCCTCCTGGATGACCTGAACTCACAGCATGTACCATTCTTACTATATCTCTACGCACCTGAGTACATAAATTTTTTAATCCGTTAATATCCTCCATAAAAATAAAATAGATGCTAAAAGTATATTAAATATTTTGGATTAATTTATATTGTTAAAAAACAAGTTGGTCTGTTAAAAACTCAATAAATTCAATGGTTTTATTAGTTAAAAAATAGAGATAGTTATGGTATATTTGCGGATTGAATTTTTTTAAATGATTAAAAATATTTTATTCATATTAATTTGTTTTACTTTTTTTAATTGTAAAAAGAAAAGTGAGACCCCTGAAGAAGCAACTCCTGCTCCAAAACCAACTTCATCTATTAATATTTTTGTAACAAGTTATGACTCATTAGGAACCATTGACAATAATAATGGTTCGTTGCCTATTAGTTTTTATCAAACTTCCTATTCTGCAACTACAAATACAGTCGGATTAGCCTTATTTAGTAATATACCTTACGATACATATGTTCCTATTCTCAATAAAATAGGATACGATACTGCTCCATTAAGTATAACTTTAAACAGTGCAAATACTTTAACCGTAAATCTGCCTTTTGCAAAACAATCGCCATATAAAATGGATACATTAATTGGTCAAAGTCTTAACAAAGATTCCATTACTCTTACTTTTAATTTAAGTAAATCAATTCCTGTTGGTAAAACAGTTAAATTGGCTGTTATTACGGGCACCAACAATGGCTTAAATCCTAACGATTTTATTTCTGTTGATATTATTAATTTAAGTTCGCCTAATGTTGTAAAATTAAATGTGGCCAAGTTGCCAAACTTTGCCAATGCCGTTGCTGCTTTGGCAACCAACACCAACTTTTATGTAAATGCTATTCCAGTTACATATGGTTCTTATTATAGTAATATTTTATATAAGAATGTTTTACTTGGCGACAATTTATTTTACAAAAACAACTTAATTTTTTTAAAAAACTGGTAACTTTTTATGGCTTTAAAATGCGGAATTGTTGGCTTGCCCAACGTAGGTAAATCAACTTTATTTAATTGTTTAAGTAATGCAAAAGCGCAGGCGGCAAATTTTCCGTTTTGTACAATAGACCCAAATGTGGGAACCATTACAGTGCCTGACGAACGCTTGAATAAATTGGCAGAGCTAGCAAAACCTCAAAACATTATTCCAACAACCGTTGAAATTGTTGACATTGCAGGACTTGTAAAAGGTGCCAGCAAAGGCGAAGGTTTAGGAAATAAATTTTTAGGAAATATCCGTGAGTGTAATGCGATTTTACATGTACTTCGTTGCTTCGACGACGACAATGTTGTTCACGTCGATGGTAAAGTAGATCCCGTTCATGATAAAGAAATTATTGATGCGGAACTACAATTAAAAGATTTAGAAAGTGTTGATGTAAAACTTAAAAAGTTTGAAAAGGCTGCCAAAGTTGGTAACGATAAAGATGCTGTTAAAACCTACAATACACTCTTAAAAGTGAAACAAACATTAGAGAGTGGGCAATCGGCTCGTGCATGTGTCTTAGAAGAAAATGAATTAGAGTACATTGCAGATTTGCATTTGCTTACTGTAAAACCTGTTATGTACATTTGTAACGTTGATGAGGCTTCTGCAAAAACCGGTAACAAACATGTGGATGCTGTGCGTGAGGCTGTAAAAAACGAAAACGCTGAAATATTAGTTATTACAGCACAAATGGAAAGCGAAATTGCCTCTTTAGAAACTTTTGAAGAAAAACAAATGTTCTTAGCCGAAATGGGCTTGGATGAACCTGGGGTTAATAAATTAATTAAACAAGCTTATACACTTTTAAATCTACAAACCTATTTTACTGTTGGCGTAAAGGAAGTTCGTGCATGGACGATTACGAAAGGCTTTAAGGCCCCTCAAGCTGCCGGCGTTATTCATACCGATTTTGAAAAAGGTTTTATTAAAGCAGAGGTAATGAATTATAACGATTTTGTGACACTTGGCTCAGAAGCCGCCTGCCGCGAAGTTGGTAAATTAAAAATAGAAGGGAAAGAGTATGTGGTAAATGATGGCGACATTATGCATTTCCGTTTTAATGTTTAAGTATTAAAATTAATGTCTAAAGTCTTTTTTATATTTTTCATTGCCTCAGTAAACTTTCTTTATTCTCAAAAGAAAAAGGAAATTAAAGAAAATGTAACTGATTTTTATGCAAAAACTGACTCTTTACCTTTTTTTAAATTTGAAAGGGCCGAACTAGATACTTTAATAAAAGTATTATCTGATTATCCAATGGTAGCAGGTGCAATGGGTATTAAGTTTAAAGAAACAATAGGATTTAAAGTTGATAGAAAAGGAATTATAAATTCGTTTCAACATTATAAAACAGATCTTATAATGCCGAAAGATAAATCTTTTATAAACGAGGCCGATGAGCAAAAAATGTACAACTCAATGAAAAGGGAAAATGAAAGAGTAATTAAATTAACAGAGTCTCTTTGGTTCTCAGATTCTTTAAGAGAAAATCAAGAAATAATTATTAATATGGCATTTATTCCAGGAGAAATAAAAAAAGATGAGGGAAAAAAAGTTATATATCTATCAGCAGGACTTACGAATACAAATCAAATGTATAATATAGGAGTTAGAAAGTTTGCGGTTAAAAAAACTCTTTTAGCTAAAATTTATTTCGAATCAACAATAAAAAATAATCCAAAGGATATTGATGCTTATTATAACCTTGCTTCTTGTTTTATAAAATTAAAAGACAATTCTAATGCTTGCGAGAATTTTAAGAAATGCTTAGAATTGGGTGATAAAACTGTAGAAGAACAAATTAAAAAATATTGTAATTAAATTATGGCTAAACAGGTTTCAACTTATACGGAAGACAACATAAGATCACTCGATTGGAAGGAACACATTCGTACTCGTCCGGGTATGTACATTGGTAAATTGGGAGATGGCTCCGCTTTTGACGACGGTATTTATGTACTTATAAAAGAGGTAATGGATAACTCCATCGATGAATTTATGATGGGCGAAGGAAACAAAATTGAAATTACCGTAAAAGATGGTATAGTTGCTATTCGCGATTATGGCCGTGGAATTCCTTTAGGAAAAGTTGTAGAGGTTGTTTCAAAAATGAATACCGGTGGTAAGTATGATAGCGAAGCCTTTAAAAAATCTATTGGTTTAAATGGTGTTGGTACTAAAGCTGTGAATGCATTATCCATTAATTTTAAAGTAACTGCCTACCGTGATGGGCAATCAAAAACAGCCGAATTTAGCTGTGGTGAATTAGTAAAAGAACATAAATTAACACCAGCTCCTAATGAAAAAAACGGAACCTACGTCGAATTTACGCCCGATGATACCATTTTTAAAAAATATCATTTCGTGCACGAGTACATCGATAAAATGGTGTGGAATTACGCGTTCTTAAATACAGGCTTAACGCTCACTTTAAATGGACAGGTATATAAATCTGATAACGGCTTAAAAGATTTATTAGAAAAAAACATTACCGGCGAAATTCTTTATCCTATCATTCATTTAAAAGGCGAGGATATTGAAATTGCCATGACACATAGCAACGAACATTTTAGTGAAGAGTACTATAGCTATGTAAATGGTCAATATACAACTCAAGGTGGCACACACTTAGCTGCCTATCGCGAAGCTGTTGTAAGAACCATTCGTGAATTTTACAAAAAGGAATACGAACCGACAGATGTACGTAAATCAATTGTAGCAGCTATTGCCGTTAAAGTACAAGAACCCGTTTTTGAATCACAAACCAAAACAAAACTAGGTTCGCACGAAATAGCCCCCGGTGGACAAAGCATCCGAACCTTTGTTGGCGATTTTATTAAACAACATTTAGACAATTACTTACATAAAAATCCTGAAATTGCCCGCACAATTGAAGCAAAAATTTTAGCCAATGAACGTGAGCGTAAAGAGCTTTCAGGGATTCAGAAGTTAGCCCGTGAACGTGCAAAAAAATCTTCACTTCACAATAAAAAATTACGTGATTGCCGTACACATTTAGATGATGTTAAAGATGTTCGTCGCCTAGAAACCACCCTGTTTATTTGTGAGGGTGACTCGGCAAGTGGCTCTATTACCAAAACACGTGATGTAAACACGCAGGCTGTATTTAGTCTAAAAGGCAAGCCCCTAAACTGTTTTGGCTTGGGCAAAAAAATTGTTTATGAAAACGAAGAGTTTAATTTATTACAGGCCGCATTGAATATTGAAGATAATTTAGAAGACCTACGTTATAATAATGTGGTTATAGCTACTGATGCTGATGTGGATGGCATGCACATTCGTTTATTACTATTAACTTTTTTCTTGCAATTTTTTCCAGATTTGGTAAAAAACAATCATGTAAAAATATTACAAACACCTTTGTTTAGGGTGCGCAACAAAAAAGAAACTGCCTATTGTTATAGCGATGAAGAACGCAAAGCCGCTATAGCGAAATTAGGTCCAAAACCTGAAATTACACGCTTTAAAGGTCTGGGAGAAATTAGTCCTGATGAGTTTAAGCATTTTATTGGCAAAGATATTCGTCTGGAGCCTGTTTTAATTGACCAAAAAGCCAGTATTCAAGAATTACTGAATTATTATATGGGAAAAAACACTCCTACTCGCCAAGATTTTATTATTGATAATCTTCGTATAGAAAAAGATGTTGAAGAAGAATTATTAAAGTAAATGTTTCTGTTTTAAGCCGTTTGTGTAAAAATTTTACGTTTTTGTATTATTTAATATATCTTTAAGAATTCTATTTAAAATTTATTTAATGAAAAATTTCATTTTATCTACAGCGCTATTAACTTCTATAGTAACTGGCATGCATGCACAAAAGCAAATCCCAGCTTTAACTAAAAGCAATAATACCACTTTTCCAGTACCGCAGTTTATTGATGAAGTAAAAAAAGTTGGTAACGAAATTGTAATACCCTATAAACGCTATAAATTAACAAATGGATTAACCATTTTAATACATGAAGATCACAGTGATCCAATTTGCTATGTGGATGTTACATACCATGTTGGCTCTGCCCGCGAACAACAAGGTCGTAGTGGCTTTGCACATTTCTTTGAACACATGATGTTTCAAGGCTCAAAAAATGTAGCCGATGAGCAACACTTTAAAATAATTACAGAAGCTGGTGGCACCTTAAACGGTAGCACGAATTCAGATAGAACAAATTATTTTGAAACCGTTCCAAGTAATCAATTAGAAAAAATGTTATGGTTAGAATCTGACCGTATGGGTTTTTTATTGGATTCAGTAACACAAAAAAAGTTTGAAGTACAAAGAGCTACCGTGAAGAACGAACGGGGTCAAAACTATGACAATCGACCATACGGTGTTGTTATGGAAAAAATTGGTGAGGCATTATATCCTAAAGGACACCCTTATAGTTGGAGCACTATCGGTTATTTAGTAGACTTAGACAGGGTTGACGTGAACGACTTAAAACGTTTTTATATGCGCTGGTATGGTCCTAACAACGCCGTTTTGACCGTTGCTGGTGATGTAAATACAGAAGAGGTTTTAATTTTAGCACAAAAATATTTTGGGAGCATTAATGTTGGCAAAGATGTTAAGTTGCAAACCGTTAGTCCGGTTGTTCTAACTGAAAACAAATATTTATCTTATGAAGATAATGTTAAGTTTCCACAATTGTCTGTGGCTTTCCCCAGTGCAAAATTGAATACAAAAGAAGATGCTGCCTTAAATGTGCTAGCAACTATTTTATCTGGCAGTCAAGGTTCGCCTCTTTATAAAGCTTTTATTGAGAGTAGAAAAGCGGTAAATGCTCAATGCTTTCAGTATTCGCGTGAGCTTGCAGGCCAATTTCAATTTTCGATTAGAGCAAATGCTGGAGGTAATTTAGCAGAAATGGAAGCGCTTTTAAAATCTACTTTGGAAAATTGGGAAAAAACAGGTGTAACAGATGATGATTTAATAAAATACAAAGCACAATATCAAACTCAGTTATTAAATTCATTAAGCACTGTTCAAGGTAAAGGTGCCACTTTAGCCTCTAATTTTAGCCTTGCAGGTAATGCTAACTTCCTTAAAAAAGAAATTGCAGATAATATGTCTTTAACAAAGGCAGATGTTATGAAGGTGTATAATACCTATATTAAAAACAAATTTTCAGTTGTATTAAGCTGTGTGCCTAAAGGAAAAAGTGACTTAGTTGCTAAAACTGATAATTGGAAGATGTATGAGCGCACTATAGAAACCGAAAGTGATGAATACAAAAACTTAACTTATACCGAAGCAAAAGATAATTTTGATCGCTCTAAAATGCCTTTGGCTAAACCAGCTAAACCCGTTCCAGTTCCAAACTTTTATATTACAAAAGTTAATAATACTATTCCTTTAATTGGAGTTACTGAAACGGAATTACCTAAGGTTAATATTTCTATAAACTTTAAAATTGGCCACAGATATGAGCCACAGGCAAAATCTGGAGTCGCCTATTTGCTTGGCGCTATGTTGCAACAAAGTACTTTAAAAACCAAGGCAGAAGAAATAGAAAACAAATTAGACCGACTTGGCTCTAATATTTCTATTTATACTGGTGATGAGGACATAAGTGTCTATATCGAGTCGACAAAGAATAACTTAACCGCAACTTTAAAAATTATTGAAGAAGGCTTATTTGAACCAAAATTTGATAGTGAAGAATTTGAAATTGAAAAGAAACAATTGTTAGATAACATCACACAACAGCAAACCAATGCCAGTGCAATGGCTGAATTAACTTACCGCAAATTACTTTACGGCTCTAATCATATTATGGGTTTACCAACAAATGGTACATCTGAAACAGTTAATTCTATTACTATTGAGGATATAAAAAATTATTACAAAAATTTAAGTCCAACTAAAACTTCCATTTCGGTTACCGGCGATGTTGCGCAAGCGCAAATTGTAAAAGAATTAGCCTTTTTATCTAAATTAAAAGGCGAAGTTGTTGCAACTGTAGCTGAGCCTGAAATTCCAAAAATTGATAAAACAAAAATTTATTTTGTAGATAAGAAGAATGCTGCACAAAGTGAAATAAGGATGGGCTACATTGCCCTACCTTATGAGCCATTAGGAGACTTTTACAAAGCTCAAATTATGAACTACGGCTTTGGTGGAGCGTTTAATAGCCGCATTAACTTTTTATTACGCGAGGTAAAAGGATGGACCTATGGCACCAGAAGTGGCTTTGGTGGTAGTAAAAAACCAGGGTCTTATACATTAAGCGGAGGTTTTAAAGCAAATACAACCGATAGTACTCTGGTTGAGATTTTGAAGGAATTTAAAAAATACACTGAAGGTGGAATTACAGATGAAGAATTAAGTTTTACTAAAAACGCTATTGCTCAAAGCGACGCACTTAAATATGAAAGCGCACAACAAAAATTAGGATTTATTAATCGTGTGTTAGAATATAATTTACCAAAAGATTATGTAGCTAAACAAACCGAAATATTAAATGCCATTAAAAAAGATGAGGTTAATGCTTTAGCTAAAAAATATTTACCTTACAATAATATGATAATTGTTGTTGTTGGAGATAAAGCCACAAATCTTGAAAAAGTAAAAAAACTAGGTTTAGAAGTTGTTGAATTAGATTTTAAATAAAAAAATAATGCGAAAATTACTCATTGCTGCGTCAATCATTTTATGGTTGGCACATTGTAAAACCTCAAGCAAATTATCGTCAGAAACCTCTTTGGTGCCAACTGATAAAGAATTAGCTGTAGCTCAAAAAACAAATCCTTCGATTACATTAGTTGATTTAAAAGCCGGACGAGCCATTTACTTTAATCAATGTACAGAATGTCATAAGGCATTTGATATTCCAAAATTCAGTGAAAAAAAATGGAAGCATGAGATTGATGATATGAGCCCGAAAGCAAAATTGACTGATGAACAAAAAAAGACATTAAGTAATTATATTTTATCATATAGAGAAGCGAATGCAGTAGTTGCGAAGTAGTTAAACCTTCCTTCCGACAATTATCAAATCTCGCATCACCCCATCCATGTTTGCTATTTTTGGTAAATTAGCCCAATTCGTAAACCCAAATTGATAAAATAAATTTAAACTGGGGGTATTGTGTCCAAAAATAAACCCAAGCAATGAATGTATGTTTAAATGCGGAGCTTCGCTAATTGCCTTTTGCAAACAAGCTTTTCCTAAACCATTACCTCTGTATTTTTCTTCTAAATAAATACTCACTTCCACGCACCCGTTGTATGCAGGCCTTCCGTAAAAACTATTAAAGCTCATCCAACCTGCGTAATTGTTATCGTACCTTACAATCCATAACGGCCTGTTACTTGTATTATGAGCGTTAAACCATTCGATTTTACTTTCTATACTTACAGGCTCCAAATCTGCTGTTACCAATCTACTTGAAACAGTTGAGTTATATGTTTCAACAATTTTCGACAAATCGTTAATCGTCGCATTATTAAATTCAATTTTCATAAAAGATTAAATATAGAAAAATTTATTTCTTAGTTCGGCACTTAGTCTATTAATAATTTATTGTCTATTTATTCTACAAATTAGTTTTAATAGTTTTTTCCTAATTTTATAAGATGAATTACAGAAACTACTTAATATTATTTTTTATTCTATTACACGTTTTTGTACTTGGTCAAATAAAAACATTCAACAATGGCAGAAAAGTTGGTTTAAAAATTAATAATCAAAAATTATTAAAAGCTAAATTCGATAGCATTACTATTTGTGAATCAAATATTTATTTAGCATATAGAAAAAATAATTTTTTTTATTTTAATTCTAAATTAGATAAAATATTTAAGGGTAATGACATTAAAAAATGCTATCCGTTTAAAAACGATTTTGCCGTTGCTTTTGATAATAAGACGGGATTTTGGAAAGCTTTTAACAACAATGGTGAAACTATTTTTACAAATTATTACAACAACGACGTCCCTACTATAAAGAAAAATGCTGTGGTTTTTGAAAATAACAAAACACTTTATTTAATTAAAAATAAACTAAGTGTTGAATACGACTCTCTCTGCTTTTTTGGTGATAATTTAGTTTATTGCGAAACCAGCAAATTGCTGAAAGGCGAGAAAAGGGTTTTAGGATTTAGAGTAAAGAAAGCCACCTATGATTTTGACAGATTTATTCTAAATACACTAACAGCCGTTAAAATTAGCGATGTCTCTTACATTAAAGAAATACGGGAAGGTCTATACCACGCCTACTTAAGAGGGGTTGGGATGATTATGGATTCGGAGGGAAAGATCTTAATAAATAATGTACAAAAATACTATTCAATAAATAACGATAATATTGTTGCAAAAAAAGATTCACATTTTGTTTTATTAAATATCAGCAGTAAAACAATTCTCCTCAACTCGTCTAATATTTCAAAATTTGATAGTATTTCTAAAAATTATTGGTTTACAAGTAAAGACTCCACTTTTATATTTGATGGTTCAAAGGTAACTCATTCGTTTCGAGGCAAAAAAGTGTCGCCAAATGAATATGGAATGTTTATTTGTAAAGCTGATAATAAAGAATTTATTACCACTGCCAACGGGCAAAAAATTTCAGACGCTTATGATAAAGTTTTATCAATTTTTGATGAAAAAACCGCCGTAGTTGAAAACAAGAAACAGTTTGCATATATAAATATAAAGGAGAATACTTTAAAGACGAATTACTTTGACATTTACTATGCAAAACGATACAGTGGCGGTGGAAATTCCCGTGGTAGAAAGTTTTTAGGCGCTATGGTAGCCATTTTAGCCACTCCATTACTTCCAATAGTTATGGCAAAACACAAACCTAATTCCGGGAGTTCGGGGGGGTACTACATCATATGTAATAAGCCTAACCCATTTATTGGCAGCTACGCAATTATTGGAACAGGAATAAAAAAAGATATAATAAAACATGGCGATAGCTTAACATTACTATCTGATAAATTACTCCACTTTTTTTTTATTGATGAAAATGGAAAACAAGTATCAAAATTATATCTTGATGCTTGGCCTTTTTATAATGAATGGACATGGGTTAAAAACATCAACGGAAAATATCAACGAATTGACAAACAATTCAATCCTATTGAAAAAATTAATTATTCGAAAGTAGAACCCGTTTGGGATGGTGAATATTTCATGGTTGAAAAAGATTTGTTTAAAGTAGGACTCATGAATAAAAATGGAGATTGGGTTGCAAAACCAATTTACGATTGGTTAATCATTGGCGAAACCCATATTAAAGCTGTACAAAGAACCAATGAAAAAATTATTATTGAGAAATAATTCTTATCAACTTTTTAAAACAAGTTGTATTTAGACTACAAAAAACAAAACCCCTTAAATTTTCTTTTAAAGGGTTTTGTTTGGTTGCCCGAGCTGGATTCGAACCAACATAGTCAGAACCAAAAACTGAAGTCCTGCCATTAGACGATCGGGCATTTTTGTTAAAAGAACTTAATATTGAGGTGCAAAGATACTACTTTTTTAGTTTTTCCAAATATTTTTCGGAAAAATTCGTTCATTAAAAACTCAAGTAAAATTGTATATTCGCAACACTAATTATGATGACAACCGAATTTAAAAAGTTAAACAATCTGGCAGGATGGATTGTATGGGCTATTGCCACTATTACCTATTGTGTTACTATAGAACCTACCGCCAGTTTTTGGGATTGTGGTGAATATATTGCTTGTGCCTATAAATTAGAAGTAGGTCACCCCCCCGGAGCTCCCTTTTTCTTATTACTAGGTCGTTTCTTTTCTTTAATGGGCGGAGGAGATCCTTCACATGCGGCCATGATGATTAACATTATGAGTGCATTATCCAGCTCATTTTGTATTTTATTTTTATTTTGGACAATTACCCGCTTAGGAGTTAAAATTTACGCCAAAAAAGTAAGTGAAACATCAAAACCTCAACAATATGCAATTATTGGTGCCGGAATTATTGGCGCATTAGCATACACTTTTTCTGACTCGTTTTGGTTTAGTGCAGTTGAGGGCGAGGTGTACGCTATGTCGAGTTTCTTCACAGCCATTGTATTTTGGGCAATTTTAAAATGGGACGACGAAGATTCCTCAAACCCTACCGGGGCATTACGTTGGATTGTGCTTATTAGTTATTTAGTAGGTTTATCTATTGGCGTCCATTTATTAAATTTATTGGTTATTCCTGCCATTGGATACGTAATTTATTTCAAAAAATACAAATTCAGCTGGAAGGGATTCATCATTGCTGGTCTTGCATCTGTAGGTATTTTAGCATTTGTCCAAAATTTATTAATTATAAAATTTGTAAAATTTTTAAGTGATTACGAAGTATTTTTCACTAATAAAGCACACTTAGGCTTCAGCTCTGGTACTATTATTTTCTGCTTGTTATTGCTTGCTTCTCTATCTTTTCTTGTTTCTTACACAATTAACAAAAACGAAAAACACTATAAAATAGGTTTCTATTCAAGCGTTGCATTTTCATTATTTGCCGTTGTTACCGGGCAAACGGGTAGTGATATGTTTTTCAGATTAGTGTTTTTAGGTGGCATTTTATTTGCTATATACAAATACAAACAAAGCACTATCACCTTAAACACCGTTTTGTTAAGTTTTGCAACTATTTTAATTGGATTTTCATCATTCTTTGTTTTAGTTATACGTTCTCAAGCCAATCCACCAATGGATGAAAACGATCCGGAAAATGCGCCAAATATGTTATCGTATTTATTACGTGAACAATATGGCGACTGGCCAGTGCTTTACGGTCAGTACTATAACGCACCTACTCGGCCAAAAAGCGAATTTGCCGACGGAACAACCGTTTATGGCCGAGATGAAACCGCAAAAAATTACCGTGTAATTGATTCAAGAAAAAACAGTATTCCAAAATACGAAAAAGAATTTTGTACTATTTTCCCACGCATGTGGAGCAGCCAATCGCACCACGAAGCCGCTTATAGGTACTGGGGTAATATTGTCGAAAATCACAAAAATAAAGTGGTAGAAGGTCGCGACGGTCAACCACAGACCATAGAAATTCCTACAATGTCTGGTAACCTCAGATACTTCTTTAAATACCAAATTAATTTTATGTACCTGCGTTATTTTTGGTGGAACTTTGTGGGAAGACAAAACGACGTTCAAGGCCTGATGCAAAACAGCATGGAAGGAAATTGGGTTACCGGTATTAAAGCTATTGACGACATTTATTTAGGAAGCGATACGTCGAAAACGATTTATCGCGATAAAAATAATTTTGCTACTAATCATTTTTTTGCGTTACCTTTTTTACTGGGTTTACTAGGGCTATTCTTTCATTTTAAAAGGGATAAACCTAATGCTTGGATTGTACTATGTATCTTCTTCTTAACAGGTTTAGCAATTGTAATTTACCTTAATCAAACTCCTTACCAACCGCGCGAACGTGATTATGCCTATACCGGAAGCTTTTATGCCTTCGCCATCTGGATTGGATTTGGCGTGTTGTTTCTATACGACTTGTTTAGTAAAAAAGCTGCAAGTATTGGTGCTGCAGTTGGTGCAACAGCCTTAAGCTTAGTGGTTCCAGGTATTATGGCAAAAGAAGGCTGGAATGACCATGACCGCTCTCTAAGAACTTTATCTCGAGACTGCGCTGTAAATTATTTACAAAGTTGTGCGCCAAATGCCATTTTATTTACAAATGGCGATAACGATACTTTCCCTTTGTGGTACGCACAAGAAGTAGAAGGTATACGTACCGATGTGCGCGTTGTAAATTTAAGCTTATTACAAACCGACTGGTACATACGCCAAATGCGTCGTGCTGCCTATGATAGCAAACCTATTCCATTTACAATTCCTGAAGAAAAATTGGAAGCTTCGAAATTAGAAGTAGTGTATATTACAGGACAAGATCCCAAACCTATGAGTGTGAAGGAAGCCATTGAATATGTTCAAAGTGATGACCCTAACACTAAATTAGATAATGGTGGTGAATTGATTGACGTTTTACCTACTCGCAGTTTTTATACTTATGTCGATAGTTTAAAAGTAATGCGCAATAAAGTTATTAGTGTAAAAGATACTGCACGTTTAACCAAACGCATTAGTTGGGATTTAGGAGGAAGGAGCTACATTACTAAAAACGATTTAATGGTACTAGATTTAATAGCGCATAATAATTGGGAGCGCCCAATTTATTTTGCAGTAACTACCGGTGATGATGCCTATGTTGGTTTAAAAAAATACTTCCAATTAGAAGGCTTGGCTTATCGCTTTGTGCCAATAAAACAAACCGATAATGAAGAAGCACAAGGTGGCAGAGTAAATACCGACGCCATGTACGATAATATTATGAATAAGTTTTTGTGGGGCGGCATGGATAAGAAAGGTGTTAACCTTGATGAAAACTGTGTGCGTATGACAGGTAATTTACGTATGCAAATGAGTGTGTTGGCAGGCGCCCTCATTAACGAAGGTAAAAACAAAAAAGCAAAAGCTGTTTTAGATAAATGCTTACAAGTAATGCCTGACGAAAATATTCCGTACGACGCTACAGTGTTTACAATTTGTGGCAATTACTATCAACTAAAAGAAACAAAATTTGCGAATGACCTTGCAAAAAAATTGTTTGATATTTTTGAAGGTGATTTAAAAGTATACAATGCTCAAAAACCTAATCGTCGGGCGGCTTTTCAACGCGAAATGAATCAGGCTAAAGAAATTTTAAAACGATTAACTGGTTTAACGCAGCAATATAAACAAGATGCTTTAAGTAAAGAATTTATGCAACGCCTTAGCGCAATAATTCCAGCCGAAGAATTGATGCCGGAGAACGAACAAAATCCAAACTTAGGACCTAATTAAAAATTAAATCACAAAGTTCGCTGAGAAAAAAATCTTAGTGAACTTTGTGTAACCCATAGTGCCCTTTGTGTTTAAGCCTTTGAAAAATTTACTTCTCATACAGCCCAAATCGTTCTTAAAAAAACTATATCCTAAAGCTGTTTGGAAAGTAAATACAACCGAAAAAATTATTTATTTAACGTTTGATGACGGCCCCATTCCTGAGCTTACCGAGTGGGTTTTAGACGAGTTGAATAAATATAATGCTAAGGCCACTTTTTTCTGCGTTGGGGCTAATATTTTAAGGCACGAAACTATTTTTAACCGAATAAAAGATGAAGGCCATCAAGTGGCAAATCATACTATGTTTCACAGCAAAGGGTTTAAACAGTCTGTAAAAGATTATTTAGCTGAAGTAAACAATTGCAGGCAACTCATAAATAACAACTTATTTCGTCCTCCTTATGGGCAACTCAAGCGTAGTCAGTATAAGGCTTTAATATATAATAAATACAAAATTGTTTTTTGGGATGTAATAAGTTACGATTACGAAAAAATAACTGAAGAACAATGTGCTAAAAATGTCATCAAAAACACGAAGAATGGAAGCATTGTTTTATTTCACGACAATATTAAAGCAGAGAAAAATTTAAAGTATGCCTTGCCATTATTTCTAAAACATTTTGCAAATTTGCAATTCCAATTTAAAATCATAGAATAAATGAACAAACTGCGCATATTTATTTTTACAACATTATTTGCCCTTATTGTTATTAGCTGTAATCATGCTGTTCCAACATCTGAAAAATCTTTTCATGTTTTGGGCAATTGCGAAAAATGCAAAAAAACCATTGAAGATGCGTGTGTAACTGATGGTGTTAAAGAAGCGAAATGGGATCAAGATTCTAAACTTTTAAAACTAAAAATTGACTCAACTGTTACAAGCTATGATGCTGTTTTAAAATTAGTAGCACGTTCAGGATATGATAACGAATTATTTTTTGGCAATGATTATGCGTATTCCAAACTACCCGATTGTTGTCAATATGAAAGAAAAGTGGATTAATTAGCGATGACATTTCCATTCTTAATCATATAATTAAACCCGTTAATATTAAATTTTTTGCCGCTTGTTTGATTAATTAATTCTGTTATGTCTTGTTCGATGGTATGAAGACTTCCCCTAGTTTTGTAAGCAATATTTAGATAGTCGGTATTAATTTCCATCCCTTCAAAAACACCACAAAGAATGACCCTTACCGGTATTTTAACTCTGGTTATCAAACTTAAATCTCGCACTTTAGCCCAATTATCAGCAATTAAAACAATGTTATCTGGACGTCTAATTTTTTTTATTCCTGCTAAAATAGCTTCTACAACATTTTCTGGCGAATCGCCACCCTCTCCTTTTTTAATAGTTAACTTCATAGTATTTACCAAGTCTTCGCAAGTTTTTGCTTTACAAATATAAATGCCCCCGGTAGCTCCAATTTTTTTATCAGCATCCTTTTTATTATCGCCATCATTAAAAAACACAAAATACTGTTGTGCTGTATCTTTCATAAAATACAGTTTTAACCATGTATTTATTTGTTTGGCGTATGGATACATACTGCTTGTTAAATCTGTAACAATAATATTTTTTTTCCATTTCGGATTTCGCGTCAACACTCTAAAAACAGTGTTAGTGGCGGTATCCTCAATTGCAGTATCAAAAGTTACAGGCTCTGTTCCAGTTCTACTTTCAAAATTAAATTTTCCAGTCTTTGTATATATTTTATACACTCCATCTAAATTTCCTTTTTTATAATTACCTTCCGATTTTATTCGTCCATTGTTGTAATAGGTAATTTCAATGCCTTCTTTAACACCATTTTTATAATTTTCAATTAGTTCCTTTTTGCAATTTTTGTCATAATAAGTTACCGGGCCATCAAGTTGTCCATTGTTATAATAAATTTCTTGCTTCACGCAACCGCTGGCGTACCAAGAAATATCTAAGCCTTGTTTTTTATTATTTTTGTAAACTGTTTCACTTTTTAATTTTTTTCCGTCGTAAAACTCACGCCAAACACCTTGTTTAAGACTATCTCTATCAATCACATTTATTGTATCACCTTCGTGAATGATAAAATGCTTTATTTGAGCTTTCGCACAAAAACTTACAAATAAAAAAACAATTATATAACCTAGTCGAAACATTAATTAAACTATAAATTTGATTAATTTTGCCGTAATATCAAATGGAAATGATTGAAAAAATAAATAATCTTTTACAAGAAGTTGAAACAGCTGTTATTAACTCGAAAGAACAGGTTGAGGAAATACGAATAAAATGGCTTAGTAAAAAAGGTGAGGTAAGCGCGCTATTCGACGATTTTAAAAACGTTCCAAACGAATTAAAAAAAGAAGTTGGTCAAAAACTAAACGAACTTAAAAATAAAGCCCAAGAAAAAGTAAACGTATTAAAGGAACAGTTTGAGGAAATTCAAAATTCTGACAGTAAAAAAAATATTGATTTAACCATACCTTTAACACCATTGCTACATAATGGCAGTCGTCATCCTTTGTCTCTTGTAAAGAATCAAATTATCGAAATTTTTAATCGCATTGGTTTTACAGTGAGTGATGGCAGAGAAATTGAAGACGACTGGCATAACTTTTCCGCTTTAAATACACCCGAAAACCATCCGGCACGTGATATGCAAGACACTTTTTATGTGAGTATAAATCCCGAAATGGTGCTGCGTACTCAAACATCAAGTGTTCAGGTTCACATTATGGAACATCAAAAACCACCTATTCGCACTATCAGCCCAGGACGTGTTTATAGAAATGAAGCCATTAGCGCCCGAGCACATTGTCAGTTCCATCAGGTTGAAGGCTTGTATATTGATGAAAAAGTTTCGTTTGCCGATTTAAAGCAAACTTTATTATATTTTTCAAAAGAAATGTTTGGTGCCGACACAAAAATTCGTTTACGCCCAAGTTATTTTCCGTTTACAGAACCAAGTGCCGAAATGGACATTAGCTGTACTATATGCAAAGGCAAGGGCTGTAATGTGTGCAAATACACCGGTTGGGTAGAGATTTTAGGTTGTGGGATGGTAGATCCACAAGTACTGACTAATTGCGGTATAGATGCCAATAAATACAAGGGGTTTGCATTTGGTATGGGAATAGAGCGAATAACCATGCTAAAATATCAAATAAAAGATTTACGATTGTTTTTTGAAAACGATGTACGTTTTTTAAAACAATTCACTTCAGCCTAAATTAAAAACTAAATTTTTAATTCATAATTTTTAATCTTTAATTCAAATTATGGAACGTCTTAGCAGAATAGATATGATAATTGAAATGCTCAGAAATGAACCAAACGATTTGTTTTTAAATTATGCTTTAGGCGTTGAATATGTTGCTGAATTAAGTTTACAGGATGCAGAAATTCAATTTAAAAAAACAATTGAAATAGATAAAGATTACATCCCTGCATTTTACCAATTAGGCAAACTTTTTGAGTCGCAACTTAAAAACACCGAAGCTTTACATTATTTTAAAAGGGGCTTAGAAAAAGCAAAAGAACAAAAGAATAATAAAGCTATTAATGAATTTGGCGAAGCCATTTTTATGTTGGAAGACTAATTAATGTGATAATTAGGCAATTAGCTAATTAGACAATAGCTCCCATTAACAAATGAACTCATAGGCTAATTGTCTAATTTATTTGTACATTTAGCGCTCAAATATCTTAACTATGAAATCAACAGCTTTAACTAATAAACATATTTCTTTAGGTGCCAAAATGGTGCCATTTGCAGGATATAATATGCCAGTTTCCTATGTAGGTTTAAATGAAGAACATTTAACCGTTAGAAGCGGTGTTGGTGTTTTTGACGTAAGCCACATGGGCGAATTCAGATTGAAAGGCGAAAAAGCCTTGGATTTAATTCAACAAGTAACTTCAAATGATGCTTCTAAATTAACTGATGGAAAAGTACAATATTCTTGCTTACCCAATAAAGATGGTGGTATAATTGACGATTTATTGGTTTACCGTTTTAAAGCAGATGAATATTATTTAGTTGTAAATGCTTCTAATATTGAAAAAGATTGGAACTGGATAAAACAATTTAACACCTATGGGGTAGAAATGTTGGACATGAGCGACAACACCAGCTTACTTGCAGTTCAGGGGCCTAAAGCCATTTTAGCTTTACAAAAATTAACTTCGGTTGATTTATCTAAAATGGAATATTATACGTTTTGTGTAGATAAAATGGCAGGAATTGATAATGTTATAATTTCTAATACCGGCTACACAGGCGCAGGCGGTTTTGAAATTTATGTAAGTAATGCTGACGCCGAAAAAATGTGGAATGCCGTTTTTGAAGCTGGTGAAGAATTTGGAATTAAACCTATTGGATTAGGTGCCCGCGATACTTTACGCCTCGAAATGGGTTTTTGCCTATATGGTAACGATATTGACGATACAACATCGCCAATTGAAGCAGGTTTGGGTTGGATTACTAAGTTTACAAAAGACTTTACAAACCGTGCTGTTATTGAAGCACAAAAAACGAATGGTGTTTCTAAAAAATTAGTTGGATTTGAAATGATTGATAGAGGCATTCCGCGCCATGATTATCTAATTGCCGATGCAACAGGCTCCATTATTGGAAAAGTAACTTCTGGCACACAATCGCCAAGTTTAAATAAAGCTATTGGAATGGGCTATGTAAAAAGTGAATTTGCAACTGTTGACAAAGACATCTTTATCATCATCAGAGACAAGCCTATTAAAGCCAAAGTTGTGAAATTACCCTTCCTAAAGAAGTAGTTATCGATTAAAAATCGTTTTTCATCTAATTAACACGTTTTTTGCAACCTTAAACCAATTTAGGCGTACTAAATACTAGTAAAACTTTATATCGATAAAAATTTAAATTTTATCTAAAAAGTTTTAACCGTAATTAAATTATTAATAACTTTGATTTGAAGATTATGAGAAAACTTTTATTTACCCTAGCTGTTTTGAGTTCGTTAAGCTTTATAAAAGCTCAAGCTCAATCATATGAGAACTATAAAGGTGATACCATTAATAAAATTGATGTGGATGGTAGAAAGCAGGGTAAATGGATTCTTATGGGCAAGCATAAACCGGGAACATGTTATGCTCCTGAAGCAAAAGTGGAGGAAGGAAAATACCAAGATAATCGTAAAAAAGATGTTTGGATAGAATATTACTGCAATGGTAATATGCGCAATAAATTAACATTTACTAACGGAAAACCGGATGGTTACGCTCAGATGTTTCACGAAAATGGAAAAATTAGCGAAGAAGGGAATTGGAAAAATAACCGTTGGGTAGGTAATTATAAATTATACTACGAAAACGGGCAAGTTCAACACGAATTTGTGTTTAACCCAAATGGCAAACGTGAAGGTGCTCAAAAATACTACTATGATAATGGTCAAATAGCTATTGAAGGTAATTTTACCAATGGAAAAGAAGCTGGTTTAATTAAAGAATATTACGAAAACGGAGATATTAAGGCTGAGAAAAACTTTGCCGATGGTAATGTAGATGTTGCCTCAATAAAAGAATACCAGCCTAAAAAACCGTTAGTTGCCAAGTCAGATAATCCTGTTGAAAATGCCCCCAAATTAAAAATTAATCCTGACGAAAAACCAAACGAAGCTAAAGGTGCAAAAGGACCAATGGTTTTAAACGGTCCAAACACTCTATATAATAAGAATAAGCAAATTACAAAAGACGGTATTTTTAAAGACAATACCTTTATGGATGGCAAAGCCTATTTTTACAATGAAAATGGTATTTTAACTCGTGTAGCTGTTTACAAAAATGGTATTTATGTGGGGGATACACAGGTTGAAAAATAATTTTTAAAACTTATTTGAGAAAGCGTTTGAACAATACTCAAACGCTTTTTTATTTTTTAAGAATAAAATAATAAGTATTTTTGCACACGTTTATTTAAAAAATGGGGGATTAGCTCATTTGGCTAGAGCGCTTCGCTGGCAGTGAAGAGGTGATCGGTTCGAATCCGATATTCTCCACCATATTTTTTTTTAAAATCCCAATTAGTTGGGATTTTTGTTTTTAAAACAAATTTGTTAGGCCGCTTAACATATTTGAGCCACCCAGCGAGCTCATCACATCTTTTAAATCAAAGCTCTTGTCGTTAGGGTCGTTGGTTTTTTTTACAAAACTATCCATAACGTTTGGTAATAAACTACTAACTATATTATTTGCAGCAGATTGATCTAAATTAAACTTTTTCATCAAGTCGCCCGCAACATTTGTATTTAAAGAGTTGGAAACAGTTGTAGTGTTTCCACTTTTAAACATATCCATTACAGAATTTAAATTTCCACCAGAGACTTGAGATTTTAAAGTATTAACTATTGAAGTTGTTGTGGAATGAATAGCTTCATCGTTTTTTTCGTTGGGAATTGAATTATTATTAATAATTGCATCTCCAGCGTGTTCTTTTACTAAGTTTAATAAATTGTCGAACATATTTTTATTTTTAATTGGTTATTTAAAAGTATTAAAATAATTTAATTCCAAAATATTTTTAATGTTAAACCAAGATTAACCTTTTTTATTTAACTGATTTATTTTTTTGCTGATGAACTTTTCGTTTGGCAACAAGGCTGTTTGTATACGTTTTGCGTAATGTATTGAATCTATAATTTCTTTTTGTTTTTCGTCTACCAAATGTTTTTGTGCTGCAATAACTAGGTTGGCTTTTTGTTTTTGTTTATAACCACGTAAAATAAATAAGGCAAGCACTAATACTAAACAGAATCCTACTATAAAATAATTACGTTCATTTTCTTTTTGTTTTAATTCTGCTTTTGCAATGGCATCTTTCTTATCCTGATCTGCTTTTGTTTGTAATTCCTTTTTCTCGTAAGCGTACTGCATTTGTTTTTTGACGGCTGCTTTCTGCGTTTCCAGATTATTGGTGCTATCTCTCATTTTTATTTCGAGCTCATACATTGCAAAAGCCTCTTTGTATTTGTTTTGTTTTTGAAATATTGACTTAAGTGTTTTAGCTGAGTTTTTAATACTTTCAGGAAAGCCTAGCTCTTTAGCAACTTGCATTCCTTTGCTCGCATACACAAAAGCCTCTTGCACTTGCCCTTTTCTTAAAGTAAAATTGGCTATATTATCTAAAGAAGCTGCAATTCCAGGTATATCTCCAATCTCTTCATATATCCTTAAACCTTTAAGTAAATACTCCAACCCCTTATGAATGTCGCCTTGGTTGTAATAAATAGACCCTATATTGTCTAATGAAATTGCTACTCCACGTTTATCTTCAATCTCTTCTCTAATCTTTAAACTTTTGTGATGATATTCCAACGCCTTTTCGATGCTCCCTTGATTGTTATAAAAAAAACCAATATTATTCAAAGACTCTGCTATTCCAAGTTTATCACCAATCTCTTCTCTAATCTTTAAACTCTTGTGTTGACACTCCAGCGCTTTTTGAATGTCACCTTGGCCATTATATATAAGTCCAATATTGTTTAATGAAATTGCTATCCCTTTTTTGTCTCCAATCTCTTCTCTAAACCTTAAACTTTTGTGATAATATTCTAATGCTTTTGGGATGTCGCCTTGGTCTTTAAAAATAAATCCAAGATTATTTAAAGACTCTGCCATTCCTTTTTTATCAGCAATTTCCTCTAGGATTATTAAACTCTTGTTATAATAATCCACAGCCTTTAAGATGTCACCTTGACTGTAATAAATAAACCCAATGTTGTCTATAGTTCCTGCTATTCCTTGTTTATCTCCAATCTTTTCCCTAACCTTTAAGCTCTTGTGGTAATATTCCAGGGCTTTTTGCAAGTCACCTTTTTGATTTGCCAGGTAACCAGAGTTATTCAAGGCATCAGCAAGTTGCTTTAAATAAAAATTTTTAGGCGCTGAATTATTGTCAATACTCTTTTGTGCCAGTTGTTTTAATTGTTCATTGTATTGAGGCCAAATATTATCGTCGCCTTCAGCATCAATCAATGCATTTAAAATTTTGCAACGCAATGTATCATGCTTAGCATTTTTAAGAGCGAGTTTTAAAGAATCGATGTTTTGGGCATGAAGTTTCCCTTCAACTCCGCCCATAATAACGAACAGAAAAAAGATTAGAAAACGATATTTAAAAAAATTTCTCATTTAACTCTTTCGCAATTTATTAAAACTCTTTTCAATATATTTTTCGCTTGGCAATAAAGCCGTTTGTATACGTTTAGCATAATGTATTGAATCTAAAATTTCTTTTTGTTTTTGTTCAACTAAGTATTTTTGCTCTATAATAATTTTATTAGCTTTTTGCTTTTGTGTATAGCCACGCAAAATAAATAAAGCCAAAATTGCTACCAAACCAAAACCAACTATAAAATAATTTCGTTCATTTTCCTTTTGTTTTAACTTTTGTTTTGCGATTACATCTTTTTTATCTTGCTCCACTTTGGTTTCTAACTCCTTTTTCTCATAAGTATACTGTACTTGCTTTTTGATGGTTGCTTTTTGATTTTCTTGATTATTTATACTATCTCTCATTTTAATCTCCAATTCATACATATCAAACGCTTCTTTATACTTATTTTGTTTTTTATAAATGTTAGTTAAACTACTTGTTGCATCTCTGATTTTTTCAGGCATCTTTAATTTTATAGATAGCTGAAAGGCTCTACGAGCATAGTCATAAGCTTCATTAATCTTATTTTGTTTTTGCAAAATATATGCAATGTTAATTAATAAAGCCGCCTTAGTGAAGTTATTTTCTGTCTCTTCACAAATTAATAACCCTTTTTTGTAATAACCCATAGCATTGTTAAAATCATTTTGAACTTGATATATATATCCTATATTATTTAATGAAGTTGCGATTCCATTCTTGTCTCCACTTTCCTCTTGAACTTTTATACTTTTATCAAAGCACTCAAATGCCTTTTGATAATTTTTATTATTTGTATAAATATTCCCTATGTTGATGTAGGCGCTTATTATCCCTATTTTATAGTCCATTTCCTCGTAAATCTTTAAGCTTTTTTGATAACATTCAATTGCCTCTGCTGAATTATTTTGTTGATTATAAATAATTCCAATATTAATTAAACATGTTGCTATTTGCTTTTTATTACCAATTTCTTCACTCATTTTTAATGATTTATGATAATACTCCAAGGCCTTTTTTATATCACCAATATCAAAGTAAATAATACCAATATTATTATAACTAAATGTTAATCCTTCTTTATCTAAAATCTGTTCTTTAAGTTTTAAGCTTTTAAAATTATACTCTAATGCTAATTGGACTTCTCTTTGCTCTTTATACATGCTTGCCATATTTCCTAACGATGCCGCCTTTTGTTTTAAAAAAAAGTTATAATTTTCATTGTTTTTATTTGATAGGTTAGCTTCTGAAATGTTTAATCTTTGGGAGTTAAACTCCATTTTCAATTTAACATCAGTAGTAATTGAATACATTTTTTTTAGTATCAAGCATCGTGTTGTGTCATGATTTGCATTTTTAAGTGCTAGTTTTAACGAGTTTAAATCTTGAGAAAAAGATATATAAGTAATAACACATATAACAACAGAAAAAAAATATTTACGAACTTTAATCATACCTTTAATCTACCATTTTATTTTTTTACTCAGAAAATTTTCATTTGGCATCAAAGCAGTTTGTATGCGCTTGGCATAATGGATAGATGCCAAAATCTCTTTTTGTTTTTCTTCAACAAGGTTTTTCTGGTGTAAAATAATTGTATTCACCTTTTTCTTCTGCTTATAGCTTCTTAAAACAAATAAAATCAAAACTACTACAAACGCAAAACCTGCTATAAAATAATTTCTTTCTGTTTCCTTTTGTTCTAGCTTTTCTTTTATTGTTAAATCTTTTTTATCCTGTTCTGCTTTTAATTCTAATTCCCTCTTTTCATAAGTATATTGCACCTGTTTTTTTATTGCAGCCTTTTGCGTTTCTTGATTATTTATGCTGTCCCTCATTTTTATCTCAAGTTCAAGCATTTCTAATGCATCTTTAAACTTATTCTGTTTGTGGAAAATACGCTTCATCGTAATAGCAGTATTCATTATAATTTTAGGACTAGCTAATTTTTTTGCGGCGCCAAATCCTTGGGCAGCATATAGGTATGCTTTGTTTATCTGATTATCAATTAAGTATGTTTGCGCAATGTTATCTAAAGCAGTAACTATACCTTTTTTATCTTGGCCTTGACTATAAAGCGCCAAGCTTCTATTAAAATAATTAATGGCTTCTTCTAAATTTTTTTCATTTTTATATATATTGCCAATATTATTTAAAGATTGAGCAATTCCGGTTTTATCGCCGATTTCTTCCCGTATTTTCAAACTTTTTTTATAATACTCCAAAGCAAGTGGCTTATTTCCCGTATTGTCATAAATTATTCCAATATAATTATAGGAAGCGGCTATTCCTCGGTTGTCATTACTTTCTGTGCTTAATTTCAGTCCATTTTCATAATACTTTAAGGCCGTATTAAAATCCTTCAGTTTTTTATATACGTTTCCTAAATTAATAAAACATACCGTCATTGCCTCCTTATTGTTCGTTTTTTCAAGCACCTTTATACTTTTATGATAGTACTCCAATGCCTTAACCATATCGCCTTGATTATCGTACGTGCCTCCAATATTAATAAGGCAAGCTCCAACATTACCTTTATCGTTCAATTTTTCGTATATACTTAAAGCTCGCTCAAATAAATCTAAACTCCCAATAATATCGCCTCGAACTTGATCGATACTGGCCTTATTATTTAAAGTCGTTGCCAAATTTCTATAATAAAAAGAATCAAGGTTTGTTTGAAGTTTTTTGGCATTTCGTTCGGATATTTTTAATATTTGCTCATTATAGTCTGGCCAAATATTTACATCAGGTTCATTTTCTATCAATTTATTTAATAAAGTAATTTTCAATGAGTCATACTTTGCCAACTTTAATTCCTTCTTTAAAGAATCGATAATTTTAGATTGAGAAAAAGAATTTTTTTGAAATAGAAGAAATACTATAATAATTATTGAATATATTACTTTCTTCGCCATACAGGAGTATTTCAAATATAGTAATTTAGTTTTCAAGTAAAACAGCTATTATTAGTTATATCAATTTTTGAGTTTTATGTAATAATTTCAGTGCTGTAATTTAATTCGTACATTTTTTTAAATCGGCTGTTTCTTCCTAACAATTCTGCAATTGAACCTTCTTCAACTATTTCTCCACTGTCAAACACGAAAATTTTATCTACATGCTTAATTGTTGATAAACGATGCGCGATTACAATCGATGTTCTTCCTTCAGATATCTTTTGAGTTGCTTTTTGAATCAATAGCTCTGTTTGTGTATCTATGGTAGCAGTAGCTTCATCTAATATAAAAATACTAGGTTGATATACATAAGCGCGGATAAATGCTATTAATTGGCGTTGACCAGCCGAGAGGCTTTGTCCGCGCTCTTTAACTTGATAGTTAAATCCATCCGTCAAACTCATTACATACTCATACAAGCCTATTTGTTTTGTAGCTTCCTCAACAGCTTGTAGTGTAATTTCAGGATTATTTAAAGTAATATTGTTTAAAATACTATCGTTAAACAAATACACGTCTTGCAATACAACACCAGTGTTTTTGCGCAGAGATGCTAATTCATAATTTTTAATCTCTTCATTATCTATTAAAACCTCGCCCTTATTATATTCATAAAAACGACTTAACAAATTAATAATAGTTGATTTACCTGCGCCGGTAGCACCAATCATAGCAACAGTTTTGCCCGCCTCAATTTTAAACGATACATTTTTCAAAACAAAATTATCATCCTTATAAGCAAACCAAACATTTTTAAACTCAATGTTTTGCTTTACAGTGTGAAAAGGTATTATACCAAAATCCCCAATTTTTTCATCTGTGTCTAACACTTTAAAAACACGCTCTGCACTTACAAACCCCATCTGTAAGGTATTTAAACGATCGGCCAATAGTCTTATTGGGCGAAATAACATGTTAATCATCATTACAAAAAAAGTAATATCCCCTAGATTAATATGTAAAACGTTAGTTTTTACTCCGGCAAACCAAATAACAAGAGCAATGGAGATACTCACCAAAATTTCAACAATTGGAAAAAAAACCGAATAATAAAAAATTGAACGTATGTTAGCCTGACGGTGATCTTTGTTTATTTCTTTAAACTTGTCAAGCTCTTGAACCTCTCTGTTGAACAACTGTACCAAACGCATTCCCATAATATGCTCTTGCGTAAACGTATTTAGATTTGATACTGCATTTCTTACTTGTGTAAAGGTTTTTTTTACACCACGCTTAAATAAAGCTGTGGCAACGAATAATAAAGGAATGGTTGTAAACGCCAATAACGATAGCATCCAATTTTTATACAACATCACTCCAATAAAAACTACTAACATCACCATGTCACCTGCAATAACAATAAAACCTTGTGCAAAAACATCACTTAAACTTTCAATATCTGATATGGCACGCGTAACAAGCATACCCACCGGCGTGTTATCAAAATAGGTGTTTTTTAAACTAATAATATGTTTATAAACTTGGTTACGCAAATCTTTTACGATATTTTGCCCCAATAAATTAGTAATACGCAAATTGATAACTTGAAGTAGTGCTTCGGCTACTAGAAAAACTAAAATTAATACACACATTAAATTTAATCCAGATAAATTTTTTTGTTTGGTAACAAACTCATTTAAAGTGTAACTTATTAATAACGGGCGTACAATAGCCACCGTTGAAAGCGTTAAAGTTATTGCGATGGCAACAAAAAATAATTTTTTATACGGCTTTGTATAACTTAATATGCGACTTATTAAATTAAAATTTATGGCTTTATTTTTATGTGGATTACTCACTAAACACTTCTTTTGGATAATTTATTTGGGTTAAAATAAGAGCATGAGCAGGTGCGTTGTTGCCCGCATTTTGTCTGTTTTTAGATTCAATAATTTTTCTAAAATCGTTAATTGTAATTTTATGTTTACCTACCATTAACAAAGTACCTACTACAGCGCGTACCATTCCTCTTAAAAATCTGTCGGCAGTAATTGTAAATCGCCATTGTTTGTTTTCAACTTCTTCCCAAACGGCTTTTGTTATTTTGCAATTATTAGTTTTGGTTTGTGCATGCAGTTTACTAAAGCTTGTAAAATCCAAGTAATTATATAGCTCTTTTGCCGCAAGATTCATCAAATCAAAATCAATATCACCGTAAAAGTAATAACTATAATTTCCTACGAACGGATTTTTTTGTTGATGAATAAAATAATGATACGTTCTATTAATCGCATCAAATCTAGCATGTGACTCGCTGTTTACCTTCTGCAAATTATCTGTACTTATTGTTTCAGGTAAAATGGTATTAAATTTATGCAGCCAAAACTCCTTTTTTTCAATCAAGTTCTCTAAACCATAATCAAAATGCGCCATATAATTTTTAGCACTCACGCCTGTGTCAGTCCTACCACACCCTACCAATTCAATGTTTTGTTTTAAAACCAATTGTAATTTCTCTTCGATAACTTGTTGAATAGTATTTGGCGTATTGTTTTGCGCTTGCCAACCGTTATAGTCTTTACCGTTGTATGAGAGCGTTAAAAAATAGCGAGACATTTGGTAAAGTTATACTTTTTTTGGGTAAAAAAATAAACCACATAGCTACATAGAATTCATAGTTTTATTTTTTTAATTCAAAGCTTACATAGTTGATTCGCCTGAGGCGAATTAAGGCTATGTAATTACTTCATAGTATAAATAATTTCAAATAAAAACTATATGCCTATGTGGTTTTCATTCATTAAATTATATTAATTTCGTTAAATCTTATGTCGAAAATTAAAAAAAATTTTGTTCTTAATAACCTTGAAGTAGTTGATATTAGTACTGAAGGAAAAGCTATTGCTAAACACGAAGGCCTAGTTGTATTTATTGATAACGCAGTGCCTGGCGATATTGTAGATGTAATGGTACACCGCAAAAAAAACAGTTTTGCCGAAGGTAAAGTACACCAATTAATAACCCCTTCTTCTTTTCGCAACGCTCCAAAATGTGAATATTTTGGAACCTGTGGTGGCTGTAAATGGCAAAATTTTAGTTACACAAAACAATTAGAATTTAAACATAAATATGTGTTTGATGCGTTTACGCGGATTGGTAAATTAGAGTTTCCTGAAATTAATCCTATCCTTGGCAATGCACACCAATATTATTACCGAAATAAATTGGAGTTTTCATTTTCAAACAAAAAATGGCTAACCAACGAACAAATTAAAAACGATGAAGCTATTGATAATAAAAATGGATTAGGATTCCATATTCCCGGGCTATTTGATAAAATTTTGGATATTGAAAATTGTTATTTGCAGGAAGAACCAAGCAATAGCATACGTAATGCCATTAAAAAATATGCCTTCGAAAATAATTTAAGTTTTTTTGATATCCGTAACAAAGCCAATTTTTTGCGTACAGTAATGATTCGCACAACCTCAACAAAAGAGGTAATGGTAGTTGTCTCTGTATTTGAGTATTTAGAAAAAGAGTTGTTTGGTTTATTAGAATTTTTAAAGACATCGTTCCCTCAAATTACTTCTTTGCAATATGTTCACAACCCAAAAGGTAACGACACCATACAAGACTTAGACGTAAAAACCTATTATGGTAAAGATTTTATAGTTGAGAAAATGGAAGAGTTGCAATTTAAAATCTCAGCCAAATCATTTTATCAAACTAATTCGGAACAAGCCTATAACCTTTATAAAATTACCAGAGAGTATGCTGGATTAACAGGTAATGAGGTAGTATACGATTTATATACCGGCACTGGCACCATTGCTAACTTTGTTGCCAAACAGGCTAAAAAAGTGGTGGGTATAGAATATGTAGAAGCGGCCATTGATGATGCCAAACAAAATTCGATAAACAACAAAATAACGAATACTACTTTTTTTGCCGGTGACATGAAAAATGTGTTGACTAACGAATTCATTTTACAACACGGTAAGCCAGATGTCATTATTACTGATCCTCCTCGTGCAGGTATGGCACCCGAAGTAGTGGATGTAATTTTAACCGCTTCCCCAAAAAAAATTGTTTATGTGAGTTGCAATCCTAGCACACAAGCTCGCGACTTAGCATTAATGCAACATCAGTACAAAATCATTAAAACGCAACCTGTGGATATGTTTCCGCAAACAGCACATGTAGAAAATGTAGTTTTACTTGAATTGATTATTAATTAAATAATGTTTCAATATAATATAGGAAAAGAACATTCATGTCAGTTCGAGTAGCTTTTGCCGCCGCCATGCAAAAGCGTATCGAGAACTGTTTCCCGAGGTTCTCTTCTCGATACGCCTCCTTTGGTCGGCTACTCGAAGTGACCAAATTCTATTCAAATTCAAAATTGCGTATTACACGTATTAAACGACTATTAAAATGAATCCACTTCTAAAAAAATTAAATTTTAAAAACCAGAAACAATTATTGGTTTTAAATGCACCTAACGATTTAACCGAAATAATTAACGAGTTTAAAAACGAAGTTGAAATTGTAAACGATATAAAAGCTGTTAAATCGCTTGAGTTTGTCTTAATTTTTGTGACAACTTTTAAAGATTTGGAGAAATTCACGAAACAAATTCACAAAAACCTTAGCGAATCGTGTTTGCTTTGGTATTGTTACCCAAAACAAAGCAGCAAAAAACACAAAAGCGAAATAAACAGAGATACTGGTTGGAAACCGATTGGCGATTTAAACTACGAGCCTGTAAGGTTAGTTGCTATTAATGAAGACTGGAGCGGATTAAGATTTAAACCAGTAGCCGAGATTAAAATAATGAATCGCCATTTTTCTATTAGTAAAGCCGGAAAAGAAAGAATTGGCAAATAAATATTTTATTTAGACTAATTATAAATAGTAAGATGTATTTAATGTTAAATTCATATACCAGTTAAAATAATTAGTATATATTTGAAGCCATAAACTTTAAAACTAAAAAAATGAAAAAAATTACATTATTAGCTGTTGCTGCTTTAGCTATCAGCTTTGCTTCATGCAAAAAAGAACGTGTTTGTGAGTGTGTATCTTCATCTGATGCTCCTGGATCTGTTTCTTCTACAGAAAAAGTAACTTACAAAAAAGCTAAAAAAGGTATTTGTGACGAAACTTCTTCATCTAGTATTATGACAGCTCCAGTTGCAGGTGTTTATACTAGCAAAACTGAGTGTACTTTAAAATAATTCATTTCTTTTTAATTTAAAAAGACTAAAATCTAAAAACATGAAAAAAGTAATGATTATTGTTGCTGTTGCTTCGTTAGCGTTCGCATCATGCAAAAAAGAAAGAGTTTGTGAGTGTGTTTTCTCAAGTGATGCACCTGGATCTGTTTCTTCAACTTATAAAGTTACCGTAAAAAAAGCTAAAAAAGACGTTTGTGATAAGAACTCTAATTCTTCTATCACTACAGCTCCAGTTGCTGGTACTTATACTTATAAAACAGAATGTACTTTAAAATAATTTAGTACAACAACTTTATGTTTAAAAAGCTATTCTAGTAAAGAATAGCTTTTTTTATTTTTATCCCAATTTAATCAAAGCAAACACACTGTAATTAATCATATCCATATAATTAGCATCAATTCCTTCACTAATAATAGTTTTACCTTTATTATCTTCTATTTGCTTTACTCTAAAAATTTTCATCAAAATTAAATCAGTAAGGCTACTGATGCGCATATCGCGCCAAGCTTCACCATAATCATGGTTTTTATCCAACATTAACTGCTTGGTTTTATTAATATTGCGCTCATACAAATCTGCTACTTCTGCATACGGCAGGTCAATTCTTGTATCATTTTCCAAATCAATTTGTATTAGCCCAATTAAGCAGTAGTTAATAATGCCTATATACTCGCCTTTTATATCATCATTAATTTTTTGAGTGCCTTTCTCCTCAATGCTTTTAATGCGTTGGGCCTTAATAAATATCTGATCTGTTAAACTGGTTAAGCGTAAATTTCGCCAAGCCGTTCCATAATCTTTCATTTTCTTTAAAAAGATATCTTTGCATAGCGAAATAGCTGCGTCGTATTGTTGCGATGTGTTTTGCATAAACTATGAGCCCTAAAATTAATGAAAATATAACAATAGATTATACTTATAATGGTAAGTCATTAACATTTACTAAACCACTGGTAATGGCAATTGTGAACATTACACCCGATAGTTTTTATGATGGCGGTAAATTTGATACAATTAGTGATGTTTTAAATGACATAGAAGAAAAATTAAAATTGGGTGCTGATGTAATCGACATTGGAGCCGCCTCTTCCCGCCCTAATTCAATTGAGATTTCTGAAGAGGAGGAATGGAAACGCTTACAACCAATTTTATCTGAAGCTAGAAAACAATTCCCGAAAACATTTATAAGCATAGATACCTATAGAAGCAGTATTGCTAAAAAAAGTGCTGAAAATGGTGCAGACATTATTAACGACATTAGTGGGGGGAATATGGATGCGGAGATATTTGGAACTGTTGCAAAGATTGGTATTCCCTACATTTTAATGCACATGCAGGGTACACCTCAAACCATGCAATTACATCCTACTTATTCAAATGTTGTCGGCGAAATTAGAAATGAGTTTGAACAAAAAATTGCAACCCTAAAACAATTAAATTTTAATAAAATTATTCTAGATGTTGGTTTTGGTTTTGGAAAAACAACTGAACACAATTATCAACTATTAAAACACTTATCTAATTTTAAAAAATTGGGTTTCCCGGTATTGGCAGGACTTTCACGCAAAAGCATGATTAATAAAGTAATAGGTACAAACCCAGTAACCGCCTTAAACGGCACAACCGTATTAAACACTATTGCTCTTTTAAACAGTGCCAATATTCTAAGAGTTCATGATATTACTGAGGCCAAACAAGCCATTGAATTAGTAAATTTCTATAATAATTCTTAGTATCTTTGTTTAAATTACTTTTTATGACTGAAACAATGACAAAAAGCGAGTATTTGATGGGGTTGGAAAACGATTTTGGCGCCCATAACTATCATCCAATTCCGGTAGTAATCGAACGTGGCGAGGGTATATTTGTTTGGGATGTGGATGGCAAAAAATACTTCGATTTTTTAGCTGCTTATAGTGCTGTTAATCAAGGGCATTGTCACCCACGTATTATAAAAGCATTAACAACTCAAGCACAAAAATTAACGTTAACCTCTCGCGCCTTTTATAACAGCGTATTAGGCGAATACGAAAAATATATTACATCTTACTTTGGTTACGAT
This sequence comes from Bacteroidota bacterium, assembly GCA_033763945.1. Taxonomy (GTDB): domain Bacteria; phylum Bacteroidota; class Bacteroidia; order B-17B0; family Aurantibacillaceae; genus Aurantibacillus. The sequence goes on along the minus strand of JANRJN010000006.1, from coordinate 688,865 downwards.
AAAGTATTACCAATGAACACAGGTGTTGAAGGTGGAGAAACAGCAATCAAGTTGGCACGTCGCTGGGCTTATGATGTTAAAGGTGTTCCGGAAAATAAAGCAAAAATTGTTTTTGCCAACGGTAATTTTTGGGGAAGAACATTAGCTGCTATTTCCAGCAGTAACGACCCAAGTAGCTACAAAGGCTTTGGTCCTTATATGACTGGTTATGAGTTAGTGGATTATAATGATTTAACAGCCTTAGAAAACGCCATTCAAGATCCAAACACTGCCGCCTTTATGGTAGAACCTATACAGGGGGAGGCTGGTGTAGTTGTTCCTGCGGAAGGCTATTTAAAAGGTGTGCGCAATTTATGCTCAAAATACAATGTATTGTTTATTGCCGATGAAGTTCAAACAGGCTTAGCACGTACGGGGAAATTACTAGCATGCGACCATGAAGATGTGAAGCCAGATATTTTAGTTCTAGGAAAAGCCTTAAGTGGTGGTACCATGCCTGTTAGTGCAGTATTGGCAAGTAACGAAATTATTTTAACCATTAAACCTGGCGAACATGGCAGCACTTACGGCGGAAATCCTTTAGCCTGCGCTGTTGCAATGGAAGCGTTACAGGTTTTAAAAGATGAAAAACTATCTGAAAATGCGGAAACTCTTGGTGTTATTTTCAGAGAAGAGATGCGCAAACTCGCCCTTGAAACAGATGTTATTACTGAAGTTCGTGGAAAAGGATTGTTTAATGCCATTGTTATAAAAGAAAAAAAGGGTAAAACCGCATGGGATGTATGTTTACAATTTGCAGAACATGGGTTATTAGCAAAACCTACCCATGGCGATATTATTCGTTTTGCACCGCCCTTGGTTATTACTAAAGAACAATTAATGGAATGCGTAGCAATTATTCGTAAAGTTATTTTAAGTTTTTAAATGGTAACATACAATCCAAAAGACTGGTTAAAGCTAATAATACAATTTCATAAGACCGATACTGCGCGTACCCTTCTATGGCCCATGTTGCTAATAGGAGCCATTACCGCCGCAATAGAAGTTATTGAAAAAATCTATATAAAAGAGCCCATTGAGGGCAACGTTACTATTTTTCATCAAATATCCGGTTTCATCATTTCTTTGGTTTTAGTTTTCCGCATCAACACCGCTTACGACCGTTGGTGGGAAGGTCGTAAATTATGGGGGGGCTTATTGAACAGTTGCCGTAATCTTTCTATTAAAATGCATGCCCTAATGCCAAAAAATAGTATCGAAGAACGTAAAGAAATAGCGGCCATGATATCTAATTATGCCTATGTTTTAAAAGAGCACCTTAGGAATAATTCGCCTGAAAAATTAGTTGCCGAATCTTCCTACATTAATAAGGCGGAATACACCAAAAGCAACCATAAACCCAATTACATTGCCAAACAACTCACCGAATACATTATTAACATTTCTCAAAAAAATCCTAAAACACAATACGACTCTCTTCTCATTTCAAGTAACCTGAATGATTTAACCGATATTTGTGGTGCATGTGAACGCATTAAAAACACCCCTATTCCTTACTCTTATAACATGTTTATTAAACGAATTGTTTTTGTTTATATCATCACTATGCCAATTGCTTTTGGCTTTAGCGTGGGCTATTGGAGCATTCCGGTAGTAATGGTAATGTTTTACGCTTTTGCTTCTCTAGAATTGATAAGTGAGGAAATTGAAGACCCTTTTGGTTATGACGAAAATGATTTACCTACCGATGAAATAGCCGAAAAAATTAAATTAAATGTTCACGAGATCCTATTAGATTGAGCAGCAACCTAAAATATCACTTTTCGCAAACTGGCGATTTTGAAATAAAAGTTACTACCTTTTTTGGTCTGGAAGAAATTTTAGCAAAAGAACTTTTACAACTAGGCGGAAAAAACATAGAACTCTTTAAACGCGGCGTTTCTGTTACTGGCGACATAGGTTTTTTATATAAAGCTAATCTTTGCCTGCACACAGCTTTAAAAGTGTTAATCCCAATTACAAAATTTACGGCCAATAACGAACACGAATTATACGATGCCATTAAACTCATTGAGTGGGAAAAATTTATTGATACCACTGACAGTATTATGGTGGAAAGCGTTTTAAATACTGAATTATTTGCACACAGTTTATTCGTATCTCAAAAAGCAAAAGATGCCATTGTTGACCGTTTTCGCGAAAAAACCGGCAAACGCCCTGACGTGGACTTAATACGCCCCATGTTTAAAGTTTACATTCACATTTATAAAAATGAAGTAACTTTAAATTTAGACAGTAGCGGCGAACCTCTTTACAAACGTGGTTATAGAAGCGATATTAACGAAGCGCCTATGAAAGAAGTGTTGGCGGCTGGGCTAGTAAAACTTAGTGGATGGGAGCCTCATTTATTATTAATTGATGGTATGTGCGGTGCAGCTACTATTAGCATTGAAGCCGCATTATGGGCCAACAATATTCCACCTGGTTATTATAGAAACGATTTTACATTTATGCGTTGGCGTAATTTTGACGAAAATCTCTACGAAACTATTTTTGAAAGCAGCATTAGCAAAATAAAAAACAACGAGGTAAACATTATTGCTAACGATATTGATAAACCCACTCTTAAAAAGGCCATTACCAATATTAAAAATGCCAAAGTTGACGATGTTGTAAAATGTACCGAACAATCTTTTTTTGATATTAAACCTGATAGGCCAACAGGTACAATTATTCTAAATCCTCCATATGGTGAGCGTTTACCTGTTGCCGATATACAAAATATGTATAAAGAAATTGGGAGTAAATTAAAAAAAGATTTCCAAAATTTTAATGCCTGGATTATTAGTAGTAGTCCTGAAGCCATACACAGCATAGGTTTGCGTCCTTCTCGTAAGATACAAATTTACAATGGCGCATTAGAATGTCGTTATTTAAAATACGAAATGTATGGCGGCACTAAAAAAATACACAAACTAGTTGGTAAAGAAGACAAATAATGACTTAAGTCATGCTGAACTCGATTCAGCATCTCTACTCTAATTACGTATTAAATTCTGAGACCCTGAATCAAGTTTAGGATAACCCAAAATTGTCAGGTTAAGCTTAGTCAAGGAGCGCTTAGTGCAACTCTGTGCGCTCCGTGTCTTAGTGGTTAAATTTTTTAATTATATTTGTATTAAAATTAACTACCATGTTATCTACAAAACTTAGCGATGCCTTAAACAAGCAAATTCAGTTAGAAGGCTCATCATCACAATATTATTTAGCTATGGCCAGCTGGGCCGAAACACAAGGTTTAAACGGTGTATCATCGTTTTTATATATTCATGCAGATGAAGAGCGTATGCATATGTTAAAGTTGATTAAGTTCGTAAACGAGCGTGGCGGACACGGTGTTGTTCCGGCTCTTACTCAACCTCCAGTAACATTTAAATCCGTTAAAGCTGTGTTTGAAGAAATTTTAAAACACGAAATTAAAGTTACTGCCGAAATAAATAATTTAGTTGAAATTACTTTAAAGGAAAAAGATTATACCACTCACAATTTCTTACAATGGTATGTAAGCGAACAATTGGAAGAAGAAGCATTAGCGCGTAAAATTGTTGACAAATTAAAATTAATTGGCGACGATAAAGGCGGACTTTATTTCTTTGACAGAGATATGGAAGCCATGGCAGCAAACGAAACTGCTGCGGAAGAAAAAGGTAAATAAATTACTAAAGCTGTCAAAATTTGACAGCTTTTTTTATATCACTTCCAGTGCAAAACTCGGCCTATTTGAGTTTTCATATCGAGAAGTGATTCTCAAAGTCACTTCTCGATACAGCCTCCGGCTTACTCGAAGTGACAATTTTCGCAATAAATGTTAGCCATTATTTAATAACCTTTCTTTAAAATAATACTATTATTCTTACTTTTAAAGTCTATTTTAAGCTATGTCAACCATCAATTATAACGAGCAGTTAACTACAGTTCAAACTGCAAAAGATTTAGGATTATTACCCGAAGAATACGAAAAAATTAAAACAACTTTAGGTCGCGTGCCAAATTTTACTGAGTTATCCATCTACTCTGTTATGTGGAGCGAACACTGTTCTTATAAAAACTCTATAACCTGGTTAAAAACATTACCAAAAGACGGGCCTCACATGTTGGCCAAAGCCGGTGAAGAAAACGCCGGATTAGTTGACATTGGCGATGGCTTGGCGTGTTGTTTTAAAATCGAATCTCACAACCACCCTAGTGCATTAGAGCCATACCAAGGCGCAGCAACCGGTGTGGGGGGTATTAACCGCGATATTTTTACAATGGGTGCTCGCCCTATTGCACAATTAAACAGTTTACGCTTTGGCAATATTGATAGCGAAAAAACGAAGTGGCTAATAAAAGGTGTTACAAAAGGTATTGGCGATTATGGTAATGCCTTTGGTATTCCTACAGTTGGCGGCGAAGTGTTTTTTGATGAGTGCTACAACGTTAACCCCTTGGTAAATGCCATGAGTGTGGGCATTGTAAAAAAAGGCGAAACTGTTTCTGCAACCAGTTATGGCGAAGGTAATCCTGTATTTATTGTTGGATCTGCTACGGGCCGCGACGGGATGGGTGGTGCAGCATTTGCCAGTAAAGATTTAACCGAAGATAGTGCCAAAGATTTACCGGCAGTCCAAGTAGGTGATCCTTTTCAGGAAAAACTATTATTAGAAGCTACGTTAGAAATTATAAAAACCGGTGCCGTAGTGGGTATGCAAGACATGGGCGCGGCAGGCATTGCGTGCAGCACCAGCGAAATGAGCGCTAAAGGCGAACACGGTATGGAAATTTGGTTAGATAAAGTTCCGGCGCGCCAACAAGGCATGCATCCTTTTGAGTTTTTATTGAGCGAGAGCCAAGAGCGTATGTTGGTGGTAGTGCATAAAGGAAGAGAGCAAGAAATACTGGATATTTTTGATAAATGGGATTTAAATTGTGTACAAATTGGCGTTGTTACAAAAGGCGACAGATTAAAATACTTTTTCCATGGGCAATTAGTAGCCGATGTACCTGCTGTATCCTTAGTGTTAGGTGGCGATGCACCCGTTTATAAACGTGATTACAAAGAACCTGCTTACTACGCTGAATCTAAAAAATTTGATATTGATTCGGTAAAAGAACCTGCCAATTTGCAAGACGTTATGATGCATTTGGCATCTCACCCAAATTTGGCCAGTAAGCGTTGGATATACAACCAATACGATAGCATGGTGGGTACTGTAAATATGAGCACCAATGCACCAAGCGATGCCGCCATTGTAAACATTAAAGGCACTAAAAAAGCCTTAGCTATGACGGTAGATTGCAACAGCCGTTATGTAAATGCGGACCCTGAAATTGGCTGTGCTATAGCAGTGAGCGAAGCAGCTCGTAACATTGTGTGCAGTGGTGGCGAACCAAGTGCAGTAACCAATTGTTTAAATTTTGGTAACCCCTATAACCCCGAAGTGTACTGGCAATTTGTAGGCTCTATAAAAGGCATGAGTGCCGCTTGTTTAAAATTTAAAACGCCCGTAACCGGTGGTAATGTTAGTTTTTACAACCAATCGAGTTACGAGGGGCCGGTGTTCCCTACCCCAACCATTGGCATGATTGGCATTGTGGAAGATAAAAAACACCAAACTACATTGAATTTTAAAAACGAGGGTGATTTAATTTATTTACTAGGAAAACAAGTAAACAACATTGCCAGCAGCGAATACGTTTACTCGTACCATAAATTAAAAAACACGCCTGCCCCTTATTTTAATTTAGACGAAGAATTTACTTTGCAACAAGGCATAAAAACCGTTATTAAAAAAGGCTTAGTTGCCTCTGCTCACGATATTAGCGATGGCGGCTTGTTTATGGCTTTATTAGAAAGCGCTTTGCATAACAATTTAGGTGTTGACATTAAAACAAATTCCAATTTAAGAAAAGACGCTTACTTATTTGGAGAAGCCCAAAGCCGCGCCATCATTAGCATTAACCCTGCCAACAAAGCCGCTTTTGAAACCGAACTAACGGCTTGCGGCTTAGTATTTGAAAATATTGGTAACGTAAAAGGTAACTCCATAATTGTTGATAGCACCAATATGGGAAGCGTTACTAACTATGCCAATGCTTATAATACAAGTATTGAGGGTAGGATGAATTAATTTAACTACCTACAAATTATAGTAGAGCCAGCTTGATGAAAAAAACCGTTTATTATTCATTATGTCTGCTTATTTACTTTATAACTTCCTGTAACTTTCATCAAGGAAAAAAAAATAAAGTTTCATTCGACTATAATGGACTAATTTATATTAAATGCAAAATAAATGATTCTATTGAAGGGAATTTTATTTTCGATACTGGGGCATATGGTCTTTTTTTGGATAGTACATTTAATGTTAGTAGAGGACTAAGCAATACTATTTTATGGTTCAATCCTGATAGCATCAGAAAGTCGAATTTAAGATTTAAGTTTGACACAATTACCTATTCACCAGAAATAATAAGTACATATGATTTTAAAAAAATATTTGGTAAAGATTGTGATGGTGTAGTAGGTTGGGATTTATTCAAGAATAAAATATTAGAGATAAATTATAATGATTCTTGTATAAATTTTATCGACTCGAATTATATTCTTCACAACGACTCGTTTAACAAAATTCCTATGGTTTTGAAAAATCAATTTTTTTATGTTAACACTGCTGTTATTCCCTATAAGAATATAATGATAAATGGGGAATGGCTTTTTGACACAGGATATATGGGAAGCCTATTGCTAACAAATAAAATCACTGATAAATATAAAATTGATTCCTTAAATTTTGAAAAGTTTAGGGCCTCTGAATCATTTTTGGACGTAACTAATTATAAATCGAAAGGTGGCATTTTTAGAGGTAAATCTATCAAGCTTGGCAAATTCTTGTTAACTGACCCATTAATAGAGTATTCAATTGGTAGGAAAGTACTTTTCGATTCTGCTTCATACCTTGGGTTAATGGGTAATCGCACTTTTGAAAAATTCAAAATGATAATTGATTTTAAATATCATAATTTATATTTAAAAGAAAGCAGTTGTTACAATGAAAAATCTAAATTTAAAACTTTTGGTTTTGGGTTTATAGACCGAACTGATATATGCGAGGGTTATATTATAACCTCCGTTTTAGTTGATTTCGAAGCTGCTAAAGCTGGAATTAAATCAGGTGATATCATTACACACATTAACGGGAGATCAATAAAAGATTATTCGAAAAAAGAAAAAAAAGATATATTTAAAAAAGTAGGTGAAGAATTTATTTTCACAATTAAAAGAGAAAGTAATAATTTTCGCTTTAAGCTCAAGTTAACTGAACAATTAAAGGATATTAATAATTAAATCACCCTCTCTTCAACTCAATCCTAAACGTTGTCCCTTTATTTGGTTCACTGTTCAGTACAAAAATTTTGCCCTGATGGTAATTTTCAATTATGCGTTTGCAAAGGCTTAAGCCCAAGCCCCAGCCACGTTTTTTGGTGGTAAAGCCGGGCTCAAACACCGTTTTAAATTTCGATTTTGGTAGGCCTTTGCCGGTATCCGCAATATCTACAAACAAACCTTCGGGCACATCAATTAAAGAAACAGTGATGGTGCCTTTGCCGTCCATGGCATCTACGGCGTTTTTACAAATGTTCTCTATTACCCACTCAAACAAGGGCGTACACAGGTAGGCCTGCAAATTTTCTTTGGGCAAATTAATGATGTACTCTACATTGCGCGAGGTTCTGTTTTTTAAATAATTAATGACATTGGTTAATACCTCGTTTACATTTTCTTGCACCAAAGCAGGTTGAGAGCCTATTTTACTGAAACGATCGGTTATCATTTCTAAGCGTTTTACATCGTGTTGCATTTCGGAAACAATGGATTCGTCCACCCCAATGCTTCGTAAATGCTCGTTCCATGCCATTAATGAGGATAGTGGCGTGCCTAATTGATGGGCCGTTTCTTTACTCATACCCACCCAAACCTGGTCTTGTTCGGCTTTGCGGGCGGTGCTAAACAGAATATAGGCAATTAGTAAAAACAAGCCAATTACCCCAAACTGCACATAAGGGTAATATTTTAATTGGGTTAGTAAATTACTTTCGGCATAAAAAATATAATTTTTTGTACTCTCCCCCAAATCCACTTCTATAGGTGTGTTTTGGGTAGACAGTTCTAAAAGTTTACTTTTTAGTTTCTCCTTAGTGTCAATTTCTTTAAGGTCAATTTTTCCTAAGTCTAAAATACTGTCCTGAGTTGCGTTTGTAAATATAACCGGCACACCGGCCGAGTTTACAGCTACTTCGGTAATAAAGGATTTTATTAAACTATCAAACACCAGTTTAATATTGGTAAACACCTTGCTATCTTTATGATACAATTTTTGGTAACGTCCCTTGTAATATTCAAACGTGATGGGCGAATAGAGTTGTTTCATTATTTGCAATTGTTCTTGCAAATAGTTTTTATCTTTTTCTCTTGCTGAATCTAAGTTCCGCCATTGTAAAATAACATCATTTTCATCGGTTAAAATTACGGGGACACTTGTATTTTCTTGGAGCACTACTAGAGCAAAATTATCAATACTACCATTACTGGTACTTATTTGTTTGGTGGCTTGGGCAAATAATTCGGCTTTTTTACGCTCTTCAATTTTTATTTTTTCAAATAATTCGTTTGTAAATTTTACAAGTTTGGCCTTTTTTTGAACGGCTTCGGCCCAAAGCTTCGCTTTTTGACGTTCTTCTTTGGCAATACGCTTTACCAAATCGTTGGTATACCACAACGAAGCAATAACAATTAACAACGCAAAAGCGGCTAACACGAGTTTCCAACGTTGTTTTTTGGCGTAAATGTTCACTTATTAAATATAAAAATTAATACGTTTATAACGTAAAAATGCATGCTTTATTGGTATAAAATAAAAAATCGGACTTAAATAAGTCCGATTTACACTTGAATTCCCTTTAAAACTATTTTATAGTTACTTCTTTTTCAGTGCCTTTTCCTTCTTCTAATTTAATAATTCCTGTTCCTGTTAAGGTTTTTGTGCTTACAACTTTAGTGGAGATAATGTCAAATATTGCCGGTAATTTAAATGTAAATTTTACCTGGCCACTTTCATCAGTTACGCCATCTGCTTTAACATCAGCCACGTATGTTGTTCCGTTTGAGCTCTTCACGTTAGCAAATAACTTTACATTGGCGTTTGTTACCAACGATCCGGTAGAGTCTCTCACAATAATAGATGCTTTACAATCCGTATTTTTGTCGCAGCTTACAGAAGTAAATGCAAATGCCGCTAAAAAAAATCCTGAAATAATAATTAATAAATACTTCATAAACCTATTTTAATAATATTAACACAAATATACTAAATTTACTTTAAATAATGAAAAATATACTGCTATTAGTGTTTGTAATGCCTCTTTTGATTAGTAATCAAGCCCAAACCTTGAGTAAAGAAACTATTTTAATTGAGACCAATTACGGAAATATGGCCATAAAGCTTTATGAGGAAACACCTTTGCATAAAGCCAATTTTTTAAAACTAGTAAACGAACACGTTTTTGATTCTTTATTATTTCATAGAGTTATTTCGGGATTTATGATTCAAGGTGGTGATCCCTTAAGTAAACATGCAAAGCCCGGTGATTCTTTGGGGCATGGCGATTTAAAATATACTATTCCAGCAGAAATAAATTCTAAATTAATTCATACGAAAGGTAAATTATGTGCTGCTCGAGAGGGTGATGACATTAACCCGAAATTTGAATCAAGCGCCTCTCAGTTTTATATTGTGATGGGCAAAAAGAGAACATTAGAAGACTTAAAAAAATATGAGGACCGCATCAACAAAACACATTTTACCAATTGTGCCCGAAACTTTATGAAAACTGAAGAAGGGATTACTTTAAAGAAAATATACAACCAGCTTAAAACCGAAAATAAACTTGATAGTGCTGACTTAATAAATCAAAAAATAGAAAGCAAGATAAAAAAATTACACCTAGCTACACCTGAATATAAATTTAATAAAGAGCAAATAGAAGCATACACAACGATTGGAGGCACACCCCATTTAGATGGCAACTACACTGTTTTTGGTGAAGTAATAGAAGGATTAGAGGTAATTGATAAAATTGCCAATGCAACTAAAGATAAACGCGACAGACCTCTGGAGGACATCAGAATGAAAGTGAATGTAAAAAAACGTTAATTTTAGTTTTTACATTAAACTTCCATATATTTACATCATCTTAAAAACAACAATTAAAAATTATAACTATGAAAAAATTAATGTTATCATTAGCTTTAGTTACTGGGTTAGCTTTAGCTTCTAGTGCTCAAGATTCTCCTACTTCTAAAACCGGTACCCAAAAAAAACAACACACTCCTGAGGAACACGCTAAACATGGTGCTAAATGGGCTACTAAAAACTTAGGATTAACTGCCGATCAAACTCCAAAATGGGAAGCTGCAGCATTAACTCGCATTAACGCCAATGCTCCTTTACGCGAAAAATTAAAAGGGTCTACAACTCCTGATGAGCGTAAAGCCACACACCAGCAAATGAAAGCCAATATGGAAAAATTTGATGCTGAAGTTAATGGCTTTTTAACACCAGAGCAAAAAACTAAATGGGAAAAAATTAAGGCTGATAAAAAGGCTAAACATAAAGCTATAAAAGGTGGCGAAGAAGTAGATTTAGAGCCTGAAAAATAATAAGTAATTGATTTTTAATAATTAAAATCCCGCAAAACGCGGGATTTTTTTATGTGCCTAACTGTCTATAAAACTCAGCAATAATAATAGATGCGGCCATTGCGGCGTTTAGTGATTCCGTTCCATTATTAACATGGCATGGAATAGTTATTGGTTTGTTTATTAATTTTAAATTTTCGGCACTAATCCCATTTGCTTCGTTGCCAACAACTATTAATCCGTTTTGCAAATTCTGCTTATATAAATTATTCCCCGTTAATACTGCCCCATAAATGTTTTGAATTTTATTTTTATTTACAAGTTCGCTTAAATTTAAATATTTGCAATTTACCCGCATAAACGCGCCCATGCTAGATTGTATTACCTTAGGATTGTATACATCGCAACTTTGCGGCGAACAAAATACAGTATAACTCCCAAACCAATTGGCTAATCTTAAAATGGTTCCAAAATTTCCTGGATCTCTAATATCATCCATATACAAAATAAAGTTAGTGTTAAAATCAATTTTCACATCCTGATTTTCAAAATAGTTACAAATTGCAATTACTTTATTGGGTGTGCTCTGCAAACTTATTTTTTCTAATTCATGTTCTGTAATACTAAAATAATTAATATTATTAGAGGCTATTTTATCCCCATTTTGTATGACAAAATCTTCAGTAGCATAAATTTCCACAAGACAATCTGGTCGGTACTTTATTAATTCCAAAACCGTTTTCACACCCTCTGCAATAAACTGCTTCCTTAAATCTCGGTTTTTTTTAAGATGTAAACTTCGTATGTTATTTATTTGATTTTTACTAATCATTTTTTAGCCTAAATTAGTACAATTTATTTATTGCGTTTGCATTTATTATTTAAAATACTCATTCATAAAAACTCAAAAAATTGGGGGTTAGCGATTTTATTCTTAATATTTATTTGTGGATGTCGCCCAACAAAAAAGTTGTTACCAAATGAATATTTGGTAGATAAGGTTATTGTTTCTAACACCGAAGAAACCCATTTACCTACCGAAAATTTTGAAGCATTTATAAGACAGAAACCAAATCGTAAACTTTTTAGATTTGCTCACTTTTATGTATGGTGGTACAACTTATATGATGAAAACAAAATTACAGAGATTAAGCAAAAACGTAATCTTAGATATGATACAATTAATGCCAAGCGAATTAGAAAAACAGATTTAAAAAACATTGAAAGAGCTAAAAAAGGCAAGAAACCAAAAATTCCTAAACTAAAAGATAAAGACGAACCTATTCTTAGAGAAAGTATAAGAGATATAGGTGAGCCCGCCGTAGTTTTAGATTCGGCTTCTACTGAGCAAACTCGCTCTCAATTGAGCAAATATCTATTTAGCAAAGGTTTTTTTAATAATTTAGTTACAGATACGATTGTACTTAAAAAAAACAATAAACATGCCATTATTGAGTATAAAGTACATGCAAACTATCCTTATAAAATAAGTAACATTACTTATAAAATGGACGATGAAAAACTTGGAGCTATAATTTTAAAAGACACCATCCATACTTTGTTAAAAAGGGGTATGATTTATGATATTGAAAAATTTCAATCCGAACGCCAACGTATAACCGATTACGTATTAAATAACGGATATTACTATTTTGAGAATGCTTACATTGGCTTTAATATTGATTCTAATGCCACTAAACATACTGTAAATGTTGAATTACATTTAAAGAAATTTACGCGCACATATAGTTCAACAAACGATTCGCTTATTTTTGTAAATCACACACGTTATAAACTACAAAATGTTTTTGTAATAACCGAACCGCTTGTAGGTAATTTGCGTGAAATTCCCTTTAAAGACACACTTCATGTTAAAAATAAAAGTATTGTTTATTTACTAAATAACCCCTTGGCATACCGAAAAGTATTAATTGCAAATTACATCGACTTATATAAAGGCCAATTTTTTAGAAAAGATACTGCCGAACAAACCTACAAACAGTTGCTGGGGTTAGGAATTTTTAAAAATGTTTCTATAAAGTTTTTAAAGAGCTTAGATTATTCTAATCAATTAGACTGTTATATTGTTTGTAGCCCGCTGGTAAAACAATCCATTACCACCGAAAGTGGGGTAACAAACACGACAGGTAACCCTGGTTTTGATTTGAGTGTGGTGTATCAAAATAAGAATTTTTTTAAAGGTGGTGAATTAATTGAGTTAAAATTGCAGGGTTCTCTTATTGGTCAAAAACAATTTAATTCTGAAGATCAGTCAAATACAAACATTACCGAACTTCAAAAGATATTTAATACTGTTCAATTTGGTCCGGAATTGACCTTCTCTGTGCCACGTGCTTTTTTTCCATTCTCCCTCTTACCTTTTACCAAAGAAATGTCACCTCGCACGTATATTAAATCTTCTTTTAACTTTCAATCTCGTCCTGAATATAGCAGGGTTATTACCAATATCAATTACGGGTTTAATTTTAAATCCAACCAAGGTCGCCTGAGGCATGATGTTATTCCATTTGAGGCATATCTTATTCGTGCTACCTTGACTAATTCTTTTAGAAATTACCTTGCCAGTTCTAATGATGCATTCCTTGCCAACTCTTTCCAAGATCATATTACAACTTTAAGTAGATATGGATTAACATTCACCTCTAAAGAAAATTCAAATACAAGTAGAAAGCCAGTAAGTTTTATTAAATGGAATATTATGTCGTCGGGCAATATTTTAAGAAAATACTTTGAATCTTCAGGTGAAGCAGCAGATTCCCTTAATCGTTACTTACTTTTTAAAATTCCGTTCGCGCAATTTTTACGCACAGATGTTGACTACCGAATTTATATTCCAATTCGGAAAAAAAGTCGTGTGGTATATCGTTTAGCTGGCGGTATAGGCAAACCCCTAACCAATCTAAGTGTAATACCTTACGAACAAAGTTTTTTTAGCGGTGGCCCAAACAGTGTAAGGGCATGGCGAGCCCGAACTTTAGGGCCGGGAGGATACGATCCATCAAACAGCGAAGCTCGTTTTGACAAAATAGGTGACATTTTACTGGAAGGAAATATTGAATACCGTTTTCATATTATTAAATCATTTAATGGCGCTTTATTTGTTGATGCCGGAAATATCTGGCGTCTAAATAAAGACGTTAGTAAGCCCAATGGTGAATTTTTGGTAGATGAATTTTACAAACAAATTGCTTTAGGAGGTGGAATGGGTTTACGTATGGATTTAGGATTTTTTGTTATACGGTTAGATTTGGCAACCCCGCTATACGACCCAAAATATGCTGAAGGCGACAGATGGACTTACGATAAAAAACCTTGGACAAATATTGTTGCTAACTTTGGCATAGGTTATCCGTTTTAAAAAAGAAAAAATGAAAGTTGCCGGTTTTACAATTATACGAAATGCTATTACTTACGATTATCCTGTTGTTGAAGCAATAACTTCCATAATTGATATTTGCGATGTGTTTTATGTTGGCGTTGGAAACAGTAGTGACGAAACATGGAAATTAATCGAATCCATTCCGTCTGATAAAATAAAAATTATAGATACTGTTTGGGACGACAATTTACGTGAGGGTGGAAAGGTGTTAGCTCTCGAAACCAACAAAGTGTTTGATGCTATTCCTTTAGAATATGATTGGTGCTTTTACATTCAAAGTGATGAGTGTGTACATGAAGAAGATTTACCTGCCATAAAACAAGCAATGGAAGCCAATTTAAACGACATTAAAATTGATGGATTGCTCTTTAAATACAAGCATTTTTACGGGCATTACAAATACATTGGGGCCGGTGGGCGCTGGTATAAAAACGAAATTCGTGTAATAAAAAACAACAAAAACATTCGCTCTTATAAAGATGCGCAAGGCTTTAGAACAATTGATAATAAAAAATTAAACGTGAAAAAAATTAACGCGTTTATCTACCATTACGGTTGGGTAAAACCACCTAAAGCACAACAAGCCAAGCAGCAAAATTTTCATAAAATGTGGCATAACGATGAATGGATGAAAAAAAATATTCCGGCTGTTGAAGAATTTGATTACAACAATATTGATATTTTACAAGAATACAAGGGCACTCACCCAAAGGTCTTTCAAAACCGAATTAATAATGCCAACTGGCTATTTACTTACGATAAATCAAAGGCTAAATTAAAAATTAAATACCGTTTTCTTTTTTTTGTTGAACAGTTAACTGGTTGGCGTATAGGCGAAAACAAGAACTATAAAATTATTTGAGCCTGATTAAATAATACTTAAATTCACCCTGTTTTTATACGACATTTTTTAAAACTAAACATATATGGAAAAATTTGATGTAACTATTATTGGCGGCGGTCCGGGTGGATACGTGGCAGCTATTCGTTGTGCACAATTAGGCATGAAAACTGCTTTAATTGAGAAATACCCTGCGTTGGGGGGCACATGTTTAAATGTGGGTTGTATTCCTTCAAAGGCTCTGTTAGATAGTAGCGAACACTACTACAATGCCGTTCATCATTTTGAAGAACATGGGATAGATATTAAAACTGCTCCAAAAGTTAACATTAAACAAATGATTGAGCGCAAACGAGGCGTTGTGAAAATGACGGTTGAAGGCATTAATTTTTTGATGAAAAAAAATAAAATTACTGTTTACACAGGCATTGGAACATTTGAAAATAAAACCACTATTCAAATTAAAAAAGAGGATGGTTCTGTTGAAAAAATTGAATCAGTAAAAACTATTATTGCCACAGGCTCTAAACCCTCAACGTTACCAGGCATTGAAATTGACAAAAAACGTGTAATTACCTCAACCGAAGCTTTAGAATTAACTGAAGTTCCTAAGCACCTTATTATTATCGGTGGTGGTGTAATTGGGTTAGAATTAGGCAGTGTATATGGTCGCTTAGGAAGTAAGGTAACCGTTGTTGAATTTATGGACAGGATTATTGCCGGTATGGACGGTGCATTAAGCAAAGAATTAACACGCGTATTAAAAAAGAATTTAGGTTTTGAGTTTTTAACTAAACATAAAGTTACCGGCACAAAAGCCACAGCCAAAGAAGTGACGGTTACTGCTTTAAATGCAAAAGACGAAACAATTGAAATTAAAGGCGACTATTGTTTAGTAGCAGTTGGCAGAAAACCATATACCGAAAATTTAGGGCTAGAAAATGCAGGCGTAAAACTAGATAGCCGTGGTCGCATTGAAACCGATGCACATTTAAAAACCAATGTGGATAATATTTATGCTATTGGCGATGTGGTTAAGGGTGCTATGTTAGCGCACAAAGCAGAAGAAGAAGGTGTTTTTGTTGCCGAACAATTAGCGGGACAAAAACCACACATTGATTATAATTTAATTCCTGGAGTTGTATATACTTGGCCTGAAGTTGCTGCAGTAGGCTTAACCGAAGAACAATTAAAAGAACAAGGCAGAAAATACAAAGTAGGGAATTTTCCATTTAAAGCAAGTGGCAGAGCTCGTGCCAGCATGGACACCGATGGTTTCGTTAAAGTATTAGCAGATGAGACCACTGATGAAATTTTAGGCGTTCATATGATTGGTCCACGCACCGCTGATATGATTGCTGAGGCCGTAGTTGCTATGGAATACAAAGCAAGTGCTGAAGATATTAGCCGTATGAGCCATGCTCACCCAACATTTACCGAAAGTATGAAGGAGGCCTGTTTGGATGCAACAGGTAAACGAGCAATTCATATATAATCGCCTAATAAATTATTTCAAAGCCATAAATTAACCTTTATGGCTTTTTTTATTTAATCGCCTAATACTATTGTCAATGTACTTTTCCGAGGCTAGTAGTGCATTTTGGATGCGACTAGCGTAATTAATGCTGTCCATCACTTGTTTATTTTTTTCATGTAACTCTTCATAAGCTTGGTCTACAACTATTTTTTGTTTTTCAATAATTAATTTCTGTTTATTGGTGATTTTAAACCGATTAAATAGAAAAAAAGAAAATAATACAACCATCATCAAAACACAGGATACAAGTAACGTTACTATTTTTTGTCGACGTTTTTCTTCTGCAATAACCGCATCTTTCTTTTCTTGAGCTGCTTTTGCCGCTAATTCTTTTTTATCAAAATCAAACTGCATACTTGCCTGTAGGCTTTTTAATTGTGTTTCTTCATTATTTAAACTATCCCGATAAATGATAAATAATTTATGATTTTCAAAAGCACCTTTGTAATTCGCATTCGCACTATCCAAATTCGCTAAATGCAAATAACAATCCTTCATGCGCTCTTTATTTCCAATTTTTGTGCTTATTGTTAAGGCTTTGCTTAAATACTGTTGCGCTTCCTTTTTTTTGTATAATTTACTATAAGCATTACCCAAATTCATATATGAAAAAGATAAATCGCCGTTTTCCTTATTATTCTCGAATAAATTTATAGCAGCATTAAAATTATTTATTGCCTCATTATAATTGCCGTTAGCTAAATATGCAAGCCCAATATTATTAAAAGCATTGCTAATAGTGCTTTTGTCTCCAATTTCTTTTTCAAGAGCTATATATTGTAAATTCATTTTTATAGATTCATCATAATTGCCTTGCTCATGGTAGGCAATGGCAATGTTGCAAGTAGACATGGATATACCTTTTTTATCGTTTAGCTCTTTATAAATGTTTAAACAAGCAAAATGATTTTTTAGTGCTTCGGCATAATTACCTTGTTTGGAATAAACATTACCCAAACCGTTGTAAGCCCTTGCAATATTGTGTTTATCATTGATATCTTTGCTCATTTTTAACGCTGTATAAAAAACCTTTAGAGCTTCTTTATAATTGGTTTGGGTAAAATAAATAATAGCTATGTACTCATAAGTAGATGCCATACTTTTTTTAATTTCTATATCTTGGGGGTTCTGTAAGTTTATTTGTTCTTGGATTTTTAAAGCCATAAAGTAATTTTTTAGAGCTTCCGAAAAATTACCTTTGTACCAGTTTATAATACCGGTATTTGTATACGATTTAATAATTCCACTTTTGTAGCCTAAATTTTGAGCCAAAACCAAAGCTTGTTGGCAGTAATTCAAAGCCTCACCATATTGGTTAGATATTTTGTATTCTTTTACAATATTATTAAGAAGAATTACTTTGTTTGTATCTGCTCTCACAACTTTTAAAACAGAAAGTAGAGAATCTATTGTTTTACTCTGGGTATAGTAATTACCAAACCCACTAATGAATAGGCAAACCAAAAAACCGTGTTTTATTCTCATCTCTATTATTAACAAGATAGTACATTTTTTGTTTAAGCTTTAAACTATTAGCAATTTTATATGTTATTAACATATAAAAGACACTAAATTCTACTGAAAAACGTTGATTTTGTGTTATAAAATAGCTTAATTTTGTTATAATGGAAATTGTTAAAGGTTCTGGTTTTATTCCTGGTGAATTATTGGCAAAAATTAATTCGCCTGCCGATTTAAAACTTTTGAAAGAAGGGCAGTTAGAACAACTTAGTGCCGAACTGCGTCAATATATTATCGATCTGGTTTCGGTGAAAGGAGGACATTTTGGTGCTTCTTTAGGAGTTGTTGAGTTAACAGTTGCTTTACATTATATTTTTAATACCCCTTACGATCAATTGGTTTGGGATGTGGGTCATCAGGCTTACGGTCATAAGATTTTAACTGGTCGTCGTGATATTTTTCACACCAACCGTATTTACAAAGGCATTAGCGGTTTCCCAAAACGTAGCGAAAGCGAATTCGATACGTTTGGCGTAGGCCATTCAAGTACCAGTATTGGGGCTGCATTAGGTATGGCTGTTGCCAGTAATTACAAAAATTTAAAAGACAAACATCACATTGCAGTAATTGGCGATGGATCTATGACTGCTGGTATGGCTTTTGAGGCGTTGAACCATGCTGGTGTTACGAATACAAATTTATTGGTTATTTTAAACGATAATTGCATGAGTATTGACCCTAATGTTGGGGCACTACGTGATTATTTAACAGATATTACTACCTCTAAAACCTACAACAAAACCAAAGATAAGGTTTGGGAATTATTAGGTAAAATAAGCAAATTTGGGCCTAATGCGCAGGAAATTGCCAGTAAAATGGAAAATGCCGTTAAAACAAGTTTGTTAAAGCAAAGCAATTTATTTGAAAGTCTAAAATTTCGATATTTCGGACCAATTGATGGTCATGATGTAGTGCGTTTAACAAAAGTATTAGCTGACTTAAAAGACATACCCGGGCCTAAATTGTTACATGTTTTAACTAAAAAGGGAAAGGGTTATAAATTCAGCGAAGAAGGAAACGAAACCGTTTGGCATGCTCCTGGTTTGTTTAATAAGAATACCGGCGAAATTATTAAAGTAATACCTAAAACACCTCAACCACCAAAATATCAAGATGTTTTTGGTCATACCATGGTTGAGCTAGCTGAAAAAAACTCAAAAATAATGGGCATTACGCCTGCTATGCCAAGTGGTTGTTCGTTAAACATTATGATGAAAGCCATGCCCGACAGAGCTTTTGATGTAGGCATTGCAGAGCAACATGCGGTTACTTTTAGTGCGGGTCTTGCCACTCAAGGTATGATTCCCTATTGCAACATATACTCATCATTTATGCAACGAGCATACGACCAAGTATTGCACGATGTAGCTTTACAAAATTTAAAAGTTATTTTTTGTTTAGATAGAGGTGGATTAGCTGGCGCAGATGGTCCAACACACCACGGGGCTTTTGATATTGCTTACTTCCGTTGTGTGCCAAACATGATTGTGAGCGCACCTATGAACGAAGAAGAGTTGCGTAACTTAATGTACACGGCGCAATTAGATGAAGTAAAAGGTCCTTTTAGTATTCGCTATCCGCGCGGCAATGGCGTAATGGTAGATTGGAAAACACCCTTTAAAAAAATAGAAATTGGTAAGGGTCGAAAAATAAAAGACGGAAAAGATGTTGCCATATTATCTATTGGTCATCCCGGAAATCTTGTGACTAAAGCTATTGAAAAATTAAACGAAGAAGGCATTAGTCCTGCACATTATGATATGCGTTTTGTAAAGCCCATTGATGAGCAGTTATTACACGAAGTATTTTCTAAATACAAGAAAGTAATTACGGTGGAAGACGGCTGTATTATGGGAGGAATGGGAAGCGCTGTTTTAGAATTTATGGCTGATAATACTTACCAAGCGCAATTAGTGCGTTTAGGTATACCAGATAAATGGATTGAACATGGCGAACAATCAGAATTATATGAAGAGTGTGGGTTTTCTGCAGCTAAAATTGCAAATGCAGTTTCTGAAATCTTAAAAGAAAAAAAGATTACTAAAATTAAAGAGGCCTAGTTAAAATTTAATTCCTACAATACATACATCGTCCACCTGTTCTTGCTCACCACGCCAGTTTTCGAAGTAGGTATCTAATTTTTCTTTTTGCTCGTTAAGCGATAGAGAGTTGTATACTTTTAACTGTTCCTTTAAAGGTTTGTACATTAACTTTTTGCCTTTTGGCCCACCAAATTGATCAGCAAAGCCATCGGTGTATGAAATCAAGGTATCACCGGGCTGAATGTCGGCCTCATACAATTTAAACGGCTCTTGACGGATACCAATACCTATAGGCATTTTATCTGCATGCAATTCAATTATCTCGCCATTTCTAATAATTACCGGTGCATTATTGGCTGCGGCATAGGTAATTTTTTTAGTTGCTAAATCCATCTTCAATAAAATGCCATCCATACCATCTTTACCCCCGTCTTTCGATAAATTTTTAATAAGGCGCTCTCGAACGTGATTTAAAATTTCGTGCGGTTCGGTAATTTTTTTCTGATTAATGGCTTCGTTTAAAAAGGCCATATTTAATAAACTCATAAATGCGCCCGGAACACCATGCCCTGTGCTATCACAAATGGCAAAATAAAAGTGCGTTTCGTTTTTTGTTGCCCAATAAAAATCGCCACTTACAATATCTTTAGGTTTAAATAAAACGAAATGATTGGGCACATACTTATTTAAAAATTTATCGCTAGCCAAAAGTGTATGTTGTATGCGCTTAGCATAATTCATACTGTCAATAATTTCTTTTTGTTTATGCTGTATAATATCTTTTTGTTTTACAACTTCTTTGGTACGCTCGTTTATCTTGTCTTCTAGGCCATGTATTAAGTCATTAAGAGAAGCCTGCATTTTTATAAAACTATTAGCAAGCGAGCCAATTTCATCATTTCTGGAATTAGTAATTTTTACGTCCAAATTACCTTTTGATAATTCTAAAGCATCAAATTCCAATTCCTTAATAGGTTTGGTAACTTGCTTTGATACAAAAAAGGAAATAATTAAAATGGCAAAAAGCACGAATAAAGAACCTTTTAAAATATTATTTCTTAAACGTAGTGTTGGACTAAATGCCTCTTCCTCATCAATCTCACTCATAATTACCCATTTCATCCCTAAAACATTTAACGGTTTAAATGCAGAAAGCACTGAAACGCCGCGGTAATCGTCAAAAATTAAGGTATTTGATTTACCCAACAAAGCTTCTTTTGTTCCTTGTGTTTTTACTTCCTGCAGTCCAACAGAAGTATGATAGTTTCTTATTTTGGTAACCGTTAATTTACCCACACCAATTTCTTCTAACAACTTAAAGTAGTTAGCACTATCTTCAATTAAAAAACGTGATTGGTTGCGCAACGTAAAATCTTCGCCAACAATATAACTTTCTCCTGTTTTTCCTAAACCCACACCTTCCCAATCTTTATTATTGGTCATAATGCTATTAATATTATCAATAGGCATTTGAAAAGCAAGTACACCAATTACAACACCTTTATCAAAAATAGGACAAGCAATAAATGAGGCTGGTGAATTATAAGACGGTAAATACTCTGCATAGTCAACCAAAGCAACATCATCATGATTTTTTATTTTTAATGCATTATTAAAACTAGCGGCCAAATTAGTATTGCGATAGGCGCCTGTTTGCAAAGAAGATGCGAAATCAATTTCTTTGTAAACAGTATACAATACATCTCCTGTTTCATTGTCTATTAAAAAAACATCATAGTAACCAAAACGCTCTAAGAAACTTCTAATAACAGGATGAAATTTTTTATGTGTTTTATTATAGCTGCAATTTACTTTTATGGAGTCCAACAAATGTTTTTCTCCTAATTTATTAGGATTTTCGGCAATAAATAATTGTTGTAGCAATAGAGCATTTGGGTTTTTAGGCTCTAAATTTTTTTTGTTAACCACTCCAATACTATTTTTATTTAGTTCAGGAATAAATACAGAATCAATATAAGTATCCATTTTATTATGACGCTGAGCGAAATTTTTATCATTAAAATTTAATTCGGTAGTTACTTGTTGGAATCCCTTTTTAAATTGTTTAGTAGCTTCTATAATTGATGGATCCTCAGAAAAAGAAACCAGTTGATTTTTAATTTGATTAAAATAACTGGTAATTTGAACAGCTTTCATTTCTCTCACTGCCGTGAGCTTATTAAACGATTCTTTTTTAAGTGTGGTTTTTGCACTTGTGTAACTTATAATACCTGCCACCAGCATGGCAATAAAAGCAATTCCAAAAAAAGTAAGAGTAAGTTTTAAACCTATTTTCATTAATTAAAATAAAGAGGTTAAGATAAGAATTATTTTTATTATCAATATTTAAGATAAAAAAACACCCTTTTTTAATTAAACATGTTAATTATTGTTTTCTCCCACAATATTAAATAAACCCCAGAGATAGAAATAATAAAACTAACGATAGTAATATGAGTTATTTTTTCCTTATTAATAATAAAGTTCAAAGGTAAAATAAAAAAGGGTGTTAAACTGAAAATGGATTGTGCCACTACACTATCCAAGATAGATAAGGCATAAATTGAGCAAGACACAGCAATAACATTGCCTAGTGTGGTGCTAGCAATAAAATACTTATTGGCATTATTTTTATTGTTTTTAAAGTCGTTTAACCATTGAATGAGTTTACCATTTACCAGTGCATACACTAACATAACGATTACCGCACCAATAATTCGTGTATAAGCTATTTCATAGGCTTCATACCTATTATTTAATTGAACAATTGCCTTTTTTGAAAACACAATAGCTAAAGCTTGAAATACCATACATGCTAAGAGTATAAAAAAATCTTTTGAATGAAATGAATAACCCGCTTTTATAATTTCAACTTTTTCTTTTTTTGATAGGAAGTATAACAAAAGGCCTGAGCAAACCATTAATAAACCAATTATTCCTGCATAATTATGCTGTTCATTCAAGAAAAGGTAACCAAATCCTAAACTTAAAACTGGTTGAAATGATGAAAAGATACTTACTGTTTTTATACCTAACTTATTTAGAGATTTTAATCGTAATAAATCACTAAAAACTAAACCAAAAATACCAGAGAGTAATAATAGCAAAATGGGCCATTTATCTCCGTTAATTAAGCGTTGATAATAATTTGCTTTAAATATTAAAACAACACTCGAAAACAAAACAAAGCCAATGAGGTGTCTGAATAAATTTACCGGCTCGTGTCCGATTCTCTTGATAGCTTCAGTTACAGGAAAAACGGCAATACTCCAGCATATACACGCTATGAAAGCAAATATCATGCTTTTAAAATAATAAAAAAATAATTAATCTCTTTATTATTTATTGATATAATTTTATGACAAATTCATTTTTACTACAGTAAAACCTATTTATAATTCTTATAATTTAAAATAAATCGTTTTTTATTTTGGTTTAATGCGCTGATGTTTCTATTAAGAGTATATATAAAATTAACTAATTTACAATAACAATTTTTTTATTTACTTCGGCGTTATTCTCATCTATGGCTTTAATAAAGTAAATACCACTTGTTTCAATATTTATAATATTATTGTTGTAAATATTGTTTTCATAAATCAAATTTCCATTAATTGATGTAATTTTCAGCTTTAATGGTCGATCTGCTATAATTTTAAATTCATTTTTAGCGGGATTTGGCGCCAATGTCAATACAAGTTTATCAGCATTAAATGATTCGTTAATATGTGTAATCATACAATTCACGCCATCTCTTGGATAGGCGCAAAGTGTTTTCCAAGCAATGCGCTGAAAAATACCGGCCTGCGTAGTGGTTGGAAAATCAGTGTAAAGAGAATTCCATGGATTAGTTAACTGGCTTGGCAAACCCACAGGCGATGTTTTATGAATAGCACCGTACATAACACAAGCAATAAAATAATTGCCTGTATTGGTTAAATGAATGTTATCTGTATATAATTGATTAATAGAAGTAATACCAGACACTTTATTAGCAACGATGCTATCGTATAATTGCGCCAGTGCTTGTCCTGCCGGAATAATGAGCATTGGGTTTGTGTGAATTAAATTGATTGAATCAGCAATGCTTTGCCATTTAGCTAAGTCGTTATCTAAACGTGTTCTCCATAAGGTAGTGCTTTCTGGGTCCCAACTGCAAGGATAACCTCCAGTTCCAGAAGTACTGCTATTACCACTACTGGTGCAATGCCAAGTTTCATATAAATAGATTTGTATGTTTGGGTTTTGTAACTTTGCGAAACGATACAAACTATCTGCAAACCGGTATGTTTTACTCCAAGCTAAATGGCCTTGAAGTGGCACGGCTTCAGTAAGTATAAAATTTTCAAACCCTCCTAAAGGCAATGTGGTTTTCCAAGAATTACCTTGTGTAGAACTTGAGTTATTCCAGTGATACTGTAAATTGGCACCATTGCCTATGTTAACACTATAAGTAAATACTTTAGCGCCGGCAATTGATAGTTTTCTTACCATGTTAGGTACATCCAAATTAACTAAGCTGTGTCCTAAAAAAAATGTTTTGTTTGTTTGCGACGTTCCTTTTAATACCGTTAAAAAGAAGATCATTAAAATAGTCTTTTTCATGATTTTATATTTTTTTGGTTAAAAAATTCTAGTCTATAAATACCCATTAATTCATCTTGAAAAACTTTACAATTACTCTACTATTATCTTCATTTATTATTTCAGCAAAATAAAGCCCTTCTTCCCACAGCGACGTGTTAACAGTATAATTATCATTAATGTTAGTGTTACTGTATATTCTTTTTCCACAGATAGATACTATTTCAATAGACTTAATGTTTTTTACGTTTTTAAACTCAATCTTATCTTTGCAGGGTGAAGGATATACTAAAATTTGATTTTGTAAATCCATTTTTTTTATGCCTGTAGTTACAATTGTTACCGAAACGCTTTGTGATGAAGAAAAACAAGTAGCGCAGTTTTTAACTTGTACAAAGTAGTTTCCACTAACAGTAGCTGTGTAAACAACATTTGTTGCACTTGGAATCGCAGTGTTGTTTAAATACCATTGATAGTTTTGTCCAGCTGGAATTGCTGTTAGGGTGTTACTGTTAACTGTTACACTTGCCGAACCTTGATGTTTGAGCATAGCATATAGTTGGTTATAACTAGCTAAATTAAAGGTGTCTACATAAGGCGCTGTTGGAGTTGCCGGAAAAGGGGTATGTAGCCCTGGGCTATATGTTGTTTTTAAAAACGATTTTACATTTTGTGATTGAAGTTGAGTAAATATTTGCTGGCTTCCCCCACCAGTATTGTACGCTACTGTAGGGTCGGTTGTGTTATGCACAGCTCCCCAAGGAGTTGTTTCGTTGTTTAAAAAAGTTAAATCCCAAATAGCTCCTGCTTGCGTAACACATCCGGCAACATTGTATGGAACATTAGTATTAGTAGGCAGTGTGGTAACATTATAACTTCCACCCTGATTTGCTAATGCAGTGGCAAACGCCTCGCTCAAATCCATAAAAGCTGTATGATTAGCAATAATAGCTCCAGCTGAGGATCCACCTATAAAAATCTGACTTGTATCTATTCCAAAAGCATTCGCATTGGCTCTAATAAATCTAATAGCGGCAATCATATCTTGCACTCCTTTTATCATCGCCTCTTGGTATTGCAACGTTGTAGATGTTGTAGGTGAAGACAAACGGTAACGCATGGCTACAGCCACATAACCCTTGCGCGCTAATTGCTGCATCATATCTGTGGTTTTTTGTTCTAAATATGAGCCTCCGGTAAAACCTCCGCCGTGCGCCCATAAAATTAAAGGTCTACAGGTATTTAAATCGCCTTGAGGGCTATAAACTCTGGCTACGTTTGTGGTGGTTGAAACACCATAGACGATTTGGGTGGTAGTAGTATTTGCAAATGCAAACGTTGTTAAATTTGGGTTAAAACGATTGTTTACACAGGTATCATTAACTGGCGTTTGACCATTAATAACAAATGATACACTTAATGACAAGATGAATAATAGTTCTTTCATAGCTTAGATTTTTAATCAAATTTAGTTCTCTTAAATGCAGTATGAAAACAAATTAATTTTATAAATTAGCTTTATAAAAAAAGTAAAAATATTATAAATAATTAATATTCAGCATTTTATACATTTATAAATTAGTTTTATATATTTAAATTTTACGTACAATTATGAAAAAAGCTAATGACGATTTAAAATTTTTAATTGATAGTTTAACTAAAGGCGAAAAGCGCTTGTTTAAATTACAGTCTAATTTATTGAATGGCGATAAACTCTATCTTAATCTATTCGAAGCACTCGAAAAACAAAAAACATTTAATGACGCCGAACTAAAACAACTTTTTCCGAAAAATTTATCAGTGGCTAAAAATTATTTGTTCGAGTCCATTATTAATTCCATTCAGTTGGGTGGCTTGTATAAAGACCTTGACTCACAGCACAGTTGGGAAATTGAAAAATATAAAATTCTTCTCTTTAAGGGACTCAATCATGCCGCTCAAATACAACTAAAAAAATTAAAAAAAACTACTTTAGAAGATGAAGCATACATTAAACATCTCTATATACTAAATCAAGAATATGTTGAAGTATTTAAAGCCGATACTAATTTAGAGTCATCGGGGCTTTTGAGAGTTATAGAAGAAAGGAATACTACACTGAAAATTATTGCTAATTACGTATTTGTATCTGACGTATATTTTAAAATAAGGCTCTTTTTAAAAAATAAATATTACTGTCAAACCAAAAAAGAAAAAGAGGAACTGCAAACACTTATTAAACCCATTCTTAATTTTAATGAAAAAGACTTGTTATCAATTACCTCAAAAAGTCTTTATAACATGGCTATGAGCGAATACTATAGTGCCATTTTTAAATATGATAATGCGTTAGCTTTTTCTAAAAATTATTTACAAATAAAAAGGGGTAGTAAAGGAAATAAGGTGGAGTTACAAACTTTACTCGAAATGGGAAATTACCTCTTACTCAGCTTGAAATGTAATAATATGGGGGATTTTGAAAAAGACTTATCTACACTTGAGAATTTAATGGCAACCATTTCTCAAAACTACCGTTACGCTTTTTGCTACGAAAGGTGGTATCTCATTAAATTAAAATGGTTTCACTTAAATAAAAAAAGTAACGAGGCTTTACAATTTATAAAAACGGAAAATAAAACTTATCATCAAAATCGTCCACTCTTCTCTATGAAATATTCTGCTTCTATTTATTATTTTATGGCCAAACACTATTTTAATACCAATCATTTAAAGGAAAGCTTACGTTTTTTAAATATGATCATAAATGAAATTGACAGTAGAGTTGAAGAATTTTTATATGCTAAAATTTTAAAACTGTTTATTTATATTCAATCGAAAGAGTTTTTCTATATAGACGCGGAAACGCGCTCAATTCTTAACTATTTAAAAAAATCAGGAAAAGATTACGAGCTTGAACTATATGTTATAAAATATTTAAATACCAACCATCCTATAGATAGAAAGACTAAACAAGACTTTAAAAAGCAAATACAAGAACTGGAAAAAAGCAATTACCGCAGCGCTTACTACATTGATTTTACAGGTATATTGGATACTATTTACAAATAAAAAAGGCGCTATTTAAAAAAATAGCGCCTTTTCTCTAATTTTATTTCAATTATTTCTTTTTATCAAAATCAACAACAATTGGAGTTGAAATACATAATGATGAATACGTACCAATAATACGACCGATTAATAAAGCAAAGATAAATCCTCTGATTGCGTCACCACCAAAGATGAAGATAACCAATAACACAAAAAATACGGTTAGTGACGTTAAAATAGTACGACTTAAAGTACTATTTAAAGCGTAGTTGATTAATTTATTACGCTCTTCACCAAACACGTCTGCCTTGCCTGCTTCAGCTAGTTTTTCACGAATACGGTCAAATACAACCACAGTTTCTGTCATGGTGTAACCCATAACTGTTAAAATCGCAGCAATAAAATCTTGACCAATTTCTAAAGAGAATGGTAAAATGCCATCGAAAATAGTGTAACATGATAATACAATTAATACGTCATGGAATAAAGCCACAACCGAACCTAAACCGTATTGCCATTTACGGAAACGAACCACAATGTATATAAACATCATTAAACACGAGAACAAAATTGCACCATAGGCCCCATACACAATATCCGTGGCAATGGTTGGCCCAACTTTTTGTTGTTGCATTACATCGTACTTAGCATTTAAAGTGCTTAATCCTTTGTTTAATGATTCTTCTACCTCTTTGTCAGCATTTGGGTTATTATCCGTTACACGATAGGTAGTGGTGATTTTAGCTTGATTTTTACTGCCCAATGTTTTTACTTCAGGCGCACCACCAAATACAGGCGCTAAAGCTTTCTTAATGTCCTCTGTATTCATGTCCTTTTCAAAACGAACCTGATACGTACGACCTCCTTTAAAATCAACACCTAAATTTAAACCGTGATTTTTGAAATAAAATACTACACCTAAAACAATAACGATAGTTGAAATAGCGTAATAGATTTTACGTTTTCCAACAAAATCAAAATGTAATTTTTTAAAGGCATTACGCGTGGCATTCGTATCAAAAGGAATAGCCATCTTACGTTCTAACATCCATTCAAAAATTACACGGGTAATTAAAATAGCACTGAATAATGAAGCGCCAATACCAATTAATAAGGTGGTAGCAAAACCTTGCACTGGTCCTGAACCAAATACCATTAAGATAACAGCCAAAATGGCAAGTGTAATATTAGAGTCAATAATTGAACTCATTGCATGCTTAAAGCCTTCTTTTATGGACTGGCTTGTTGATTTACCCAAGGCTAATTCCTCGCGTACACGCTCAAATATTAGGATGTTGGCATCCACCGCTAAACCAATGGTTAAAACAATACCCGCAATACCTGGTAAAGTTAACACGGCTCCTAAAGAAGTTAAAATTCCCATTATAAAGAACATATTGGCAATTAACGCTATGTTAGCTACTAAACCGGCTTTACTATAGTAAGCTGCCATAAATAATAATATAACAACCAAAGCAATTGCAAAGCTCATTAAACCTGAGCTAATAGACTCGGCGCCTAAAGTAGGTCCAACAACATTTTCTTCTACAATATGAGCAGGAGCTGGTAATTTACCCGCACTTAAAATAGCAGCTAAGGCATCCGCTTCTGCATCTGTAAAGTTTCCGGTAATTTGAGAGTTACCACCAGAAATTTCACCATTTACACGTGGTGCCGAGTAAACCATATTGTCCATTACCACGGCAATACTTTTTCCTTTATTCGCACCAGTTAACACTTTCCATTTTTGAGCCGCTTCCGAATTCATGCTCATGCTAATTAAAGGTAAACCACCACTTTGTTGGTTGTAGTCTTTACGAGCTTCCGTAATAATATCTCCACTTAAAGCAGCCTTACCATTTCTATCTGTTTGCTTAATGGCAAATAATTCAAAATAAGTTCCAACTATTTTTCCGTCTTGTTTCGTCTCAACTTCCTTATTTCCCCACATAAATTTAAGTTTAGACGGGAAAATATTTTTTGATTTGGCAATTGCTAAATATTTATTTACTAAAGCTGTATCTGCTTTCGAAGTGGCAATACCAATTGTTGGTCCTTCGGCATACGCTTTAGGATTTCCTTTTTCGTCAACCGTAATTCTACCTTTTAAAGGCACTAAAGGGAAGGCGTTTTGGAACACGCTAAATAATGGGGCACGTTTTTTAAAGCCTTTAATGGCAGTATCTTGTGGGTTTACAGAACCAGTAGTTGCAGCAGTTTTATTTGCCGTATCTGTATTTGCTGAATCCGCTTTGGTTATTGCTGTATTTGTAGTCGTTGCTGTATTCGTTACTTGAGCCGTTGCTGTTTTAACAGCAGTAGAATCAGATGATAAACTATCAGAAGCTGCAGTTTTTTTACCATACAACTCTTGGCTAATCACAACGTTAGCTTTGTCTAATAATGGTGCTATTTCACCATTTTCATAAGTTTCCCAAAACTCTAAGTTAGCTGTACCTTGCAATAATTCGCGCACGCGTGCTTTATCTTTAACACCCGGTAATTCTACCAAGATGCGTCCGCTAGCTCCCAATTTTTGGATATTTGGTTGTGTTACACCAAAACGGTCGATACGACTGCGGAATGTTTTTTCTGCATTTCCTACTGCTTCGCTAACACGCTCACGAATAAATTTAATAACTTCTTCGTTAGTAGAATTATAAGAGATTTTGTTCTTGTTTTCAATGCTTTGAAATAATGGTGCTAAACGACCGTTAGGGTTTGTAACTTTATATTGCTTTTCAAAGGCAGTGATAAAATCATCGTTATTTTTTACACCCAGATTTTTTTGGGTTTCGTTTAATGCGAGATTAAAGGCTGCATCTGGACTATTGTTACTTAAATTTTTAACGATATCTATTACCGATACTTCTAAAGTAACGTTCATTCCACCACGTAAGTCTAAGCCTAAGTTAATTTCGCTTTTTTTACATTCTTCATAAGTGTACTCAGCAATCAAAATATTATACACCGTTTGCTTTTTCATCGAATCTAAATAACGATCGGTGATGTTTTCTTTTAAAGAATCTAAGTAACTTAATTCTTTAGAAGGATTTCCTTTTGCATATTCTTTTGCCGCAGCTTTTACTTTTGCAGTATTTATGCTATTCTCCGCATAGGCTCTTGCGTCTGCTTCTACCCCTTGAGTAACCCATGTAAACGATAAATAAAAAATACACGCTAAACCTAATAGAATTGCGAATATTTTAATGGCACCTTTGTTTTGCATAATTGTATAATTTGTATCTGTAATTTTTAAATTTAAGGGTGCAAATATATCATTTTAAAGCACATTTGCCAATTTTATAGGAAGTTTTTTAATTTCGACAGAAATAGTTTCAATCCTCTTAACCGCTTTTAAAAGAGGTATTTACCCTCAAAAAAAAACCGCCTCTTAAAATTAAGAGACGGTTTTTTATCTTAATTTCTATTTTTAGTTTACTAAACCAGTAAATCCGCTATCACCACGTAATTTAACAAATTCAGCATCGTCTTTAGCCCAAGCTTTTAAAGCTGGATCCTTTTCGATTGCTGTTTTTAAGTTAGAAATAACGTCAGCATTATTACCACCACGAGCAGAAGCAACCGCTTTTAAGTAGTAGCTGTAAGCCATTTCTTTTTCGCTACTTTCATCAATAGTTTGTTTAACTGAACCAGCACTACCTGATAATAATTGCGCCAAAGCTTTATTGTGTCCTTTATAATCTCCAAAATTTGCAACTGCATCAGAGTATTTACCGTTACGAACATCTAAAATGCCCATGTTGTATTTAGTTTCAGAAGCTCCGCCTGCTTTTTTGTATAAATCCATTGCGGCAACACGGTTACCGTTTTTAGCTTCAATAATACCTAAGTTATTTGCAACAGCTTGTTGACCGGCAGATGCCTTTTCAGCACGTTTAAATGCTTCAGCTGCTTCTGTTACTTTATTTTGTAATAATAATGCACAACCTAAATTATTTGAACTTCTCCAATCAGTACCGTATTGTTTTTCGGCAGCTTGGTAAACTTGCACTTTAGTGTTTACATCATTTGTTAAAGTAGCACCATACAACAATTCTTCAATTGATAAACTATCAGGATTAGACGTCATTAATTTAGTGATTTGCTCATCCGTACGTGATTTTTTATCAACGTTAACAGTAATTTCAGAACGACGCAATTTAGGTAATACTTTATCAGCTAACTCAGTATAAGTTTTTGATAAATTTTTAATTTCTTTACGACGTTGTTCAGGATCACTATACATAGTTAAAACACGTAAAATTAAATCTTTATCAGCCATAGTACTTGCTTCCATTAAAGATTTAAAGCCTTCCCAGTCTTCTTTTGTAGTTCCAACAGCGTATTGCTCTTTTGTTTTACCAAAAGTAACTTCTTTCACTTTGTTTTTGTTAAACTCACCCATAATAGCTGCAGAACCTGATTTTGCACGATCTTTTGCTAAGTTTTCGTTTTTATCCGTTTCTCCATCCGGTGAAGCATAAGCAGAAACACTAATTCCTTTGAATTCGTACCAAGGAGAGGTTAAGTTTTTACTTACAAAATCGTTAAATGCTTTTGCCTCTTCTGATTTTAATTCAGCAGGACGAACATTTGATTGATTAATAGTATAATAAATATGGGTAGTTTGATTTGCAGGAGTTGTTTTAACAAAAGCATCCTTAGCCATAATTCCTTTTTCATCGTTACGCACTAATAAAGCTGTAGCAATTGTAGCATCTGCCAATTCAACAGAATCGAATTTTTTCTCTTTCTTTTTAACAGAACCAACAGCATTTACCATAACCTTTGCATTTCTGATGCCAGGCTCGTAAGCAAACTTCTCAGAAGTATAGTTAAAAGAACCACCGCTTGTGTATCCAATTTTTTGACCACTACCTGTAGCTTTTTCACCAACTAATACCAACGGTTTCAAAGATTTTTCGGTCCCACCAACACCTTTTACAACAGGGGTTAAGGTTAATGTTACTTTTTTAGCGAATAATTTAGGGTTAAATTTACCACTCACACTAAATTGTACGCTATCACCAATCATTTCGATAGGATTAGGCGACACGGTATATTTAATATCTTTTTGTTTTTTCAACATTTTGCCCAATCCATCGCAGCTTGTTAAAATAACAGCTACCGAAAGTGAGGCTCCAATTGTGCGTAAAAATTTTGAATTCATCGTAGTTTTTGGTTTATAAAGCGAACAAAAGTAAAAATATTTTTTAGAATAAAAAGTTTTTTGTTAAAAAATGTCGTTAATAAAATGTTAAGCGGTAAAAACATCATTTTAAATGTAATTAGTTAAAATAACTACTTTTGCCCTAATATTAAAACAAAATTATGTCCATTAAGCCCGAAGATTTTTTTAAAAACGTTATTTCTCATTGTAAAGAATACGGTTACATTTTTCAAAGCAGCGAAATTTATGATGGTTTAAGTGCCGTATATGATTACGGGCAAAATGGGGCAGAGTTAAAGAAAAACATCCGCGATTATTGGTGGAAAGCCATGGTGCAATTGCACGAAAACATTGTTGGGATTGATGCGGCTATTTTTATGCACCCCACTACTTGGAAAGCCAGTGGACACGTGGATGCGTTTAATGATCCTTTAATTGATAATAAAGACAGCAAAAAACGCTACCGTGCCGATGTTTTAATTGAAGAGCACGTTGCAAAAATTGAAGATAAAATAGAAAAAGAGGTTGAAAAAGCCAAAAAGCGCTTCGAAAATTTTGATGAAGCGATGTTTCGTTCAACAAACGGACGTGTTGTTGAGTATCAAACAAAAATTAACGAAATAAATAACCGTTTTAAAACCGCTTTAAATGCAGGCGATTTGGCCGAAGTAAAACAAATTATTGTTGATTTGGAAATTGTTTGCCCTATTAGCGGAAGTCGCAATTGGACGGATGTTCGTCAATTTAATTTAATGTTTAGTACCAGCATGGGTGCAGTAACCGACGAATCAAACATCATTTATTTACGTCCCGAAACAGCCCAAGGTATTTTTGTAAACTACCTCAATGTTCAAAAAACCGGACGTATGAAATTGCCCTTTGGTATTGCTCAAACCGGTAAAGCATTTAGAAACGAAATTGTGGCGCGTCAGTTTATTTTCCGTATGCGCGAATTTGAACAAATGGAAATGCAATACTTTGTAAAACCTGGAACAGAAATGGAATGGTACGACTATTGGAAAAAGGCTCGATTAAACTGGCATTTAAGCTTAGGTTTGGGTAAAGAAAATTATAAATTTCACGATCATTTAAAATTGGCACATTATGCCAATGCAGCGGCAGATATTGAATTTCAGTTTCCGTTTGGATTTAAAGAATTAGAAGGGATTCATAGTCGCACTGATTTTGACTTAAAACAACACGAGCAGTTTAGTGGAAAAAAACTGCAATATTTTGATGTTGAAAAAAACGAAAGCTATGTGCCTTATGTAGTAGAAACTAGTGTTGGTTTAGACCGTTTATTTTTAGCCATTTTATCATCCGCTCTAAAAGAAGAAACTTTGGAAGGCGGAGAAACCCGAACTGTTTTAAGTTTACCACCGGCACTAGCGCCAATTAAAGTAGCGGTGTTTCCTTTAGTTAAAAAAGATGGGTTACCTGAATTGGCTGAAAAAATAATTAATGCTTTAAAATTTGATTTTAATGTTACTTATGATGAAAAAGATACGGTTGGTAAACGTTACCGTCGCCAGGATGCCATTGGCACGCCTTATTGTATTACGGTTGATCATCAAAGTATAGAAGATAATACTGTAACTATTCGTCACCGCGACACCATGCAACAAGACAGAATTAAAATTGATACAGTTTATAGCTTTTTACAAGAACGTGTGAGTTTGAAGAGTTTGTTACAGACTTTGTAGTTGTTTAATTACAATTGCAATTATCATCACAACCAGCTTTTACTTTCTTTTTTTTTAAAAGTTTAAAGAGCAAATAAATTGCTGCTCCACCTACTAAACAATATGCTATTAGTTGTTGCATTTTACTTAACCACAAAGGTAACAAAGTTTTCGCCACAAAGACGCAAAGACAAAAAGCTTCACAAAGAAAATAATTGTCAGTTCGAGTAGGCGCGCATCTTTTGCTCCTTATCGAGAACTGCGATTAGTTCACTTCTCGATACAACCTTCGTTCCTCAGGTTTACTCGAAGTGACAGTGTTTTAGTTCTTTAATATAGGCAAAATAATACTCGATGAATTATCACTTTGATGAAATACTTTTATTTCACTCTCTATAAAATCAGCATCACTGCATTTATAAATATCTACAAACTGTTGGGGGTTTCTATCAAAAATAGGAAACCAAGAACTTTGAATTTGTATCATTAGCTTGTGTCCCTTTTTAAAGGCATGTGCTACATCGGGTAGTTCAAATTTTACAGTTTCGATGGTATTTGGCTTAAATGCTTCGGGTTTCTCGAAACTGTTTCTAAATCGCCCACGCATAATTTCGCCACGCACCAACATTTGATAACCTGCCATTTCTACTTCATTTTTTACCCCTTTGCAACAATAAGAAGTGTCGTATTTAAAATCATCTGGAAAAACATCAATAATTTTCACCACGAAATCTGCATCTGTTGTAGATAGCATCACTTTTAAATCGGCAATTACAGGGCCGGCAAGTATTAGCTCGTTTTGTAAAATTTCCGTTTCAAAAACTAACACATCAGTACGCCTAGCTGCAAACCGTTGGTCATCGCTCATGTACTCGCGTGTGCGATATAAATGCACGTCCTCGGTATACGGCACAGGTTTATTAGGATTACTAACATACTTTGAAAAAGAATTGCCTGAAACTGGTTTTTGGAAAAGCAACTTTTGGTGTTGTGTTAAATAAATTGGCGTTGCTTCCATTTTTTTTGGGGGCCACGTGTCAAAGTTTTTCCAGCTATTTTCGCCAGTAAAAAAAATATTAGTTTCAGCTATTGCATTTGCATCGCCTTTATTTTTTAAATAATGATTAAAAAAAGGTACTTCAATAGTTTGTTGATAGTATTCTGAGGTTTTACTTCCGAATCTAACGTTTCCCAAATTGGTCCCTAGGCCCCTGCTCCATCCGCCATGGAACCAAGGCCCCATTACCAATTTGTTATTTGCAGTAGGATTTTGTTTTTCAATTGCTTTATATAAATTCCAGGCTCCAAAACAATCTTCCGCATCAAATGTGCCTCCAACAACAAGCATAGCAGGTTTTATGTTTTTACAGGCTTTGCGTGCATCACGTGCTTTCCACCAATCATCATAGTTGGGATGTTCCATTAATTCGTCCCAGAATTTTATAGTATCTGAAAATAATTTTTTAAAATTTTTTAATGCGCCTTGTTTTAAATAAAAATTGTAGTTGTCTTTTTCAGGAAAGCTATAACTTTTTTCTGCTTCTGCGGTTGGCTTAGGGCGTGGCAACCCAAAGGTTGAATAAAAATTAAATCCGTCCATTAAAGCAAATGCTCCTTTGTGATGAAAATCATCTCCAATAAACCAATCCGTTACTGGTGCTTGAGGACTAACTGCCTTTATAGCAGGATGATTTGAAAGTGCTGCCATTGTACTATAAAAACCCGGATAAGAAATACCAAATACACCTACATTTCCATTATTATTTGGAACATTTTTTATTAACCAATCTACTGCATCATAAGTGTCACTGGCCTCATCAACATCGTTTTTTGTTTTTTTATTTTCGATAAAAGGTCTAACATCCACAAAATCTCCTTCACTCATATAACGTCCACGAACGTCTTGTATAACTATAATATAGTTTTCTTTTAAGTATTCTTTCCAATAGGTAGTATAAAGACGTTTGCTAAAAACATCTTTACCGTATGGTGCGCAAGAATAAGGGGTTCGCATCATTAAAATTGGATGCTTTTCGGAATTATTTTTTGGCGCATAAACACAGGTAAATAATTTTTTACCATCTCGTGCTGCTATTTGAACTTCTTGTTTTGTATAATTGTTATAAATCCATGCGCTATCAATGCTTTGAGCGAAATAAAAGGTTGTAACAAAAAGAAAAAGACTAATTAAAACTATTTTCATATGTAAAGTATTTAGGCTTCGACCCCGCTCAGTCTAACAATAACAATTATGCAGTAACTACTTCTGCGTTTTTTATAGCTATTTGTTGTGCCACATTTTGGGCGAGCTCCATAAAATTAAGTGCTTGGTCTGTATTTTCTTGAAGTACAGCCGGACGACCGGCATCAGCGGCTTCACGTATGCTTTGCACCAAGGGTAACTGAGATAATAATGGTATTTGCATTTCCTCTGATAGCTGTTTAACCCCGTCTTTTCCGAAAATATAATATTTATTATTTGGCAACTCTGCAGGTGTAAACCAAGCCATATTTTCTACCAATCCTAAAATAGGAACATTTATTTGAGGTAGTTGAAATAATGCAATTCCTTTTCGTGCATCACTTATTGCAACATCTTGCGGCGTACAAACGATTACAGCGCCTGTTAGAGGCACCTGACTACACAAGCTAATTTGTATATCGCCTGTGCCAGGAGGTAAATCAACAATTAAATAATCTAACTCGCCCCAAACTGTATCATAAAACAACTGTGAAAGTGCTTTAGTAGCCATAGGTCCACGAAGTGCGATGGCTTGATTTGGACCCGCTAAAAATCCTACCGAGTTTATTTTTACACCGTAACTTATTACCGGCGACATTTTTTTTTGTCCGTTAAACTCTCCCGGACCTGGCATATCCCGTTCAACTCCGAACATGATGTGTTGCGAAGGCCCATATATATCAGCATCAACAATGCCAACTTTGGCACCTTGTTTTGCCAAGCCTAAGGCCAAATTTGCGGCTACAGTACTTTTTCCAACTCCGCCTTTTCCACTGGCAACGGCAATAATATTTTTTACATCTTTTAACGTCGTTTCATCTTTTTCTTTCTTAGAGGTTACCGTTGCAGTCATGTTAATTGCAACTTTAGCCTCTTTATCCACATAATGCAAAATGGCATTCATACAAGCGTTGTGAATCATGTCTTTCATAGGACAAGCAGGTGTAGTAAGCACAACTGTGAATGAAATATTTTTGCCTTTTACCTCAACGTCTTTAATCATATTCAGCGTCACTAAATCTTTTTTAAGATCTGGGTCATCCACATATTTTAAAGCATCAAGAACATGCTGAACTGTAATTTCCATTTGGTTATTTTTTACGGCTTTTTGTTTGCTCCGACTTTGCTCAGCGCAACAGCTTATTTATTGTCAGATTACTTTTTCTTTGCAGTATCAACAGCTGGCGGTTGTACTTGCGGGGTTTGGTTAATAATTTGTAACGGTTGATCGATACGAGATTTTATTGTATTAACCATCGAATCTTGAATAATTTTATTTCTTGCGTCAGATTTTACTCTATCCTCTGCTGCTGGTCCACAATTTGAAAAAACAATTGTAATTAAAATTAAAATAATGGCTATGCTCTTTTTCATAAATTAAAAATTAAAACATAAAAGTAAGTATTTTTTAAATAGTTAAAAACTGTTGATGAGGTAATTAACGAGCTTTAACGCTATAAAACAGAAAAGCCCCAAGCAAAAGGCTTGAGGCTAATCAGCTAACTAAACACAAATTCTTAGTGCTTTGTTTCAGCAACAGTTGTAGTTGCAGCAGCAGTTTCAGTAGCAGCAGCAGTGCTATCAACAGTTTCAGCAGCAGCATTAGTAGCAGCATTCATAGCAGCTTCAATAGCAGCCTTAGTTGAATCTTCCATAAATTTTAATCTTTCTTCGATTTTAGCTTTTTCTTCAGCTGAAGGGCCACAAGATACCATAGTAGCAACCATAGCCACAGCGATTAATGAGAATACTTTTTTCATGTTGTTTTAAATTTAATTTGTTTGTTAATTTTACATTTATACCTTAAACAAAAAAAAGTAACCCTTAAAAATTAAATTATTTTGAAATAAATTATAAATTATTGATTATTAGATAGATAAAATAAGTTTTTCTCGACTTTTTATTTATAATCTTTAATTTTTAATTTACCAAAGGGTTACCTTTATTAAAAAAAAGTATTAACTCAAACAAGGCTTTATGTCAAGATTAAAATTGCAGTTTACCGATAGCCAATTTGTTGAAGGCTTGCGCACGAACAGCAACGAAATTTTAACGGCCCTGTACAAAAAATATTATAATATCGTTCTTAAACTTATTGTTAGTAACAATGGTTCGCCAGATGAAGCTCAGGATGTTTATCAAGAAACAATTATTGTTGTTTTTGAAAACGTTAGAAAACCAGAGTTTGAATTAAATTGCCAACTTCAAACTTACATTTACTCCATTGCAAAAAGACTTTGGCTAAAGCAATTAAAAAAAAACGGTAAAACGTTTTTGTTTAAAGAAGATGAAGAAAACGAACTGGCCGATATTTCGGGAGATTTAAATGACCACTTTAAGAAAGAAGATGATATTTTAAAGATGAACAAGAGTATGTCATTACTAGGTGAACCTTGTAATACAATTATTAATGATTTTTATGTTTTAAAATTAAGTATGGATGAAATAGCAGAGAAATTTGGTTATACGAACAGCGACAATGCTAAAACACAAAAATACAAGTGCTTACAACGATTAAAAAAATATTTTTTTGAAAAACAAGCCGTACAAGAATTGAATTAAAAAAAGAAAATGAAAAATGTAGATTTATTTGATAGTTATTTAAACAACTGTCTGAGTGTAGAAGAAAATAAAGAATTTGAAACAAGGTTAAACAATGATGTTGTATTTAATAAAGCGTTTACCGAACACAAACTGTTTGTTGAAACACTAAGATTAAGTGCTGAAAGAAATAGTTTAAAGAAAAAGTTGCAAGGTATTCATCATTCAGAATTTGCAAATGATGGCAAAATAATTTCTTTAAATAAACCTGAGTCATTTTTGCAAAAATACGGAAAAAGTATTGCCGTAGCTGCAAGCACATCCGCTATTATAATGTTTGGGTCAATTGTTTTTTTGAACTCTCAAAAACATAATACGAATGAGATTACTGATTTAAAACGTGATGTATTAGCATTAAAATATTCGAAAGACGTTCTTATTGAAGAAATTGCAAAAACTAATTCAAAAATACATTATGCGCCTGCTAATTTGGAAGGAAGTGCCTTTGCTTTAAA
Source organism: Bacteroidota bacterium (assembly GCA_033763945.1). Classification (GTDB taxonomy): domain Bacteria; phylum Bacteroidota; class Bacteroidia; order B-17B0; family Aurantibacillaceae; genus Aurantibacillus. The sequence goes on along the minus strand of JANRJN010000006.1, from coordinate 649,022 downwards.
TAATAAAGGCTATATTATTACTAGTTGCCATATGATAAAAGGAGCTGATAGTGTTTTTATTCAAAATAACACTACAGAAAGATCTCTGGCCAAAGTAGTTATGAGTGATTCTAAACTAGACTTTGCCATTTTAAAAATTGAAAACTCTGCGGTTACAAAAAATTGGCAAGTGCCATTTGCTTTTAATGATAAGCTATCTGATATTGGCGAAAAGGTATATACGCTAGGTTATCCACGTCAAGATATGGTATATGGCGAGGGGTCATTAAGCTCGTTAAGTGGTTTTTATAACGACACAACTATGTATCAAATTTCCATTCCTGTTAATCCAGGAAATAGTGGAGGCCCTTTGTTAGACGAGCAAGGGAATGTTATTGGTGTGGTTAGAGGTAAAAATACGAATGCAGAGGCAACAGGTTTCGCTATTAAGACAAATGAGATTATTAAAGCAATTAATAAGTTTGCAAATGACAGTATCATTAAAGATATAACCCAACTTTCTAAAAGATCATCTCTTAAAAACTTAAAACGTACCGAACAAATTAAACGTATAAACCCTTATGTGTTTAATGTTTTAGTTTACAAGAAAGATTAAGAGATTTTAATGCCAAGTAAACAAATATCATCTGTTTGTTCAAATCCGCTTTTCCAAGCTTCAATTCTATTATTTAATATTTTTGCCTGTTCTTTCATAGGTCGGGCATTCACCTCTAATAAAATATCCTCTAGTTGTTTGTACTTAAATTTCTTTCCCTTTGGTCCGCCAAATTGATCGGGGAAGCCATCGGAGCTCATGTATATTAAATCACCTGTCTCCAATTTTATAGTTTTTGATGTGAAGGGAGGAGTTTCATCCAAATATAATCCTATTGGCATTTTGTTTCCTTTATGTTCAATGAGTTCATTATTTCTTAAAAGATATATTCCATTGTTAGCGCCGGCAAATTCAAGTGTGTTATCCATTTTATTCCATACACACAAAGCCATGTCCATTCCATCTTTTTGTTGTTGATGTCCCTTTTGTTCAAGTGCATGAATTACTTTATCGCGTAAACGATTTAAAATCTCATCGGCTTTAAAAATTTTATTCTCTACCACTATTTCGTTTAAAAAACTATTACCTAACATACTCATAAAACCGCCAGGTACACCATGACCGGTACAATCCGCTACAGTAAAAACAGCTCTTCCGTTAGGTAGAAGATGTGCCCAATAAAAATCGCCACTCACAATGTCGCGCGGCTTAAACACTATAAAATAATCTTTAGAAATTTTTGACCAAACATCGGAACCTGTAAGCACGGCATTTTGAATACGCTGAGCGTAATTAATTGAGGAAATAATTTCTTGTTGTTTCTCTTCAATGATTTGTTTTTGCTGCGTTACTTCTAAATTTATAACCTCAACTTTTTCCTTTTCTTCTCTTAACTCTTTAGTTCTAATATTTACAACCTGCTCTAATCTCTTTCTATCTGCAATTAGCTTTTTTGTTTTTACAAAGTTGTATATTATGATTGAGGTAACTACTACCACAATACAAATGGTATAAAACCACCAAGTGTTGTACCATGGAGCTAAAATTTCAAATTCATAAAAAACAGGTTCTTTGTTCCATACCCCGTCATTGTTTGATGCCTTAACTAAAAATTTGTACCGGCCAGGCGGCAAGGATGGATAGGTCGCTTCGGTTTTATTGGTTACGGGTGTCCAATCTAAATCCAGTCCTTCCAATTTATATTGATACATTACTTTTTCGGGCGCAACTAAACTTATACCAATAAAACTAAACGTTAAATTATTTTTATTATACGGTAGTGTTAATTGCTTTGGCAGGACGCTATTTGAATCGTTTTGTTTTGAATATTTAAATATATTTTCCTGTCCATAAAATAATTTCACTTGAGTGATATTTGTTAGTGCTTCACTTAAATTTGGATTGTCAAGTTCTGGGTCGTAGATTTCCAATCCTTTTACAGTGCCAACCAGTAGTCTTCCTTTATTATCAAATGCGCTTGCTCCATAGTTTGATTCTAGGCTGAGTAATCCATCATCCTTCCCTAAATGTTTTATATTTAATTTTAAACTATAATAGTCATTAATATCTAAAACATCTAATCCATTATTGCTGCCAATAAACAATTTATTGCTTTTATTAATTCTTAAAAAATTAATGTAACCAAAACTTTGATGATTCCCCTTTAATATTGGCTTGAAAACACCATCACTGTATAGATACAAATCGTTATCGGTTCCAAGCCATAAACCACCCCTATCGTCTACTGCACCGCAATTTGTTTGTTTATCAGCAAATCCGTTAGTTTGGTTGTATTTTGTTACTTTATTGTTATTGAGTTTCAATATTCCTTTCTCAGTTCCAACCCAAACATTGTGATTTTTATCTGCAACAGTAAATAAATTTAAAAATTCCGCACCAGTTTTTTCCGCATTAATTAAATCATTACTTTTAAATGTATTATCCTTAAATGTAAAGGTTCCTTCAGCAGTAGAAATCCAAATTGTACTTTTAGAATCTTTATATAAACTTAATATATATTTATGCCTTATCAATTCATTGCTAAATATTTTTATTTTGTTGTTTTCTAAAATACCGAGGCCATCTTTCGTTCCAAATAAAATAGAACCATCATCTAAGGGTAAAATAGCATTAACGTCATTGTCAGGGAGGCTATTTGGCAAGTTTGGATTAAATTTATAATTTATAATTTCTGCTTTATTTATTTTTGTAACACCGTTGCTTCTGCAAGCTATCCACAAGTTTTCGTTTTTATCTTGTACAACTGTATTTATTAATTCTTCTTGTAATCCATTTACTTTTGTGTAGTATGACATTCTTTCGTTCAGAAACTTAAACACGCCTGAGCCATCTGTGCCTATCCATAAATTCCCCTCTCTGTCCTTGAATAAAGAAATTATTGGGTTATTGACCAAGCCGTTTGAATAATCATATTTTTTTGTTCTTTTGTTCTTATTAAAATCAAAATTAATCACCCCCTCTGAATAAGTTCCAAAAAGATACTCGTTATTTCCATAATTTATAACTGAGCTATAAGCAATGTTTTTATTACCGGGTAATTCATTAGCTTGCCTTACTAAAAAATTTTTGGTTATTTTATTTAAGCCAGTTCTTGTTCCAACTAATAACGTATCTTCATTTTTTTGTGCAATTGAAAACACATAGTTTGACATTAATCCATCTTTTTCATTAATATATTTAAAAGATTTAGTTTTTTGATTATAGATAATAAGCCCGTTTTCGGCACTACCAAACCAAATGTTTTTTTGTTTATCAACATAAATTGCCCTAATTAAACTTTTGTTCAATACACTATCTTCTAACTTTTTTAATTCATTATTTTTTAGAATCCACACACCTTTGTATGAACCAACCCATGTTTGATTTTCATCATTATATAATTGATAAACCGCACCAACTTTTTCGTTATTTATTTTTTTAAAACTTACCCCATTATAAACACATAATCCTTGAGCTGTTCCAAAGATTAATTGATTGTTATTGTACGAGGAAATAACATTAATTGTATTGTCATTTAATCCATCTTGAGAGGTATAGGTTTTAAAAACGTTACCATCGTATTTTGCCACCCCACCGCTATTAGTTCCAAACCACATGTAACCCTTATTGTCTTGAAATATGGATAGTACTTGTGCCTGAGGGAGTCCCTCCTCGGTGTTATAATTCTTGAAATTATAGATTTGCGAATAACCGAGATGGCTACAATAAACAACTAAAATAAAAATATATATAAAATATTTCATAGAAAGTGAAAAACAAAAAAGCCGACCAATACAAGTCGGCTTTTTACAATTAATTTATTATGAGTTTAATAGTTTTCTCACTTTCATTGATTCTAAACTTTACGAAATATATTCCACTCTCCAAACTGCTTGTGGGTATGGTTCGTGTATGTTTACCTGTTTCATCATTTCCTTTTTCTCTTTGCGAAATAATTACTTCTCCAAGAAAATTAACTACTTCATAATATGTTGTTGCGGATTGATTTAATTCGTAATCAATAATAACATACTCGTTGGCTGGATTGGGATAAAGATTTACAACGATATCACCTACCTTAAATTCCTTTAATCCAATAAAATTACCAATTGGATTTACTTTGGCCGAATCAACAACAAAATCTAAATTAGTAAACGATACGCTGTTTGTTGTTACCACTCTGTGATATGTTCCATTAGTATCTAATCCTGGAATATCTACCAGTATAAAATAACTCTCTCCAGGAGCACAAACAGGAACATTTGTAAAACTATACTGTCCGGCAGCATTTGTACGTGCTTCAGCAAAGTAATTTCCTCCTGGATTCCTTCCTCCCTTAATTACCGCCCCCTTAATTGGTCCTACTAGTGAGTTTAAAACGCCATTGGTTCTTTGTCCGTAACCAGGACCTTGCAATACTGTACCGGCTAAAACTCCCGGCCCGGTACCTATATTCAATAAATCGATAATGGTAATGTTTTGTGAGGTATTGTTGTTGCAACCATGATTGACTTGAGTTGCTGTTTGCCAACTTAAGGCTGAAGGGCAATACGTTATTTGCTGTGTAGTACTGCTTGGGGTGGCTTTAACTAAATAGGTGTTTGCAGGTATGTTTACAAATGTATAACCCCCAGAAGCGTCCATAGACACCGTTGCAATAGAATCAAATTTGGTTAAAAAAGGTTCATATCTATACAATGTTGCACTTCCAGAAACTGCCGCCAAAGAAGAGGTAGTAACTAGGCCCATTATGTCTTTTGAGGGTTGAACTGTTACAGTAAATTGGGTACTTCCTGCACTACAGGCATTTGCGTCACTAATGCTTAAACTATAAGAATATGCACCTGGAGTTAAACTTGACATGGTGATTGCGGAAGTTGATCCCACAGCGGTGGTAAATGATGGTGTTTGACTCCATGAGTAAGTCAAGGCGCCAACAGCTCCTGAAATATTAGATGTTAGTTGAAATGTTGTGCTTTCACAAGCTAAGGAAGCACCATTTATGCTTGCTGTAATGCTATACACATTAAACGTTAATAATGCAGTGTCTTTCTGCGTTCCGGCAATTGCAATTAACCCTAAAGTATGTGTGCCTATAGTTGTAAAGGCATTGGAGTATACATTGGAAGTTCCAGCATAATAATTAGCGTCCACAATCCAACGAACCGAATCGGTTAATAAACTTGTATTAGAAAACGTTATCAACGTATTTAAACAAACTTGAGCTAGGTTTGTAGGGGTAAATGATGCTTGCGGAGGAGTAAATTTATAAATGAACGTTCCATATTCGCTTCCAAAAACTTTATAATTACCACCAACATAAAGGCTATTATTGGCAATGGCCAAATTGAAGGTACTCCCAACATTATTTGGTCTTCCAATTGTATCAATTGATATAGTTTCAAAAGTACTTGATGGTGTTTGTAAATAACTAACAAATGGCCTATCATTACATAAACTACATCCAAACCCCCCACTGTTGTATGAAAACCACATTCTTCCCAAATAATTTTTTAAACTAGTTACTTTGCCAGATATACCTGAAATGACCGTATTAAAAATGCCTGCATTATTTTTTTTGAAAATGTCGAAAAAACCATCTGCGTCGTAAACCGCAAAATAAAGTTCATTATTCAAAGTGTCCATGTCCGTAACATATCTTGTGCCAGGATTAAAAAAGGAAGGAGGCGTGTTAACTGAAGAAAAGCTAAGTCCATTGCTACTGGAAAATAAAGACCCGTTATCATTTGGGAGAACCCTTCCTGCAACATATAATTCATTATTAAAAACGATGGCTCTATCTATTACATCAATAGGCAATACTATTTTACTTCTTACAATTCCGGTTTGATTGACTTGCTTTTTATAAATTTTGCTTCCCACTCCGGTAGAATCTGTAAAAATTAATAAAGAATCATGGGCAGTTGCGGGGCTGAAGAAAACAAGATTTGAAATCCCCTCTCTGTAATCTGGAACAAATTCATCGTAAACTTCAGAGGTTACCACGTTTGTTAACGTGTTTAGCTTATAGAGTGTAATACTATCTGTACTCACTTCGTAATCGTTTTTAGCTCCAAAAAAAACATAGCCATGGTTGGTTACAGTATTTGTAACAATAGGGGCGCCAGAGCTAATACCACGGTCTAAAAAAGTTTTGGTAAAAGAAATTTGTGAAAGAGAATTAGTAGTTGGATTAAAGCTATTTAAAAATGACTTAGGAGTATAGCCTAAATAGTCGGAAGTATCGCCATATAAAATAATTCTGTTATTAATTGAAACAGCGCCCTTTTGAGTAAAAACACCATATCCAAAAACATTGGGAGCCGGATTCTTAAAAACTGTATCCCACTTATCTCTAATTGGTGCTGTTTGTGAATTACCAATTTTGGAAATGGAAAGTGCTAGTAGGAATAAACATAGTTTAAATTTTGTTTTCATTTCTTATAATTAGATGTGTTTTTAATTGGATTTAGGTCTAAATTTGAAGTACTAAAGATAATAAAAAAATTGTAATTAATTATTAAGAATTAAGCCCCTTTTTTATCCAAAAATTAACCCAAATACCTCTTCCATTTTACTGGCACTTAATATTTTAATTTTGTATGAATTTACATTAATTCCTTTTAAATTATAACTACTTACGATTATTTTTGTGAAACCTAATTTTTCGGCTTCGCTGATGCGCTGCTCTATTCTGTTTACAGGACGGATTTCTCCAGTTAAACCAACCTCACCTGCAAAACAAATGTTTTGAGGTATTGGCATATCTTCGTTACTGCTTAAAATGGCACAAACCAAAGCCAAATCTATTCCGGGATCTTGAACACTTATTCCACCAGCAATATTGATGAATACATCTTTTATTCCTAGCCTAAAACCGCAGCGTTTTTCTAAAACCGCAAGGAGCATTGATAATCTTCTTAAATCAAACCCGGTAGAAGAACGCTGTGGCGTGCCGTAAGCTGCGCTACTGACCAATGCTTGTGTTTCAATTAACATGGGTCTATTGCCTTCCATGGTTGCACTTATCGCAACTCCGCTAGTAGGACTATCTCTGTTTGTGATTAAAATTTCAGATGGGTTTGTTACCTCACGCAAACCGTCACCATTCATTTCGTAAATACCCATTTCGTTGGTACTCCCAAAACGGTTTTTAGTAGCTCGCAACAAACGGTAAATGTGATTTCTATCGCCTTCAAACTGCAATACTGTATCCACCATGTGCTCTAATACCTTTGGTCCAGCAAGACTACCTTCCTTAGTTATATGCCCAATCATAAATACAGGGGTATTGGTTTCTTTTGCAAAACGCAATAATTCTGCCGCACATTCACGTACCTGACTTACACTACCCGGACTGCTTTCTACGTAAGCCGTATGAAGCGTTTGAATAGAATCGATAATTACCAACTGGGGTTCAACCTGCACAATATGCTGGAAAATATTTTGAGTGTTGGTTTCCTGTAAGATATAACAATTGTCGGTAGTAACGCCTATACGTTCTGCACGCATTTTTATTTGCTGTTCACTTTCTTCACCACTAACATATAATATTTTTAAATTTTTTAATCTCAGTGCTAATTGTAACATTAATGTTGATTTACCTATACCCGGCTCGCCGCCAAACAACACCAAACTTCCCGGAACAATGCCTCCGCCTAATACGCGAGTTAGTTCTTTCCCTGGAACGGCGATTCTAGGATAATCTTGTAGGCCAACATCTTGTAGCAAAATAGGCGCATTTGATTTTGCGTTTGGATTTTTATTGGCTGTAAATAATTGTAGCCGGTCGTTTTTTGTTTCTTTATGCACCACTTCCTCCACAATGGTATTCCACTCGTTGCAGCTGTTGCATTTACCAAGCCACTTGTCGGATTGAGCACCACAGTTTTGACAGAAGAATGTTTTTTTTGTTTTTGACATAATAGAAGACACGAATTTACACGAATTTGTAGTAAGGAGTGGCTATATTTTGTAGTAATTTTACCACTAAGGCACAAAGTACACAAAGAGGCGCTAAGTTTTATTTTTCTTTGAGAAACCAATTGCTCTTAGTGTCTTTTTGGTTAAATAATTTGTTGTGATTACATCATTTTTATTTACTTTTAAACACTAATAAAAATTATGGCAACAACTTCAGACATATCGAAAGGCGCATATATGCGAGTGGATAACGACTTACTTTTAATTTTAGATTACGACCATATTACACCAGGTAAGGGAAATGCAATTTATTCGGTTAAATGCCGTAATGTTAAAACCGGAAAACAAAGTGAGATTCGTTTTCGTTCAGGTGAAAAAGTGGAGTTAGTGCGTGTAGATTTACACGAAATGCAATATTTATTTGAAGAGGGAGATTCGTTAGTTTGTATGAATCAAGAAACTTTTGAACAACAAAGTATAAGCAAACATTTTTTTGGCGACAGCATAAAGTTTTTACACGAAAACATTATTATAAAAGTTTACACCGATGATAATGAAGAAGTAATAAATGCCGAATTACCAAAACATGTAGAAGTTACTGTAACTTATACAGAAACAGGCGCCGGCAAAACATTAAAAACAGCCGAGATTGCAAACGGAGCTAAAATATTAGTGCCTTTATTTATTGAGCAAGGTGAAAAAATTAGGGTGAATACTGAAACCAGCGAGTACATGGAAAGGGTGAAGTAATGTTTTTACTCCACTATTTAATTTCGATGTTTAAAAATTTTATAATGTTTTCTAAACTTGAAATGGGAACGAACCAGCCTGGTAAACCATAGTTAATTTGCAAGCCGTAAACATTGCTCTTTTCTAGGCTATTTAATATTCTTAGGGCCTCTTTGGTTTTAATTGATAAATAATTTATACCCCCTTCGTCATTTATAAGGCGCTCTGGATTGGCTTTACCAAAAGTTAGGGCCTTATCACTATCGGTAAAAATAAAAATCCATAGCTTATTATCGACTTCAGAAATAAAAAAATTTGAATCTGGTAATTGTTGGGCTTTTGGTAAAATAAAAATCCACTCTTCCAGTTCAAAAAAATGTTTGAAAAGTTTGTTTTTGTCTTCAATACTAGCATCTGCTCTCATCGCATTAGCAGATAATTCTAAAAAATTTACAGTATTTTCCATAATTTAATAATTAGACTTTTGAATATAAAATTAGTTTTTAAAATACTGAATAATTTTATTTACGATATTCTTTCGTAATAAAATCTGCAACTGTAGTACGCACCACTTTTTGCTGTTTATACATAGTTACAAGATAAATTATTAATGGAATTAAAATTCCTAAAAAAATCATGGCGAAGGTAAATATCAATTGACCCATCATTGTTGGAAAAGATTCGTTAACAATAACACTGTTTTTACGAACCAACACCAATGCGGCGGCTGTTGATGATTTTTTTACAACCAAAATGTTTTTATTACGAAAACTACATTTAAACTCAGGAAATTTACTTTCGATGGCTTGTTTAATTGTATCTAAACTTGGGGGATTATTTAATTCTATTTTCATTTTTAATTTTTTTATATTAATATGGTTAAAAAAAGCGTCCCGGCAAACCGAGACGCCTTTGCATGAATAATTCTAAAAATTTATTAAACCATAAAACAATTTTTAAAAATTATTCAGTTTTATTAAATTGTTTGTTCAAAAAATCCACTACTTCTACACGAACTTGTTTTTGGTTTTTATAAAACACGGCGAAGTAAACAATTGCAGGAATAATAATACCAAAAAAAAGTAAGGAAAAAACAAAGATGTTTTGTCCTACGGCGGTTGGGAAAGATGCGTTAACAACTAATATATTTCGATAGTATGTTATCAAAACCCCGGCTGTAAGCGTTTTTTGAACCACCAATACCTTTCCCTTGTTTTGAAAACTATAAGCAAACTCCGGAAATTTAATTTGCAGAGCTTGCTTAATACTTTCAATTGACGGGGAGTTATTTAAAAATAGTCTCAATATATTATTTGTAAAATGTTGGATATGTAACCTGTTATTTAGCCAAGTAGTCAAATACTTTTTTTACAGTCTCGTCTGCTTTTAGATAATCTCTATCTGTTTCTATTTTTTCCAGATAACCATTAATCACAACATCTGCCTTAGGGTCAATATACTGATAAATAAGTTGTTGATTTACAATTTTACCATCCTGTGTTTTTTTAACTTTACAATAATAACAATGCACATCATTTTTTTGATACTCTTTAAAGTCGTAAGTTTCGGTGCCATTAATATTCCAAGCTTTAGTAATTCTTTCTTTATATTTATCAAGACTAAAATCTTTTAACTCCATTACCGAGCCACTTCGAGATAAACTATTGCCATTAATTTTTATGTTTTTAGTCCCGGTAGTTGTGTCTTGTTGCACATTCCAACCTTGATAAAACCAAAGTCCCACCGCGTCTGAAGATTGGTTAGCGTTTGAAAGTTTAACTCCATCTAACGTAAACTCGCCAGCAATCTTTCTATAATACTTCCAGTCTTTAACGACATTAGAAATTGTTTCTTCTGTGGATGCTTTTTGTTCATCGCCGCCTTTTTCTTCTTTTTTACCGCCACCGCATGACGAGTTTAATAATGTTAAACATAAAAGAGCTGTTGGCATAATTGTCTTTTTCATTTTTATTTTTTTTTTGATAAATTAATAATTAACTACTTTAGTGTTTGGTAAATCTTTTTTCAATTTTGCTTCTTCTTTTTTAGAGATCTCTTCTGTTAAAGAAATTTGTTTTAGGTTTTTCAATTTGTTTAAATTTGAAGGTAAAGAAGTAAAGCCGCAGTCTTTTACGCTTAATGTTTCAAGAGATGTCATTTTAGATAATTTTTCGATTTCAGCTTGAAAGTTTATTTTGTTTCCTCTTAAGTCTAAATCGCTAATGTTGGTACATTTTGAAATTTCAGCAGGTAAGGTTAAATCGCCATTCATTCCTTTTTGTTGGTAGAAAGAAATACGTAAGTTTTTTCCTTTCATTTGTGCTATAACTTCGCATGCCTGCTTTAAATCTAAATTAGCATTACCACCAAAACTACCTGAAATTCCAGATAAATTAGCCATTGAGGATGGTAATTGTTTTAAATCGTTGTTTTCAAAACGTACACCTCTTAATTCGCTTAAAGTGGCAAACATATCAGGAATTTCTGTTAGTTTATTTTTATCTAAGAATAAACGATATAGTTTTGTGCAATTACCAATTTCCTTTGGTACTGAAGTAATTTGATTTTCTTGAGCCTCTAAATCATATAACTCTTTTAAATCACCAATTGTAGCAGGCAAGGTAGTAAGTTGATTACCTTGAACAAACAATTCCTTTAAGTGTGTTAACTTATTAATTTCGCTAGGAATTGAAGGTATTTTTTTATTGTAATGTAAATGAAGATGCTCGAGATTGGTAAGTTGTAAAACAACCATTGGAAATTCGTTCAAATCATTATTACCTAAATAAAGGCGTTTAAGGTTTTTTAAATTTGCTATTTTATCGTCTACCTTACCTTGCTTGATATATCCACAATCCAACTCCTGTAAATTACCTAATTCAAATACTCCTTCCGGAATTTTTGTCATTCCGGCGCTTAACATTAACCATTGTAATCTTTTTAAACTTCCTATTTCCTTTGGCAAGTCTGTAATACCAATATTTCCATACAGGTTTAAATATTGCAGTTTAGTGAATTTTAAAACTTCAAGTGGTAATGCAGTTAAATTTTTATTGCTTAAATTTAATCTGTACACCTGTTCAGCGGGCACTTTAAGTGCTTCTTCTATAGAGGTGTATTCTTTTTCTTTCCACAATTGTTCATTGGGCAACATGTCGGTTGGTAATGGCTCTGACGAAGACTGTTCGGTTGAATTAGAAGATGTTTCTCCATCTTTTTTACCACCACCACAAGAGGTAATTGTAAGTACAGAGCTTAATACTAAAATTGGGATAATTGTTTTTTTCATACTAAATTGTTTTTATTTTTTTATAAATGTTATTATTAACTTTTTTGATAGAGTGTATTTTATGTTAAATACTGATTATTTGTTTGGACTCTATTTAAAATAATTAAAAATTATAAATATCTTCTTTACCACTTTCGTCGTTAACTAACACTAGTTTATTTGCTGTTAATTCCTTTACAGTATAGGCAACAGGGGCCTTCTCCTTATTAGTCGTATAGTCCCAACCTTTCATAATGATTTTTGTTTCATCTTCATTCCACTCCCAAAAACCTGAGGATGACGTGGTAAGACCTGTACCGTAAGTAAATGAATAGGCTAATTTACTCTTATCTTTTTGGTCTTGTCCAAAAACAAGTATAGTCTTACTCATAGCATCGGCTATGTCTCCCACGTCACCTTTCAACTCAATTTCAGAAAGATTGGTGATACCTGTTGTCTTTTCGGCTTTTTCGGCTACAAGTTTACGTGTTGCTTTTACATCCAAATTCCATTGCTTTTTAATAAGTAATTTGCTTTTTTCTGATTTTAATTTACCACCACCACAAGCCATTAATAATGAGGCACAGGCAATAATTAACGTTTTTGTAATAATCGTGATTTTGAGTTTAGTTTTCATATGTTATGGTTTTAGTTTATTTAAAAGTATAGTGTTTTATTTAAGATTTGTTAGCGGGTTAATTAACGTTAATGTTTTTGGTATTACCGTTTAGTATGTTAGAATAATAGTAATTTATTTTAAGACTTTTTGAGGCAATTAAAATACACCATGTCCCTTTGGATAGCCATTTAAAAACACCTTTACCTCTGAGTAATTTCCTCCACCTAAATATTCAGTGTATAAATCAAAGTACTGATAGTTCCAAAATGTACAATTAGGGATTTGAGAAAACACAAGCCCTAGTTTTGCCTGACCGGTAATATTTCCCAAATCATCACGGGTAATATAAAAATCATCTACGTCGTAAAATACTTTTGTTATTTGATTGGGTATTTTTGCTTTTGCATAGGCGGCAATTAATAAATCTTTGTAAGTGTTATCTTCAACAGGGTAGCTGTCGTTAAACCAAGTAACATCTTCCATTGTTTGAATAAGGGCGGCTTTTTTTTCTGCAAAATTTGCTTCCAATCCACGTAAATAATCTTCAGGATTACCATCAATACCATATTTTGCCAAGGCATCTTGTAAGTTTTTTACTAAGATAGGTTTAACATAATCAACATCATTGCATAAGGCAATATCTTCAAATTCGTATCCGCCAAATAAGCGGGTATTTACATCTTCGTGTTCAAACAATAAATTTTGGTAAACGCCTTCGCATCTTAACCATCTGCTTACAAATTCTTTTAGTCTTTCTTTGTCCATTTTTAAAAATTTTTAGTTTTAAATTATTTATTTTCCGCTTTAGTCCAGGTAAATTCTTTTTTGCGTGCCATATACACCGATCGGCTAAACATTTTTTTATCTGTTAATTTTCCGTTCATAGGAAGATCCATTACCAATATGCCATTTTTGTAGGATATTAGTCTATGGTATTCCTTTGTAGTTTTCATGTAGCACGCCTCAATTGTTTCGGTTGGGCCAATTTTTTTATACGTATAGGTAGGCAACATCCAATAAGTGTCTTTAAAATTAGTGTGTGTTACTTTTTTTGTTGTGCCATGACAACTAAAATTTATAACGGTATCCCCTGTGGCAAGTCTCCAAATATTATAATGCAATGGTTCATCGTTATACCAAACAGAAACTTTTTTATCGACATAAAGATATAATCCTAATTCTACCCAATCATACGCCCTAAGAGTATCTTGAAATCCAGCAGGAAAGGGCGTTGGTTTCATTTTTAAAAGGCTATCTCCTTTTATAAATTTTTTTAAATGCATTTGGCGTGTTGCAGCAAACCAATCTCCAGAGGGTTGATTTTTAATTTCCAATTGCGCCGAATTAAAAAAAGGCAGTAAAAGAAATAAAAAGATTATTTTTTTCATATTAAAAGGGTTTTATAAATCCGTAATCCATTAAGCGTGCTTTTGCAGGACCATAAGTACCATTTTTTAAATAAGATTTATAAATGGTTACATACTGCCACATCCAATACGTGCATCCGGGTTTTTGGTAAATAACCACGCCACCTTTTGTTTGCTCGGTAATGTATCCAAGGTCGTCTTTTTTTACCTGAAAACTTTGTACATTAAAATAAGTGTTTACTGTTTTTAAGTTACTATTAGCAACAAGCGCATTCATTGAGTTGTCGGTATAAGGATAATCTGATTTTACCCAGCCGTTTTCGTTTGCTTCTTCAATTAATTTTGCTTTTCTTTTTTCAAAATTTTCGTCAAAACCCTTTAAGTAATCGTCTGGGGTGCCAGTAAATCCATTCTTTTTAATGGCTTCCTCTAAGTTCTTTTTTAGACCCTCTTTTAAATCCGTTAAACTTCCGCACACAGCAAAGTCCGCAAAACTTTTTCCATTAAATAATACATGGTCAGTTGAGTTTTCTGCATAAGTGAAATCGTAAAAATACATATCAGCATCAAACCATCTTTGCACTCTTGATTTTAATGCCCACGAACTAATTTCTGAAATCATTTTATCACATTCTTTTGCAATCTGTCCAACTTTAGATGGATTTAAAAAATACCATTTATTACCGTTATCCGGTAACGGCTCGTACTTTTTAACTAGTGCCTGCAAATTTTTCATGTCAATCTTTGCATTATCTACAAAATCTTGATTTCTCTCCTTATTCTTATTTCCTGTAGAACAATCATCACAAATTAATCTCGCTATGTCATCAATTGTACACGTATTTCTATGCTTTGACGCTTCCTTTCTCAAAGCTTCAATTTCATTGTAAAAAGCTTTATATGTCCATTGTGGCATTAACGAACGTTCGTCAACCCCCTGCTTACCCTGTGCATTAAGCCATTGATCTGGAAAATCTACCAAGTAATAGCCATTTTTATAGCCAATTATAGTTCCGTCACAAAAATGATCGTCTAAATAAGTCACCTTATCGCCCATTTTAAACTTTGCCTCAACCGGAGGAGCTGATGGAGTATTTGTTTGCACTGTGTTTTGAGTTGGAACTACCGGTTTTCTTACTTTAGCCTCCTCAATCCATATATCATAACTAGCAGAATATCCGTCCCAATGAATAAAGTACTTTCCATCTTTGTAATATTGGCCTTTGTTTATAATAATGGTGGCTTTATACCATTTGCCTTTATCTTCGGCTTCAATACGATCGTTTAGGTTAAATTGCTGAGCTTTCACAAAGCTCGCAACTAATAACATTGCAAAAAATAAGTATAGTTTTTTCATGGTTAATTTAATTTTAAAGCTAAATTAAATGAAGATTTTGCCGGTAAATTAAAATAGAAGTGAACGGTGGGTTTTTTTTAGCAAACAGCTAAAAATTGGAGGTGAGAATTAAAGGGTATTTAATAAAGAAAGTAAATCATCTTTAAACGAGCGTCCAACAGGAATAGGTACATCATCAACAAAAACTACATTTTCGGTTACGCTTTGGATTTTAGTGACATTAATTAAATAACCTCGGTGTACTCGAAGAAAGCCTGAATCCATTAACTTTTCCTCAACACTTTTTAGAGTTTGGCTTACCAAATATTTTTGACTCGCTGTTTTTATATAACAATAGTTATCGTAGGCTTCGGCATAGTTAATGTCATTAATCGTAATTTTAACCAACGATTGTTTTACTTTAACGAAAATACTATCTGATAATTTTTTTTGTATGAGTTCCTTATGTTCGTTATTAAATTTATGCCATGCCAATTCTATATTAGCTTGTAGTGCTTTATCATCAAAAGGTTTTAAAAGATAACCATAGGGATTGGTTTCGTTTATTTTCTTTAAAGTGGAAGTATCACTATGTGAGGTAATATAAATAAAGGGCAATTGTTCGTTCTTATTAATGTGATTGGCAATGTCAATACCATTTTTATCGCTCTCCAAATTAATATCTAACAAAACAAGGTCGGGTTTTTTAGTTTTTAAAAGGTCAATGGCTTCTTCGTAATCATAGGCCTGTCCTGAAACCTCGTAACCCACGTCTATAAGAAGTCCTGCAATATCCTCAGAAATAAAGGAGTTATCTTCTATAATTAGTATAGATAATTTTTTCACGCTGCTAATTTATACTTTGACATTGTAATAATTACTGTTGCGCCATTATTATTTTTGCAGATAATTTCGCCTTTTACTTTTTTGCAAAGTGTTTTTATCATTTTATAACCAAACGAAGATGGATTATCAATACTAAAACTTTCAGGGAAGCCTTTCCCATTGTCGGCTATGGTTAAAACTAAATTATTTGCCTCATTTTTAAATAAAGAAATATCTATTTTATTGTCTTTGTCGTTTGTAAATGCGTATTTAAAACAATTTGTTACCAATTCATTAATCATAATACCCAAAGAAATCATGGTATCCATATCGGGTTTAAAATTATCGCAGTTTACAGAAATGTTGGTGTAGTTTGAAAAAGGAGATGATTTTTTTGCATTGGCAGCAATGTCCGCAATTAACTCTTTAAGGTTAATATTTAAAATATCTTCGTTTTGATATAGCTTTTCGTGAATAATTGAGATTGAACGAATCCTATCTTTGTTTTCATTTAATATATCGGCTACATCTTGAGGCAGATTTTTAGATTGCATATTTAATATCGAATAGATCATTTGTAAATTATTTTTTACGCGATGATGTACTTCCATTAAAAGCATTTCTTTTTCTTTTAGATTCTCTTCGATTTGCTCATTTTTAAAGGCGAGTAACCTGCTTTTTTTGCGGTTATTAATAAAAGCAACTATAAAAGTGAGGAGTGTTAATCCAATGGCAACAGCAACAAGTACATAAATTTTGTTTTTTTGCTCACTGAGTTTTAATTCCTTTTCTCCTATTATTTTTTGTGTGTTGAGCTCATTTATTTGCTGTTCTTTTTTTACATCCTCATATTTTGCATGTAGTTCCGCAGTGGTTTGTTGTTGCTCACTACTCATTAACGAATCTTTGATAGACAGGTGTTTTAATAACCACTCATAGGCTTCTTTTTGCTTACCCATTGAGAATAATATTTCGGATTTTGTTTTAGTTGCAGAGACTCTTTCGCCTAAACTTTTTGTTATATCCAAAAGAGATAAGCACTTGTCTATTTTTTCCGAAGCTGTTATATAATCGCTTTTGGAAGCATAAGCCGATGCCAAATTACTTAATACAGATGCCTGCGTGGCAATATCATTCGTTTTTTCGGCCAACTGCAAGGCCATGTTTTCCACTTCAATCGCTTCTTTAAATTTTTTTTGTTCAAAATATATGGTTCCCAAATTAGAGGCTGCGGCTATTATTACGTAACTCTCTTTTCTTTTTTGAGCTTCTATTAAAACCTGTTTATAATAATTTACCGCTGGTTCAAAATCGTTTGTTTGATTATAAATACTACCAATGTTTAAACGAATATACATAAGGGTAACAGAATCCTTTAAATCAATGGCTGTTTGTTCTGCTTTTTTAAAAATTTGAATTGCCTTTTCTATATTATTCATTTTAAGAAAAACTGTACCTTGACCTTGTTGCGCAGAAATAGCATCCTTTTTATTACCTTGTGCAAGGTATTTTTCTTCTGCCTCAATTAAAAATTTAAGACCTTCAGGGAGCTTTCCCTTTTTAACGTGAGAAATCCCTTTATTATGTACAACTGAGGCAACCCCCGACGCAAAATTAATTTTTCTATAAAAATAAAGTGCTGAATCTAATTGAATAATTGCCTCGTCATATTTTCCCTGATTATTCAGTATCTTTCCTTTGTTATTATAAAACTTACCTACAATACGTTCGTTTTTTATTTTTAAAACGCTTGACGTAATTTTATTTAGTATTTGGATTGCCGAATCAGGTCTTTCTCTAGATAGGTTATTTGCCTTTTTTATTATTGCGAGTAAGGTTGTGGTATCGCCATTGTTTTTTAAGCTACTTAATAATGAATCGGCATTTTGAGAGTGAGCTGCAATATGAATTAAAACAAAGAGACAAAAAGGAATTATTTTGCCGAAGGATAACTTATTTTTTTTTGTAGCCAACATAACTTATTTATTAAACATAAATATAAACTTTTTTAGAAAAACACTTGATTCTTAAATTTTAATTAATTGCGCTTTTATAAAGAAGGTAGAAACCGAAAAATTATTTAGTAATTTCTTCGCACTCGCCTTGCAAAATATCGTTTTTGTAAAGACAAATTCTATAAGGTTTTTCGTATGCGTTGTATTCAATGGAAAAACCTTCCCTTTTATCATTTAAATAATATGATCTTGATTTTATTTCGCCATTATTTTTATAGCTTAATCCATTCCCCGTTTAATTTCCCATTTATGTAATTTCGTTTATCGGTTAATTTTCCATATTCTGAATAAGATAACCATTCACCTTCTATTTTGCCGTTTTTATGGCTAATAACATTTTTTTTTAATCCGTTCTCATAATAAGAAAAACTGAAACCTTCGATTTTATCATCAGAAAAATAGTATTTCTCACTTATTTTTCCATTTTCAAAATACCATATTGATTCACCTTCCTTTTTGCCTTTTTTGTAATTTTCGTTCGTGCTTAAGATGCCCGATTCTAAATAACTTAACTGCTCACCATCTAGTTCGTTTTCCTTAAAAAAATGTTTTTCTTTTAGTTTTCCGTTTTTATAAAAAGTTGTATGCTGACCATCATGCTTTCCATCCAAAAAAGTATTTATTTCTTCGATGGAGCCATTTTCAGAATATGTAGTGCAAACTCCATTCTTTTTTCCTTCTACATAGTTTTCGTCATTTTGTTTTACCCCATTTTTGTAATAGGATATATAGGATCCATTGATTAGGTCGTTTTTAAAATATGTTATTTCCCCAAGTTGTCCGTTTTCATAGTACCTTTTAGATTCACCAACAAGAAGATCGTCTTTATAATAATTTTCATTTGCAATTAAACCTGATTCCCTCTATACAATTGATTTTCCGTTAAGCTTTCCATTAATAAAGTTTGCCGTTAACGCCTTTTTTCCTGAAGAGAAATTACTTGCAAATTTACCGGACACTTTACCACATTTGTACTGGTACTTAATTCTAATGTTTCCATTTTCGTAATAATTAGTTACGTCGATAGCTGTAGTATCTTTGAATGAAATTTTTTGCAGGAGTTTTCCATTGGGATAGCTAAAAGTATAGCTTCCAGATTTTTTTTGTTTAACAAACGTATCTATTTTATTTATTAACTCATGGTAAGGTATTATTTCATCTAGACCATTATATTCGGGATCAAATGGCTTATTTTGCCCAAAATTTACTGATGACAAAAAGAAAAGGAAGCCGAAAAATGCTAATTTAATGTACATAATTAATTTTTTAAACTATTTTAAAAATTGCTCATCAAAGCCATTTAGCCACTCCATTAGTTCAGGTTCAGTTTTTTCGATACTAAAATTTAAATCCGAATTTGTTTTATCATCGTGGTAACAACCGGTAACAGTAAATTTTTCATTTAGCTTAATTGTATAGTCGGCATACTCATCAATATAATTCCCATTCTGTCTTCCTTTCCAAAAGTTATAAGGTTTTCCTGATTTTACCTGTTGAATAATTTGAGCGATTTTTTCGGATTTCATACTACAATTATTTATAAGTGAAATTTACGATATTTAAAAAGAGATCATTTTTATATGGTTTAGTTAATTCGATTTTTACTGTATTATGTTCATTACTTGCTACAATTATTCCTTCCCAATCCTCTGAAGAGTATTCGTAATGTTTGTCGGTTGGCACTTCCTTTTCTATATTAAGCGTCATTTTAATTTGCAAATCATTAATTATTTCTACTACTGTTAGCGTATAACTAGTGTTTAATCTTTCTGATTGTGAAAGTTGGGTGTATTCATTCCTATTAAATTTCATACCAATGGCAAGTTTTGGGATTTCACTCGTTACTCTATGTCCACTAGGTTCCTTTTGTTGAATTATGTTACTATCGGAGGTTAAAGTGATTTCGTTTTCTTTATAAAAATCACTTTCCGTCTTTCCGGTATAACCACCAATACGGTCAAATTTCCAATTACGAATTTTAGACTCGTCTAAAACTATCCCCGCAATCATGTGCATGGTTGATTCGTGCTCCGTTCCCATCAAGTTCATAAAAATGGGGTACAATAAAGTAAAGTTGGAACTTATGACTATACTTTTTTCTTTACTAAGTGCAATAATTTTTTCAGCAGCATCAAATACATTTTGGCAATTTTCGATTGTAAAAACAGATTTTATTTGTTTGTTGGATAGTCCGCATTGCACCGGAAAAGGTGGATTTACTTTAGGATAAGCCCCAATTACAGCCCAATGCATGGTTGGTTCATTTATTGCTGTAGATAAGGTCCCATCTTCCTGTTCAAGTTTTAATAAGATGTTTTTTACCAGAAGTTTTGCTTCCTCATTGCCCTCTATTAAAATATTTAAAGCCTTGGCATATTCTTGAAATGCCCCTGCTGCAATTTTAGTTTCTTCTTCGGTTTTTGCAGCGTTTAGCGTCTTCTTTCTTTCATACAAACCAATCGCCAATTCTTCTATTGCTTTGTTATCCATAACTAGGTTTACTTAAATACTATTAATCAAATATAGACTAGTTAATTATCCTGTGGCATTTAATTAATGATTGTATTAAATTGGAGCATTATCGTTATAAAATAAAGCACCATCGTTCTTCACAAAAGTTGCCATTTAAAAATAATCATTATATTAAAGGTTTAAAAGACGCTATATGCGATTACTTCTCATTAATGTATTATTATTTTTATTTTTTGGTACAATTGCTCAAGATAAAAAAGCTTTAGATAGTCTTACAGAACAAGCAAAAGGAACTAATATTATAAAAAAAGTCATCGCCCTAAACGAGTTGTGTCGTTTATATTCAGGAACCGATAATTCTAAAGCAATGGATTTCGCCAAAGAAGCTTTAAACCTGTCTCTAAGTGCAAAAAACACATCATTAATTGCTCAAAGTAAAAACAGACTAGGCACTATTTATGATTACAAAGGCATTATTGATAGCGCCAATGCTAATTACATTGAAGCTTTAAAAATTTTTGAGAACTTAGGCGATAAAAGCGGAATTGCCTCAGTTTATCAAAACATTGGCGTAATGTACTATTTTCAAAATGATTTGGATAAAGCCATTGATTATTATAACAAAGCAATTGTATTAAGAAACAAAACGAATGAACTTGAATTTGTGGCCAAACTACAAAACAACATGGCTGCCATTTTTCGTCGTCAAAAGAAATATGATTTAGCGATTGATTACTATAGAAGATCCATTGAAATTAAAACACGGTTTAAAGATCAAGAAGCCATTGCTACAGGCTATTCCAACTTAGCGGTCACGTATTTGTACATGGAAAAATTTGACTCTTCAAAAGCTTTATTAAATAAAGCATTAGTTATAAACAAAAGCCTTAATAGCAATATAAATCTGGCTGGTAATTACTTTACATTTTCAGAGATTTCATTCAACGAAAAAAAATACCTTGAGACAAAAGTTGAGCTTAAAAATACACTTGAGTTTGCAGAAAAAGCAGAAAGCAACGATATAATTTATAATGTGTATGAACTTTTATGGCAAGTAGACACTGCTATTGGAGATTATAAAAGTGCTGTACATAATGGGCATTTAGCAAGCATTTATAAAGCAAAGGTGTTTAAAGAGGAAAGAGCGAAGGCCGTAGAAAAATTGAACGTTTTATATGAAACCGAAAAAAAAGATAATGAAATTAACACTTTAAATACAGAACAGGAAAAAGAAAAAATTAGAAAGAGATTATTGTTGTTTGGACTGTTAGTAGCACTTACAATTATTTTTATTTTTGGATTTTTTTATAAAAAAATAAAGGATAAAAATAGTTTACTATCATTTCAAAAACGTGAAATAGAAGATAAAACCGAAGCATTGAATAAGCAATCTGCTGAAATTGCAAGGCATCAAAGTCAAATGAATCCTCATTTTATTTTCAATGCCTTGGTATCTATTCAGAATTTTATTTTAAAAGAAAACAAACACGCTGCTGCAAATTCTTTATCACAACTTTCACAACTTATGCGCATTACATTGTATAATTCTGAAAAGGATTTTTTAACCTTAAAAGAAGAAAAGCAATTTTTAGATTTCTTTGTTGAATTTGAAAAAATGCGCTTTGATAATTTTTTTACTTACTCTTTTGTAATTGATGAATCTATAGATATAGAGAATACATTACTGCCTCCCATGATAATACAACCTTTTATTGAAAATAGCATTAAACATGGGTTAATACCAAAGCGCTCGGGTGGAGAATTACGAGTATCTATCTATAAAAAAACTGAAGCCTCAAAAGACCTGCTTGTAATAGAAATAAAAGATAACGGTATAGGAAGAACAGAAACAAGTACAAGAAAACGTGATATAAATCATAAATCCAAAGGAATTGATATTACTTTAAATCGAATAAAAAATGCTCATAATTTATCGGAACAAGCATCTTCCGAACACTATGAAGTGATAGATTTAGAAGATGCAAACAAAGATAGCATAGGAACATTGGTAATGATAAAATTGCCATTTATAGAAAATTTTTAATTTTATGGTATGATTAAAACATTAATTATTGATGACGAAGTTTCTTGCATTGATGTATTGAAAGAATTATTAAAAGAATACTGTAAACAAATAATCGTGTTGGCAACTGGAGCATCTGTTGAGGAAGGAATAAAACTAATTAACGAATTAAAACCCGAATTGGTGTTTTTAGATATTGAACTTAAAGATCAATTAAGCTTTGAAATCCTTGAAAAAATAAAGGATAATAACCTGCATATTATTTTTACTACAGCTCACGACAAGTATGCGGTTCGTGCTATAAAAGCAGCGTGCCTTGATTATTTGCTAAAACCAGTTGGTTCAACCGAATTAATTAATGCTGTAAACAAATTTGAAAAAACCAAACAAATTACATTTAACCAAAAAAAAATTGAGATTTTATTAGAAAATATCGGCTCAACGAATACAAACGTCAATAAAATTGCTATTCCTTGTAACGACGGTTATGTATTTGTAAATAGCACTGATATTGTTTATTGTGAGGCTGATTTAAAATATACAAACATTTATACTTCAAAAAACGAACGCATTGTTTCATCAAAAAATTTAGGTGAATTTGAAGAATTATTAGCTGTTCCGCTTTTTTTTAGATGTCACAAATCCAACATCATTAATGTAAATTTTGTAAAAAAATTCCTAAAAAACGATAATCAGGTTTTAATGAGTAATGACAAATTAATTGATGTTTCGTTTAGGAAAAAGGATGAATTTTTAAAATTGTTTGAACGGTTTTAATTACCTGCTAAAACTATCCAAATCTCTTCTATCTTTTTTTGTTGGTCGTCCGGAACCTTTATCGCGCTTTATATTTACTTGAAAAAATAAGGATTCTAATTTTGTACTTTTATCAACCGGCGGGGTATGATCAATATAATAATTTTTAGCAATTTCAAAACTTCCTCGTTTATCCGTTAATTCTTTTACTTCAATAATCTTTTTTAGGGTGCCTATTGTAAGCGTATAACGCTCTGCAACTTTTACCTCATGAGAAGGCTTAAAATTACTGCCATCCAGCTTCACTTTTCCGCCTTTGATGGCATCGTTTGCTAACGTTCTGCTCTTATACATGCGTATAGCCCATAAATAGGTATCGGCTCTTACTAACATTTATCGCCTTACAATAAATTTTGAAGAATATGCTTGGTTTCCATCCGTCAACCAAACTTCATATAACCCATCGTTCAAATCATAAACGTTAATGGACGCTAAATCAAATTGAGTCATTAAATCTAATTCTCTTAATTTATGTCCGAATTGATTATATAAAAACCCAACCAATTTTGCACTTCCTATATTACTTATTTTTAAACTTAAAATATCAGAGATTTCGCCGATTGGATTTGGGTATATAAATAGTTTAACTTTTGTTTGATCGATCGGTACAAAAACCCTTCTTATTGCTGATGTTTCGACAGGAACCAATTCTACCTTGTAATAATTAACTTGATTTACCGCAGGGCTCCCATGCGTGTAACTAACATCCTCTGAAGTACCCGAAGCACCACAGATGCCAGGGTAGTCATAAATTGGATTAAATCCAAAATAAGTAGAATCTAGGCTGTGCCATATTTTATAACCACTACAAGATGTTCCTGGGCTAATTGTGAATTTAACCCCAACAACTGAGCCTGCGGCAAATACGTTAAAATTTTGAATGCGCTGAGCATAAACAGACGCTGTAAGAATAACAAAAAATACAACTGTTTTAATATATAAATTAGTAATGCGCATCCTCTATTACTAAATTACAAAATAAAAACCTGATTAATCTAATAA
Organism: Bacteroidota bacterium; assembly: GCA_033763945.1. Taxonomy (GTDB): domain Bacteria; phylum Bacteroidota; class Bacteroidia; order B-17B0; family Aurantibacillaceae; genus Aurantibacillus. The sequence goes on along the minus strand of JANRJN010000006.1, from coordinate 624,593 downwards.
CACAAAATTATATTAAACAGTGTTTGTTCATTATTTTACTTCTGTTACAGGAACCATTATTCTTGTGAGCCACTTCAGAGGGTCTTTTTCTAATGTTGGGTCAGTAATATAAAACTCCCTCATGGGGCCAACTTGTTTTAATTTGTTTTTTGCCAAATATTTTCTTATAATATCATAAGACGCAAATAAATTTTGATATGGCCCATAAAAATTATAAATCAACATTTTGTCAGCCTCCAAAACTACAATTTTGCAATTCCTTGGTTCCTTTTTGGGCATCTTGTTTATAGGAACTATACATTCAAAAATAAAATTATTTGGATTGTTATTATAATAAATACAGCCATAGGAACCATCAATCTTAACTTCCAAGGTATTTAATTGTTCTTGCAACACCGAATAGCTTTTTGCCATTTTAAATGAAATGTCTTTCATTGGGGCAGAATCTATTTTTGAAATGGTAAGCATTTCAGGTACATTAAAAATCCCTACCACGCCCTGCTTGTCGCTAAACTGAGTAATGTCCTTTGGAATATTTTTTATTGAATCAACAGAACTTTGAACAGAGTCCTTTTTTTTATTTTCATTAAAGGCTGCATCATCAGGCCCCCCGCAAGATGAAATTAGGATACCAACGCTTATTACTATTAAATAAAAACCTGATTTAAACATATCAATTATTTTACTTTTCCCGGATATTTATTTAACGCTTCTTGTAAACATTGCATTGCATTTTTTAAATCTGTTAAATTTAAAACGTAAGCGATGCGAACTTCATTAAGTCCAGCATCCTGAGAAGAATAAAATCCAGTGGCGGGAGCAAGCATAACGGTTTGCTGATTGTAATTAAATTCTTCCAACAACCATTGACAAAATTTATCTGCATTATCAATTGGTAATTTTGCTATACAATAAAAAGCACCGCTTGGCTTAGGACAAAAAACGCCATCCATTTTATTTAATGCTTCAATTACATAATCTCTCCGAGCGATATACTCCGTTTTAACGCCTTCAAAATAACTTTTTGGTGTATCTAGAGCAGCCTCTGCGCCTATTTGTCCATAACTTGGCGGACTTAATCGTGCTTGTGCAAATTTTAAAGCAGCAGTCATTACACTTTTATTTTTGCTTATCATAGCGCCAATACGTGCGCCGCAGGCGCTGTAACGTTTACTTATAGAGTCTAATAAAATTACGTTCTCTTCAATACCATCTAAGTGCATCACGCTTACGTACTCTTTCCCGTCATAACAGAACTCACGATACACCTCATCGCTTAATAGAAACAAATCGTACTTTTCAACAAGTTCTTTCAACGCCAACAATTCCTCTTTTGTATACAAGTATCCTGTAGGATTACCAGGATTGCAAATCATTATCCCTTTAGTTTTTGAAGTAATTACTTTTTCAAAATCAGCAATTGGTGGCAAGGCAAATCCTGTTTCAATATTTGACCGAATTGGTTTTACAATTACATCGGCTGCTTTACTGAAGCCGTTGTAATTCGCATAAAACGGCTCTGGAATTATGATTTCATCCCCCGCATTAAAACAAGTCATCATGGCAATTTCAATGGCCTCACTACCTCCACAAGTAATGATGATATCGTTGTAATCTAAATTGATATTGTACTCTTTATAATAGTTGCAAAGTTTTTTTCTATAACTTTCGTTTCCGGCGCTATGGCTGTATTCTAAAACTTTAATGTCGGCTGTCTTTACGGCATTTAAAAAACTAGAAGGAGTTTCAATATCGGGTTGACCAATGTTTAAATGGAAGATTTTTATTCCACGTTTTTTGGCCGCTTCAGCAAATGGAACCAGTTTACGAATTGGAGAAGCCGGCATTGAATTGGCTTTAGAAGAGATAATTGGCATAAATTTTATTTAAAACACTAAAGGTAATAATTTTAGCTTTAACTATTAAATATGAAAAGATTAAAATATTACCTTTGAGACGCATGAAAAACAAGTGGTTGGGCTATTTATCCGGAACTATTCTTATACTTGCAGGTATCTTAGAATTTACAATTGCTAATTATTTAGTGGGGACATTGTTTGTAGTGGCAGGAATTGGAAGTTTAATTGTACAAATAATTTTCGCAAGAAAAACGAAATAATTATTCGTTTTCCTTTTCTAAATTTTGTTGCCACTTCCAAGCGCTAAGCATCATATCGTCAATTGAATATTTAGGATTCCAGCCGAGTTCTTTTTTCGCCAAGGTATTATTCGCATAAACTGCAATTACATCTCCATCACGTCTCGCCCCCATTTTGTAATTTAATTTTAAGCCTGATACTTTTTCGAAAGATTGAATGGCTTCTAAAACTGTTACCCCATTTCCTGTACCCAAGTTGAATAAAGAGCAAGCTGTTTTGTTTTTATTTTCAACTAAATAATTTATTGCTTTAACATGGGCGTCTGCAATATCAGTAACATGGATATAATCGCGAATACAAGAACCATCACGTGTATCGTAGTCACTTCCAAAAACAGTTAATGAGTTTTTCCCAACGGCAGTTTGTGTAATAATTGGCACAAGATTGCTAGGCGGATTAATCGGAAATTCCCCAATATTACCCGACACATGGGCTCCAACCGGATTAAAGTACCGCAATAAAACAGTTTTAAATTGTGGATTGGCTTTACAGAAAAAATTAATAATATCTTCTCCCACCTGTTTAGTGTGTCCGTATGCACTCTCTGCTTTTGCTAAAGGCGTTTGCTCAGTAACAGGTAACTCTTTTGCATTGCCGTATACTGAACAAGATGAAGAAAAAATAAAGTTATTTATTTTGTTTTCTGAACAGTATTGTAATAAGTTGTTAAGCGAAGTAATGTTGTTGTTGTAATACATCAACGGCTTTACCATACTCTCACCAACAGCCTTGAAGGCAGCAAAATGGATAATACCTATAATATTTTTATGTTTGGAAAGTTGCTGTTTAAGCAAATTGTAATCACATAAATCAATATTTATAGTTTCAAAATTTTTATTTGCAATTTGCTTTATCCTATCGTACGATTTTGAATTGGAATTGGAGAAATTATCAATGGAAACGACATTGTAATTTGTGTTTTGTAAAAGCTCTATAATGGTATGTGAACCTATATAACCTGCGCCTCCTGTAACAATTATTGTTTGCATGTATTAATTTTTAGTTATTAAAAGTAACAAAATATGACTTAATAAAATATAATTTTTATATTTAAATTTTATGGTTGTACTCAATAACTCAAATGTTTTATCAAATTACAGGCAGTGTAAGCGTTGCCTTATGGACACTACCGATAAAGAGATTCAATTTGATAACCAAGGGTATTGCAATCATTGTACAGAATATTTAATTCAAAGGTCAAAATCCCATATTGAACCCGAAGACAAGCGACTTTTTGACTTGGTAAGTAACGTAAAAAAATCAGGTCATGGGAAGAAATATGATTGTGTGATAGGTGTTAGCGGGGGTGCTGATGGGTGTTATCTTGCCTATGTTTGTAAAAAATTAGGCTTGCGTTCACTATTGGTTCATATGGACAATGGTTGGAACTCTAACCTAGCGGTTGAGAACATTAAAGCAGTTGCAGATAACTTGGGTTTTGACTACGAAAGTTATGTGTTGGATTGGGAAGAGTTTAGAGATTTGCAATTATCGTTCTTTAAAGCTTCGGTTCCTGAATTAGAAACGCCCACAGATATAGCAATTTTAGGTAGTTTACACCGGGTTGCTTCGAAATATGGGGTGAAGTATGTTTTTATGGGGGGGAATTACGCTACTGAAGGAATTCTACCAAAAAACTGGCATTACGACCCTAAAGATAAAAGGTACCTTACCTCTATCCAGAGACAATTTGGTAATGTTAAGCTTAAAAAATTTCCATTTTTTGATTATCGTTTAGAATTTTATTATAAGCTAATAAAAAAAATAAGGATTGTTTATTTACTTAATTATGTCCCCTATAGTAAGGAGATAGGATTTAATGTTTTGAAAAGCATGGGTTGGAGGGAATATGTTCAAAAACATCATGAATCCTTGTATACTGCTTTTGTTCAATCATATGTACTTCCAATAAAATTTAATATTGATTACAGAAAAATTATTTTGTCAATAAAGGTTTGCAATAATCTTATTACACGAGAGGCAGCTTTTGAAATACTACAAAAAAAGCCTTATGACGATTTAAAAATTGAACAGGAAATAGATTATATCTGTAAAAAGTTAAACATAAGCTTAGAAGAGTTTAATAGAATTATGCAACTGCCTCCGAAGAATTATAATAACTATGAGAATAATCAGAAATTTTTAGAATTTATATATAAAATGTACCGTAAACTAAAATCTAAGATTTGAATTTTATTTACTTAGATAAATTGTTATATATCATGGTGTATTTAGTAATTGCATCTTTCGTGTCAAAATATTTTAGAGCTATTTTTCGATAGTCGTTTTTTTGCTTCAACGCTTCTATGTAATTTATGCAAGCCCCTTCATAATCTTCCGTAGTAAAATTGTTTATCAAAATGCCCCCTAAATTATTTTTAAAATAAATGTCATTGTCGCCAATACCCGAATTTGTTATAATTGGTAAGTTCATGGCCCAACACTCGGCCATTTTTGTGGGAGATGATGCTACCTTTGAATAAGCAGGTTTAATAAAAAAAATTGCGGCTTTTGCTAAACTTAAATATTTTGGAATATCTTGATAAGATGAGCTTAGGCTGATGATTATTTCCAGTACGCTTTTTGGATAGTTATCAAGTACTTTTTTTAACTCCTCAATATCTCTTGTTACGACAAGTAATTTTAGATTAGGGATGTAGTTTTTCCAAATTAAAATGCAATCAATCACTTCTTTTGTAAAATACCAAGTTCCAATAGAGCCTGTGTAAATAACTAAGTGGTCGTTTGGAGAAATATATGGTAAACTAAAGGACGAGGGAATTGAGGATTTATTAAATAGTTGGACGTTGCAACAACAGGGGATAACGGTTGTTTTTTGCGTAAAATCCACTTGTGGATATGTTTTTGTTAACTCAGCAACTCCATTGTTGGTTAAGGACACAATAGCGTCGGCGCTTCTTAAAAACTGTTTTTCTTTCTTTTTAAAATAATTATAGAATAGGCGATGTTGAAGTTTATTTTTTTGCCAAATATTTCCATCTATTCGTTCATCTGCCCAAAAGCCACGCATATCAAAAATAAACGGGACTTTATGTTTTACTTTAAATTTTAACCCTATTAATGCAGATAAATAGCTTCGACAATGAATAATTTCGAATTTTTGAATACTATGCAATTTATTAGCTATGTTATTTAATTTTTTTAGATAAAAAAAGCGTGATATCGCACTCCCTTCCTCATCATAAATAATATACTGCCATTTGATACTAGTATTTTTAATCAACTCTATAATTGTATTTTTGTCTTTCTTTAGTCTTTCTTTTTTTTCACACGAAAGAATTGTAATCTCGTAACTATTATCACAAATACCCAGTAAATAAGGTAAAATTTGCGATTGACCCAAGGGGTCGGTTAAACCATCAAATGTAATATAAAGTGTTTTTTTGCTCAAAAGCTAATTATGTTTAATTTTATAAAGCCTAATGGATATATACGATATACTAATACCTCCTTTTTATTTTCTTATAATACTATTTTTTGCGCATAAATATAAGTTAAAACACCAAAAGAAAAGTAAAATATATTCCAATTTTATTCCTGGTCTTATTGTAAAAATGATTGGAGCAATAAGTTTAGGTCTTGTATATTACTTTTATTATGGCGGAGGGGATACGGTTAATTACTTTCAAACTGCAAGTGCGCTTTCAGAATTAATGGTTAACGATTTTGATAATTTTATTTATGTCTTTTTCGGAAACCCAAATATTTACGAAAGGTATTTAATGGGGTCAGATGTTGAATTTACTTACTGGGTTGGTGACACATATGCCTTTTTTGTTTCAAAATGTTTTACACCAGTTGTTTTTATAACCGGGAAAAGCTATATGGCTTCCGCTATTATAGTTGCCTCAATATGCTATATTGGGGTTTGGCGATTATATTTAGTGTTTGTTAATGAGTTTCCACACCTGCATAAACAATTAAGAATTCCTATTTTATATATGCCTTCAGTTATTTTTTGGGGAAGTGGTTTAATGAAAGATAGCATAACTTTTTCCGCAGCTTGTTTATATGTTCACGGGTTTTATTGGTTTTTTATCAAAAAAAAGAAAAATCTTTCCTTTTTTGGTTCAATAATTTTAGGTTCAACATTATTACTTTCAATTAAACCATATATATTATTTGCTTTATTTCCCGGTTCAATAATTTGGGTAGTTGCATTAAGAGTAACCAAAATAAAAAATGCGTTTTTTAGAGTTATGTTGGCTCCTGCCATTATAGCAATTGGGGGTATAATTATATTGGTTGTAATGCAATACATTGGAGGTAGCTTGGGCGATTATTCTGCTGACAAAATTATTGATAAGGCCGCAGTTTCGCAGAGGGACTTAAAACAAAGCTATTATGGTGGGAATTCCTTCGATATTGGGGATTATGAACCTACGGTTTTAGGGATATTATCAGTATCTCACAAAGCAATATTTGCAACTTTATTTAGACCAACCGTTCTGGATGTAAAAAACATAGTAATGTTTTTGTCGGCAATCGAAAACACTTTTATTTTATTCTTTTGTGTGTTTCTAATAATAAAATTAAATTTTTTAGACTTCTTTAGATTAATTCGTGCAAATCCATTGGTTCTTTTTTCTTTTATTTTTTCAATATTTTTTGCAGTATCCGTTGGGGTATCTATAGCAAATTTTGGCACATTAGTCCGATTAAAAATACCCTGTATACCATTTTTTATGGCAAGTTTAGTCATCATAAATTCGATGCGAGATGAGAGAGTTCTTGCAAAAGAAAAAATTAAATATCAAAAAGAATTACTTAAGGACAAGTAACATTTTATTTTTTTATATAATACCCTTTTAATGTTAATCCTAAATTAGTAATAGTAAAAAATGAGTTTATCAATTTTTTAGCAAACTTTAAATACCACTTTTCATTTATTTTTGTTCGTAATATTTCATCAGAAGATTGGTTTGAACTATCTGCTTTGCTTGGTATTTTTTTAGAAGCTTGTATCCTACTTATGCTTATTCCAGTTGACAAAAATTTTATTGGTTTTAACCCATTTTCATTTACAACTTTGTTAAGAGTTGATTTTGTATAGTAAGATAGGTGTTCCGGATACTCAATAATATTATATTTATCTTTTAAATAGTAACGCATTAAAGAATTAAAATTTGGAGTAGTGCAATAAAACAAACCTCCAATTCTTAAAAGGTCATAAATTAATTTTAACTCTTTGTGTGGATTATTTATATGTTCTATAACTTCAAAAGAAGTAATAATATCAAAATCCTTTTCATCAAACAAAGCTAAATCAAGTTCTCCTTCTTTCATTTCTATTCCGTTTTCCCGACAACGTTTAACGGCTGTTTGTGAATATTCTGTACCATAAACTCTCCAACCTCTTTTTTTAGCCTCCAACAAAAACCAACCTCTTCCACAACCAACGTCTAATATTTTATTTGTTTTCTTATATTTTTCAAACTCATCTAATAAAATATTATAACTTTTAATTGTTGAAGCCGGCAATACTTCTTCAATAGCATAGCTATAGCTGGTATAATAATCTTTAAGTTGTTGTGAAGAAGGTATTTTCTCCATAAAAACGAATTTACAGTTATCGCATTTTATTAAAGAATGCTTTTCGTAATATCCCCTTAAAGGTTTTATGTTTTGGCTATTGCATAAAAAACATATTTTATGTTCATTCATAAAAAAAGGGATATTAGTTTTATTAAATATATAAAAATAATTAACTCATCCATTTTTGATACCACAATTGAAACATATACAGATGCCATATTTTTGTGGCTAATTCCGTTTTACCTTCAAAAAAACTTAGTTTTATTTTTTCAACCTCCTTCAAATCAAAAATTCCTTGCTTTTCGAGTTTATTAGGGCTTAAGCACTCCAAAACCTTTTCCTTTAAATCCTTCATTAACCACTTTTCAATTGGTATCGCAAAACCCATTTTTGGTCTATTCATAATGTTTTTTGGAACATATTTATGAACAATTTCCTTAAGTAGATATTTCTTTATTCCTTTATGATACTTATAGCTATCTGGCAGTTGTGCTACAAATTCTATTATACGATGATCTAAAAACGGTTCCCTTCCTTCCAAGCTGGCAGTCATTGATGCTCTATCGACTTTTTGTAAAATATCGTCTAAAAGGTACGTTTGATAGTCTATAGCCTGCATAAATGCTAAAGGTGAATAAAACTCTTGTTTTAATTCATCACTTAAATAAGCGGAATTAATTGTAATTATATTAGTACGAAATAAGTCAGTTAGTTCCCTATCAGTCATTTGCTTACTTAAACTAAACATCATATTTTGAGCAGATGGATTACTTAATAAAGACTTTAGTTTTAGATATCTATTATGAAAATTATACTTATTTCTTAATCCCGGAATTTTTTCAGAGGGTATCGCCGTCATCATTTTTAAAGTTCCTTTTCTTATAAAAGTCGGTAATTGCTGCAATAATTTTCCATGTTTCATTAAATAGTCATACCTATTATAACCGGCAAAAATTTCATCGCCCCCATCTGCGCTTAAAGCAACAGTTACTTGTTTTCTTGCCATCAAGCTTACTAATGTGGTTGGTATTGCACTGCTATCTGCAAATGGTTCATCGTAATAATACGGCAACTTGTCAATCAATTCGATAGCTTCTTTTTGCGTACAATCAAATTCATAATGTTCTGTTCCTATATACTTAGCAACTTCTTGTGCATAGGGCGCTTCGTTTAAGCCAATATCTGGCACAGCAATTGTAAATGTTTTTATTTTTTTTGTGTTATTTTTTTGAAGCAAGGCCGTAACACATGTGCTATCGTATCCCCCACTTAAAAACACGCCTACGGGTACATCTGCCACCATACGATAATTAAAGGCAGAAGTTAAAATTTTTTCTGTTTCGGTTTTGGCTTCTTCAAAGGAGATATTAAGTTTGGGTTTATTATAATGGTCGTAAACATTCCAATACGTTATCTGTTCAACTTTTCTTGTTTCAAGACTAAACCTGAGATAATGACCTGGTTTTAACTTATGACAATTATTAAAAATGCAATGTGGTGTTGGCACATTGCCAAATTGAATAAAAGAAGCTACAGCATCAAAATTAAGTTCTTTTATAAAATGTGGGTGCTCATGAAATGCTTTTAGTTCTGATGCAAATAAAAAAAGGTTGTTGTGCCAGTAATAATAAAATGGTTTTATCCCCACCCTATCCCTCACACAAAATATTTCTCTATTAAGTGTATCGTAAATAACAAAAGCAAACATGCCAATAAATTTGTGGAGGCATTCTATTCCCCATTGTTCAAATGCCTGAATAATAACTTCGGTATCCGAATTGCTAATAAATTGATAACCTAAGTTTTGTAATTCTTTTTTTATTTCGATGTAGTTATATATTTCTCCATTATACGTAATCCACAAATGTTTATGCTTCATGGGTTGCGCACCTAAACTACTTAATTCAATAATTGAAAGGCGTCGATGACCCAAACCAATTTGAGTATTGACATCATATAAAATTTGCGTAACGCCTGCATCTGGCCCTCTGTGTATAAGAGTATTCGTCATTTTTTCCAAAACCTCTTTTGAAGAAACAGAATTAAAATCAATAAAGCCTGCAATACCGCACATTTATTTTATTTTTTAATTACATTTTTAATAGAAAAAACGAACAGTAACAAAAAAATGAAGGGTAATACATATGTAAAAATTTTAGTTATTTTGTGAAATAACAACATTTTCTTAGCGGGAAGTTTATTTGGCAGACCATAAGAAACCTTTACAATTATCTTATCCAATAGTTTCCTATTTATTCTGTCGGAATAAATTTTATAAAGTTCTTCTTTATTGGAAAGTAAATAGCTCATGCTTTCGTGTTTAGAATCAATTTTTGACCAATTAGGCTCAAGATCAATATCATACAAATGCCAACAACTGTTGTAGTTAATTTCTATCAAAAAATGCCCCGGCCCCTCCTTATTTCCAAGTCCTACAGTTCTATTTACTATTCCTTTCTTATTTAAAGCTGCTATAAATACAATGTTTTGCTGACTACATAAACCTTCAGAATGTTTGAGTATGTCATTAGCATCAACAATAACTGAAAAGTGTGACCAACTTAATTTGGCCATCAAATAAGCTATCCAATTTTCTGACAGCGAATAATTTGCTATTCCATGATAAAATCTTTTTTTTAAAACCTCACTTAATATTCCAGCATAAACCGCTGTATCTAGACCTTCTATTTTTAGGGTTGAATAAATACTATCAGTATAAATTACTGTGTTATTTATGCAATTCAATCTTTTAAATTCGGGGAAAAACAACTCATTTTTTTTAATGAAAGCATCATTAGAATTTTTTATATCATCAGGCATTACTAATAAATACCCTGTAACAAAAAAAAGAACCAAAAAAATTATGATTTTAAACCAGTTCACTTATCAAAAAATTATTAATGCGCACATTCATTTACCTTTTTTAAAATTCAGATTTAAATACAAGTTATTTCACAAAAATATCATAATATTTTAGTATAGAGCTTTTCTAAACTAAATATATTTTATGTATTAGTTTTTTTTGTGCTTTTTTTATTAAAGTTATGTATTGGTTTAATTTAAGTAAACTAAATGTTAACACTGCAAAAGGAATGTTCTTATATTTTAATTTCTTAAATCTAATCTTATTGGCTTGTAATATGATATTTAATTTATGAACTGAGAGGTATTTCTTTACCTCTTCTTCCCCTGTATCCGAAAAAAGTATTATACTTTTTGATTTTGCATAAAGCAGGTCCAATAATTTCAGTCCTTCAACAATTTCTTTGTATGTAATAATTGTGTCAATTTTATTACATAGTATCATAACTGTATGATCGTTTAAATCGTTTTTTACTTTTAAATAGTTACTTATATTGCGTTTAACTATTTTCAAATTTGTTTTTATTTGAACATCATTAAAAACCACCGACACACTTGAAGGGTTTAACCTTATCCAATACAAAGAGTCAGGTATTGATGTAATTTTACAGCCCTCCCAAACTAGTCTCGAAAATATCTCAAAATCTTCGGCGTAAGGATAATCTTCATCGTAATAATATTTTTCCGACTTTATTAATTGCGTTTTTCCTAATATAGATGCGTGATTTAGAGGTGGAGAAAAGAGAGATAAAAATTTAAGTGCATTACAATTTTTTGCAATTGGTGCCTTATATTCTAGCTTTATACCATTTTTTCTAAAATAATTATACCCAGTTGATACTAACTCAAACTCATTGTTTTTTGTTATAAAATTAACTTGTTTTGAAATTCTATCAGCAGTAGAATAATCGTCGGCGTCCATTCTGGCAAAATACTCGCCATTAATATATTCTAAAGATTTATTTAATGAGGCAATTAATCCTAAGTTTCTCGCGTTATTTATTATAATTATTCTATTATCTAATCTTTTATAATATTCTAAAATAGATGAAGTATTGTCTGTTGAACCATCATTAATGCAAATTATTTCTATGTTCTTGTAGTCTTGGTTAATAATACTTTCAAGCGAATATTTTAAATATGATTCCGCATTGTAACATGGAAGTAATATAGAAACTAAGGGATGCATTAACTTAAATAAATACTTTTGGTTCTTTTAAATTTCATTTCAAAATTGTATTCCTTTACATCTATTTTACCTTGATGAACCAATTTATTGCATAAATCTTTGTTGGTTAATAACTTTTTCAAAGCTAAATAAATTTCCTTAGTATTTTTATAGTCTACTACTAAAGCATTCCTTTCGTTGATAATAAGATCATTTGCAATGCCAGATAAAGTACAAATCATTGGTATTTCAAAGCACAATGCTTCAATATATATTTGCCCAAATGCTTCGCAATTAGCATCAATTGGCGTATGTACAAACACATCGAACGATTTATATAGAGGAATTATGTTAGGTTCAAATAAAATTAATTGATACGCAGATTGTGGTATGTCAGAGAGCAGTTTTCTTATTTCAATTTCATAATCGCCCTCCGCATTTGCTAATATTAATTTTGCATTTGGATAACTTAAAAGTAATTCTTTAAAAGCGGGTATTATATAGTGTACTCCCTTCCATTCCGTAAATCTTGAAATAACCCCAATTACAGGAGAGTAGTCATTTATAATATACTTTTTTTTTATCTCGTCCACTTCTTGCTTAGTAATTGATTTGTTAAATGTGCTGAATGGAATACCATGCGGTATGACGGTAATTTTATCGGTTTGCACATTTTCCATATGTATAAGAATCTTTTTAATAGTATTACTTACTGCAATTATATGAGTAGCTAATTTATTAATTAATAAATCGTATTTAACGGCCTTAGGAAAATACGTGTGATGAAAATCCGAATGATGTCTCGTATATATTCTTTTTTTTATGCCTGCTATTTTTGCAGATATTAACCCAATTAATGATGCTTCGAACAAATGACAATGAACAAAATTTACCCTCCTAAATAATAATTTAATAGCAAATAAAATAATGTAGTAGGGAATAAAATACTTAGTTTTTAAAGCAAAGTTTTTACAAACAAAACCATTTTTAACAATGTAATTAAATAATTCCGAGTTCTTTGAGTTAAACAAAATAAATGTTAGTTCAAACTCGCTTTTGTTTACAAAATCGACAAACCACTCATGCTCAAGTGCCTTTTCAACGTCGGAAATAAATATAAGTCCTTTGGGTTTAATACTTTTCACGATTAAAAATAATTATTTATCTTTTATAAATGTTGTAAATATATCTGTTGAATAATGGATAGCGCCAACATTGTTTACATGAGTTTCATCTTTAAAGTAATTTAAATTTGTATAATTTAAAGCTGTTGTTTGTATTTTTGTGTTTGGAAATCTATTGTAAATTAACTCATTAATGTTTTTATAAAAAATGTCCATTTTGTTTTTTTCGTAAAACAATTTTAAAAATGGACCCTGTACTATTTGAATATCAATATTATCTCTATTACAAATAGAAATAATATTAAATAAATGTTTTACGCCATTATCTATATTCATTTTTAACGTATTAAAATTATCGTCTGTAGCAGTAAATTTGTTTTTTAATTCGCAAAAGCCATTATAATTTAGTAAACTATTCTTGTTTTTACCATTAATAATTCCCTTAATACTTTTTAACCGAGTATAATCGTCAAATTCTGTTAATATAAAATAGGGTATATATTTCCAAACAATTGGCTTGTAGTTAATGCTGTTTTTTAATGCACTGTAAATAGAGTCGTTGTTAAGATAATTAGATAAATATATTTTATTATAAATTTGATTTTCGTTAAAACTAAAAGAATGTGGATCTATCATTAATATAATTTTACCTGGTTTTGGGTGCGAATATAAATATCCTTTAAGCGCTATTTCCATTTCATTTAGTTTAGCTCCCTCCAAACCAATATTAATAGCGTTTTTGCCAGATAGTTTTTCAATAATACTTGGATTAATACCATAATAAGTGCGAGAAGATCCTATAAAAACAATATCAAATTTTGATTTGTCCTTAAACATTAAATCAAATTTTTTATAAATTTCACTATCGAAACGCATCAATCCCATTTTTAGAGTATTACCTATAAACAACATAAGTATATGAAACACAATAATTCCTAATAGTATTATTAAATGACCCTTTTTCATTAAAATTGAAAATAAATAAATGATTGGTTACTAAATATACCTAATGTTAAAATAAAAATAAAATTTACGATAAGTAATGAAATATTAAATTTTGAATTTGGATTGTAATACCATTTTTTTAAACATTGAATAAATAGCATTCCTAAAATAATCAATAACAAACTATAAAGCTGGAAATTTGGATTTGTAAATAAAGTGATACCCGTATGCTTGAAATTTAAAATGCCATTAAATAAAGCAAATGTAGTGTTAAAATTTGGAGACCTAAAAAAGACCCAAAGTACGGACACTATTATAAAATTAAAAGCAACATCTAAAAAAAACAGATGAGAATATTTTTTATTAAAACTAAATTTAAAATAAGAGGATATATACAGTAAAAGCCCGTGAAGAGCTCCCCAAATTACAAAATTCCAACTTGCGCCATGCCACAAACCACTTAATAAAAAAACAGCCATAATGTTTATAAAGTGTTTAAATTTACTCTCTCTATTTCCACCCAACGGAATAAAAACATAATCTTTAAACCACCTAGAAAGCGAGATATGCCATCGAGTCCAAAATTCTTTTAAAGATTTTGCCATATACGGTAAATTAAAGTTTTGCATTAAATTTATTCCTAAACATTTTGCAGAACCAATGGCAATATCTGAATAGCCTGAAAAATCAAAATATATTTGAAGTGAAAATAATAGTATCACTAATAAAATTTGATACGAATTACTGATATTTATATTAGCATAAATATCGTCTACATAAATACCTATTCTATCAGCCAAAACACATTTTTTTATTAAGCCCAACGAAATATATTTTAAGCCATTTATAAAATTTATATAATTAAATGTACTATATGTTCTTATTTGATGAATTATATTTTGTGGTCTTTCAATAGGGCCAGCTACTAACTGCGGAAAAAATAATACATAAAGGGCAAATACATCAAATCGTTTCTCGGGAGGATGGTTTCCTCTATAGACTTCAATAACATAACTTAAAGATTGAAACGTGTGAAAAGAAAGCCCTATTGGCAGGATAACATTTAGTTTATAATAAGAATTGCCACTAAGAATTTCTATATTTTCAATAAAAAAATTAAAATATTTAAAAAAAAATAAAATTAATAAGTTTGAACTTATACTAATACCTAAAAATATTTTTTTGAGAATTTTTTTTTGAGAATTTGAAATTGCTATTCCTGAAAAGTAATCAATTATTATAACAGTCAATAATATTAAAATAAACTTTGGTATAAAAAACATATAAAAAAAAGCACTAGCTATTAAAAGAAAAACAATTCTAATGCCCTGAACTTTTATACAATAAAATACAACCAAAGTAAGCGTAAAAAAAATAAGATATTCAAACGAATTAAATAGCATAGTATAACGTATTAATTATTTTTTGTACTGATAGCGTTAATGAATTTTGATCAATGTATTTATTTACAATCCATTCTTTAAATACTAATTTATTTTCTAAAGCGGCAATAATTATCATTTTTAGTTCTGTTATACCATTACAATAATGAATACCATTATTATCTAACTCCTCAATCTCACAATCAATATTTGTAATTACTGGTAAACCACTAATTAAATAATTTAAAGCTTTTAGTGGCGAACAGATTTTTGCCCGTCGCTCTTCATTATAAATAATTAACCCTGCCTTTGCATTTTTTAATACTGGGTAAAATTGTTGTGGACTTAAAACACCTAAATATTCAACATTTGTTTGGCTAAAAACAAGTTCGGCTTTTATTGCATTATTTATAATGTTTATCTTTTTACCGATAATTACTAATTTGAAATTAGTTATTTTTAATAGTTCTAAAAGCCAATCAAAATCTATATCATCAGAAATTGTACCCAACAACACAAAATAATTTGAATTTGTTTTTAGTTTAACACTATTCTCAGCGTTAACAAATTTGTACTGCAACTCAATATCCAAACACTGAGGTATGTTAATTACTTTACTTAAGTATGCGGTGTAAAAATTATTTATTCGAGGACTAGTTATAACAATAACATCTGCAACATTGCATAAATAACTATTTATTGGGTTGTTATAAAACGGGTCGATTATATGATAAAGTCGTTTAATACTTAAAACTGTATTAAAAAAATTATTTTTAAACGCTCCTCTAAACGAATCAAAATGCCAAATAATTATTTTCTTAGCATTTATTTTTTTTAATTCTTTGGATATTTTTTTTTCATTATAGTTTTCGTTTAGTTTGTTAAACCACTTAAAAAGTGTTGGAAGTTTATTATTATAATTTAATAATGTTAAGTTTCTATTTTCTACTTTTTTGTTTAAACCATCATTAAAAAGATTTTTAATTGTCCATTTTTTGGGCGGATTAACAAAAAAAACAGCATTATCTTTTGCTAAAAATTCGGTATAAATAAGTTGCGTATGCCACATTTTACTATGAGGCTCATCTGAAGTTACAATTATGGCATCTGCATCTAACTTCATTTTTTAACTATAATTAATTTTATAGTGGTAGTTGTTATTTGTAAATAATAATCTTGTATACAATTTTCAAACGATTTTAAAATAAAATAAATTTCGTCTCTTATTTCGTTTTTTGTAACGTATTGGTTTAAATGTATTGATTTTATTTGAAGAGGTAATTTAATTTTAGTAAAAACTAAATTTAAAAAATTACTTACCTTTTGTAGACCCGAATGCTGTAATTTATGTATATTTAAATCAAATTGATAGGCAACGTAATTGCCTACAGTGCTATTGTTTACAGCATTAATTACTTGATGTTTAAAAAACAAATTACGGTAAGGCAATAAAGTATAAATTAAATTTTTATCGAAATACAATTTTTTTGCAGGGCGTGCTGTAACACTATTAATTTCATTTAATCCTAAAAAATTGGTTTTTGATAATTTATAATTTTCAAAATAATCGGTTAAATACTGTCGCCAACCATTTGGCAAATCAGTTAATGTAGCTGGTAAATGGTATTGATGAAGTAAGTAAATTTTTTTGTCTTCAAATTTTGTAGTAAACCCATTTGTTTCTATTCTATACTTTATGTCATTATCCTCTTGCCCCCAAATGGCGTAAAACGAATTGTAACCATTTATTTTTTTAATTATGTTTTTACTAACTAACATCATCCCTAAAGCGTAATTTTTGCTTTTTTTATACTTTAAAGTTGTAATAGCTTTAATATTAATGTTGTTTGTTTGCTTTTCATTTAAATAACCAACTGCATAAAATTTTACTTCATTTTCATTTAATGATTTTAAAACTTCTTCAAAAAAGTTTGGGTAAAACAGCATGTCTATATCCGACGTAAAAACGTATTCAGCCTCCGAAAAATAAAAACCATGGTTAAGGGCATCGGCTCTATTCCAAATTTTACCTTGGGTATCAACGTAAATATATTTACAAAAATTATAGTTTAAACAAAGCAATTTTGTTTGTTCGGCAATGTTTTCATCGCTACCATAATCAATAAAAATTACACTAAAATTTTTAGTTGTTTGTAAAGCTAAAGTATCTAACGAGTTTTTTACGCGTTTAGCATCTTTGTTTCTAAAACAATAAACTATATCAAGTGTGGGTATCAACTTTTTTTACCAAAAAATAATAAATTAATTCCGTACATTTTTTTATTTAATCGTTTAATAAAAAAATCATAAAACTTAGTCGCTTTTAATAGTTTTCTAATCAAAGTGTTCGACACCCATTTAATCTTAATTGCAGGTTTAAATGCGAAAATCCACTCAGAATTAAAACTAGTTACGGATATTTTATTAAGATGAACTGATAAACATAACTGATTTAATTCCTCTGCAGTTCGCCAATTTTCAATGGGTTGTTTCCATGTTTCGCGACCATTATTATAAAACGCATTTTTCCATGCGCTATTAGGAGTAGTTATTATAAATAATCCGTCTTTTTTTAAAAGCAACTGAATGTTTTTTAAATAATTTCCTTGCTCTTCAATATGTTCTATAACTTCTGAAGAAACTATTAAATCAAATGATTCAAAATAATTTTTTGGTATTGGCTGAGAAGCATCTAAACAAATAAAATTTGTGCCTCGAAACGATTTTTTAGCATTTTCAACTGCCAATTCAGAAACATCAAAACCTACAACATTTCCAAATGCTGTTAACTTATTAGACAACCAACCTCTTCCACAGCCAAAATCTGCAATATTACTGTTTTTTTTAAGGTTTAGCCGCGAAATAAAATTCGATAATACATTCCACCTTAACTGTTCCTCCTCATTTAAATTTTGAGACAAATCTCCAAATCTTTTGTCATAATAATCTTTAGTAATAAGTAGTTTATCGTCTTGCATATGCTAATTTTAAACATCTGAGATGTGCCATTCGGCAGATTGTAAAACAAACGAATTTACTTTTGATTCAGGATTTTTACCATTTTGAAAAATAAGTTCGTCACTTACTTCAAATACAATTAAATTTTCTACCTTATAATGATCTACAATGCCGTCGCCAATATAAAAATCAACTGTATAAAAACCTGGAATTAATGGAACATTATCCAGTTTAATTTCGAAGTAATTATTCTTTAAACTACTAAACTCAACACCATAGGTTTTATTGTTAATTCCAATAACCGGAATATTAAACACATTTCGAATCACAATGCCAACTACCGGATTTTTTATTAGTTCTTTTAATATAATCTTACCTGTAATAGAAATACTATCAAATGGTAAAATACTTTTTAATCCACTTGTTAGCGATGTAATTTTAATTTCTTTAATTAAATCATTAGTCTCTGTTTCACTTTTTGAATTATTATTTAACGAAACATAATTATTAATTGCATCAGCAGTATTTCCTTCAAAAAATATTTTTCCTTTATTTAAAACCACACATTTTTTACATAGTGATTCAATAGATGACAGTTGATGACTCACAAACAAAATGGTCCTGCCGCTTTTACTAACGTCTTCCATCTTGCCCATACATTTTTTCTGAAATTCCGCATCACCCACCGCTAAAACCTCGTCAATAATCAATATTTCGTTTTCTAAAAAGGCTGCTACGGCAAATGCCAAACGCAATTGCATACCACTACTATAATGCTTGAGAGGGGTATCAATAAATTTATCTATTCCTGCAAAATCCACAATCGCCTCAAAGTTCTTTTGAATTTCAACTCGTTTCATTCCCAAAATTGAGCCGTTCATAAATATATTTTCACGACCACTTAATTCAGGGTGAAAGCCTGTTCCAACCTCTAATAAACTTGCTATCCGTCCTCTACCAATAATTTTACCTGAAGTAGGCGGTGTAATTTTAGATAATATTTTTAATAATGTAGATTTTCCTGCCCCGTTTTTTCCAATAATTCCTATTGTATCCCCCTGCTCCACATTAAACGAAACGTCTTTTAATGCCCAAAAATCTTCTGTTTTACTTTTACCTTTAAATGCATTTGCAACACTATCACGTATACTCAAATAAGGTTGCTGTTGAGAATTAATCCTAAATTTTTTACTTATTTTTTGTATTTCTAAAATGGGTTTCACCTCTGCTAATATACTAAAAACAATAGTTCCATTTTTAAAAAGGTACTTTTGCTATTTTTGTTTTTCTATAAAATCCTGCAAATCACTTTCTGTTTGTTTGTATGAAAAAATGTCGCTTATAGTGTTAAAATTTTGCTTATCTGTACAATAATAGTAAAGCAATTGAGCCACATCCAGTTTTTCCCTATCATGTATAAAAACTTGTATTACCTGCTTTGCTTGTGCTGAAGAATAACAATAATTTGTGTACAGTTTTTTAAAATTTTGGAAACGTTCGGCATCGTTACCTAAAACACTTAGTTTTTCCAAAAAAGATTTAATCTCTATGTCTTCGGCTTGTTTTTCACATGCACTATTAAGTATTTGCTTGTTTGTTTTCACTTCGTTCAAAAAATTATCTAATTCAGTTTTCGATGACTCATATGTAAAACTATTTTCCAGTTTTTTTGAGTTTGATTTATCTGAAAAATGAAAATACGCTTGTTTTATTAATTTTAACTTTTCTACTTCATAGTCAATATATTTAAGCATACTTGAAAGTTGATCGATTGAAATACAGTTATTGCGAACTACATTTTCTAAAATATTATATTTATCGTCCGGCACTTCCGCTTTATTTATTAACAAGGCAGTATAGTTTAAATATTCCATAGGCATAGGTACCGAGCATGTACCTTGTTTTGGCAGATTATTAAAAAAAATAGGAATATCGTTTTTTATTTCGCAAAAGTGTCCTAAAATATTATTTCGATATTTATTGGATGTATCAATTATTGGCTTTGGTGGTACAATAGGGTCAATTAACTTTTGAATTTCTGATACATTCACAAAACTTATAACTAACTTATTCTTTATGTTTTCCACCTTGTAATTAAATTCTTTATTGATAGTTACTTTGCCTTTTTCAAGTAAGTAAATTTTTTTTTGCGCCTTCGAGTTATTAGATAAATCTATTTGAATTGTCACTGTATCATCCATAATATTCAATGCTAACACATTTGCGGCTTCATGTTCATTAATCAATTGAGCATTTAAACTTAGCTTAAAAAGATCTCCATTAACTGAATAAACCCTTAAATTGTTTTGGCACTTTGTATTAAGAATAGGAAGTAGAAATAATATAAAAAACAGATGTCTCACTTGCTAAAAATACTACAAATTATCTTTTGTTTCAGTTTTGTTGAAGTAATCAAATACTAACTTGGCTTTTGCGCTTCCTATATGTTTTGCTAATTCTTCAAAACTTGCAACTTTAATATTAGCTACACTTTTTAATTCAATTAACAGTTTCTCTGCTGTCTTATCACTAATACCGTTTATTTGATTCAATTCCGTTTTAAATGTTTCTCTGCTTCGTTTATTGCGGTGATGCGTTATTCCAAACCGATGTGCCTCATCCCTTATTTGTTGAATAATTTTTAATGTCTCGCTGCGTTTATCCAAATAAAGTGGCAAAGAATCATTAGGAAAATAAATTTCCTCCAAACGCTTGGCAATACCAATAATGGCTATTTTACCCATTAAGTTTAGTTTTTTTAAACTCTCAACCGCAGCGCCAAGCTGACCTTTACCGCCATCAATAACTATTAACTGCGGCAATGGTAGTTTTTCTTCTAAAACTCTACTGTAACGCCTAGTAATTACTTCTTCCATCGTTGCAAAATCATTAGGTCCGTCCACCGTTTTCACATTAAAATGTCTGTATTCTTTTTTGGCAGGTTTACCATCTATAAAAACCGGCATGGCACTTACAGCATAACTTCCCTGAATGTTACTGTTATCAAAGCCTTCTATACGCCTAGGCTGCTCCGTCATTCGTAAATCCTTCATCATTTGATTCATAATTCGATCTACATGTTTCTCGGGATCAGTTAAGGCAATTTGTTTTTCACGTTCATGCTTGTAGGCTAATGCGTTTTTATAACATAAATCTAAAAGTTGTTTTTTATCTCCAATTTTTGGAACAACATACTCACAATCGGAAAGAATGATTTCAGGAATAAATGGTACCAGAATTTCTTTGCTTGAACTGGTAAATCTGTTCCTAAACTCAATAATGGCAAATAATAGCAAGTCTTCATCCGATTCATCAATCTTCTTTTTTAACTCAATGGTTTGTGCATGAATAATTGCTCCGTTTATTATTTTAAAATAATGCGCATAACCCGTTTTTTCATCCGTTATTAAATTTATTACATCCGTATTTGTTATCGAGGGATGAACAATGGTAGATTTACTTTGATAGGAACTAAGTGTTTCGATCTTGTTCTTTATCTCCTCTGCCTTTTCATAATCGTATCTTTCTGCGGCCTCAGTCATCGAATTTTTTAAATCGCGTAGGGCGAGTCCTAAATCACCTTTTATAATTTGCCTAATCTCATTTATATTTTTATTATACTCCTCAACTCCTTGTTTATTAACGCAAGGCGCTTTACACCGACCTATATGAAATTCTAAACATGCTCTAAACTTTTCCTTTTCAATATTTTCTTGGCTTAATACTAAACTACAGGTTCTTAATGGGTACATTTGTCTAATTAAATCCAATAACAAATACATTGTTTTAGGATTTGCATAGGGTCCAAAATACTCGCTTCCGTCTTTTATGTGTTGTCTTGTAGCAAATAATCTGGGGAATCGCTCATTTTTTAAAATAATCCAAGGGTAGGTTTTATCATCTCTTAAATTAATGTTATAACGTGGTTTAAGATTTTTTATTAAATTATTTTCTAGTAAAAGCGCATCTAACTCTGAATTTACTTTTATGGTTTTTATTTCAGCAATTTTTTTTACCAAAATTCTTAATCTATTGTTATCATGTTCTTTGGTAAAATAACTCGATACTCTTTTTTTTAAATTTTTTGCCTTTCCCACATATAAAAGCAATCCGTTTTCATCAAAATACTGATAAACGCCAGGACTTTCTGGAAGGGTTTTTAAATAAATATTTATTTTTTCAGGAATCAAGTTTTAAGAGAACAAATTTACAACTCTTTTAATCAAAACTATGGGGCATAAAAAAACCCATCTCAAATTTGAGATGGGTTTTAAATTTAAAGTTAAGAAATTAATCTTTAATTATTTTTATTGTTTGAGTTCCTTTTGTATCGGCATTTTTTACCTTAATAAAGTAAACACCTTTAGCAAAATTAGAAGTATTTATAGTTTGTGAATCAGAAATAGTTGTTGTTAAAACTACTTGACCTAAAGTGTTAATTACCTCTATTAAACCACTAACTCCAGAAATAGTTAATTCGCTTGTAAATGGATTTGGATAAGCAACTGCATTATTAGTAACAGAAGTATTATTATCGATACCAGTACAGTTTGCAATAACTAATGGGGCCGTAAATGTTTTTGCACAGCTATTAGTTCCAGTTCCAGTAACTGATAATACATAGTTACCAACTGTAGTTGGTGTGTTAAGCGAAACTACGTTTGTTGTAACTGTACTATTTGGTGAAGACCAAACATATGAAACCGCACCAGAAGCAGTTAACGTTAATGGCGTTGAATTTGTAGAACAAATTGTTGGTCCTGCACTTGCAACCAATGATACGTTAGGTGCAGCATTAACAAAAATTGTTATAGTATTTGCACCAAAACAAAGACCAGATGCCCCGCCAACCGAATAAGTTGTGGTAATAGATGGTGTAACAGAAATTACAGGAGCAAAAGCACCAGTATTCCATGAATAAGTAGTAGCGCTTCCACTAGCAGTTAAAGTAGAAGTGTTACCTGAACAAATAGTACTTGAAGAAGCACTAATATTAATCGAAAGATTTGATCCAACTGTGATTGTAGCTGTTTTTGCAGGGCAAACAACAGTGCCATCCATAGTACTTAATGTATAAACCGATGTAATTGTTGGGCTAACTACTACTGATGACAATGTAGAACTAACAGGAGCCCAAGAATAAGTAGTTCCGCTTAAACCACCTGTAGCAGTTAAAGTAGTTGAAACACCTGAACAAGTTGTATAACTTGGTATTGAAGCACCACAAGGTAAAGAATATTTTACATCATCCAGCCCAATTTGGTCTGAATTATTACCAGCTCCACCACCATCATCAACAAGATAATGAAATGCAAAACGACCAGTTACTGTTCCTGTAACACCACTAATGTTTAATGTATAAACTGTCCACGTTTGAGGGTATCCGTTTACACTTCCGCTCACTACAGCACTTGTAGTAGCATTTGAATATAATGGATTAATATCCAATAAAGTAGTTGAAAAAGAACCAACAGAAGCTGAAGTTGTTCCTACAGCTGTAGAAGTTCCTGCGGTGCTCATGCGAACAACCAATCTATCAGGGTATTGAGTTGCAGAGGTTACTTTACGTGTAGCAAAAGTTAACTGAGCGCCATTGTAAATAGAAACAGTTGGTGTTATTAACCAGTTACTAATTCCAGCTACAGTAGTTGAACCTGTTCCTGCAGCTCTCCAGTCTGCTGCAAAGTAATCATTAGGTCCGCCTGAATAAGCAGGAAACGATGCAGTACTTGTTCCAACACCTTGAAACCAACTATTTACTGGGGCAGGAGTTGAGTTGTTTGCTAAAACCCAGTTAGCAACCGACGGCGTAAAAGGTGCCGTAAAGCTTTCGTTAAGTACGGTTTGAGCGTTAGTAGTAAAAACACCTACCGCAGCTGCAAATAATAATGTAATTTTTCTTTTCATGTTTTAAATTTAAAAATTTTAGGTAACGAATATATAACTTTTTTTAATACATTTCTGTTAAAAATTTAAAGAATTAATTCTCTACTGAACAAAACACTATAAATTTTTAACTCCAAAAAATTATCTTACATTAAAAATGCATTTTTGGACTATTCCTTTACAATCTTTTTTGTAACTATTCTTTCTGCAGAATAATCCTTAAATCGCAAAAAATAAACACCGGATGGTAAGCAAGAAGTATTAATTATATGAAATTCTTTTACGGTTAATGAAATTTGGATTTGACCATGCACATCCATTATTTCCACTAAACCACTAATACCAGAAATTGTTATCCGTTCATTAAATGGATTTGGATATGCTTTGAGATTTTTATCCCAAAAAACATTTTCTTCAACGCCACTACAAAATACAACATGCAATGAAACTGAATAATTATTAGAACAACCTTGTGAATCTGTTCCTTTAACACCTAAACTATATGTTCCTGCAAGTGATGGTGTGGTTACAGTTACTATTGAATTATTTGAAATAAATGGAGACCAAGTGTAAGTTAAAGCACCAGAAGCTGTTGTAGTAATAGTACCTTGATTAGAACAAATAGTATTCGTTCCACTGCTCAAAGTGACGGATACGATAGGTAAAGCATTAACTGTAATTGCAATTGTGTTAGTCCCAAAACACGAGCCATTTAACCCGGTAACAGTATATGTTACTCCTGTTGTTGGGCTAATAACATTACTTGCACCACTTCCACTAGGCAACCAGGAATAGGATGTTGCGGGTCCACTGGCAGTTAGAGTAACTGAACTCCCCGCACAAACTGAGGAAGTACTGCCAACTAAGCCAACTGATAAATTTGAACCAACAGAAACAGAAACAGTTTTTGTATTTACACAAATGCCATTATTGCCTGTAACAGTATATGTAGCAGGGGTTCCTGTATTACTAATGGCTGCGGTTGTTGCACCCGTATTCCAAGAATAACTTGTTGCGCCGCTGGCAGATAAAATCACTGAGGTACCAGCACAGGTGGTAACATTTGATATTGCAACATTTGGTGTTAAAGTAACCGTTACTGCAACTGTTTTAGTAATATTACAACCAGGAGTACTTGAACCTGTTAAACTGTATACAGTGCTTGCTGTTGGAAACACAACGATGGATGGTGTAGTAGCCCCAGTACTCCAAGTATAGGTAGTTGCACCACTTCCAAACAAAGTAGCAGTATTACCAGAGCAAATGTTAGCCGAAGCAGGATTGATTACAATAGTTGGCGTTGCACAAGGCAATGTATAAGTTACCTCGTCAATTCCTATAAAATTAGAGTTGTTGCCATTTATACCACCATCCTCTACAAAATATCTAAAAGCGAAACGACCGGTCACCGTCCCGGTAATACCTGTTATTGTTTGAGTATAAACTGTCCAAACTAACGGATACCCCGTCGTGGTTAAACTTGAATTAATATCTGCTAATAATGTTGTAAACGTTCCTACAGATGTTGTTCCTGAATTAATTGCTCCGGTACCTGAACTTTGGCTCATTAATACTTGCATACGATCCGGATAAATATTAGTTGCAGTGGCTGTGCGAGTAGCAAATTTTAAAATAGCTCCGTTTACTAAACTTAAAGTAGGTGTAATTAAAAAGTTACTAATGCCGCCTACAGTATTTCCTTGACTTGTATAGTTACAAGCATAATAATCGTTAGGCCCGCCACTATAAGCTGAAAAAGTTGTAGCCGCACCCTGAAACCAAGTTCCTGTGCCAATTGGGCTTGAGTTGTTTTGGATTAACCAGCCTGAGCCGGAAGGACTCCAAGAGTTTGTAAATGCCTCATTCAAAACTATTTGTGAGTTACATACAAAACACCTAAACATTATAAACACAAACAATAAGTTTGCTTTTTTCATCTTTCTTAATTTTCTAAATAATAACAACAAGTATAGCATTTAAATTAACGTTAATTATCATTATTTAGTGCCTCTCGTAATTTTTTAGGCAAACCCGCCACAATTAAATCGTAAGAATCATCTATCCAATTAAAAATCAACTTTTTTGAAACGCTTCCATTGCACAAGATTGTATTCCAGTGCACTTTACTCATGTGATAACCAGGCATCACACAGCTATATTTCTCACGCAACTCTATTGCTTCATCTGGTTTACATTTCACATTAAATTGCAACGGATTTCTATCTATTCCGGTTAATAAAAACATTTTACCTGCTACCTTAAATACTAGAGTTGTTTCATCAAATGGAAAATGTTCAGTTACTGCTTTCTTACTTAAACAATAATCTCTTAGTTCTTCCAAGTTCATATATGCTCTTTTTTATCAAAAATACTATTTCTTTTAAACTCAATCCACAAATATTTAATCCCTAACAGGTAATATTCAATCTCAACGAGTAACTCTTTATCTCTCTCAAGTCCCTGTTGCCTTTTAAATCTCCTTATCTTTTCATAAAAATACCAATTATACAAAAAATCTTACCACTTGTATAACCGAAGGTGTTTTATCTAAATAAAACTAAAATATTTGTATTAAATAAACGTTATTTCGTATAAAATAGATTTTTACTTCAAAAAACTATTTACTATGTTTGACACCTTATTAAACCAAAACTAATTAACTAATAAAAAATAAACAATATGAGCACAAAAAAAACATCGGGAGGGTTCCCACTAATTGTTTCAGCGTTGGCAATCGTTATTTGTATTTCCTTAGGTTGGGCTATCTACAAAACAATTCTAGGTTCCCCATCAAACTTTGAAGGAGGCGATCCGGATAAAGGTCATCCTCACAACATTTTAGGTACTATGTATAAAGGTGGTTTTATCGTACCTATTTTAATTGGTTTTTTATTAACCGTAATTACCTTTGCTATTGAGCGTTTCATTACCATTATGAAAGCTAACGGCGCAGGAAGAACTGATAAATTTGTTGGTAAAATTAAATCTTTAATCTCTACACACGATTTTGATGGCGCTGTTGCAGAATGTAACAAACAAAAAGGTTCTTTAGCCAATGTTGTACACGAAGGTGTTTTAAAATACCAATACGTTCAAAGTGACGCTCATATGGACAAAGAAGCTAAAGTAGCTGCTATCCAAAAATCCTTAGAAGAAGCTACAGCTTTGGAATTACCAATGTTATCTAAAAACATGGTAGTTATTTCAACTATGGCCTCTATCGGTACATTAGCAGGTCTTATTGGTACGGTTGTTGGTATGATTCGTGCGTTTGCGGCTTTATCTGCTGCGGGTGCGCCTGATACTTCTGCTTTAGCAACTGGTATCTCAGAAGCTCTTGTAAACACATTGGTAGGTATCTTGACTTCGGCTTTAGCAATTATTTTCTATAACTACTTTAGTAATAGAATTGACCAAATTACATACGCTATGGACGAAGCAGGAATGTCTATCATTCAAGAGTTTCAATCAAGCGGAAAATAATTTTATTGTAACGCTGAGCAGAGTCGAAGTGTGTTAACTTAACATTTGCAAAAGTAGTTAAGGCTTAATAAAAATTATTTTAATAATTGAATTAAATAAAGTATTCATTAACTAAAAAATTAAGAACAATGTCAAAAAAACCATCAAAAGGAGGAGCCCCGGCGTTAGACATGACGCCTATGGTGGATTTAGCCTTCCTACTGGTAACGTTCTTTATGTTAACGGCATCGTTTCGTATGGCTGAACCCGTTGTGGTTGATCCGCCTTCATCTATTGGGCAAGTTGATTTACCCGATAACCACATTATGGTTACTATTGATGATAAGGGACGTGCTTTTTTTGGAATTAGCAACTCTACAGCTAAAATGGAAGCGCTTAAAGAAATGGCTGCAAAATACAAGGTTGGCTTTTCTGAACAACAAATAGTAAAATTCAGCGGCTTGCCTAGTTTTGGTGTAGATATTAAAGATTTACCAAAATACATAGATGCGAAAGAGGATGCTAGGACAAACTTCCAACCCCAAAAAGGTGTACCATTAGATACAATTACTCCAAACAACCAACTAAAAGATTGGATTGCCATTGGAGGTAAACAAGCTGTTAAAATGTATCAACAAGCCAAGGAGGACGCTGAAGCAAAAGGGCAAGACTTTAATGGGAAAAAACCATGTTATGCCATTAAATGCGCTGCAAAAACAAAATACATGTACGTTAAAGATGTAATAAAAACGTTTACCGATTTAAAAATATTTCAGTTTAACTTAATTACCTCACTTGAAGGTGGCGGTACTATTGTTGAACCTATTAAATAATTATTAATTTTTAGTTCTTAGTTTTTAATTAGGATACTATATTAAAAACTAAAAACTTATAACTAAAAACTTAAAAAAATGGCAGAAATAGCAGACAGTGGTGGCGGAGGCCACAAGGGTGGCAAAAAAAGAGCCAAAAAACAAAGTACGCGTATTGATATGACGCCCATGGTGGATTTAGCGTTTTTGTTATTAACGTTTTTCGTTTTAACAGCAACGTTTAGTAAGCCAAAATCAATGGAATTAACCTTTCCAGCTCCACCTGAAAATATAAAAGACCAACCACCAATTAAAAATGGTGTAACATTTTTATTAAGCAAAGATGACCGTATTTTTTATTATGAAGGTGAATTCAGAGCAACGGCAGATGATAAAGGTCCAAAAACGGAATTGAAGGAACTTAATTTTTCGAAAGAAAGTCTGAGAAAATATCTTTTAGATAAAAATAAAGATATGCAAAATCAGGTTTTGGCCTTAAAAACCAAATTCGACAATAAACAATTGGTTGATACAACCTATAAGCGTATGGTACGTCAGGTTAAAGCTGATCCAAAATCATACACGTATTTAATAAAAACAGACGACAAAGCTACTTACAAAAATGTAATTGATATTATTGATGAACTTAACTACAACGTTGTTGGAAAGTATGTAATGGTTGATATTATTAAACCTGAGTACGATATGATAGTTGAAAAAGTAGGGCCCTAAAAAGATGAATAAATTAAATAAAAAAAATAAAAATTATTTATGGAATTGTTTAATTCAGTTCATCTAAATTAAAAAGAAAGGAGAAAATTATGTTATTTGTTTTAATTGGCATATTTGCCGCAGTATCTGTAACTATGTTGCTTCTAGACCTTAAAACTGGTTGGAACGGCGAAAGTTACAATTCTAGAAATGATGTGGTTTTTGACCACAGAAATCAAGCCTATGGCGCTTATGAGTTACGCCAAAACTACAATAAACGTGTTATGTTCATTTTAGTGGGAATGATTGTATTCTCTTTGGGTCTACTAGGTGTTAAAAAGTTTATGGATCGCCCAAAAGTAGAAGAAGTGGTTGAAACTTTAAAAGTGGAGCAAATCGATTTAACACCACCTCCGCCGGTTGAAGAACAACCACCTCCGCCACCGCCACCACCACCACCACCAATGGTTGAAATGGTGAAATTTACCCCTCCTGTAATTAAAGACGATGCTGTTGAAGAAGAGCCTCAAAAATTACAAGAAGAAGTAAAAGAAACTAACGTTGGTACTAAAGACCAAGAAGGTGATAAAGACATTGTTGCACCACCAACAGAAGAGGTAAAAACCGGCCCAACAGAAACAGCAGCTCCCGAAATTTTTACAATTGTAGAAGAGCAAGCCGAATTCCCTGGTGGTATTGCAGCGATGCAAAAATACTTAGGATCTAACATACAATACCCTGCTATGGCTCGCGAAGCTGGAATTAGTGGAAAATGTTTCTTAAAATTTGTGGTAAACGAAAATGGAGACATAAGTAACGTTGAGGTTTTAAAAGGTGTTCCGGGCTGTTCAGATTGTGATAAAGAAGCGGTGAGGGTTGTAAAATCAATGCCTAAATGGAAAGCAGCTAAAATGACAGGACGTTCGGTAAAATGTTATTTTAATTTACCTGTTAGCTTTAAAATTCAATAATTTGGTGTCTCACACTGAAGCGGATGTCGAAGTGTGAATCAAAACTAAATATTAAAAAGCCATAACGTTTGTTATGGCTTTTTTGTTTCTATTCTTTTAAAACAATAACATTAATTCTGTTTATTATTATAAAGAAAATAATAAATTTGAAACTCAATAAAAACTTATGCATAATATACTTAAAGCCCTAGGATTAAAAGACATTAATAACGGATGTGCAACAGGTTCAAACTGGTTTTCAAATGGAACAGAACTTGAATCATATAGCCCAGTAGATGGAAAATTAATTGGAAAAGTTAAAACAGGTAACAAAGCTGATTACCTTAAAATAATATCAACTGCCAACGATGCGTTTTTGGTTTGGCGACAAATTCCTGCACCAAAACGTGGGGAATATGTTCGTCAGTTTGGCGACAAATTACGTGCTAAAAAAGCTGACTTGGGGAAACTCGTTTCTTATGAAATGGGGAAATCTTATCAGGAAGGACTGGGCGAAGTTCAGGAAATGATTGATATCTGCGATTTTGCCGTAGGCCTGTCACGTCAGCTTTATGGCTTAACTATCCAAAGCGAACGTGCTAACCATCGCATGATGGAGCAATGGCATCCCTTGGGAATTGTTGGAATAATTTCAGCATTTAATTTCCCGGTCGCCGTTTGGGCTTGGAACGCAACATTGGCATGGATTTGTGGCGATGTGTGTATTTGGAAACCATCTGAAAAAACACCCCTATGTTCGGTTGCTTGCCAATTAATTTGGAATGAAGTTGCTAAAGAAAATAATTTACCGGAAGGTATTTGTAATATCATAAACGGTGATGCCAGTATTGGCGAGCTTTTAACAACAGATACTAACGTTCCGCTAATTAGCGCAACTGGATCTACCAGAATGGGAAGAATTGTTGGGGCAAAAGTTGCAGAGCGCTTTGGTAAATCTATTTTAGAACTTGGCGGAAATAATGCAATCATAATTACCGAAAATGCAGATTTAGATAACACCTTAATTGGTGCTGTTTTTGGAGCTGTTGGAACTGCGGGTCAACGTTGCACAACCACCCGCCGTTTAATAATTCATGAAAGTATTTATGATAGTGTGAAAGAAAAATTAATAAAAGCTTATGCCCAGTTAAAAATTGGAAACCCTTTGGATGAAAAAAACCATGTTGGTCCATTAATTGATAAAGATGCTGTAAAAGGTTATTTGGCAGCATTAGAAAGGGTAATAAGTGAAGGTGGAAAAATTATTGTACCCGGGGGAGTGCTTGAAGGTAAAGGTTACGAAAGTGGTTGTTATGTAAAACCAGCCATTGCTGAAGCTAAAAATGATATGGAAATTGTACAACATGAAACATTTGCTCCGGTGCTTTACATTATGAAATACAAAACCATTCAAGAAGCTATTGCTATGCAAAATGGCGTACCTCAAGGTTTATCAAGCGCTATTATGACTTTAAATATTCGCGAGGCAGAATTGTTTTTAAGTTATGCCGGTAGCGATTGCGGCATAGCCAACGTAAATATTGGTACAAGCGGCGCCGAAATTGGCGGTGCTTTTGGTGGTGAAAAAGAAACCGGTGGTGGCCGTGAAAGTGGTAGCGATGCTTGGAAGGCATACATGCGTAGACAAACAAACACTGTAAATTACGGCAATACATTGCCACTGGCACAAGGAATTAAGTTTGATTTATAAAACTTTATTCTAACATTTCAATTGATTGTTTGCCAACCAAACTTCCAATTGCTACGCCCATACCACCCATTCTAACTGCTGCAATCACATTTGGACTTACTATTTTAATGATTGGTTTTTTTTCACTTCCAACTCCCATTATACCACTCCATCTGTGTTCTACTTCAAATGGGGTTTTAGGCAAAATAATTTGTTTAAGTATCTCGTCTAATTTTGCTTGAATCCGTAAATTTACTTTTAGTTCCGTGGTTGTTTCTGCTTTAAAATCAAGGTTTCTTCCTCCACCAAATAAAATCCTATTGTCTATATTTCTAAAATAGTAGTAGCCTTGCTGATAATGAAAAGCCCCCTTTATTTTTAAATTATTAATGGGCTTGGTAATTAAAACCTGAGCTCTGGCAGGTTTTATGTCCTTAATATTTAATAATTGAGTGGCGAAGCCATTTGTTGCAACAACAACTTTTCTAGCCTTAAATATTCCGAAATTACTTTTAATCTCAACTCCATTTCCAACATCAACTAATTCTGTAACTGAAATCGAATTCAAAATTACTACGCCCATTTGCTGTGCTAATTGCAATAAATTTCGCATCATTAAACCAGTATCTAATTGCCCTTCATAATTGTTTCTTATAATTCCTTTTATCTTAGCAAATGGATGTGCTTTCGGGTTCACAACAGTATAACAGTTTTTTTTACCGGTAATTTCATTAATACTTTTATTTAAGAAATCTAATTCATTTAAGTTATCATTTAATAATTTTTCGTTATCAAATAACTCAAATCCACCTAGAGGTTTATAAGCAATATTTTTTTCGCCGAGTCGTTTTTTTAATAAGCTCAACCCCTCCCAACGCATTTTAACCGTTTGCCAAACAGTTTCTTCATTTGTGTTTTTTATGTCGTCTAACAATTCGCTTGGGCTTCCAAAACAAGCAAATCCTGCATTTTTAGTGCTTGCCCCATTTGGTAAAATCCCTCTTTCTAAAACCAAAACACTTTTTTTCTTGTTTTTTTCCAAAAAACTAATTGCAGTGCTTAAACCTACAATACCACTTCCTACTACAATTAAGTCAAACGTTTTAAAATATTCTTTTAGCTCCCAATAACTAAAATTAACAGATTCAATTATGGATTTACGGGTTTTTGGCATCTAAAATGTAAGTAAATTTATGAAAATTTATTACTAATTTGGACATCTAAAATTCATGCATTTAAAACGAATATATTTTATATTTTTCCTGTTTATAAATGCTAGTATTTTGCTTAGCCAAAGTGTTCCGGTAAGATTTCAAGGTGAAATAGGTGATGATAATGGAAGTGTAAGTGGGGCAAATATTCAAATAACTCAAGGCAGCAAAGTTGTAGGAAGCGCCATGTCAGACGGAAGCGGGAAATATAATTTTGAGGTGCCATTAGGTGGGGAGTTTTTAGTTACCGTTTCAAAGGATGGATATGTTTCAAAACGCTTTTCGATAAGCACATTAGGCGTTCCGGAAGAAAAATCTACAACCAAATTTCCAATTATTGAGGCCAGTTTAAGTTTAAATAAAAAATACGATGGTGTTGATTATTCTTTACTAAACCAGCCAATTAACAAATACAACTATAACCCAACCAAAGATAATTTTGAATATGACAAAAATTATTTAGAACAGATGATTGCCGGACTCCAATCCATAAAGGAGTCAGAAAAGGAAGCAAAAAATAAAGAAAAAAATAAAGAGGCGTCTTATCAAGCAGCCTTAAAAACCGGAGATAAAGCATTCCAAAAAAAGGACTGGCAAAATGCAATTAATAGTTATAAGGAAGCTTCGACAATAAAACCAAACGAAACCTATCCAAAAGAACAAATAGTAAATATTACTAAAATTATGGCGGATGCGGAAGCTCAAGCCAAAGCAGATGCCGCAGCTAAAGCCAAAGCAGAAGCGGAACGATTGGCTAAAGAAAAAGCTGACGCGGAAGCTAAAGCCAAGGCAGAAGCAGAGGCTAAAGCCAAAGCGGAGGCGGAAGCTAAGGCCAAGGCGGAAAAAGAATTAGCCGATAAATTAGCTAAAGAAAAGGCTGACGCGGAAGCTAAAGCCAAGGCAGAAGCAGAGGCTAAAGCCAAGGCAGATAAAGAACTTGCAGATAAACTGGCGAAAGAGAAAGACGCGGCTGTTAAAGCTAAACTTGAAGCAGAGGCTAAAGCGAAAGCTGACGCAGATAAATTAGCTAAAGAAAAAGCTGACGCAGAAGCTAAAGCCAAAGCAGAGGCAGAGGCGAAAGCTAAGGCAGAAAAGGAACTAGCAGATAAACTAGCTAAAGAAAAAGCTGATGCTGATGCAAAAGCCAAGGCAGAAGCAGAAGCTAAAGCTAAGACCGAAGCGAAAGCAAAAGAAAAAGCGGATAAGGAACTCGCAGATAAATTGGCAAAAGAAAAGGACGCTACTGCTAAAGCTAAACTTGAAGCCGATGCAAAGGCTAAAGCTGAAGCTGATAAATTAGCTAAAGAAAAAGCAGATGCCGAAGCAAAAGCGAAAGCCGAAGCGGAAGCTAAAGCGAAAGCTGAGGCTGATGCGAAAGCGAAAGCAGATAAAGAACTCGCAGATAAATTGGCAAAAGAAAAAGACGCTACTGCTAAAGCTAAACTTGAAGCTGATGCAAAGGCTAAAGCTGAAGCTGATAAATTAGCTAAAGAAAAAGCAGATGCCGAAGCAAAAGCTAAGGCCGAAGCGGAGAAACTAGCCAAAGAAAAAGCGGTAGCGGAGGCAAAAGCCAAAGCGGAGGCTGAAGCGAAAGCCAAAGCAGAAGCTTTAGGAGTTAAAGTAAAAGATAATGATGTTATTAAACAAAAGGATATAAAAGATAACAGCAATGGATCTATAAAACCTGTTTTAGGTGGCGATATCAAATATAAAGAAGCCATTAAAAATGCAGATAATTTTTTTGGGACAAAACGTTACAGAGATGCTAAAAAATATTATGAGGAAGCTCTAACCTTTAAAGGTGGCGATACTTATGCAAAAGGAAAATTAATTGAGTGTGAAAAATTTTTAAACTCAGATGCCAGTCAATCTACTGATGACCGTGTAAAACAACTATTGGCTAAATACAGCCCAGGCGTTACCGAAGAAACAATAAGTGGTACTGGTGTTGTCATTTTGCAACGTGTTGTAGTAAAAGATAATAACGCTTGGGTATATCAAAAAAAGATTTTTAACTGGGGGGGTATTTCATATTTTAGAGATGGAACCGCTATTACTGAAAGTACCTTTGAAATAGAAACCAAACCTTAATTTTATTTATGTCTTCAGTACCCGCCTTTATGGCTGAACAAATTTTTTGTTGTGTATGTGATAATAAAAGTCCGAACAATTTTACACTTAAATATCAAAAAGAACATTTTGCCGTTGTTACTTGTAATACTTGTTCGCATCATTTTATCCCACATTATTACCGCAAACAAATTCAGTACACACAATATAAAAACGCAGAGGTAACGGCAGCTGTAAGAGCGGGAAATAATTGGGTAAAAATTCAACGCCATAAACTGCGCTTTCAATTCATTAAAAAATTTATAAAATCAGGTAAGTTGTTTGATTTAGGTGCCGGTTGGGGGCACTTTATGTTAGCCGGAAAAGAGTTGGGTTACGATGTGTATGGCGTAGAAATTTCGGAACAACCCTATTTGTATTGCGTTAACGATTTAAAATTACCGGTTGACCACATTGATTTTTTTGAAATGGACGAAACAAAAAAATTTGATGTAATAACTATGTGGGATGTGCTGGAACACATTGACCAAGCTGGCTCATTTTTAGAAAAGTGTAACAAGCTTACAAACGCAGGTGGATACCTCTTTTTACAGGTGCCACAAATTGACAGTTACTTTGCCAAAAAACATAAAGATAATTGGAAAATGATGGGCCTTGACCATGTAAATTATTTTGGCAAAAAAACTATCACGCAAGTTTTAGAAAAAAACGGTTACGAAGTTTTAAAAATAAAATCATCGTTCGAAATAAAATTATTTATAATGTACACGTTGTTACCTTTTTTTAAAAAATTTAAAAGTGCAAAAAAACAAACAACTATTGAAGCCAATAAAACCATTAATGCTGCCGAACGCCAACAATATTTTAATAAATTTACCAGCAAACCCATGTGGCAGCTAAAGTTGGCTGTGTTTGTACACAATAGAATTTACAACTTCCTTTCGTTTTTTAACATTGGCGAAGAAATGATGGTGGCTGCTCGAAAAGTAAAATAAGTTGTAATTAAATTCTGTTTATATAATGTTGTGGTAATCGCTTCATTTGGTTTATAGAAGTATCGTTCTAACCCTTTGGCTTAAGCGGAGCATCGCTAACAGGTATTTTAATTTTTTTCGATACCACTAATAGCCTTGTTTCTTTTTTTCTTATTACCTCTTCATAAATAAAAGGTTCATTTCTGGTTTTAACTCTACCCGAGAGTAAATAAACTATAAGTTTAAAAGAAGAGTTTACAGGTCTTTGCGAACTAATCTCAAGTTCAACAACACGCTGACCTAAGGGCGGAACCGATATTACCATTGGTTCGAGCGGTCTACAATCTTTAAAATCGGGTGTTAATTGTATGGAATCAACCATCGCACCAACCAAGTAAAGATTAACTTCACAGCCTTTACTACTAACATAAAAAAGTGTATCGCGCGAATGATTGATTAAAGTAGTTTTAACAAGCCAACTTGTTTTATCATTTTTTTTAAGTGTTTCTAAATACTTTACTTTTAAACTTAAGCCCTTCGCATTTTCTTGCGAATAGTATTTTTGGCAACAAACTAATGTCAGTAGTATCACTAATGTGTAAGTGAATTTCATATTTTTTATCTTTAGTGGGTTTGACAATTGCTTGTAAAAGTAAGAAACTTGCATTGGACAGTTTAAACCAGAAAATTACACCATCACAATTAAATTAAAGATACAAAATAGTTTAAAAGAACAAAACAATAAAGAATAAATTATACTAAGGTCTTTTGATTTTACTTATTCCACTTTTCCTTGTACAGTTCACAATAAAAAGCAATGCGCGTAATGGTGCTTAATGCGCGCTCTTGATTAAAAAATGCTGAGCATTCTATGGTTTCTTTAATAATAATATCATCTTGTGCCAAAGCAAAACCGGCTTCTACCAAACCATGATTTTCTTCTAACAACATTTTTAAAACCTCCGCCCTGCTTACATCGTTTATTTTTGTTACTGGAGACAGAACTTGAAAAAAAACACGATTGTTTTCTTCCCACACGTCAATCAACACTTCGGTGTTTTTATCTTTATTAATGTTAAACTGCCCTTCGGCTATTTTTGCCTGTTCGGGTTCAATACCTAAGGTTTTTAAGGTGTTTTCTACAAGCGCAAGTATTTGCTGATACATTTAGTTTATTGTTAGTTGATTTAATTTTTCGTTAAAAAAAACAGCCATTTTGTTGGTGTAATATTTTTGTTTGTACTGCCCCACCCATTGCACACCACTAATGCTGTTGGTTAAAAAGACTTCGTCGGCATTGCTTAAGGTATAGTCGGTTAAATTGGTTTCAAATACTAAAATTTTATGTTGGGTAGCTAACGTCATTATTTGTTTACGCATTACCCCTGCCACACAGCCATCGTTTAAAGACGGGGTATAGAGTGTTCCATTTTTTACCAAAAAAATATTTGAACTAATGCTCTCGCAAATAGTACCATTTTCGTTAATTATAAAACATTCATCGAGTTTCATGCTTTGTTTGGCAAGTCCTGCCATCACATAAAGCAATGCGTTTCCGGTTTTAATGTTTGACAACTTATTGATGCTTTTTTTTATGTCAGAATAAACATCTACCCAAAAACCTTTGTGGTTTAAAGTATACTCACCCTCTAATTCCGTGCTTTCAATTAAAAAAGATATATCGTTGGTTTCTGGAGTGTAGTAACCACCTTCGTTTCTAAATACCGTTAGGCGTATTCTAGCGTTAGGGGCATGCGAATTATGTTTTAATAATTGAATAATCAGTTCATAAATGTTTTCGGTGTTAAATTCAGCCGGAACGTTCATTCGTAACACTGTCATTCCTAACTTAAGTCGCGTAATATGATCCCGCAAAAACATCAATTTATTGTTACAGGTTCTTATACTTTCAAAAAGTGCATCTCCATATCTAAATGCACGGTTATTAAATGCAACGCTTGGTTCGTAAACACTTATTAAATGCCCATTAAGTATGCAATACTTGTCTTTTGCCATTTTGACTAATTGCTAAGTTCGTCAAATTAAAATTGTTAATTGCCTAGTAATCAATTAACTTAATAACAATTAAAGGTTAATGACCGGTTTATAAATATGACAAATTAGCGCTAATAATTATTAGTACAGTTTTTGAAATAACAAATGCAACACTTACATTTGAAAATAACTAAAACCAAAAATTATGTTTGATAATAATGAATTTAAAAAATATGCCACCAAACATGCTGGCATTAATACGCTAACATACGAAAGTTACGCGTCTCGCATTACCTCTTCTTTAACGCCATATATTATTGAAGAACGTCAGTTAAACGTTGCCCAAATGGACGTTTTCTCGCGCTTAATGATGGATAGAATTATTTTTCTAGGTACCGGCATTAACGACCAAGTTGCTAATATCGTTCAGGCTCAATTGTTATTTTTAGAGAGTGCTGATTCTAAAAAAGATATTCAAATTTACATCAACTCGCCGGGGGGTAGTGTATATGCAGGTTTAGGCATTTACGACACGATGCAAATAATTAAACCAGATGTGGCAACAATTTGTACCGGTATGGCTGCTAGTATGGGTGCTGTTCTTCAATGTGCCGGTGCCAAAGGAAAACGTACAGCTCTAAAACATGCACGCATTATGATTCATCAACCAATGGGTGGTGCCGAAGGACAAGCAACCGATATTGAAATTACTGCTCGCGAAATTCAAAAATTGAAAAAAGAACTTTATGAGATTATTGCACACCATAGCGGGCAAACTTATGATAAAGTGTGGGCAGATAGTGACCGCGATTATTGGATGATAGCTCAAGAAGCAAAAGAATATGGGATGATTGATGAGGTTTTAGAACGCAAACCATAATCTCGCTTTTAGGATTTATTCAAAAGCCCCTTAATTGGGGCTTTTTTATTGCCAAAAAAATTAAAAACTTTGGTACGCATTTTGTAAGTACATAAACAATAAATATCTTTACATAAATAAAACTATTATGCGTAAAATTCTTTCTATCATTCTGTTAAGTGTAACTGCACTTGGTTTTGCTCAACCGGTTAAAAAAGGTAAGGAGCCTAAAATGGCACCTACGTTGTACAAAGGTTATTATTGTAATTTAAAAGGTGATACTGTGCGTGGAGAAGTTGCTGTAAGTAACGAAAATCCTTATGATATATATAATGGATTTTCTTTTAAACAAGGTGCAGGAAAAGTAATGCCAATTACCAGCAAAAAAGCAAAGGCTTATGGTTTTGATGGGAGACACTTTACTTTCATCGCCCTAAACGATAGAGAGGGTGTGTATTTAGAATATTTAGTAAAAGGTCGTTTAAATTTTATGGAATATAAGTTTGCAGATACAAAAGCCGGTGAGCCAATTACCGCAAGTGCATATTATATTCAAGATACACGTCCGGAAGAAAAGGATGCTGACTTAAAAGAATTAAAACAAATTAGCGAAAAATTTTATAAAAAAGATATTAAACCTTATATGAAAGACCAAGCAATGACTTGGAATGATTTAGATAAGTTTGTGTTTAATAAGGATGCCGTTGTTAACGCGATTAAAGAATTTAATAAGTTTTACGAAACAGCACAATAATATTTTACTTGTGTTTTTAAAACGGTTGAAGATTAACTTCAACCGTTTTTTTATTAAAGCCTTCTGAACAAATCCTTTATATACTCTAAAGTTGCAATCTCTTTATAATTGTCTCCAAAAGCATGATGCCACATAAATGGCAAATTGTAAGATACTTGAGCCATAGCAGCTATTGTTTCTTCACTCCAATCTTTACTTAAATTTTGTGGTAAAACAATTTTATGCTTTTTTATCATTTGCATAAATTCACTATGGCCTTTCAAATAAATATCCCCCAAATGCTGAAAAATAATACAGTTTGCATAACAATGCCTTGTGCCTAAAATTTTACTTAATCCGTAACTAATGGCATGACAAACTCCCACTTCACTATACGTTAAACTCAAACCTCCCATTAAAGAGGCTACCATCAACTTATCATCATTTTCAGGACTTCTTCCGCCATTTTCACCTAAATATATTTCTCTACAAAGTTTTAGTGATTGTTCGCCATAAGCTAAACTAAATGCATTATTACGAATGCCCGTTTCACTTTCTATA
The DNA here is from genome assembly GCA_033763945.1 of Bacteroidota bacterium. GTDB lineage: Bacteria > Bacteroidota > Bacteroidia > B-17B0 > Aurantibacillaceae > Aurantibacillus. Next base: position 584,525 of record JANRJN010000006.1, on the reverse strand, counting down.
CAATGAATATAAGTATCCATACCCGTATAAAACCACCAGTCAGTAGGAACAGAAGCAATTAACTCGGGATCTAATATCACCTGATTGAAAACTGTCCAATCGCATTTTAAACCCAATTTTTTTTCTGGTCCTGTAAGTACTGCTGTCATTGATACCTCGGCGCCTGTACCCGAAATTGTCGGCACTCCAAGATGATATACTCCAGGGTTTTTTATAAGGTTTAATCCTTGATAAAGTGTTGAAGATCCTTCATTTGTTAGCATTAGTGATAAAGCCTTTGCAATATCCATAATGCTACCGCCACCAATACCAATTACCCCACTTGGCAATCCTTTCTTCAAAAGAATTTCATCCCTTAGTAAATCTATCTGTTCAGTAGTGGGTTCTTTAGGGTCAACATCAATGTAATAGATTAAATCTTCTGGAAGGTTTTGAAGCTTAGTTGCCAGGTCTTTACCCTTAAAATAATTATCTACTATATATACAAAGTAATTTTTATTTTCTTTTCTAACAGGAGCAATAGTTTCAGCCAATTGAGCGAATGAACCTCTCCCGTATGTTACTTTATCAATATTTTTGAAGTTCTTGTGCAACATGTTTTTGTGTTTTAATTTTTTAAAGGTATAAAAAATAAAACTATTTTATTACCTTTAATTTATGATTTTGTTTTTCAGAAAAACCATTCTTGTTGTTTTAGTGCTTTTTACTCTTTTTATGAATTCACAGAGTGGGGTAGTACACATTGACAGTATTTTATCAGGAGGGTTGATGCGCAAATATAGATTATATGTGCCAAACAGTTATACTTCTGCCAATCCTGTCCCGTTGGTGTTTAATTTACATGGCTATACTTCCAACGCTTCACAGCAAGAATCCTATGCCAACTTTATGCCCATTGCCGATACTGCAAAGTTTTTAGTACTTAGCCCTGATGGTACATCGCAGTTTGGTAATCAATTTTGGAATGCCGGCTTCGGTTATGGTCCTAATGATGTACAATTTATAAGCGATTTAATTGACTCGGTAAAACTAACTTACAATATAGACCTCAATAGTATTTATAGCTGTGGTATGAGTAACGGAGGGATTATGAGCTACTATTTGGCCTGTAATTTACCTAATCGTATTGCTGCAATTGCCTCGGTAACCGGAGATATGCTAAATACTTGGTTTACGTGCGCTCCTAGCCGAGCTTTTCCGATTATGGAAATCCACGGTACCTTAGATGGAACTGTTCCATACAATGGAGACGCCACTTTTGCACCCATTGATAGTGTTGTAAAAAAATGGAGAATACATAATAATTGTAGTGTATCACCAATTACTTTTTCTGTTCCCAATATAAGTATGACGGATAATAGCACAGCTGTTAATTATAAATATATTGGTGGCACTAATGGAAGTTCCGTTGAATTATACAAAGTCACTGGCGGTTCACATTCATGGCCAGGCGCTTTACCAGTAATATTAAATACAAATCAAGATTTTAAAGCAAGTGTTGAAATTTGGCGATTCTTTAGACAATATAAGCTTAATCAGTTTATTCCCAATGTTGGCATCATAAACAATCTTAATAAAGATAATAGTGTACTAATATTTCCTAATCCTGCTTCAAGTTTTATTCTTATTAAATCTGAAATAACAACTATTGATTTTGAAATTTTAAATGATTTAGGGCAAAAAATCTATGTTGATTTTAATAAAAATGAAACCTCAACAACAATTGATATTAGAAAATTACCAGAGGGTATTTATTTTCTAAAAGTAAATGCCAATCACAATTTGGTTAGTAAAAGAATAATTAAATTATAGTTCTACCGATCAACCTTTATATTTACCATTTGCAAATTTTTGTAAATTTAATGTTAAGTTTGTTAAAAATTAAGCAATTCTGTGGATTATCGGACTAAATTAACTTTTTATCGATTGAAAATATATTTTTGTTGAGTAAGTTGATTTTTATATTGATTTGTCTGTTAAGAAAAATCTTCACATAATCATAACACTGAAAACAAGCATTATTAAAGGAAGATAGGCTAAATTTGTCTCCGCAAGTGAACACCCTTGACGTCTTACAGCATTTTTTCTAAATGTCTGTGATTCAGAAGCCGCTTCATTACTATAATACGGTTATAAAAAATGAGCAAAAAGGCAAATATAATTTTAATTACATTTTTAATTTCACTAACAACTTTCTCTCAACAATTAGTGATTAATGAAGTGTCTCAAGGTCCTTCAGGAAATAAGGAATTCATAGAATTGGTTGTTGTAGGAAGTCCTACTTGTAACGGCATTCCTACTATGGATTTAAGGGGTTATTATATCGATGATAATAATGGGACTTTTGCACCTGGGGCTGGAACAGGAATTGCCCCAGGCTGTGTTCGTTTTCAAAATGTACCTTTTTGGTCTGCTATTCCTTATGGAACAATTATAGTTATTCATAATGATGCCGATGTGAATGCCTCTGTACCTGCCAATGACCTATCAATGGTAGACGGAAATTGTTTATTAGTGATTCCTGTTTCTAATAACACTTTGTTAGAACGTCACACTACCCTTCCGGTAGCAGGAACACCTGCCTACCCTATTGCCGGTTTTGTTGCAGGTGGAAACTGGAATCAAATAAGTATGGCAAATGCTGACGATTCCTTTCAAACGAGAGATGCTTCAGGAGCCTTAATTCATGCAGTAAGTTGGGGGAATAATACCACAAGTAATATTATCTATTTTGCCGGAGCCGCTGGTGGTTTTGTAATGGTAAATACTAATGTAACTAATACTAATCCTGCTACTCAATCTAACTGGAGTAAACTTGCTGTGGCCGGAAACGAAACCCCCGGTGCACCCAACAATGCTGCCAACGCTGCTTGGATAAGTTCAATGAATAATGGTTGTGCAGTTATACAACCATTCGGTGCTGCTACTGCCTCAACAAATCCGGGTTGTACTTGTAATGGTTTAGCTTCAATTTCTCCAACAGGTGCAATTGCCCCGTATTCCTACACTTGGTCTCCTAGTGGAGGAAGTGCATCAAGTGCCACAGGTCTTTGTGCCGGTAATTATACTGTTACTGCAATGTCTTCTAATAGTTGTATTTTAACAGCGACTTACGCACTCACTAGTACAGGGGCTTTAACCACTGCTACTGCTGCTACTCAACCTATATGTTTCGGCTCCACAGGTTCTGCAACGGTTACACCAGGTGGTGTGGCTGGCCCCTATACTTATACATGGACCCCTTCTGTAAGTTCTGGGTCTACAGCTAGTGGTTTAACAGCAGGAAACTATACTATAAGTGTTGGTGCCGGAGGGTGTGTTTCAACTAAAACAATCACCATTTCTTCTCCACCTTCTGCTATTGCAATTAATACTTCCGTAACTCATCCTGCTTGTTTTGGTGCTACAGCCTCTGCTACCGTAAACGTTTCGGGTGGTCCCAGTGGGGCTTACTCATATGCGTGGAACCCTTCAACGTCAACTGGTTCTACTGCTGCTGGTTTAGGTGCTGGTACACAAACTATTACGGTTACTTCGGGGGTTTGTTCAAATACCGCCGTGATTACTGTTACTGCTGCACCTGCTGCCATTATTATTAATACCTCGGTTACTCAACCCGCTTGTTTTGGAAGTGTAGGTTCGGCTACCGTGACTGCTTCGGGTGGTACTGGGGCATTTTCGTATGCTTGGAATCCTTCCGCCTCAACTGCTTCTACCGCTGCCGGCTTAGGCGCTGGTACACAAACTATTACGGTTACTTCGGGGGTTTGTTCAAATACTGCCGTGATTACTGTTACTGCTGCACCTGCTGCCATTATTATTAATACTTCAGTTACCCAACCAAATTGTACAATTTCAACTGGTTCAGGTACTGTTACAGTATCCGGTGGGCCTAGTTCCTCTTATTCTTATGTTTGGAATCCTTCCGCCTCAACTGCTTCTACCGCTACCGGTTTAGGCGCTGGTACACAAACAATAACGGTTACTTCGGGCATTTGTACTAATTCAGCTGTAATTAATATAACTGCTGCCCCTGCTGCTGTTATCATTAATACCTCGGTTACTCAACCTGTATGCTTTGGTAGTTTAGGTTCTGCTACTGTAGCTGCTTCGGGTGGTACAGGAGCATTCTCTTACGCTTGGAATCCCTCTGCCTCAACCGCTTCAACCGCTACTGGTTTAGGTGCAAGTACACAAACAATAACTGTAACTTCTGGTGCTTGTACTAATACAGCTGTTATTACTGTTACCGCTGCGCCTGCTGCCATTACTATCAATACTTCAGTTACTCAGCCTGCATGCTCCGGCGGTACAGGTTCTGCTACCGTAACTGCTTCGGGAGGTCCTACTACCGCTTATACATATGTCTGGAATCCTTCGGCTTCAACAGCTTCAACAACTGCTGGCTTAGGTGCAAGTACACAAACCATTACAGTTACCTCGGGAGTATGCACAAATACTGCGGTTATAAACATTGTTGTTCCTTCTTCTTTGACCATAGTTGCAAACACCACAAGTGTAATGTGTACTGGTGCATCTAACGGTTCAGCTACTGTTACAGTAACCGGAGGAACTGGAGGATATTCTTATTTGTGGTCTTCTGGATTTACTACATCGGTTGTCACCGGTCAGGTTGCAGGTAATTTAACTGTAACCGTAACAGATGCGAATGGTTGTGCGGGCACTCAAACTTTAAATATTGCACAGCCCGCTTTAGCTTTAACCACAGCTACAGCCGTTACCAACGTTTTATGCAATGGTGCAACAACTGGTGCTGCCACAATTACGGCTAATGGTGGTACAACACCTTATGTTTATTTATGGTCTTCGGGAGCGACCACTTCTGTGGTTAGTAATCAACCCTCAAGTATACTTAGCGTAACTGTAACAGATGCAAATGGATGTACTTCTACCAAAACTGTAACAATTTCTCAACCTGCTACAGCATTAACTACAAATACATCCGTTATTAATGTTTTATGTAACGGTGCTGCCACAGGTGCTGCCACAATTACTGCTGTGGGTGGAACAACGCCTTATAATTATTTATGGTCATCCGGTGCTACTTCCTCAGTTGTAAGTAGCCAAAATGCTAGTGTTTTAACTGTAACCGTAACAGATGCTAATGGTTGCACTTCAACTAAAACGGTAAATATTATTCAACCCGCCCTTCTAACAACTGCTATTTCCGGAGCAAGCATTGCGTGTAACGGTAACCCAACTGGTACAGCAACTATCACTGCTTCTGGTGGAGCTGGTGGTTACTCTTATTTATGGTCTTCGGGCTTCACAAATTCAGTTGTAACAGGTCAAGCCGCTGGAAATTTAACAGTAACTGTATCAGATGCTAATGGTTGTATTTCTACACAAACAATAAATATTTCTCAGCCTGCAACGGCCTTGACGAGCAACACGATTGTAAGTAACGTATTGTGCAATGGGGCAGCAACCGGCGCTGCTTCAATAAGTGCAAACGGAGGCACTAGTCCATATAACTACTTATGGTCATCAGGTGCCACTTCTTCTGTTGTTAGTGGTCAACTTGCCGGAGTTTTAACAGTAACTGTTACCGATGCTAATGGCTGTACTTCTTCACAAAATGTTACTATTTCGCAGCCTGCCTCCGCATTAACTACAAATACGTTTGTTACCAATGTGCTTTGCAATGGTGCTTCAACTGGTGCAGCATCAATAACTGCAAATGGCGGAACAAGTCCTTATAACTACCTATGGTCGTCTGGTGCCACTACATCCTTAGTTACCGGTCAAGCTGCAGGCTTTTTAACCGTAACAGTAACCGATGCAAACGGTTGTACCTCTTCACAAAATGTTACTATTTCACAACCTCTTGCTGCGCTTAGCATCGCTATTACTTCAACAAATGCCGCATGTGGTTTAGCGAATGGTAGTGCTTCTGCTTCGGTGAATGGAGGTACAAGTGGCTATTCTTATACATGGTCTCCAATAGGAGGCAACACCTCTTTGGCATCTGGGTTGTTTATCGGAAATTATTCTGTAACAGTAATTGATGCTAATGGGTGTACTGCAATTCAAACTGTTACCATTACACAACCCAATTCGATGACTGTTACTTTAAATTCAACAAGTGTTACTTGTAATGGCGGAAATAATGGGACGGCAATTGCGAATGTGATTGGTGTTACAGGCCCTTATACATATACTTGGAATCCTGCTCCAGGGAGTGGTCAAGGAACTTCTAACGTTTCTGGACTTAGTGCTCAAATTTATACTTTAACTGTTGCTGACAATTTAGGTTGTACTACATTAACAAATGTTACCATCACACAACCCTTAGTTGCTTTAGCGGGTGTAACTTCTGTTACTAATGTTTCTTGTTTTGGAGGAATTAATGGTAGTGCTTCAGTTTCTGCTTCAGGCGGTACTGCAGGTTATTCATATACTTGGGCACCCTCTGGTGGTAATTCTGCAATAGCAAGTAGCTTAACCGCCGGTATTTATTCAGTTACGATTGCAGATGCTAACAACTGTACTTTTACTACCAACGCTATTATTAGTCAACCTATCAGCGCTTTAGCCGGGGTAATTTCATCAACCGATGTTTCATGTTTTGGAGGATCAACAGGCGCTGCATCCGTTTCCGTTTCAGGGGGAACGAGTGGCTATAACTATTCCTGGTCTCCATCGGGTGGTAGTGGTGCTTTAGCAGGTGGATTAATTGCAGGGAATTATTCAGTTACACTAACGGATGCTAACAACTGTACTTTTACTTTAGCCACTACTATTAATCAACCAGTTGCAGCTCTTAATATCGTTACCAGCACTTCAGATGCATCTTGCGGTTTGGCAAACGGAAGCGCTTCTGCAAGTGTAAGTGGCGGTACTGGTCCTTATTCATATACATGGTCTCCCGCCGGAGGTAACCTTGCTTTAACATCTGGTATAGCTGTTGGTAATTATACTGTTATTGTTCAAGATGCGAATAACTGTTTTGCAATGCAAACGGCAACAGTCATTCAACCTAATTCAATGACTGTTACATTAAATTCATCCTCTGTGACCTGCAATGGTGGCAGTAATGGAACCGCTGTTGCTAATGTGGTAGGCAGTGTTGGTCCTTATACTTACACTTGGAATCCTGCTCCGGGTGGTGGACAAAATACAACTAATGTATCAGGGCTTAGCGCTCAAGTATACACTTTAACTGTAACCGATAATCTAGGTTGTAATACCCAGACGAACATAACCATTATACAACCAACCGGAATATCTGCGTTAATAACAACTACCGCTATTAATTGTTTTGGTAATGCAACAGGCGCTGCTTCTGTCTCTGCCTCAGGTGGCAATATGGGTTACAGTTACACTTGGACACCTTCTGGTGGTAATGGAACTTTAGCCTCTGGCCTAATTGCTGGCAATTATTCTGTTACAATTACTGATGCAAACAATTGTAGTATAACTACAAGTGCAAATGTAACTCAGCCTACAAATTCATTAAGTGCAACCATTAATGCAACAAATGTTTTATGTTTTGGGGGTAATAGCGGATCTGCTTCTTTAAATACGAATGGTGGAACAGCTAGTTATAATTATACTTGGGCTCCAAGCGGAGGAAACTTGAGTATTGCCAGTAACTTATCGGCAGGAACATATACAGCATTTATTGTGGACTCTAGAAACTGTACTTTCTCAATAACAACATCTATCGCTCAACCAACAGCTAACTTAACTGCCGCTATAAGCAATAATTCCATTTCATGTTTTGGTTTAACAAGTGGAACGGCATCGGTTTCTCCTAATGGTGGAACGGGCGCCTATACTTTTACTTGGCTTCCGGCTGGTGGGAATAATGCAACTGCGGTCGGATTAGGGGCGGGTAGTTATACTGCTATTATAAATGATGCTAATAATTGTTCTTTTTCTGTATCAACAACAATATCGCAGGGAAACCCGATTATAGTTAATGTTAATCCAATACAAATTTGCAATGGTCAAAATGGTATATTAAGTGGTACTGTAAATGGAGGTGAAGCCCCTTATACTTATATTTGGAATGGGACTTCTGGCTTAAATCCATTTTCTGTAAGTCCAAGCGCAACAATAGTATACTCTTTGAGCATAGTAGATAATAAAGGTTGTGTTTCAAACGTTGACACAGCTTTAGTTATGGTTTCTGCTCCTTTATCACTTAATATCTCTCCTTCGAAAACTATTTGTACCAATGCCAGTGCCACTTTGTCTGCAAATGGTTCGGGCGGATTAGGAACTTATCAATATCTTTGGATGCCTTTAAACACAAATGGTCAAACTATCGTTATTTCTCCAACGGGAACTTCGGTATATAGTGTTACGGTTAGTGATAATTGTTCGCAGCCGGTTACATTAACAACTACAATAACGGTTGAAAGTGTTGTATCTTCTACCTTATTGGCGTCTAATTATACCGGTTGTTCTCCGCTGTGTGTTGATTTTAATAATACTGTATTTGCTTCAAGTGCAAATATTTTAACTAGCTCTTGGAATTTTGGAGATGGTTCTATAACAACTGGATTGCAAAATACACATTGTTTTACACGAGCAGGTACATTTAGTGTAACCAATACTTATGCAACTTTAGCAGGGTGTGTAAACACGGTGACCTTATCAAATGTAATAACTGTTTCTGCTACACCAATTGCCGATTTTTATGTTAGCAATCCACAATTTACTTATTTTACACCTGATGTTCAATTTCAAAACATATCTCTAAATGCGACTTCTTATTTTTGGGATTTTTCTGGCATAGGAACTTCAACGCTGACACAGCCAAATTTTAGCTTTAATGAGCCCGGAACTTATTTAATAGCATTAATTGCGAAAAATGGCAGTTGTGCGGATACAATTTTAAAGACTATTGATTGTTTACCTGAATTTACTTTTTATGCACCAAACGCCTTTACGCCGAATGACGATAATTTGAACGAACGGTTTTTACCTTTGGGCGAAGGTTGGGTAAAAGACTCCTATGTATTAAGAATATTTGATAGATGGGGTGAGCAAATTTTTCATACAGCAGAATGGAATTTAGGTTGGAATGGGAAGAGAAATGGCGTTGGTAACATTGTAAAAGACGATGTTTACATTTGGAAAGTAAGTTTAAAAGATATTTTTGGGAAACAGCATGAGTTTGTAGGTCATATTGAGGTGTTAAGGTAACAAAAATCTTTTTACAGTATTGTTCTTCTTATGTTCGCATCAACAGTTCTTAAACCTCCTATAATTAAAGCAATTGTACATCACCGCTTTATCTTAGTTATTACAGTACGTAATCTTACTCTTAGGTTATTGAAAATACTGGAGTTTGGGTATATCCTAATTTTGCTAAAATTAGGCAACCATTAAATTATTTATAGAAAAACAAAAAATTAGAGGCGGCGACTTATTATGTTTCGATGACGTTTTACATTCCGTTATTGAAAAGGAGTTTACAAAATAAGTAAGAAATATGATTGATACTTCTGAGTTATTTAACTGTTTAATGGTTATAACCCACTAACACTACATTTAAAAATCAAAAGGTTGAATATTTTGAAATATCCTACTTTTTAATAAGAATTTTATTAAAACTCAAATTTATATCCAACCCCTTTTACGGTTTTAAAATAATCGTCGCCAATTTTTTCTCGTAACTTTCTAATATGCACATCAATTGTTCTATCACCCACAACTACTTCATCTCCCCACACTTTTTCTAAAATATATTCGCGCGTAAATACTTTACCCGGTTTGCTACTCAATAAAGCAAATAATCTAAACTCTTTTTTAGGAAGTGCTATCTCCAAATCACCTTTAAACACTACGTGTTTATCTTTATCGATTCTAATATCCCCAAATTCAATATTGTTTTCAGTGGTGGCATTTGTTTGTAATCTGCGCAATAACGCTTTTACCCTACTAATAAATACACGTGGTTTTATTGGTTTTGTGATATAATCATCTGCACCAACCTCAAAACCCGCAATTTGAGTGTAATCTTCGCTGCGTGCCGTTAAAAAAGCAATAAGAACATCTTGAAGTCCTTTTTGCTCTCTAATCTCCCTACAAGTTTCAATACCATCCATATCCGGCATCATTACATCTAAAACTATTAAGTGTGGAAGTTCTTTTTTAGCAATTGCTACTGCTTCTTTTCCGTTGTTTGCAGTTAAAATTTCGTAGCCTTCTTTTTTTAAGTTGTAACCCAAAAATTCAATAATATCTGGTTCATCATCAACTAAAAGTATTTTAAAATTTTGATTGCTCATAAAAGGAATTAGGTCTCCGACAAATTTAACATTCATTGGTAATTCTAAAGTTAATTAATTATTAAATATACTAAGCGGAAACATTATTAAATTAAAGTTTTGGTAACATCAACTTTAAACAACAGTAATTTAAGATGGTTTTATTTGCGCAAATTAAAAACTATGTCTAAAAACTTACTATTTATATTTTTTGCCATTCTTTTATTCTCAAAAATTAATGCCCAAACAGGTAAAATTTCAGGAACCATATTAGACTCAAAAACCGGCGAAACCTTGCCTGGTGCAACTGCTTTAATTGAAGGAACCACCAAGGGTGCTAGTGCCGATTTTGATGGTAAATTTATAATTACCGGCGTTCCTGTTGGCAAGGCAACTATTGTTATTAATTATATTTCGTATAACAGTAAAAAAATTACGGATATTGAAGTAAAATCAGGTGACGTAACCGATATAAATGTTTTATTAGACCCATCCACCTCTCAAGATTTAGCGGAAGTTGAAGTAGTGGTAACTTTGAACAAAGAAAACAATACTGCGTTGGTTTTGCAACAAAAAAATAATGCAAGTGTAAGTGATGGTATCTCGTCCGAATCTATAAAAAGAACACCAGATAGAAACACCAGCGATGTATTGAAAAGAGTAAGCGGTGCCAGTATACAAGAAAACAAATTTGCAATTATTCGGGGATTAAGCGACAGGTATAATGCTGCATTTATAAATGGATCGCCGTTACCAAGCTCTGAAAGTGACAGGAAAGCTTTTGCTTTTGATATATTTCCAGCCGATATGCTAGATAATTTGATTATCATTAAAACTGCAACTCCTGATATGCCCGGAGAATTTGCAGGTGGAATTATCAACATAAACACAAAGAGTATACCCGAAAAAAACTTTATTAGCTTTTCTGGATCTGGAGCGTATAATACCTTAACAACTTTTAAAAATTTTCGCACTTACGATGGAGGCAAGTACGATTGGTTAGGCTTTGATGACGGCGGAAGAAAAGTACCTGAAGGAATTCCTGAAACAAAAGTTTTTGATACCTTAAAAAATGATGATAAAGCCCTATTGGCTAAAAAAATCCCATCAAAATGGGGAAACAAAAATATAAAAGCTTTACCACAAGGATCCTTTCAGTTTTCGATTGGCAGGAATTTACAACTTTTTAAACGTAATTTTGGGGTTATTTTCTCTACTAACTACAGGAATAGCACAAATACCAATCGTAATATTAGACGCGAGTTTGAAGAACAAAGTGCAACAAATACAAATGATGCGGTAAAAAAAGTAGAACTTACAGATACAATTTTTACTCAAACAATTTTAAATAGTTCGTTATTAAACCTTGCTTATAAATTTAATGAAAATAACCAACTCGCCATTAAAAACCTCTTTAGTATTAGCGCTGATGATAAACTTAGTAGTAGAACTGGTGTGCGCGATATTGATTTATTAAAAGGAGGCGGAGACGCTTTTTTTGAGAAAGCAACTAACAAACTGTTTACACAAAATATTTTGTATAGTGGGCAATTGGAGGGGACTCATTACTTTCCAAAACCTAAATTAAAATTCAAATATTTGGGTGGTTATAATGAAATTAATAGGTCTATTCCTAACCAACGAAGAATGGTATATCAAAAATCTGCTAAATCTGCAGATGATTCTATTCCTTATTTTGCCGTAGTTCAAAATAATGGTACAATCCCAAGTGCAGCCGGAAATATGTTTTGGGCGGATACCAAAGAAAAAATTTACAGTATCAGATATGATCTTTCGATGCCATTAAACCTTAAAAATATAAAAACGGAATTTAAAATTGGAGGTATGCATCAGCAACGAAACAGAACATTCAACGTTAGAAACCTTGGATTTTCGCGATACAGGAAAACTTCTTCGCCCAGTGCTCCATTTAACAGTAATTTACTTTTATTGCCAGAAGATTCTATTTTTCTCCCACAAAACTTGGGTTTAACGGAAAGCGGACTTGGTGGATTTAAGTTGGATGAAGCAACAAAAGTAAGTGACAGCTACACGGCTTCCTCAACTTTACATGCCGGTTATGCTATGTTCGACACTAAAATTTTCGAAAAATTTAGGTTAGTTGGCGGCGTGAGGCTCGAATCATACAAGCAAAATTTTAAATATATTGATTTAGGTACCAAGAAAGAAATAACCATTGATACCACTATAATTGATCCTTTACCTTCTGTAAACTTCATTTATTCATTAAATGAAAAGATAAATATTCGTTTAAGTTATTATAAAACTTTATCAAGGCCTGAATTTAGAGAACTTGCTCCTTTTGCGTTTTATAATTTTATATATGATAATATTTTATCTGGAAATCCTCTACTTAAACGTGCAACCATTGATAATGCGGATCTTAGATTTGAGTTATACCCCGGAGCTGGTCAGATTTTAAGTGTAACCGGTTTTTACAAAAAATTTAAAAACCCTATTGAGTTAATCAACCGAACTGGAGTTTCGGGCGGCAATGAGTTGTATTACACCAATGTGCCTAGTGCGGAAAACTTTGGGGGAGAACTGGAGTACCGATTTAAATTAAGTTCTTTCTTTAAAAATGATTCTAGTATTTTTTTAAATAATTTAACCCTTTATACAAACGCTGCGTTCATTAAGTCAAGAGTAAAAATAGATACTTTAGTTACGACTGGCTCCGTTTCCGATCGCCCATTACAAGGTCAATCTCCTTATTTAGTAAATGCAGGAATACAGTTTTTTCACCCGAAACAATTATGGTCGGCTAGTTTATCCTACAATGTTGTTGGACAACGTATTTTTATTGTTGGTAACGTTCAGGAGCCGGATGTATGGGAAAATCGCCGTCATGTAATTGACTTTCAAGTTACAAAACAATTTGCCAAATATTTTGAAGCTAAAATTAATGTAAGAGATGCTTTGGCGCAAGACCTTAATTATTTTCAAGACTTAAATAAGAATAAAAAATTTGATAAGGGTATTGATAACCTTTGGCAGGAAACAACATTTGGTCAGACCATAACCCTATCTTTATCTTGTAAGTTTTAAAGTTTATCCTAGTTCTTAACATTGTGTTAATGTTTTTATAACTCTCGTGTAAAGTATAGATAATGCTTACTAAAACTAATAGCCTTAAATTTGCACAACTTTAATCAAGTAAAATAATAAAAAATGAAAAAAATTTATTTATCAGCCGCTGCTATCTTAGCCGGAACAATTATGAGTGCTCAAGCATTTTGGACACCAACAACTTACAAAGGTGCTTTTCCTGTAACTGATGGAACACCTGCAACTAACTGGGCTTCAGGTTGGTCAAACTTTGACCCTGAGAATACTGTTTATGCAACTCCAACTCAAACTGTTTCGGCAGACATTACATCAAATACGACTTGGAGTGGTGTTGTTTTATTACAAAACAAAGTTTATGTAAAAAATAACGCTGTTCTTACAATTCAGCCTGGAACTGTTATTCGTGGTGACAAGGCTACCCAAGGAACGTTAATTATAACAAAAGGTGCACAAATCAACGCTGCAGGAACTGCTTCTCAACCAATCGTATTTACTTCTAACGAGGCTGTTGGTAACAGACAAGAAGGTGATTGGGGTGGTTTAGTAGTATTAGGTTTAGCTGTAAACAACCAACCAGGTGGTACAGCTAATATTGAAGGTATTACTCCAATTCCTGAAACTGCTTATGGTGGAACAAATGATGCTGATAATTCAGGTACTTTAACTTATATCCGTATTGAATTTGCTGGTATTCCTTTACAACCAAATAAAGAAATTAATGGTCTTACTCTTGGTTCAGTTGGTTCAGCAACTACAGTGCGTTACATTCAAGTTTCTTTCTCTGGTGATGATTCTTTTGAGTGGTTTGGTGGTACTGTAGATGCTAAATACTTAATTGCTTACCGTGGTTTAGATGACGATTTTGACTGTGATTTTGGTTTTAGAGGTCGCGTTCAATTTGCTGTTTCAATCCGTGATAAAGATTTATCTGATGCTGCCGGTGATTCAAATTCATTTGAAGTTGATAACGATGGTACTGGTTCTACAGCAACACCTCAAACTAAAGCAGTATTTTCTAATGTAACACTTATCGGACCAAAAGGTGACGGAACTATTGTTTTACCAGGTGGTGAAAAATTTGAAAAAGCGTTTCGTCTTCGTCGTAACTCTGCTCTTTCAGTATTTAATAGCTTAGTTACTGGTTGGGAAAAAGGTTTGTCAATTGAAGATCCTTCAACTCAAACTAACTATGGTTCAGGAAATGGTACAATTAGCAATGTTATTTTAACAAACTTTGCAACTGCCACTAAAATTGTTACTAGTGGTAATCCTTATAACGCTGCTTTATTTGGAACTAATGGTAATGACACTACTACTACAATTGCTCAAATTAACTGGGTAAATGCTTTTCCTGCTTTGGGTGTTACACCTGATTTAAGATTATCTGCTGCCTCTACCGCTTCTACCGGTGCTGCATTTACTAATTCTGTTTTCGCAGGACAAGTAACTGGTATTAATAACATTACTAACTTCAACGATAAAGTTGTTAGTGTTTATCCTAATCCAGCAAACGAAAGTGCATTATTAGTTATTGATGCTGTAAATGCTTCATCTATCAATGTTGCTATTTATGATGTAACTGGAAAATTAGTTAGTTCTCCGGTTATCAATCAAAATTTATCAATTGGAGAAAATTCTTATACATTAAATACTGCAAACTTAAATAGTGGTGTTTATTTCATTAGCATTAATACTAATGGAACTAAGCAAACTGTTAAATTAGTAGTTTCTAAATAAATTAATTTTTTAAATAAAAAAAGGCAACGATATTGTTGCCTTTTTTTATTTGACATTGATGAAAGTTAATTTAATGTTAAATTAAAAGTCATAAAATGTTAATTTTTTTAATCTTCTTCCTAATTTTTATTACTTTGGCAATAATAAAGGGATATGACGCAAAGAAAGATAACATTAGCTCTAAAAAAAATTAATACAAGCAAGCTTCAAGGCAATTTTACAGAAGCACTTATCAAAAACTATCATCTAAACCTAAGTTTAGTAAAATACCTGTTTTCTAAATGTAGTGAAACAAAAAGTGCTGAAAACAAAAAATTAAGAATTTTAATAGAAGAACTTATAGAGGAATTAGATATAAATCCTAACTGTAAAAGAATAATTTCTAAAAATAGTTTAAAACAGATTCTTCCTTGGGCTTTAAAAATGGAAGTGTTCTTTAAATCCATAAAAATAAAAGAACCCACCAACACAAAGTTATTGCTAAACGAAAGCGAACACATTTTGGCCATTTTAAATATCTCCGCAGCTAAGATTTCGTTAAACTAAATGCAATTAAAAAAGCGTTTATCTATTATTTTTTGCCCTTTATCTAAATTAACTTTAGCATAATTATTTCGTTGCATTGATTATATACCAAAAGGCTTACTTTGTATTAGAATGTCGCCTACTCTACTGGAAGATATACCTTATGGTGAATTAAAAAAAGCTTATCACCATCTTGAAAAAAAAAATCAAGATTTAATTGATGGTTTGTATTATGCCGCCTTTGTTCAACAGGGTTTAATGCCTCAAGAACGACATTTTAAAAAATTAAATTATCCTTATTTTGTTTATTATAACCCTTTACAAATTATTGGAGGAGATTTTTTTTGGGTAGGAAAAAAAGGCGATTGGGATTTAATGGCTGTAGGCGATTGCACAGGTCACGGTGTTAGCGGCGCTATGCTTTCAACACTTGCTATTGGCTTTTTAAACTATTTAATGTTTTCAAAAAAGCTTCATAATGTAGGCGATGTAATTGGTGAACTTGATAAAAAATGGCTTGAAACGTTTAATAAAGTTGAAGATGCCGAAAATTCTAATAATGATTGGTTAGAAATTTCATTAATTGCTTTTAATAAAAAAACCAGACAGCTGCAATTTGCAGGCGCTATGGGTACCATATTGGTTATAAACGATAACGACATTATAAAATTATCTGGTAACTCATTCCCGGTTGGTGGATGGCAAATAGAAAAAAACAGGATTTATACCACCCAAAAAATAGACATTAAACCAAACACTAAAGTATATTTATATTCTGATGGATTTAAAGACCAATTTGGAGGGGTAAATAATAAACGTTTGGGGTCGAATAGTTTTGGTAAACTTCTACATAGTTTGTCAAAATATAACATTACCACCCAACGAGAAGAACTCGAAAACCATTTTTTACTTTGGAAAGGCGAGTTTGAACAAACGGATGATGTTTGTGTCGTAGCCCTAGAGTTTTAAGCAATTAACATAATATTAAATTAACATTTAGTTGCCATATTATTAAACCCAATAGACAAACTTTACCCTTTGGATATGAGTGTTAATAATTCCTTTTCTATAGTATTTATTGATAATGCAATTAATAAGCTGCTAAAAACTTTAGATGCTTTAAAAACCGAGTATTCAGGTGTTACCGTTTTCAATAATGAGCAAGAAGCAACTGCCCATTTAGTAACAGAACCAACAGACGTTGTTTTTATTAATTTAGATTTATCACCCAACGATGCCGTTACTTTTACAAAAGAATTAAAACAAACAGTTTTAGCCTCAGATCCATTTATAATAATATATTCAGATAAACAGGATGATTTTGTGCAGGAACTTGCTTTCAATTCGGGAGTTGATGGTTTTATAAATTTTCATTACAAACCCGCAGTAATGTTGTTGTTTTTGAAAAATTTACTCAAACGTAAACAAGTTAAGGAAGTAGTGCCTAACGAAGATATTATAATTGACGAAGATAGATATATGGTTATAAAAAATGGCGACTCCATTCATTTGCCTCGCAAGGAATTTAAAGTGTTTCAGCTATTGTTTTATGCTCCTGAAAAGTTTTTTACTAAAAACGAAATTGCTACAATTATTTGGAAAGATGAAACCGTTTCGAACAAACGCATAATTGATGTACACATTTACAATATTCGTCAACTGTTTGGTAAACGCATTATTCAATCGCAAAAAGGTAAAGGCTACCGCATCAACAAAAAATTAATTGCCGGCGACTAGTTTTTAATTTCCTTCCAGCCACAAACATCTCTTATAACAACCGATGCGCAAGTTAAACCAAAAGCCGCTGGCAAATAAGAAATAGTGCCGTAAGCCGATTTTTTAAACTTACTACCATCCGTTTTCATTATAGAGTGTTTAGCGGGTGGCTCATCGCTAAAAACAGATTTTATACCTTTATAAATATTCATGTAACGTAAGCGTTTACGCACATATTGAGCCATGGGGCAAATTTTTGTTTGAGAAATGTCTACCACCTTAATTCGCGTTGGATCCATCTTGCCACCAGCACCCATACTCGAAATTATGCGCTGATTATTATAGTACGCAGTTTGCAACAAATATAATTTCGGAGAAATACTGTCAATGGCATCAATAACATACGTAAATTTTTGCGTCATAAAATCCTTCATGTCATCTGGATTTTTAAATTGATCGATGACATTCAACGTAATTTCAGGATTAATTAATTTAATGCGCTCGCCCATTAAATGTGCTTTGTTCATACCGTGCGTACTGGCCAAAGCTTGTAGTTGTCTGTTCCTATTTGTTGGGTCAACCGTATCACCATCAATTATTGTCATAGTTCCCACACCTGAACGGGCTATAGCCTCCGCGGCATAAGAGCCCACGCCTCCTAATCCTACTATTAAAATGTGTGCTTTGTTTAATTTTTCTAAACCCGATTGCTTTACTAATAAAGCTGTTCGTTCCATCCAAGAAGTGTCCATTTATACTTTCAATTTAAATACCGTTTCAAAGTTAGAAACTAATTGCTGTTTTAAAATTTCTTCTTCAACTCCCAGAAGCTCACTTGCTTTTTTATAAATGTATTTTATGGAAATGTCTGCGTTATCAGTTTCTAAAAAAAAATTTTTCCGACCAATATTTTTTATAGCTTTTGCAGCGTTAGAATCATAACCCAATAATGCTTTGCCAAACGAAAAATAACATCCATAATCTAATAATACTTGGGCTATATTTTCGTTATTGTTATAGCCATGTATAACCACTGGAACCTCATTATCACTCTGGTTTAAACAATTTATTAATTCATTAAATGCTTTAACACAATGGATGATTAGGGGTTTTTTTAGTTGATTAGCAATTTTTATTTGCTGCAAAAAAACTGTTTGCTGCAATTCAAAATCCACTTTACTTAATTTATCTAACCCGCACTCACCAATTGCCAAACACCTCTTTTCATTCGATTTTAAGGTTATCAATTTTAGTTTATCTTCATAATCCTCAGTATTAATATACCAAGGATGTAACCCATAGGAATAATAATTGGGTTTGCTTGTGGTATCTACCTCCAAATTGATAATTTCAATTTTTGCGTCGTATAACTGTGAATGAGTATGTGTGTTAATAAACAGAAATATAAAATTTTAAATAGAATAATAATTTAAATTCAATAATAGTAATTTAGCAATATCAATTTTATAATGAATTTAGTTAATTATAACAAACCAACGTCAATAACCTTTAATGAGTTAAAAGCTATTGTTGGCGAAGGATTTATTAGTTCGGACGCTGAACAGCTTGAGAAATACGGACAAGATGAAACTGAAGATTTTGTTTTCTTGGCCGACATTGTTGTTAAACCTCAAACTGTCGAACAAGTTGCCGCCATAGCAAAAATTTGCAACAATAATCACATTCCTCTAACAACAAGGGGTGCCGGTACAGGTTTAAGTGGAGGTGCACTCCCCATTAAAGGCGGTGTGCTTTTGAGTATGGAAAAGTTTAATAAAATTCTATCTATCGACGAACGAAATCTGCAAGCTATTGTTGAACCGGGTGTTATTAATTACATATTTCAAGAAGAAGTAAAAAAAGTAGGGTTGTTTTACCCACCAGACCCTGCCAGTTGGGGCAGTTGCAGTCTAGGCGGCAACATTGCGCATAGTAGTGGTGGGCCAAAGGCCGTTAAATACGGCACTACACGCGATTATGTTTTAAATTTAGAAGTGGTTTTGCCTAACGGAGAAATTATTTGGACAGGCGCCAACACCTTAAAATATTCAACCGGATATAACTTAACCCACTTGATGGTTGGCAGCGAAGGGACTTTAGGCATTGTTACTAAAATTGTGTTTAAATTAATTCCATTACCAAAACACGATTTATTAATGTTAATTCCTTTTAAAAATGCTGAAGACGCTTGCGAAGCCGTTGGGCAAGTATTTAGAGCAGGTGTAACGCCCAGCGCCATGGAATTTATGGAACGAGATGCCATTGATTGGAGTATTAAATATGCCGGTGAAGTTAATTTTGAAATTAAACCCGAATGGCAAGCGCTTTTATTAATTGAAGTGGATGGCAATGATCAAGAAGTGTTGATGCAAGACTGTGAAGTAATTGGCAACATTATGGCCAAACACAACAGTGACGAAATTTTGTTTGCAGATAGTGCTGAACAAAAAAGTGCTTTATGGAAAATTCGTAGAAAAGTTGGAGAGGCTGTAAAAAGCAATAGTGTTTATAAAGAAGAAGATACTGTTGTGCCGCGGGCGGAATTGCCAAAACTATTGAAGGGGGTGAAGGAAATAGGAAAAAAATACGGTTTCAGTTCTGTTTGCTATGGTCACGCCGGCGATGGGAATTTACACGTTAATATTATTAAAGGTAACTTAAGCGATGCTGTTTGGGAAAATGATTTACCAAAAGGTATTACCGAGATTTTTGAATTATGTAAAGCTTTAGGCGGAACAATTAGTGGGGAACATGGAATTGGTTTAGTACAGAAAAACTATTTGCCAATTGTGTTTAGTCCTTATCATTTGGAATTAATGAAAAACATTAAAAAAGTATTTGACCCAAATTATATTTTAAATCCCGGGAAAATTTTTGATTAGAAAAATGTTTATATTGTATTAATTACTAATTTTAATACATTTTTGAATGAAAACGGATAAAAACCAAAATAGAATACATTTTACTGATTTGCAAGAACAGGAAAATCAAATGCACAACTATTGGATGAGTATTAGTCCAGAAGAAAGAATTAAAAATTTAGTGCAACTTATTCGTTTGTCTTTCAATCTTAAATCACCCAATAAATCAAACAGAATTTACTTTGATTCAATATGAATGTTTTTTTAGAAGAACATCAAAAGTTTTTAGAACAGTTAATTAACAAAAAAGTATCATTTATTCTTGTAGGCGGGTATGCCGTAAACTATCATGGCTATAACCGAACCACTGGAGATATGGATATATTGTTGCAACCTTCTAACGAAAACTACACAAAACTTTTTGATATTTTAGAGGGAATGGATTTTAATAAGGAAGACATGCTTAAGCTTAGACAAATCGATTTTACTAAAACTTTTTTCTTTCATATTTGGGAGCCACCATTTCGCATTGATTTTTTGAATAAGATTTCAGGAGTTGAGTTTACGGAAGCTTATTCAAAAAAAATATTAGCAAAAATAGAAGGTATTGAAGTTCCCTTTTTACACATAAACCATTTAATTCTTTCTAAAATCGCAACAGGCAGGCCACAGGATAAAGCTGATGTAGAAATATTAAATAAGTTAAACGGCTTGTAAATTACGTTTAAACCCCAATCTCTAAATGTGATTTAAATTTTAAATCGTAATCCAACATACTTCTGCGAATAACTTCATGAGCTTCTAACGCTCCGTATGTATGCGTTATTTCCACTGCTGTATTTTCACTACCAGGAATATTTTTATACGTTAAAAAATAATGTTTTAATCTATTAATTAAGCTTGGTGGGCAATCGGCCACATCTTTAAAACCTCCGTAAATTTCGTCTTGTTTTAATACGGCAATTATCTTATCATCCGCTTCGCCTTTGTCAATCATTCTAAAACCTCCAATTGGTATTGCTTCTAGAATAATATCCCCGCTTGTAATATTTCTTTCTGTTAACACACAAATGTCTAAAGGGTCGCCATCACCTTTGGTAACTTTTTTTCCACTCATTTGTTCTGCATAAGCTCTCACATTTTCATCGCAATAAGTTTGAGGAATAAAACCATACAAGGCTGGTACAATGTTTGAAAATTTTTGAGGCCGATCTACTTTTCTATAACCTGTTAATTTGTCTATTTCATATTTAACCGTATCCGCAGGTACCATTTCGATATAGGCAGTAATTGTGTTCGGACAATCTTTTCCAATAGGAATGCCATGCCAAGGGTGCAGTTTGTATAATTGTACGCTCATATTAAAATTTTGTAGTTTGTAAAAAAGTTTGACTCTTCATCATTAATTCGTGTACAATTTCGTCTTCTTGCATAAACGAAACCGTTTTTCTAAAGTCAGTAATAAGCTCTTCTATTTGCTGAGAAGATTTTAATGGACGTTTAAACTCCAGAGCCTGCGTTGCGTTTAATAACTCAATGGCTAATACCTTTTCGGTATTCTTAATTACCTGCAAGCATTTTGTGGCGGCATTAGCCCCCATACTCACATGATCTTCTTGGCCGTTGCTGCTGGTAATACTATCAGCACTTGCAGGCGTACATAATTGTTTACTCTGACTAACAATACTTGCAGCCGTATATTGCGGAATCATAAATCCTGAATTTAATCCAGCTTTTGCCGCTAAAAATGGGGGTAATCCGCGCTGGCCCGAAATTAATAAATAGGTTCTGCGCTCAGAAATACTTCCCAATTCGGCCATAGCTATGCATAAAAAATCTAGGGCTAAGGCTAAGGGTTGACCATGAAAATTTCCTCCGCTCAAAATTTCATCCTCTTCGGGGAATATTGTAGGGTTATCCGTTACAGAATTTATTTCAGTTTCAAAAATGGTTGTCACATAGTGTAACGTATCTTTTGTTGCACCGTGCACTTGCGGTACGCAACGAAACGAGTATGGATCTTGAACTTGCTTTTTTGGTTGTTTAATTATTTCGCTTCCGTTCAACACTTTTCGTATGACTTGTGCGGTTTGTAATTGCCCTGCATGGGGACGAATGGTATGCAAATGATCTTTAAAAGGATCTATCCTTCCATCAAACGCATCTAATGAAATGGCTGCAATTACATCTGAGGCTTGGTTTAAATGCTGCGATAAAATTAAATTATAAACACCATATGCACTCATAAACTGTGTGCCATTTAATAAGGCCAACCCTTCTTTAGATTTTAATTTAATGGGGGTTAATTTGTTTTCGGTTAAAGCCGTTTTTGCGTCAACCTGCGAACCGTTATAGTTTACTTTTCCTAGACCTATTAAAGGAAGCGACAAATGAGCCAATGGGGCTAAATCTCCGCTTGCACCCAGAGAGCCTTGTTGATAAACAACCGGGTAAATTTTATGATTAAAAAAATCGCACAGCCTCATAGCGGTTTGCAACTGCACACCACTTTTACCGTAACTTAAAGACTGTATTTTTAATAACAGCACAAGCTTCACTATTTCTTGCGGTACTTCCTCGCCCATACCACAGGCGTGGCTTTTTACCAGGTTTTCTTGTAATTGTTCTAGGTCTGAATCGGGAATAATGACATTGCACAACGATCCAAAGCCTGTATTAATACCGTAAATAGGAGCATGGTTACTTTTTAGTTTCTCATCTAAATAATTTCGGCAATCTGTAATTTTTTTAATGGCTTCCTCCGATAATTCGATTTTTACATCCGATTCTAAAATGTGTTTTACGTCGGCAAGTGATAAATGTTTCGTGGGATTTATATAAAAGGTCGTCATGATTTACATTAGTTTTTGAATTATTCTTAAAACATTTAAGTCTTCTTGAACGCCTGTTTGCATATTCTTAAAGGCATAGAGTCCTTTTTCCATTTCGGTGGTGCCTACAGTGCAAACAAATGGGATGTTTTTTTTATCGGCATACTCGAATTGTTTTCCCAATTTTTTTGTAACATCCGGATAAATTTCACAAGCTATGTTACTGGCCCGCAATCGTTCTGCTAATTGTAAACAGTGACTTTGCGTAATGGTATCAAAATGTACAAACAACACTTTGGTAACTGAAGCCTTACTAATGCTTTCGGGGAACAGATTCAACTCTTCCATTACATCGTAAATACGATCGATACCAAAAGAAATTCCGACACCACTCATGTTTTTTAATCCGAAGATGCCAGTTAAATCATCGTAGCGACCGCCACCTAAAATGCTTGGTGTAAATGTGCCAGCATTGGCTTTTACTTCAAATATTGTACCCGTATAGTATGATAAACCTCTTGCAAGAGTAATGTCTAGTTCCAAGTTTAATGTTCCAAGTTTGAAGTTCGTTAAAATGTATTCAATTTCTTCAATACCTTTTTTAGCTGTTTCATTTTGTCCAAGTAGTTGTTTTAAGATTTCTACTTTTTGTTGGTTGTTTCCTTTAAATTCTAGCAAAGGTTGTAACTTATTTATAGCTTCGAGAGATATACCATTTTCTTCTAACTCTTTATTAACGCCTTCCTTGCCTATTTTGTCGAGCTTATCAATTGCAACTGTAATTTGAACTATTTTAGTTGGCTCATTAATTATCTCTGCTAATGCCGTTAAAATTTTTCGATTGTTAAACTTTAAAACAACGGGTACCTTTAATTCAGCAAACGATTTGTCCATTAAAGAAATCAAATCTACTTCATTCATTAATGAATTGCTTCCTATTACATCGGCATCGCATTGATAAAACTCACGGTAACGGCCCTTTTGAGGTTTATCGGCACGCCAAACTGGCTGTATTTGGTAGCGTTTAAATGGGAACACTAAATTGTGTTGGTTCATGACAACATAACGTGCAAAAGGCACAGTTAAATCGTAACGTAAGGCTTTTTCTGTTAACTCTTCTGAATTTCTTGACGATTCAAGAGAAAGATCAAATTCTTTTTTAAGTAGGTCCTTATTTTTACTTTCGTGTATGCGGCTATTTAATATTTTAAAAATAAGTTGATCGCCCTCTTCGCCATACTTGCCAGTAAGTGTAGTAATGTTTTCCATTGCCGGGGTTTCAATTGGCGAAAAACCAAAGAGTTCGAAATTGCGTTTTATTATGTTAAAAATGTATTGGCGTTTTAGCATATCGGTACTGCCAAAATCGCGTGTACCTTTAGGAATAGATGGTTTCATTTAATTTATTAGAGTAGGTAAATTTAGTATTATTTTATTATTCTATTATTAGGGGTGCTTGTTTATTTCTGGAATAGCTACCATTAATAATGCAAGTATCACTATCGATAAGTAAATTATTACTCTATATAACCATTTTTTATTTTTGGAATCACTATTTTCATCTATTCGCTTTTTATAAATAAGTGCCATTATCATCGAAATTAACATTAGTAGAAGTCCATAAACACCCAATAGAAAATATACAGGGCTAGTACTTCCAAAAGTTAAAACCGCGCCTGCAAGAAATAAAAGCCCGATACAGAACAAAACTACTGTTAATACTGGTCTTACTCTCTTTTTAGAAGAATCTTCATCTTTTTTTAAATGAGCTTGTATAATTCTTTTATGCCCTAATTTTTTCCCTTTTTCCTTTATAACCTTTTTATATTTATTCTCTTCGATGTTAATTTCTTCTTTACTTGTATTTGGAGCTAAACTAGTTTGTATAAAACTTCCACTAAAAGTGTGACTTGGATTTTCGTTTTTTGAATGCTCAAAATCTATACTTTGTCTGTCTTTGTTTATTTTTATAGACGCTTTGCTTTCATTTTTACTTCCACCAAAATACCAGCCACTCATATATCTTCGTTTTATTGCGGAGCATGAGCAAAGAAAAATTAAGGCAAATATTATTGCGACTAGTTTTCTCAATATTATTGATTTTTTAAACAAAATTAAATGTACAAAAATTATCTGCCTGCTTTTTGTTTCTATTTACCTCCAAAAAAACAGTTTTAACCTACATTTAATATAGATATGCCAATTTTTTAATTCAGGAAACTTGTAAGACAAAAAAAGTTTCCATAGTTTTGCGTCGAATTTTAAACAATTCATAATTTAAAGGGTTGTTTAAGCGTTAATTACTATGTATATGAAGTTAAAATTAGTTTTGTTTAATATTTTACTTGCTCTTTCTGTTATCGGTCAAGATAAATTTACAATAAGCGGCTATATTAAAGATGCCAAAAACGGCGAAGCATTAATAGGCTCAACCGTTTCTAAAAAGGGAACAAGTATTGGAGCATCTGCTAACGAATATGGGTTTTTCTCATTAACCTTACCAAAAGGCGAACAAACTATTGTAGTAGCCATTTTAGGTTACAAAACGTTTGAATTTACAGTTACTCTCGATAAAAATATTAGTAAAACCTTTGAATTGGAAGAAGAAGGCAAACAGTTAGAAGAAGTTGTAATTACTGGAGAAGCAGAGGACAAGAACATTAAAAGTGTGGAAATGAGTACAGTAAAACTTGACATGAAACAAATCAATAAAATACCTGCTTTGTTTGGTGAAGTGGACGTTGTGCGAGCCATACAATTATTACCAGGTGTTACAACCGTAGGTGAAGGGGCAAGCGGGTTTAATGTGCGCGGTGGAAACATTGACCAAAATTTAATTTTATTAGATGAGGCACCGGTGTATAATTCCTCGCATTTGTTTGGTTTTTTCTCTGTATTTAATCCTGATGCTGTAAAAGATGTAAAATTAATTAAAGGTGGTATCCCTGCGCAGTATGGAGGTCGTGTTTCGAGTATTTTAGATGTGCGCATGAAAGAAGGTAATAATAAAAAATTGGCGGTAACGGGCGGTATTGGTACCATTTTCAGTCGTATTGCTATTGAGGCGCCAATCATTAAAAACAAAGCGAGTTTTATTATTGCCGGAAGACGCAGTTACATTGACGCTTTAGTAAAACCTTTTGTAAAAAGCACTAATCCTATAAAAAACTCAAGTTTTTATTTTTACGATTTAACAGCCAAATTTAACTACCGAATTAATGATAAAAATACGGTTTTTGCCAGCGGGTATTTTGGTAGAGATGTTTTTGGAAGTGATGCGTTTAAATTTAATTGGGGTAATGGTACCGGCACTGCACGCTGGAACCACATATTTAGTAGCAAGTTATTTATGAACATAACTGGTATTTATAGTAATTATGACTATTTATTAGAGTTTAAACTACAACAACTAAATCAGAGCTTTAAATGGACCAGTAAAATTATTAACTATAGCTTTAAACCTGATTTCACCTATTTTGCAAATAGCAAAAACACCATTCGATTTGGAGCACAGGCTTTAATGTATGATTTTTTGCCCTACGATGCTACCGGACAATTTGCAGAAGGATCCTCTGTAAAGTTCTTAGCCGACAAACGTTATGGTGTTGAATACAGCGCCTACGTGAGTAATGAACACAAAATACTACCTCGTTTAACGTTGGAATACGGACTAAGAGTGAGTATGTACACTTTTATAGGAAAAGGCAAGGGTTATACGTTTAGAGATACTGTTCCGAATGAGCCTTTGCCATTAAGCGAAACAAAAAATTATTCAAATGGAGAAATTATTAAAGCCTATTTAAATCCTGAACCTCGTTTCAGTGCCAACTATGTAATTAATCAATTTAGCTCTATAAAAGCCAGTTACAACCGAATGGCGCAATACCTGCAACTAATTAGTAACACGGCGGCGAGTACTCCTTTAGATGTTTATACTATTGCAACTAACAATTTAAAACCCTTAATTGCTGACCAAGGAAGTGTTGGTTACTTTAGAAATTTTAAAGATAATACCTACGAAACGTCTGTAGAAGTGTATTACAAATACTTACAAAACCAATTAGACTATATTGATAATGCCGATTTATTTATTAATCCAACGGTTGAAAACCAATTATTACAAGGCTTGGGTAGGGCTTATGGCGCTGAGTTTTATGTTAAAAAAACCAAAGGTAAACTACAGGGTTGGATTAGTTACACACTAAGCAAAACCGAACGTTTAGTAAGAGGTATTAGCAACGATACTTGGTTTTTAAGTAGATATGATAGAACACACTCTGTAAACACAAGCATAAATTATGATATTGCAAAGCGTTGGAATTTATCGGCAAACTTTGTGTTTTTAAGTGGTACACCAGCTACTTTTCCAAATTCAAAAGTGCAAGTGCAAGGCTTAAGCATTCCTTATAACACCACTGGTACTAGAAATAACTATCGTATCACACCCTATCACCGCTTAGACTTTGGAGCCACCTATAACTTTAAGAAAAACGAGACCCGCAGATACAAGCAAACAATTGTTATAAGTGTTTATAACGTATACAACCGTCGCAATGCCTACAGCATTTACTTTAGGGCAAAAGAAGGGTCACCAACCGCTACAGAGGCTGTTAGGTTCTCGGTAATTGGCTCTGTTGTTCCAGCAATCACTTATAATTTTAATTTTTAATATTTATAAAAATGAAATCGATTTTAAAACTCTCAATTATTCCTTTATTTATTTTGATTTTAAGTTCTTGCAACGATGTCATTCAAGTTAAACTTGACGAGGGGTCAAAACTATATGTAATAGATGCTTTTGTAAACGACCTTCGTTCTAATCAAACGATTAGGGTTACAACTAACGACAGTTATTTTAGCGATAGAGAAGCTCCTCCCGTGAGCAATGCCAATGTGGTTTTGTTAGATTTAACTGCTAATTCGCAATACACCTTTAACTATGCCGGAAATGGAAATTATGTTTATACTTTAGCTTCTACTGATACTATCTCAAAGCCAAATCATCAATATCAAATAAATGTAACCATTGATGGTAATTTATATACTTCATTAGTTGTTACCCAAAAAAGAACGGCAATTATTGATAGCATTAGCGCTATAGAAAATGATGGCTCAAATTCGTTTGCTGGCAAAAAAGGTACTTATAACTGTTTATTGTTTGCAAGAGATTTAGGCGGTAGCGTTCCGGATTACTACTGGATTAAAACTTATAGAAACGATACACTTTTTAACGCTCCTGCTGACATTAATACTTGCATAGATGGTACGGGTGGTGCGGTAAATAACCCTTCTATAGATACGATATTTTTCACACCTCCTGCAACTTTTCTTGGCTTTAAAGAATATTTGTTAGGTCAAAAGTGCAAAGCAGAAGTGCATTCCGTTACCAGAGAAACATACTTCTTTTTAGTTCAAGCTATTGCCCAAATAAACAATGGAGGCTTGTTTGCTACAACACCTGAAAATGTAAAAACTAATATTATTACACCAAGTGCAGTTAAAACAAAAGCCATCGGTTGGTTTAGTATGGCAAGTGTAGCCCATAAAACTAAAATCATTACTTCCTAAATTATTGGCAAATAATTGTTGTGTTTTAAAAACAATTACTTTTATTTGTATTATGAAAAAAATTCTATTATTAATTTGTACCTTATTTACATTAAGTAGTATAGCTCAACAAGCGCCCGAAGCAGGAGATTATGCTATGATAACTTCTGTTAAAAAAGAGAGTGGAAGTTATATATTTAAAAAATCGCTAGAGGTTTATTATGGATATAATTTTTCCACTAATAAAGTCGAAAATAAATACAAGCAAAATAAAAAAATGGTGAAAGAACTATTTAGTCTAATTGCTAAAACGGATTTTTCTACCATTAAAGGGGTAGATGAAGCCAAAGTTAAAGACGAAACAGAACCAAATTATTTTTACATTCTAGAGTTCAAAAAAAACAACACTGTTCAAAGAATTTGTTGGGACTCCGGATTAGAAGAAGAAAAATATAAGCCTCTTAACGATATTGCTACCAAAATGAATTCGTTTTGGTGATCCAATTTTAAAAATTTAAATGTATATAAACAGCTAAGTGGTCGCTATAACCATTATAGTATTTTCCCCCACCGCCATACGTTCTATTCGGTTTTATTTCGCCGGTCTTACTGTTTTTAAATAATACAAAGTCTTTTTTCAAAACAAATCTATTATTAGATTTAAACTGTAAGCCTGTTTTTTGTAAAAACCCTTGTGATAAAATTATCTGATCAATAACATGCCATTCCCCTCTATCGTAATGAGTTCCTTCTTTGTTTTTTTCCATACTAAAAAAAGGATTTAATAATTCTCCACTTCCTTTTTTGGGATTAGCATTTGCCTTTAATATATTGAATACTGATGAGTTCGTAGGATAATCATTTAAATCGCCCATTACAATTATTTTAGCATTTGTGTTTTGTTTCTGTAACTCATCTATTTTCTCTCTAACAATTTTAGCTGCATAAAGACGTTTTGGCTCTGTTTCCTTTTCACCATCCCTCCTACTTGGCCAATGATTTACAAAAAAATAAACTATTTCTTTAGTGGCTTTACATTTTAACGTAACAAACAACACATTACGTGTTTTATAATTTTCTATTTCCTTATTGGTTGCATTTAACTCTGAATTTTGAATAATTTCGAAAGTATTTTGATCATAAATCATCCCCACATTTATACCCCTATCATCTAACCCTGTAGTTGTAATTGCACTGTATTTTTTGCTTTTCAGTTGGCTTATGTTTATCAAATCCGTTAACACTTTTTTATTTTCAATTTCACAAAAACCAACTATGTCAGGAAGTCCTATTCCAGCAACACTTGAATCTATAACCTGTGAAATGTGCTTAATTTTATTTAAATACTTCACATCATCCCACTTTAATTCAGAGGTTGGTAAAAATTCTTCATCTTGTGTTTTAGGATCATCCACCGTATCAAAAAAATTTTCAACATTGTAAAACATCACTGTTATGGGTGCTTGAGCCATTGCGCTTATTTTTAGAAAAAATATAGACAATAAAGCGATTACTTTATTCATTTTATAGTTTTTATTGGTACCTCCCCAGATTTATACAAATCAAGAGTTTGTTTTAAAATTAACTTAATTGTTTTTATTGGCAAATCTTTATTCGAATCAAATAAAATTATTTTCATTCGTGCTCGTTTTTCAGTAATTAACTTTGGGTGGTTAATTCTTCCACCCTCAACAATACCAATGTAAGGTTTTAAATGTGTTTTGTGAACCCACAAATAACAGAACATTTTTCCCTTATAACAAAAAAATGGCATCCCGTATTTCCAAGCAGAAGTTATATCCTCATCCTGCGATAAGATTATTTCTTTTAACGCCAGTAAACAACTTTTAATAGGCTCTTCTTTTTGCAAATAAAAATCATCAAGCGCTGTCATTTTGAAATAAGGTTGCTATAAAACACGGCAACAAAAATAACAATTTGCACGTAGATTTGTGAAATGTATTCCGACGAGCGCATTTATCAAATAGCATTAACCTTAATTGATGGGGTTGGCGATGTTAATGCCAAAAACTTACTTGCTTATTGCGGAAGCGCCAGTGAAGTCTTTAAACAGAAAAAAAGTACTCTACTAAAAGTACCAGGCATAGGCGAGTATACAGCAAAATCAGTTGTTGCGAGCAAAGACGTTTTTTTACGTGCTGAAAAAGAAATAAAATTTATTGAAAAACATAAAATTTCATTATTATTTTTTACAAATTCAGACTACCCCAATCGTCTAAAATATTGCAGCGATGGCCCTATTTTGTTATACTACAAAGGTAATGCCAATTTAAATGCATCAAAAATTATAAGTGTTGTGGGTAGCAGAAAACCAAGTGATTATGGCAAACACATTACAGAATCATTTATTTCGGAATTAGAGCAAAATGAGATTTTGATAGTTAGTGGCTTAGCTTATGGTGTTGATGTATCTGCCCATAAAGCTTCATTAAATGCCAATTTGCAAACTGTTGGTGTTTTAGCACATGGTTTAGATAGAATTTATCCACAACAACATGCCAGCATTGCAAAAAAAATGATAGGACATGGTGGTTTACTAACAGATTTTATAAGTGAAACCAATCCTGACGCAGTTAACTTTCCTAAACGCAACCGTATTGTTGCCGGACTCTGTGACGCTTTGGTGGTGGTAGAAAGTAAGCGTAAAGGCGGAAGTTTAATAACAGCAACCATTGCTAACAGTTATAATAAAGATGTATTTGCTTTTCCAGGAAGAGCAAATGATGAACTTTCTGAAGGTTGTAACGGACTTATAAAACAAAATCGAGCCACATTAATTGAAAGCGCGGCTGATTTATTATTCGCCATGCAATGGGAAGAAAGCATTTCCACAAAAATTAAATCCGCACAAGTTCCTTTGCCAATTAATTTAACAGAAGAAGAACAACTAATTGCAACTGCCTTTAAAACTAAAAACCCTTTACAAATAGACGAATTATGTTATTTAAGCAATATGTCGGTAAGTAAGGTTGCGAGTTTGCTATTGCAATTAGAATTTAATAATCTAATAAAAAGTAAACCGGGGAAGTTGTACGAGTTTACTGGTGGTAATGTATAAGATTTTGCTTGTCACTTCGAGTAATTTAGAAGCGGGAGCTGAGAAATGTATCGAGAACTATTCCAAACAGATCTCTATACGCCTCCTATCGTCGGTTACTCGATGTGACATCAGAGTTTATAATTTAACAGCTCCGCCCTTGCCAAATAATCTCAGGGCCAATTCTTGTCCTACACCTTTTGCATCTTTAAATATAACCTGTGCATTTGACACCAATACTTTGTTATTATCATTAACCAAATTAATAACCGCACGGTACGAGTTTCCTTTCTTTTCAAATTCTATTTTAGCACGTGCAACGCCAGAGTAGGTTTCATCTACAAAATCAATATTACAGTCTTTTAAATTATCCACTACTTTTTCTGTTACATCATCTGTTAAACCCATAAAATCAACTTTCATTTTTACCTTCACTCCCGAAAATGGTACTAATTGCGGAAATTCATTGTAATATAGGTTTGTGTACTTTTGGTCACTACTTTCATTTTGAGCAATAATTTCGTAAAGCCTTGCTACAAATAATTTTTCATAATCGTTATCAATAAATTTTTCATCCTCGCCATTTAAAGCAATAGAAGATGTACAATCATTTAACAATTGTTTTGCGTCTTTTGCAGCCTCCTCTTCATCGCCATCTTCATGTTTAAACTTTATGGAAAATAACTTAAAGTATCTGGTAATTCTTTTCCGGGAATCGGTATTTTCATATTGCTCATATTTCTTTTTAAAATAGGGTAAGCTAAAGTCTTTTAATAAAAACATCGATTCGTCAAATGTGATAACTGATTCGCCACAAAACAAATCGTAAACAACACGCTTCCGTTCCGGGTTATGAGACAAGGCGTTAACAACAATATATTCCAGTAATAGTTTTTCGAGCTTAAGCGTGTACACATCATACAAATCAGAAATACTGTACCACCAGCCTGTATTAAAAAACTTAACCAAATTAATTTTTTTATCAATTAATTGAATCTTCAGCATATTAACAGCAAAGTCGTAGTGCGATTGTGTTAAAGTTGTGTTAATGTGCAGTTCCTTAAAATTGGCGGCTTTATCTAAAAAAAACTCGCAACTATCCAATTGCCCATCGTATAAATAACTCCTGGCTAAGGCAATATTGTACCAACCAAATCCGGGTGTGGAACCGCTCTGCACAATTTTTGTTTGCGCCATTTCAATTGCCCCTTTTGTTTGTGCGCCGTAAACTAATAACATTGGCATAAAATAATCTTCTTCGTTTAACGAAAACTTTCGTCGGTATTGTGGTTTGGAATAATGCTCAACCGCCTCTCTAAAATTTCCCGTTTCAAATTTCATATTCGCATAATTACTCCATGAAATTCTTCCACCATCCTTTAAAAATTTATAATAGTATTCGCTACTATCATAATTTTGATTGTAATTGTGCAACAACGCCAAATAATGATAAACGGTTAAAAGGTCTTCTTGACTTTGGTTTGGGCCATACCAATAATCATTTATAGATTTGTTTTTCTTGATGCGGGCAATTTGATTATAACAAGCTTTAAAAGAAAGAGCTTCGTTTTCTTCAATGGAGTTACCCAAAAAACTATACTTTTCGGAGGTATAAAACCTATTTCTATGATAAGTCCAAGAACGATCACAATCTATATTAAAAAAATCTCTCTGAAAATTATAACTGTCAATTTTATCTAACAATTTCATTGTTGAGTCAGGCATTTCAACATTATTGTAGCATAATTTTAAATTCGATACTATTTCATAATAGTCGTTAAATAGTGAATTGTAATTTTGAAATGCTGTGATAGAAGAAAAAATCGTTTTTAGTTTATCACCATAATCTTTTTCCAATAAAACCAAAGCTTTATTCAATGGCACAATGGCTTGTTTGTACCCCATGTAATCGCCTGAGCGTTCATATTTATAAAGTCCTTCAAACATCCAACCAACATAATAGGTGCTATCCAAACGAATAAATTCTCTACTGCGGGGCAAAGCATCCTTGCTTGTTGGGTAAACCCCAATTCGCTTCGCATTAATTTCATAACGTGCTGCGGATAGGGATTGGGCAAAGCAATTATTTGAATGTATGCAGCCGCAAATAATTAATAAAAAGAGTATGAATTTGTTTTTAATAATCATTTCTAATTATTGGTAATTTTTAATTTACTCAGTCTGTCCAATTCCTTGGTTAAAATTTGCAACAAGGCTTTTTGTTTGCCTTCTTTGTTTCTGTATATTAAACGATGGTCCATTACTGCAGAAGTAATGTTTTTTAAATCGTCTTCAGTAACATAGGTTCTGCCATTAACTAAAGCATAAGCTTTTAAGCATTTTAAAAAGGTAATACCACTGCGTGTAGAAGCTCCCAAAACAATATCAGGATGTTTACGTGTGTCTCTTACAATATTTCTAACCGCAGCTATAATTTCTTCGTGCATGTGTACTTTTTCTGTTTCTTGCTGCAAAAACAAAATTTCTTGCATTGATAAAA
Organism: Bacteroidota bacterium; assembly: GCA_033763945.1. Classification (GTDB taxonomy): domain Bacteria; phylum Bacteroidota; class Bacteroidia; order B-17B0; family Aurantibacillaceae; genus Aurantibacillus. The sequence goes on along the minus strand of JANRJN010000006.1, from coordinate 550,416 downwards.
CCTGAGGTATAGCAGTTAAATTATTTTGTATGCCCAAATAATCCTTATAAATCTCAAGCTCGGTTACTTCATCTACATAACCAAAATAAATTTTAATAAAAAAACGATCGAGCTGCGCCGCCGGTAAAGGATAGGTTCCCTCCATCTCCACCGGGTTTTGAGTCGCAATGGTAAAAAATAATTTTTCCAAAGGATACGTAGTTTCGCCCATTGTAATTTGATTTTCAGCCATACATTCTAACAATGCCGATTGCACTTTTGGCGAAGCTCTGTTAATTTCATCGGCCAATAATAAATTACAAAACAGAGGGCCTTTTTTAAACACGAATTCCTTTTTTACATCATCAAAAATATGAGAACCAATTAAATCCATTGGTAATAAATCGGGTGTAAATTGTATGCGTTTAAAATTTGCCTCGCCATGGTTTTCTCCGGCAATACTTTTTGCCAATGTTTTTGCCATAACTGTTTTTCCTGTTCCCGGATTATCCTCCATTAAAATATGACCCTTGGCTAGTAAAGCGGTTAATACAAATTCTATTTGGTGACGCTTTCCGCGAATTACTTTTTCAATATTATCTACTAATTTTTTAATATTAGTAAGCGCTTGTTCAATTTGAATAGTTTGTTCTTGCATATTAATTAATTTTAGGTTGTGTAAAATAATGTATGGTATTGTTTAGGTTAAAGAATTTTTTAAATCGGGTTTTAAACCCGGTTTTGCTTTTTACTTGTTTTATAAATGTTGTATAAAATTCATTCAATGTCCTCGTTTCATTCTCTGATAGAGCATCTGTACTGTATTTTAATTTTTGATACACGTTACTAAATGCTAAAAAGTTTGTACTGAATTGCATATCTACTTTTTCAGAAAACTGTCTCGGCCCCATCTCTTCTTGTTTGTAACCCAATTGATTTAAATAATACAATGAAGCTCTGTATCGCCAATATGCACTCATTTTATTTTCACGTTTTGCTTTTGAATTAAACCACAACCAAATAAATTGAGGAGAGAATAATACAAGCATTCCTAAAAATAAAATAACAAAAAGCAAACCTAGTAAAACTTTTTTCCAGTTAATTCCTTCCTTTTGTGCCATTTGCTTTTTTTCTTTTTGTTTTTGTTTATCTACATCCGGTAAAATTTTTATCTCATCTATTGGGAGAATTTTTGGCAGCTTTGTCACAACTGAATCGAAATTATCATAAATGCCCGGCAAAATATTCTTAAATATTTCAGCCTGCGATGCAGCTGTTATGTGCATTTTCTTTTTCAATGCTTCTATTTTTACTTCTCCTGTATCACAAGAAATAGTAGCTAATGAAACATCCATGGTCAATTCTTCTGGTTTAGATGTTCCAAAATCTTTATCATGAAATAATAATTTATCCGTTTTAACTGTTACACTTTTAGTTTTTTCGTTTACGCTTTCAATGATTCCGTCAACCACCAAATACGTTTTTGGCATATCGGTAGGTGGCGTGCCATCGGGTTGTGGCGCCTGCTGTGTATTCACATCTGGAACGGTTGTATCAAAATCTATCCAGCCATATTCGGGAAAATAAACTTGTACCCAAGCATGTGCTTGATCTTGATAAAACCAATACCAACCCGGATTTTTACTACTTCTATCAACCACCGAAAAGCCTGCAACCACACGCGAAGGGATGCCAATAGCGCGCAACATAAATAAAGTTGCACCAGCAAAATACGCACAATAGCCTTTTCTGTTCTCTAATAAAAAATAGGTGAGCTTGTTAGCGCTTGGCATTCCCGGAATACCAGGGTTATCAGAATATTGAAAAAGCGGTTGGTCAAATTCATCTTTACTTAAAAAATAATCTCTAAGTGCTAAAATTTTATCTATCGGTGCTTCTTTATCTTTTGTTAGGTTAATTGCAAGGTCTTTTATTTTATTGTAATCCTCACTCACCGGCATGTAAGTATAATAATCCATAAAGGCCTTATCGGGACCAACAATAGTTTTTACTTCTCTTAATTTTTGAAAGCGTTGTTCTTGAAATCTTTCCAGCTCCCTGTTACCCGCAGGGTTATATATAAAATAAGCGCTATTCAACTCACTCACCCACATTTTTGCGGAGTAAGCACTTCTAAATTGATCCTTGTATTCCTTTGGAACAGAAATTGGCTGACAATAAAAAGCGTTTGAAGGTGCGAGATAAACATTGGGAGAAAGATTAACGTTATATATTTCTGCCGTAACTGTTTTTCTGTTTTTAACACCTAACGATTTTTTAATGATGCTTTGGTCTGTTTTTTTAAAGTATAGCGGTATTTTTGAAGGATCAGGACTAAACAAATCATTATAAGGCATGTTAATGTCTGTTTCAAAAGTTTGAGTAGCGGTATCAAATTTTGAGTAATAACAAGAGGTAAAATACAAAGGGTTTGGTGTTCTGCCATCGTCAAAAAAATTATCGAGCTTGGCTACAAAAATTAATTGCTTGTCTTTATTTAATGACCCTGAAAGTTTTGATTGGTCTTTATTTGATACTGCTCCCCCTTTATCTTTCTGTGTCATGGACTCACCCCCGCCGTTATTGTCACCATTGCCACCATCCTGTCCCTTTGGTCCTTTTGCAGAAGAAGAACCGCCCCATTCTTTTTCTACTGCTTTAAAATCACCTTTAAACAAGTTGAATATCATAAAAAATAAAAGCAAAATGATAACTGCAAAGCCTGACAAACGTTTAGTAATAAACCATGTGAATTTGGCTTCGTTCTCATTCATATTTCGGATTAGTTCGGCGGTGTAAATAATGTAAAACGTATAAGCTAAAACGGGAACGATATCGGAAATCAATCTGCTAACAGTAAAATCGCTGGTTTTACTGATGACAACAATTTGTACCGCTAACATTAAAACACTCCAACCTATTGTAAAATACTTTGACCTGCTAAAACCAAAACCTACCAACCAGCCAACAGAAAACAGTATATTAAAAATTAAAAATTGTATCGAAACATAAAAAGCGTCAAACTCACCGGTGGTAATATTCCCAAGTAGTTTGTATATAAAATAATTTAAGGCAAACAGAATGACCGTTGTTGTTGTAAACCTAAATCTGTACGAATAAAAAACAATGGCAACAATTGCACCAATTCCAAAATACAAGCCTTGCTTTAAATAATCGTTTTGTAAAATAGAATAAAAACTATTTACACGCCAAAGCAAAAAGAAAACAAAAATAAGTGTTGGAATTGCCAACAAAATTAATTGTGCAATTACCTTTTTATAATTATTTACTTTATCAATTCCCATTTAACTAATTGTGTATACAACCGATTTTTCGTATTTATTTAATAACTCTTTTATTTCTTTTTCGTTCTCAATAACTTTAGAACGTGAGGTAGAAACCGCCCAGTTTGTTTTATAAATTTCGGTTTTATCCTTTTCTTTTTGTAAAAATAACCAGGTCATCCAGTCGGTAATTCGTTGCTTTTTGAAGCTCTCAGTTAAAGAGACAAACACAAACGAAATTTGATTTCCGAATTGATCGAGCAATTCTTTTACTTCGCTTAAATTACTTAAAGAAGAAATAACCACAATAGAGGCATTGTTTGTTTTAATGTATTCCTTCAACCCCACTTCGTTTTGCCATTTACTGTCGGTTATGGCATATTGAATTTGTTCTTCTTGTGATGAAAAATTTTTGTTAGGAATAGGCTGATCAGAAACAGTTCTAACTTCAAGCCCCTTGGTTAAAAGCTGTTTGTATAAAGACCAACAAGCCGTTTTATAATAATTTAAAAAAGGTATTTCGAAAATTTCGTTTCCTGAAACATTAATTGAAGAGTAAAATGAATTATACAAATAAATATGAGAAGCATAGGGGTCCATTATTTCAGGAATCCTTACCACCAACTCTTTATTTTTAGCATAAATTTTCCAAACAATACGACGTACATCGTCGTTGCTTTCGAAGTTTTTGTAATTAATTAATTCACCTTCCACTTTTTTAAGTTCTTCTATTCTGGTTACAGTTTCTTCCGTTTTACGCGGAAAGGGTTTCAGTTCTTTAACCGATTCGGTTTCAGGTAATGTATTAAAGGTTTTATTTGTGTTTAACCTTACCGCCAAAGAAAAGAATTGAAAAAAATCTTCAAAGTAAATAATTGCTTTTTGAACCTTATATTCTCTAATTTCAGGGAGGTTCCAATTGTAAACACCATTTACTGTTAAATTAAAAAAAGTAAAATTTCCTTCCTTAATTAATGAGAATTTCTCGGAATAAAGCGTGTCATCGTAATTTAATCTCACTTTTATAAAACCTAATAAAGGTTTTAAAACCGGGTGCATTTTTATTGAAAAATGCCGTTTAATTGAACTTTTATTGTCTGCCAATTGGTTAATTTGAAAATCAATCTTATTATTTTTTTGCTTTAGTTTAATAAAAACAAATGCAGCTAGTACTGATATAAAGCCAAAACAAATTATAAACACACATGCGCCAAGAGCAATGGTTAATAATAATGAAAAAACATCTTTGTAACCCGAATCAGGGATATTTGCTTGTCTATTGAGCCATCGGTATCCTAAAAAAACACAGATTAAAAATAAAACAAAATAAATTGTAAATGGTAGATAAAAACCTATCCGTTTTAATATCAACCGTATTTTTGAAAAATACCTATTCACAAACAGCTCTATTTTAGGGAAAGATAAAGCTAATTTTTAATATAAGCTTTTAGGAATTGTTACTTCTAATACAAAAAACCTCGATTTTAACATAAATTTGAATAAAATCCGTCTATAAATAAAGCCGTTTATCTAAAATAATACCTAAAATATAAAACACTTAGTACTTTTGAGCCACTTAAAAAATCTTCTTATGAAAAAAATTGCACTTGTTTTAATTTCTGTTTTCTTTTTAAATTTTTTAACCAAGGCCGATGAAGGGATGTGGTTACCACAATTACTTGGCGACAAGGTATATGCCGACATGGTTAAAAAAGGCTTAAAATTAACCAAAGAACAACTATACAGTATAAATAAAAACTCAATTAAAGATGCAATTGTTTTATTTGGACCTGGTTGTACAGCCGAAATTGTAAGTAAAGAAGGCTTATTATTTACCAATCACCACTGCGGTTATAACGATATTGCCGCTGCAAGCAGCGTTGCACACAATTACTTAAAAGATGGTTTTTGGGCAAAATCAAAAAATGAAGAAATTGCATGTCCTGGTTTAACAGTTCAGTTTTTGGTTAAAATGGAAGATGTTACAGCAAAAGTTCAGGAAAAAATTAAAGACTTAAAACCAACCGAAGTGGCCGCCAAACTTCCTGCCATATTGGCTGAATTATCTACCAAAGCTGCTGAAGGAACTGGCTACGAGGTGCGTATAAGCTCCTTTTTTAAAGGCAACCAGTTTTTACAATTTACCTACCAACGTTTTAAAGATGTGCGTTTGGTTGGAACACCACCCGAAAGCATTGGTAAATTTGGCGGTGATACGGATAATTGGGAATGGCCTCGCCATACAGGAGATTTCTCTATTTTTAGGGTATATATGGGTAAGGATGGGAAACCCTCTGAATACAAAGAAGAAAACATACCTTATGTTCCTAAACACTTTTTACCGGTTTCTATTAAAGGTGTTAAAGATGGTGATTACAGTATGATTTTTGGCTATCCTGGAGGCACAAACCGTTATGAAACCTCGTTTGGCGTTAAATTAAAAGTAGATATTGAAAACCCAAATACGGTTAGTTTACGCGATACCCGTTTAAAATTTATGTTAGCCGAAATGATGAGAGATCCTGCCGTTAAGATACAGTTGGCAGGAAACTATGCTCAAGTTGCTAATTATTGGAAGTTTTTTTTCGGAGAAACACAGCAACTTATTAAGCATAATGTAATTGGTTTAAAAGAAAGCCAAGAAGTTAAATTTACCGAGTGGGCAAAAACAAAACCCGAATACGATAACTTATTTACAAAAATTAAAAACACTTACGACAATTGGCGTCCTTATTCTAAACACAGAGTATACATTGCAGAAGGTATATTAGGCTCGCCATTATTAGCGTTTGCAAATAATTTAAAAGCGCTTGATAATGCAATTGCTACCAACAAGTCAGCTGATGAAATAACAAAAATTTCAACTGCATTAAAAACCGCTTATGATAAATTTAACAAAGCAGAGAATATTGCGAGCGATAAAAATATTTTAGGGGCTGTTATAAAGCTTTTCTATAACGATATTGATGCAGACCAGCGTCCGCAAGCCTTTTATACAAATTTAAAAACGTATGGCGCTTTAGAAAGTGATGAGACTTACATGAAGTTTTCGAAACAAGTATTTGAAACTACATTTTTATTAAATAAAGAGGCTTGGGCTAATTTTATAGCAAAACCCGATACTGCGTTTTTACATAAAGATATTGCTTACAAAACAGCAACTGCTTTTACCGATAATTATAACCAAAACTATAATAAGTTTTTTCTGGATTTTAATGCGAATACTTATGCTTTAAATAATCTTTATTTAAAGGGCATTTTAGAAATGCGTAACGATAAAAACATGTATCCTGATGCTAACCAAACCATGCGTATTAGTTACGGCAATGTAAAATCTTATGATCCCAAAGACGGATTGCATTGTAAAGAAATATGTACTGTAAAAGGTATTATGGAAAAATACAAACCCAACGATTATGAGTTTGATGTGCCAGCTAAATTAATTGAATTAATAAAAAACAAAGATTACGGGCAGTATGTTGACAAACAAACCGGAGATGTGGTTGTATCGTTTATAAGTAATAACGATATTACAGGTGGTAATTCTGGCTCTCCTGTTTTAAATGGCAAAGGGGAGTTAATTGGGTTGGCTTTTGACGGTAATTACGAAGCACTTAGCCATAAGTTAGCTGTTGATAAGGATTTAAACCGTACAATTTCTTTAGACATCCGCTACATGCTATTTATTGTAGATAAATTAGGGGGCGCAAAAAACATTATTGATGAGTTAACGCTTATCAAAAACTAATTAGCCGCCGTTGGCTTATGATTTTTTGATTTATTTTTTGCTTCAGGAATAATATACCCGATTCTAAATCCTGCGGTAAAGCTCATTCCTACTTTAGGAATACGCCAAAAACTATGATAATTTGCAGTTGAGTTTTCATTAAAGTAATAATATCCGTAGTAACCAGATGAGGTATATGCTGGATTTGAATAAGCAATAGATTGACCCGTAAAACCAACACCGATATAATAATCCATAGTTAAAATATTTCCTAAAATAAATTGGCGTCCATAATTTACAAAGCCTCCATATGCCAAAGTATTAATATCTGTATATAGCGGTGGCGTTGGAACATAAGGATAGGTCGTTCCATTATAATTTGTAAATGCAATATTATCATAATTAACATTAGAAATTGCTAAATCTAGCTTAATATAACGCCCCTTAAGCGGATGAGCATATTTAAGTCCTTTTATATAAAAATCCTGCCCAAGAAAAAACTTTACTCCAGGTTTTAAATAAAATCCATACTGAAAAATATTACCATAATAACCTCCTCCAAAAATATTTACGTAAGGATTGATATTTGAATTTATATAACCGGCCTCAATATCTAAATTCATTCCAATTTTTATAACTTTTTCGTAAGCAAAGCCAATGTGGCTGCCCGCAGATGAAAACGGATGTATTTTCACAACCTGCCTATTCCCTAAAATTTCTTTGTGTTGGTTTTCTAAAGATAATTCATCTGGAGTTAAAAGTTCACAAAACCCATTTGCTAAACAGTATTTAATTACATTAGATTTGTCTACAGAATAGATAGGGCCATCAAGAGCCTCGGCACGTTTGTATTTAATTTCATATTCGTTAATTTCATATATTTTACACGTTATTTTTTTATTTTTTTGTAAAAACATTGTGTCGCCTTGTGACATACTCACTAGGCAAATAAAAACCATCCAAAAAGAAAAAAAAAGTTTTTTCATAATAAAATTTTTAATCTAAGATAAAACAATTTGTGAAGTAACCAAAAATCTAAACGTTAAATTGTTGGGAATATTGCCTTTCCAAAAAATTTAATACAAAAATGGAAGGATCGGATCTGCCTTATCAAACTCCACTTTAGGACTATTTTTATAAAAGTAATTTAACTGGTTGTCCAAATCTGAAACCGACTTTGAAACATTCTCATACAAAAGCATTTTATTTACTTCGACCAAGACTTCGTTTTCCTTTAACTTAGGTTTTGATTTATTCTTTCTTGTTTCGTTCTCTTCTTTCCTATCTTTTAAAAATGTTTTGTTAACGTAAAAATAGGAAATTCCATTATTTGGATTTATTGAAATAGGAAATTCATACTTTATTGGAATGGCCTTGTCTTCGTATTCGTATGGAAACGGTGCCTTTAATTGATGTCCAAATTTATTTTTTAACACAATAGCTCTTTCTTTTATCGGATTACCTGTCTCAAAAAAATATTTTGCTGTATCCTCCTTTACAAAGCCAATAGAGGAATTGTAGGCATAATCACGCTCTGCTATCAGATAAAACTTTTCTTTCATTTCGATGGAAGGGTCAACTGTTAAATTTGTATCCAAAAAAATATTAGTTCTTTTACCTTGTAATAAGCTGTTGCTACTATCACTTGAAATAAAATAAAGTTTACTAAACTTATAGTTATCAATATAAGCCAACATAGCATTCTTATTGACTGCATATTGCTGCAATTGCTTTTGGTAAGCCAACTGTTTATTACCTTGTTTAATTAGCGAGTTGATTAAAGTATTATTAGTTTTTAATCTCACAACAAGCGCACCGTTTTTTAATTCATTTATTTGCCATGCGCCAATTAGCTTTCTCCTTTTTCTAAAATTTTTAAACTGTTCCGAATTTTTATAATCCGGATAATCAATTTTAACACCATTGCTTTGGGCAAAAAATTCCAATTGAATTAAACCTAAAAAGCAAAGAACTATTACTTTATTTAACTTCACTGCCATTTATTATACTTTCTTTAGTTGGCGATACAAAACTTAATTCACCATTGGCATTCTCTGCCATTAAAATCATTCCTTGACTTTCGATGCCCTTAATTTTGCGGGGAGCTAAATTTGCCAGTAAACAAACTTTTTGTCCTATAACGTCTTGCGGCTTATAATAAGCTGCAATGCCACTCACAACTGTTCGGGTATCAATTCCTGTATCTAAAGTTAGTTTTAATAACTTATCGGTTTTCGGAACCACTTCTGCAGCAATGATTGTAGCGGTACGAATATCCATTTTTGTAAAATCGTCAAAAGTAGTTTCCGATTTTATTTCTTTTGCAGAAGCAGAAATAGCATTGGCAGATTTACTTTGTTGTAATTTGTCTAATTGAATTTTTATGGCTTCGTCCTCTACTTTAGCAAACAGTAACTCTTCTTTATTAATTAAATGTCCGGCACGAATGTTGGCTGTTTGCATAGCTGAATTCCAATTTAAAGGCTGAACGTTTAAGAGATTAAATAATTTTTTAGAAGTGAATGGTAAAAATGGTTCCGCCAAAATTGCCAAATTACATGAAATCTGAAGCGCAATATTCATAATGGTTTTAACTCGCTCTTCGTCTGTCTTTATCAATTTCCAGGGTTCAGTCTCCGCTAAATATTTATTTCCAATTCTTGCAACGTTCATCCATTCACTAATAGCTTCTCTGAATTTAAATTGTTCAATAGCCTTACTTATTTTTTGTGGTGCCGATGCTAATTCTTCTAACACCAACAAATCTTCTTTAGAATAATTTGTTGCAGTTGGTACCATGCCTTCATAAAACTTATGAGTAAGTACTAACGTTCTGTTTATAAAATTTCCAAAAATGGCAACTAACTCACTATTATTTTTTGTTTGAAAATCTTTCCACGTAAAATCATTATCTTTTGTTTCCGGTGCATTAGAACAAAGCGTATAACGCAATACATCTTGTTGTCCTTTAAACTCCAACAAATATTCATGCAGCCATACTGCCCAATTGCGTGAGGTAGAAATTTTATCACCTTCCAAATTTAAAAACTCATTTGCCGGAACATTATCTGCCAAAATAAATTCTCCGTGTTCCATTAACATAGCAGGAAAAATAATACAATGAAACACAATATTATCCTTTCCAATAAAATGTATTAAACGGCTATCGTCTTTTTTCCAATAATCTTCCCAGTTGTTTGGAAGTAATTCTTTAGTTGCACTTATGTATCCAATGGGAGCATCAAACCAAACATACAGCACTTTTCCTTCGGCATCTTTTAATGGCACCGGAACACCCCAATCCAAATCTCGGGTCATTGCTCGAGGTTGTAACCCATCGCCACTATCTAACCAACTTTTGCATTGCCCATAAACATTCGATTTCCAATCCTGATGTTTCTCAATATACTCTTTAATTTTTGGTTGTAATTTATCTAATGGTAAAAACCAGTTTTTTGTTTCTTTTAAAATCGGTTTGCTTCCGCTTAAGGTAGATTTTGGGTCAATTAAATCGGTTGCGTTTAATGTACTTCCACAACGTTCGCATTGGTCGCCATAAGCATTTGGGTTGGCACATTTAGGGCAAGTGCCCGTAATGTACCTGTCAGCTAAAAATTGCTTGGCGGTTTCATCGTAGTATTGTTCTGTAATTTGTTCAGTAAAACTTCCCTTATCATAAAGAGTTTTAAAAAAGTCGGAAGCTGTTTGATGATGTGTTTTTGAAGAAGTTCGGGAATAAATATCAAACGAAATACCAAATTCATTAAAAGCATCTCCCATTATTTTGTGATACTTATCTACAACCTCCTGCGGAGTTACATGTTCTTTTTTTGCTTTAATAGTTATAGGCACACCATGTTCATCACTTCCACAAACAAACTTAACATCGTGTCCAATGCTTCTTAAATATCGCACGTAAATATCCGCCGGTAAATAACATCCGGCCAAATGGCCGATGTGTACAGGACCATTTGCATAAGGAAGTGCAGCTGTAACAAGTGTACGCTTAAATTTTGTCATAGTTCAATTAAATACAAACCTATTAATAAAAATTTACACTAACGGTTTGCAGTTATGTAATTAATAATGTTATTTTTGTATAAAGATAGTACAAATACAGTAAAAGATGAGTAAAAATAATGAGATTTGGAAGCCAATTTTGGTTAACAATAAACCTACCGATTTACCTTTTGTTGTTTCAAACAAGGGGGCATATGGTTTAAAAAAAGCTAATGGGGACATAGAAGTTCGTATTAAAAAAATAAAAAATGGCAATGTGCGTCACCGCTTAAGAGTTGGTGGAAAAGAACATACGTTATCTTTAGCTAAAATGATAGCTACTGCTTTTGTAAAAAAATTATCAGCTAAACACAGTTCAATTATCCATATTGATCATGATTACACCAATAATCACCCATCTAATTTAAAGTGGGCTACTTCAAAAGAACACCGAACTCATATTGAAAAGAGCCCCAACACAATTTTAGCCAGGAAAAAAAAGGCGTTTACCAAAAGTGTACACAGCCGCGTATTGAATGAAAAAAGTGCTGCTGAACTTAAAAAAATGATTTGGGATCCTAAACGTAAATTGTCATACAAACAACTTGCCGAAAAATTCGACGTTTCCGAAATGCAAATTTACCGGATAAAAAAAGGCGAATTATGGTTTCATATAAAAGTTGAAAATGAACCTGAAAACGAGCGTTACAAACAAAATTTAAAGAACATTGCCTATCACGAAAAGCTAAAGTCGAAAGAAATAAAGGAGACAAAAGGGAAAGAAAAGAACAAAAAAATGAAAGGAATTAAAGAGATAGAAAAGAAAAAAGGGAAAAAGAAGAAAGATAAAAAATCGAAAAAGAAAGGTCTTAAATGATTATTCCTCCTTACCTAAAAAAAGGCGATACCATTTTGCTAATTGCTACTGCACGCGCAAGAAGTAAGGAACAACTTGCACCTGCAATTAAAATTTTAAAAAGTTGGGGGTTAACTGTAGAAGTCGGTGTTAATTTATATAAAATCCATCATCAATTTGCAGGAACCGATGAGGAACGCGCACATGATTTGCAGTGGGCCATTAACCATAAAACTGCCAAAGCAATTTTAATTGCCGGAGGTGGTTATGGAACCTTGAGAGTTATTGATTCCGTTAACTTTAAACCATTATTAAACTATCCAAAATGGTTTATTGGTTATAGTGATACAACCGTTATTCAAAGCCGCCTTACTCATTTAAACATTGCCAGCATTCATGGCACAATGGCATTTCAGTTTAGCAAAAACAAACAAGCAACATTGTCAATTAAAAACTTATTATTTAATAGATCACAAAACTATACTATTGTTAAAAATAGTTTAAACAGATTTGGAAAAGCTGAGGGAAAAGTTGTTGGAGGAAATCTATCTATACTATACGCCTTAAGTGGAAGTAAAGATGATTTAGACACAAAAAACAAAATTTTGTTTATTGAAGATTTAGACGAGCAGCTTTACCACATTGATAGAATGATGCTACAACTGAAGCGTAGCGGCAAATTATCACATTTAAAAGCCTTAGTAGTTGGTGGCATGAGTGACATGAATGACAATACCATCCCTTTTGGAAAAACCGCTGAAGAAATAATTTTAGATGCTGTTAAAGAATACAACTACCCCGTTTGTTTTAATTTCCCTGCTGGGCACATTGAAAAAAACATAGCACTTTATTTGGGGAAGAAAGCTAATTTAGTAGTCGAAAAAAATAAAGTTAATTTAAGCTACTTGTAATATGATTTGCAAAACGCAAGATAATTTAGACATCTATTATGAAGTACAAGGTAATGTACAAGGTAATGAAACGTTAGTGTTTTTAAATGGGCTTACTCAATCCACTATTGCTTGGTTCTTTTTTTTACCTCATTTCAAAGAGAAATACAAAATTATTTTACTTGATTTTGTTTTCCAAGGGCAAAGTAGTAAAGATGCCGATTGGCGAGATTTTGACACACATGCGCAAGACGTTAGTCTGGTTCTTAAACAAGAAAAAATTAATAAAGCAACAATTATTGGCCTATCCTATGGTAGTTTAGTAGCACAACACTTTGCTGTTTTATATCCACAATTTTTAAACAAATTAGTTCTTCTGTCTACTTTTGCACACAAAACACCTTATTATGAGGCTATTGAGTACAGTTGGTGGCGCGCACTGGAATACGGCGGTTATAATCTAATGCTAGATATTATGTTACCAAGTGTTTTAAGTGAAAATTATTTTTCGAAACCAATTATTCCAATTGATTTAATGAAGGATGCTCGTAAAGAAACTAATCAAAGCAAGGAAGCTATTTTTAATTTAATGCGCGCTACAAAAGAACGAAAAGATTACAGAGAAGACTTAAAAAAAATTACCACTTTATCACTTGTAATACAAGGTGAAAAAGACTTATTATTGCCGGTTCATTTAGGAAATGAGGTTCATTTACACATTAAACACTCTAAATTTGTAGTTATAAAAGGCGCTGGACACACTTTAAATCTGGAGCATGTACCGGAAGTATGTAAACATATAGATTCATTTTTACAACTTGAATAAACTCGTTTATATACTTTTTGTTTTTGTTTCATGTCGACTAGTTGCGCAAATATTGCCTTTTAAAAGCGCTAACAAATGGGGTATTAAAAAAAATGAACAAATAATTATTGATCCTGTTTACGACACAATTTTTAATTTTGATAATACAAATAAAGTTTGTTTGGCGTGTTTTAAAATAAAAGGAGCTAATTCAAATAAGTTTATAAAAACCTCTTCTGTGAGTTTTTCCTGTAATTACTTAAATATGAGTAAAAAACATCTTACCATCAAAAATGAAACTAATGACACCACCAGTATTTTTAGCTTACACAAAAATTCTCTAAAAGAATTATACGACGATAAGGATTATTTTATTGTAACTAATAAAAACAAAAAATACTTACTTGATAAAAAATTCAATCAAATTACATTTACAGGTTATCACACTATTGCTCTAAGTAATGACCCAAATTTTTTAGTTGTTGAAGAAAAAACAGAAAGTGGACAAATTTATACTGGGCTAATAAATACAAAAGAAAAAAAAATAATCGATTTTAATTATTCTGGGATTAAGCTCAATACCTTTGATTCATTGATCATTGCTTGTAGCAGTGGTGTTAATCCAAATGCTGACGATGATGTATTTGATTATAATGGTAAAAAAATATTCGGGTTTAAACGTCATATTGATTTTGCAACTAAAACTTTTATCATTCATAAAATATTTGAACCAAGCGAATATTATATAATTTATAATTTAAATACAAAAAAAGAAAGCATTTTAAATGTGTTAGAGGTTAAGCAATATAATTCTGACGAAATATTAGTTAGACTAAAAAACAATTGGTTTGTCTACAATTTGGTTTCCGGAGAAAAAAAACCATATGACATGAAATAATTCTTAATAAAATTAAAATATGAAAAAAATACGAGTAGCCATAAACGGCTTTGGACGAATAGGAAGAATGTACCTTCGAAGTGCAATGAATAAGCCCAACATTGAAATTGTTGCCATTAACGATGTAACTGATACAACAACACTTGCACACTTATTAAAATACGATTCGGTTCACCGCGCATTTAATGGTACAATAAAAATTGAAGGTCATGATTTAGTTGTTAACGGACAAACCATAAAAGTTTCTAATAGCAAAGACCCATCTCAATTGCCCTGGAAAGAAAATAACATTGATATTGTTATTGAAAGCACGGGTCTTTTTTTAGATAAAGAAAGTGCAAACAAACATTTACAAGCTGGAGCAAAAAAAATAATTTTGAGTGCCCCTGCAAAAGACGATGATATTAAAACCATTGTACTAGGGGTTAATGATTCTATACTTAAACCCGAAGATGTTATTGTATCTAACGCTAGCTGCACCACCAACTGTGCGGCGCCGATGCTAAAGGTATTAGAACAATATGGCATTGAGGAAGCATTTATTACAACCGTTCACTCATATACTAACGACCAACGCATTCACGATGCCCCACATAAAGACTTGCGCAGAGCAAGAGCTGCGGCTCTAAGCATTATTCCAACCTCAACCGGGGCGGCTAAGGCTATTACGAAAATATTTCCACATTTAGAAGGAAAAATTGGCGGTTGCGGGATGCGTGTTCCTGTGCCAGATGGTTCACTGACAGATATTACTTGTGTATTAACTAAAATACCAACTGCGGAAGAAATTAACGCCGCTTATAAACGTGCTGCCCAAACACATTTAAAAGGGATTTTGGAATATACCGAAGACCCAATTGTAAGTGTTGACGTAATTGGCAACCCACACAGCGTATTATATGATGCAGAATTTACAAGTATTGTAGGCAACCTTGTAAAAATTATTGGTTGGTACGATAACGAATGGGGCTACAGTAATCGTTTGGTAGATTTGACACAGAGAATGGGTAATTAATTTTTCTTCATAAAATTATATGTCAAGGCAACCACCCATCTGCCTGCGGTTGAAAGGTTTTGGCTACCAACGCGTTCATAAACATTAAACTGAAAGGAACTATTAAACACAAAGTTCTTATAACTGAGGTCTAAACTTGGGCCTAATAAAAGTGCATTCATATTAGTGTTTTCCTGAAGCCGTTTTTTTACATAAACGCCCTTTGTATACTCATAATTAGCAACCAGCGCCGGAAATAATTTAAGATTTTTTACTTCACATTTAACAAATGTATTTATTATTTGATTGATGGAGTTCCCAATCCGTTCACCATATTTATTGGTGCCGTTTAATTTAAAAAGAGTGTTACTATTTATTCCAAATCGTGATTTACTAATAATGTAATTTAAATAATAAAAGCTGTCCCAACTACCTGTTCCATTTTGGTTTAATATCCCTAGTCGTTTATTATTATGCTGAGCATTAATATTTCCAAATGGAAATTTCACTCCCGTTCCAATTATCATTCGCTGTTTTAATGAGTAACCGTTTACCCGTTTAATGAGATGGTATCCGAAAAATAATGATGGATCGACAATTCCTGTATTCTCTCCTCTTATATCATTATATTTTGTTTTTATTTGCTGAACGGGGATAATACAATTTACTTCAACCCTTGAACTGATAAAATATTTTCCTCTCAACTCCAAGGCTTTATAACTTTCGTAATCTCTGGTGCTATGCGTTTGTGGCTCGTTCCCAACAATCGACGAATCGTTATGCGCAATTTTGTATGCCCCAGGAACAATAAAGTTGGATGTTTCTTGGTAATTACGATAGCCGTTAAATACGCGATAGCGATGCAATAAACATATTTGACTTTGATTGTCGTAGGGAGTAATACCCATAAAACTTCCGCAAATATCGCAGGCGAAATTTTTTAAAAATAAAATTAAGAAAAATAGAACTAATTTTTGTTTCATAATAGATTGAGATACTGTCTCAATCATTACACATCACTTACTATTCCGTAACACTCAAATCTACAGTTACTTTCTCGTTATTACGAACACTTATACCGCTGCCTCCAGTTACTTTACCGTTATTGGTTGTCACTTGATTGTCGTAACCATAACCATATAAAAAGTAATTTCCTTTATAACAATTAATGGTATAATTTCCATCTGCATCTGCTTTTACTTTAGCATCAAATAATGTTGTATCCGTACCTGGTAATTCACTCGCATCATATTTTATAAATACGGTGCAGTAAGGAATAATTTTGGCATGATGCTTTATGTTACCTTTTATGGTTGACTTTCCACCCAATTGGTTTTTTTTACATCCACAAAATGCAAGTAAAGACACCATAATTATCGTAAAATAAACTTTCATAGTATTAAAGATTTGGATCAGCAAAACGTTTATCTGCAATAAATTTATAATCCGTTAAGGTCATTAAAAAAGCAATAATATCTTGCTTTTCCTGACTCGTCATTGGAATACCATTTGGTAATAATAATGGGTCTAAGTTTGTGGTGTTAGTAATTGGATTTGTGTAATGATCTAAACATTGATTTAATGTTTGCAAACTTCCATCGTGCATATAAGGCGATGTAAGTGCAATGTTTCTTAAACTTGGGGTTTTAAATTTGTATTTATCTTGTGCCGCACCGGTAATATGCGCTCTACCACTATCGTTAAAAAACGGATTAATTGGCATACCATTGCTTCTGTATACAAAATCAGTAAACAGCGGCTCCTTATGACAACTGTTACATTTTGAAACAAAAAGGCTGTAACCTCTTAATTCAGCATCAGTTAGTTGAACATTATTTTCACCCCGTTTAAACAAATCGTATTTACTATTGTAAGAATACATTAATGCCATAAACTGTGCCATAGCAACTAAAGTTTTTGGGGTGTTTATTTCCTCAGAACCATAAGTTGCATTAAATAACCGTTTATACTTTTCACTTGCTTGAAGTTTAGCAATTATTGGTTCAATGTAATCCCCCATTTCTACAGTATTTGTAATTGGCGCTAAAGGTTGTACCTCAATGTGGTTTACTCCCCCATCGTGCATAAATGCCGGATGCCAATTTAAATTAAATAAAGCAGGGGCATTGCGAGTGCCTAATAATCCATTAATCCCATGACTTACATTATGATCGGCATGTGCAAAAGCTACATATTGTTGATGGCAAGAGCCACATGAAATGGTATTATCTTTACTTAAAATGGGGTCGTAAAACAACTCGCGCCCCAAATTAAATTTAGCCTCAGAAATAGGATTTGTATTAAAATTATAAATAGGTTGAGGCCACCCTTCCGGAATAACCTCAACCAAATTATCGGTAGGCAATGGCGCGTTTATTTTAGGATCAACTTTACAGCTAACCGTAAAAACAAACATTCCAAGATATAGAACAAATTTTTTAATCATTAATCGTTATGCAC
This sequence comes from Bacteroidota bacterium, assembly GCA_033763945.1. Classification (GTDB taxonomy): domain Bacteria; phylum Bacteroidota; class Bacteroidia; order B-17B0; family Aurantibacillaceae; genus Aurantibacillus. Next base: position 532,524 of record JANRJN010000006.1, on the reverse strand, counting down.
ATGTTCAAAATGTATCATATCTGCATAATTATCCGCCATCGTCTTTGCAGTTGCTCCCGGCATATGCACTGTATGTAATGTTGTTACATCAACTATGTTTGGTGTTTTAAACAACTCTAAAACATCTGCTTGCATGTGTATTTCTGGTGTAACAGCAGTACTCACATTTGCTGTAGTAGATGAAAAATTAAAAGTGAAATTTCTTTGTGCTTTATTTACACCACTGTAACCACCTATATGGTAGGTTAATGCCTTACTAGACGCACCTGATTTTGGGGCAGTGCCTTCTAATTTAAGCATTATGTATCCACTATTCCAAGCCCAATACATGTTTCCAGAACTTGCTAAGTCACCAACCTGAACTGTGGCGCCACCAGCTGATCTAGCACTATCAACACCAAGAACAAAACTAACAGATTTATATGAACCAGTTGGCACATTAGTTAAAGTTATTACGCTAGTAGCTGAATTTGCATGGTCAACTAAATGGTAACTATTTGGCTCAATAAAAGTTGAATTATCGTTTTTTGTAACAACTATGTTCGAAATGTAGTATTTGAATGTTGTAATTTTAAAGGTATCGCCTTTTTGATTAATATAATTTGTATTAAACGTTAATGCATTTGTATCTACCATGTTTTCAAACTCAAGTTTTAAACTACCGTAGGTTTGTGTTGGCGTTGTTGGCGTTGGTTCAGGCTCTGGTTCTTTCGTGTCTTTTTTACAAGCTGTTAAACCTAATAGTAATGCTATTGATAAAATTTTTGATATGTTTTTCATTTTTTTAATTTTTTAAAAATATTTATTTGAATTTTTTTTTAGTTCCTTTTCCATGTTATCAACAATCCCATTTGGGTCGTTTTCCGGAACTAATTTGCCTTCTGCTTTTAATCTTAACATAAATGCATACAGCCTTATGTAGGCTAATTCTTTTATTAGCTTAAAAAGTAAAAACGCAGCAATTATTAATAATATAATTTCTGTTTTTGTCATGATTTAACAATTACAATTTAAAAATTGTTTAATAAAGTTAATAAAAATTAGCCTTTTTAGCAAGTTTTACTGAGTTAATTAATAGAAAATTACATAAAACACAATTGTAGTAAAATGTATTCGCTATTAAATTTAACTAAACGCAGGTGGTTTTTTTGACCTAAAAACTTCGCCCACGCACTCTTTTTTTGTGTAAGGCGAATTTATAATTGAAATTAAGTTCTTATAGTTATTTAATCTTAACGATAAACAAAGTGCCTCTTCTGTTTTTCCAATTTTTAAAACAGGGGTATTGTTTTTGGCAGCTGAGTTGGCCGAAGTATTTTCCTTTTCACTAACATTTATCAATTCCTTTTCCATAGCACACTTACCCTTGCAACACGATTCCGGTTCTGATTTTTTTTCACACAAAACTTCGGCGTAATATTTTTGATTTATAATATAATTGATACAAACATGTAATTTAGCGTACAAGCTAAAAACCAACGAAAACAATACTATGTGAATCAAAACTTTCACGCCCTAAAGTTACAAATTAATTAAATACCATTTTATATTAAAGATGCTTTAATTATTATGCACATGCTCCAAACGTATCATATCTGCATAATTATCGGCAATCATTCTTGACCTACTATTAATATTGGTAACATCGTAAATTGAACTAAAGTCAACTAAAGATGGATTTTTAAAAATCTCTAAAAGATCCGTTTGTAAATTTATTTTAGGGGTAATGGATGTGCTTACGTTTGCGGTTGTAGAACCAAAATTGAGTGTAAAATTACGTTGCGCTTTATTAATCCCCTCAAATCCACCTACATGAAAGTATATATTTTTTCCTAAATCTGGGGATTTTGGGGATGTACCTTCTAGTTTTAACATAATATAGCCTGTACTCCAAGTCCAAAACATGCCTGAGCTTTGACTTAAAGCGCCTGATTGAGCCCCAGACACATTTCTTGTACTATCAACACCTACCATAAAACTAATAGATTTATAAGACCCTGTCGGCACCTTAGTTAAGGTTACTATTAAGCTTGTGGGGTCAGAATGGTCTATTAAATGGTAACTTTCCGGCTCAACAAAAGTAGAGTTATCGTTTTTTGTTATAACAATATTTGATATAAAATACTTAAACGTTGATACTTGAAATGTATCTCCGTTTTGGTTAACGTAGTTAGTTGCAAATTGAAGATTTAAAGAATCTACCATATTTTCAAATTCTATGGTTAAATTCCCATAGGTTTGTGAAGAGGTTACCACTGATTCCTGAGAAATTTTCGTGTCCTTTTTACACGCGTTAAATACCAAACACAAGTTTAATATAAACACAACTCTATAATTTTTCATATTTCCAAAACTTAATCTATCTTACATTAAAGTTACTATTTAATTAAATACCATTTTATCAAATTTTGATTGGGTTAAAAATTAGTATTTTCGCGGCATGAATTTACTTTCGGTTAACGGATTATCAAAACAATACGGTACTAAAACCCTTTTTAATAAAATAAATTTTGGCATTAATTATGGCGATAAAGTTGCCCTTGTAGCCAAAAACGGTTCGGGTAAAACCACCTTATTTAAAATTTTAAAGGGAATTGAAATTGCTGATGAGGGAGAAGTAGTATTCCGTAAAAATATTTCCGTAGCTTTTTTAGATCAAAATTTTACTTTAAGCGAAGACCAAACTATTCAAGAGCTAATTGACAACGCTGATAATCCTTACGTAAAGTGTATTAAAAAATACGACGAGGCCATTCGCCTCTCAGAAACCGATCCTAATGACGAGTCGGCTCATTTAATGGATGAGGCATTAACTCAAATGAACGAGTTAAATGCTTGGGAATACGAAACAAATATTAAAGAAATTTTATCGCGTTTAGAATTAAATGATCTAAGTCAGGTTATAAATACCTTAAGTGGTGGGCAAAAAAAACGTGTGGCCCTAGCCCTGGTTTTAATTAATAAACCCGATTTGGTGATTATGGATGAGCCTACCAATCACTTGGATATCGATATGATTGAATGGTTGGAGCACTATCTTCAAAGTTCTACACTAAGTTTATTATTGGTTACCCACGACCGTTATTTTTTAGACGAAGTGTGTAACAGCATTATTGAATTAGAGTACGGCGAATTGGTAGAATACAAAGGTGATTTTGAATATTACCTCACCAAAAAGGCCGACAGAGAAATGATTAAAAATGCCGAAATTGATAAGGCAAAAAACTTATACCGTCGTGAATTAGAATGGGTGCGTAAAATGCCAAAAGCCCGCACCACCAAGTCAAAAAGCCGAGTAGATGCCTTTTACGACGTGGAAGAAAAAGCCAAGCAAAAACGGACCGATAAAAAAATTGAACTAAGTGTTAAGATGGAACGCTTGGGCTCTAAAATTGTTGAGCTGCATAAAATCTCAAAACACTTTGGCGACAAAAAATTAATTAACCCTTTTACCTACACTTTTATCAATGGCGAAAAAATTGGTATTGTTGGTAAAAACGGTATGGGTAAATCAACCCTACTAAAAATTATTTTAAACGAATTACAACCCGATACAGGCAAAGTACAAACCGGTGATACCGTTGTATTTGGCTACTATTCACAAGGTGGTATTCAATTAAATAACGATAAACGTATTTTAGAAGTTGTAAAAGACATTGCCGAATTTATTCCTTTGGCTAATGGTACTAGTCTTTCTGCCTCTGCATTATTAACACGTTTTAATTTTCCGCCAGATGTACAATACAGCTACGTTAGCAAATTAAGCGGGGGAGAAAAACGCCGCTTGTACTTATTAACCGTATTGGTAAAAAACCCTAATTTTTTAATATTAGATGAGCCTACTAACGACTTGGACATTGTAACGTTGCAAACTTTAGAAGAATTTTTAGACGAATTTAAAGGCTGCGTATTAATTGTTAGTCACGATAGATACTTTATGGACCGATTAGTTGACCACGTGTTTGCATTTGAAGGCAACGGCGAAATAAAAGATTATCCAGGGACTTACAGCGAATACCGCATTTGGAAACAAGAACAGAAATTGGTGGAGAAAGAGGCTACACAGAACGAATTGATAAAAGGGACTAAAGAAATAGAAAAGACTAAAGAGATAAAAGAGACTGAAGGGATAAAAGGGATGAGTGAGACGAATGCTCCTAAAAAATTATCTTTTAAGTTACAACACGAATTAAAGGAATTGGAAACCGAATTACCTTTATTAGAAGAAAAAAAGAAAACATTGGAATTAGAATTGGCAAGTGGCATTAGCGACTATAACCAAATACAAAAATTAAGTGAGGAGTTAAAAGCCCTTACCAATCAGCTAGACGAAAAAACATTGCGTTGGTTGGAGATACAGGAGATGTAACTATTAAAAATCTATTAAAACCTGCCTGTTAGTTAAAAATACTTAATAGCCGTTTTAAAAATCACAATAAGTGTAATTTAGTGGTTTTAGCAATTATGAAGAAGTTTTTATCCTCTAAATTATTTCGTTTTATTTGGTCGGCCAGCTTGGCATTATTGCTGTATTTTATTTGTCCGCCCTGTTTTAGCAAAACCACATTGCTTATTTTATTAGGCGTGCAATTACTTTTAATTAATGGTGCCGATTTTATTGGCAAAATGCCAATTCTTACGCATGTTTCACGCTTTTTAGTGGGAGGTTTATTTATTTTTTCTGGCTTTATTAAAGCCAACGACCCTGTGGGTTTTAGCTATAAATTACAAGAATATTTTGAAGTTTTTACTGCCGACACCGGATGGAGTATTTTCGAATCCTTTGCGCATATTTCTCTACCCCTAGCTGTTATTCTTTGTGCCAGCGAAATTATTTTAGGCGCCATGCTGTTAATTGGCTTTAAATCTAATTTAACACTTTGGTTGTTGTTTGCGCAAATCGCTTTCTTTACCTTCTTAACCTTTTACAGTGCTTGTTTTAACAAAGTGACTACTTGCGGTTGTTTTGGCGACTTTTTGGTTTTAAAACCTTGGACCAGTTTTTGGAAAGACGTAGCCTTAATGATTTTAATTACTTTGTTATTTGCCGGTCGAAACAACATTCAGCCTCTTACCAATCCGTTAGTTACAAACACTATGTTTATTTTATCGCTGTTGTTTTCGGTTTGGTTTCCAATTTATGCTATCCGCAACTTACCGCCGTTAGATTTTAGAGCTTATAAAATCGGCAACAACATTAAAGAAAAAATGAAAAAGGGCGAAGGATATCAAGATGCCGTTATTGAAACCGGTTTTATTTATGAGAATCTAAAAACAGGCGAGAAAAAACACTTTGATATAAAAAATTATCCATGGCAAGATACGCTGAACTGGAAATGGTTTGCTACAGATAACGTAGTCATCAAAGAAGCCGTTAACCCACCAAAAATAACCGATTTTACAGTAAACAATTTAGATGGTGTGACTATTACTGATAGTTTATTAAACGATAAAAATTACAGCTTTTGGTTAATTATGTATGACATTAATAAAACTGCTGACGATGAAACACTGATGGCTAAAATAAATGATTTTTATAAACTGGCTACGCAAGAGCATTACAATGTAATTGCTTTAACAGCAAGTGGTCCGGCAGACATTGATAAATTTAAACACAAACACAATTTATTGGTAGACTTTGCGATGGTGGATGGCACTGTATTAAAAACAATGATTCGTAGCAATCCAGGGCTGATGTTGATGAAAGATGGAACCGTTATTATGAACTGGCATCACAATAACTTTCCTACCTTTAGCGACGCAAAACAAAAATATATGAAATAATGAAATTGGGTTTAAATACAATATCTATTTGGTTTGGCGGCTTTGTCGCAGTTATTTCTCTCTGTATGGCAGTAGCCTTTCTATTTACAGATTTCATGAAAGACACCATGTTTGGGACAAAACGCATTGCTTTTATTTGTGTGCTTTTGCTTTATACCGTTTACCGTGGTTTCAGAATTTATCAAACTTTAAAATATTCTAAAAAAAATGAAGATTAATTTTTTACACCTAAGTACTAACGTTTTTCTGCTTGGTACTGTCCTATTATCTTTTAACGCTTGCAAAAATTATTTTAAAAATGATTACACCGATACCTCACCTACATCGGGGAAGTTAAAGATATACTACGATGAAGGATTGCAATTACATCTTGAAAATCATATTTATACTTTCGAATCGTTTTACCCTAACGCTCATTTAGAACCTTTTCAAACTTCTGAAAATGAAGCTGTTCAGGCATTGTATAATGATAGTTGCAAAGCCATTGTTATTTCGCGAATGTTAAACGAAACTGAAAAAAAGGCATTCGAATCAAAAAAATATTCCCCAAAATACTCTGCTGTTGCAAAAAGTGGTATTGCCTTAATCACAAATGTTAATACTCAAATAGATAAGTTAACTTACGAACAAGTAATAGATTTATTAACTAAACCTTTTGTTTGTAAAGATTCGATAAGTAACGATACCAAACTGAGTGTATTAATCGACAAAAAGAACTCAGCAGTGATGCACTATTTATTAGATTCGGTTTTAAAAGGTCTGCCCTTTTCTGCAAATTGTAATGTTTTAAATTCAAGCGTTGAGAGTATCAATTTTGTGGCTAAAAACAAAAATACCATTGCATTTATTGATTTTGCTTGGCTAAGCGATGTGGACGATTCACTTTACAAAGCAAATAAAGCACTTGTAAAATTCATTCCAATTAGCAAACCAAATAGCAATGTGTTTGAGCTTCCCAATCAAAGTTCATTTAAATTAAATACCTATCCTTTTACCCGCACTATTTACGTTTACAGAAATACTGACGACTTTAGTTTAGCAAAAGGCTTTGAAACCTTTGTTGCCGGACCAAAAGGGCAGAATACCTTTTTAAAACAAGGCTTGTTGCCCACGCACCAGCAGGAGAGGAATATTACGATTACAACTAAATAGAAATGTAAATCTGAATTTTAACCGTTTTTTTATTGGGAAAATAGTACCTCAAGCCTATCTCTATGAATTAAAATTCTATAATGTTTAGTTTTTATTTCCTAAGGTGTTGCTATAAATCAACCCCTTTTGTTATAAGTAAAAGCATCTTTTCGTTACAGTCTGTTTTTTCTTCTCCCAATAACCTTGATTTGTCAAGTGATGATGAATTAGCTCAAAGTTATCCATTGCATCCACTTGAGGTATACTATTAAGTTCATGCGATGCAAACCAACCCTTAAAGTGTAAATTTGTTTCGGTGGAATTAATTAACTTCCCGTCTAAAATAACATATTCCTCTCCCTTTTCTACTGAAGCCAATAACTCCTTAATTTCTTCAACCCATTTATTTACTTCAGCATCAGTAGGTTCTCTTTTAAAATAATTTCTTAGATCTTCCTTTGCTAAATATTCATGGGAAGTTTCCAATTGAACGCATTTAGCAAAAGCAAATGCTTTTCTGCATGTAATACAAGTAAATAACCAACCACAACCGCACCAAGGACAGTCTGCCTGAGCTGGATAAGTAATTCTCCCATCGCCACATTTGCAAAACGAAACCAAATTATCATTTGCCTTCACTAGATAATTAATTTTTTCTTTCATCAAAATAAATATTTACTTTAAAATCATATACTCATTTCAAATGTAAAAAATAAATTATTTTTAGAACCATACTGGCAATAACTATTTTATTATCTTTTTCACCTTTGTAATTTTATTCTCATTTCATATAATTGTAAAGTTAATAGTATTCGATTTTTTAATATCATGGGGTAAATAAATAGTTGACGTCAATAATGCTATAATTATAAATTAACATCAATTTTTATCCAATTACTTTTGAACCAAAATACCTTTTTAAAACGAGGCTTGTTGCCTACGCAACAGCAGGAGAGGAACATTACGATTACTAACAAATAAATACAGAAGATATAATTTTTCACTAAACACTCTTCAAATCTGCTAAGTTGGTTCGACTTTGTGAGCACCTAATTAGCTTAGTATCTTAGTACCTTAGTGGTTAAAATGCCAAAAAATCATAAAATCTTTCACAAAAAATAATGTGGCATTTGCTTTGCACATCAATAAAATAAGTATTTTTAACTCAAATTATTAAAAAATGAACAAGTCTTTTTTAACCTTAAGTTTCGCCGTTGTTTCAACAATAAACTTTGCGCAAACGCTACAAGATGCTATTACTAAAACAGATAACGAGCGCTTTGATTTAGCTGCATCAGATTACCGCGCCTTAATAGCGAAAGAACCTAATAAAGGGGAAAATTATTTTTACATGGGTGAAAATTATTTTCAAAACGGTTTAACCGATAAAAACGACGCCTTAATTGACAGCGCTAATATTTTTTATGCAAAAGGTGTTGAGTTAAATGCAACCAACGCATTAAACTACGTTGGTTTAGGAAAAATACTTTTGTATAAAAACAACATGGCTGAGGCCAAAACTCAATTTTTTAAAGCCGCCAGTGTTGCTCAAAATAAAAATGCAGAAGTAATGCGTCAAACAGCAAAGGCCTGGTTAAGTACAGATAATAAAAATCCAGATGAAGCCATCGCTCAAATTAATTTGGCGATTAAACTAGAACCAAAAAATGCCGAAAATTATACAATACTTGGGGATGCTCAATTAGAAAAAACACCTGCTGATGGTGGCCCTGCCATTAAAAGTTACAAAATGGCAACAAGCCTAAACCCAAAAAGTCCAAAAGGTATTTTACGTGAAGGAAAATTGTATCAACGTGGCCGCAATTACCAATTAGCTTTAGATAAATACAAAGAAGCCATTGCACTTGACCCAACTTATGCGCCGGCTTACCGCGAAATTGCTGAACTTTATTACAATGTTCAACAAAATTCAAAATGTATAGAAAACTGGAAAAAATACCTAGAATTAAACAATAGCGACCAAGCTCGTTTCCGCTTTATTCAAGCACTATACAGAAACAAACAATACGCTGAGGTAATTAATGAAGGGGAAACTTTAAAGAAAAGTGGTATGAACAAATATACTATTGAACGATTGATGGGTTACGGTTACTATGAAATTGGTAACAAAACCGATACTGCGGCATACACAAAAGGGCTACGTAGTATTAATAAATTTTTTGAATTGACTGCTCCTATATCTGATTTCTTATATTTACCAAGCGATTATAAATACAAAGGGTTGTTGTTATCAAAAACCGGTAAGGATAGTTTAGGCATAATTGAAATTGAAAAAGCTATTTCCCTTGACCCTACTTATGCAAAAGATGGTTACTCTGACATTGCAGGTATTTACTATAAAAATAAAAGATACACTAAGGTGACAAACTACCTTGAGAAAAAACAAACGCTTGATCCCACTTCTTTAAACAATACCGATTATTTTAATTTGGGACGTGCTTACTACAATATTGCTTTACCACTATTCAACGAGGCAATGAATACAAAAGATGCCAAAATTAAAACCGCCAAAGAAACCGAAGCTACACCTAATTTAATTAAAGCTGACACAGCATTTGCCGGTTTAGTTCGTAAAAATCCAAGTTGGGTAACGGCTCACATTTGGCGAGGTCGCACAAATTCCTTAACTGAAATTTTATTGAAAAAAGAAAAAGAGGGTATGGCAAAAGTTCATTATGAGAAAGTTTTATCAATGGTAAAACCAGAAGAAAAGACCACCACGTATAAAAAAGAAACTATTGAAGCATTAGAGTATTTGGGCAGTTACTATGTATCTATTAACGACAAAGTAAAAGCTGATGAAATTTTTAATCAATTAAAAGAAATTGATTCTAACAATGCTAAAGTAAAAAATTATTTCACGCCTCAAAAAAGTGGTACCGTTAAGCCGGGGACCAAGTAAAAATTGCGTTTACAACAATTCTTTAAATCACTATAATTAATTTTATAGTGATTTTTTTATACCTTCCTAAAATACCTATTTAAAGGTATTGTGTAGAATTAATCTAAATAAGACATTTGTAAAAACAAATTATCTTATGAAAAACAAACTAATACTTTCAACTTTTGCTTTAGCAATTACATTTACTGCATGTAAAAAAAAGGAAACAACTCCTGAACCCGAAACACCAGCTACTACTAATGGTCCTAGCTACACAATACCAACAAGCTATACATTTACAAACGCTAATTTTACCAGTTCAACCCAACGTATTGCCATGTTAGGCGAAATAACCTCTTATATCCGTTCTACACATACCACAACCGCTGCAACACAACCCACTTTGAGTGCACAAAAACTAAAAGACATGTATGCCAATGCGGCCGCTCAATTTACTGATGCAACTTTAAATTCAAGCGGTCTTCAATTAAAAGATAAAACAGGCAATGCCTTTTCTTTCCCAACTGAATTAGAAGGCTATTTTGATGATTGTCAACCAGCAAGTATCACTGCCGCCGCAAATCCAACAGTTTCAACTGCTTCCAGCGGCGTAAAAGGTAAATTAATTTCACCTGCTCGCGCCGTATTAGTTAACGGAAATGGTTTTGAATACAAAGAATTAGCGGAAAAAGGTCTTATGGGTACTGTATTCTATTATCAGGCTATGACTATTATGGCCAACATTTCTAATTATGATAATTCAGTTATAACAAATAGTTCCACTGCCCAAGAAAGGGCTTGGGACGAGGCGTTTGGTTACTTTGGTGTGCCTACCAGTTTTCCAACAAGCACTGTAGGACTGAAGTATTGGGGTAGTTACGGTAATTCGGTAAATGTTGCCATCAATTGTAATTCCACTATTATGAATGCCTTTTTAAAAGGTCGTGCCGCTATTAGTAATAAAGACAATGCGGCAAGAGATGAGGCAAAAAATGTAATTGTGTCTACTTGGGAAAAAATTTCTGCTGCAAAATGTATAAGTTATTTAAAAGGTGCTAAGAATAATTTAACGGATCAAGCCACTTTACATCATAATCTATCAGAAGGATATGGCTTTGTTGTAGCCTTTAAATATAATTCCGCTAAAACAATTTCAGATGCGGATATTAACACCTTGCTGGGATATTTTGGAACAAACCTCTTTAATCTTTCTCCAGCCAATTTAGATTTAGCCATCAGCAAATTAGAATCTGTTTTTGGTTTAAATGCCACTTTAATACCATAAATTTAAACACACCTGATATATGATATATCAGGTGTGTTTCACTCTGCGTTTTAAGCGTCTTTAGGTAAACCGATTAAGTAGTATACCGTATTTGAGGTATTCCGTAAACAGCTTTTTTAATGCAACTTCGTATAGGCAAAAAATGAAACTAACTCGACTGTTAATACTATTTTCGATTTGTTGTTTTTCTCTTTCTTTATTTAATTGTAAGAAAAAGAAAAATATGAATGAAAACGAAACTAAAGATACTTTTGACAAGCAAGCCATGCTTACTAACATGGCTGATAATGTAATTCTTCCGGCATATACTTCCTTTAAAACATCGTTGGATAGTTTAGTTACCGTTTACAATACTTTTAAATCAACAGGGTCTTTAACTGATTTTCAATTGGTAAAACAAAAGTATTCTGTTGCCTATTTAAATTACCAGCGTTGTGATTTATTTGAAATGGGTCCTGCTGAGGCAACTATCATACGTGCCAATTTTAATGTTTTCCCAACCGATACAGCACAAATAAAATCAAACATCAGTTCTGGAAGCTATGACTTAGGAGTGCTTTCAAATATTGACGCGAAAGGGTTTCCTGCCATTGAGTTTTTATTGTATGGTAATAATTCAACCGAAACAGATATTATTAAGTCTTTCACAATCTCGCCTAACCGTAAACAATATGTAAGTAATCTTTTAGCAGAAATGGTTACTAAAACAAATTATGTTGTATCAACTTGGAACGCCTCTTATAGAAATACGTTTGTAACTTCACTTGGTACCGATGTTGGTAGTTCAATTGGGTTTTTAGTCAACCAAATAAATTTTGAATTAGATTATCTAAAAAACGCAAAAATAGGAATACCTCTTGGCAAAAAATCTTTGGGTGTTCCTGTACCGGAAGCTTGTGAGGCTTATTACACTTCAAAATCTATTAGTTATGCTAAAGAGACACTGCTCCTGATTGAGAATACTTACTTAGGGCGAAGCTCTTCAGGTTCTAATGGAAAGGGTTTTGATGATTATTTAGCACATTTAGATATAAAATATAACGGAGGTTCTTTAAATGATGCTATTAACGCACAGTTTGCAATTGCAAAAACAAAATTAAATGCAATTCCTAACCCTTTATCAACTCAAGTTACCTCAAATGGTTCTACCGTTGATGCAGCTTACGCAGAATTGGTAAAGCTTCTCGTACTTCTTAAAACAGATATGCCCTCCAACTTAGGGGTAATCATTACCTATCAGGATGGTGATGGTGACTAGTAAACTAAATAATTTTTTATTCAAACAGGTTAATATTGCACCCCTGGTTGTTTTTAGAATAGCCTTTGGATTGTTGATGTTTGCCTCCATAACTCGTTTTATAATTAAAGGTTGGGTATATAAAATGTATATTTTGCCTAAAATGTATTTTCCGTTTTATGGTTTCGAATGGGTTAAGCCACTATCCGGAATGGGAATGTATATTGTTTTTGCTTTGCTCTTGATTTCCTGCTTGGGTATAATTTTTGGGCTTTTATATCGTTATAGTGCTATTTTATTTTTTGTTCTATTTACATATGTTGAACTGATTGATAAAACAAATTACCTCAACCACTACTACTTTATAAGTTTAGTGTCGTTTTTAATTATTTTTATTCCGGCTAATAAAAATTTTTCTATAGACAATAAACTGTTTAAACGACCCGAAGTAACTACCGTTCCTTATATTTTTCTTTTCTTACTTCAGTTACAAATGTTTGCGGTTTATTTTTTTGCCGGCATAGCCAAATTAAATTATAATTGGTTGTTTGAAGCATTGCCGTTAAAAATATGGCTTCCAGCATTTTCTCATTACCCGGTTATTGGCAGGTTTATGGAAGCAAGCTGGATAGCTTTTTTATTTAGTTGGTTTGGTTGCGTATATGATTTATTAATTGGCTTTTTTTTATTTAATAAACGTACTGTAACTATTGCTTATGTGTTTGTAATTATTTTTCATGTCGCCACTGCCACATTTTTTAATATTGGAATGTTCCCATACATTATGATGACTATAACAATTGTATTTTTTAAAGAAGAGTTTCATATTAAACTCATTAATTTTTTAAAGCGGATTACAAAATACAAATATCTCGCAACTCAAGCTGTTCCTATTCCGCACAAATCCTTCGCTTATTTTTTTCTGTGCTTTTTTGTAATACAATTTGTGTTGCCGTTTAGGTATCTGTTATACGATGGAAAATTATTCTGGACAGAACAGGGCTACCGCTTCTCTTGGCGGGTGATGCTAATGGAAAAAGCAGGCACCGCCTTTTTTTATGTAAAAGATGCGACAACAAACAGAGAAGTTGAAGTAGATAATAAAGAGCACTTGACTTATATGCAAGAAAAAATGATGGCAACCCAGCCTGACATGATGGTAGATTACGCCAAGTATTTAAAAAACTATTATTTGAATAAAGGATTTACTTCGCCTAAAGTAAGGGCCCAAAGTTTTGTGACTTTAAATGGTTCCGGATCACGAGAGTTTATCAATGATACTATCGACTTAAGTGCACAGAATAATTCATTTTTAAAAAATAAATCCTGGATAAAGAATTTTTAATGCGTTTACTATTTATATATCTGTTTTTCCTTTTGTCCATTAAAACTTTCTCTCAAGTTGACTCTACTCGCTTAGATTCTATTAAGAAAAAAAAGGTTGATAATAAAACCATTGATTTAAACGAAATTGAAGTGAACGCCCAAAAGGATAATTCGTTTGGCATCTCCCGTTTAAATAATGTCGAGGGAACAACCATCAATGCCGGAAAGAAATCAGAAGCAATTTATTTAGATGATTTAAATGCAAATCTTGCAGCTAATAACAGTCGTCAAGTATTTTCAAAAATTGCCGGAATAAATATTTTTGAGAACGATGGCTCCGGTTCGCAAATAGGTATTGGTGGCAGGGGCTTAAATCCAAACCGAATATCTAATTTTAACATGCGGCAAAATGGTTACGATATTTCGGCAGATGCATTGGGTTATCCCGAAAGTTATTATACCCCGCCTACAGAAGCAATCGAGCGTATTGAGATTTTAAGGGGTGCCGCCAGTTTACAATTTGGTACACAGTTTGGCGGAATGATTAATTATAAATTTCGTGAAGCCCCAGCTAACAGAAAACTATCCGGAAATTTCAGACAAACTTATGGCTCATTTGGTTTTATTAATTCGTTTAATCAATTAGCCGGAACCGTTGGTAAAATATCATACACTACTTTTTATCAATACAAAACTTATAACGGCTGGAGAGATCGCTCTAAATTAATAAGCCACAATGCGTTTGGAAGTATTAAATACAAAGCCTCCGAAAAATTGAGTTTTAAATTGGATTACACTTATTTAAATTATGTTGCGCAACAACCGGGTGGTTTAACAGATAAGCAGTTTCAACAAAACCCAAATCAAATAACGCGTAATAGAAATTGGTTTAAAGTGAATTGGAATTTATTTGCTTTAACAGCCGATTATAAAATAACTGAATCGTTTAAAATGAATGTATTGGTGTTTGGATTAAATGCAGGGCGAGATGCGCTAGGGTTTTTGGGACGAACCGATAGAAATGACGATACATCGAGCAACAGAAATTTATTATCGGACACCTACAACAATATCGGTTCGGAAATCCGTTTTTTAAAGCGCTATACTATTAAAAACAACGCTTCTCATTTTTTAATTGGTGTACGTTATTACAAAGGTAATACGGTTCGCAAACAAGGAGATGCTACTAAAAATAACGACGCTAATTTTACCTTTTTAAATCCAAGTAATCTCGAAAATTCAGATTACACTTTTCCTTCAGAAAACAGATCGCTTTTTATGGAAAATATTTTTCAACTTACAACCAAATGGAACATCACCCCCGGAGTTAGATTTGAATACATCAATACAAATTCTAAAGGCTATTATCGCTTATTAAATAAAGACCTGGCCGGAAATGTTTTATTAGATATGAAAGTTGAAGATAACCGAAGTAATGTAAGGCAAATTGTATTAATGGGCATTGGCAGCCAATATAAGTTTAATAATAATATTGAAGTGTATGCCAATTTTAGCCAGAATTACCGCTCCATCAACTTTAACGATATGCGCGTTGTTAACCCCAATTTTCAAGTTGATCCGAATTTAAAAGACGAAAAAGGTTATACCTTGGACGGAGGCGTAAGAGGGGCTATTAAAAACATTGTGTATTTTGATGTGAGTGGTTTTATGTTGTCTTATACTAACCGCATAGGAACTATATTAAAAGTAGATTCGGTGACATACCAAATTATTCGTTTTAGAACAAATGTGAGCGACAGCAGAAACATTGGCATAGAGGCTTTTGCTGAATTGGATTGGCTGAAATTAGTTAATAAAGCATCAAAACATAAATTCTCTACTTTTATAAATGGTTCTTATATAAATGCCGTTTACATTAACAGCGAAGAAACTGCCTATCAAAATAAAAAGGTTGAATATGTGCCGGACTTTATAATTAGAACAGGAGTTAATTACGGTTTTAAGAATTTTAAATTTACTTATCAGTATTCTTATACGGCTTCGCAATTTTCGGATGCAACCAACTCGGAGTTTACTCCATCAGCCATCTATGGCATCGTTCCTGCCTACACGGTAATGGATTTATCTGCTTCGTACAACTACAAGAAATTTACACTTTCTGCAGGGATTAATAATTTAAATAACGAACTCTATTTTACACGAAGAGCCGAAGGCTATCCGGGACCGGGCATAATTCCTGCCGATCCGCGAAATGCGTATGCGACCTTGCAATTTAAATTTTAAGTAAAGTTTTATAGTTAAACAAAATAAATAATTGGACTTTACGTTATAGTTAAAAACGAGGTTTGAAAGAAAAAACAATATATACTATCATAATCTTTTCCTTGATAAGTATTGTTTTTGGGCAAAAAAATGACTCTATTACCAAAAAATACAGGTGGTTTATTAATACCTACCCCTCTGCTTTAATTACTGGAGATTTTTCTATTGGGACAGAATTTAATTATAAACATATAAGACAAGAAGTAGCGTTTTTTTATAAAAGTTTTAGTGTATTAGATAATAGTAAAACCTTTCCCTACAAGTATGATAAAGGTTTTGGGTTTAATTATTACATAAAATACAACTTAATAAAAAGGCAAAAACACTTGTTAAGTTTTGATCTTGGATATAGTTATATAGAAAGATCTTTTGACAATAAAAATGCCAAACCCGATTTTTTAAGGTATTTATCCAATCAAAATGCACAAGCTATAAGTTCCTATAATATGGATAGAAAAGAAAAATTGCAAGGTTTTAATGTAGGATTTAGTAATATTTTTGCACTATACAAGCGTTTCAATTGTGGTTTTAATTTAAGTTATGGGTTATTCCAACGCAATAATTCTTATCAACTAAATTATTACGTTTCTGGGGGTATTTTATTTGATGAAACTACTCAAAAAGAGATATCATTGCCCTATAAAAGTTCATATACAAATAGACAAGAATCATTAAATTTCTTAATAAAAATAATTTATGAAATTAAATAGCATAATATTAATAATTCCAATTTCGAATTTTAAACACACGATAAACTCCTTCGTCATAACAAAATATTATTAGATTTATAAGAAAGTGATAGTTTTAAATATTAAGCAGAAATTTTCTCGTTTCGTTTAACCCCAAACTCCAAAATATTATCAATAAACTCGTAAGGTTTGTAATTATTTATAGCAGCCTGATGAAAAATACACGTGGCAGGTGTCATACCTGGCAATGAGTTGACTTCAATAAAAATAACTTCCGTTTTACAATTATCAAACACACGCACAAAGGCATCAATGCGGCAGTAACCTGTAACTCCTAGTACTTTTGCAGCTGCGCCTAATGTTTGTTTTACTTGGTCACTAACAGTTTGTCTGTCTTTAGTGTCTTTTGCATAACGCGCCGGAGTTATGTTTTGCCCTTGGCCGGCTAAGAATTTTTCTTCTAAACTCAGAACATCACCATCTGCTAATGCTTCACTGGCTTCAAATACTTCGTATTCCAGTTCACCATTTTTATTGAGTTTGGTAAGCATACCGCCTGTAATTTCCAAAAAATGTTTGGCGTCTTTTTTACTTATAAGTTCTTCCACTAAAATGACCTGCTTTTGAGGAAACTCCTCTTTAGGCTTAATGTGCAGCACATTAGCCGCCGAACTATCCAATTCCTCTGTGGTTCTGAATATTAATTTACAAAAGGCTTCAAAGTCTGCAAACGTTTTTATTTTCTTTACGGCACTGCTGCAGCCGTCGTCTACCGGCTTTGCGATAAAAGGATATTTTATAGTATCTATTAGTGCTTTCTCGATTTTGGCTTTATTACTTTCCCAATCTTGCTTGCTAACCAAAATATGTTCAGCAACTAAAAAGTCATTTTGTTTTAAAATTTCGTTGGTACGGTATTTATCTATGGTAATACTGCTACTATCTTTATTACTTCCGTTGTACGGTAAATTTAATTCGTCTAATTTTTGTTGTATAGCTCCGTCTTCGCCCGGGCGACCATGCAATGCAATAAACACCTCATCAGCTCTTTTCTTTAATTCAGTATACGAAATTTTTTGCGGCTCCAAAATTGCATTAACGGTAGCATATTTATTAGTAATACTATCGCATTCTTGCATAATTTGTTTTATAACGGTATGCACCTTGTAGTTCTCCGCTTTCTCTTTTATGTCGTCGGCATTATCCTTTAACATCAGGTTAATTGGGATTTGGTACAATTCGTGAAGTTCGTTACTACCGGTTAAAAATACTGGGAAAGGTGCGTATTTTTCAGAAGACGCCAATTTTTCAAAAACATTTCTGCCACTCTCAACGGAAATATGTCGCTCACTCGAGTAACCTCCTAAAACAACCGCTACTCGTAATTTATTCGTTGTCGCATGTTTATCTTTTAAAATTAAATCATCCAATTGCTGTAATAATTTTTTGTAAACAATACTCCCTTTAGCCTGCAAACTTCGCTTAGCTAAAGATGTACGGATAATAAAACTCAAAAATTGTGAAGGGTTCAATCCAATTTCGGCAGCCTGATGAAAGAAAAATGAGGAAGGCATCATGCCACTAGTTGTATTTGGATCGTTTAAAAATATTTTTCCGTCCTTTCTCAGAAACCCGTCTATTCGGGCATACACATCAAAATGGAGTTCGTAGAATAATTTTTCACAATCTTTTCTAATGGCTTCTATTTGTTCGTCTGGCAAATCAATAGGTGTAATTTTACGGGATAAGCCTGGTAAATATTTACTTCGGTAATCAAACAGTTCTTTACCTTTTCTAATTTCAGTTGGCGGAAGTGCTATAGCTTTGCCGGTTTCATCTTCTAGTACAATACAACTAAATTCTTTGCCGTCAATAAACTCTTCAACCAAAACAGTACTTTCGCCATCTAACGCTTCTATTACAAAACCATCACTTTTTAAATTGGCATCTAAAAATTCGATTAGTTTATTTGGGTCGTAAATTACAGGATTATTTAATGCTTTTGGTTCGCTTATGGTTACAGGCATTCCAATGCCTTCCCGAATGTCTGAGAGCGTTTTTACGTAATTAATTTTTTCATCACTCGAAAACTTTTTCCATTCCTCGGCATCCAGCCAGCGTGTAAAGAATGCTTTTTCCACTGCGCGCATATATTCGACGTCATCAATGGAGTTTAGGATAGTTACCCCAATGCTGCTTCCTTGGTTGGCGGGCTTAATCACACACGGAAAACCAATTAACTCATTCACCTTTTTTAATGAGGTTGTATTCTTTCCTTCAATCCAATCTGTTCGGTTAATGGTTAGGTATTTTGGGCTGTTAAATCCTTTGTTAACCATTAATTCTTTTTGTACACTTTTATCAATACCAATAGCCGATGCTAAAATACCAGATCCACTATAGGGAATTTGATTATAGTCGAATAAGCCTTGTATTCTGCCATCTTCTCCATTTGGTCCGTGCAGGCATAAAAAGGCAAAATCAATTTTTTGTTTTAATGTTTCTATGTTCAGTTTTTTTCCAATGCTTGAAATTAATTTCTCTTGTTCTTGTATAGTAAGTTCTCCCAATTGCTCGGCATACAATTGAAAATGCGAGTTAGTTGGCAAAAATTCAACCGGAGGATAAAAATCTCTGATAGTACCTTTGTATACAAACTCCCAATTTAGTTCAATAAAATTTCCAAAACTATCTACAAATATGGGTATGGCTGCAAACAGCGATTTGTTCAAATTATCATATACTGTGCGACCTCCGGCAAATGATATTTCACGTTCTTTACTTTGCCCGCCAAAAATTATTCCGATTTTTAATTTTACCATAATAGTTAAATGTAAAGATAAAGTGAAATTAAACCGCTTATAAAATTTGGAATTAATTAACATTGATTTGTAAATAGACAACCTAGAATATTTAGTAACTTAGAAGTTTGTAATTGTTATGTTTATTCGGTTTTTAATATTCTTTATAATAATTGTACTTGTTGAATTTTATTTTATTCAGGCAGTAAAAACATTTGTTCAAGATTTTGGCCTAACCAAAAAAAACACTATTCTTTATATTGCCTATGGATTTGCTGCGTTTAGTATTTTAATAGGATTAGTTTCGTTATTTTATCCCCCACCAAATTGGAATAACTTTTTCCGATTTATTTCCTCGATGGTGCTTATTTTGTTAGTTTGCAAATTACTTGGCTCTAGCTTTCTTTTAATTGACGATGTGATTAGAGTATTTAGATGGGTTTATCATTTAATATTTCATAAAAAAACTGAGGTAATTGATGCCTCACAAGGGATTAGTCGTTTAAAATTCTTTAGCCAATTAGCTGTTACGTTTACCGTTATTCCTGCAATTGGTTTAGTTTATGGGATGGTAAAAGGCGCTTATAAATATAGGGTACACAAAGTAAAAGTACCTTCTCCTAACCTTCCCCCTGAGTTTGACGGTTTTAAAATTGTTCAATTATCGGATATACACAATGGCTCGTTTATAAATGATAGTGCCTTAACCAAAGCCTTTAAAATAGTAGCTGAGCAAAATGCAGATTTAATTTTATTTACTGGCGACCTTGTTAATAATGAAACAAAAGAGTTGGATGGCTTTGACCATGTATTTAAAAGTTTAAAGGCCCCTCACGGAGTTTATTCGGTTTTAGGCAACCATGATTATGGCGATTATGTAGAATGGGAAAGTAAAGAGGCCAAGCGAAATAATTTAGAGAAATTAAAGGAAAAGCAAAAAGAATACGGTTGGCGCTTGTTGATGAACGAACACGTATCTATAAAAAAGGGTGATGCAGAAATTGGCTTATTAGGTATTGAAAACTGGGGCGGAAATTTACGTTTTCCCCGCTATGGTAAAATGACGGAAGCATATAAAGGAGCGGAAAATTATCCGTTTAAAATATTAATGAGTCACGACCCAAGTCATTGGGATATGGAAGTTGTTTTAGAATATCCAAAAATAGATTTAACCTTAAGCGGTCATACACACGGCATGCAGTTTGGTATTGAAATTCCAGGATTAAAGTGGAGTCCCGCAAAGTACCTCTATAAAAACTGGGCAGGCCTGTATAAACAGGATGAACAATTTTTGTATGTTAATCGTGGCTTGGGCTTTTTAGGCTATCCTGGCAGGTTGGGCATTTGGCCTGAGATTACGGTAATTGAATTACAAAAGGTTTAATTTATTTTCGCGTTTTCTTTTCGGGTTTACCGATGTAAAATTTATACCCTAAATCTATACTCATTTGTATCGGTATATTAACAACTTGAGGATTAATTACCTTGTCAAAAGAAGCCGGGTTTAGTTTTTCGAAATAAAAAGTTTTTGATTTGCGTTGTTCTTTAACCCAGGTATCTCGGTTATAATAAGAAGGTTGAACAACAGCACTTTCAGCCGCTATATATTGATTATAAGAATTTTTTGGGAAAACAGTGTTTAAATTTTCGAATTGAATTAATCCTTTATCGCTTAAAGATAGAGAGGAGTTAGCAAGAACAAATTTCTTTTTGTTTTCAATTATTTCAACCGCAGCTTGGCGTAATTGAGTTTGGATTTTTTCAGGTTCGTTAATTATATAGTCCACTTTTATTATATCATAAATTTCTTGTTCCGAAGCGAGCACCGTCATTTTTTCCAACCATTCATGATTAGTGAATTTTATATGAATGTTTTTCTTTAATTCATATCCCTGCTTGGTTTCAGTTGCTGTTTTTCCTGTGATTTTGTAATCATAAATTCGTGTTTGTGTGATTAAATCAACAAACAAATCCTCATCTTTTATTCCCAAGTTTTTTAATCCTGCTTTAAATTTGGTTAGTCTGTCATTGATTAATTGGTTACATTCTGCAACTGTAGAACCTTCCTGCGATAAACCAAACACCGCAAGATAAGAATCAGGCTGTACGTTAATCATTACCTTGGCAACAAATGTGTAGATGGAATCATTTGGAAGGAAATGGTTAAAATTCCCACCAGACGTTTTATTTATTTGTTTATAATAGTTGTTATTACCGTATACAGCATTCTCAGCATAAACGTTATTAGCTCTGTCATATGCCGCATTTCCAGGTTCTTGGGCCGATGCAAAAAAAACCATTAAACTAATTGTTAATAATAAGCTTGTTTTCATAAGTAGATGTTTCTTGATATTAAAAATATGCAAAAAAATCTATATTAAAAACCTGCTGTCATGTGTATAAAAAAGCCAGATTGCATTTGTTTGTTGAAGCTGTATTCTAAGCGCAATACGATATCGTAATAAGTGACAAAATCTAATCCAGCACCATAGCCGTACTGCCACTTATTTACAAGTGAATTGTTTTTGTAATACAGCTTATCGTCAACATAGCCTGCATCAAAAAAAACGTTGGCAAAAGCGTAAAACGGAATGGTATTAAACTGTTTGGCATATTTTAAAAATTTCGGTTGAAAAAATTTTGTTTTAACAATTTGATATCTTAAACTGTTTTTAGTTAAAAAGTATCGCTGTCCTTCCATTACATAATACTCGTAACCTCTTATTAGATCGGTATATCCAAAGGCACGGTTAAAGTTATATGGTAATTTCTCAACTTGTGTTTGTTTTACTTTAACAAGATTCGCCAAATAGAATCTACTATTCAAATGCGAATGTTTTCTAATATTAAGTATTGCATAAAAATTATCTATTGGTGCATTATCACTAAAATTAAACCCATCTTTGGTTACAAATGCATCAAATGCCCAACCGCGCAAAGGATAAATTTTATTATCCCTTTTGTCAAAAGTATATCGGTATTGTAAACTCAAATATTGGAGTTGCTTTTCACCAAGTTTAAAATAATTTGGATTTAAGTAGGTAACTGTATCCTCTACTTTAACGTTTCTATAATCCAACTCTAAGGTTGTTTGTTCATACAAATTTGGGCGATGCGTAATTCCAATTTTTGCTTCGTGTTCGGTACGTAAATATGTTTTATAGCTCCTTACAAATTGAGGTAAATTATCTTGAGTGATGTAGTTTACTTCATTATTTCTGTTGTATACATACAACATGTTCAAGCCTAAAGTTTGTGCCTTATTTATATATGGACGTTGATAACTGACACCATATTTTTCAGAATACCCTCTTTGCAGTAATAACACAAACCGGTCTTTTACTCCGGTAAAATTTTCAAGGCCAACCACAAAACCATAATTTAACCGAAAAAAATCTTTTGTTTGCCACCAGGTATTAAAGTTTCTGTCTTGAACTTCGACAATAGGTACAGGAAACACATACCAACGTTCTTTCACATCAATTTTTAAATCAATGGTTTTATCAACAAAATTTATTGTCGGATAAATGGTATCGTAAATAAATAATTGGGTGTTAAAAATATTTTGTTCGCTGCGCCGTTTAAAATAACGCAGGTGTTTTAAATAAAGTGTATCGTTTTGTTTTTTTACTAACTCGCGAATTATAATTCTGTCTTTTGTTTTTTTATTTCCAATAATTGAAACTGATTTTATAGTGTAAATGCCCGAACTATCAATGGGTTGAGCAGAAATAAATTTAATGCAAAATAGAAAAAGAAAAAAGAAATGATACTTAGATATTGAGGAAGTGTAAAAACTCATCTAACTTATCTTTTATATTTTTTGAGTAATCACCATTTTGGAATGCAGCTTTAACAGTATAGTTGTATCGATTAAATGTTTGTAATAAACCTGATAAATCCTCGCGATTTACTTTTATTGTTACTTCAATTTTAGTACTATCGGGTACAGAAGACACATGTAAGCTAAGTAATTTGGCATCGTTTCCTTCAATTATGTTACCAATTTGAGTAACCGAATAATCGTGAATGTTCATTTCCAACACTATCACACCTCCAGCATTTTGAACGGCTGTCATTGAACTTAAATTTTGAACCAAGCCCTTTAAGGTGATGCATCCTTTATACTTTTCGTTTTCATCCAAAACCGGAATAAGCGTTAAGTTGAGGCTTCCCATTAATTTTACTAAATCGTAAGTATGTTGATAATGATGCAGAACGGGACGTAAAAAATGTAGTTTACTGGTATTTATAACTTCTTCCGGGTGTTCATAATCCATTAAATCATTTTCCGATATAAGCCCAATCAGCTCTCTATCCTTTACCACAGGTAAGTGCGACACCTTAAATTGTTCCATCCAATCTAAAGCCATCTCTACTGTATCCGTAACTTTTAACGGGGGAATTTCGTCTGTAATTAAATCGCCAACTAACATATACTTTTACCAAAAATAGTAATAATTTTAATTAGTTTTATAACGTTAAATTATGACAAAGTTAAGTGTAAACATTAATAAAATTGCTACTTTACGCAATGCACGTGGCGGAAACGTTCCAGACCTAATTAAAGCGGCCTTAGATATTGAGCGTTTTGGAGCTGAGGGTATTACGGTTCATCCACGTCCAGACGAGCGACACATCACATATAAAGATGTACGTGACTTAAAACCTCTTTTAAATACCGAATTTAATATTGAAGGTAACCCTACCGAAAAAAAATTTGTGGATTTAGTACTTGAGGTAAAACCACATCAGGTAACCTTAGTCCCGGATTCGGTGGGACAACTAACCAGTAACCATGGTTGGGATACAATTAAGCATAAAGATTATTTAAAAGAAATGATTTTGCTGTTTAAAAAAAATGGCATTCGAACATCCATATTTGTTGATGCCAATTTAAAAATGGTGGAGGGAGCTAAAGAAACCGGCACAGACAGAATTGAATTGTATACCGAGGAATATGCAAGACTTTATTCAACCAATAAAGAAAATGCTATTAAGCCATTTATAGAAGCGGCTATGGCTGCGCAAAAATTAAATTTGGGTGTAAATGCGGGGCATGATTTAAGTTTAGAAAATTTACATTTTTTTAAACAACATATTCCTAACCTTCTGGAGGTGAGTATTGGCCACGCTCTGATAAGTGATGCTTTGTATTTAGGCCTAGAAAATACTGTGCAGCTTTATTTAAGACAATTAAAATAATTTTATAAATGAAACTAGCATATAGAGATTTTGGTACAGGGCAACCGCTACTTATTTTACACGGCCTATTTGGACAAAGTGATAACTGGAATACACTAGCTAAAAACTTTGCCGACAAAGGCTTTCATGTGTATACTTTAGATCAACGTAACCATGGACTTTCGCCACATAGTAATGAGTGGGATTACGAAATAATGGCCGATGATTTAAAAAAATTTATTGATGACCATGATTTAAAAAAGCCCATTTTGTTGGGGCACAGTATGGGTGGGAAAACCGTTTTATTCTTTGAGTTAAAGTACAACGGTGTTGCCGATAAATTAATTATTGCAGACATTGCTGCAAGGGCATACCCACCGCATCACGGCGAAGTCTTAAAAGCCCTGCATGCTGTGGATTTTAAAACTATTTCTACACGTAAGGAAGCTGAAGCGATAATGAATAATTATTTAGGTGATTTTGGAACTAAACAGTTTTTACTAAAAAA
This sequence comes from Bacteroidota bacterium, assembly GCA_033763945.1. GTDB lineage: Bacteria > Bacteroidota > Bacteroidia > B-17B0 > Aurantibacillaceae > Aurantibacillus. Next base: position 507,394 of record JANRJN010000006.1, on the reverse strand, counting down.
TATTTATTGGAGCGATGATGAGAATAAACAAATGGCTTGGCGTTTTAATTTAAAAACAATATCTGAAGAGTATGATAATATTGGCGTGGCTGTTCCTGATTTCATAAGTCCAACAGAAACATTGATTATTAACGGGGAAAAATCAAATTATATAAACGCACTGGACAAATTAGATTTTGAAAAACGCTTTACTAATGTGCGGTTTAAAACTATTTTAAATGCAGGACATTGGGTGCATGCCGAAAAACCCAAAGAGTTTTTTGAAGCCGTGTTGAGGTTTTTAGTGTAGTATTTAAACACTCAAGTCATTTCGATTAGTATAATACCTCTTCAAATTTAATTTAATACGAATAAATAATTGCAGATGGTTTTTGTTTTTCAGCTTCTGAGACAACATAGCGACCTTTAGCATAATCATATTGCCCTTTATTAGTAGAATAAACAGCTTTGTTTTCGGTTGGCGAAATAGCACTATGAAAACTATTTCCCTTTGCTACTTCAATTTTTTTATTCGTGTTTAAGTCGTAAATAAATTTTCCATCTTGATTGTTTTCACGTGTAACAAGCGAGGCAACCGTTTTTATATTATTAACGCCTTCGATGTAAATTTTTGGTAAGGTTTTTTTTATTTGAAAAGTAAGTGTGTCTATAATATAAGTTGAATTAGGGCATACTACCATCAGGTTGTTATCTTTTTCAAACACTTGCTCAGGATGATCTTTAAGCGGGACTTTCTTAATTAATTCTCCTGCTTTTGAATACAAATTAAATCCTCCTAAAACACTATTACTTCCAAAACTTGCTACTATCTTTCCCGACTTAGTATAATCCATTTTTATTGGCTGAAAATTACCTTTACCATAAAACAATGTCTTCTGCACCGCTTGTTTAGTTAAACTATAAGTTCCGGCAAAGTTCTCTACTTTATCATTGTCAAGAGCCACAATACCTAAAATATCAGGGTCTAGTGTTGAAAAGCAGAAGCTACCAACTTGTATTTTCTTATCGGTAATAATTTTAATTTCACCTGTTGCAAGTTCATAAATTGCAAATAGTGTAAGATACACCTCTCCTGTAGTTTCATTAATAACGTTATTAAGAATAAAACCAGCTTGTGTTTTGCCTTTATTCATTGAACAATAACTTACACCACTAGAAAAACTCAGTTTCTTATCCTTTCCAAACGGCGCTTTTTTTACCTCTTCAATAATGTCAAGTTTTGAAGCTTCTTTCCCGGTTTGTGCATCCCAAGTTATAAAGTTGTAAATGGTAGGTTTACCTTGTTCAAAAGTTGAATTACCAAAACCTATAACGTGTTTACCGTCTGCTGAAAATGTTAAGTATTGTAATTGGTCTTCAATTCCAAAAAGTTCAACTTGTGCCTCTAAACTAAGGCTAAGTAAAAAAATTAATTTTAGTAAAAGTAAACGCATGATTAATAATTATTTAAAAAGATTTAGGATTAGAATGAAAGTACGATAATGTAAAAGTATAAGCCTTTTTTATTTCATCCGTCAATTGATACCATCCGCATTTTGAAAGCTCTTCATTTTCTGAATCAGATAGTTTTTTAGTTTCAGCGTGTTCTAGCCCACCTCTAGTATGCATTTCTTCGTAAGTAAGTTCAGAAGTTGAGGGAGAATATATTAAAAACGACAGAATGTTAGAAGAAATATGCAAAGGTAAAATGGTTGTTCCATCGGAAAGTAAAACATGTTCTATTTTTAATGGTGGAGACTCTATATAAGCATTAACAGCCATTTCAATTACATAAGCAGATTCATAGTAACTAATTAGCAAAGAACCTGTAGCGGTTGTAAATTGATAACGTTGCAATGCCAACCATAAGTAATTAAATGGATTGTCTAAAGTAATATCGTTAGCTGGCTGCATGCAATTTAGTTTTCAGAATAAGCTATTTTTTTTGAACGTAAACAGAGGGTACAACTAATTTTATAATCTACATAGGCATCGCCACTTACTGGATGAACGGTTAGATGACAGTAATCAACCAATATATTCTTATCTGCACATGTGTTTTTACCACAGTCAGTAAACCGTGACATATAATTTTTGTTTGGGTGATTTTCCAATGTTAGTTTCATGAACTAAAATTATAATTTATTGTAAACTTCAACTAATGTACCCCATTGAAGTTCTATTTTTTTCTTATCAGCAGAAAGAGATTTTATTTTTTTGCTTGGCCACCCTGCACCGTTGCTTCTTTTAAATTCAATTGTTGTAGAACTACCATTTTTAACTAATTTGTAGGTGCCATTAAATGAATCTTCTTTTGTTAGTCCTTTCCAAGTATAGGTAAACTTGTTGTTTTTAGAAAAAATAATTTTTGCTTTTTTATCACTTAATTCCCATGTTCCTTCAATATCAGAGGGATTATAGGTTTGAGCGTTTATTTTTGAAATTGAAAACAGCATAATTGCGATTGTTAAGATTACATTTTTCATAGTCTATTCTTTTATTTATTGTTAATTTATTCTTTTGATATGTTTATTTAGCTTATATATAAAAATTCTTTTTCTTTTGTTTTAATTTTAAAACTCGATTCATTTACCTGTGTGTAAGGATATTTAAGCGTTAAACCGCCTGTACCAATTAATAAAACTCCATCTTTAATGTCAAATTTTTCAGTCATTTTTCCATACGTACAATTACCGTCAATCGAAAAAATTAATCCTGTAAATGGTGCTAAACTCTGCCCTTCTTCAACTGTAAAGGATTTTCCGGTTAAAAAATATTTAATTTCCGTATCATTTTTGTTTATTGTTTCCATTGTTTGATTGTTACTTTTAGTTGCTTTTTCTTTATTTGAACTGTTGGAAGAACAAGATATAATTACTCTTCCTAAGAAGTATTATCACAATAATGTTTATTCTTTTCATTATGTTAATTTAAATTCTGTTTTATATTTCCTTACTATACAATTATTGCTTCTTTAATATTTTTTACAAAAAGAGGTGAAACACCGCTTTGAACATTCCATTCGTTTAATAAAAATCTTTCTAGAGAAACAGTAGTAGAAGAACCTGAACCTCTGTCCCAACTACCAATATCTATCTTATTTTTATATAAGTGTTGGAAAGAGCCTCCTTCGGTATTTAGTTCCCCATATTTTTCTGTAAAACTCTCTTCTTTTATTTTATCATAATCAATTAAGGGAAATGCATCAGTAATTGAAATCCCCGAATCGTGAGATAAGGCATTTAGTAGTACTTCTCTTACGCTACGCCTCATTTCTAAAGGCACCCCCCATTGTTGAAATCCCATAAAGAAAACTCTATTAAGTGTATCTGTTGTTTCATCTGTTGACTGATATTTGTTTTTCGTGTCTGTAATAGTTGAAAGCTGCATTCCACTTTTTGATAGAGCTAATGAATATTTTCTATTCTCTGTTTCGGAAGTATATTCCAACGGGTGAAGTAAATTAAGGTTTATATGTTTCCAAAAGCGACAATTTTTGTTTTTGTTTTCAGAATCAACCAAAATTAGTTCACTATATATTTCTTGCATCGTATTAACCGGTACACTATATAATTTATTGTTCCAAACCTCATCGAAGGTTTTGCTGAAACTACCCGTGTTATCGGTTATCCAGATTAAATCTTTGCAAAGGTCAACTTGTAAAGATTTACCGTTGGGTTGTATACATTCCCATTTTTTTATTGAAGAATTTAAAACCATTAACCCTTTTTGTGTTATAAGTTTTTTGTATAACCACTGCTGTTTGCAACCACCTTCATTGGTCCCCAAGCACCACCTTTATATTCTTGATAACACACCACCTTCACCCATTGATAATAAGAACACCCCTCTATTTTATTAAAATAAATTCCTGTTGTTTCTCTACTTTTTACCCCATTTGTGTTTGTTGCGGTTTCGGTTGGTTGGTTTGTGTAAAACTTAACACTCGAAATATTTTGGCCAAAGGTTGATTTCACCAATTTTTCTTTTGCAGCATCGGTGTAGGGATACTTCTGACTCCAGTTTACTGGTTCATCGGCTACTTTTAGTTTATCTGATTTTATTTTTTGAACCATTATATCCCATTCACTAAAAAAACTTTCGGCAACCAGCTTTAAACCTGCACTATAAATGTATTCGTTTAAATCTGCAAGTATTGCCTTTTTAATAGGTGCATCACTTTTACAAATTAAGTCTGACCAAAAAATAGTTGTTTTATCATCGTATGTTAATTGCTTACTTGCGTTTGAAATACTAACAGGACTAAAAGAATTATTTTCCATATCTGTTAAATGTTGTTTTATCATATCGCCATACTTTTTATCAAAAAATTCTTTCTTTTTAGCAACTACCATTTCGTATGTTTTAGGATTAGTAGTATAGCTGTTCTTTAAATTATTATCTGCCGGAATTGGTGGATATTTTTTTAGTTCAGAAGCAACGTAATCAATTTCTTTAGCCGCTTCTAAAATTTCTTTCCCATTTAAGTTTACAATAGAAAAGCCAGAAGCACAATCGCCACAGATTTCGTGCATAACATTTAAAAAATTAAAAATTTTACTTTTGTTGGTTCTTACCATGGATTCTAAAAAATCTACATAGGGCCAATAAGTGTACATAATATCAATAGGAAGATTTTGAGCACCTTTGTACATTGATGGGGCAGTAACATCAACTTTATACATATTTCCTTCTATGCTTGTTATTGTTCCTTCCATCCAGTCTCCGTTGTACAAAGCACTAATTTTTTCGCCCACTTTAAAAGACTTTTGCTGATTACTGTTATTAGTATTATTTACGCCATTATTTGATTGAGAAGTGGTGCTTGTTGTTGAACTTTCATTGGCTTTACGCTCTTTAAAAATTTCCTGTGCCGTTTTTCCCCAAGCAAGGTATTCATCTAACGGTTTACCAACAGCAACAATCGTTGGGTGATTGTATTCCTTTTTAGGAATATTATTCCAAACGGCTAATGCCCTGTTTAAGGCATCAATAAAGTCGTTACACTCTTGAGGTGGGCCACTTTTGCGGTTTGCTTCAATTTTTTCTTTACGCGATTTTAAATCAGGATAATACTCGTTTTGTAGTTTATCCGAAAGACTTTTTGCTAAGTTTGAAAGTTCTTGTGAAAAGGATGAGAATGTCATGATACTAAATATAATTAGGAGGTTAGTTTTTAAAAGTGTTTTCATAGGTTTTTAGTTTGATGTATACATAATCATAATTTACAATTGTGATACAAGTTTAAAGACTTTAGGTTAAGAAAATATTAAAATTGGGTAAACGTATGTTTTTTGTTCGTGAACAACTAGATAAGAGTTATAGCTGCAAATAAATTTTGTTTGTACTGCTTTCCAATTGGTATTTTATGTTGGTTTATATGTACAAAATCTTCTGAAATGGCTGTAATTTTTTTACTGTTGATAATATAAGAACGGTGAACACGAATGAATACTGCGCTCAATAATTTTTCTTCAACCTCTTTTAAGGATTTTGTTTGAAGATACTTATCGGTGTTGGTGAAAATAAAAGTGTAATTATCATCTGCTTCAGCCCACAAAATATCTTCCTGATTTAGTTTCATTAATTGTTGCTTGTGTTTTATAAAAAAAAGTTCGCTTATAGGCTCTGCTTTAGGGGTCTCAACTGTTTTAAATAAAGCCAAGCGAATGTGAATGCTTAATTCTTCAAAATCAAAGGGTTTTAATAAATAAGCTGCAGGATTTACAGGTAGTGCTCTGTTTACAGTGCTTTCGTTTGCAAAGGACGTTAAAAAAATAAAAGGGACTTTGTAATGCGTGTTTATTATTTTAGCCAGTGCAATACCATCCATATCACCTTTAATAGATATATCTAAAATAGCTAAATCGGGTTTAACGGCGGAGTCTAACAATTTTATGGCCTTGGAAGCAGAGCTTGCTTTACCAAATACCTCAAACCCCATCTCTAGTATCATATCGGCTAGGTCTTGCGCAACAACAGGCTCATCCTCTACAATTAAAATAGATTTTTGAAACACGTATAATAATTTTTAACAACTAATATACATTTTGTTTCTTAAACGACTATAATTTTTAACAGTGCTTCGTTTTGAATAATTGTTTTATTAAAATCAAGTATTACGAAATGATTCCCAGAAATAAATAATTATAGGCTACCTACATTGATTACTTTTGGAGACTTAATTTTTGGGTGGTTTTTTGGCACCATAATACTAATAGGGGCCGGTAATCCAACACCACCAGCCTTTTTCTCAATAAATATTTTATAAATTGTACCAGTTATTGCGCTTTCTCCAAATCCACTTGTCCGAGATGGTGAGACACTCACTCTTTTAATTACAATTGGATTGGCATAAAATTTAATATTGTCAAAATCTTTTTTTAAAGAATAGGTTTTTGTAGCGGTACGTAAGGTAACTTTATTTAAGCTTTCATCAATTAAGCCACCACCTGCTATTTGCGTAAATTTTGTTGCACAATCTTCGTAGCTAGCAGAACTAGAAAGTATTGTTATATAATTTTCTAATACTTGTTTAACTTCTTGGGGCAATTTATCCACTGTTATATCAGATTTAAGACCTTGCCCGAAAATAAAACTATATGACGATGATAGTAATACAGTTAACACAAGTTGAGTGATTTTTTTTTTCATAGGTTTAATTTTTTTCAAAAATATATCCCTAACACTTTCTTGCTCCTTAAAATGGGTAAACGTGCGTTTTTTGTTATTAAAACATATATTAAATGTGGTAAAGGTTTTTTTGTGGTTTTAGTTTGTGATGATAATTGGAATTTCTAAAACACAAGTGGTTCCTCTATTATTAAAATAATTAAGTTGCGCGTCTAATTTCTCAGCTAACATAACTATTAACTCGCTGCCAAATGATTTTTTAGATTTGTTTTCATTGTCAAACCCTACACCATTATCACTTATTTGTAAAATGTACTTTTCGCCTTTTTGTAAACTAATTTTAACATCACCATTAACTACTCCTTCAAAAGCATATTTAAAAGCATTTGTAACCAATTCGTTTACTATCAAACCAACTGGTAATATAGTATCAATATCCAATTCAATGTTTTCTAGTGCATAAGTGACCGTAATATTACTTTCCTCGGCTTTGTATGATTTGTAAAGCGAATTTACTAATTGCTGTATATAATCTTTGGCATTTACAAGCTGTAAGTTTTCGTTCATGTATAAATTTTGATGCAATAATGCCACCGATTTTAAGCGGCTGGTAGCTTCTTTTATGGCGTCTGAGGTTTGCTTTTGATTGGCTTTGCGCGATTGTAAATTCAATAAGCTCGAAACAATTTGCAAATTATTTTTTACCCGGTGGTGAATTTCTTGTAACAAAACCTCGCGATCTTTTAAGGCTTTTTCGGTTATTATTTTTTGTTGCGTAAGTATTAAGTTACTTTTTTGCTTACGCCGATATAATAGTCCGATAAAGAGAGCCAACGCCACTAATATAATAACAATGCCGTATGCAATTATATTGCGACGTTGCGACTTTACTAAATCTACCTCCTTTTCTGCCAGTTCACGCCCTTGTTGTTCGTTTTCAAATTTTGCCTCAGCTTCGGCTATTTGTTCAAAATTTTCTTCATTAATAATTTCTTCTTTTAAGGTATTGTATTTCTTAAAAAACTCCAATGCTTGTTTGTGATTATTTAGAGCCTCATAAGCGTTTGCTAAGTTTAAATAGGCTCGTTGCTCTTGGTGTTTTGATTCGATTTTGTGTGATATGTTTTTTGCTTTTTCGGCCGAGTCGATTGCTTGTTGATATTTTTTTTGATAGATGTAGGTTTCACTTAATCCATTTAAAGCTATGGAATAGGCATTCAAATTATTCTCCTTTAGGTTTATTGTAGCCGCTTCCGAAAAGTAAACTATTGCCTTATCATAATTTTTACCATATACTAATTCTATTGATCCTAAATTGGCTAAAATAAATGCATGTTGTTGAATATTATTTAATCCTTGGTTTAAAGAGTCTGCCAATTGCAGAGAACGAAGAGCCTGCGGGTAGTTTTGCAAATTTTTATTTATAACACCAATATTAATATATGATCCAACCATACCAAGATAATTTCCAATTTCCTGCTCTAAAAGCAAACATTTCCGAAAATATCTTAGTGCTAATTCAAATTGCTCTTGTCCAAAATAAAGTGCGCCAATGTTATTTAAAACTCGTGAAATAGATATTTTATGTCCTAGCTGTTCTTCTATTTTTAATGCCTTGAAATAATAATCCAATGCTTTTTTTCCGTCACCAGCCACGTCATAAATAACTCCAAAATTGGAATATGCTTCAGCCTCTCCTGATTTATTATTAATTTTTAATGCCAATTGCAAGGCACTATCAGCATAAGCTTTCGCTTTTGTAGCATCTGAATAAGCGTTTTGCCATGAAAGTTCGTTATAGTTTTTTATTAAGCTTGAATCAGAAAGTCCATTTATTGTGAGTTTATTAGAACTTCCTATTAATGGTAAAAGTAAAACGATTTTTAATAAAACCAAACTTAGACACAGTTGTTTCTTAATTTGCATATAAGAAAATAAGTTAAGGCATTAATAAATTTTTGATTACAATTATAGTGGGTTTAATTTACTAAATAAAATTGATAATACAATTAATCTAATTGCTTATTTTTTGTGTTCATTTCTCGATAAACTCGTTCAACTCTAATTGAATGCCACTACTAAGTTGGTTTTACTGCCCAACTAATTTTTTTGCTTCGTTAACATCCATTCTTTCGCCGTTTTTTATGGCGACAACAAAACAATCTTTAAACCCATTTTCGCGCAACATATTTTGATGATTGATAGCATCTTTAATGTTTTCAAAATTACCTGAGGTATATTTTAAAATGGATTTTACTTTGTAAAAATTTCCGTCAACTATTTTTTTGAATTTATCTTGTTTTAAATTTAATTCTACTTCACTGCTTGCAAATTGCACCTTAAAAACAATTTCTGATTTTTTCTCTTTATTCGTTTCGACTCCGATCAGCGTGACAGTCTTAATAGTCTCTTCTTTCCCTTTAGTCCCTTTAATCTCTTCGGTCTTTTTTGTCCCCTCTGTCTCTTTTTTAAACTTCTCCGCTATTTTTTTCGCACTTACACTATCCTCTTCTATCTCTTGTTTGCGGGTTTCTGGTTTCTGGTTAGAGGCACTATCCTTTTTAATTATAACGTCTTGTGACTTTGTATCTTTTTTATTCTCATTTTCCTTATTCACTTGCTCTCCACTTAGGGTAATAATCTCTTTTGTCCCTTCTTTCCCTTTAGTCTCTTTAATCTCCTCCGTCTTTTTTATCTCCTCTTTCTCTTTAATCTCCTTCGAGCCATCAAGTTTTTTAGTCTCTAGCAACTCTTTTGTCTCTTCATTTTTTTTGGTCCCTTCCGTCTCTTTAATCCCTTTCGTTTTTTCAACTTCTTCATCTTCGTCCTCATCTTCAGGGTCTTTAGTTCTGTGTCCGGGAATATTTCCTGCTTTTACATTTTCGTTTTCCAATGGCATTTGATTTTCAATGTCGTCATTGTATTCCTTTTTAGTACCTTCTATTTCGTCTTTGTACTTTCTAAATCCTCTAAAAATTGATTTTGCTAAATAATCCTGCCCTTCTTTGCTACCTAAAAATTGTTCCTCCAAAGGATTGGTTAAATACCCTATTTCGGTTAAAATACTTGGCATTGCTGTTCTCCAAAGTACCCAAATACTTTGACGGTGAACACCTTTATCAATTCGCCCGGCTTTCTTTGCATACTCGTCTTGTATTTTTACAGCTAGGTTTGCACTTTGAATAACATAAGCACTGGTATAATTACTCATTATAATATAGCTTTCGGGGCTATCAGGATCAAAACCTTCGTATTTTTTTTCGTAATCATCTTCTAAAAAAATAGCTGAGTTTTCGCGAGTGGCTACCTTCATTTTACCCTCTTCATTTTTTAAACCCATTACGTAGGTCTCTGTGCCAAAGGGTTCTGGATTTGGTTTTTCAACTACAACCAATTTCCCTTTTTTGTTTTTAAATGTTTTTTTACGTTTTTTGCCCGTTTTAGGGTCTTTTATGTAAACTGGTTTTCCGGCTGCGTTGCAATGAATGGAGATAAATAAATCTGCTTTTGCTTTATTTGCAATTTGCGCTCGGTCTTCTAATTCAACAAAAATGTCCGTTGTTCGGGTGTAAACAACTTTTACGTCTTTATAGTTTTCTTCTATTAATTTTCCTAGTTTTAAAGCTACCGCCAAAGAAACGTCTTTTTCTTTATGAGTTACACCATTACATCCCGGATCTTTACCGCCATGCCCAGGGTCAATTACAATTGTTTTAATCCCACCCGCCTTACCTTTTTTATGGTATACAAAAGACGTTACCAATAAAATACAGGTAATTAAAAAAACTAAATATTTTAATTTTTTAACCATTTGTCGTTATAAAAACACGTGCAATAATCTAAAGTGTTGTATTTTTGAGAGTTGCATATAAAAATAAATCATTCGGTTTGATAAAACGGCCATATCATAAAGTAGTTTTCTTCTTTGTAATGTTAATATCTTTAAACGTTACACCCTTGATTGCTCAAAACATGCCTACGGATACTTTGAAAAAAGTATCGGCTGATACCTTAAATGCCTCCAACAACAATGAAACCCTTGACGATCCAATTGATTACAACGCCGAAGACAGCATTGTTTATTTGGCTTCTATTAACAAAGTACTGCTTTATGGAAAAGCTAAAGTAAAGTATGTTGATATGAATTTGGAGTCGGAATTTATTGAAATAGATTATACGAAGAACTTGGTTACAGCTTTTGGTAAAAAAGACAGTGTTGGAAAAAATGTGGGAACCCCTGTTTTTAAAGATGGTGAACAAACCATGGAAGCGGAAAAAATTATGTACAATTTAAAAACTAAAAAGGGGAAGATTTTTAACGCCTTAACCAAACAAGGAGAATTATTGGTAATTGGCCAACAAATAAAAAAAGATAGTACCAATGTTATTTATATGAAAGATATGGCTTGTATTCCTTGTCAGGAAGCAGATGCGCGTACTCGTTTTAAAGCAACCAAAGCAAAAATAATACCTAATGATAAAATTGTAACAGGACCCATGTATTTGGAAATTGGAGGAGTGCCTACCCCATTGGGTCTACCTTTCGGCTTTTTTCCAAACACCAAAAAACAGCACAATGGGATTTTATTGCCTACTTACGGTAATTCTCCCACTCAAGGTTATAATCTACGTAATGGTGGTTTTTATTGGGGGATAAGTGATAAAACAGATATGACAATTACCGGTGATATTTATACAAACGGTAGTTTTGCTTTAAGAACAGCAAATAATTACAATGTGTTTTATAAATCCAGCGGAGCAGTTAATTTGTTATACAGCCAATTTAACATTGGAGATAAAGACATTCCTTCAACTTTTAACAAACAAAAGTCTTATGAAATACGTTGGTCGCACGCGCAGGATAACAAAAATAACCCAACTATTCGATTTAGCGCGAATGTAAATTACGTAAAAAACCAAACCTACAATCGTTTAAACGCAATCAACTCAAGCCAATTTTTACAAAATAGTTTTCAGTCGAATGTTGTTTTTACAAAAACATTTAAATTGAGTTCTTTAAGTCTCAATGCTACTCATAATCAAAGTTCAATTGGCTTAAAACCGGTATCCATCTCCTTTCCGCAATTAACCTATAACGTAAACCGTTTCTTTCCATTTAAACGTGAAAATGCGGTTAAACAAAACGTTTTTGATAAAATCGGTGTAAATTATTTATTAGAGGCTCGTAACACGCTTTCTGGTTATGACTCAACGATATTTACCGGTGATATTGAAAAACGAATGGCATATGGCATCAGGCATTCATTACCTATTTCTACTAATTTTAACTTACTTAAATACATTACCGTAACCCCTGCATTAAACTTAAATGCCGTTATGTACACAAAAAGTATTCGTCAACAATTTTTAACTGATGCAATAACATACACAAACACCATTAAAACAGATACCGTAAATGGTTTTGTTGGCGGATACGATGCTAATTTTACAACCTCATTTAACACAAAAGTATTTTTTGATTACGTTTTTAAAGGCGGGAAAGTTAAACAAATACGTCATTTGTTAATACCAACTCTTACTTATGCGTATCGACCTGATTTTGGAAAAGAGCAATATGGCTTTTGGAAAAGTGTTCAATCGAATACAATTGGTGGGGTTAACCGTTACTCCATTTTTCAAAACAACATTTTTGGAGGGCCTGCGATTGGTGCACAAAATGCTCTTAATTTTAATTTAAGTAATAACATCGAAGCAAAAATTCGCAAAAAAACCGATACCGGATTTGTTTATAATAAAACGACTTTATTGCAAAATATTAGTGCTAGCGGTGGTTATAATTTTGCAGCCGATAGTTTTCAATTATCTTCTTTTAACATAACTGCGCGTAGCACTTTCTTTAAAAATTTTGATGTGGTAGCAAGTTCAAACCTAAACCCCTATGTATACAGTTCGGTTACTAAAAGAGATGTTAATACATACTTATATAACGTAAATGGCCAGTTGGCAAGGCTAACTGCTGCCAACTTGGCTGTGAATACAGGTTTTAGTAGCGATAAATTGGCCGCCATAAGAAAATTACGAGAGCCGCCAAATCAAAACAATGGCGTAGAAAAGGGTTCAAAAAATGATTTGGATCCAACTGCAAAACAGCCTTGGAACATAAGTTTAAATTATAACCTTACATTAAGTAATCCTGACAATACCAAACTACAACCTACACACGCCTTAGGCTGCAGGGCAGATATTATGCCAACAAAAAATTGGAAAATGGGAATAACCACTGGATATGATTTTACCCACCAACAATTAAGTAGTACCCGTGTGAGTATTTATCGTAATTTAAAATGTTGGGAAGCGCGGATTGACTGGGTACCCTTTGGTGCTTTAAAAAGTTATATGGTTACTATTAATTTAAAATCAAGCATGTTAAGTGACTTTAAAATTCCAAAAGCTAGTCCGCCAATTAATAACTTATAGTGTATTTATAATTCTTCTATTTCTCTTAGATAATCATTTTGCAAATCTTCATGCAGAGTTTTAATAAACGAATTGATTTTTTTTAATTGTTGATCATACATATTAACTAGCAATTGGCTTTTGTGATAAGGTATTCCGGAGTCTTTCAATTTCTTACAAAAATAAATATGTAAATCTGCTGCCAAACCTTTATCAGCTATATATTTGCAGTATTTAGAAACAATTCTTAATAATTTTCGTAAACCTTTTTTTACATAATATAAATTGGATTGTGTTTTTAATTCTTCAAAATGTTCATCAATTAATTTCTTTACACTTAAAACGAAGTTGTTTTTATCGTGCGCTTCAAACAACAAATAATCCAAAAACTCTTTATTATCTTTTTTGTATTTAGCTAGGGCTATGCAAAATTCTACCAATTGTTTTTGGGATAATTCCTGCAATTCCTTTTTAATGGTATGTAATGTAGCTGATTCCATTTAGGTAAATATAATTAATACAAATAGGTTTTATAAGAAAAAAATTATAACTTTATTTATTATTCAATTATGAAAAAAAATTTACTCTCAACACTTTTACTTTTAGCTATAGCTAATTGCTTAAGTTCGCAAACAACTTATAAAGATGTAGCCGGCATTTTTTATTCACGTTGTACAAGTTGCCACCATAACGGGGCCAGTCATTATCCATTTATGAATTATAAGCAAACATCCATAATGGCAACCAGTATTTTATATGATTTAAACACCAATAAAATGCCACCTTGGAATGCCGACACAGCCTACTCCCGTTTTCAACATGAGCGCATAATAACACATAGCGAAAAAACGAAAATTTTAGACTGGATTGCACAGGGTGTTTTAAAAGGAGATACAACTCTTGCTCCTCCTGCTCCAAACTATCCTTACCAATACGAATTAGTTGGAACGCCTGACTTAATTTTAGGTATTGGTAGTTTTACAAGCGGTGCATTAAGTGGTGATAAATATTATTGTTTTTCTATTCCGTCAGGCTTAACTCAAGATAGAATTTTAAAAGCATTTGAAATAGTCCCTGGCAATAAAGCTATTGTTCACCATGCTGTAATAACTGCCGATACAACTGGTGGTTATACCAGCGATTTATCGGGTAATTGTTACAATATTCCGGGTAATTTAGGTATTGGGACATATGCGCCGGGAAGTAAAGCAACTGTTTTTCCCGGTCAGGCACCTGTAAAAGCGGGTATGGTAATCAAAGCAGGATCAAAAATTATTCTACAAATGCATTATCCTGGTGGAAGTGCAGGTCAAGTCGATAGTACTAAAATAAGGTTATTCTTCTACCCACAGGGCACCACAGGAATTAGAAGAATATACTCTACAACCCCCCTTCAAAACTGGTATATGCCAATGCCACCAAATTCTGTAACGTCCTTTACTGCTGGTTATAATGTTTCCGCACCCATTTCGGCTTTTGCGGTTATGCCACACTCACATTTACTATGTACAAATATTTTATATTATGCCGTTAATCCTGGAATTGATACAATTCCATTAGTTAGAATTAATAAATGGAATTTTGAATGGCAAGATTATTATACATTTAAGAAACTGGTAAAAATTCCTGCGGGGTACAAACTATACTCTAAACACGTGTTTGACAACACAACCAACAATCCCAATAATCCGAGTAATCCACCAATATCTGTTGGTGCCGGATTGGGAACAAAGGACGAAATGCTTTTTGATGGGATGATGTATATGGACTACCAAGCTGGAGATGAATTAATAGATATTGAAGGAATAATAAACAGCGACCCATTATTAGGGGTAAAAGAAAATACGTCTTTTAGTTCTTTAATCAACGCTAATGCATTTCCAAATCCTTTTAATAATTCGGTTACCATTCGTTACTTACTAAATCAATCTTCGGATGTTTCAATTGAAATAACCGATTTAGTTGGAAGAAAAATCTGCTCTTATAATTTAGGAAAAGAAACCGAAGGCTCGCACGACTGGGTATGGGACGGGAAAGATGTAAAGGGAAATAAAACTTCAACTGGTATTTATTTTTACAAATTAAAAGCCAACAACCTTACTTTTGAAAGTAAGATTATTAAAAAGGACTAACAAAAAGCCTCAGAAATTCTGAGGCTTTTTTTATATTTTCTCAAATCGTTTAATTTCTTTTCCTTGAACAACAATTGTTTCATTAAACATTTCTAAAGGCCTTACCCAAATGTTTTCTCCATCAGGTTGGTAGGTTGCTTTGTAAACCACCATTTTCTCAAGAGTCTCACTGTGAGTGGCTACATCCAGCACTTCATACATCTTACCTTTATAATGTTTATACAAGCCCCTTTCCAAAGTTTTTAAACTAGTAAATCACTATTTTTTTAGTAGTGGTACTATTATTTTTAGATATCGTAATTGTGTACACCCCCTGTTTTAATGTTTTTGTATTAAACTCGCAGGTGTTTTTTTGATACTGTTGAGGGATGTCTATTATTCTTCCTAAAACATCTGTAATGACAATAACTGCATTTTCTAACTCTTCTCCATCTAGCTTAAAACTGTCGTGCGCCGGATTAGGGTATAAATTGATCCCATCATCCAAACTATTTTCTTTTACTGATAAAGAAGATTGTGTTGTAAAGCTGTATTCAAATCTATCGCCAAAATCCGGTTGAAAGGTTTTGATGGTATTTCCAGAAGCATCTTTTAATTTAATGTATCCAACACCTTGTGCTGTATTTGCCCACCATTGTACTCCATCCTCTCCCGCATCTGTTACCACAATTTTATAACAGCCATTTAAATTATAATTATCTGTATAAATTGTATTTGCGGCGGCTAAGGTACTTGCACCTGCAACGATGTTTCCATTATCGTCAAAAATTGTATATGTGTTCTCTGATGGGTTATTATTTGTTTTAAACTCTACCGTAAGGCTTCCTGTAATTATATCAGGCACCGTAAATGGAGAACTATATTTATTATTATAAACATATTGGTCTGCAGATGAATTTGTTGTTTTTAACTCTACATTAAAACGATTGTTGGTTGCTTGAAGATTATTTTGCCATAAAGCTCCTATTGGTAAAGTTATTCTTGTAGTGTCCATAAAGTTTAAACTTCCTGTCCATGTGTAATTCTGTTTAACGCTTGAATTATTTAACCAATAATCAATATTTAAACTTGTGATGGATACAGAGCCAGTATTTTGAACCAAAATAACCGGATTTGAACATACTGGGTTAAATTTAGAATAGGCCACTTTATTGCTTGGCATTAAAACATCAACGATATTAGCATCTAAAGAATGATTAGGGCCGCCATAAGTTACTAATTGGTGAGCCGCAATGTATCTGTAATCTCCAGAGGGATTTGATGGAGATGAACAATTGTAGTCTAACATAGCTGTTGTGCCCGCTGAAACGTATGGTGTAATATAATTTTCTTTTAATAGTGATGTTTGGCCGGGGCACCAACCTTGTCGTTGATAAATCCAAGTACCACCTTGAGCAATAATTGGATTGGAAGCACATTTTTGAGTGATTTGCCAACTAAACTCGTTAGGGCCTCCGTTTACATTAAAATAATGATTCACGTTTCCTCCATTTTGTCCAAACTCTCCCTCGCTTCCATGTCCGGTAATTATAGATCTTACTTTAAATGCCTGACCATTACTTAATAAAGGAACTGCTAGAGGCTCGAAACGACTGTCGTTATTAATACTTGCAATATTTGCTTGCCCCTGTCTGCCGGCTCCTTGCCATAATTGATTAAATTGTAACACGTTTCTAGGTGGCGTACCAACAATGAATAAAAAATCAATATCCATCTGCTCTTGATATTCGCCTCCCATAGTCATTAATAAACGTTTTGGTCCTTTTAATAAAGGGGTAAAATCTGTAACATCGTAATACCAACTTTTTCCATTTGCGCCTAAGTCTAAACCAATACCATACGGGGTTACAAACGACATTATTTCGTTATAAAACGGATAACGTTTATAATAATTTAAATTACTAATAGTTAACACACTTGTTGTTGCAACCGAAGTTGTTCCCGTTAATACGCCTGTATCGCCATTATATATGTTTGATAAAGCTTGATAAGCGCTTGTTGTAGATGTTAAAACAACAGCATCATTTGTCATTGGCGTAACGGTTGCATTTGAGGTAATTGAATACTGATGTATTGTATTTGGATTGTGTTGTATTGAATCTTTTACAGTAACGGTATTAGTAGTTAAACTATAAGTCCCTCGTACAAAAATAATATTGGGGCGCACGGTTGTTTCGTTAAACATTTTGTCTAATGTATGCCCTCTGTCGAAGGTCCATAGGACATTTGTACAAGAAGATGTTAAGCTATTTTTTGAGTCATTTAGCGTTAATCCTGTTCCCTCATTCATTTTATAGTAAGCCAATAGATTGCTGTAAAAAGGGTGACTTGCATTGATTGGCCTTTTATACCACGTTTGAATATCTGTTGCGCTTAACTCAGTATCCCAAATTGTTAACTCATTAATTTTCCCTTTGTAGTTATTTGAAAAAGTATTGTCTTTTCCCAAAATCATATTTACAATAGAAATTGTATTTATTTTTCCACTATTATAGAGCCATAAAACACCGTTTAAATAAATTTTCATATCACCTGTATTTGCATTTTTTGTAAATGCCCAATGATTCCATTTTCCGCCTTGATCACTTGTACCAGCAATTTTACTTACTCTATCATAGTTGTTTCCAACATTACCACAATCAAAATAGACTTTATTATCGCTCCATGGCAAATGCATATTAAGGCTTCTTTGGGTTGTATTTGTTGGCGTTGCATATAATATGGAAGTGTTAGCTGGCATCATGGAAGAAATGCCGTACACCCAAAACGACACAGTTAACTCTGTATTTATGGTTGACATTAATGAAGCATTAATTATGGCGTGTCCGTTATTTGAAACATCTAATGCATAATTATTATTGGCATAAAGTGCCACTTGAGATGTTGTAGTCACTCCGTTAAACACAATTGGGGTTGATGGCACTGTGTTAGTAAAGGAATATTCGATAATGATATTACTTACTCCATCCCAATTAAATGGTGTAAAAAACTGAATCCGATTATTACCATTTACAAATGCGTAGTTACTATTATAGACATTGGTAAAACTAGTTGTTATGGCTGCACCTGAACTAAGCGCTGTTAAAGTAGTGTGTTGAATGCCCACTTTAAAAAAATTAGCGGTTCCTCCAGAATTAGCTACGTTTAGTATTAAGCCATTGATGTTACCTGCGCTAAAACCAGCTGAAATAAGTTCAGAAGCGGTAAACAGTAATTGTGATTTTCCGGATTTTTCGTTTGTTTTCAATACATTTGGAACCGACGTACTGCCTGCCCCAACTGTATATTGATTTTCGGAAGTTATGCTGTAAGAAACATTTGTTTGATTGTAATTGTAGTAATCGTAAGTTGGTGAAGTAACGTAACTAAATGTGGTTCCTGAAAAATTTGAAACAACATAGTTAGGCTGTAAGTTTAATTCTGTTTCAATTCGGCTCGAATCTAACACATAAGTATTACAAGAATAATCCCATTGGCCACATCCCAAATTTGGATTTCCACTACTAGAAATCTGTGCATTTTTACAACGCATATTGTATTTCATAATAATTTTCTCATAGGTGAGGCTATTGTTTGGAAATTGAATTAAAGTATCTCGTGTGTTACTGCCATATTTAAAGGCTTTTACAACTATTGTGTCTCCGGTAGTTTGAGCATTTGTTTTTAATGCAAATAATAAGACACTGGCAAAAAGCAATTGTTTCATAAATCGATTTAGTTTTTTGTGCAATTTACACATTTTTTTATTAAAGTTAAACTCGAGATTGGATTTTAGCTTTGTTGGTTTTTTATTTCTTGACGTCTGTTACTTCTTGTATAAAATAATCTGTATCGCCCTGCCAAAAGAAGTTTTTTATAACCTGCTTATAATGTAAAATAACCTTTTTTCCCTCTTTGTCTTGTAATTTCTTATAAATACTTTCTTCCGTTACCGAAAACTTAAAAATACTGTTTGGCATTATTGTTCCATTTCCATCCACAAAACCACCTACATTTAACTCTCCCTCATAAGTTTTAAAAATATAACCTTTTTTGCTTACTTTAGTGAGGATACCCGATCGGGTACCCTCGCTGTATGCTAAACCGCATATAAAGTAATAAATAAACCAAATTACAACAAGGCTTAGGGTAAATATTAATAAAAACCGCTTTAACTTGTTTTTTTTAGGTTTAGGGGTAACAACAGTTGAGTCTGTATTTTTTTTGGGCTCCATTATTTTATTGCTTCTGTTTGCGAAACCTTAGGACGCCACATAATAGCTACTATAACGGTTGCAAAACCCAACAAGCACACCATGGGTGCCAAAGTAATACGTTGAAAATCAAAAATTGCCGGATTAAAAACATTTGGGTCTTCGCTACCGCCACCTACCATTAATAAATAACCTAGCCCAATTAGCACTATTCCTACAATTAAAATGTAATAATTTTTTTTAGAGAATGTTGATTTCATAATAAATATCGCTGTAAATATAATTAAAATTCAACGTTCTGTAAAGGCTTCAGATTGCCTTATTTTTCGTTAATTTTTTGTAATATTGCTATTCTTTATTTTTATATGGCAAAAATTGCGTTAATAACGGGTGTTACCGGTCAGGATGGGGCTTATCTTTCAGAGTTACTTTTGAGTAAGGGTTATGAAGTTCATGGCGTAAAACGCCGAAGTTCATTGTTTAACACAGATAGAATTGATCATTTGTATCAAGACCAACACGAAAAACACGTAAACTTTAAACTACATTATGGCGATTTGACAGATAGCACTAACCTAATTAGAATTGTTCAAGAAGTAAAGCCTGATGAAATATACAATTTAGCTGCCATGTCTCATGTTAAGGTGAGTTTTGATACACCTGAATACACTGCAAATGCCGATGGTATTGGGACCTTACGTATTTTAGAAGCCATTCGTATTTTGGGTTTAGAAAAGAAAACCCGTTTCTACCAAGCCTCTACTTCCGAATTATATGGATTAGTTCAAGAAATTCCACAAAAAGAAACAACACCTTTTTACCCACGCAGCCCATATGGAGTGGCTAAACTTTACGGTTTTTGGATTACCAAAAATTACCGAGAGGCTTATGGTATGTTTGCTTGCAACGGTATTTTATTTAATCACGAAAGTCCTTTGCGTGGCGAAACATTTGTTACTCGCAAAATTACAAGAGGTGTTGCAAAAATTAGCTTGGGTTTACAAGAAAAATTGTTTATGGGCAATATAGATTCTGAAAGGGATTGGGGTCATGCAAAGGATTACGTGGAGGGTATGTGGCGCATGTTACAACAGGATGAACCTGAGGATTTTGTGCTTGCCACAGGCATAAAAATTACGGTGCGTGAGTTTATTAATATGGCTTTTGCTGAAGTTGGAATTACATTAAAATGGGAGGGTAAAAACGAAAAGGAAAAAGGAATTGATGTTGCCACTGGAAAAGTTTTGGTTGAAATTGATCCAAAATACTATCGCCCGGCTGAAGTAGATTTATTAGTTGGTGATGCAACCAAAGCTAGAACAAAAATGGGCTGGACACCAACATATACTGTTGCCGCTTTATGTAAAGAGATGGTAGCCGCTGATGTTGAATTATTTAAAAGAGACAAATATCTTTTGGATGGTGGGCATAAAATTTTAAATTATAAAGAGTAAAAAATTAGTCGACTAGTTAATTTGATAATGAAACAATTAAACTATCAAATTGCGCATTTTCAAATTGGAACATTTTCAAATGGAGTTAAATTCTAAAATATACGTTGCCGGACACCGAGGAATGGTAGGTTCTGCCATAATGCGAAATTTGCAAAGCAAAGGGTATAACACAATCATTACACGTTCATCAAAAGAATTAGATCTACGCAATTCCCAGGCTGTTAGTGATTTTTTTGTTGCCGAAAAACCCGAATATGTTTTTTTAGCTGCGGCAAAGGTTGGCGGTATTCAGGCAAATAACACTTATAGAGCCGATTTTATTTATGAGAATTTAATGATTCAAAACAATGTCATTCATAATGCGTATTTAAATGGCGTTAAAAAATTAATGTTTTTAGGAAGCTCTTGCATTTATCCAAAACTAGCCCCTCAACCTTTAAAAGAAAAGTATTTACTTACAGGCTTGTTAGAAGAGACAAATGAACCTTATGCCGTCGCAAAAATTGCAGGTATTAAAATGTGCGAAAGCTATAAACGTCAATATGGATGTAATTTTATTTCTGTTATGCCTACCAATATGTATGGCCCAAACGATAATTACAATTTAAATAGTTCTCATGTGCTTCCTGCATTAATACGAAAGTTTCACGATGCTAAAGAAAGTAATTTACCATTTGTTGAAATGTGGGGTACAGGAACACCTATGCGTGAATTTTTGCATGCAGATGATTTAGGAGATGCCTGTGTATACTTAATGAATACGTATAATGATGAACAATTTGTGAATATTGGCTCTGGAACTGATTTAACTATTAAAGATTTAGCATTATTAATTAAAGACATTGTAGGTTACAAAGGCGAAATTAAACACGACTTAACTAAGCCGGATGGAACTCCCCGCAAATTAATGGATGTTTCTTATTTACATTCTTTAGGTTGGAAACATAAAATAGAACTACCTGAAGGAATTGCCTTGGTATATGATGATTTTAAGAAAAAAGAGGGTATAAAGGTTTGGTAGTTATTTAAGATCTTAGGATTAAGCCATAAAAGGGACTAAATGAAATTGAACCAACTTAGAGAATGATTGTAAAAATTAATTGATGATAAAAAAATACATACTGTTTTTAATTTTTAATCTTTCATTTTTAATTTCAAAGGCTCAATTCTACAATCTTCCAAACGATTACTCTTTTAATACCCTAACCCAAAAACAATTAGCTAAAAAAGATTCTAATACGCATTCTGGTATACAGCCCTATATTCCTTTTTTTTCTGATAAGTACCTTCATGTATCAGACACTCACCGCATTTTTAAATACATTGTTGATGATCCTGCCCTAGACGTTGTTTTTTTTAAGCATGTTATCAGAGTTGAGCCTCATAATGAAAACTTTAAATTACGATTAGATCCAATTTTAAATTTAGAAATTGGCCGAGATTTTTCGGATACCATTACTCGTTATCTAAATAACAATACGCGCGGTTTTATTGCGAGCGGTATTATTGGTTCTAAATTTTATTTTGAGACCATGTTTGCAGAAAACCAATCGCGATTTCCAAATTATATTGCAAACAACGCGAATGCAACAACCGTTATTCCGGGTCAAGGTCGATGGAAGGCATTTAAAATCACAGGTTATGATTATGCATTTTCATCTGGGTTTTTTTCCTTTCAACCTTTAAAAAATTTAAATATTCAAGCTGGGCATGGTAAACAAAAAATTGGTAATGGCTACCGCTCTCTTTTGTTGAGTGACAACGCTTTTAATTATCCATATGCGCGCTTTACGCAGCAATGGTTTAAAGGAAGGGTGCAATACTCAAACATTTATGCCATGTTTATGAATTTAGTTCCAGCCACAAAAATTCCTGTTAAAAATGCCGAGCGATTATTTCAAAAAAAAGCGGCTTCTTTTCAATATTTAAGTATTAACGCCACAAAGTTTTTAAATATAGGTTTTTTTCAAGGAATGATCTGGCAAGCGGGGGATGATAAAAATAAACAAAATTTATCCTTGGAATATTTTAATCCTCTCATTTATACCAATATTGTTCCATTTGGGTTAAACAACAAAAACAATATTTTAGCAGGTGTAGATTTAAAATTCAAAATTACCCATAAACTTAATGTTTATGGTCAGGCAATGCTTGATAAGATTGGTGATACCACAAAATTAGGCAACGGATTTGGTTATCAAACAGGAGTAAATTACTTTGATGCCTTTAACATTAAAAATTTATTTATTCAAGCAGAGTATAATTTTGTAAGTGAGGGCAGTTATGTTAATCCCTTTAATAGCACTACAAACCAATCTTATTCACATTACAATCAAAATTTAGCGTTTACTCCAAATTACGGGAAGGAAATACTATTAATGGCCGATTATAAGTGGAAACGTTATTTTACAAATCTTAAATACAATTATCAATTAGTTCCTTTAAATAATGATTATTATTATAGTACCACCATTATTAACGGTAAAGTAGGCTATTTAATAAACCCGTCATATAACTTAAATGTAATGTTGGGCGTTAACTACCGTTTGCAAAATTTTAATAACTTTAAAGACTTAAATAACCAAACCAGTTACATATATTTTGGATTTAAAACCAATTTATATAATGTTTATTATGATTTTTAAATGGCAGTACTAATACTTGTTTTTTTAACCGCGTTTATTGTTGTGCTTTACTCAACACCGGCCCTAATTAAAGTGGCTGTTTTAAAGCGTCTAATAGATGTTCCAAGTGAGGGTAGAAAAATCCATAAACGATCTGTTCCTACAATTGGAGGTATTATTATTTTTGCCGGAACGTTGTTTGCTTTTTCTCTTTGGTATAGTATTGAGGATATGCACTACTATGATAAAATTTTTCAATCGGTAAAAGAGTTTAAATTAATTGTAGCCTGTAGTTTAATTTTATTTTTTGTAGGCGTTAAGGATGATATTATTGGTACAGCTCCTGTAAAAAAATTATTTGCACACATTGTAGTTGCTCTGATTTTGGTTCTAATGGGCGATATTCGTATTACCAGCTTGCATGGCGTTTTTGGTGTTTATGACATTCCAAACTGGGGCAGTGTTTTCTTATCAATTTTTACATACGTTGTTGTTGTTAATGCGTTTAATTTAATTGATGGCGTAGATGGTTTAGCCGGCGGTGTTGGTTTTTTAATCTGTTGTACGTTTGGTACATGGTTTATTTTTGCCAATGAATATCCCTACGCTGCCCTCTCATTTGCTTTAGCGGGCTCCTTAGGAGGATTTTTAATTTTTAATTTCTCACCTGCAAAAATCTTTATGGGCGACTCAGGGTCATTAACAATAGGTATGTTTATTAGTGTTTTAGCCTTTAAATTAATTGAATATCCCATTCAAAGTATTGATGGTGTTTGGATACACGTTAGTAAACCTGTTTTTGTAATTAGTGCTTTGATTTATCCCTTACTAGATACGTTACGTGTTTTCATTATGCGTGCTGTTAAAGGCCAATCGCCCTTTACAGCAGATAGAAATCACATTCATCACATGTTATTAGATTGTGGTTTTGGTCATGCAAAAACGGTTATAATTATTTATGTGTTTACGGTTTTAACCATTGCCTCTTCATTCTTATCTTTTTACTTTAAAGAAGCGACCTTAAGTTTAATAACTGTAGTTGTTTGCAGTTTACTTTTTTTATTTATCGTTATTAAATTACGTAACAATTATAGAAAAAAAACCTCAAAACTATTGTCCCAATAAACTCGAATTAGAATTATCTCTATTTACATTTCGTAAATTAAACGTTATTGGATAATTAGTTTTATATCTTATCATTTTATTATTTAAAACTGCTGGTTGCCATTTTGTAAGTTTTATCAATCGAATTGCCTCCTCAGTACAACCTGTATTTACACCCTGCTTTACATTAAGCCCTGTTATATATCCATTGGTTTCAACCACAAATTCAATTACTACCGTTCCCTCAACCGATTTTTCGACAGCCAATTTTGGATACTCTATATTTGAAAGAATAAACTCATTTAACCCATCATCCCCATTTTTATAATACTCAGGTGATTTATCAGCTTTTGAATAGATAATATAACTGCTATCTGCAACTGCGGGTTTTTTTAAGGTAAATTTATTTTTTTGCTTAAAATACTTATTATACTTTTCGGTTGACAGTTTAAAAAATAAAAAATAAGGTCTACTTTCGTTAGGTAAATTAAGTGTTTTGTAAAATTTCAAAAAATTAAACATTCTTATTATCTCATTGCGAAGAGCATTATTTACCTGTCCTTCCACTTTAATATTAATGGCTTTACCCGCTGAATCTAAATCGAAAAAAGTAGTTAGTTTAACATCAAAATTAGAAGTGAGAATTGTTTTTGGTAAGGTTAATTGCGTTTGTAAAACTTGTTCAATTTGTTCTTTACCTCCAATTGACTGTGCCTCGAACTCTAGACTAGTACTAGAGTTTTGCGAAAATGCTACAGATGCAATTAAACAAAATGTAAATAGAAATATCTTTTTTACCATGATATTATTTTTTAAAATCCAACATTTAAGCC
The DNA here is from genome assembly GCA_033763945.1 of Bacteroidota bacterium. Lineage (GTDB taxonomy): Bacteria > Bacteroidota > Bacteroidia > B-17B0 > Aurantibacillaceae > Aurantibacillus. The sequence goes on along the minus strand of JANRJN010000006.1, from coordinate 482,025 downwards.
AAATGTAAAGCCTTGTTTAATTGTTTTGTCAGGCGAAAAACCTAACACATAATCAAAACGAATAAATTTAAATATTTTTTCAATTCCAAAATTAACTTCATAGTAATGTTTTAATTTATTGCTTGCTAAAAAGTGTCCTCCCACAACCTCCTGTACTTTAAGTTTTTTAAGACCCGGGATTTTATTGATTATAAATCCATTAAAATGATGTTCTCCATGCGCCTCTGTGTACCATTGATCCGCACTAAACGTGTAATAGGGAAGCAAGCGAAAACTACTTAAGTAATCGTTGGTATTAAAAATAGTTTGATTGCCCAAAAAGTATTTAAAGTCCATAAACAATAATTTTTGAGTATTTAAAAAGCCACCCCCCCTAAGTTTGTAACTAAATTTACCAAATAAACCTAGTTTAATATTATCTGAAATAACCACACTAGCCAAATCGTAGTTTGCCGTTGCATTTAAATATGGAAAAGCCTTTTTGTATATTACGCTTAAACGAGGGTATTTACTCCCACTAATTATTTTTTGATGGGGTAGTGTGTAATATTTTTGTTTAAATCTAAATGAAAAACTTATTTCTGCCGTTAATGCATTATTCGTTGTGAAAACTGAATCGTGAGAAAAATCACTTCTTGGATCGTTGGAAGTAAACAACAAGTTCTTGTTGTCTCTAATCAGATAATCTGCCGTATTTTTTAAAGCATCGCGTTCAACATATTTAACTACTGAATTAAAATAAATACCGTTTACTAATTCAGTAAAATAATTTAATTCAACTCCGGTTTCTTTAAAAGCTTTCATGTAATTATGATTTAAATACAACGAATACAAAGTATTAACTAATGGGGATATCGGATCTTGTTGATTATACTGAGATATAATAGACTTAGCCGTAATACTAAATCTAGAGAATTTCTCAGGTTTAAAAAAATAGTTAAAGCCTAACTCGCCTCCCCATAATTTATTTGAAAACCCATAACGCGATTTACCAATAATGCTATATCTTTTATGGTCTTCATAGGATTTATTAATAGATAAGCTATAACTTAAATTATAGCCCTCTACTGTATTGTATTGAAATCCATCTGTCACAATGCCTGGTAAATTAATGCTAAAATTTTTCTTAGTTATATTGTAAGTGTAGCCTAACAGTAAATTTGTTGTTTTATACTTGTTTGTTCTTTTATCAACAGAATCTTTGTAGCGATCTGTATCCGTAATTTTTTCAGTACTATCTTTTTTTCTATAGTCAAATGTTTCTTCGGCAGTTAATGGCACAGCCCTATGACTTGCCCAATAGGATGAATCCTTTTTATTGGCACCCTCTTCTACCTTAAATACTTCGTTTTTAAAAAAATTCTTTTCAAAGGTTGGATGCAAGTCGTATTCTTTAATGTTTGCATTAAAATACCCCTTTCCGCTAAAACCAAACGCATTAAAATTAAAACCAAAATATAAAGCAATTGGCATCCAAACACTATCAGCAACCACCGAAGAGTATATTTGCTTTACCTGTAAGGTATCCACAAAATTAATCTTAGCATCCTTGGTTAAAATTAAATCAGAACTAGTAATTCGCCAGGTACTATCTTGAATATAAATTATCCCTCTAAAACATGGGTCGGTTTTTCGTTTCGGAACTACTTTAATTTTATTTATTGTTTTTCCTTCACCTTCTATTTTTCCAATTAAGTAATAACGATAGTATAAAAAAGCGTTTTCGTTTATAGGTGATACAAAAGGTCGATTACTTAGGTTTCCGAGCTCAATGAGGTTATTATAGAAGTTCACCTTCATATCACTCAATTGGTTAAAACTAAAGGCCTTATTGTCACCACTAACCTTACTACTGTACATTATCTCTTTTTCTTTATCCGTTTTTTGAAAATGGTATTTACTTTCGCTTTCGCTTAAATATACCACTCCTTTTATTTGATTCGTGTCTGAAGGGTCGCCACCCGTTAGTTTAATTAATTTAGTAAAGTTTTTAGGTAACTTGTCTATTCTTTGTAAGCCCTTAATATATGATTTGCAGGTATATGCGTCTAATTGGGTTAAATAGTACTTCCGTTTTTTTATGGCTTTTTTAATAATAGGAACCGCAGGGTCTTCACCTGCCTTCACCTCAACTTCTTTCAAGGCAATACCATCTGCTGCAAGAATTACATTTAATGTTTTATCTGCGTTTAAATCTATGCTTTCTATTCGTTTTGAATAACCAACATATTGATATATGATTTCGTATTTTCCTGCCGGAAGTTTGAGCGTGTAGAGTCCGTTTATATTACTATTTGTTCCCTGTGTTGTGCCTTTTACGATAATAGTTGCAAATGGCAAAGCTTCGTTTTTATCAGAAATTTTACCTGATAAAATATACGTTTGCGCACTTAATGTAAGCGAAAAAAGAAAAAGTGAAACAAAAATATACTTCATAATAGCTAAGACGTTTTTGACGTATAATTGGTTACACGAATTATAAATTTATTTTTTGTCAAAGCCCATAAAAGCGTAACTAATTAGGTTTGCCCCCATTTTTAATGCTTTTGCCCTTGCTTCTTCACTATCTTTGTGAATTTCAGGGCTTTCCCAGCCGTCGCCCAAATCACATTCAAAATCATAAAAACACACTAGACGACCTTTGTAAATAAGGCCAAATCCTTGTGGAGCCATGTTTTCGTGTTCGTGTATTTTTGGCAAGCCGCTTTCAAAACTATACTTTTGATGATAGACGGGATGGCTAAATGGCAATTCTACTAAATCCAGCTCCGGAAAAACCTTTTTTAATTGAGGTCTTATGAATTTATCCATACCATAGTTATCGCTTATGTGTAAAAAACCTCCCGCAATTAAATAATTGCGTAGATTCTCCGCTTCTTGATTATTAAATATTACATTTCCATGCCCTGTCATATGCACAAATGGATAGTTAAAAATTTCGGCGCTTCCAACATCAATTGTCGCTTGCTCTGGGTTAATATTGGTTTTTAAATTATCATTGCAAAATTTTATTAGATTTGGCAAAGAGGTTTCTAAATTAGCATACCAATCGCCTCCGCCATTATATTTTAAAACCGCAATTTGATAGGCAAATGGTGGATATGGTTTATAAGAAGATAATAAAATAAGCGTAATTAACAGACCACTTAAACCAAATAATCGTTTTCTTAGCATTTTATAAATTTACAAAAATATTAAACAATTTATAAAAGTACTTGTTTATTAGATTATCACGACTAAACAATGTCTCAAAAACTGTCCATAAAAGAGTTAGAAACCCTATCGGGAATTAAAGCCCATACCCTACGCATATGGGAGCAGCGTTATGGTATTTTAAAGCCGGAACGAACAGATACAAATATTAGATATTACAATAATAATGACTTAAAACGGATTTTAAATATTTCGTTACTAAACCATAATGGATATAAAATTTCTAAAATAGCTGAATATTCATACGAACAACTATTACTTGAAGCCGAAAAGTTTTTAAACGATTTTACAAAGGAAAGTTATCAAATAGAAAATCTAACCTTGTGTTTAATGGACCTAGATGACGAGCGCTTTGAAAATACCGTTAACAGCTCTATCATTCATTTTGGTTTTGAAAACACTATTGAAAAAATACTGTTCCCTTTTCTTCGCCAAATGGGCAATATGTGGCAGGTAGGTATGATTAACCCGGCACAAGAACACTATATATCCAATCTTATTCGCCAAAAATTAATTGTTGGAATAGATAAATTAACGCCTAATCCTATTCAACAACCAAAAACCTTCTTGTTTTTTTTAGCGAATAATGAGTTGCACGAAATGGGTTTATTGTACACTAATTTTTTATGCAAAAGCAAAGGGCATAAGTGTATTTATTTAGGGCAAAGTGTTCCTATTGAAGACATTGTTTCTTTGAGTGAATCAACAAAACCAAATACCATTGTTTCAATTTTTACCTCTAAACTGCAAGATATTTCACTTGTAGATTATTTAAAACAATTAACCGAACAAATTCCAAATGTTGATTTTTTACTTAGCGGCAGGCAAATAATTGTTGGTGATGAAAAAATAGATGATATAAGTTCGCGTATAAAAATTTTTGAAGAATTTAAAGACTTTAAAACTTACCTTTAATTAAACTTCCCAAACTTTACTTGTCTTATAGACCATACCTTTAAATAAAGCTACAATTTCTATAGGATTACTTTTTTTATAAACCTTTACTTTGTAATGACCAAGCTTTTCAGTTTCTGTTTCACAACTCCCTTCGGCAATAATTTCATCGCCTTCTTTTAATGCAACAACGTGGGTAATACTTGTTTCTATACTCACGCTTTTTCGCCCCTTACTATTGCTGGCAAACGCAAAGGCACTATCTGCAAAAGAATAGGTAATGCCGCCGTGCGCCATTCCAAAACCGTTTAACATATCCTTTTTTACTGTTAAACTCAATTTACTGTATCCCTCCTTGACCTCAATAATTTCAATTCCAAGCCATTGACTAAAAAAGTCATTCTCCATCATGTTGTTTACAATTTTTGTAGCGCTCATAACAATATTTTTTATCCTTAATACTTAAAGTTAAATAGTACATAGCAGGGAAGCAAGCTTCCCTTTATATGACCTTTTTAACAAGAAACACAACATCTTATCTATGTTACATATTTAGTTCAATTTTATGTTTCTCTAATTAGTTTGTTTTGAACATTTACGCTAATTTAGTGTTATTATTAAAAAACCAATATGAAAAAATTAATTACAAAAATATTCAGCCCCATTTTTATTTCGGCTTTAACATTATTATCTTTTGCTAGCTTTAAAAAACCAAAACACATAGTACTTGCTGAAAAAAGTATTTACGATTTTAAGCTTAAAACCATTGACGGGCAAGAATTAAGCCTTAGTAAATTTAAAGGCAAAAAAATATTAATTATTAATACCGCCAGCGAATGTGGATTTACGCCTCAATACAAAAACTTGCAAGCTTTGCACGAACAATATGGCAATAAGTTGGTATTATTAGGCTTTCCGGCAAATAATTTTGGTGGACAAGAGCCGGGAACAAGTACCGAAATAAAAACATTTTGTACAAAAAATTATGGGGTTACTTTTCAAATGATGGAAAAAATAAGTGTGAAAGGCACTGATATGCACCCTTTGTATAAATTTTTAAGTACAAAAGAATTAAACGGCAGCTGCAACGATGCGCCAACTTGGAATTTTTGCAAATACCTTATTGACGAAAACGGAAAGGTTGTAAAATTTTTCTCGAGTAAAGTAGATCCTTTAAGCAAAGATATTACGGGTTTATTGTAATTCCTACGTCATTGCGAGCGAAGCGAAGCAATCTCTCTTTTATAACACCAACTCATCGAACAAACGTTTAGCCGTTAGTTCAAGATTGGTGCATAAGCCTGGATGAGGGCGTGATGTTTGTATTACCGAACTTTTTACGGCTGTTAACCATCTAAAGCGAGAGGCAATGTCCATTTCGGCTATTGGCCCTCCATCATTATTGCCATTCGCTATTTTTTCAAACGATTTTAAATTTAGTAGAATTTGCTCAACGTCGATGTCTTTGCAAAACGCACTTAATTTTTCTTCGTTTAATTTAAAATGCATTTTAATAAACTTTTCTTTCTTGCAAAAAACAATAACGCCAACATTAATAAACTCCTCTCGCTCTAAAACAGGAACAATCCGAATAACAGCATATTCATATAAGTGTCTATCTTGCATCGTTAGCTTCTTTTGTAAAAGTATCGGCGTAATTTAAACGTTTTATTAAAAATTGAAGATATACTTCTCTTATCTCATCCGGTGTTTCATCAGTATCAGTCCAAATCAACCAATCTTCAGGTATAAGCACTACAATTTTGCGGAGCTTGTCTTCTGTTAGTAGTTTTTTAAATTCTAAATTAACTTCGTTTAATAAGGTTGCATTTGGTAATAGCACATGATCTTTAATAAATGCAAATGTGCTGGTGGCTTTCATCTCCCAATTTGTCCAGGTGTATTGAAAATACAAACACGAACCATGATCGATTAGCCACAATTCTTTGTTCCATATTAACATATTTGTGTTTCTAAATGTACGGTCAACGTTTGTAATAAATGCATCGAGCCATACTATTTTAGAAGCCAATTCTGCATTAATAGGACTAACCACGGGGTCATAATTAATGGCGCCTGATAAAAAATGTAGTGCTAAATTTAAACCTTGACTGGCTTTAAGTAAATCTTGTATTTCTTCGTCTCCTTCTGTTCTGCCAAAAGCCTCATCTAAATTAGCAAACACAAGTTCGGGTACTTTTAGTCCTAATGTGCGAGCAATTTCTCCACCAATTAATTCAGCAATTAATGTTTTTACACCATGGCCGCCGCCTTTAAATTTTAAAACGTATTTAAAATCGTCGTCAGCCTCTGCCAAAGCAGGCAAGGAGCCACCCTCACGCAATGGTTGAATATAGCGTGTAACATTTACGGTGCGAAGGTGGCTTTGGGACATTTTACTGTTTTGATTAAACAAAAGTAATGAATTTAAAGGCATTCAATCGAGCATTTAAGAATAACTTAACCTCCCAATTTTTTTGCTTAATAGCAATATTATTCTATTTTTACGTATTATACCTTTTTATGAAAAAATTTTACTCCCTCTTAACGGTATTGATAATTTGTGTTATAGGTAAAGCTCAAGTGCCAAGTTTTACGATAACAAACATAAGTGAATCTTATACTTTAACGTGTAATACAACAACTATTAGTTTATCGGTTGCTCCAGTTAATTATACTTATTCGTGGGTTAACTCTCCGACTAATTTTACATCTAATGCAACCATAGTAAACTTGAGTAATGGCAATGTAGGTAACTATACTGTTACAGCTACAGATACTTTAACTGGTGTTTCATCTTCTCAAACATTTGCAATTAGTCAGAATACTTTAATTCCTTCAAGTACTTTAACACCACTATCTCAAATAATAACATGTAATTCTGTTGCTCCAACCTTTACAAATTTTCTTTCTTTTCCATTAAGCAACGTTACTACATACTGGTTTAATCCTGGATCTTCTTTTCCAAATGGATTTTCGGCCATTAGCAGTTCTACAAATTCTGCATACAATGTTCTATCACCTGGGACAGCCACTTTATTAATTGTAAATACTCTAAATGGTTGCTCATCTTTAAAAACGGTAACCGTTACATCAACATCCGCTTTCCCATCTTTTAATGCTACGAGCACCACTAACTTTTCTTTAGGTTGTGCTTCGCCAGTTAATAATACAGCCTTATGTATGTCGGGTGCTACTAGCACAAACGGACCGGTACAGTATGCTTTTTTGCCACCTAGCAGTACCCTTGCCATTCCAATACCTGGTACAAGCTTTGGTGCCGTTTCATGCACAACGACTGGGATTCCGGGTACGTGGACATTGGTGTGTGTAGATCCTATTAGTGGTTGTCAAACTCCTGTACCCGTGGTTATTTCATCAAATACAACTTTACCAAGCGTAAGCGCTAGTATGATTACACAAACATTAAGTTGTGCTAATCCAACAATATTGGCGCTTGGTTCGTCAACAACAGCTAACACAAATATTACTTGGTTAATTCCAGCACCTGTAGGTCCAATATTTACACCTTCAGTTATTATTGGGACTCCCACCGGACCAAATACAAATACAAATTCTCTCAATTTTTATGCAACTTACACTGTTGTAGCTAGCAATACTGTAACTCAATGCAAGGCAACACAAACAATTCAAATTTATCAAAATTTTTCTGTTACTCCTTGTGGTACTGCTGGGATTAAAGAAAATATTTTGGATATTAATGCAAACATTTATCCAAACTCTAGCACTGATAATCTATTTATTGAGTTAAGTACTTTACCAAAAAACACCTTGTTTACCGTTTTTGATTTGCAAGGAAAATTAATTTTAGTTGAATCAATTAATTCAAGTAAGCAAAAAATTAATTTTAATATTGGCAACGGCTTTTATTTTTATATATATAAATTAAGTTGTGAGCAAGGAGGAATAAAGCAGGGTAAATTAATTATTGAATAATTTATAATTAAAACTCACTCTTTAGGTGAAACTGTATATCCGGAAACTTTTCCTGGGCCATTTGTAATAGCCATGCGCTTTCTGCTAAAAATACAGGGCGGTCTTCTTTGTCTAAAGCTATATGCGCGTTTCTGTCTTGCATAAAGGCTTCTAGCTTTTTTCTGTCGGGGCAGCTAATCCAAAGGGCTTTGTATAAGCTCACTTGGTCAAAGCTGGCGCTGGCGTTGTACTCTGCCTTTAAACGGTGCTGTATCACCTCAAACTGAAGTGCACCAACTGTTCCAATTACCTTACGTCCGTCGACTTTGCGTGTAAACAATTGGGCTACACCTTCATCTGTTAACTGCTCTAAGCCTTTTTGGAGTTGCTTGGTTTTCATCGGGTCTAAATTATTTACATATCTAAATAACTCAGGTGAAAAGCTTGGTATACCTTTAAACTGAAAGTTTTCTCCCTCGGTTAAGGTATCTCCAATTTTAAAATTACCGGCGTCGTATAAACCAATTACATCGCCAGGAAAAGCCTCATCAATAACCGATTTTTGTTGTGCCATAAAGGCTGTTGGGTTACTAAAGCGTAATTCTTTTTTATCGCGTACGTGGTGATAATATTTATTACGTTCAAATGTGCCACTACAAATTCTTAAAAACGCAATCCGATCGCGGTGTTTAGGGTCTAAATTAGCATGTATTTTAAATACAAACCCACTAAATTTTTTATCGTCTGGTTTTATAACGCCGTTATCTGTATCTCGTTCTTTAGGTCCCGGGGCAATTTCAACAAAGCAATCTAACAACTCATTTACACCAAAATTGTTAACGGCGCTACCAAAAAATACGGGGCTAATTTGTCCGTTTAAATATTTTTGGGTATCCAAGGTATCGTAAACACCGTCGATTAAATCTACATCTGCGCGTAATTGTTCTGCAAAATCGGAAGTGATTAATTTATCAATTTGTGAATCATTTATATCGGTAAATTTTAAGCGTTCTTCAACGGTTGTTTTACTATCGCCTTGAAAAAGGTTTAAAGATTTTTCGGTTAAATTGTAAACTCCCTTAAACGATTTACCAATGCCAATGGGCCAGGTAAGCGGACGTACTTTTATTTTTAGTTCCTTTTCAATTTCATCCAACAAATCAAATGGGTTTTGCCCTTCGCGATCCATTTTATTTATAAACACAATAACAGGCGTATCGCGCATTCGGCAAACCTCCAGCAGTTTCCTTGTTTGTGGCTCAACACCCTTTACACAATCAATCACCATTATAACACTATCTACTGCGCTAAGAGTACGGTAAGTGTCCTCAGCAAAATCTTCGTGACCGGGTGTATCTAAAATATTTACTTTGTAGTTTTTATAATCAAACGCCATAACCGATGTAGAAACCGAGATACCTCGCTGTTTCTCAATTTCCATAAAATCGGAAGTGGTTGCTTTTTTAATTTTATTGGATTTAACGGCACCAGCGGTTTGAATAGCCCCTCCGAATAATAATAATTTTTCGGTAAGAGTTGTCTTACCCGCATCGGGATGGGCAATAATGGCAAAAGTACGGCGGCGTTTTATTTCTTCTAAAAAGGTCATTTTATTTTATTGGGATGGCAAAGATAAAAAAATTAAGAGTATATTAATTTTTATCGATTTAGTGTTAAGACTATGCTAAATATCGATAAAAGCCAACATTATTTCTATTAAACAGGCATTTTTTAAAATAAAATTATAATTTTGCTATCTTAATTAAATTACTGCCATATGAAGAAGTTAGTGTTTTTGCTTTTTATAGTATCTACTATTAAAATTAACGCTCAAATTAAAGCCGGAGGCTCGTATAAGGATTATTTTCAAGAAGGTTCGCTTCTATTGCTTGAAGATAACTATTTAGTTGCCCAAGATAACTTTGAAGCCGCTTATCAGTTAGATTCTTCATCCGCAAACATTAACTACTTATTGGGTCAATGCTATTTACATTCTTTAAATCAAAAACCAAAGGCAGAGTATCATTTAGCCAAAGCTGTTGCTAATATTTCTAAAACTTATAAAATTGATAACTTTCAAGAAAAAGCAGCCCCTGGCTTAGCTCACTTGTACTATGCACAAGCTTTACACATTAATTATAAGTTTGATGAAGCCATTAAGGAATATGAAGAATTTGAAAAAATAACCAGTGCAAAAGACAAAGAGTGGCGTAAACAAACCGAAAGAGGTAAAGCCACCTCAACTTTTGCCAAAGAATTAATGGGGGCACCACTAAATATTCAGATAACAAATTTAGGCGATAGCGTTAATAGTCAGTATCCTGATTACAGTCCTGTATTAAGTTCGGACGAGCGTATGTTAATTTATACTACCCGTCGCCCTAATACAACCGGTGGTGTTAAAGACGCGTTTGGCTTTTTTAACGAAGACGTTGTTATTTCTTACAAAGACGAAATGGGCAGTTGGAGTGCGCCGCAACCAATTTCTCCAAACATTAATAGTAGCGGCATGGAAGCTTCTATCAATCTTACTCCGGACGGTCAAACTTTAATTCTCTATCGCGATGGAGGTGATGGTATGGGAGGAAATATTTATTATAGTAATTACGATGGTAAAGATTGGACGACATTAAAAGAATTTGGGTCGGATGTAAATACTAAGTATTGGGAATCTCATGCCTGTTTAAATGCAGATCAAACTGTTTTGTTTTTTGTTTCTGACAGACCGGGTGGATTTGGTGGTAGAGATATTTACCGTTGCATAAAATTACCAAACGGACAATGGAGCAAGGCGCTTAACATGGGGCCAACCATTAATACTGAGTATGATGAAGACGGTGCTTTTATCCATCCTGACGGCACAACATTCTTTTTCGCCTCTAAAGGCCACAAAACAATGGGCGGTTTTGATATTATGTTTGCTACATTGAACGAAGAAAATAAATTTACCGATGTGACAAATATTGGTTACCCAATTAATACAACCGATGATGACGTTTTTTATACCTCATCACCAGATGGAAAACGCGGTTATTTTTCTTCTGCTAAAGACGGTGGTTTTGGCGAGAAAGACATTTATATGATTTCCATTCCACAAGCAAAAGAAAAACCTTTAGCTTTATTTAAAGGGCAAATAGTTGCAGCAGAAGGAGAAAAACTTCCAGAAGAGTTAACTATTATTGTAAAAGATAAACAAACCGGCGAAATTATTGGAACCTATAGACCTAAGTTAGTTAATGGTACTTTTTCAACTATTTTACCTCCGGGCCGCGAATATAATTTTTCTTACCAAGCTCCCGCAGGACAAGAGTTTTATAATGAAGACGTTTTTGTAACCAACGAACTAAGCTACTCGGAAATTAAGCGTGAAGTAAACCTAGAGCCTGTTGTTTTAGGAAAAATTGTTGCTAAAACAAAAGGCATTATGCTTAACACAATTGTTTTAGATAATAGCAAAGGCAAGAAAGCCATTCCTGCAGCAAAAATTAGCGTAGAAGAAGAAGGGGGTACAACTCAATCTTATACTGCTAATAACAATGGCAGATACGATGGCATTGTTTTAAAAACAGATAAAAAATATACCGTATTTGCAGAAGATAATGGTAAAAAATCTCCAGTAGCTGAATTAAGTACTGTTGGTGCAAAATCTGGAAGGGTAATGAATCAAATTATATATATGAGCGGGAAATCGGCGGGCACAAGTAAAGATTTAATATTAGATGTTACTGTAAAAGATAGCAAAACTAAAAAAGTTGTGCCAAATGCTGAGGTTGTTTTAACAGATTCAGATGGTAATAAATTAAATGCAACCACCGATGAAAACGGTGTTGCTAAAAATATTGAACTTGCGGCCGATACTAAATATAAAATTATTGCTGACAAGGATGGCAATGCTTCTGATGAAGGAAGTGTTAGTACAATTGGTGTAAAAGGGGCAAAACGTTTTGCGAAAACTGTTTATGTTGGCAACGAAAAAACCGTTGCTTCCATTCCATCCACTAATTATGAATTTTTCTTTAAGTATAATAAAAATATAAATGATGATTCCGAATCTACTTGGGTTGCCTTTGTTGATAAAGTAATTGAACTAAGTAAACAAAAATCAGTAGTAATTACCATACATTCAAGCGCGTCTACAGTGCCTACACGTGCTTATAAAAACAACAGCGAATTAGCCGCTACGCGCGCAAGTAAATTGGAAGAAAGAATTAAAGCGGCCTTTGCTTCAAAAGGTGGCGATATTGGTAAAGTGAAATTTGTTAAGAACTCTGTTGTTGGTGGTCCAGCATATGCAGGGGATTCTGATTTGGGACGTGCTAAATATGAGCCGCATCAATATGTGAAAGCCAAAGTGAAATAAAAGTTTAAGTAATAAAGTAAGAACCCTGTTTAAATTAAACAGGGTTTTTTATTTTGTTTTTAAGCGTTTTAGTGTTTTTTCAATATATTGGTCGCTTGGTAAATGCGCTTGTTGAATACGCATAGCGTATTTAATACTTTCGATTATCTCTTTTTGCTTTTCTTCAATAATTTCTTTTTGCTTTTCAGTTGATTTCTTTTGTATGTCGATGATGTTTTTTTGTTTTCGGGTAATTCTTAATCTACTTGAAAGAATGGCTGCAAAAACAATAAACAGAAATAGTCCAAATCCAACACTAAAAATTATGACTTTTTGTCTTTTCCCTTGTTCGGCAACTATTGCCATTTTCTTTTCTTGCTCCTTTTTGTCTAGGGCCTTTTGTTTATCAAACTCATAATTCATTTCTTGCTTTATAATGGTATTGTTGGTAGCAATATTGTTTACGGAGTCACGTTCGGAAACGTAAGCTGAGTAATACTTAAAGGCCTCCTTATAATTATTTAATTTTTGGCTGGCAGTTATTAAAACGATGAGATTATCCATTTTTTCCTTAGACAAATCGTTTGCTATGGCAATGTTATACCCCTTCTTTGAATAATCGATTGCCGTTTTATAATCTCCTTTCTCTACATAAAGTTCGGCAATGGCAGAATTTATGTAAGATGTCCAAATTGTATTATTTAACTCGTCGAAGGTTTTTAAGCATTGAAAGAATTCCTCGGGTATGTTATTGCCACTGTCTGTTACTAACCTTTCTTGAGCGATTTTAAATAATGTAACTGCAATTCCACTTTTATCTCCAATTTCTTTATACAATTGCAAACATCTTGTTAAACGATCCATTGCATGAGCTTCGCCAGGTTCCTTTGTCATATTTGAAAGAACGGTGGCAATCCCTCTTTTATCATTTAACTTTTCATAAAGACCGAGTGCTTTTTTATGATATTCTCTTTCTTTTAAAGAATCTTTTTGGGTATCAAACACAGCAGCTATTGAATTATACGAATTGGCCAAACCCAAATCGTTATGCATTGACTCGAAAACACTAATAGATTTAGACAAAAACAAATATGCTTTATGCGAATCGCCCTTTCGATAAAATGCCCAGCCCTTTGAATGATAGGCTCTACCCAGATAAAGATTTAGTTTCTTTCTTTCTGAAATGGCAATTAAATAATCTGAATAAAATATAGTACTATCCGGATTGGAATTAATAAATGTTTGAGAAATTAAATACAGTGCATTTAATTGAACGGTGTCGGGTTTGCTAGTGTTTTTCCAAATTATTCTTAACGAATCAACGTTAAGCTTTTTTGCGTGTAAAGTATTAAACCAAACCAAAAAGAAAAATGAAAATACTGTTGTTGCCTTTTTATTCATTTTCTTTTTTCCTAAAAATAGCATTAATTATTATTACTATGCCTTGTCTTTATTTAATCTATTTAGTGTTCTATTGAGGTACCCTTCATTTGGTAAATGAGCATTTTGAATGCGCTTTGCATATTTTATACTGTCCAAAATTTCTTTTTGCTTTTCTTCAATAAGTCTATTTTTCTCTTCAAGGTTTTTTAAAGTTTCTTTTAGTTCCTCTTCCGCTTTGAGTTTTAAAGTAACTTCCTTCTTAAAGGAAATATTCCAGCCAAAAATTGAAATCACCAAAAAAATGATACCAAATACAGTTAAATAATACCAACCTGGCCAATGCATAAATTTAAATAATGCCCCAAAAAATAAAAATAGTATCGCAAATAAATCGGTAAAACTCCATATAAGCGATGTATTGGATAAAATTAATTTCCGTTTTTGGTAACGTCCTTTTATTATAAGTGGTAAACAACCAAAACAAAATAAAAAAATTGATAGAATTACCTCTGCACTTGCTCCAACCCAATGCATAAATTTACTATACATTCCAAATAATAAAATTATGCTGCTAATTATCGATAAAACAGTAATTGCTTTTTTTCGTTTTGGAGTATCTGAATTATAGTAAATAAACGAGAAGCTTAAACTAAAAGCAATAATAGCGGTCAATAAAATTATAATAAATAAAAACTGTGGTAAGCTTTCAAAATAGGACCCGAACCAAATTGATATAACAATAATTATAGCTATTACAACTAGGCCCCCAACCAATAAATATTTACCTATTTTATTTAGCATAAAAATTATTTAAAAAATTTGCATTACATAAGAATCTTATGTATCTTTGTCTTATGTAATTGAAGTAAAAATATAAATTAATTTAAAATATAACAAGTAAAATACCCAACAAACCACAAGACAAACACAATAAATATGATGGGTATACCCTATAACCAATAAAAAATAATTAACTGTATATGAATTATTCATCTGAATTAATAAAAGGCACTTTAAAAACCATAGTGCTGAAGCTTTTAGCAAACAACAAGCGCATGTATGGATACGAAATAACGCAAACCGTTAAGGAGTTAACCAATGATAAAATTTTAATTACTGAAGGGGCATTGTATCCTACCTTACACGCTTTAGAAAGTGATGGTTTGGTAACAACCGAAACAGAATTTATTGGCAAACGCGTTCGAAAATATTATCGGTTAAGTCCGGAAGGAAAAGCCAAAACAAAAGAAAAGGTAAATGAATTGACTGATTTTATGAATACCATGAAATTTTTGTTGGACATAAAACCAATATAATGTATTGCCTTAGTGATAAACAAATTGATTTTATACTCAACGACATTTGTGCACGTGGCGTTGAGATGGAGAGCCTGCAGCAAAACCTGTTAGATCATATTTGTTGTATTATAGAGCAAAATCTCGAAGCAGATGGAGACTTTGAGAGCTTTTATCAAAAAACCATACAAACGTTTTACAAAGATGCTTTATGGGAAATAGAAGAAGAAACACTCCTTTTATTAACTTTTAAAAACTATTATGCCATGAAAAAAACAATGATAACTGGTGGAATATTTTCTGCTACAACAATGACCATTGGACTTATTTTGAAATTTTTACATATGCCAGGAGCCTCCCTATTAATATTGCTCGGAGTGGTTTCGCTAGGCTTTTTATTTTTACCATTAATGTTTATTCTTAAAGCAAAAGAAAAACAAAACAAAAAAGATAAACTTATTGTTGGACTTGGAACCACCTTTGGAATATTAATAAGTTTTGCCGTTTTGTTTAAAATAATGCACTGGCCGGGGGCAAACATTATGGGGCTTCTATCTGTAGGTATTATGTTATTAGTATTCACGCCAGTATACTTTTTTACCGGCATTCGTAATCCCGATACAAAAGTTAACACAATTGTTGTTACCATTTTATTAATAATGGGTTGCGCCTTGTTTTTAACGTTGGTTAATGCTCGTCCCAGTGCTACTATTGCTAAAAGTACCGAGAGCTTAAATCAACATTTAGAAGATAGTTATAGATATGCTTCTCAACAAAACGAAGCCATATTTGCATCATTAACAAATGATAGTGTTACAAATACAGCTCAACTTAAAGAGTTACACAAAAAAGACAATGAGCTGTGTGCTAAAATTGAATCGTTAAAATTAAATTTGCTAGAGCTTACGGAAGGAACCCCATTAAAAACAATTAATTACAGCAATCTTACTGCGCCTGACAATTATAGTATTCCAACCCATATATTGTTTAATGAAGCGAATGCCAATCCGATATTATTAGATCTAAAACAAAGCCTTAGCGACTTTAATGCTTATATATCTTCTACATTTAAAAAAAATACAGCTGGGTTAATTAATTTATCCAACAAGCCTTCTGAAAAATCAAATGATATAATTAGTTGGGAAAAGGATAATTTTTACTTTGTGCCTTTAACTTGCATTTTACGAAACCTAACACAATTACAACTAGAATTGAAATACATTGAATTGAGTTGTTTGAAATAATTATAATAAAAGCTCTTCAATTGAGAAGAGTTTTTATTTTTTCTTTTTTAAACTTCTATCGATAAATTTATCACTTGGTAACATTGCCTTTTGAATACGTTTGGCGTATTTAATACTATCTAAAATTTCTTTTTGTTTTTGTTCAATTTCATCCTTTTGTTTAGAAATTAAAAGGTTTGCATGCTTTCTTTGCGAATTAGACTTTTTTAGTTTAAAAATAAAATAGGTACACACACCAAGTGCAATTACAATTATTAATAACACATAGTTTAATAATTTATTTTTTTCCTCCCTTATTTCAATTTGCTTTTTCCGTTCAAGATCTTTTTTTTCATATTTTAAACTATCTTGCTGAAGTTTTTTACTAAACTCGTACTGAAAAGTTAGTTTTTTTACATCTTCTATTTTATTTACGCCATATAAACTATCCTTTATAAAATTATATCTTTTTTGATAAAAATAAGCCTTTTCATATTCTTTAGACTTTTCACTCATTTCGATAAGGGGCTCCAAGACCCTTCTTTCTAATTCAATATTATTTATTTCCTTGCTTTGTTTTATGGCCAAATTAAAAATTTGAAGACTTTCGTTAAACTGATTTAATTTATATAGCGCTTTGCCAATATTTATTTGAGACTCAACAAGTGCGCCAGGCGGAGCATTATTGTTTTTTCTCATGGCGTACCCTAATTTATAATGTGTCAATGCTTCATTATAATTCTTAAAATTATAGTAAAACGCTCCAATGTTATTGTAACTCTGAGCAATGTAAATACTATCACCATCTCGAAGCCTTAACTTTAAACTATTAACAAAGCATTGCTTAGAAGAAACAGAATCGTTTATTTTTATAAAAATTAATCCCAAATTATTAAACGCCGCAGCTCTTTGTTTGTTGCTTTTATTTCTTTCAGCAATTTTTAATGCCTTATTGTAATACTCTATTGCGGTTTTAGAGTTATCCAAATAAGTGTTAATCAAACCTTGTTCATAATAAATTCTAAAATCGAGGTTTGTATGGCAGGTGTCTGTTCTACTCAATAATGCCTTATTAAAATAGGCTGTGGCAGAAGATAAATTATCATTATCAAAATAAAATCTACCAGCTTTATAATAAACCAAAAATAATTTTTCGGGATTATGATTCGCTAAATCTATTGCGGCAAAATAAGATTTTAATGCTTCTTGAGAATTAGATTTCTTATTTACAAAATCTCCAAACAGAATTTTTCTATAAAAAAACAAACTACTATCCTCTTTAAATTTATTTTCAAACTTTTTAATTTCTTTACTTATTCGCATAGCTTCAAAGTATTGTAGCGAATCATTAATTTTTAAATACTCTTTAAACGCTAAGGATTGAGCCTTTACTTTAGGAAGTATCAAAAGGATAAAAGATATAACAACTACTTTTTTCAATTCATTTTTACTTTAAGAAAATATATATATAAACTAGTAAACAATGGTGTTATTTATTTTTTAATCGTTCGATATTTTTTTTAATCATTGTTTCGTTGGGCAAATGAGCGTTTTGGATGCGTTTGGCGTAATGAATACTATCCAGTATTTCTTTTTGCTTTTCTTCTACCATCACCTTTTGAATATCTATTAATTTGCGAGCCTTTTCTTTTTCGCGTAAACTATAAATTAAATAAATTGCAAAAACAGTAATAAAAATAAAACCGAGTGCAAATACAACTTTATAAATGTTGCCTCGCTTTATTTTTTCACCTTTAACTTCATTGTCCTTACTAAGATTTGATATTTGCAATTCCTTTTTTTCATTCTCATATATAGCTGTTAAGTTATTAATTGATTTAATGTTTTCTTGACTTAACAATTCCTTATCAATTTTTTGAGCACTATCTTTGTATAAATAAGCTAATTTATATTTTCCCCAATCAAAGTAAAGAGTAGATAAGTAAGAAAAAACACTTGATTTTTCGTATTTATCATTTAATTCATTTACAATTATTAGTAGTTCAAAATATAATTTCTCAGATTTATCAAAGTTCTTTGCTTCATAAAGCATATAAGCATAATTAGCTCCGCTGTTTACAATTTCTCGTTTGGAGGCGTGCCTTTTAGCAATAAAAAAACTCTTCTCATAACACAAATAGCTAGAATCCTTCTTGTCTAAATAATATAAAACATTACCTAAATTATTTAAAATTTGTGCAATGTTAGCTGAGTCTTTTTGTTCAGAAGCAACTCTGTAACCTTCCTTAAAATTACGATATGCTTTTATATATTCTTCCTGGTTGTAAAACAAACCTCCAGTATTGTTATAAATAGAAAAATAACCCTCAATATAATTTACCTTTTTGTATTCAGCAAGAGAAAGCGCATAATACTCTTCCGCCTTTTTGTAATTTTCGCTTCTAGACATTAATAATGCCAAATTATTATACGAGTGTCCTTTTTCAACCGACATATTATTTTTTTCAGCAAAATCTAAAGCCTTTTGATTCCATTTAATGGCTTCTTCTATTTTTCCTAAAAATTTTTCCGCTATGGCAATATTGTTACAAGCATACCAAATACCTTCAGTATACTTTAGTTTTGTAGCTAAATTATATGCTTCTTGCCCGAACTCAAGAGCTTTTTTATTATCATTTTCCCTAAATTTATATGAAATACGGTTTAATGATTTTACTTTATTACTGTCTTCCTTTTGTGTTTTAATTTTTTGTAATAGTGAATCTATCACTTTGTTCTGCGAATTGGCGAAAAACCAACTAAATATAAATACTATGTAAAAATGTTTTTTCAATGTTTAAAAATAATAAATACTAGTAGGTATATATGATGATAACTTATTTTTCTTTACGATTTGTAACATGATATAGCTTATTAATTTATAAAATTATTTCCTTTTCAGTAAATTTCTTTCAATAAACTTTTCACTTGGCAACATGGCCTGTTGTATACGTTTTGCGTAACGAATGCTACTTATTATTTCTTTTTGCTTTTCCTCAACTATTTCTTTTTGAAGCTGCGTTTCTTTTTCGTTTAGCTCAATAATTAATTTTTGCTTTTGGGTAAGCTTATAGCGGCGGAATAAGAATATAGAAAAAACAACTACAATTAATAAAACACCCGCAACAGCTAAAATTACTATTCTTTGCTTTTGTTGTTGTTCTTTTGCCAACACTTGTAATTTTTCTTTTTCAGCTTTTGCCAACAATTTCAATTCCGATTCCCTTTTTTCTACCTCAAAATTTGTTCGTAAATCTCCAATCTGTCTGCTGTTTTCTGCATTAAAAATACTATCCGTTAAACTACTAAACTTAACTGAATACAAATAGGCTTCTTTATAGTTTCCAATATTAAAATTTGATTTTGCTAATTCGTCATAAATTGTACGCTCATTTTCGAGATCATTACATTTCGTATTAAAACTTAATGCTGTTTTATAATAATTAATTGCAAGCTTATGTTTGCTTAGCTTACTTTGTGTTTCTCCTATGTTTAAATAGATATTTGTATTTATATAATCGTTTTCAAAATTTTTATTAAAATCTAAAGCCTCAAAAAAACATTCTAATGATTTATCGTATTTTTTTTGTTTTCGATATAATATGCCAATGTTTATTAAACAACTGGCTACCTCTTGATTATTTGATTTTTTATTCATTTCAAGAGCTTTAAAATAATATTCTAAAGCCTTATCATCTTTTTTTAAAACATCATAAACCACGCCAATATTCATGTAATAGGCGGCAAGTCCTTTTGTATCATTTGATTCCTCTTTTATTCTAATTGCCTTAGAATAACTATACAAAGCTTTTGCATAAATTTTTTGTGCAAAGTAAACATTTCCAATATTTAAATAAGCTTTAGCTGTATTGTTTTTTTCGCCTAATGCTTCACTAATCTTTAATGCTAATAAATAATTTTTTAATGCTTGTGGGTAGTTGGCTTGATTATAATATACCAAACCTATATTTGTATAACAAGCAGATTGCCCTTTTTTATCATTTATTATTTCTGCAGTTTTTAAAGATTTTAAATAATAATTTAGTGCTTGTTGGTAATTTGTTTTTTCTCTATAAACATAGCCCAAATTAAAAAAGGATGTTTTTAACCCTTTATTAAAATTAATACGCTGAGCTAATTCTACTGCCTTTTCACCATATGCAATAGCATTTTCAAACTCTTTATTATCGGCAAGTTTTTTACATAATTTTGCATAGATATTGACTCTTTCAGTATCTTGCTTTATCGTAATACTAATACTCAATAAGGAATCTATCGTTCTGTTTTGAGACGATAAAGAGAAACTGCAAAACAAAACCTTACAAGCTAGAATTACTTGAAATAAGCGCCTGTTATTTTTTTGTTTTTTAATAATTTATTTTTTTAGCTTATACTTACTTCTTCCATGTAAGCCTCAATTGGTGCGCAACTGCAAACCAAATTTCTATCTCCATAAGCATTATCAACACGCGCAACACTTGGCCAAAATTTGTTTGCTTTTACGTAAGGTAACGGAAAGGCTGCTTTCTCGCGACCATAAGGTTTATCATAATTATCCGAAATAATTAGTTTCGCTGTATGAGGTGCGTTTTTAATAACGTTATTTGCTTTATCTGCTTTACCATCAATAATTTCTTGTATTTCTTTACGAATAGAAATCATTGCTTCACAAAAACGGTCTAACTCCGCTTTAGCTTCACTCTCAGTTGGCTCAACCATTAAAGTATTTACAACCGGGAAAGCAACAGTTGGTGCATGAAAACCATAGTCCATCAATCGCTTAGCCATATCAGCCACTTCAACTCCACTTGCCATTTTAAAATCGTTACAATCTAAAATCATTTCGTGTGCACAACGGCCTTTGGTTCCGGTGTACAGAATCTTATAGTGATCTTTCAGCACTTCTTTCATATAATTAGCATTTAAAATTGCTGTTTCTGTAGCCGCCTTTAAACCCTTGCTTCCAAGCATTTTAATGTAACCATAGCTAATTAACAAAATTAAAGCGCTACCAAAAGGTGCAGAGCTAACAGCGTGAATACCTTTTTCACCACCTGTATTTACAATAGGGTGCGACGGCAAATACGGTACCAATTTTTCAACAACACCAATTGGCCCCATACCAGGACCGCCACCACCATGCGGAATGGCAAATGTTTTATGAAGGTTTAAATGACACACATCTGCACCAATATTTCCAGGGGACGTTAATCCCACCTGAGCATTCATATTCGCACCGTCCATATAAACTAAGCCGCCATTATCGTGTATAATTTTAGTAATTTCAGTAATGCCTTCTTCGTAAACACCGTGTGTACTAGGATAAGTAACCATTAAACAACTTAATGTATCTTTATATTGCTCAGCTTTTGCTTTTAAATCTGCAATATCAACATTTCCCTTGTCGTCACATTTTACAATAACAATGTTCATTCCTGCCATTGCAGCGCTAGCAGGATTTGTACCATGTGCAGATTGTGGAATCAAGGCTACGTTACGGCTTGTACCACCATTTGCCAAATGATATTGACGGATAACCATTAAACCTGCATACTCACCTTGCGCGCCTGAGTTTGGTTGAAAACTCATTTTTGCAAAACCTGTAATGTTGCTTAAATCTTTATCTAAGGTATTTATTAACTCCAAGTAACCTTGGGCTTGTTCGCTTGGCACAAATGGATGAATAGAAGCAAACTCAGGCCATGTTAATGGAATTAATTCAGAGGCAGCATTTAACTTCATAGTACATGAACCCAAAGAAATCATCGAATGAACTAACGATAAATCTTTATTTTCCAGACGCTTAATGTAACGCATCATTTCGCTTTCGCTGTGATATGAATTAAAAATTGGATGGGTTAAGAAAGGGGTTTGACGTTTTAAGTTTGACGTTTCAATAACCTTAGATTGTAAAGGTTCAGCTACCAACTTTATTCCAAAGATGGAAAGAATATCTATTAAATCTTCTTGTTCAACTGTTTGATCAACAGAAATACCAATGTGTTTATCGTCTATTTTTCTAAAATTAATTTCTTTTGCTTCGGCGCTTGCAATTACTTTTTTAGCATCGCACTCTACAACAATTGTATCAAAATATAAATTTGTTTTTACGTTTACTCCTGCTTTTTTTAAAGCTTCTGCTATTGAATGAGTTGTATTGTGCACATTTTGAGCAATACTACGAATACCCTCTTGACCATGATATACGGCATACATACTTGCCATAATGGCTAGTAACGCTTGAGCGGTACAAATGTTGCTGGTTGCTTTGTCGCGTTTAATGTGCTGTTCACGGGTTTGTAAAGCCATACGTAAAGCCTGATTGCCTTCTGCATCAATACTTACTCCAATTATACGGCCTGGGATCAGACGCTTGTAATCCTCTCTACACGTAAAAAATGCGGCGTGGGGGCCACCAAAACCTAATGGAACACCAAAACGTTGGGAATTACCATAAACAACATCCGCACCCCATTCGCCCGGAGGAGTAAGTAATGCAAGAGCCAACAAATCAGAACCAACAGCAACTTGTATGCCTAACTCTTTGCAAGAATCGATATACGCTTTGTAGTTATTAGCCTCACCATTAATATCCGGATATTGAATAATAGAGCCAAAGAAAGAATCATCTAATTTTGTTGTTGCAACATTTCCAACCACAACTTCAATGCCAACCGGATTAGAACGTGTTTTAATAACATCAATTACTTGCGGGAAACACGTTTCGCTTACAAATAATTTATGTGAATTTGTTTTTTGTTTGCTACGGTTACTATGAAACATAAACACGGCTTCTGCGGCAGCTGTCGCTTCATCCAATAAGCTGGCATTGGCAATTGGCATGGCTGTTAAATCCATAACCATAGTTTGAAAATTTAAAATTGCTTCTAAGCGACCTTGTGCTATTTCTGCCTGGTATGGGGTATAAGCCGTATACCAGCCCGGGTTTTCGAGAATGTTACGTTGAATAACGGCAGGAAGAATGTTGTTGTAATATCCTAAACCTATGTAAGAACGAAATACTTTATTTTTTTTGCCTAGAGCTCGTAAATGTTTGTGGTACTGATATTCAGTAAGAGCCGCACCAACAGCTAAAGGTTGTTTTAAACGAATGTTTGAAGGAACCGTTTGATCAATTAACTCATCAATACTCGACACTCCGATTTTTTTTAACATAGCTTTTACCTCTTGCTCACGAGGGCCGTTGTGGCGATTTACAAACTTATCAGTAGACATAAATAAAGGATTTGAAGGATTAAATTTAATAAATATTTAGTGCTTTGTTATATGATTACAATCATTTTTTATAAAAATAGACGAACAGCCTATTCCCTGGCACTATTTGGTAGTTTGGTGCTTTCTTCTTCTGAAAGATCTGGTAAAAAAGAAAGAATTATAGTTGCGATGCCCGGTAAAATCAATCCAATAAAAAACCATAATTTTTGATTACGACCTAGGTGCTTGGCATGAAAAGATGTAAGAATTGGAACTGCCATTAATATTGCCAAGCCCATAGAGATAAAAATTACAGCGCCCATTTGTATGGTTTATTTATTCAATAATCAAAGGTAGGTTATTTGTTTGAAATAAATTTAATTCCTGAGCTTTATTAAACATCAATTTTATAGCGTTTGCACCCGTTTCGCCTAAGTCAATCGAAAAATTATTTACATACAAATCAATGTGTTTTTTCATTACTTCTTCACTCATTTCCTGGGCATTTTCTTTTACATACTTTCTACTGCTTAAAGGATTAGTAAAGGCAAATTCTACACTCTTTTTAATAAGGCGGTTTATTTTTTGTTGCAGCTCACTATCAAAACTCCTTTTTATAACAATGCCCCCTAAAGGAATAGGCGCATGAATAAGCGATTCCCAAAACTCGCCCAAATCCATAATTTTTTTTAAGCCTTTTTCTTCATAGGTAAAACGGTTTTCGTGAATGATAAGTCCTGCATCTACTTCACCTGAAAGTATTGCATTTTCAATATCGCTAAACACATACTCTATTTTATTTTTTAATTGAGGATAAGCTAAAGACAGTAAAAAGTTGGCAGTCGTCAGTTTGCCAGGAATAGCAATTTTTGAGTTTTCGTTCATGTCATGAATCTTGTTTTTTGCATCCCGAATCAACAAAGGCCCACAATTAAAACCCAAAGCGCTACCCGCTCTTAATAAGATGTAATTATTCAAGACATGTCCATAGGCATGAAAACTCAATTTAGTAATATCCAGTTCACCACTTAACGCTTTTCGATTCAACGTTTCAACGTCGTGTAATTCTACTTTAAAATTTAAACCTTCAGTATCAATTTTATTGTGAACAAGTGCTTCAAAAATAAAGCAATCATTTGGGCAAGGAGAGAAACCAAGGGTTAGGGGTGTTGACTGTTGAATGTTGGATGTTGGATTAGGCATTGATTTCTTCAATTATGTTTATAACAGTTTTATTCAAATTACTAATTGCCAAAGGGATGTTCCACTTACTTCTGTCGCGTTTTTCAACATAATTGGAAACTGCCCGAATTTGAAAATAATTTTCTAACACACTTTTGCATCCACTAAAAAAAGCGGCACCTTCCATACTCTCCACATCAGGGTTGTACAGAGAAACTACTTTTTTTATACTCTCCTCGTTACCATGAACAGTATTTACAGTAATGCCTTTTACTTTTTTTAATTGGTTTAAAGCGGCACTATTTGTGTGTACAAGATTTTGATATATATTGCTTCCTCCTAATTTCAAATCTTCGTATTTTATAAATTCGGTATCGTTTTCTGCGCCCATTTCGCTCAATGTATCTTCAGTAACATTTACCACCTCGCCGATGTTTAGGTTTTTATTTACCGCTCCACAAATTCCGGCGTTAATAACATAGTTGTGTAAACCATGTACGCATCTTCCTAAGTAATATGCTGTGTTTACCATACCAACGCCAGTTATTAAAACCTCTATTTGAATTTCTCCTTCATTCCTAAAAATTCCAGTATCGCCATATGCTTTCATATCAAAATGATTTAAAAGCGGTTCCACTTCGTATTTTGTTGCTGCCACAATTAAAAACTTTTTAGACATGATTGCATAAAATTACTATTATTCTATTTAATTTTACACCATGATTTACCTGACCCGTCACGAACATTTTAATGCAGCCCATAAACTTTATAACCCAAGTTGGACAGAAGAAAAAAACACGGAGGTTTTTGGGAAGTGCGCCAATGCCAACTGGCACGGACATAATTATGACCTAATAGTAACCGTAAAAGGTGACGTAAATGCAGAAACTGGTTTTTTAATTGACGCAAAGGTTTTAAGCCGAATTTTGCAAGAGCAAGTATGTGATAAATTAGATCATAAAAATTTGAACTTAGATGTTGATTTTATGCAAGGAAAACTCACAAGCACCGAAAATTTAGCCATCGCCATTTGGAATCAAATTACCCCTTATTTACCTACAAATGTTAAATTACATTGTGTAAAGTTATACGAAACCCCACGTATTTGCGTAGAATACTTTGGGTAATTGTCTTTTAGATTTTTATACTTATTCTTATAAAAAATTACTACCTTTATGTTACTAAAGTTTAAACAATTAATGTTTAATCTTGTTACATAAACAAATAAGCCACTTGATCGGCAAACTTCCGAAACAGTGCTTATAAATTAAAAAAAATCAAAACATAGCTTAACCACCTATTTTGCGATTTACAAACGTAATTATGAGCAACAGAATTGCTGTATATAGAAAAGAACATTTTAACGCCGCTCACCGTTTAAATAATCCTTCATTAAGTGCCGATGAAAACGCATTACTTTTCGGTAAATGCAACTATCCTAATTATCATGGACATAACTACGAACTTATAGTTAAAGTAATAGGCGAGATTAACCCTAAGACCGGCTATGTAATAGATATGAAGGTATTAAGTAACATTATTAAAACACATGTTCTTGAAAAATTTGATCACAAAAACTTAAATCTTGATACAGAAGAATTTAAAAACCTAAACCCAACAGCCGAGAATATTGCTATGGTTATATACTCTATTCTCCGAAAACAACTAGATAACCTCTTTGACCTTAAAATTACCTTGTATGAAACAGAAAGAAATTACGTTGAATACCCTGCTTAAAGGCAACAACATAAAATTAAGCGATATGACCGCTGAAGAAATTGGCGACGAACACGCCAGTACAGGCATTGAAACGCCAATGAAAGCAGGTGCTTTTGTACTAAACGACGATGAAAAAATTAAAAAAATAGAGTTTCATTTTTCCGAAATAATGGAAACTTTAGGTTTGGATTTAACAGACGATAGTTTAAAAGGTACGCCGCACCGTGTTGCAAAAATGTATGTTAAAGAAATTTTTAACGGGTTAAATCCTGCTAACAAACCCAAAGTTGCTTTATTTGATAATAAATACAAATACAACCAAATGTTGGTTGAAAAAGACATTACCTTTTATAGTAACTGTGAACATCACTTTGTGCCAATTTTTGGAAAGGCTCATATTGCCTACATTTCAAATGGTAAAGTAATAGGCTTATCCAAGCTTAACCGCATTGTGCAATACTTTGCTAAACGCCCACAGGTGCAAGAGCGTTTAACGGTTCAAATTGCACATGAGTTACAAAACATTTTACAAACTAAAGATGTAGCCATTGTAATTGATGCAAAACATTTATGTGTTTCCAGTCGTGGGGTGCAAGACATTAATTCGGCCACCGTTAGTTCATTTTACAGTGGAAAATTTGAAGAGGAAGCCACTCGCGCTGAGTTTTTAAAGTATGTGGAAATGAAAACGGATTATTAATACTCTATTCTTGACTGGTTTAATCCAGTTATTTTAGTAATCCTGTCAAGAATATTTGTTATAGAAAATGTCGCTTCAGCTTAAATACCCGTCCTTTGCCGTAAAAGTAAAAAATGACGATGGCAAAACAAAAATTTTTGATCCCATTCGAAAAAAGTGGTTTGTACTAACGCCCGAAGAGTGGGTGCGCCAACATGTTTTAAATTATTTAATTGAGGTAAAGAAATACCCTGCTTCTCTTATTTCGGTTGAAAAAGAAATAGCTTTAAATAATTTGAAAAAACGTTACGATATTGTTATTTATAAAAGAGATTTAAATCCATTTTTAATTGTCGAATGCAAAGCGCCGTTTGTAAGTCTTGACATTTCAACTATTGAACAAGCTCAACGGTACAACTTAATGTTGAGAGCAAATTACCTAATGATAACGAACGGTATAACCGATTTGATTTTAAATTCTGAAAATAAAAATGTCGATTTGCCAAACTATTTTTAATATATTTATGTCATCTTGATGATTTAAATATGGCTAACATTATTATTAATCCACTTCAAATATACTCAAATCAGCTTTTGCTACTGTTTCAAAAAGCAAAAACGTCAAAAAATCCAGCCCTTTACTTGTATTCTAAAAATGCACGCACGCCATTGTTTATGGTAGAGAGCTTAACCAGAATATTACTAGAGTTGAGCGCAAATCCCAACTTTGAAAAGTGGCATAAAGTATTTAAAAAATTGGAGGATAGCATTGGTGAGATTGATTATTATGATGCTGCTTTAAAAAATTTCTCCTCAAATAAACTTATTGAAAAAAAATCATTAGAATATTTGCTAAAAAAGAAAAACAAGTTAGTTGATAAGTTCAATAAAAAATTAATTGAGAAAGAATTTTATTTACCTGTTTTTAATCAGGCGCTTTTGGCTAACGAATTAAATTTAAACGACAAATTAATTGTTGGAGAAATAAAAAAACACATTGTTAGTCAAATAGAAAATATCTCCGAGTTTTTTAGTCAGTTTCACGATTCCTTCGATAATATGGAATTACAAGTGCATGAACTGCGACGCAAACTACGTTGGATTAGTATTTATGCTCAAAGCTTAAACGGTATTATTGTTTTAAAATCTATTAAAGAAAAATACGAATGGGAAAAAGAATTTGTTACTCCTGCCGAAAAAAAGTCGCTATATAATAATTTAACCGTTGCCAAAAACTTAAACAACTATATTTATTTTAATAACAAAGCCTTTTACGCCTTAAGTAATATTATTAGAAGACTAGGCGAAATAAAAGATGTGGGTCTTAATATTCTTTTATTGGAAAAATGTATCCGAAAAACTCACACTGAAAAAATTGAAAACATTCGTCAAAAAGCGCAGGAGCAATTAAAATCAAATGCATCAGAACAAGACCTTTTAAACGAAGCTCATAAAATTTTACTCTTATTTATTAAGAAATACAGAATTCCGGAAGAGTTATTACTAAAATAGATGTTTTTAATGTGTTTACTCATTAAAAACACACATTTGCTAATTCGTTAAATTATAATTAATATTAATCTGTAGTTTAGAAAAAATTTTATTATGCAAAAATATACAGCTTTAATAATTGACGACGAAGAAGACAGCCGGAGCAACACCAAAAACATGTTGCAAAATTATTGCCCCGAAATAGACGTAGTTGGCGAGGCGGCAAGTGGCATGGAGGGAAAACTAAAAATTCAAGAATTAAAACCCCATGTGGTTTTTTTAGATATTAATATGCCCGGGATGAATGGCTTCCAAATGTTGGAGGGTATTTATAACCGCGATTTCTGTGTTATATTTTTAACCGCTTATAGTGAACACGGCATAACCGCTGTAAAGGCTGGTGCTACGGATTACTTGTTAAAACCTTTAATGCTTAGTGAATTGCAAGGTGCTGTTCGTAAAGTAATACAACATTATGAAACCAAAACCACAGTAACACCTGCAAAAGAAGAAGATAAACGCGTGGTTTTAATCAATCACAGTAAAGGTTTTACGTTGGTTGATTTTAAAGATATTGTTTGGTTAGAAGCCAGCGATAATTACACTAATCTATACTTAAACGGACAAAAGAAAATAGTTGCCAGCAAAACCTTAAAAGAATTCGAAACCATTTTACCAGATTCTGAGTTTTTTAGAATTCACCGCTCCGCACTCATTAATATCCATTATGTAAAAGAATACAGTAACCACGAGGGGGGTGAAGTTATTTTAAGTGATGGTACTCATGTGCAAGTTAGTAAGGCTCGTGTGCAGGAATTTGCCGAGTTTATTAAAACAAAGTCGGTTACGCCTAAATAAAAACAAATTCATATAAAATACTGAAGCCCGTTTAACGGGCTTTTCGTATTTTTAACCTATTAAATTGAAAGTTTTTATAAAATACTTTTTTTTCCTTTTTGGCCTTAGTGCTTTTGCTCAAAGCCCTTCTTTTAATTTCCAAAAATTAGGAAGTGAAGATGGTTTAAATAACACCAATATTTTTAACATAGAACAACACCAAAACGGCCTTGTTTATTTTACTACCCAAAACGGTATTTATTTTTACGACGGTTATAATTTTAACAAACTTAGTGTTGACAGTTTAAAAAGTAATGCGCTTTTAAATGTTTCCATAAAAAATGTTGATGAATTGCTATTCTCTATTCGTGATGAAGGTATTGCCAATTATAATTTAAAAACCAAGGCCTATTTTTTTTTACCTAAGTTAAATATTAAGACTAATGCCGATAATTTCATTATCACTAAAAATTTTGCTTACCTTCTTACCTCCGGAATAAAACTCACCATTGTAAACCTAACATCGGGAGAAATAAAAACTGACGATTTTAAAAAAGCTGAAAAACCAAATAGAGCATATTGCATTTATAAAACATCAGACGAAAAAATTTTATTAGGTAGAACTGATGGTTTGTACGAAATAACTGAAGGTATCCAAAAAAAATTAGATATTTTAAAGAATACTACGGTTCATGCAATTACTCAAAGTTCAGATAAAAAACTCATAATTGGGACTTCTAATAAAATTGTTGTTTTAAATAATTTAAAACTTGAAAAAGAAATAATACCTACTTACAATACTAAAACCACAACGTTTATGTTGGGAGGCGAAAAAAGTATTGATAAACTTTTAGTAGATAATTACGGTAAAATTTGGTTCACCTCCTACCCCGACGAAAATCTTTATTTGTATCAAAATAATACAGTTTATGATGTGTTTGAAGGATTAGATATTCCGCCAAGTTTAATCAACTGTATTTATAAAGATAAAAGCGAAAACATCTGGGTGGGAACGTTTAACGATGGGGTGTACTATATTCAAAATCCATTTTTTAATTCAATTAATTTTTTGTTTCAGGGTAAAATTTTGAATGTGAACCAAGCTTATTTAAAAAATAATTTGCTGGTTACTGCTACCAATAATGGTTTATATGGCTTAAACATTAAAACCAATCAAACGAAAACGTTATCAAGTCCCGATGCTTTTTTAATGGAACCTATTAATAATATTACTGAGTTAAACGATGTACTGTATTATAGTAAACGTAGCCAGTTTGATATGGCACCATCTATTTTCTCTGACTCAAAATTCGTTTATAAATTTAAACCTATCATTGCGAAACAATTTTTACCAATAAGTAACAACCAAAGTATCATTGCAGATTGGGGTGCTAATATTCTCTTATGTAATGCTGATGGCACAAAAACATTAGACACTTTAATTTCTTTTCCCGATTACCGGATTTCTATCAATGCCTTCTTAAAACAAAACGATTCTCTATATATTGGTACAAGCAATGGATTATACATATATGATTTTAAAAGTCATGTCCATAAAAACATTGTTCGATCAGAGCTAAATTTTAAAATAAATGACATTGCGTTAATTAACAACAGGCTTTACATTGCCCACGAATCGGGCATTACAGAAGTGTATTCTAATAAACTTATTACCGAAGTTGGCAGTTTACGTTTAAATAGTGTTAAAAAAATAAAACATTATAATTCACAAATTTGGTTAGCAACGTTAGATGGTGTTTTTGTGTGTGATGAAAAATTAGAACCAATAAAAATTTTAAATAAGTCAACCGGTTTGTTATCTAATTCAATTAACGATATTGTTTTTAATGCCGAAAGTGTATGTTTTTGTACTGCCAGAGGTGTTGCCATTAGTGACATAAAAGATATTTTGGGTTATAATTCTACTTTAAATTCTGTAAGCATAAATTACGTGACCGTAGATGGTAAAATAATTGAAACAACAAACAATGTACTTAATTTAACAGCTAATCAAAATGATGTTTCCATTTATTTTTACAGCCCTTTTTACAATAAACCCAATAAACAAAATTATCGTTATAGACAAAATAATGGCGAATGGAAAAAAATAGATAATACTTCTTGTAATTTGTTTTCACTTGCTGGCGGAAAGACAAATGTTGAAATTTCTGCATCTATTGATAATATTACGTGGAGCAAACCAACACTAATTTCTATTAATAAAGAAATGGGTGTTACTGAGTCGCAATGGATTTATTGGGTGTTTACAATTATTGGCTTGTTACTGGTTAGTGGTATTAGTTATATAATTGTAAGGCGGGTAAAATATAAAGCCACAAAACGTCTTCAAGAAGAACAACAAGTTCACCTTTTAAAACATCAAGCAATGAACGCATTGTTGAGTCCTCACTTTATTTTTAATTCTTTAACCTCCATTCAAAATTATATTAACACCAATAATAGTTTACGTGCCAGCGAATACCTAGCTAAGTTTTCTCGTTTAATTCGTATGATTATTGAAAAAGCGTCACAAAGTGAAATTTCCTTAACCGACGAGTTGGCTCGTTTAACCTATTATTTAGAACTAGAAAAAGAACGTTTTAAAAATAAATTTGATTATGAAATTACCGTAGACGATGCTATTGATAAAATCAATACTTCCATCCCAAACATGATTATTCAACCACATGTTGAAAATTGTATTATTCATGGTATTTTACCAAAACTAAGTCATGGTACCTTAAAAATTTCCTTTAAAAAAAATAAATTAAATAAACTTATTATAACCATTGAAGACGATGGTGTTGGTTTAATTAAAGCCAAAGAACACGCCAAAACAGGTCATAAATCTTTAGGTACAAGTACCATTAAAAATATTTTAGAAATTAATTCGAAATTAACAGGCAAAAATCAAGTAGTCACAATGGTGGATAAATCGACAATTAATACAAACACAAGTGGAACGATTATAACTATAGAATTAGAGCAATAAAAAAACTTCTCACATATTTATTTTTTTGTTTAAACTTAAACTTTTTTTCTCAAAAAAATTTATTACCCGATACTTCTGGTTTTTGTGCAGGCGATACCGCGCGTTTGGAAATTAAAGACAAATTTGATAAAAATGCTTTTATTCAATGGCAAACACCTTTTGGAATTATTGAAAACTCCAAAAAAATAACCAATATTAAACTAGGTGGCAAATATTATTTAAAAGTGGTGTCGTTAAATAAAACGTATTTAGACAGTACCTTTGTTAAGTTGTATCCCAAGCCAAAATTAAATTTACGCGACACAGTTTTATGCAAGGGTAAAGCGTTTTATTTGGATGCCAAAAATTCGGGTTTAAAATACACTTGGAGTACTGGTGAAACCTCACAAAAAATAAAAGTTGAAAATACAGGCAATTATTGGGTAAAAATTAACAATTCGGGTTGTATCTCTTCTGCCACAGCAAGTATAAAGTTTTTACCGGGGAGTATTGCAAACTTTAACAGCGAAACACAGTTCTGTTTAAGCGACCAAAACAAAGTATTAAGTATTAAACCTACATCAGGAACAAAAATAGTTTGGAACACAGGTGCCTCCTCTTCTTCTATAACTATTACCAAAGAAGGCACCTATTGGGTAACCACCGAAAATAAAAACTGCGGTACGCAAACAGATAGTGTAAAAGTAAAATTAAAGGCCTGCGACTGCGAAATGATAATACCTAATAGTTTTACGCCTAACGAAGACAATAAAAACGATTATTTTTTCCCTGTGTTACAATGCGAATACTCGTATTTTGTAATGACAATAAGTGATAAGTGGGGCAATACCGTATTTAGCACAAACAATGTAAACGGTAAATGGGACGGGCGATTTAAAGGTAACCTATGCCCCGAAGACAATTACGTTTACCAAATAGAAAGTTCTGAAAAAGGTTCTGATAAAAAAGTAGTTCGCAAAGGACATCTTTCGTTGTTTAGGTAAGTTAATTAACCACCACACAATCCAGCCTCACCACTTTAATAAATCGCTTTTTGTAATACGGCGATTCGTTAAATCGAGAAATAATGACACCGCCACGTTTTCGATTGGAGGATGCGTGTATAAATGTCAGCTCTTCTCCGTAGGAAGAAATTACTATGCCAACGTGTCCGGGTTTACGTATTTTTGCATTTGTACCCGTAAAAACAATAATATCCCCTATTCTACTTGAATCTGGTAAAATTATTTTTCCTTCTTTTTCGTATTGCATCGAAGCACGAGGCACTTTTATATTAAAGCTTTTAAATACATAATACACAAAGCCCGAACAATCAAAACCCGCCTTAGGATTAATACTGCCATATTTATAGTTCTTTCCTAAAAACGTTTTTGCAAAGGAAACTAAGGTATCTGCTTTTACTTTAGGAATAGTATCTTCTATGCCTTGGCAATAAAAATTACTAAAACTCAAACACAACAACACACTTATTAATGTCTTTTTCATCATTATCTACTAAATTACACTAATTTTAAAATATAATCGCTCAAAATTTCGTATATACTATATGAAACATTTTTATTTACTAATTATTTTAGGTTCTATTGGCTTGAAGGCTTTTTCTCAGACTGCTGACTCCATGGTTGTGCTTGAAAACTATATTAAACTCAACTACGAAAACGATTTTTTTACCGCTACCGATAGGTATTATACGCAGGGAATTCAACTAACGTTTATTCACCCCACAATAAAATACTCACCAATTAGCAAAACGTTAGTGAGATTTAAAAAAGCAACGTCTAACTATTACGGAGCTACTTTAGAGCAAAATTGTTTTACTCCGCGAAGCATAAGACACCTGGAAGGAATATACTACGGAGAACGGCCTTATACAGGAACATTCTTCTTGTCGCATCATTTAGCATCATTGAATTATAAAAAACAAATGGCTTTAAAAACGCAAATAGATCTTGGAGGCATTGGAAAGTGCGCTAAATGTGAAGATGAACAAAAAGCTATTCACCGTGGATTAGTGAATATTCAGCCCTTGGGATGGGAATACCAGTTAAAAAATGACATTTATTTAAACTACAAATTTGCATTTGAAAAGGGAATTATAAATTCAAAATTCTTTCAAGCATTTGCTCAAAGTTCTCTAAGATTTGGGACAATCTATAATGACTTATCAGCAGGTTTAAACATAAGAATGGGATTGTTTAGTAATTATTTTAAAAATTTAGGATTAGAAAAAAACTATTCTAAATCAAATGCCCCGAAACTCAGGGCGTACGTGGTTGTTAAATCAAACACAAAAGCGGTAGCCTACAATGCAACTTTGCAAGGTGGAGCTTTTACTAAGAATAATATTTATATACTTAATTCTGACCAAATTACCAAAATAGTATACGATGCTGGTGCTTACGTTGTTTTGGCTTATAAACATTTTGGTGTAGAATATGGTTATTTTTATACCACAAAAGAATTTGAAGCTGGACTCGATCACGGTTGGGGAAAATGTACTTTTGTATTTGGATTTTAAAATGGCTCCTTTAAGTAAAGAAAAAATAATTGCTGCATGCAACGTTTTGCTTCAACAAAAAATTGCAGATTTAAATGCCGCTTTAAACTCAGTAAACGAAGCCGCTAATAACGAAACGAAAAGCACTGCCGGCGACAAACACGAAACAGCAAAAGCCATGATGCAATTAGAACAAGAAAAATTAAGCAATCAGTTGACTTTACTAATTACACAATTAAACGATTTACAAAAAATAGATGTTAGCAAAAGCCACGTTACTATTGGAAATGGTAGCGTTGTTAGCACTAATAATGGCATTTTGTTTATTGGTGTTGGACTTGGTAAAATCAAGATTAAAGAAACTGATGTGTTTGCTATTTCGGTATTATCTCCTTTAGCGAATTTGCTTAATGGAAAAAAAGTGAATGATTCTGTAAAACTTAATGAGACAAATTACACAATTTTGGGGATTAATTAGAAAAGTAGCCACCCGATAATTCTTTGAAAATTGGGTTTTTTTGCGCATCAGAAATTTCAATTAATTCAGCAGAAGAATTTGCAATCAATAACAACTTGGTACAATACTTTAAAACCAAATCCAAGTCATGTGAACTAACTAATACACATTTTTCCTCTTTACTTGCAAATTTTTTTAATAACAAAAACAATTCGTGTTTGCTGGCATAATCTAAAAAGGCAGACGGTTCGTCCAGCATCATAATTGGCGTCTGTTGTGCCACACATTTTGCAATCATTGTTTTTTGAAATAAACCATCGCTTAACTCATTTAATAATTTGTGTTGATGATTTACCAATCCACAAACTGTTATGGCGTTAGTAATTTGTTTTAGATTTTCTTCGGCCAGTGTATTAAACAGATTAGTATGGGGTAATTGCCCTGCGGCAACAGCATCATAACAGGTTAAGTTAAATCCAGAAATCCTTTCGGTTAGTACCACCGAAATTTGTTTTGATACTTCTTGCGTTGACTGTTCTGTAATGCTCTTTTCATTTATTAAAACTTTTCCGCTTAAAGGCGTTAATAAGCCACAAAGAGTTCTTAATAGCGTTGATTTTCCACTACCATTCAATCCCACAATACCTATAAAGTCTGACGTTTTCAGGTTCAGCGAAATGTTATTTAAAACTTCAACGCTTTGATTTCCCTTTTTGTAGCCTAAAGTGGCGTTACTTATTTTTATAACACTATTTACCATTGCTTATTTTTAAAAAGTAAATAAATAACCAAAGGTGCGCCAACAAAAGTAATAATCATATTAATTGGCATGGCAGAAGTTTTTGAAAGATTGTAACAAACAACATCCGAAAATAATAAGATAATACTCCCAATTAAGATACAACTTATTAAATGTATTTTTTGATTAGAGGTTACAAAAATCATTCGTGATAAAATAGGCACAGCAATACCTATAAAAGCAATTGGTCCGCAAAAAGCGGTAGTAACACCTGTTAAAATTGATGACAAAAAGATTAAATAAAATCTGTTTCTGTTATAATCAATGCCTGAATTGGTGGCATAATGTTCTCCAAACAAAAATGCGGTCAAAGGTTTTACAAAGAAGAAAATAGCCGTTAAACAAATAATAACAATCGGTGAGTAAATTAATAAATCGTTTAGGGTTGTTCCTCCTAAAGAACCCATGCCCCAAATAACAAAAGACTTTAAACTGTTGGGGTCGGCAAAGTATTCTAAAAAGCCTTGCACCGCTGAACAAATTTGGGCCAACATTAAACCTATTAATAATAAAATAACATTGCTGTTTACTTTTTTCGAAAGCACCAAAATAAAAAATGTTACTGCCAAGCTTCCAATAATAGAAGACATTACCACTAAACTTTTTCCAAAAAAATAATTTGAAAATATGTTTACTGTATTACCCGCTAAAAAAGTAATGGCAACAAATAAAGATGCGCCTGAACTCACCCCTAATACATAAGGTCCTGCTAAAGGGTTTCTGAAAATGAGTTGCAAAATTAATCCGGCTATTGACAAAGTGCTCCCTGCTAAAATTGCTGTGATTGTTTTTGGAAGGCGTATTTGCCAAAAAATAAAACTGTTGGTTGCTGTATCTGATAAATTGAGTGGTTGACTTCCTCCTATTATTAAACTCAAGAGCGTTCCTGCCGTAAATAGAAAAATTAAAATTATAAATTTATATATGTTTGATTTGAACACTATTTTATTTTTTTATAATAATTCAACTCTCCTTTTATTTCTGTGTTTAATTCTGGATGAAAAATCAAAATTAAATCACTTAAAACCCTGTCAGGATAAATAATAGCAGTTTCCCAATAATTACTATAACCCTTTTGGTTTACAATTTTATTATTATTATACAAATTTCCCTTCTTAAAAGCGTTAAATTCTGCATATCTGGGTTCAAATGATAACAATTCATTCTTAGAATTTACTAGTGCAAGATTTAGCCAATAATCGGCATTTTTAGCCGTAGTGTAGACTTCTTCAAAACTTAAATTTAAACTTCCCGTGTGTGTATCGTCTTTAAAAACGTAGTTCGCATTAGCATCTTTTAATAAAGTGGCCACAAAACTTTTTCCACCTGGCACATACCACACATCTCCGTATTTTATTTCTGTAAATACGGTTGGTTGGGTTTTTGCTGTTGAAGCGAGTGTTTCTAAACTCAAATAATTTTTTTCAATCATTTTAAAAATAGAATCAGCTAATTGTTCTTTTCTCACAAAAGCTGCGTAAAACTTTATCCATTCGGCTCGGGCCAATGGTGTTTCTTCTAAATGATCTAAACAAAATACGGTTGGAATATTTGCCCATTCAATTTTTTTATTTTCTCCATTTTTATCTCCATTCATTCCAAACGAAAAAATAATATCCGGATTTAATACAATTGTTTTTTCAATATCTATTTCCGAACCTTTAACTAACTCAATTAATTTTTGATTATTAAATTTTTCGATTACCTCAGCATTATTATAGTAATCCACGTTTTCAATGGCCGAAACATTTTGTAAAGCGTTTAACTCACAAAACATATTTGTATACACACTACTTAATGAAGCAATTTTTTTGCAACTTGTTTTAAAAAAAAATTCGTCTTTTGCCTTCTTTAAGTTTAAAGTTGAATCCTTTAAAATAATGTAAATACCAGTAGTATCTTTTATATCAGCGTTTCCAAATAAATAGATGCATTTAAATTTTTCGTTTTCGGAAATTGAAAAGCGTTTGGCGTAATGAATTGAGGTGTCTTTTTTTACCGGAAAATCAATATAGGATTTGTCTGTACTTTTTTCGATGGAATTGTCACAAGACAAAACAATTAACGTTAAAAAAATATAGATAAATTTGTACAAAAGCCTCAATTATTAAAGCTTTGAAGATACAAAAATTAAGCGTTCACTTTAATAATAACGAAGGTCTGTTTAACTTTTTCAAGATTGAGGCGTATTTTTCTTGAGTATTTCAGGAAAAAAAGTATTTCTATTCCAATGTGAATGTCTATGACAAAATTCACACAAAGTTACCAATAAACAATCAGGATATTCCCATGCTTTCCATCTACTATGGTAACCCATATGATGCACGTGTAAACCAAAAAAATGTTTCCAAGAGTTTCGATTAATTTCAAACTCGTTTATATAAACTTCGTCTCTTATTAAATTAAAATATCGATTAGAATCTACTTCGGTTACTTCACAAATGGCTTTTAAAGTAAATACATTCTGATCGTAATCGAATAATACTTTATACTCTTTATCACTTTCAACTTTTTTAAGCGGGATGTTAGTTATAGTGAGTTTGAATCCTCCATATACAGATCCAATAAAAAGATTATCTTTTTGTTCAATTCCCATAGCAAGACCAAGTATATAACTGTCAAAATATCTTTTATTGTTACAAATTTGACATGAATAGTTATCCCTTTCTAAAATAGACCTACGCTTTTTACTCCAATCCTCAGTTTTTAATTGTTCAGAGTATTTCATAAAATTCTTCTCTTTGAGATCTATTTCTTAGCAAATTTTTCAATTAAAAAATCTGCACTTAGTTTACCACCACCATAGGTTGTAAGCGCTAATAACATGAGTAAATAATACAAAGGTATTTCATAACCGTTATCACTTGCCGCAAACCCATTATCCCAATGGGCCGTTTTAATCGCTACTAACATAGTAATTATTAAAGGAATGGAAATAAAACGTACACCTAATCCTAAAGTTAATAAAAACACACCCGCCATTTCGGTGGTTGCTGCTAAGTAGGCATTAAGTTTTGGTGCGGGAATGCCAATACTTCCAAACCATTCTGCAACCGAATTAATATCTTCCCATTTTACTTTAGCTGTTTCATAAAAGCCATAGGCTAGGATTAAACGTAAGCCAAGTAGTGCAACAGATTGTCCTTTATCTGTTGCTTTATTAAATTTTAAAACTAATTTTTTCATTGTTTTTCTTTTTCAGCACAGAGGTTAGAGTTTATGAGTTCGCTGAGTTTTTGATTTTCTGTGTACTCCGTTTCTAAATTACTCTGTGTTTATTTTAAGCTAAAAAACCTAAAACAAATTCGCGTTGTTTTAAATCTTCTAAAAAGGTTAATACATGTTGTGTTAATAAGTCTATATCGTTTATTTGTAAAAGGGTATTTGCTTCTTCCAAAATTGTACTAAGTTTCAAACCATTGGTAATGTTTTCAATAATAAAAACATACAGCATAGATAAGTCAATAAACTGAACGTTAGCAGTTTCTTTTTCTCGGTAAATAAGTAAAAAATAATTGCCCTGTTTTTCTTCTAATTGTTCGGTAGGCGCTGTTGTGTGAACAGGATAGCTTAACTGTATTAATTTATGTTCAGGGTTTAAAGCTATAACATCGTTTAACCAACTCCCTATTTCTTTTGTTTTTGGATAAGTGACGTCCTCCATTGTATGAACATCTAACTCCAGCCATTCAAAATAGAGTAAGTCGTTTAAAAAAGGAATTTTTAATTCTTCCTGTATATCTTTTTCTTTACAATAATTATAAAACTCCAAAGGCATGCGCCATACCTGTGTGGTTTGGCATTTGTGTTCAGCAAAATAATCGTGTACTAGTTTTTGCCAAATTTCGCTTGGTAAAAAACTATACGTTATTGGGTATGCTGTTTCTAAAGTATCGCTGGCAATATTAAATACCAAACGACGGTACTGGTATAAATTATCTTTATTTATATCAATTAAATCGGGCTCAATACCTGTACGACAATAATCTGCCAGGCGGGCCTGTTGAATTTCGGTTTCTTTATTAAGCAATTGCATAGTTAGATTGCCATTTTTTTGAAACAATAGCGTCTAGTCTATTTATTTCGAGTTGTAGTTCGGTTAATTCGGGAATATTAAAATCGCGTTCTAGTAAAACAGGAACTGGGTTTATTAAGTCTGCAGCAAAATCAAATAATTCAAACACAGGGTCGATAACCGCTTGGCCATGTGTATCAATTATCAGCGTGTCTGAAACTTTTTCGTGACCAGCCATGTGAATATATGCGACTTTATTTAGCGGTAATTTTTTTATAAATTCTTTTGCATTGTAGTTATGATTAAATGCATTCACGTAAACGTTGTTTACATCTAACAACATGTTACAGCTGCTTTCGTTAACAATGGCTGTTATAAAATCTTCTTCTTTCATTTGTGCCGCAACTGGTGTGTAGTAGCTTACGTTTTCTAGCACCAAGGGCATTTCTAAAATATCTTGCACTTGCTTTATTCTTTGCACAATGTGCTTTACAGCATCTTCTCTAAATGGAATTGGCAGCAAATCGTACAAATGTGCGTTGTCGCATTTTGAATAGCTTAAATGTTCGCTATATACTTTTACGTTGTACTGTTTTAAAAATTGTTTTACTTGTTTTACAAAATCAACATCCAATTCATCGGGGCTACCAATACTTAATGATAGACCGTGACAAGTAATAGGATATTTTTCGGCAGCCTTATCTAATTGTTTTTTCCAATAGCCACCCATGCCTATCCAGTTTTCTGGCGCTAATTCAATAAATGCCGGTTGTAAATCGTTTGTGGTTAAAAACTCTTCGGCAAAATCTTTACGGAAACCTATACCTATGTGGTGATTTAACATTTTTAATTTGTTGTTTGAGACTTCTCGATACGCTCGTTCCTCGCTACTCGAAGTGACATATTTTTAATAAATAAAAATGCCCTTCTAAAATTTTAGAAGGGCATCCTTTTAATTTTTGATTAGTGAGGTTTTGCTTCTTCTTTTTTGTGCTCACCTTTTTTCTCGCCACATTTTCCTTCGCCACATTTTCCGTCTTTAGCTTTTTTCTCGCCACATTTGCCATCTTTAGCTTTCTTCTCGCCACATTTAGCATCTTTAGCTTTAGCGTCTTTAGTTTCAGCTTTTTTCTCGCCGCAAGTAGCTTCAATAGATTTAACTAATGAAGTACGAACTTCGCCTGCAGTGCCTAAAGCATTGTAGTTTAATAAACTTGTAGCTTTAACAGCAGATACACTCATTAAAGCTGCTGCAATCATTGAGCAGCTAACTAATTTTGATTTGTTTTCCATTTTGGTTTTTTTATTTGGTTTGTTTAATTAAATATACGATGTGGTTATTAAAAACTTACAAGCTAAAATCAAAAAATTTATATTTTTTTTGTAATTAGTTGATTTAGAGCATCTTTCTTTTCTTTTGAGAGTGTTAAATTTATGTTATCTACGTTTTTTAAAATCAATTTATCTATGGCATTTACTTGGCTTACAAATTTACGGCAGTATTTACAGGTTAATAAATGAAATTTTAACAAGCCTTTTTCTGAAATACTTAAGCCATTAAATTTTTCCTTGGTTATAAGATAGGTGGCGTCTTTACAACCAAACTCGTACCACTTGTAAGTATGTGCTTTTATTTCTTCCATTATAGTTTTAGCCAAGTTTTCTCCAAACACTCACGTACTTGTAATTTTGCTCTATGAACTATTACCCAAAAATTAGACGAACTTAAATCCATTTCCTTACAAATATGCTTTGTTTCTTTTTCATCTAACAAACTCATGGTAAAAACCCCACGCCATTTTATAGGTAATTTATCTAAACACGTTTCTAAAACGGCATAAAACTCTTTTGTTTCTGCTGTTTCGCCATCAATTGCCCAATCCTTTGGTACTGTATCGCTACGCCAATGTCCCATTTTTTGTGTATTAAAAAAATAGTCGTAAGAAGGGGCTTCAACGCTATTTATTTGTAAAGGCGACTCATTGCGTGTACTAGCCTTTTTGTAATAATCTATAATTTTATTTTTTAAAATTGTTGTAAGCCAGGTTTTTTCGGATGCTGTTCCGTTATAGGTTTCTTTTGCGTTTAATGCCGCTAAAAACGTATCCTGAACTAAGTCCTCAGCCACTTCTTGTTTATTAATGCGATAATAGGCAATATTGTATAGGTAATCGGCGTAATTTTGGACCCACAATTGTGGGTTTAAAGTAGTGTTAGTATTTTGGATTGCGGTATTCAAAAGATTAGGCTAATTTAAAAATAATTTTACGATAAAGTTTTTATATTTAATGAATTAAATAACTCTTATGAAAAATTTACTTTTAGTGGTTGCAATAACTATAGCAACATCAATAACTGCACAAGTAGGGAAAATTTTCCCCACTATAGATGGCGTTTCGCTTACCGATAAAAATATGCGCTTACCGCTTAAAAATGGTAAACAAACTATTGTTGCAATTGCCTTCCATAAAGGTGCAGAAGACGAACTAAAAAAATGGTTAAATCCATTGTACTACACCTTTATTAAAAAACCAAAAGGCAGCACTAATATTGATATGAGCGAAATTTACGATGTGAATTTTGTATTTATACCTATGATTAGTGGTTTTAAAAAAATCAAAGAAGATTTTAAAACTAGCACTGACAAAGAGTTTTGGGGCTATATAATGGATACTGAAAAAACAGATATTAAAGCACAACAAAAATTATTAGAAATTACCGATAATAAAATCCCTTATTTTTTTGTATTGGATAAAGATGGGAAAATTTTAGAAGTACAAAGTGGCGACTTTAAAGAAGCGAAGGTTGACAAACTAGAAGATGCCGTTGAATAGTTTTTTAATGCAACCTACATTCCATTTCTGAACGGGGAATAGAGTTTGCTTGGGAATTATATTATTTTCACGCCTTATCTATAGTGGAGTTTAGTTTATAGGTGGCATAAACGCCTCCAGTTTCTTATTAGCCTACTTTTCCATCTCTGCAGTATGGATTTGGTGTAAAGCCAAAAATCATAAATGTTGTTAGAATTAATAAAATTGTTTTCGTAATTTTTTGGCTTTTTAACTGTTTGCTAACTACCCATTAAGTGCAGCTTTTCCATTGTAAGAACTTGTAAAATCCTAAAGCAAATTTAATTTTGCCATTAATTCATCGCGGTAAGAACCGCCAACAGGTATAGTTTTTTTATCGTTTTCTAAAATAACGTTTTGTGAATCGATGCTGGCTATTTTATCTAAACGCGCTATAAACGAACGGTGCACACGGGCAAAATCAGAAGAGCCTAATTTCTTTTCAATATCTTTCATGGTGCTATGAACCGTGTAACGGGCATATTGCGTGTTTATGGTTACGTAATCTTTTAAAGCTTCAATAAAATAAATATCTTTTAATAATACTTTTACTAAGCGGCTATTTGCTTTCACAAATAAAATGTCTTTAGATGCTTCATCTTTATTCTCAACCAAAGAATATAAAAAATCACGCTCTTTTAATAATTCTGCATCTTTTTTATGCTTGTAAACACTCATTTCTATGGTAGAGTGTAGGTCTATTTCTTTAAATGGTTTTAAAATATAACCATAAGGCTCAGTAATTTTTGCTTTTGCCAATGTGCCTTCATCAGCGTAAGCTGTTAAAAACACAACTGGTATATTAAGGGCAGCCTTTATTTGTTCGCTTACATCTATACCTGTTAAATCGCCTTTAATCATAATATCCATTAAGATTAAATCGGGCATAAGTTCGGTTATTCTTTCAATTGCTTCTTTGCCGTTGTTAGAAATACCCATTACATTATAACCTAATTTAACAAGGCTATTTTGAATGTCTTTCGCAACAATACTCTCGTCCTCTACAATATAAATGTTTAGTTTTTCCATTTTATTACATTTTAAACGTAATTAGTATTCTGGTTCCGCTTTCAACATCCGATTCAAAATC
Organism: Bacteroidota bacterium; assembly: GCA_033763945.1. Classification (GTDB taxonomy): domain Bacteria; phylum Bacteroidota; class Bacteroidia; order B-17B0; family Aurantibacillaceae; genus Aurantibacillus. The sequence continues at coordinate 437,917 of JANRJN010000006.1, read as the reverse complement.
TAAATCCCCATCAATTTGGTCAATAAGCGTGTTTACTAATTGTAAACCAAGTGAAGGGCTATTTTTAAAATCTACAATATCTTCAAAGCCTTTTCCATTATCTTTTACCTCTAAAAATACAATATTATTTTCAGTTGCCAAATTAATTATTATTGTACCAATTTTATTTGCCGGAAAGGCGTGTTTAATAGCGTTTGTAACCAATTCGTTAACAATTAAACCCGCAGGAATAGAAACATCGAGGTTTAATGTGGTTTTTTTTAAATTTAAAATGAGTTTAACTTTTTGCTCGTTTAACGAATATGATTGTATAATATTTTTTACCAGTGTTTCAATATATTCGCTAAAATTAACCGAGGTAAACGATTTGTTTTGATATAGACTTTCGTGGATATAAGCCATCGTTTTAATTCGGTTCTGGCTTTCTTTTAAAAGAGCTAAAGCATATTCATCGTTTACATAAGATGATTGTAAATTTAAAATGCTGCTTATTACCTGCATGTTATTTTTAACACGGTGATGTACTTCTTTTAGTAATATTTCTTTTTCTTTTAAAGATTGCTCTATTTTTTGTTGAGACGTTTTTTTGTCAGTAATGTCGTGAGCAATTCCACTTACTTCAGTTATTAAGTTATTATTATTGTAAATTGGATTTAAAAAAACTTCTAAATACACCTTGTTTAAATGTTTATCTAATACTTCTATTTCAAAATTTGTAGCGGTTCCTAAAAACGCTTTTTGATAATTATTTTTTAAAAGTTCATTATATTCTTTATCATTATTTAAAATGCCCCTATTTAAACTTAAGCCAACGTATGGTTGCGTATTATAAATGTTTGAAATTAAATCGAAATAATTTTTATTAAAGGATGTTAATCTTTGTCCTTTATCAATTGTCCATATATAATGATGACTACTGTCGAAAATAGAATTTAATTTCGCTGCTTGATCTATTATTTTATTATCATTTATGATGCGTTGAGTTATATCCTGGGCAATTACAGACACTTCAACAATTTTATTATCCGAATATATTGGATGAAGAAAAATTTCTCTGTATACGTCGGCATTTTTAATTACTGTTCTATGCACAAATATTTGGGGCTCGCCATTAAATACTTTCTCATACTTTTCCTCCCATAAGCGCAAATTATTTTTGTCTACAATTGTATCTTTTAAAAAAAATACCTTTTTGTTTTTTATATTGTTTTTTATTAAAGTGTAGTAATTATGGTTATAGGAAGTAATTTGATAGTCTCTATTTATAGTCCAGATTAGATGGTTTCCGCTTTCGAAAATGGCTTTTAGTTTTGCCGATTGATTTATGAGTTGTTGTTCATAAACTTTTGTTTCGGTTATGTCGTGTGCGATGCAACTTATTTCTATTACATTATTATTTTTATCAAAGATAGGGTTAATATAAACCTTTCGGTAAATAGTTTTATTATTTGCTAAATCAATATCCTCTCTTTCAAATTCTAATTTATTTCCCTCAAATGCCTTTTTGTATTTAGCAAACCAAAAATTCTTATAGTTTGTTCTTACTTGTTCATCTTTAATTTTTTCCGCAATTACATATCCAATGTCAAGTTTGATATTGTACCTTTTATAAATTAAAACATTAAAATTATTGTTAAAAGAAGTAATTTGATAGTTTCTATTTACTGTCCATATTAAATGGCTTGAGTTATCTAAAATAGAAGTTAAATGTGCTGTTTTTTCAAGTAAAGATTTTTGTACTTCTTGCCGTTGTTTAATTTCTTCTTGTAATCGTTTATTGTTTTTTTCGGTTATTTCTATAATTAGTTGTTGACGTTCTTGTTCTTTTTGAATAGAAATGTTGGTTATTAAAGAAACAATGCATGTTTGATTATTATAGTTAATTGTAGTTGAAGTGATTTCTACCTCCACTTCATTTTTTTTAGCATCTAATAATAAATATGTTCGTGGTTCATTAATTTTAATGCCCAACATAATTTCTTTCATTCGTTCTAAAACTCGTTTACGTTGTTGCACAGTAACAAAATCTGTAGCAAACTTTCCTAATATTTGGCTATGAGATTTAAGCTTAAGCATTTTCAAAAGCGCGTTGTTACAATACAAACAAACACCGTCTTTGTGGATTAAATAACCGGTAGGTGTAACATCCAACAACTTTTGATAGTTTTGTTTTTGAAGCTCTAATTCAATTTCCTTTTCTTTTTGTAGGGTAATGTCTCTGTAAACATTTATATAAAAGGCTATTTTACCCTTTTTATTTAATATAGGAGCTAAGTTGTTTTCTATCCAAACTTCTTCACCATTCTTTTTACATGTTTTATAAACATACAAATGATTTTGTATAATCGTTTTTCGTTGATTTGATTTTAACAAATCATCTATTTTTTTAAATTCTCCCGAAAAGTCTTGTGTTCGCTTATTAAAAAACTCATGATCATTTATTAACTCTTTTGGTTCATAACCTAGTATTTTTTTTATGTTAGGACTAACGTATAAATATTTTTCTTCCGGATAATATGTGTAAAAGGAAATAACGTCGTTTCCGTTTTGTGTGATTAAATCAAATTTTTGTTTCGTTTCTTCAAGTAAATTTTTTATTTCTAATGACTGATTTTTTTCTTTTATTCGTTCACTAATTTCTAAAAAAGTAGTTTGAATTACATATTTATTATCAAACATAACCACATTTGATTTTGCCTCGAGATGAACTGTTTGGTTTTTAAAATTTTTAAACTCCAGTTCAACAGGGGGAAAATCTTCTCCTCGTAAAATTTTTTTTGTATTTTCTTTTATTCTTTTATGAAAAGATTTATTTAGAAATCTATAAATGCTTAGTGATTCAAAATTAGAAGAATACTTTTTTGGAACTTTAAATAGTTTAATTGCAAGGGTATTCAAAAAATATACTTTTTTATTATCAAACAAGGCAACAGCAACAGGTAAATGATTTAAAGTACTTAAATCGGTAGTGCTTAGTTTTTTGTTTTTTGCAGGCATTTTAAAATTGACACCATAAATATACTATTTTCTGATAGTTTGAGTTTTATTATCGTCAATTTTTATATTGTAAGTTCGCAAGCCTTCTTCATAAGTAGGACGTATTTTTTCGCCCTGCCACTTTATTTCAATATCATTTTGGTAAGTAATGGTAAGATAGTTAAATCCCAATTCATCGTAATATTTCCAGTCGCCATCCTTCATACCACTTATGTAATTTCCTGAATACATTTTTTTTCCATTATCGTAATACATGGTGTGAATACCTACTGGATCACCGCTTTGAAATCGACCTTCAAAACGTTTAATCTTACTTGGCATATAATAACTTTGCCATAAACTATCTGGCTCGTCATTAGAATAATTACCTAATTCCTTATAATCGGGAGTTTCATAAACCCAAAAACCATCTTTTTTATTTTCAATAAAATTACCCTGTATAATTATTTTCCCGTTTTCGTCATAATCTTTTAATTCACCTTCACGCTTTCCATTAACATAAAGTTCTTCTCTCATTAATTGGCCGCCATCATAATACCATTTCCAAACACCTTGTGTACGTCCCTTTTTATCATATTTTCCTTTCTGTTCTAACTTACCTGATGGATAAAAAAATTCCCAATCACCTATTCTATTTCCTTGACTATATTTACCTTTTCCTTTAAACTCTCCAGAATTATGATACTCTGTCCACAAACCTATTCTATTTCTTACACTGTCACATGCGCCTTTTGCAACAACAGTTCCGTCAATATATTCAATACAACTATCCGGTACGGGTATATTTCTGCACACTAATTTTTTTATATAAACAGGAAGGATATTTGTAGTATCGTCACTTAAAAATATACTACTATCACATTGTCGCTTTTGCTTATATTTATAATGACTTCCAATTGGCACTCCTTCTGCATAAACTCCTTCGTATTTTAATGTACCATCTTCATACACTTCTTTATAAACCTCAACATTAGCTATTTCTGGTGCTTTTAGAATACGCTTCCCATTACTAAATTTTTTGGTAGATAATAAATTACCCTTTTTATCAAACTCTTTTACATAACCATCCAAACTATCGTCGTTAAACTTTTGTTCCTTTTTAACTTCGAGATTATCGTAAAATTCTTTCCAAATACCTTGCTTTTTATTAGTAGCATCGCGTTGGTTTATTTTTTCAAAGCTTTGTAATATACCACCTTTATAAACTATAATGCTAGTAATTAATGAATCTTCACTGTACTCATAAGCTGTTCCATCTTGTTTCCCTTTTACAAAAGGAATTACACTTTTTGTTTTACCTGATTTATAAAAATTACGTTTTATTCCTTCTACTATATCATTAGAATAGGTTTCGGTGCTTACAATTTTTTGAGAAGTATCGTATTGAATCAATAACCCATTTTTTTTACCTTCTTTATAATTTACAGATTTTTGAATACGACCTTTTTCATCGTAAAATTTCCAGATACTATCTAATTGAAAATTTTTACGATTACCCTCTATTTTTAGTTTTCCTGTTTTATAGTAGTTTTTCCAATAACCATCAGGTTTTCCATTACGCATGGTTCCTTCGCTACTTACTACACCATTTTCGTACAAAAATTTATTGTAACCGTTTGGATTGTTAGTTTGGGATTGCAATTGATTTACAATTACAAAGTACAAAATTATAAAACTTATTTTTTTCACTTAATAATATTCTAAGGTACAAATAATTTATAAGCCAAATTTAGCTGACAATTCAAGCATCTTTTGAATAGGTAATTTAGCTTTTTTTATTAAATCTTCATTCATTAATAGTTCAGGTTGCTCATGTTTTAGTGCCACGTAAATTTTTTCTATCGTATTCAATTTCATATAAGGACAATCATTACACGCACAGTTATTATTTGGTGGAGCAGGTATAAAGGTTTTATTAGGGCTAGCTTTTTGCATTTGATGTATAATACCAGTTTCAGTTACCACAATAAATTCATTACCGTTTTCATCTTTTTTTGAATAATTTAATAACGCTGTTGTACTCCCAATAAAATCAGCATTTTCTAGTAAAGCTGCCTCACATTCTGGATGTGCAATAATTTTAGCATTAGGGTTTTGAACTTTTAATTTTATTAATTTTTCTAAACTAAAAATTTCATGAACCATACAGGCCCCATCCCATAAAATCATATTCCGTCCTGTTTTCTTATTTATGTAAGCTCCTAAATTTTTATCCGGGGCAAAAATAATTGGTTGGTCTTTTGGAAAAGATTCTACAATTTGAACGGCATTTGTACTTGTTACAATTACATCTGAAAGCGCTTTAATTTCTGCAGTACAGTTTATGTAGGTTAAAACAATATGATTTGGGTGTTGTGCCTTAAAATCGCTAAATTTTTGTGGTGGACAACTATCTGCTAAACTGCAACCCGCCTTTAAATCGGGAATTAATACTTTTTTAGTTGGATTTAAAATTTTTGCTGTTTCAGCCATAAAATGAACACCTGCAAATAAAATGATATCTGCACTTGTTTTTTCGGCTTGTTGCGCAAGCCCTAAACTATCGCCAATATAGTCGGCAATATCTTGAATATCAGGGTTTTGGTAATAATGCGCAAGGATAACAGCATTCTTTTCTTTTTTAAGATAATTGATTTCTTTTAATAAATCAAGTGCTGAATCTAGTTCTATTTCTAAGTAACCTTTTTCTAATAACATATATTCTTTTTTTAAAAATTAAATTATGTAATAATATATATAGGCTGTTAATACTGTTAATTAATAAATAGTTAATGTTTGTTTATTTAACTTATAAATTGCTATTAACAACTAATACACAAATTTACAAAATTAAGTACTTGATTATTAGCAGATGTTGTAATAATTAACATCTGTTATAAGTTATTAGTCTTAATAACTTTAGCTATATTTTGTTTGTTAGTAATGTAAATTTTCTATTCATAAATTTTAACTTTTAATAATAAGTTTACTTGCAATTAACATTAAAACTCATAATGGAAAATATTTGATAACATTAGCTTAAAATAATACTATAATTATATTAACATTAAAAATTAATACTAACATAAAAATTGTTCATTACTATAAATAATGGAGCTTAATTTTCAATGAGTTAGTTTATGAGTGTTAATTAACGTTGATTACTAGTTTTAAACATTAATATGTATTTTTATTTAAATTTTAAAATTATGTTATGAAAATAGCTATTGGATCAGATCACGCTGGTTTTGAATTAAAAATGCAATTATTAGATTATTTAAAAAATAAACAAATTGAAGTTATAGATAAAGGTTGTTTTAGTTCTGAAAGAGCAGATTATCCGGATTATGGCCACGCTGTTGCAAATTCTGTAATAAATAACGAAGTAAATTTTGGTATATTATTATGTGGCAGTGGTAATGGAATTAATATGAGTGCCAATAAACATAAAGGTATTCGTTCAGCATTATGTTGGATGGAAGAAATTGCAAAACTAGCCCGTCAACATAATGATGCTAATATTTTAGTTTTACCTGCTAGATACATCGGTTTAAATGAAGCTCAAAAATGTATTGATGTTTTTTTAACAGAACAATTTGAGGGAGGTAGACACCAACTTAGATTGGAAAAAATTGATATTTAACTATAAGATTCTTTAATAAGCTTATAAATGGGTTGTGAATTATTAAAGTAAGATAAAATTTTATCTAGAAGGTAGTTTCGTGCATTTATGGGTAATTTGTCAATATATTTTTGTGCAGATTTAAAAATTTGTTCTTTACGGTAGTCATAGCTTGTGTTCTGAATAGCACTTCTTAAGTGAATAAGATAGTAGTCTAAAAAATCAATTGAATACTTAGGTAGATTCTTTAATGCAATTAAATGAAGCAACTGAAACTGATTTCCTAAATTTTTTAATTCCGAAACTATATCGTCAAATCGGTTAAAATGGTTTAGTAGTGTTATTATTTTTAGATGTGCGAAATATGTTTGTTTGGTTTTTAGTTCAGAAATGATAGGAGTAATATAAAATTCAATTTTATTGTTTTCAACGAGTTCTTTTAAACGATTTATTAATTCATCCTTAATTTCAATATCAAAAATTAATAAATCGCAAATACACTTTATTTCAAGTTTTCGATTATTATATTTTTTTGAAACCATTAAAACATATTGTAAAAAATGAACAATTCGTTCATCATATTTTTGTTTTATAATCTTGTAAAAAGAATTTAATTCTTTAAACGCGATTGATTTAGTTGTTGTATTAATTTTAAATTCAAAGCACGCTATTACATATTCAATTTTTAATCTATCTAAATTTTTTGTTAGGAAAACGTTGGCAAGAAAATCCTCTTTTAAAAGAATATAATCTTTTAAAATTTCTGTTTCATCCAACGAAAATAAATTATCGGAAGGACGCTTTTTTATTTTAAAAATGTAGGTTTTTAACTCAGAAATTTTTTGTTTATCATGAATAAATGAAATAGCTTTTTTTAGGATACCATTAAAATAATCAATTTTTAAATAGCGGCTATTTTTAAAAATTTGTAAACACGTTTGATAGAGACTATCTAATTCGCTTAATTTTAAAGGGTTTGAGTAATAGTTTTCAATAAAGCGAATAGAATTTACAATTAAATTTAAAAAACTAGTCTTTGCAGAAATTAATTTGATTGAGAACAATTTTGGCAACTCACTTACAATAGCGAGATGTAAGAAAATCAATTCATCATGTTTAGAATACGTTATTTCATTTTCAATTTTTGAGATGTAACCAACAATTTCATTATTATTTTTTATGGATAAATTTTTTAAATTATAATAATCTTGTAAAACTTTTTTTATCTCAAGTCTTAGTTTAATGTAAGGACTTTTTGTGGAATATTTTTTTTGAAAATTTTGTTTTTTCAGACTAAGATCTAAAGAAGATTTTTCTAAATAAAAAAGTACGGAACAAATATGTTCACAAACACTTTTTTTTGAATTACAATTGCAATTGCAATTCAAAATTTTTCTCCCCTTTTTAAGTAATGAAATTTCAAATAATTTAGTTGTTTCTACAGAAAAACTATAAACGTTATTATGATTTTTGTCAAGTAAGATAATTTTATCATTTTTAAAAATTTGTAATCCTTTTTTTAAAATATCACTTTTAAAAAAATGCTCAAACTCTTTTAAATCAATTACAGTCATCAAAAAAATGTATAAAATCAGGTAAATATCCCTATTTTTTTTAAAAGCGGTCTTATAATGAGCCAAACGGTTGTTTTAGCAAGTTAAAAATTAGATTTCTAAAATCTAAATACTTAAATTAGAGCTCTTTATGAAAAAATCGAGTGTTATAATTTTTTTAATTTTTACTCATTTTTTTGTTTTTGCGCAAAAGGGCAAAAACGGAGTTGGAAATATTGTGGCAAGCACTATTGTAAATGCTTATACCGCATTATCATCAGATGCCTTTGTTGGAAACACCACCATTAATGTAGCCAGCAGTGCAGGTTATGCCGTTGGAGATTTAGTTTACATCATTCAAATGCGTGGTGCTAGTGTTAACTGTTTTATTAATCCTTTTGGCAATCCTAATAGCGCAGAGCCTTACAATCCGGCGTTTGGAAAAATTACAAATTATAACAATGCAGGTAATAATGAATATGCTCAAATTTCCTCAATAGCTGGTAATGTAATAACAATAGATTGCCCTTTAAAAAATAATTATACGGCATCTGGAAAAGTACAAGTGATTAAAGTTCCTCGTTATACTTCTTTAACTATTTCTGCAACAGGTATTATTACATGTCCAGCGTGGAATGGCACCACTGGTGGGGTTATTGCTATAGAAGTAGACGGAAATACCACTATTAATGCAGGTGGAAAAATAGATGCAAGTGCGCTTGGATTCAGGGGCGGTATAGTTATTGGTAAAACAGCCGGTAGCGTTTTTGGTGGCGGATCTTTTGCAAATAACAATGTAAACGAAGGCGGTTACAAAGGGGAAGGAATTGCAGGCGATGTAGCCACTTATCTTGCTAATTTTAATGGTCCTTATTGCAAAGGGGCGGTTGCAAATGCAGGCGGCGGTGGAAATGGAAACAATGCTGGTGGTGGTGGTGGAGCAAATGCAGGAGACACAGCATTATACACAGGTACGGGCAATCCAGATATTTCTGTAGCAGGTTATATTACAGCCTGGAATTTAGAATCTCCCGGATTTGCAGGCTCAACCTCTTCGGGAGGCGGACGTGGTGGATATTCATACTCAAATTCGAGTTTAAATCCAAGAACAAATGCCCCTGGTTTAGCTACTTGGACTGGAGACAACAGAAGAGTCCAAGGTGGATTAGGAGGTCGCCCGCTTAATTACAACACAGGAAGGTTATTTTGTGGTGGTGGCGGTGGAGCTGCTGACGAAAACGATGCTTTCGGCGGTGCCGGAGGAAATGGTGGTGGTATCATAAATATTATTAGTTACGGTGCAATATCAGGCGCAGGTCAGATTTTAGCGGATGGACAGAATGGTTTTAATTCGTTAACACCTGCTCCAGGCCTTAATATTAGTGGAAGAGATGGAGCCGGTGGCGGTGGCGGTGGTGGCGCAATAGTTATCAATTCAATTGGTTTAATAAATTTAATTAGTGTTTCTGCAAAAGGCGGAGATGGAGGTAATCAACAAATGAAAAATGGTGGTTTCGCTTCTACAGCAGCAGCCTATGGGCCAGGTGGTGGTGGTGGCGGTGGTTATATTGGAACGACTGCAGCAGCTATTACTACAAATGTAAATGGTGGTGTTAATGGAACCGTTCAATATCTGTCCGGCACAGAAAATTGTCAAATAGATAACAATCCTGCTACGAATAGTTTTCCAGCAAACGGTGCAACTATTGGTGGAGCAGGAAAAGTAACGGCTACACTTCAAACAGTTCCAACAATAACAGCAAGTCCAGATGTTACAATCTGCATTAATAATTCAACTATTTTAACCGCAACCACCACGGGTCCGCCATCTACAATTGGCTGGTATACTAATTTGGCGGGAGGCACGCTTCTTGGAACAGGTAGTGCTTTCACCACATCTGTTTTTACTGCTGTTGGAACGTATACGGTTTGGGCGGGCTTCTGTCCTAGCGGAATTTACAGGGACCCCGTTGTAATAACTGTTACAAATGGACCGACCCTTACTACAACTTCACAAACAATTTGTAGCGGTCAAACTTCTACCATTAGTGTTTCTGGAGCAACTACTTATACTTGGAATACAGGATCAAATAGTGCCACCATAAATCCAGCTCCAATAGCAACAACAGTATATTCTGTTATTGGTGCCAATGGTACTTGTTCAAGTTCTACAACAGCTACAGTAACAGTAAATGCACCAACCCCAATTATTGTAAACTCAGCTACAATTTGTGGAGGACAAACGGCAACATTAGTCGCATCTGGAGCAACTACTTATACTTGGAATACAGGATCAAATAGTGCCACCATAAATCCTACTCCAATAGCAACAACAGTTTATACGGTTAATGGCTCTATCGGAACATGTTCAACATCTTCAACGGCATCTGTAACAGTTAATTCTGCCGGGTTAATAAGCACCAATTCGTCAACAATATGTAGTGGGCAAACTGCAACTATTTCTGCTTCCGGAGCAACAACCTATACTTGGAATACAGGATCAAATAGTGCTACGATAAATCCTTCCCCTTTGGCGACAACGGTATACACAGTTACTGGTTCCGTAGGAACCTGCTCTTCAACAGCCACAGCTACTGTAACAATAAATAATATTAATTTATCAGCTACATCACAAACAATTTGCACTGGACTAACAGCCACCCTTGTTGCCTCTGGAGCAACCACTTATACTTGGAACACTGGATCAACAAGCGCAACTATAAACCCAGCTCCAATTGCAACTACCATATATACTGTTATAGGCGCAAGCGGTACGTGTTCAGCTACAACTAATGCAACAGTAACAGTTAATAGTAGTGGAGGCATTTCGGTTAATTCGCCAACTATTTGCAGTGGACAGACAGCTACTCTTACAGCAGGAGCCGCTGCATCTTATACTTGGAGTACAACGCAAAATATTCAAACAATAAATGTAAACCCATTAACAACTACTGTTTATACTGTAAACGCAACACTTGGAGCAGGTTGTAATGCTTCAAATACATCAACAGTAACCGTTTTACCGAACCCAACTTTAGCAATTAATAATGCTAGCATTTGTATTGGTCAAACAGCAACGATTAGTGTTAGTGGGGCATCGAGTTATTTATGGTTTGATGGATCTACAGCAACTAGTAACACCATGAATCCTAACACCACAACTGCTTATTCTTTAACAGGAAGCTCAGGAGGTTGCACCGCCACGGCCACCGCAAGTGTTTTTGTTACACCAAATCCAACGGTAAGCGCAACTAGTGTTTCAATTTGTACCGGACAAACAGCGTCTTTGGTAGGATTAGGAGCTACAACTTATACTTGGGATCCCTTAGGAATAAACAGCATTGGCTCTACGTTTAATGTCTCACCAGTCAGCTCAACAGTTTATTCACTGTCGGGTTCTACGAATGGATGTATTGGCTCAGCTACGGTTGGTGTAAATGTTGGGTCAAACCTGTCAATAGCTGTTAATAATGCAACGATTTGCTCAGGACAGAGCGCTACTTTAACAGCTATAAGTTCCGCCACCAATTATAGTTGGAGCAATGGCTCATTAACTAACCAAACAATTGTAAATCCCATAACAAACACCACCTATACGATTAATGGAAATTTTGCAGGTTGTACAGGTTCTACGACAGTAAACGTTTTTGTAAATACAACTCCAACATTATCAAGTTCAAACGCAACGGTGTGTTCGGGGCAAAGCGCAACATTAGTTGCATTAGGAGCAACAAATTATACATGGTCAACCGCAAACACAAGTTCAACAATTGTTGTTAATCCATTAGTTAATACTAGCTATTCAGTAATAGGCGCAAATGGGTCTTGCACTAGTTCAGCTAATTATAACGTTGTAGTTGGAACCGTTCCATTAGTATTAACAAATAGCGCTAGTATTTGCAACGGATCTAGCACAACTTTGACGGCAAATGGAGCCACATCTTATACGTGGTTACCTCTAGGCACTGTAAGCAGTACCATTTCGGTTAATCCTTCTGCTAATACAAATTATACTGTTATAGGTAGTAATGGAAGTTGTACAAGTTCTGCAACAGCTAGCGTGGTTGTAACAAATGGAGGTACGGTGTCTGTTTCGGGCGCTACAGTATGTAATGGTCAGAATGCCATAATTGGAACAAGTGCTTTGGCAACTTCTTATTTATGGAGTAATGGCGAAACAACCTCAACAATTTCTGTTGCACCAAACGCAACGACAAACTATTCTATTCAGTTAATCACAGGGGGATGCATATTAACCGGAAGCACCACAGTAGTGATTACTTCCGCCCCAATTATTAACGCCACAGGCGCTTCTATTTGTATAGGTGATAATGCTACTCTTTTTGCTTCTGGAGCAAATAATTATACATGGACTCCTGGTAATTTAACGGGTAGTTCAATCAATGTTAGCCCTCCTGTTACTACTAATTTTATTGTGAGTAGTTATAATAATGGTTGTTTGTCAACAGCCACTGTTCAAGTTCAGGTTAATTCAAAACCAAGTTTAACTATTACACCACAAAACAAAACTGTTTGCCCAAATACACCAGTAACACTTAATGCGTCTGGAGCCGCGGTTTATAATTGGTATGTTGACGGCTCATATTATTTTGGAAATCCATTAGTAATTTCACCAACTAAAACGTCATTAATTTCAGTTGAAGGAAGTAATGGCGGGTGCAGCTCTAACACAGTTACAAGTGTTAATGTACAAAACATCAGTGCTTCACTTAACCCTGAGAGCAATTATGTTGATTATCCAGGCAGTTTGAGTTTTACAAACACATCTTCTGGTTACACATCTATTTTATGGGATTTTGGAAATGGGCAAATATCTTCTAGCAATAACCCAACGGCAACGTATGAATATCCTGGTACTTATCTTGTTACATTATTAGCAAAAGACACATTGGGTTGTTCAGATACTACTTTTTATATAATTGAAGCTGGGTGCGGCAAAGGAGATATATATATTCCTAATACCTTTACTCCTAATAACGATGGGCTTAATGATACGTTTAGAATATTTGGAGGAACCTGTTTAACTGGTTTTAGTGGGACAATTTTTGATCGTTGGGGCAATGAGATTTTTAAATTTAAAAACCTTACTGATTCTTGGGATGGCAAAATTAAAGGTGTTGATATTGAAATGGGGGTTTATAATTATTTAATCAATTACACGTTATATAACGGTAAACAGTTCACCAAAACGGGAATAATAAGTGTTTTAAGGTAGTTGAAGTAGTAATAAATTTATGTTACTTGTTTTTGCCTCGGCTAATAAAAATAAAATTATTGAAATCAACGAGCTTATTCCCAAAACCCATTCTATCATTGGGTTAAGAGATATTGGAATTGTAGATGAGATCCCCGAACCGGGAATTACAATTAAAGAAAATTCCTTTTTAAAGGCAAACTATGTAAGAGATTTTTTGAAAAGAAAAAACGAAAACCATGCTGTTTTTGCGGATGATAGCGGATTGGAGGTTGAAGCCTTAAACAATGGTCCAGGGGTATACAGCGCACGTTATGCTGGACTTCCTAAAAATGACGAGGCTAATAACAAAAAATTATTATACGAATTAAGCAACGTTAATAACCGCAATGCAAAGTTTGTTTCGGTTATAACACTTATTTTAGAAAACAAAACATATTACTTTGAGGGAGAAATAAAGGGCACAATCACCCGAAAACAATTAGGGGCTAAAGGATTTGGCTACGACCCATTATTTATTCCTGAAGGATTTAATCAAACTTTTGCAGAATTAAGCAGCGACATTAAAAATAAAATAAGTCACAGAGCAGTAGCAATAAACAAATTAAATAATTTTCTTAAAACAGTTTAACATTTTTTTCTACAATATTTAGGGTTAAACTTTTGTCAATTGCGTTTTATAGCCTACCTTTAAGGTAGATTTAGGTGAGAAAAATAATTTTAATAGCACTTTTTTTTATTTACCTGCAAGGTTTTGCAACTCATAACCGAGCAGGAGAAATATCTTATAAACGCATAGCGCCATACACTCAGGTTGTTGGTGGTATAAGTGTTCCAGTTTATAACTACTATATTACTGTTACAAAATATACCGATCATGGTAATCAAATTGCTGATCGATGTGTTGATACATTAGATTTTGGAGATGGTACAACAGGCGTAGCACCTCGTGTAAATGGCACCGGTAGCCCAACGTGCGGTTGTAATTATTGCGGTGTATTAATTATTAACGACCCGGGCTATATAGTTAAAGTTAATACCTATACAATTACTCACACATTTCCTGGTGCAGGAAATTATTTGATCCGTTCAGCAGACCCTAACCGGAATGCTAATGTTTTAAACATGTCAAATTCGGTTAACCAATCTTTTTACGTAGAGTCATTATTGGTAATAAATAATTTTACTGGGGCAAACAGCTCACCGGAATTTAAGTATCCACCGGTTGATAAGGCGTGCTTAGGTCAGTGTTTTTACCATAATCCAGGGGCTTATGATAGCGATCACGATAGTTTGAGTTATGAAATTACAACCTCTAGAAGTGCTGATGGAAGTACAGTTCCAGGCTATTCCTTCCCCTCAGGAAATTTCGGAATTAATGCAGTGACGGGTTTATTAACATGGTGTTCCCCGGCACTACAAGGTGAATATAATATTGCGTTTATTGTTAAGGAGTGGAGGAAGAACACTAATGGTGTTTATCAATTAATTGGTTATGTGCTACGTGATATGCAAGTTGTAGTTAGTCCTTGTCCATTTAATGCCGCGCCACCTACATTAAAGGTGCCACAAGACACCTGTGTTGAAGCGGGCACCCTAATTAATAAAAAAATTATTGCTGAAGATATAAACTCTACAATAACTATTTATGGAAATGCAGGAGCTTATTCTGCGCCAATACCTATAGCCTCTCCTTCACAAACAACGAGTATTTCTAGTAACACTACGGTAACTTTAGATTTTGTTTGGCAAACAAGTTGTTCGCACATTGCCATACAGCCTTATGCAACAGTTTTTAAAGCAGAAGATAGCGGCAGTCCAAATAAACTGGTAAATTTTGCAACGTATAATATTAAAGTTGTTCCTCCTGCTGTAAAAAATGTTAGTGCTACACCAATTGGATCAACCATCAAATTATCTTGGCAATTGTCAACTTGCAGCCCAACCAATAACCCATTGGTAAATTATGTAATTTATAGAAAGGCAGATTGTTCGGCTATAACATTTTCACCTTGTCAAACTGGTGTGCCAAAATCATTAGGTTATGATTCTATTGGTGTAACATCATCAATTATTAATCAATTTATTGATAATAACAATGGCAACGGGCTGGTGGTTGGACAAGATTACAGCTACCTTGTTGTTGCTCTTTATTATGATGGTTCAATAAGTTTTGCAAGTTCGCAGGTTTGTGCTCAATTGAAAAAGGATGTACCGATTTTATTAAACGTTGATGTTTTAACTACCTCTGTAAATACGGGTTCAGTATATGTAAGATGGCACAAACCATACACAAATACGGGCAATTTTGATACAATTGCTTTCCCTGGCCCTTATCAGTTTAATTTAAAATACCGTTCAGGCACAACAGGAACTTATACAACTGTATTTAACTCTACGAAACCAAGCTTTTATTTATTAGAAACAGAATATATTCATGGAAACATTAACACTACAGATATAAATAAGGATTATTTAGTTGAATTTATTGCTGGAACCGTTACAATAGGATCCTCGCAGCGAGCAAATTCTGTATTTTTAGAAGCTACACCGGCCGACAGAAAAGTAATTTTAAAATGGAATTCAAATACACCATGGAGTAATTATAAATACACAGTTTTTAGAAAAGACCCAGGTTCTACTTCCACATATTCTGCGATAGGTACCACCACTCTCACTAACTATGTTGATTCTATAAATGTAGTAAACCGCAGCACATATTGCTATAAGATTTTGAGCGAAGGACAGTATTCAGATGTCACAATTCCAAAACCGTTATTAAATAATTCTCAAGAAACTTGTGCTACTGCTGTTGATTTAACTCCTCCTTGCACTCCAACAGTTAACATCACGGCCGATTGTCTTACGGGGCAAGTGCAGGTGAGCTGGACAAATGTCAAAACTGTTTGTAATGGTAGTGATGATGTTGTAAAATATTTACTTTATTACAAACCTACTGAGGAAGGTGTATATAATTTGATAGCCACGTTTAACGCTACCGCACCCGCATTATATGTGCCAGATGCTGTAGAATTAATAGCAGGATGTTATGCCGTTCAGGCCGTTGATTCAAGCGATAACGCTAGTGCTAAAAGTGTTGATTTTTGTTTAGACAACTGTCCGATATTTGAATTGCCGAATATTATTACGCTAAATGGAGATGGAGTGAATGATTTTTATAAAGCAGTTAGGGTTCGTCAAATAAAGGAAATTGATTTAGTGTTGTTCGATAGGTGGGGTAATTTGGTATTTAAAACCACAGATCCATATTTTAAATGGGACGGAGTTAGTATTTTGAGTAATCAGTTAGTAAGTGAGGGTACATTCTTTTATATCTGCGATGTGTTTGAACCAAGAGTTAGTGGCATTAAAAAGCGAACATTAAAAGGCTTTATGCAGGTTGTTAAATAGTACGTTTCAATAATATGATTCGTACAAAATTATTTCTGTAAAATTTGTGTAATTTCGTATTTAAATGAAACTATACAAAAACCTTGTTAATTCTATAGCAGAGACCTTATCAGATATTTTCTTGAAAAATAAATATGCCGATAAATCTTTAGAAAAATTATTTAAACAAAATCCACAATGGGGTAGCAGAGACCGTAGATTTGTGGCTGAAGCGGTTTATGACATTGTACGTAATTACAGACTTTATGCAGAGCTTGCCCAATCTCCTAAAAACTTTTGGTTTATTACGGCCGTTTGGTTAATTATTAAAAAAATAGAATTGCCTAACTGGCAGGAGTTTCAGCACGTTGATCCCGACTTCATATTGAAACAAAAAGAAAGGTTTAAAGCACAATTGCCTGTTTACGAATCTTATCCCGATTGGTTGTGGCGTTTGGGTGAAAGTGAACTAGGAAGAGAGAGTTGGGAAAAAGAAGCGATTGCAATGAATCAACAGGCAGAAGTTGTGCTACGGGTTAATACACTTAAAACAACACCCGAAAAACTAAAAGAAGCGTTTTTAACTGAAAAAATTGAAACTCTGGAAATAAAAAGTGTACCTAACGCCTTTCGACTTGTTAAACGTGAGAATGTGTTTAAAAATAGACATTTTGGCGAAGGATGGTTTGAGGTTCAAGATGCCGGTTCACAAGAAATTGGTGAATTTGTTAACCCAAAACCAAACGAATTAGTAATTGATGCGTGTGCGGGTGCAGGAGGAAAGAGTTTACAACTCGCCGCTTTGATGCAAAATAAGGGCAAAATAATTAGTATGGATGTAGAGGAATGGAAACTGGAAGAATTGAAAAAACGAGCCAAACGTGCAGGTGCTTTTAATATTGAAACACGATTAATTGAAGACAATAAAACCATTAAACGCCTCGAAGGAAAGGCAGATAAAATACTACTGGATGTGCCTTGTAGTGGCTTGGGCGTTATTAAAAGAAATCCGGATGCTAAATGGAAACTGAATTTTGAGACAATAGAACGAACAAAGGAATTACAACAAAAAATCCTTTCTGACTACAGCACAATGTTGAAGCCGGGCGGTAGCTTAGTCTATAGCACATGTAGCATTTTACCTTCTGAAAATAAGAATCAAGTAGAAAAATTTCTGGAATTAAATCCAAATTTTATCTTTGTAAGCGATAAAACTATTTTACCTTCACAAGGATATGATGGTTTTTATATGTGTGAACTAAAGAAATTAAATAAGTAATATAACCATCTAACAAAGACATGAAACGTTTTATTTTAAATTTATTCTCACTTTTAATAATTACACATGTATTTTTTGGATGCAAAAAAGGAGATAACGATCCTGCCATTTCGTTAAGAACCAGAAAGTCTAGAGTAGCAGGTGAATGGATTATGAAAACTGGTAATGCAGGAATAACAATTGACGATCATGTAAATCCTCCCTTCAATCAGGATATTAAAATGGATGGTACAAAGGCTCAAATAAACGAAACAGAAGCTGGTAACATTGGCATTATATATATTGCCAATTATTCGTTTTATATAACTTTTAAAAAAGACGGTACGTTTAATTTTAATGAAAATTTTAATGGATCTATTTTGGAGGCTTCGGGAAAATGGAATTTTTTAGGAGGGGTGGGAGAAACAAAAAACAAGGAGAGCATAGTTTTAAAAATAGAATCGGTAAGTAAAGGATACACAAGAGATAATTTATTTAATAAATTAGGAACTGAAATTATATATGAAATAACAGAATTACGAAATAAAAAAATGACCCTTCTTTCAAGAAGTAAGCCCTATATTGGAGCCGACGGAAGGACAGCAAGCTTTAGTTGTGAGTTTTTCTTAACGCAACGTTAAACAATAATATATGAAAAAAATAGCCTTATTACTTTTAATCTTTTTTTTAAAAAATTCCGATGCTCAAACCGTTTCAACCGGTGAGGCAATCGTTAATAATGTTAACGCACAAGATTTTAAAAAGCATATCGATGAAAAAAAGTCTATCTTAATTGATTTGCGCACCCCAGATGAGATTTCCAAAAAAGGAAAAATTAAAGGAGCGATTGAAATAGATTATTTTGCAAAAAATGCAGAAGAGCAGATTGATAAATTGGACAAGAAAAAAACTTACTTAATATATTGTGCAGGTGGCGGACGCAGTGAAGAATGCGCCGAACTTATGCAAAAAAAGGGTTTTTCAAAAGTAATAAATCTTGAAAAAGGTTTTGACGACTGGAAAAAGAAGGGTTTTGAGGTAGAAACAAAATAACTTTTAGAAAAGTACTTCTTTCAAAAAACAAAAATGTCATCCTGAGGAACGAAGGATCTATTTTAATAGATTCCTCATACTTCGGAATGACATTGAATAAACGTATATTACTTCTCAACAATCATTTTAATTGCGCCACAACTTATGCCATCACAGGTTAAAGTAACAACGTAAATACCGTTAGTTAAATTTTGTGAGCTGAAATTCACACTTGTATTACCACGTTCTAACATATAAATTGTTTTAATATGTTTTCCACTTAAATCGGTTACGTATAATTGTGCTTGCTTGACATTATCTAATATTGTGGCGTTAATCACTGTATATTCAGTAAAGGGGTTTGGTACATTATTTATTAAAGCAGATTTTGCATCAGCAGTAATGTTTTCGTTTTTTTTGTCGGAAACATATTTAGAATCATTTCCTAAGAGTTTTAATTCTACTCTGCGGTTCATGTGTTTGCCCTCATCAGTATTGTTGGCATACTCAGGCATTGTTTCTCCTTTGCAATCAACAATTAAACGATTTTCAGGTATACCTTTATTTAATAAATAGTTTTTTACCTCGTTAGCACGTTGGCAACTCAATTCTTTGTTAAAATCTAATTCGCCTTCGCTGTCAGTATGACCAGTAATGCTGATGTTGCTGTTGGTTTTTGTTTTATATTCTTTTACCAAAGCGTTTAATAAGTTTTTATAAGGCTCGCTTATGGTTGTTTCACTTTTACCATAAAGCACGCTATAACTTTTTTCGTAACTCACAATGCTGTGGCCTTCAATTAAAACACCACTGTCGTATGAATTATCACTCACATCAGCAATGGCTAACTTCAGATGATAAGTTTCGTAGGGCGTAACCGCTTTTTTAATTTCCATTAGTTTGGTCAAGCCATCATATTCAATGCCTAAATGCCCGTCAATATTACTTACATAATACGTTGGGTTTGAAGATTGTCTGTTATACGTACTACCATTATTAATGCTATTAACACTCACTGGATGATTTGTATTAGGAACAACTGCTAAATTCACTTGACCCTCAACGCCTTTGCCCGAAATAAAAAATGCAAACACATCGTTGTAAGCTGTTCCTACAAACTCATCGTATTCTTCGCTACCAAACACATAGTTAAAATTTAAGGTATCTGCAGTGGGTACAATATCCATTTCAATTACAACCGCGTCAAACGTTTTTTGATTTTTACCTAAATATTTTTCTAAATCAGGACTTGAGATGGTTTGTTGGTTAGGAATAGAACCGCCCCTTTCTGCCGTGGCGTGCGTGTAATTACTCATGTTTGGTTTTGTATTTGATCCGCACAAACCAGTAATGCCACCGGTTGTCATAATTAACCCCTTGCTCATGCCTAAGCGCGATTTTTTATCTTCAAAATAACCGAAAGCTTCATCGCTCCAGGTTTTGGAAACACTAAAGTTTTTTAAAACAACACCATCACCAACTAGGTTTTGCAACATTTGTTGTAAGGTATAAGCGCCATTTGGCTGAGGTTTATACACTTTAAAATTTGAATTTTCTTGTGCGTTTATTAAAAACGAAGAAATTGTAAGAGAAACTAAAAAAGTAATTTTTTTCATGAGATGAAGTTTTACGTTACTATAATTTTAATTTAGATTAAAGTTACACTCAAATTCCATAAAAAATTCACAAATATTTTTAATTTTCTTCTAAAAGAACAGTTTGTGGTATAATTTTAGCCTTTTCGGTACCATTATATTGAATAATTAACATATAATGTTCATTAACAATTCTGTTTTCTTGCTCAAAAATGTCATAATTAAATGTTAAAGGTAAAATTACAAAGCGGTATTTGTGGTGGTTTAATTTTAGTTCTTTAATTAATTTAATTTTTTGGGTGCGTTCTAAGTCCTCTAATATTAATGGTTTTGGTTTTACTTTGTGATGGATATAGTAATCGATGGCAATTAATTGTGTTAAAATAGTGTTGTTTGGGTAATTCTTCTCCACAAACGATTTGGCAATGGTGTAAACATCATCTAAGCTGTATTTATGGTAATCTCTTACTGTGCCAAAGTATTTACCTAATTCTAACAAAAACTCAAAAATACTATAGCGCGTGGAAGCATATTTTAAAAGATTAGTACCCCGCTTATTGTTCCAATAAATTTCTAAAGCATTCTCTAGTTTTACAATGTCGGCCAGCTCTGGTTTGCTTAAATACTTGCTTTCTATTAATTGATATGGTGGATTTGGATCGAATACAAAGCCGTGCTGAGCCTTATCGCGCATTGGTGTGCCTTTTAAAAACTTTAAAAAGCCCAATTGCATTTCTGGTGGATAAAGTTTAAAGACTTCTTCAATACTGTATTTAATATCTTCCCAGTAATCTAATGGCAGACCAACAATTAAATCCAAATGCATTTCTACCTTTTGATTCAGGGATAAAACAATGTTTTTTGTCTTTTCAAAATTCTGTTTACGGCTTACTTCTAAATTGGCTTTTTGATTAACAGTTTGTATGCCAATTTCAAAACGGAACAAGCCTTTTGGCACATGTTCGTTGATAAAATTAATGATATCAGGATGTAAAATATCGGCTGTAATTTCAAATTGAAACACATTTTCAGGACGGTGATGTTCCAGTATAAATTTAAAAACATCGAGCGTAAAATCTTTTTTAATATTAAATGTGCGGTCTAAAAACTTAATGGTTCTGCCATTTTGCATCAAATACAATAAATGTTGTTTTATTGTGTCGTTGGGCAAATAACGTACCTTATTATCCAAACTGGCAAGGCAAAACTCGCATTTATACGGGCAACCACGGGATGTCTCGATGTAACACACTTTGTTGTTCAGTTCTTCGGGTGGATCATTAATATAAGGATTAATATCCTTGTAGTTAATTAAATCAAAGGTTTCGGCTTTTTGGTTGTGAATTATGTGGCCGTTTTCTTTTCGTACCAAATTACTAACGGTTTGCAAATTGTGAGGATAATTGTTCAGAAATTGTTCAAACGGAATCTCTCCTTCACCGATAATAATAAAATCAACATGTTCCAGGCTTATAACGCCTTGCCACTCGTAACTTACTTCGGGCCCGCCTAATAAAATTTTTGTTTCCGGATTTTTAATTTTAATAAGTTTACATACTTCCAAGGTTTGTGTAATATTCCAAATATAACAACTGAAGGCTACAACGGTGTAATCTTTACAATAATTGGCAATGGCATCCTTATCTTCTTTTATAGTAAATTCTTTTAAAAAAAGCGCGTGGCTTTTCTTATATAATTCATACAATAACCTAATTGCCAGGTTAAGATGTATGTATTTGGCGTTAAGAGTTGTTAATAATACCCACATTGCTCTGATTTACAAAGATACGTTATTAAACCAAAAGGGTTAAAAAGTATTTTTGTAGATAAGAATTGCGAAAACAAAAATATTTAATTTTAATAGTGAAGTTTTTAAAATAAAATTAACCACATAGGCACATAGTTTTTAATAGTATAGTTGAAATATATAAGTAAACATAGTGTTGAAGCCAGGCTTCAACCAACTAAGGTTATTTTTTTAAGAAAAAAGCTATGCAACCTATGTAACTATGTGGTTTATATTTGAAAGCAGTTATTTGGTAGAAATAAAATTGTGTCTAACCCATTAAAAAAATTAGCCGGTCAAACTGTAATTTATGGTCTGGGAACAATCTTGCCCCGTTTTTTAAATTACTTTTTAACCCCAATTTTAACCCGTCAGTTTTTACCGGCTGAATATGGTATAAACAGTGAGTTATACGCCTATATTTCTTTTCTAAATGTAATTTTTACCTATGGTATGGAAACTACATTTTTTAATTTTAATTCGAAATTGGAAGATAAACAAAAAGTTTTTAATACTGCCCTACTCTCTTTAGTTACCTCTTCGTTTATTTTGGGAGTTATATTATTGGCAGTTTCTGTTCCAATTGCTAACATGCTTTCTACGCCTAACTCAACCTATTTACCCCAATTTATTGTTTGGAGTGTATTAATAATAGCCACAGATGCGGTGTGCGTAATTCCATTTGCGAGAATGCGTACCGAAAACAAAGCATTAAAATTTACACTTTTAAAGTTATCAAATGTGATTATTTTTGTTTTAATTACTTTGTTCTTTGTTGTAGTGTGCAAAAAAGCATACGATAACAGTGAAGATAATTTTTTTGCCACTCTATACAATCCAAGTATTGGGATAGGCTATGCGTTTTTGGCGAATTTAATCGCAAACTGTATAACGTTATTATTATTGAGTAAACAATTTACAGCCTTAACTTTAAAGATAGATATTGAATTGCTTAAAAAAATGTTGACCTATGCCTGGCCCCTTATTATATTGGGTTTAGCGGGTATGGTAAATGAAACGTTAGACAGGATTATTTTAAAAAAATTAATGGTAAATAAGGCCGAAGCCCAGACGGCGCAAGGTATTTATGGAGCTTGTTATAAAATAGCGATTTTAATGACCATTTTTATTCAAGCTTTTCGGTTTGCGGCAGAGCCTTTCTTTTTTGGAAAAGCCAAAGAAAAGGACTCTAAAAAAATGTATGCAGTAGTAATGAAATATTTTATTATTTTTTGTTTGTTTTTATTCTTAGCCACCCAGCTTAATATTGGTTGGATACAAGCCTTTATAGGGAGTAATTACCGAAGCGGTTTAAAAGTGGTGCCAATTTTATTAATAGCGAATTTATGTTTAGGGATTTCGTATAACCTAAGTATTTGGTACAAACTAAGCGGACAGACTAAATTTGGTGCCATTATCGCTCTGTTTGGTGCAGCAATTACAATAATTATAAATGTGGTTTTTGTTCCTAACTATTCTTATGTGGCATGCGCTTGGGCAACACTGGCAGCTTATGCTAGCATGATGGTATTATCATATTTATTAGGGCAAAAGTATTTTCCTATAAAGTATAATTTAAGAGCAATTACTGTTTATTGTGTTTTGACGGGCTTGTTGTTTTTAATTTCGTTATTGTTTTCGTTAATAGATTCAACTATTATAAGGCTAATATTGAATAATATGTTAGTTCTATTTTTTGCATTTGTGGTTTATATATTGGAAATTAATAATCTGAAAAAATTAAACGCAAATGTTAACACTGAAGGTAATAAATAAATCTAAGCATCCATTACCGCATTACGCTACGGCGCTTGCGGCGGGACTTGATTTAAAAGCAAATATAAATGAAGCAATTGTTTTAAAACCACTTCAACGTCAGTTAATTAATACAGGATTATTTATTGAACTACCCGCAGGTTTTGAAGCGCAAATTCGCCCGAGAAGCGGTTTGGCTTTTAAAAGCGGTATAACGGTTCTCAACTCCCCAGGCACAATTGATGCGGATTACAGAGGAGAAATAAAGGTGTTGTTGGTTAATTTAAGCAACGAAGATTTTGTGGTAAATGATGGAGAGCGCATAGCCCAAATGATAGTGGCTAAACACGAACAAATTGAGTGGGAGAAAGTAGACGTGTTGGAAGAAAGTAACCGTGGGGCTGGTGGCTTTGGCAGTACAGGAAAATAAAAGGCTCACTATTATTAGCGAGCCTTATTTAAATTAGTAGAAAAAACTATTTACCACCTTCCATGGCTTTCATTTTTTCTTGCATTTCTTTATAGGTCATCATTTTATAACCACTAACATCAGCCTTAAACACAGAGTCATCAATTTTAGCTGTACTTACTTCGGTAGCAGTTACAAATATTTTTAGTTCCATACCTTGTTGGGTCATCGATGTTTCTACCTCTAAAGGGCGCCCTTTTAAATCGCCAAAATTCATATTTGGACCGCGACGATTTTTGGTTTTACTTTCATTCATTTTTAATTTTTCAGTAAACCAAACAGTGGCTTTTGTTTCTTTCTTATCTTTTCCAACCATTGTTATAATTGCTTTTGTGCACTCATAACCAGCAATTGTTTTTTTATCAGTTAAGTATTCAATTTTTGGCTTCTCAGTGCTTTTTTCTTTCGTATTAGAGGCTTCTAATTCTTCTTTAGTAGCAGTCCAGCCGGTTTTTTCACCCATTTGTTCCATTAAAACAGTAGTTAATTTACCATCATTAAAGGTAACTGAACTACCCATCATACTGGTAGTTTCCTCTTTGCTTTTATCCCCTTTGGTATACGAAACCATTTCACTTTCGCCCATAGCAGCATATTCTGGAGGTAAGCCGTCTACCTTCACTGTCATTTTTACCGTTAAATCATCTTGTCCAAAAGCAAAACCTGTTATTAGAAGTAATGCAGCCGATGTAATTAATTTTTTCATTATATGATTTTTTATATTGTTTGTTTTAATAATCAAATATAATACCAAATTAAAAATAAATGCATGTTAAAATTACATAAAGTGATAAGAGGGATTTTTTTATTGAAGGTTGGCGAAAAACTTGGCCATTTCTTCCTTACTCACTATTTTCATTGAGGCAGGAACCTCAAAAGTATTATCTGGTACTTCAGAATTTTTATAAGATTTGGCAACAAAGTGCATTTCTAGACCCATTTTTTTAACCCGGTAATCCATTAAAACACCTTTTACCGAAGAATAGGAATTAAGTAAATTACAATCTTCTAGACCTAAGTCTTTTGTATACCATGCAGTAAATTTTTTGCTAGGATCTTTTGCCATTGTAACGTTTAATTTGTAACATTTTAAACCCGCAATTTTTTTTGTTTCTTTTGTTTCTTCAATTTTTAATTCGTAGTCTTTGTTGTCGTTTTCTACTTCTTTTTCGTTTTCAATACAGGCTTGTTTTATATCCATAAACTTAACAGTTTGTGCTACTGTTTTGGCTTTGGTATCGCCAATAATGGTTGTATTAAACATGCCCATTGTGCTCATTTCTACAACAAATTTTTCTTTTTTGAATTTTAGAGTTGCTGAGCTCGGCGCTAGTCCATAAAGAGGATGTTGGTCGTCAACACCTTTGGTGTCAAATTCAATTATTCCTTCTTCGTTGCCACCCACTTTATTTTTACCACTACTGCATGAGTTGCAAGAAACAATAAAAAAGCAAACTATAATTAGTAGAACTGATTTTGCAGGAATGAGTATGAATTTTAATTTTTTCAAAAAATTTAAGGTAGGCTAATGTATAAATTTATTTTTAATAAAAAAACAAAAGCCATTTTTAATAAATGGCTTTTGATAATTGTTTAACCAACAGTTTAATTTTCTATAATTCCAATGTTATCAATTTCCCAGGTAGCGCCAGCGCTGTTGGTTCCTGTATACTTGAATGCGACATGAACGTTTGAGCTTTTGTAGGCATTAAGTGATATGTAACCAGATCTTGTCCAATCAAAATTACCACCGGATAATGTTGGGTTTAGCGCTACCCATGTTGCGGAGGAAGGGCTTCCAGAGACGTAATTTGTTGAAATGTAGGTTTGAAGCGTAGGGCCAGAATACTTTGTTGCGGATTTAAATGTTAAAGCAGGGTTAGAAGTAATACTCAAATCTACAGAAGGAGAAATTAGCCAACATTCGCAAGTATAATTTGAACCACCTACATAATTTGAAGCGTTTGCATATGTACCATTTATTGTTCCAACGGTCCAATAATTTGCACCAATAACATTTTGAGTTGTCCAGCCACCGCTTAATAAATTTATGTCATCGTAATTTTTTGAAAAATAAGGCGCAGGCGCAGCTGCTAATTGTATCTCTTTAATATCTCTAATTATAAGTTGTATAGCGCCGTTATATTGACTTACTATCGCTGTTATTTTTCCTTTACCGTTCGGTATTAAACTATTTGCAAAATTAGAGTAGCCAGAAGAGCGGACTACAATGAACTTATTGTTAGGTGTAACTAAGTCTCTATCTATGCTTGAAAGGTTTACCTTATCTGCATAAGGGAAATTTTTACTACCCACATCAAATTCAACGGAATCTAGTGTAATCAAAGCACCTTGTAAAATACTTACACTATAGCTGAACAAAGGCCCATATTGCATAAGTTTATTGAGTTCATTATAAGTAGTTTTAATAGGCGTAACCACATTACCAGAATTTATTTTGGTTACCTTTTTTTCAATGTCAAGTGAATCTAATTGAATCATCTTGCCATAATCGTCAAGAATAACACCATTTAAATTTACACGAATTTGGTCGCCAACATAAAGACCACCTGCATTTAATAGTTTAAGCTGAAGAGTCCCAGTTTCGTCCTTTACATAAACCGTTTTGTAAAGATTACCACTTACTTCATCGGCAGTTACAGTACAAGTTAAGGTAACGTCTGTATTGAACTTAAAAAGTTTTGTTGGCGATAATGAGTAGTGAGCTCCAAATTGTTTATATATTGAATCAATAGTTATGCTACCACTATTTGCCACTTCGGCTTTTTTTGGAGGCAAATCAAATTTACGCTTGCAAGAGTTTAAAATTAATAAACTTAATACGGTAAAAATAATAATTATGTGTTTTTTCATTTCTTAATTTTTAAAATTAGTTTTCTCTTATTATAATATCGTCAACTTCCCAAGTAGTTGCTCCCGCTGTTGTACTGGTATATTTAAATGCGATACGGGTATTTGCATTTTTAAAAGCAGATAAAGAAATACTTCCTGAATTTGTCCATTGATAACCAGGACTTGTTGCCCCAAGAGTGTATCCACTTAAAGCTGTCCAGGTAACTAGGTTTGGATTTCCAGAAGTATAGTTGTTTGAGATTAATACCTCTAAAGGATTACCAGAAAACTTAGCTGCTGTTCTAAAATTCAAGATAGGATTATTCGCGGCACTTAAATCTATGGCTGGTGAAATGAACCAGTTCTCAGAAGTTTGATTACCAGATAAAAAACCGGAAATTTTCGCGTAATCGCCGCCACCAGCCGTACTAAATGTCCATAAAATTGAAGAGTTTGTTACTGGGTTTTGAACCCAACCGCCACTGGTAAGAGACGCATCAACAAAATCTTTCTTTAAGTAGGTTAAGCAAGGACTAACGCCATTCATGTTTAGTTCTTTGGGAGTTCTAATAGCCATTTGGTTTGCACCATTATAACTAGTAGCAATTCCAACTATAGTTCCATATCCTTTTGGAGTTTTTTCAAGCGCAAAGGTAGCATAGTTGCTAGTCCTAACAATTAGATTTGAACCACCACAGTCTAAAACTGTACGATTTATAGAAAGTTGTTGAATAGGATCGGCATAAATTTTACCAGTATCAATATTTGA
Source organism: Bacteroidota bacterium (assembly GCA_033763945.1). GTDB lineage: Bacteria > Bacteroidota > Bacteroidia > B-17B0 > Aurantibacillaceae > Aurantibacillus. The sequence goes on along the minus strand of JANRJN010000006.1, from coordinate 409,644 downwards.
AAAAGCTACGTTTTTAATTGTAATTAAATCTCCAAAGTAATTGGAATAATTACCCGCACTTAAAGAAACTTCAATCGGTTGTGGGTTTTCGCCGTTACCATATTTTACCAAGTTTTTTTCAAAATTTACCGAATCAATAGTTAATATATTAGTTGTCGGGTCAATTTCAACATCATATCCTTTTAAATTTAACCGAACCAAATCTCCGATAAATAAATTGCTACCAGAATTGAGAAATGTAAAATGGATGGCTCCCGTTCCTGAAATATCACGAACGTATAACTCCTTGTAAAAATTACCACTCACCTCATCAGCTATTACTACACCTTTAAAGTATGAATTATCATCAGTAAATCTGTGCGTATTTGTTGAAGTGGCAATGCTTTTTAATTCAGCAGCAGTATATGTTTTTCCGGCGTCTACATTACGTGTGGGAATTGTATCTTTTTCCTTTTTACAGTTGCTAAATAATAACACTGTAAAAACAGTTGAGCTTATTAAAAGTAATTTTTTCATTTGTTATTATATTTTTTATTAAAAGCTAAAATTTATCATTGCCATGTAGGTTGTTCCAGGCATGTATTGGTATTTGTTAGGAAATTTATCAATACTGCTGTAATCCCAACGCATGGATTCAAAGCCCCAGTTACGTATTTCTTTGTTATTTAAAATATTGTTTACACTTACATTTACATTTACAAAGTACTTACGTTTTATTCTAAACGACATTCCACCATTTGCGTTAATTAAAAAATAATCGTTAATCTCACCTTGGTCAACTATTTGGTTATACATAGGATCTGATTTTTCGTACTTACTAACTGCCTCCGGAGTTCTTCTATCCGGATTTGGTTCAAGAAAGGTTTGTGAAAAATAGTTGTAATTAACGCCAACAAACCAACGTTTTGGCGATGAGTATTTATATCCAATACCAGCAACCGTTTGAGGTGTGCCGCCTATACGATAGTTTTTAATATATGCTGTTCTGTCGGTAAATAATTGTGTGTTATTATTGTCTTGCCAAGCTTGCGCAGTAGTATTTTTTGTGTAAGCAAAATTACCATAACCTAAAGCACCCTGAATTGTATGAGATGTAAATAACGTTTTTTCTACACCAATTTCTAAACCCTCGTGCTTTTGATCAACTCCTGTCATAATATAATTTACGTTGTTGTTAAACTCATCACTCCAAAACGAGCGGAACCAAATTTGGTTTTGGATTATTGTATTGTAATAAGTTACACGGGCTTTAAACCCCGGGTATTTTGCCAAATAACTAGCTTCGTAACTTAATACACTCTCAGAACCAATGTTTTCTCCAGAACCTGTTTTAACTAAATCATTACGTGTACGTGGTGATAAAAACAAGTTATTTACTTCTGGTGGGCGGGTTAAGTAACTTCCGCTGGCAGTTAAAAAGTTTCTACCATTTATTTTATATACCAAGCCTCCTTTAGCACCATAGTTCATATAGTTTAATTTTTCGCTTTCGCCTTTACTTGTTAAAGGAAATTTACCATTAGCAACATTACCCGTACGCCAAATTTGACTATTAGAAATAGTTAACCCGCCGTATACATCCACCTTTGCAAAACTATATTCTGCTTGGCCCCACACCTCTTCACGGTTAACATTCATAGTATAATCAAAACCAAATTTATCACCCTTATATATTTTTTTATCCGGATTATCAAGATCGTTTTGTTGGAAAGAAGCATCAACACCTAAATTTGTAGCAAATTGATCATAATCTAACCAAAACGTACCGCCAAGTAAATCGTTTAAAGTTTTGTAACGGTTGTTTTTATAAATATTAATGTTTACACCTCCACTTAAAAATAATTTATCTAAACGTGTATTGTAGGTAATATTTAATCCGCCGTTTTTAAGATTATCAACGCGGTCTTCTAAAATATACCGTGAGCGAGTTTCAGTAGTGTTAATTGCACCAGCATTTTTTGGATCAGTATATAAGTTGGCTTGGTTCATTGCAATTAATCTATCCCAGTTAATTTGAGTGTTTTCGCCATCAGGATCGTTTTGCCATAAATTTTTTCTGATATCACCATTTACCATATCCATTTGATTATAATAATAACTAGGTAGGTAACGGTAATAATCAGGGCGAGGGTTGGGTGAGTTGTTCCAATTTAATCCACTTAAACTATATTTACCCCAATTAAAAAACGCAGAAGTGGTTAATTTTGTATTTACATTAATATTAATTAAATGAGATAGAATTACCATTGGCCTTACAGTTTTTGCTACTGACGAATTTCGTACTACACCATTTTGATAACCCCATAAACTATTATAGTAATTTGTGCCGGTTAAGTCAAAAGCTTCTTGCAAAGCAGCAGAAGAACGACCTTGTTCCGCAGGAGCAACAAATGCTACTAAAGAAGTAATATGCTTATCTGTCCAACGTTTATCAATAGCACCATAAAATGAATTTGCATTTATATATGTTCCTGGAATATAAACTTGGTTTCCTTGGCGAGAACTAGCACTTATTGTAAAGGCCCAGCCGTTTTGCATTTGCCCGGTTGAGTGTGTAACCATCACGCGATGTCTAAAAACGCGATTAGCGCTGGCATAAGAAATACGGGTTCCTTTTCTAAAAGAACCGGCTTTAGAATCGATGTTTGAGTATCCCCCCGCTCCAGAAAAGCCAACGCGACAAGTACCATTACCAAAACGAGTTTCATTGAAACGAGTTACATCATTTAATCCACCCCAAGAGCTCCAGCTGCTTGTTCCTGTTTCTAAATTATTTACGTTTATGCCATTAATTAATACTAATTGGTTTTCTTGAGCATAACCACGCATACGGTAACGCGCCACTCCAAATTGAAAACTGGCAAATTGTGCAAACACATCCCTGCTCGATTGCAAAAGCCCGGATGCGTCTTGGTTATCCATATCCGAATCGGCATCAGCACCACTTGTACTAAAAATAGGAATATTAAATTTTGTGTTTGTTGTATCTGAATGATCGTCACTTACATTGCTAGAATCAACCTGAGAGAATAAATTACTGCAAATGAAAATTAGTCCTGCAAAAATTATTTTTTTTATCATTAGTATTTTTTTGAGTAAATTTTTTGTACTTTGTTTAAACCATTCATTTTAATTATTTCTAACTATCTTGAAGCGGTTTCGAGACTATGAAATAGTATCTCAAGGGTGTTCACTTCTTTTTAAGTTCGGCAAATATATTAAAAATTAAAACGAGCATTGTTAAATTATTGTAAATAAAACCATTATGAAGAAAAGCGACTACTAATACGTTTTAACACTTGTTTTTTTACTATTTAGGTTAATATTGGCTTAACACAGATTACAATATAATTTTTTTAATTTAGCCGACCCTAATATTAAGATATGAAATTTAAAAAAATTGCTTTTATAATTTTTACTGCAATAGCATTTATAAGTAATGCGCAAAAGTTAGATAAATCTAAGAACTATTACATGGCCGCCATAGGTTTTTGGAACGTTGAAAACTTATACGATACCCTAAACGACCAATGGAAAAACGATGAGGACTTTACACCAAGCGGAAAAAACATCTGGAACGGGGAACGCTATTGGGTAAAAATAGATCATTTAGCAGAGGTAATAGGCAAAATGGCTACTGATGTTACCCCTGATGGATTAGCTATTGTAGGTTTGTGTGAAATAGAAAATAAAAGTGTTGTACAAGATTTAGTTAATAATAAACGCTTAAAAAGTCGCAATTATCAAATAGTGCATATTGAAGGACCGGATAAACGAGGTGTTGACCCATCGTTTATATATAACCCAAATTATTTTAAGGTTACAAAGGCGGTTTCTTATAGAGTAGTGTTAGTTACGGATAGCACCCATCCAACCCGCGACATTTTGGTAGTAAGTGGAAGTTTTTATGGAGAACCTTTAACTGTTTTGGTAAATCACTGGCCTAGCCGCAGAGGAGGAGAATTAGCGAGCCGCCCTAACAGAAATGTTGCTGCAAAAAAGGCGCGTCAAATTGCTGATAGCATTATGACTTTAGATCCAAAAGCAAAAGTGTTTATTATGGGCGATTTAAATGACGACCCAACTAATGTTTGCGTAAAAGATGTGATAGGAACTTTTGGAGATTTGAAGAAATCAGAAGAAGGAAAATTTTTTAACCCAATGGAAAAGCCATTTAAAGAAGGTGTTGGAACATTGGCTTGGGCAGATAGTTGGAACTTATTTGATCAGATTATGATAAACAAACCTGCTTTTCCAACAAATTACGAAACATGGCAATACCACAACGTTCGCATTTACAATAAGCCATTCTTAAAAAGCGATTTCGGTAATTTTAAAGGCTACCCTTTTAGAACCTATAGTGGCGCAGCTTACACAGGTGGCTATAGCGACCACTTCCCGGTATTTATAACTATTGCTAAGGAGAAGAAGTAATTAAGCTTCTACTTTTGGCTTTTCGTTTGCTTCCCTAATCTTAGTTAGTTCATCACTAATAAGTTTGCGCTTAGCAGTAAGTTCGGCAAGTTTTGATTTTTCAACGTCAATCTTTGCTTCAATTTCTTTCATAAACCCATTACTACCTTTTGAGTTTTTAAAGAAGCCCAAATTATTTTCGTAGGTACGCACATTGCCCAAAATTTCGTCAGCAATTTTTTTAAGGTAATCGTTTTCTTTTCTTAATAAATCAAAGGCATTTTCAGATGCCACAAAACGTTCAATTTTGTTTTTAAATTGCATCACTGCTTTTTCTTGTTTGTCAACATTTAGTTGATCATACAATTCATCCAAACGCGCATAAAACACATCGTTAACGCGTTTCTTATCTTTTAACGGAACCATGCCGGCGTTGGTAAATTCAGTAGCAAAGTTTTTTAATTGTTCTCGGTTGGCATTTACATCTTCTGTTAAAGTAAACGCATTAAAGCGTTCTAAAATTTCTTCTTTTGCCTTTAAATTGCTTTCGTATGAAGCATCCACGTTTTCGTAATGTGCTTTACGAGCATCAAAAAACGCATTACAAGCTTTACGGAAACGATTAAATAATTTTGGCTCTTCTTTATCACCATTACTTGGATATTTTTTCCAAGTATCTTGTAACTTAATTAAGTCGTTACTTGTTTTTTGCCAATCCGTGCTGGTTTGCAAAGCTTGTGCTTTAGCAATTAATTCATTTTTTATTTTACGGTTTTCGGCAAACTTTTCATTTAAGCCCGCAAAAAACTCTTTTTTCTTTTCAAAAAAACTATCGCAAATTAAACGGAATTCGTTCCACACTTTTTCATTGTCTTTTTCAGTAGTTCTACCGGTTGTTTTCCAGTCGTTTTGTAAAGCTAACATTTGGTCAGTAGCTTCGTTCCATTTGGTGTTGGTATTTTCGCTTACCTTTGCAACTAAGGCGTTTGCCTTTTCAATAATCTCTAATTTTGCCTTAAGATTATTTTCTTTTTTTTCTTCAATGGCATTATAATGCGATTTAATTTTTGCATAGGTTTCATCCAAAGCCGCCTTGTAATCTGCCTTTAATGCTTCCCACTTATCGTTAGGCACAGGACCAATTTCTTCCCACTCGTTACGGTATACTTTTAACAAACGTTCTGCTTCTTTAATATTTTCTTGAGATTGTAATGCCTTTAATTTTTCTATTAATTCGGCTTTGTGCTCCAAATTCTTTTTTAAATCATGCTCTTGTAAATCGCGATAAATTTTTAAGTTATAATGAAATTCTTCAACAGCCTTGCTATAATCGGCCTGAATTTCTTTGTATTTGTGTGAAGATACTTGACCAGCCTCACGCCATTGAGTTTGCAACTCTTGTAGCATTTTTACAGCAGCGCCAACATTATCGCTTAGTTTAGTTAAGTCGTTTATTTTAGAAACAATCTCCTGACGGATAACTAAATTTTTTGCTTGTTCGTTGGCAATTTTCAAATCGTTTTCTTTTTTCAGTTTGTTGTATTTTTCAACTAAACCTTCAAAATGAATGTCTTCGGGTTGTTTAGGATACTCAAACTCCTTGGCTTTTCCACCATCTTCAATAAACTGTTGCTTCGCTTTTTCAAACTCAAGTGTCCATAATTTTTGATACTCTTTTTGTAGAGCACGAACATCTGTAGCAACATCACCTGCATCTTTAGTGAGCAGTTCTTCTAATTTTGTAATTAATTCAGTTTTCATTATTTCTCTAAGATACCATAAAAATAAGGCATAGAATTAATACAACAAAATTTATTGCATAAATTTGTTTTAAACATAATTATTTCTTTTTCGTTAAATAACAAGTGATACAACAAAAAAACATAGAGCTCTTACAATTTAATGTCGTTAAACAGCTAGTTAAAAATAAATGTTATAGCAACAAAGCAAAAAATTTTTGCGATGATTTATCTCCAAAACCTTATGCAGACAACGTTTTAGAACAACTACAGCAAGTTAATGAAATTAAGATAGTTTTGGCATCGCAAGGATTTTTTCCAAGCGTGGAGCACGAAGACATCACCAAAGAATTAACATTATTAAATTTGGATGGTGCACTTTTAGTAGAAGCACAATTGTTGCAGCTACTTAAAACAACAGAGGTAATTAATACGCTTATTCGTTTTTTAAAAGGAAAAAAGATAGCCATGCCCCATACATCAAAATTAGTAGATGATACTGATACCTGCGAAATGGTGGTGGACGAAATAAACAAAATTATTGATGTAGAGGCACAAGTGAAAAGCAATGCATCGCATGAGTTGCAAAAAATACGCAAACAAATTATAGAAAAACGGCGTGAAAGCGATAAGCGGTTTTACAATTACATAAATGATATTCGTAAACATGGCTATTTGCGCGAAAACGAAGAGGGCTATTTTAACGGTAGAAGAACCTTAGCGGTTTTGGTTGAACACAAAGCAGAAGTGAATGGTTTTGTGCATAGTAAAAGCGAAACCGGTAAAACTATTTTTATAGAACCAAGTGCAACTATTGCTATTAATAACGAAGTAGCTGAATTGGAAATTGATGAGCGTCGCGAAGTAAATCGGATTTTGCGAGAACTCTGTGCTTTAATAAAACCATTTGTTCCAAGTTTAAAAAGGGGCCTAGATTTAGTAATCATGGTAGATTTTTTTAAAGCTAAAGCCTTGTTTGCAGTTGAATTAAATGCCTGTTTACCTGTTATAAATAATAATTTTGAATTAGCAATAAAAAGTGCTTTTCATCCACTTTTATTTTTACAAAACAAAAAGTCAGGTAAAAGAACAATTCCTTTAACACTAAATCTTAATGCAAAGCAACGCCTCTTGGTTATTAGCGGACCAAATGCCGGAGGTAAAACTATTGCTTTAAAAACGGTAGGCTTATTGCAATTAATGTTACAAAGCGGCTTGTTAATTCCGGTTAGTGAAAACAGCAACTTTTGTTTTTTTGAAAAGATTTTAATTGACATTGGCGATACGCAAAGTATAGAAAACGAGTTAAGCACTTATAGCGCTAAACTAAAATCTATGACTAACATTTTAAATGAAATAAACGAAAGTACACTGGTGTTAATGGATGAATTTGGAAGTGGTACCGACCCAGAACTTGGTGGCGCTATTGCTGAAGCAGTTTTAGAGAGTTTAACCAATTCGCAAACTAGAGGCATTATCACTTCTCATTTTAGTAATGTTAAACTTTTAGCCGAAAAACTTGAAGGAAGCTTTAATGGCTGCATGTTGTTTGATATTGATCTATTGGAACCAAAATATATTTTAAGCGTGGGTGAACCCGGAAGCAGTTATACCTTTGAAGTGGCAGAAAGGGTTGGTTTTCCAAAGTATTTAATTAATCGCGCAAAGGAAAAAGTAGATAGAGAAAAAGTAAAATTGAGCCGCTTGTTAGCTGATGTTCAAAATCAAAAAACAAAATTAGAAGAGCAATTGCAAAAGGCTGAACACGAAGAGTTTTTAAAAAAGATTGCCAAAGAAAAGTACCACGTGTTATTTGATACTTGGCAAGAAAAAATTAACCGAGAACGCGACAGAAAAATAGAACTTGCAAAGCTGGCGGATTATGGACAAAAGTATTTACGCTTACTTAACGATTGGAATTTAAAAAAAGATAGAAAAGAGGTTATTAAACGCTTTATTGACGGCATAACTGCTGAAACTAAAAAGCAAGATGCGCTCAAGAAACAAAAAAAACTGGACAACTTTGCCGAGAAGAAAATAGCACGCATTAAACCTAATTTAAAAGTAGGTACAAAAGTAAAAGTATTAAATGGAAACGAAATCGGCGTAGTGGAAAAAATCAATAATCAAAAAGTGTTTGTGAAATTTGGTACTATGCAAATGACTGTTGGGATGGAAAATTTAATTATTGCCAATGATTAATTTCTATTATATTTGAGTAAAAAACTATGAAAAAAATTATGATTGTTTTACTTGCAATTGTTGCAAGTACCGGAATGATTTCCGCACAAAAAAAAGGCAAAGGCGAGAAAAAAGTTGTAGCGGTAACCAGTGATGCAAAAGGTTGGCAAAAAATTGGTGAAATGACGGCGAGTTTTGCTAAAGAACGCGATGTAATGGTTGTAGTTGGTGCTGATAAGTTTGCAGCAATACAAATTAAAGTAACAAACGCTGATATTAATATTTCCGATATAGAGGTGTTTTATGAAAACGGTACCCAAGAAGACATTAAAGTACGTTCAGAAATTAAAAATGGTGGACAAACCCGAGTAATTGATTTGGCGGGCGGTGAACGTAATTTAAAAAAGATAGCCTTTGTTTACAAAACGGCTGGTGGTAGTGCAGATAAAGCCCAGCTTGAGGTTTGGGGTTTAAAAACTAATGCGAAAAAATAAGTTCGATAAACGTATAAAAAGCCTATCTCTAATGATGGGCTTTTTTTATTTCTGATAATATTTCCTTTTCAACATTTGTAAAAACCAAACCTCTTCTCTCATAAACTTTTTCGCTTGTTTCAAATAATTTTTCGAGTTGGTAATCGTCAAAACCTTGCGCGCCACCCCAACTAAAGCTTGGTATTAAGGTGGGCGGAAAGCCGCCCCCAAAAATGTTTGCCCCCACTCCAACAACAGTTCCAGTATTTAACATAGTGTTTATGCCGGTTTTGCTGTAATCACCCATTATTAAACCACAAAATTGTAAACCCGTATCAACTGATTTTTTATGCAGATAATTATATAACTTTACATTGCCGTAATTGTTTTTTAAATTACTGTTATTCGTATCTGCACCAAGGTTGCACCATTCACCAACCACTGAATTACCTATAAACCCATCGTGCGCTTTGTTACTATAACCAAAAATAACTGAGTTGTTGACTTCACCCCCTACTTTGCTTTGCGGACCAATAGTTGTAGCCCCATAAATTTTTGTACACAATTTTAAAGCGCTGTGTTCGCCTAAAACAAAAGGTCCGCGCACAACGCTTCCCTCCATTATTTCACTGTCTTTATCTAAGTATATTGGTCCGGTTGTGGTGTTTAAAATGCAAGCTTCTGCCTTAGCACCTTCTTCTAAAAACACTAAATTTTTATCGCCAATAACAGTTACGCTGTTACTTAATGGTTGAGATTTTCTATTGATACATAAAATTTCTAAATCTGATTTTATGGCATCTCCGTTTTTTTGAAAGACATCCCAAACATTTTTTATAGTGAACAATGGTATTGTAATTTCAGTAGTTTCAAAACCACTCAAATTATCCAAATCGGCTTTGGTTCCTACAAAAGCAACAACTTCGCCGTTACTGGTTAATAATTGGTTCGACTTTAAATTAATAATCAGTTCAACTAATTTGTCGGTAGGACAAATTGTAGAATTGATGAACAAGTTTTCTGTGGCTTCAACAAGAGGATATTTTTTTTGAAGATAAACCTGCGTCAAATAACCACAATTTGTTTTTAGCCACTTCTCCCACTTTTGTTTAATGGTTAGGGCTCCAATTCTTATTTCGCTAATGGGGCGGGTAAAGGTAAGCGGAAGTAAGTTTTTCCAGTTACTTTCGGTATCAAATAATACAACGTTCATCTTATAAAAATTAAACACGTCTAAGTTATTATTAGTATTGTATTATTCAAAACGCAAAACGCATCGAAAAATAAATTCTATCTTTGTACTAAAATTCTCTCTTGCAATACAAATACGATGTTATAGTTGTGGGTGCAGGGCATGCCGGTTGTGAAGCCGCTGCCGCCGCTGCAAATATGGGTAGTAAAGTGCTTTTACTAACCATGAATATGCAAACCATTGCCCAAATGAGTTGTAACCCAGCTATGGGTGGTATTGCCAAAGGCCAGATAGTACGTGAGATTGACGCTATGGGCGGTTACAGCGGTATTGTTTCCGATAAATCCGCCATTCAATTTCGGATGTTGAACAGAAGTAAAGGCCCCGCCATGTGGAGTCCGCGTACACAAAATGATCGCATGTTATTTGCCTCACTTTGGCGCGAAATGCTGGAACAAACACCAAACGTTGATTTTTGGCAAGACATGTGCAAAAGTCTTTTAATTAGTAAAGACGGTAAACGCATTGAGGGTGTTGTTACCGGAATGGGAATTGAATTTAAAGCCAAAGCGGTAGTGTTAACAAACGGTACGTTTTTAAACGGTATTATACACATTGGCGAAAAGCAATTAGGCGGCGGCAGAACAGGAGAAAGCGCCAGTTACGGAATAACGGAACAATTAGTCCAAATGGGATTTGAAAGCGGTAGAATGAAAACCGGTACACCTCCACGAATTGACGGAAGAACGTTAGATTATTCCAAAATGGAAACTCAGGAAGGGGATGAGGTTGCCGATAAATTTTCGTATTTGAATGATACTTCACCATTCTTCTCAAACGCTCAAACTCAAACCTCAAACCTAAAACGCCAAGTACCCTGTCATGTCACTTATACTAACCAAGCTGTACATGATATTTTGAAAACAGGTTTCGAAAAGTCACCAATGTTTCAAGGTCGTATTCAGGGTTTAGGACCACGTTATTGTCCGAGCATAGAAGATAAAATTACCCGCTTTAGCGAGCGCGAACGTCACCAATTATTTGTAGAACCAGAAGGTTGGAATACTTGTGAAATTTATGTTAATGGTTTTTCAACGTCTTTACCCGAAGATGTTCAGTATAAGGCATTGCAATTAATTCCTGGATTCGAAAGAGCAAAAATGTTCCGTCCGGGTTACGCCATCGAATACGATTACTTCCCTCCTACTCAATTAAAATTGACATTGGAAACCAAGTTAATTGACAACTTGTATTTTGCCGGCCAGATTAATGGAACCACTGGATATGAAGAAGCTGCTTGTCAAGGATTAATGGCTGGGATAAACGCACATTTGAAAGTGTCTAATAAAGATCCATTGATACTGAACCGTTACGAAGCTTACATTGGTGTTTTAATTGATGATTTGGTAACAAAGGGAACGGATGAACCTTATCGTATGTTTACTTCACGGGCCGAATACCGGTTGTTATTAAGACAAGACAATGCCGATGTCCGTTTAACCGCTTTATCAAATAAATTGGGTTTGGCAAGTAATGAGCGTTTAAGTAAAGTGAATCATAAAATCGAAGGATATACTAAAATTATTAATTTCTTTAAAAATACCAGTGCAGAACCTTCAGTAATTAATCCTTTTTTGCAATCAGTTGGCTCGGCGGAAATTAATCAAAAGTGGCGGTACTTTAATGTTATTTCTCGTCCCAACGTTTCGGTTAAAGAACTTCAGGAGGTTGATACAGTTTTATCAGAATTCTTATCTCTGTATGATAATGAAACAATAGAGCAAGCCGAAATTTTAATGAAGTACGAAGGTTATATTGAACGCGAAAAAGAGAATGCCGACAAACAAAAGCGGTTAGAAGATTACGTTATTAAATCCGATTTTGATTATAACGCCATAAAGAGTTTAGGTGCAGAGGCTATAGAAAAATTTAAAAAATTCAAGCCTCATACCATTGGTCAGGCAAGTCGGATTTCAGGAATTAATCCTGCAGACATTTCGGTTTTATTAGTTCATTTAGGAAGATGATGTTTCACGTGGAACAATTGAGATTAAACTTTACCCCTTTTCCAACACTTTTTACCGAAAGATTAGAGTTACGTCAACTTTCAAACGAAGACTTCAATGACTATTATTTAATAAGAAGTGACAAGGAAGTGATGCGAGCTTTGGATAAAAATCCAAATTCTATTGAAGAAACAAAAATGTTATTCAACTCCATTTTGGAGAATGCAAATAATAATACTGCTATTAGCTGGGTTATTAATTTTAAAAATAACAAGAAACTTATAGGATATATCGGATTCCACAGAATTGATATTCCTCACCGGAGAGCAGAAATTGGTTACGCTCTTTTTTTTAATCAACATCGAAAAGGAATAATGAAAGAAGCTATGGCGGCAGTTATTCAATATGGCTTTAAGAATATGAATCTACATACTATCGAAGCAAACATAAACAAAGAAAATATAGCTTCCCGAAACCTTTTGCTTAAGAATGGCTTTATAAAAGAAGCCCACATTAAAGAGAATTATTACTTTAATGGAATATATTTAGATTCTGTTATTTACTCTTTATTAAATCCAAAGCACGCAAAAAACGTGTTAGGTTCCACGTGAAACAATTAATGGTGGTTGAGCAAAGTCGAAACTACATAAAATAAAAACTAGAACAGACACTTCGACAAACTCAGTGTCCAAATTATAAAATGAAAACAATAAGCCAATGTCCGGTATGCAAAGCAGAGTCATTTAGCTCTTTTTTAACTTGCAAAGATTATACCGTAAGTCAGGAAGATTTTAGTATTGTTTCCTGCAATTCATGTAATTTTAAATTTACGAATCCAAGACCAGAAGACTATAAATTAGGAGATTATTATAAGTCTGAGGATTATATCTCGCATTCAAATACGAGCAAAGGGTTCATTTCAAAACTGTATAAATCGGTTAGAAATTACACATTAAACAAGAAATTAAAGTTGATTTCAGGATATGTTTCACGTGGAACTATTTTAGATTATGGATGTGGTACAGGAATGTTTTTGAATGTTTGCCAAAATTCGGGGTGGAAAGCTTTTGGTATGGAGCCAGATGAGGGTGCGCGTAAAATTGCTTCAGAAATGGGATTAAATGTTTTTTCGGACAAGGGCAAGATAGAAACTTATATCGGAAACGAACGCTTTGATATAATAACGTTATGGCACGTTTTAGAGCATGTTACAGATTTAGAAGAAACCTTAAACTTTTTCAAAACAAAGCTAAATCAAAATGGAGCCTTGATTATCGCAGTTCCAAATTATACAAGTTTTGACGCAAAGCACTATAAAGAATTTTGGGCAGCTTACGATGTGCCTCGCCACCTATACCATTTCGAAATTGAAACAATACAAAAATTGCTAAGTCCGTGTGGCTTTAAATTAGTTGAAACTAAGCCCATGAAATTTGACAGCTTTTATGTGAGCATGTTAAGCGAAAAATACAAAACTGGTTCTATAAAATATTTCAACGCTTTTATGTGTGGATTAAAATCTAACCTAAAGGCAAAACAAACTAAAGATTATTCAAGTGTGATTTATGTTTTTAGGAAAGCTTAAATTACCTTAACAAATTAAGAACCCCAAACTAAATTAGTTTGGGGTTTTTTTGTTTAGTTTAATTTTTGAGATTCACTTTTTGAAACTCATTAAGTACAAAGAGCCAATAATAATAACATCCTGTAAAAAATGAATAAGCCAGGCCCAAAACAAACCGTTAGTCTCAAATAAAGATTTAGCTAATACCAGACCTAATAATCCGGCCATTGTAGCTCCAATTAATCCGCTAGGCATTCCTGCTAAATGTGGTACACCAAATAAGATGGCAGAAATAACATAAACAATAATCGGACTCATTAATCCCGAAAGTGGAGAAACTATTCCCAGCCTATAAATAATTTCTTCCCCAAAAGAATTTGTTAATGAAAAGAGTACTATCCAAAGAATGCCAGCTAATAAATGCGACCAATCTACCCCTACCCCTTTAATTTGAAAAAACATAAATAAACCAGTTACAATACTAATAATTATACTCAACGACACACCTGTTTTAATCCAACTATCATTTTGTTTTATGCCAAATAATTTAAGTTCTTGTGCTGGAGCAGAAATATTTCCTATTGAAAAGTAATTCATAAAATTGGCCTTACTTAAAAAATAAGTGGTTGTTAATGATAATGCGGTAATGGCTAAAAGTATAAGCTGATAGTTAATTTGAAAGTTTATGTATGAATTTGGATGATAGGAAAAGAAGGGAGATTGTTTAATGTACTTTGGTACGACTAAAATAATTGAGGTATAAACGAGAATTAAGCCTATGACTAAGATGGTTTTGAGTTTTTCCATTTCACAAAATTGAAAAAAGTACATTAGAAAAAACTTATCTTAGGATAAGAAAGAAGAACTAAAAAATTTTGTTTTTAATTCTACTAAAACTTTCTGGAGTGACTCCTAAGTATGAAGCAATGTATTTACTTGGTGTGCGCTGAATAATGTTAGGCTGTTTTTCTAACATTTCTACATATCTCTGCTCTGCTGTTTTTGTAAGCAGTTTAATTTGCTGTGTTTGCTTATGTATGTATAAACTATCCGATGCTGTTTGACAAAGAATTCTACCATATTCGGTTTGAGCTAACTCGTTAAAATTCTTTCGATTTATTCTAAATAGGGTAGAGGCCTCAAAACAGATAACCTCAATTTCTGTGGGCTGCTGTGTTAAAAAGGAAAGATAGTCCCCAAAAAAATCACCATCAAAGCACAAATCAATACAGATGTAATTGTTATTTTTAAATAGCATAACGCCTCCCGAGCCATTTAAAATGAAATAAAAATACTTTTCCGTTTCCCCTGCTTTTTTTACGATTTTATTTTTTGCAGATTCGATAATTTCGCCCTGTTGTGCAAATGTTTGCCAAACCTCAATGGGAGCTATAAAATATGGGTCAAAGGCCGATTTGAATATTTGTGCAAGGTTATGTATAAGTAATTAATTTAGTTTTAATTATTTGAAAAACAGATAGTTACCACCTTCCGCTACTACCACCCCCACCTGTTCGTCCGCCACCCCCACCGCTATAACCTGAATAAGATGAACTTGAAGAAGAGTAAGATTTACTGCTATAAGAAGATCCGGAACTTCTTGAGGAAGAATAAGTGGAGCTGCCACTTGATTTATTAAATTCTTTTATATGACCTGCTATTCCAAGTGATTCTGCCGCTTTAATGTATTTTAAGTAATCCCCTTTCTTTTTAAGTATTTTAAGTAATTTATATAAAATACGGAATTGTAAAATCAAACCAATAACAGGAACAATGATATTTAACAGAGTCCAACCAACAAATGCACGCTTAGATTTTTTGCTATCTTTATAAAGGAAAAATAAAATAAACAAATTGGTCAAAGGTAGAATTATAGAAGCGTATACAAATAAAATAAATAAGCTCATAGTAATTGCCGGAGTATAGAACATAAAATAATCTTCAAAAAAAGGAGAGCCTAAATAATAAATGATTGGATGATAAGAAATATACTGGTTTCGCTGAAGGTCTTTATAAACAATATAGTTTATCCCAGCAAAAATATATTCATAGGAAGAATAATTAATTTTTGTTTGTAAATAAGTGTCGTTTTTAAAATTATCACAAGAACCAAAAAGTGGTTGATTAATCCAATTCGTCAATTTTTCGCTAGTACGAATGGCATAACAATGATCTTTAGCAGAATAGGCATAAAGGATTTTCAGTTTTTTTTCAGGATATTCTCTTTGTATTTCGTCCCATTGAACATCAATAATTGAATTTAGTTCAGAACCGGAGCCTTTTTTTTGAATGTGATAAAAAGTATAAATGTATTCATTGTTTAACCCAAAATAAGTTTCGTGTTCAGAATAAAACAACTCTTTCTTTGTTTTCTCGTCTAAAATATTGTCAGGATCGCTTATTTGCAACCTTAAAGCTTTTTCATAAGCACGAGCCTCAGCACCATTGAGTTGGTTTATAATTGCTAAAGCGAGTTTACTAACACCTGCATCATAATTACCATTTTTTAATTCTGGAATTAAAAGTTCTTCTTGTAATCGGTTTAATTTAAGGTCGGGCAAATAACCCTCTAGCCCATAACCCACGGATATTCTAAAAGCACGATCTTTAATAAAAATCGCAAAAAGTACACCATTGTTTTTATTTTTTTCACCTAATTCCCAGGTATTAAAAAGCCTGTCCACATATTCTTCTAAATTTTCTCCAAACAAACTATCGTCAATATAAACTAAAAAGTGTGTTCCGGTTTCTCGCTGCAGTTGCTGTAACTTTAAATTTAAAGAATCAATGGTTGCTTTTTGCAATATACCAATTTTATCGGTACAATGTGCAATTGGCACATTTGGTACATCTTTAGAAAAGACGATGTCCCGTGTAAATATGAGGACAAATAATAATAATAGGTGTTTCATTAAACATCTCTAAGAATAATAAGTAAATATATCAAATTGACGTTATTTTCCAAAGGTAACCGAAAGTTTTCTTAAAAAACGGTTCCATACATTTGGCTGCTTAAAACAAGGCAAAATTTTAAAAGAATTCAAGTATATATTTACATTTTTGAGATTAAATGGGTGTTTCGCTCATGTCACAAATCTTCACAAACTCCATTTCTGTTACTTTTCCCACGCTTAAACGCGCCAAACGAACCAAATCCATGTTTGCTAAACTACTTTCTTTTTTTATTTGCTCTAGGCTAACTGGTTTTTTTAAATCTTTAAAAGGCGCAAAATCAACTACCAACCAGGCTGTCTCATCTGTAGTAGGATCTTGGTATGATTCCTTAACTACTTTTGCAATTCCAACTATTTCCATCCCCTCGTTACTGTGATAAAAAAAGGCTAAGTCACCTTTTTTCATGTCTCTAAGATTATTACGTGCCGCATAATTGCGCACACCATCCCAGGTTGTTTTTTTGTCCTTTTTAAATTGCTCCCAACTATATTTAAATGGTTCTGATTTTATTAGCCAATAGTTCATAATGTTAAGTTATTCTTAGGTTATTGATACAAAATAGTATTTCAAAAATACTGTAATTAATTTTAATTACATTTGCCGAATGTCAAAAAAAATAAGCTTCCTCACAATATTTCTAGTAGTATTTTTTTCATTAAACTTACTTTCACAAGATACAATAAAAGTAATGGAGTATAGTATGTTATACTATAGCAGCACCGATGCGAATAAAGGACGCTATTTGGATTTAAGAACTATAGTTGGCCATTCTAAACCAGATATTTTATTAATAGATGAATTAGACAACGATAATTCTGCTAAATACCTGTTAGACAGCGCCTTAAACAAGGCTGGCGTTGGTACATATTCCAGAGCTCCATTTATTAATGGTTATGATACAGATAACTCCATGTATTATAAAACGTCAAAAATTAAATTTAAATCACAAGCAGCAATAACCACCACTTTGCGCGATATAAATCAATATTATGTTTATTATGTTATTTCTCCTGGTGATACTGCTTGGTTGTATTTACATATGTCTCACTTAAAAGCTGGCGGAACTTATTCAACAGCCGAAGGCACTCAAAGAGGGGCGGAGGTAACTAGTTTGTGCAATGCAATTTCATCTATTCCACAAAGCAAAAACATCATTTTTGCAGGCGATTTTAATTTTAAAAACAACTTAGAGCCGGGTTGGGTTAAAATGACAACAAACTGTTCACACATTTTTTATGACCCCATTAATCAAATAGGAAATTGGGCAGGTAATGCGTTTTTTAAAAACACCCACACACAATCTACTCGTTCTACGTCAAATCCTGGCTGCTGCGGTGGAACAGGTGGCGGTTTAGACGACCGGTTCGATTTTATAATGGCAAATGGTCCAATTATAAATGGAACCAATAAAATGAAAATTTTACCAACTACTTATAAAGTGTTAGGTAATGATGGTGTTCGTTGTTGCAATCTTTCAAATATTGATCCACCAACAAATACATCCGTGCCATCTAACGTTAATCAAGCTTTATTTAATTTGAGCGATCATTTACCGATAGAGACAAAAATTTTAGTTTCTTCAGTTCTTAATTCAATAAGCGAGATAGAAGAAAATAAAAACGCAGCTTTATTTTTAAACTACGGTAATGATGGTTTAGAAATGATAGCACAACTTAAACACGATGAAGATTTTGAATTGCTTGTTACAGATGCCTTAGGAAGATTATTGGTATCTAAAAAAATTCACTTAACAGCCGGAAACACCTTATTAAATAAAGAAATTGGGGAACTAAGTAACGGTATGTATTACGTTTCCTTATACAACAAATCCTCTCGGGTATCAAGTTTATTTCCTGTAAATTAAAATTGTTCACACTAAGAGCGAAGCGTAACCAGCGGTCTGATAAAATTCAAATTGCGTTTTGGTATTATTCTTAAATTTACGCATGGATTTTGACAACTCAGAACGTACCGAGCTTTCGCAATTAGGCGAGTTTGGCTTAATAAAACACCTAACCCAACATATAAAATTAAATAACCTATCTACTATAAAGGGAGTGGGCGATGACGCAGCAGTAATTTTCAATGGTAAATTACAAACCGTTGTTACCACGGACATGCTAGTAGAAGGTGTTCATTTTGACTTAACTTATGTGCCGTTAAAACATTTGGGATATAAAAGTGTAACGGTAAACCTAAGTGATATCTGCGCTATGAACGCAGAACCAAAACAAATTTTAGTATCATTCGCAATTAGCAATCGCTTTAGTTTAGAAGCTTTGGAGGAATTATATGCAGGCATCTTGCTAGCTTGTACTAAATATAACATCGATTTAATTGGGGGCGATACCACTACCAGTAAAAGCGGGTTGGTAATTAGTATTACAGCAATTGGCACAGCAAAGCATGAAGATATTGTTTACAGAGATGGGGCAAAAGAAAGTAATCTACTTTGCGTTAGTGGAGATTTAGGCGGAGCCTACATGGGTCTACAAATTTTAGAACGTGAGAAAGCCATTTTTATTGAAAATCCAAAACTACAGCCGGATTTAAGCGGAAAAGATTATATAATAGAGAGGCAATTAAAACCTGAACCTAGAACAGATATTATAGAACTGTTTAAAAAATTGGAAATAAGACCAACGTCTATGATTGACATTAGCGATGGTTTAAGCAGCGAAATTCTTCACCTTTGCACACAAAGTGGAGTAGGAGTGGAGTTATACGAAGAAAAAATACCTATTGACCAACTGACGTTTGATACAGCGCGTGAATTTAATTTAGACCCTACTTTATGCGCTCTTAGCGGAGGCGAAGATTATGAACTTTTGTTTACGGTGGATATTGCCGATTACGAAAAAATTAAAAACGTAAAAGAGTTTACTATTATTGGTCACATAACAAATAAAGACAAAGGTTGTAATATGGTTGCAAAAGCAGGCACCGTTCACGAATTAAAAGCGCAGGGCTGGAATGCTTTGGAAAAAAACTAACTCAACACCTCTTCTACACTCCAGGCTTCAGGTTTGGCATTAAACAATACTTTGGTTGCCGACCAAATACTGTTAAATAATTCCGAAGTGCGGTAGTTTTCTATGCTTTCTTCACTATCCCATAAACTGTAAGTAAAAAAAACAGAAGGATTATTTTTGTCCTGTAATAATTCTACATGATGACAACCTTTAAAACCTTTAATGTGTTGCCAATTGTTTTTAAAAATTAACTTAAAGTCCTCTCTATTTTCGGGTTTAAAACCCATTTTCACAATACGTTTAATCATAAAATTCAATCAATAAATTAAAATCGAGCTTGGTGCCAATATCACGCGGGCAAAGCATATTGTAAGCGCTTTTACCGTTTACCGCTACCTCTAAATACCCAAAGCTGTTAAATAATACAAGAGGTTGACCAATTCGTACTTCGTCGTAAGTATTACAAACTTTGTCTATTCTGGCACCCGGCAATGTAATGGTAAATGACTTTTTACCAACAACATCAATAAATTGTTCTTTGGTAACGTTGGTAATTATGTTCCCAAAATCATCTACATAAATGCCTTTTCCTCTTAAAATACTACCATTTACGTAGCTTTCAAACTGGTAGGCCTTGTAATAATCGTTGGTTAAGCTACTAACGTCTTGCAACTTGTTACTCTGCAATAAATGGTTGGCAACATCCACAAAAATATCTTTTAAAAAAAAATGGTGTTTGGTATTATCTTCATAAAACACCTGGTAAACGGGCTCATTAAATTCTTTGTCAATTAGGGTAAAAAGACCATTATCTGGACAAATAATGTATTGGTTTTTGTAATAGGTAATCAGGTAGCGGGTATTATCAATGGTTTGGCTTTTATTTAAACCGCTACTGTCCACAATAAATTTTACAGCTACCAAATGAATAGTGTTTTCGGGGAAGTAGGGCAGGGCATTTTTTAAGATAAAGGCAGCATCGGCAATCGTATTATCTTTAATATCGCAACTTAAATCAATAATGGTTGTTTGTAAGTTGGCAGAAATGAGTTTTGCCTTAACAATAGCCAAATAAGGGTCGCGATAGCCTAAATCGGTTGTTAATGTTACAATGCTCATCTGTTCAAAAATAACTAATATTTACGCCCCTAATTTTGTTAATCTTAAGGATAGATTAACAAGTTTATAAACAAAAATGTACCTTTAAATTCCGATGACAGAAAAAATAATAACTCTAGATAGCGTTGAGCCTGTTGAAGTATACGGTGTTAACGACGTAAAATTAAATGTAATAAAAAAACATTTCCCTAAACTAAAATTAATAGCGCGTGGCTATTCGTTAAAGGTTTTGGGTGACCAAGCCGAAATTACCCGTTTTGAAAAAAAGTTGGATATGCTGGTAGATCATTACCACAAAAGTGGGGTGTTAACAGATACTGTTATTGAACGTTTGTTAGGACAAACCGGCGATAATTTGTTGGAACAAAAAGAAGAAAGTTTAGGCAGCGATGTTATTTTATTTGGCAACAATGGTTTGGTAATTAAAGCCAAAACAGATAACCAACGTCGTATGCTAAGCAGTATTGCAAAAAATGACATGTTGTTTGCCGTTGGCCCTGCCGGAACCGGGAAAACTTACACCGCAGTAGCATTGGCCGTAAAAGCTTTAAAAAACAAAGAAGTAAAACGTATTATTTTAACCCGCCCTGCTGTAGAGGCCGGCGAAAACTTAGGTTTTTTACCGGGCGATTTAAAAGAAAAGTTAGACCCCTACATGCAACCGCTTTACGATGCCTTAATTGATATGGTGCCTGGGGATAAATTAAACCAGTATTTAGAAAACCGAGTAATACAAATCGCACCCTTGGCGTTTATGCGCGGCCGTACCTTGGACAATGCCTTTGTAATTTTAGACGAGGCACAAAACACCACCGAAAGCCAAATGAAAATGTTTTTAACCCGTATGGGTGCTAATGCTAAATTTATTGTAACAGGCGATGCCACACAAATAGATTTACCCAGCAAACAAGCCAGTGGCTTAATACAAGCCCTGCGCATTTTAAAAAATGTAGAAGGCATTGAAATAATTACTTTAGATAATACCGATGTAATACGTCACAAATTGGTAAGAAGTATTATTGAGAAGTATGAAGAGGGGAAGTAGCATTAGTTTATTATGTGTAAAGTGAATTATATATAATATGAAAATAAAAATATTTTTATTGTTTTTGTTTATAATTTTTAGTTACGAAATTCAATCTCAAAAAAGCTTAATTAGTTCTAAAAAGGCAGATAGTTTGTTTAAAATAGGTCTATATGCTGAAGCTCTTGAGGTAAATATTAAAGTTTTTGAAAGTGCACAGATCAGACAGGACTGTAAAGAAATGGCAACAGCTTGTTTGCAATTGGGACATAGTTATTATTATTTATTCAAAAAACCTAAAGCAATACATTATTTTAAATTATCAGCAATGTATGGTGAAAAATGCAATTTAGACACCATATTATCCAAATGCTACAGAAATCTTGGCGCTATGTACATCGAATTGGCCAATATAGATTCGGCAAAATATTATTTTAACCTTTCAAAACCCATTCTCTACAAATTGAACAACCCAACAGATTTAGCATCATTTTATGCATTGTTGAGTGCCTTTTACTTAGAAACCTATCCAGATAAAAAACAATGTGAATTAGCTTTAGACTCTGCTTATTACTTTGCCCAAATAAGTAACAACAATCAACAACTAGGATATTACCACATGAAAAAGGGTTTGTACTTTAGACATTATGAGGACTATAAAAAAGCGGCAAAGGAATATAATGTTGCTGCGAATTACTATTTTAAGGACAAATCAACCGAAGGGCTTATGTATGCCTACGAGCAATTAGCTTTTGTTTATAAAATGCAAGCAAATGCCGATAGTTGTTTCTTTTTCTTTAGCAAGTTTAAGTATTTACGTGACTCCGTTTACAGTAAAAAAACAGCAGAAAACATAGCCAAATATGAATCGCTATTTGAAACCAAAAAGAAAGAAATTGAAAACCTACATTTAAAACGAAAAAACCAATTATTGTTTTGGTTAATAGTTTTGGGAGTTATAATTGCAGCAGGAGCATCTTTTATAATTTATAAAATTAAATCTATAAAAAAACAGAAAAAATTTGATGAACAATTAAAAGAGCAACGACGAATAAGATTTTTAGAAGTTATGCAAATTCAAGAACAAGAACGAACAAATATAGCCTCTGATTTACACGATGGAGTTGGGCATTTATTGTCAGCTATAAAACTTAATGTGTCAGCACTCTCGAAACAAAATGCAGATGATATAACAATTACAAATAATTTAATTGAGATAATAGACACCGCATCTTCTGAAGTAAGACAAATTTCACATCAATTAATGCCCCAATCTTTATCTGAGTTAGGCTTACTGGCCTCTTTAAACGAACTTGCCACCAGAATAAATAAGAGCAATTCAATTACACTTACCATCAAGTCCGATTCAGAAAATATTTTAATAAGTAAAAAATCACAAATAGTAATTTACAGGATTGCACAAGAAATTTTAAATAACATTATAAAACATGCCGGAGCCAAGACAATTCAAATAAATATCACGAGTAATAACCCAAAACTAATTTTATCAATTAAAGACGACGGTAAATTTTTTGATGACAATTTAATTGCTTTCTCTAAGGGTATTGGATGGAAAAATATTAAAACAAGAATTGAATTATTTAATGGCACTTACGATATAATATCTAGCGATGAAGCAGGAACAAAAATACTAGTTACGCTATTTCCAGAATTCGAGTAAAAAACCAATTAATGCAAAACGAGAATAAAAAAATATGGATAGCCGACGACCATCAACTAGTAATTGATGGTATCAAATTATTGCTTTCGCAAAAACACAATGTAAAGGTAATTGGCGAATCTAACAATGGCAATGACTTACTTCAAGCATTAAAAGATAATCCGATTGATTTTGTGATTTCGGATTTAAAAATGCCAGGAATAAATGGCTTTACGTTGATGTCAATTATAAAAGAAAATTATCCCAAAATTCCGCTCTTGGTAATTAGCATGAGTGATGAACTAGAAATTATTTACAAACTCTTTCAAACGGAGGTAGAAGGATATATTTTAAAAAATTCGGGTAAAGATGAATTGTTTGATGCGATTGATAATATTTTAGATGGTAAAATACATTATGAAAAAAGTTTAATGCAACAAATTATTAATAAACAAAAAAATAAAATCGAAAAATCTACAATAAAAAACGTCCATTTAAGTGCACGAGAAATAGAAGTACTTAAATTAATTGCAAACGAAAAAACAAGTAAAGAAATTGCCGAACTTTTATTTATTGGCAAACAAACTGTTGATTTTCATCGCCAAAATATTTACGAAAAAACACAAACTAGAACTTTAGCTGGCCTTATTAAGTTCGCAATAAACAATCAATTGGTTCAGTAAATAACCCATATTAATATGAGTTGTTTGGAATAATTAATAGTTATTTCTTTAAATTAAATTTATTGACTATTTTTTTGTGAAAAAATCCTCATTAAGTGCGAGAGAACTAGAAGTGCTTAAACAAATTGTAAATGGCAAAACCAGCAAAGAAATTGCTGAAAAATTATTTATTGCCAAACAAACTGTTGATTTTCATCGTGCTAATATTTACAAAAAAACAGGCACTAAAACGTTAGCCGACTTAATAAAGTTTGTCATCAATAATAAACTTGTTTAATAAAAACTCATATAAATATGAGTTGATAGATTTAACTTATCTGCATTCCTTTACAAAAAAAATTAAACACTATGAAAACAAAAATTTTACTATTTAGCATCCTATTTACAAAAATCATTTCAGCTCAAAACTGGAGTTATGTTGGTAATTCATCAGTAACAGGAAATACTGTTGCAACACAAGCTTATGGAAGTGCAAAAACGGTATTTAAAAGTGATGGGACTCCAATCTCAGTAAGTTTTGGTTCTAATCCTAGTAAAATACTGCCTAAAAGCTATAATGGTACAACTTGGTTAGATTTAGGTGTTATTACAACAACTGGAACAGTTGGTGCTTTTGACTTAGAAATATACAATAACGAACCATATATTGCATATTTAGAAACAGGGGCATTAAAAGTAAAAAAATATGATGGTGCTAATTGGATAAATGTTGGTTCAAATTTACCCGGGTACAGCTCTAGTCTAAATTTCGATTTTGCTATTGATAATGCCGGTGTTCTATATGTAGCTTGCTTTGATAGAAAAATTTTTAAATACAACGGTACGGCCTGGACATTAATTTACACTTTACCACAAACAGCCGGAACCATAAATTACATTTACTACTTTACAGGTGACAACACACTCACCTTTAATGCCACTAATGATTTAGTCTATAATGTTACATCTAATAAATCTTTAAGTCCTATTTACAAACAATTTGTAAAAAAATACGATGGTGCCACAGAATTTATTGTGGGCGACACCATTATTTATAACACAGGGTTTACCAGCTATGGTCCAAAAATATATTCGAATTCATTGAATGAAACTTTTGCTTTTTTCCACAAAGCAACTTCAAATAACGTTGTTGTTAAAAAATATAACGGCAGCAATTGGATAACTTATGGAGACACATTAAATTTTAGAAAAAATTTCGCTCAATCATCTTTAGCTTTTACCAGCCCTAATTCATTTATTATTTCCGGCTCTGGCTTAGCACGAACTATTTATAGTTGTAATGGTCAAAATTCAGGCTTTCAAATGATTGATACACTAAATGTTACTGGGTTAATGAATTTCGCGCAAATTACAGATCTTGGCGTAAATCCTATCAATAATGAAATCTATGCCACATTTAATAGTTTTCCAGTTTCAATACAAGATTATTCCGTTATGAAACATACACCATTAGTTACGGGAATTTATAATCAATCAAGAACATTACAAGAACTTTCGTTATATCCAAATCCTTGTTCAGATTTTTTAAATATAAAAATTACTAATTTAGAGCTCTACACAATTGATATTTTTGATAACACAGGAAAGCTGATTAAAAAGATAAAGGGTAATAATTCATCACAAATTGATGTATCTGATATAGAGAGAGGATTATACATCGTTCGTGTTTATTTAGAAGACGGTTCTATTTCTAATTCAAAATTTGTAAAACAGTAAGAGTTTTTTAAAATTATCAAATTAGATAAAATTGGTTATTCGAATAAAAACATAAAACTATCGAAGCAATACGCCATAAATTGGTAAGAAGTATTATTGAGAGGTATGAGGAGGGGAAGTAGGATTTTTTTAAGTAAAATTAAGGTAATCCAAATATTTTATTTTCCAACATTCTTGCTCTCTTTAGCGATGTCAGCAAGATTTTTTAAAGTATCATTTATTGTTTTACTTCGGAAACTAAAAATACTTCCACCTTTCTCTTTCATAACATTTGGAATCTCATAAACTTTATCAACAGATGATAAAATCATTTTGTCTTTACCTGTATCACCCCTTGGAGATAGTTTGTCAGCAAATGCATTAATTGTAAGCGCAACTGCAGATTTGAATGCATATTCTTCTTGAATAGCTCTTTCTTTTGAATATTGTTTTATAGAGAAATATAAAAGAATGAAAAAGGGTAAAGATTTGAGAGTATTTAATGCAAAAATACTCCAATCTGAATTTATTGGAGTAACGGAAAATATCACAATAATTCCAACAAGGGTAATAAAGGCAGCAACTATTAAACCCCAAAACCAATTTTTTACTGGTTTTGCAAGTTCATTTTTTCTATTTTGGAAAGTATGAAATAAAGAAACACCAGCCGCAAAACCAGTTAAATCGTTAATTTCCTTTTCTTTAGTAATTATAAAACTTTCTTTTGATGTTATATATTCTAATTTTCCATCCCATTCATTTTGTGTATTTCTTACAGTGTCTATATTATCATTCAAGTTTTTTTGAAGTTCTCCAAGTATATTTCTAAAATCTTCAAATTTCTTTCTCTCTTCCTCAATTCTAATTTTAGCCTCCTCAACTTTTTCTTCGCCTTGTTTTAGAGTGTTAGCTAAAAGTTCATTTTTGCCTTTACTATCCGCTAATAGATTCCCTATCTCTGCAGTAGAAGTATTTGCTGTTGCTAAATTAGATGAGATAACGGAAAGCTCATTAGTTTTATCTAAAATTAATTTATTTATATCCTCGGTTAATTTTTGTGTCTGCGTTGACAATGCTTCAAATTGATTTAATGATTTAGAATAAAGTTCGTTTTTTAAAACAATATTATTTTCAATTTCTTTTAATTTTTCAGTTTCAATAATGTTTTCTGAAACATGCCAAAAATTATTACTTCTTTCGTAATAAATTAGCCAATCAATAAACATCATATAATTTCCATCTATTGTGTTTTGTGACAATTGAGTTTGTAGACTCAATAAGTCTGAAATTAAATGTCTATTTCCAAAATCATGATGTAACATATGACTTGGTAAACTTGACCAACCATTTGAATTGACTTCTCTTTTTAAGTTTGAAATTATTTTTATTGTTGAATCAATTAATTCCTGACCAGTATAGGGACCAAGAATAGGCAGTGAATTGATGTTCTTTTCGTTTAAACTAAATTTATCTATAAGTATTTTTTGAATGTTTAAAGACTCTAGAATTTTTATTATATCTAATATTTGAGTTTTTTCTGCTTGTACCATAAAAGTTTATATGTTTTATTCGTGAATTAGTTTTAAAACTTTTAAGGTAAACAGACTTTCTTAAATTCGCAATAAGTAATATTACCTGTTTTTATGCAGGTAGTTTTTATTAAATTTTTTCAGCTTAACTACAAACTCGCCTGCCTCTCCTTCTCCAAATACGAATGCACTACCTCAATAGCGTTATCAATAACATCGCTTAGGGCGCAAATAAAGGTACCTGGCTTGGCAATGCTAAATGCGTGTTTTAAAGCTTCAATCTCTTTTGGAACATATTCGTAAGACATGTTGGGGTTTACTTCTTTAATTCCTTCTACTAATAAGTCAACAATTTCCTGTGCTTGGCGGCCACGCAAAAATTTATCCTGACGAATAATAATGTGGTCAAACATTTCGGCAGAGATGCGGCCCATGTCACGAATGTCGTCATCGCGTCTATCGCCAGTACCAGTGATGATTCCAATTTTTGCAGGTGAATCAATGGTTGATAAAAACTCTTTAATGCCTCTAAAGCCATCGGCATTGTGGGCAAAGTCTATCATTACTTTGTAATCTTTAAAATCAAAAATATTCATACGGCCTGGTGTTTGCGCGGCAGATGGAATAAATGTTTCCAAACTTGTTGCAATATCTTCTGTGGCGAAGCCGTATACGTATGCCGCTAAAGTGGCAGCCAACACGTTTTGTATCATAAACGATACACGTCCGCCAAATGTTAAAGGCACATTGGTTACGTTTTGTACACGAAATTTCCAATCGCCTTTTTTAATGGTAATAAATCCGTTTTCGTAAATAGCAGCAATACCGCCTTTTTTGCAATGCTCTAAAATAACTGGATTATTTTCGTTCATGCTAAAATAAGCCACATTACAATTCACTTCTTTCGAAATACCTGCACAATAAGCGTTATCTGCATTTAAAACCACATAACCGTCACGTTTCACACTTTCCGCCACCACGCCTTTAACACGCGCCATGTCTTTCAAGGTATTAATATCCGAAAGCCCCATGTGGTCTTCTTGAATATTTGTAACCACCGCAACATCACAACGGCTAAAGCCTAAGCCCGAGCGTAAAATTCCTCCACGTGCGGTTTCTAAAACAGCAAACTCAACAGTTGGGTCTTTTAAAATAAATTCAGCACTCACCGGACCCGTGGTGTCGCCCTTTGTCAGCATAGAGTTTCCTACATAAATTCCATCACTGGTTGTAAAGCCAACTTTAAAGCCGTTGTTTTTTACAATGTGTGCAATTAAACGAGTTGTAGTTGTTTTACCGTTGGTGCCAGTAATGGCAATAATTGGTATTCGGCACGACTTACCTGTTGGGTACAACATATCAATTACAGGAGCTGCCACATTACGAGGCAAGCCTTTTGCTGGGGCTAAATGCATGCGGAAACCGGGAGCAGCATTTACTTCTAAAACAACACCTCCGGTTACTTCTAAAGGCTCGCTTAAATTAGATGCCATAATATCTATTCCGCAAATATCTAAGCCAATGACACGAGAAATACGTTCGCAAATAAAAATGTTGTGTGGGTGAACAATGTCGGTAACATCGGTAGAAGTGCCACCGGTACTTAGATTGGCAGTGCCTTTTAAATAGCACAATTCGTCCTTTTTTAAAATGGTTTCAAGCGTGTAATTATTTTTTGCTAATTGTTCGGTTGTTTCTCTATCGATACTAATTTCGGTTAGAACGTTTTCGTGACCGTAACCGCGACGTGGATCTAGATTTTCTTTATCAATTAATTGTTGTATTGTTGAGTTTCCATCTCCAATAACATGAGCCGGTTCGCGCAAGGCAGCGGCAATAAAACGGTTATTAATTACCAATACTCTAAAGTCGTATCCGGTAATAAATTTTTCGATAATAATTCTGCGTGAATACTTTTTAGCATGCTCAAAAGCTTCTTTGGCTTCTTCTACTGTTTTTACGTTAATAGAAGCTCCCTTGCCATGGTTACCGTCCAAAGGCTTAAACACTAAAGGAAAGCCAATTTGTTTGATAGAGTATTCCAAATCTTCAACCGACGAAATACAAACCCCATCGGCAACAGGAATTGCGGCGTCTTTTAATAAGCGTTTGGTTTCATCTTTATTACTGGCTAAATCTACAGCAATGGAGCTCGTTCTATCGGTCATGGTGGCTCTAAAGCGCACCTGATTTTTTCCGTAGCCTAATTGAATTAAAGAATCTTTATTTAAACGTATAAATGGAATATCTCTTGCTACTGCTTCATCTACAATAGAGCCGGTGCTTGGCCCTAATCGAACACTCTCGCGAAGTTCACGCATGCTTTGTATATCTTGTTCAATATCATAGTCATTGCCACTAATTAAATGCTCGGCAATTTTAACGGCAGCTTTGGCGGCATATAAACCAACCGCTTCTTCTATGTATGAAAACACAACATTGTACACCCCTTCGGTACCTGTTCCTCTGGTTCTGCCATAACCGCACTCCATGCCGGCAAGCGTTTGTAATTCCAGGGCAATGTGTTCAATTACGTGACCCATCCAGGTGCCTTCGTCAATGCGGGTAAATAAGCCACCTTCTTTGCCTTCTGAACATCGGTGTTTAAATAAACTTGGCATTAACGCCTGAATGCGCGTGTTAAAACCTTCAATTTTATTGGTAGGACGGTGTTCCAAGTCCTCCAAATCCAGTTTCATTACAATTAATTTTTTTCGTTTTATCGACCAATAATTTGGCCCACGCATTACTTTAATTTCAATAATCTTCATGGTATGGCTTACTTAAAGGGGGTTTTAGTTTTTTTAAATGTAGTGTATGTTTTTTGAATAAACAATTCGGTGTTTAAAATAAAAAGATATTTCACCAATAAAGTATCCGAATTGTTAAGCAATTACAATAGTTTTGTAATAAATTAAAAACATGAGTACACCAAAAGGTAAGTTAATAATTATTGGAGGATCGGTTGATAAAGGGAGCTTTTCGTTAACACCAGAAAATTTACCAAAGAGTTTAAAGTTTTTTGAGAAAGGAATTTTAAAACGAATTATTGACGAGTCGGCAAAAGGTAACGCTTCTCGTATCGAGATTATTACCACCGCTAGCAGCATTCCTGTTGAAGTGGGGGAAGAGTATATTGAAGCCTTTAAAAATTTACATGTTACAAATACATCGGTTTTGGACATTAAATCGCGTGAAGAGGCCAACGATGTAAAAAATTTAGAGCGCCTAAAAAATGCGGATGTGGTAATGTTTACAGGTGGCGATCAACTACGCTTAACGTCTATTTTTGGTGGAACGGCATTTCATCATATGTTGTTAGAGCGTTATGAAAACGAACATTTTATAATTTCCGGAACATCCGCTGGCGCCGCAGCTAGTTCAAATAACATGATTTATCAAGGGAGCAGTTCAGAGGCTTTGTTAAAAGGGGAGGTAAAAATTACTGGTGGTTTAGGTTTTATAAATAATGTTATTATTGATACCCACTTTGTGCAACGTGGACGCATTGGTCGATTAATGTATGCCTGCGCCAGTAACCCAATTAATTTAGGTATTGGTTTGGGAGAAGATACGGGCTTGCTTATTACACACGGCAACCAAATGGAGGCCATTGGTTCAGGGTTAGTAATTTTAGTGGATGCCACACACATGCGCCACACAAACATAACAGATGTGGAGATGGGAGAACCTGTTTCGATTGATAATTTAACGGTTCATGTTATTTCTTATGGCGACCATTTTGATTTGAAAACAAAGCAGTTAACGCTTAATAAAATTAAAAAAGAAGCCGGAGCTTAAAAAACAGATTTGTCGTAAATGGGTTCGTAGGACTCTAACAATAAGTCATCCACATAAATAGTGTACTTGCTTTTATTATGAAAACGTATGCGCACTTTATCTCTTTTACTTCTTAAATCATCAGGAACCAAATAGTAGGTTTCGATTTTGTTCCAACAATTAGGTTTAAAATTAGCTTCAGTAATTGCCAATTTTTTCTGTTTAAAAATGTACCCTTTATGTGTCATCTCAACAATAAAATCGGCATTAAATTTTTCTGAATGTTGCTGTGAATAAAGCCATACGCTTGCTTTTATCCAAGTATAAGGTTTTTTGCTAATGTCTTTATACATTACTTCAATAGAATCGGAAACAGGGTTTTGTTGATTTGTAATTAGGCAGTATTTGCCGGAATGGCGAATGGAATCGATTAAATGATTTTTTTTCCGAACATTTGAGAAATTTTCAAACGTATTAAAAGCTGCAAAT
This sequence comes from Bacteroidota bacterium, assembly GCA_033763945.1. Lineage (GTDB taxonomy): Bacteria > Bacteroidota > Bacteroidia > B-17B0 > Aurantibacillaceae > Aurantibacillus. Next base: position 378,170 of record JANRJN010000006.1, on the reverse strand, counting down.
TGGAGTGTGTGAGTTTTTGCATCTTCTTCAGTAAATAGTTCAATACCATTTTCAAACTTGCCCTGTAGCAATAATTTTCTTTGTTCATTGGTTGGTGTTGTGGTTTGTAAAAAAGTGGATAGATAAAAAGATCGCGACATATCAGTTGTATCTAAAATCCCCTGATTCATTTGCCAAGATTGAAATAAATTTAAACTAATACATAAAATTATGAGCGATAAATAAATTGATTTTAACTTAGATTGAAACACTGCCTGTATACAAAAAGCCAATGGAATACTTAATACTGCATAACTGGGAATTAAACTTCTAACACCAAAACAGGCACCATACCACCAGCATGACCAACTTGCAACGATATAAAAATTAATGGTAAAGTAAATAAAGATAGGCGTAAATAGAGTTTTATTGTTTTTGTAAAGATGCCTAAACCCGAAAAGTGTAAAGAACATTAATGGTGTATAAACCAACCAGCCTTTCCTAAAACTTACCAGTACCTCTAACAAATGCGGATGCAGCAATTCCAAGCCCTCTCCCGCATTGCTCGCGCCATAGGGATTAATAATAAATTTTCCGGAAACATATTTCCAATAACCAAATTGTATAAATGCTATGCTAATAATTATAAGAGAAAATACTAGAATGTGTTTAAGGTGTTTTTTTAGTAAATGAATTTTTTCTTTAAATGATGCCCAATTGGTGACTTTATAAAAAAATGGAATAATGATACAAATTAATTCAGTTGGGCGGCAAATAGCCGCAATACCGCAACACAAACCCAAAGCAATAATATATTTTACCTTAAAATTTTGATGCCATTTTATTGTAAAATAAAGAACTAAAACATACAATGTAAATAAAATGGTGTGTGACATGGCTCCTTGTGCATGAAAAAAGGCATGAAAAAAATAATTAGTGCCAAGTGTAATGGCTATTAAAGTTATAGCGGCTATTTTATCGCGGAAAAATGAGGTTAAAATTTTCTTTAAAAAATAAAGCCCCAATAAGGAATAAAACAAACAACCATACAAAACACTTAGTTGATAAGGTTTTGAAAATCCGTCAGCAGGATAATTGGTAAACGGGGCAATTAGATCACCAATAAAGTAATAGGGGGTATATACTACCGATAACCCAATGGGGTATCGCATTACCCAGTTTCGGGTGGTATTCCATTGTATGGCTTGATAGAACGATTCGCTTGGATGATACGTTTCGAAAATATGAGAAATGGTCTCGTAATTTTGTATGGTTATGTCGTGGTACTTGAACTGAAGCGGCAAATACATGTAGTAACCAAAAACATCAAAACCAAAAACGTTGTGGGGAGTGTAGCCAATTACAAAAAAACAAACAACAGCAACAATAAAATAAAAACTGTAATTGGTTATTTTAAAGTTAGCCGTCATTTTAAGAAAGAGAACGTTGTTTTTTAAATAATATTATTTGTGGGGAATGATTTTAATCTTTATAAATGCCCACATAGATGGTTTCATTTTCTTTTTTTGAAGCACGGTACATCCCATCAGAGTTAAAGGGTAATTCTATGTTTCCGTTTTTATCTAATGCAATTAAGCCTCCTTCGCCGCCAATTTTTACTAATTTATCCATCACAACAGCATCACAGGCTTCTTTTAACGATAGATTTTTATATTCGATTAAACATGAAATATCATAAGCAACTACTGAACGAATAAATAACTCGCCGTGACCGGTACATGAAATCGCACATGTATTATTATTGGCATACGTGCCGGCTCCAATAATAGAGCTATCTCCAACGCGTCCGAATTTTTTATTGGTCATTCCTCCAGTAGAAGTACCTGCCGCCAGATTACCATCTTTATCAAGAGCCACGCAACCAACAGTTCCGAATTTTTTTTCGCCATTCTCTATTTTATCTTCTGTGTGATCTAAAATCATAGAGTTAGATTTTAATGCTTGTTGCAATTGGTCGTAACGCAGTTGTACAAAAAAATAATCTTCCGACTCCAACTTGGCATTTATTTTTTTTGCAAATTCCATAGCTCCTGCCCCCATTAACAATACATGTTCCGATTGTTCTTTTACCGCACGTGCCAGTGAAATTGGATTTTTAATGTGTTGAACACCAGCCACAGCACCCGCAGATAAATCTTTACCAAACATAATTGAAGCGTCCAATTCGTGCTTACCATTGTGTGTAAACACGGCACCTTTACCCGCGTTAAATAAAGGATTGTTTTCTAATTGAATAATGGCCGTCTCAACCGCATCAAACGATGAGCCTCCATTTTTTAGAATTGATTCTCCGGCTTCAATAGCTTCTTGCAGACCACTTTTGTAAAGCAATTCTTTTTCTGGAGTCATGGTACTTTTTAAAATAGTCCCCGCTCCGCCATGAATGGCTATTGCATAATTACCCATTTATGGTTTCTTTAATAACTCCTAATTCTTTTCCAACTTTTGCAAAAGCAGCAATGGCTTTATCTAAATGTTCTTTTTCGTGTGCGGCACTTAATTGGACGCGAATACGCGCTTTATCTTTTGGAACCACAGGAAAGAAAAATCCAATTACATAAATACCCTCATCTAATAATTTTGCAGCAAAGGTTTGGGCTAATTTTGCATCATATAACATTACAGGAACAATGGCACTATCTCCATCTTTAATTTCTAAACCAGCGGCCTTTATTCCTTTTTTAAAGTAATCTACATTCCACTCTAATTTATCGCGCAAAGCGGTAGTTGAGCTTAATAAATCAAACACGGCTAGGCTAGCTCCAACAATACTCGGCGCTAAGGAATTACTAAATAAATAAGGACGAGAACGTTGACGTAATAACTCAATAATTTCTTTCCTACCCGAAGTAAAGCCGCCCATAGCGCCACCTAAGGCTTTTCCAAGGGTGCCGGTAATAATATCTACTCTACCAATAACATTTTTTGCTTCAATAGTTCCGCGTCCTGTTTTTCCAATAAAACCACTAGCATGGCATTCATCCACCATTACCAAAGCGTTGTATTTATCTGCTAAATCACAAATTTTATCTAGGGGTGCTACAAAACCGTCCATGCTAAACACACCATCGGTTACAATAATGCGGTTACGTTGTGCTTGTGCTTTAATTAATTGCTCTTCTAAATCAGCCATGTCGCAGTTCTTATAGCGGTAACGTTGAGCTTTACACAAACGCACGCCATCAATAATACTGGCGTGATTTAATTCATCGCTAATAATAGCATCCTGTTCATCAAACAAGGGTTCAAACACACCACCATTTGCATCAAAGGCGGCGGCATATAAAATGGTATCTTCTGTGCCTAAAAAACTGGCAATTTTCGCTTCCAGTTCTTTATGAATATCTTGCGTGCCGCAAATGAAACGTACGCTGCTCATTCCGAAACCATGCGTGTCTAAAGCTTTTTTTGCACCTTCAATTACTTTTGGGTGAGATGATAACCCCAAATAATTATTAGCACAAAATATAATAACATCTTTACCGTTTACTTTAACAACGGCATCCATAGGGGTTGTTATAACACGTTCTTTTTTAAATAAACCATTGCTTTCAATTTCTGATAAGGTGGTTTGTAGCTGTTGTTTGATTGGTCCGTACATAAAAAAATAAATTAGTGATGAAACAAAAATAAAAAAGCCTCTTAATTTAAGAGGCTTTTCATGAATAAAATTTTTTAATTGTTTTGGCTTAATTTAGCATCGATACCCAAAGTAGCATGTGGCACAGAGCGTAAACGTTCTTTAGGGATTAACTTACCGGTTACGCGGCAGATTCCGTAAGTTTTATTTTCGATACGCACTAAGGCATTTTTTAAGTTAACAATGTATTTTTCCTGACGTTGCGCTAACTGAGCGGTTTCTTCTTTACTCATTACATCGCTTCCGTCTTCTAATAATTTAAACGTTGGAGAAGTATCATCAGTGCCATGATCGTCTTCGTTACTTAAAGTTTGTTTAAGTAAATCATAATCGGCTTGAGCCTCTTTTAATTTTCCTAAGATTAATTCTTTAAATTCAGCCAATTCTTTGTCAGTATAACGGCTACGGTCATCTTTAGTATTAATAAAAGGTTTTGGAGCTACTTCTGCACTTTTTTTAATTAATGGTTTATTGATGTCGATTTGTAAGGGACGGTTACGGATGTATGATTCCATGCTTCCACCGCTGGATTTACCATCGTTCTTTTTACGACGACCACGTCCGCGCTTTTCAGGAACCTCATCATCATCGTCATCAATCTCAGCAGGCCCTCCTTCTAAATCAACAAGTCCGGCTTCATCTAATTCTACATCTGCAACAATATCGTCATCATCATTTTTTTCGTAATCGTCTTTTACATCCACATCGCTATCATCTTCCTCTTCTGGTTCGATATCATCATCATCATCGTCATCACCTTTTTTTCCTTTTTTTGATGGTTTTGTAGCTTTTTTTGATGGTTTAGCGCCTTTTTTAACAACTGCATCAATTGGTTTACCAACTGGTTTTTTAGCTACCACTTTTTCTACCTTTTTAGGAGTAGTTTTAGTAACTTTTTTGGCCACTGGCTTAGCTACTACTTTTTTGGGAGCGGGTTTAGTAACTTTTTTGGCCGGCTTAGCTACTACTTTTTTAGGAGCAGGTTTGCTTGCTTTTTTAGGCGTAGGCTTAGAAACCTTTTTTGCAGGTTTTGCAGCAGGTTTGGCTTTTGCAATCTTTTTTTTATCGTTCTTTTTAGCCATATTAATTCAATTTTTCGATAGATATTAGTGTTGTTATTAATTCGTCAACTTCAATGGCGCTGGCATTTGTATTGGTTAGTGTTGTAACTAACTGCAAATCGCCTGTTAAAGTTTCATTACAAATATAACTTAAATTATTTTTTATTGCGTTATCTAAATGTTTGTTTTGTTGAATTTTTACTAAAATTTTATCGGTAACGTCTAATCCACTGTCTTTACGTAAGTTTTGTATACGATTTACCACTTCACGCGCCAACCCTTCGTCTTTTAGTTCTTCTGTAAGGGTTACGTCTAAGGCAACGGTTAAAGAACCATTATTAGCTACTTTCCAACCCGGAATGTCAACCGGAATAATTTCAACATCTTCTCCTTCTAAAACGATTTCATTCCCCTCTATATTCATTTTAAAAAGGCCTGTTTGTTCGATAGAGGCAATTATCAAAGATCCGTTGTCGTTGGCATAAGCTTGAACAGTTTTCATATGTTTGCCACATTTTTTACCCAACGTTTTAAAGTTTAATTTCAGGTTTTTTACAATGTGAGCCTCCTCTTCGGTTACAAATTCCAATTCTTTAACATTAACTTCAGATAGAATTAACTCTCTTACGGCTTCAATACTTGTTTGACTCTCTTTATCCAAAATTGGGATACGAATTTTTTGTAAGGGTTGACGAACCCTTAAATTTTCTTTCTTACGAATCGATAAAATCATCGAAGATATTTTTTGAGCCATCTCCATACGTTTTTCTAAGCTTGTATCAATAATACTTAAATTAACTTTTGGATAATTCGTTAAATGCACTGAATCGGCTTCGAGAGCTTCGGCCGCCGTTGATTGTAAATTTTGGTATAACCAATCTGCAAAGAAAGGTGCAATTGGACTCATTAATTGTGATAAAGTATTTAAACATTCAAATAAGGTTTCGTAGGCTGCTTTTTTATCATCGCTCATATCGCCTTTCCAGAAACGACGACGAGATAAACGAATATACCAGTTACTTAAATGCTCATCCACAAACTCCTCAATAAAACGAGCAGCTTTGTGTGGCTCAAATGTTTCGTATTGCTCTGTTACATCTTTTACCAATGAATTTAATTTCGATAAAATCCATCTATCTAATTCTGAACGATTACTAACGTTTACCGTATTGCTTAAATCAACCACGAAGTTGTCGACATTAGCATATAATGCAAAAAAACCATAAGTGTTATAAAGCGTACCAAATAATTTACGTTGTACTTCGCCAATTCCTTCAACATCAAATTTTAAATTATCCCAAGGCGCTGCATTGGCAATCATGTACCAACGAGTTGCATCTGCACCATATTTTTCAATCGTTTCAAACGGGTCAACGGCGTTACCTAAACGCTTACTCATTTTGTTTCCGTTTTTATCTAACACTAATCCGTTAGAGACAACATTCTTGTAGGCTACTGAATCGAAATTCATTGTAGCAATGGCATGTAACGTAAAGAACCAACCACGGGTTTGATCAACTCCTTCGGCTATAAAATCAGCTGGGTAATATTTTTTATCGTCAATTAGTTCTTTGTTTTCAAAAGGGTAATGCACTTGCGCATAAGGCATAGCGCCCGAATCAAACCACACATCAATTAAATCAGGTTCACGGAATAATTTTTTTCCGTTCTTTTCTAATACGATATTATCAGCATAAGGTTTGTGTAAATCAAAGGTGTCGTAATTTTCTGCCGTAAAGATTCCAGGTACAAATTTTCCTAAAGGATTTTCTGTCATGAAACCTTTTGCAATTGAATTATCAATTTGATTTTTTAATTCTTCAGCACTTCCAATTACAATTTGCTCGGAGTTATCTTCGCTTGTCCAGATAGGAATTGGGATGCCCCAAAAACGAGAACGAGATAAATTCCAATCATTTAAATTTTCTAACCAGTTACCAAAACGTCCGGTACCGGTAGCTTCCGGCTTCCAGTTAATGGTTTTATTTAATTCAATCATACGGTCTTTAGCCGCTGTTGATTTAATAAACCATGAATCTAATGGATAATATAAAACCGGTTTGTCAGTTCTCCAGCAGTGCGGGTAACTGTGTTCATAGGTTTCTTTTTTAAATAATTTTTCTTCTTCTTGTAATTTTAAAACAATACGTTCATCAACACTTAAATAAACTTTTAAATCTTTTATTTTGTGATTAGCTTCTAATATTTTTTTCTGTTTTTCGAATTCTGTTTTCTTTTCTTCGTCGGTTAAATACGCTTCTTTCACATATTCTTCACCGTAAAGAAAAATACCGTCTTGCACTTCGGGTAAAAATTTACCACGTTTATCAACTAAAGTTAATGATCCAATGCCGTTTTGTTTAGCAACTCTAAAATCGTCTGCACCAAAGCTTGGTGCTATGTGCACAATACCAGTACCATCTATTGTTGTTACAAAATCACCAACAATTACTTTAAAGGCATCGCCATCAGTTGGTTGAGTAAATGGTAATAATTGTTCGTATGAAATGCCTGCTAAATCAGAGCCTTTGCAGTGACCAATAATTTTGAACGGAATATTTTTATCACCAGGCTTGTAATCTTCGAATTTTAAATCCGTATGTTTTTCAGAAAAATATTTGTTGACCAAATCTTTCGCTAATACTACCGTTTGTGGAGTACCACTGAAAGGATTAAAGTTTTCTACAAATACATAATCAATATCTTTTCCAACTGCTAAAGCAGTGTTTGAAGGTAATGTCCAAGGTGTGGTTGTCCAAGCAAGAATAAAAAGTTCCTGGTTTGAGGTTTGAAGTTTCAGTTTTTCAACCAGCAACTTCGAACTTGAAACCTTAAACATGACTGTCGCTGTTCTATCTTTCACATCTCTGTAACAACCTGGTTGGTTTAATTCGTGAGAAGATAAGCCTGTACCGGCTGCAGGTGAATAGGGCTGAATGGTAAAGCCTTTGTACAATAAATTTTTGTTGTACATGTTTTGCAATAACCACCAAACGCTTTCAATGTATTTGTTATCATATGTAATGTATGGGTCTGTCATGTCCACCCAGTAACCCATCTTAGCCGTAACCTCTTCCCACTTGTCGGTATATTTCATTACCTCTTTACGACACGCTTTGTTGTAATCTTCAACAGAAATAAATTTTTTGCTGTTTGGATTTCCAATATCTTCTTTTGTAATTCCTAAAGATTTTTCTACGCCAAGCTCAATAGGCAAACCGTGTGTGTCCCAACCTGCTTTGCGTTTTACCTGAAAGCCTTGTAAGGTCTTGTAACGACAAAAAATATCTTTAATGGTACGTGCCATTACGTGATGAATACCGGGCATGCCATTAGCACTTGGTGGACCTTCGTAAAACACCCAAGGCGTTTTTCCTTCGCGGGTAGAAATAGATTTTCTGAAAGTGTCTTTTTCTTTCCAGTATTGTAAAATGTCTTTTGAGATTTGAGATAAATCTAGTTTGCTGTATGTAGGATAATTACTCATTTAAGTATTAAAAAGGAAAGCGAATTTAAACATAAAAAATTAAAAAAATCGGAGCCTTTTGTAATGAAAAAAATAGTTTTTTATGCGTATTTTAATACTCTGAAAAAAATAGAAGACTTAAGCAAATGAAAATTTTAATTACAGGTTCTAATGGTCTATTGGGACAAAAGTTGGTTTATAAATTAAGAAATAATTCTGAAATTAGTTGCATTGCAACTGCCCGTGGCGAAAATCGCTTGGTAAAACAAGATGGATATACTTACGAAACTTTAGACATCACCAATCTGCAAAACGTTAGTGAAGTATTTACAAAGCATTTGCCCGATGTAGTAATTAATACAGCTGCTATGACCAATGTGGATGCCTGCGAAACAGACAAAGAAGGCTGTTGGGCAATGAATGTCACGGCTGTGGACCATCAGGTTAAAGTTCTGGAAGAATTAAAAGAAAAAAACAACAATTACAATCCACAATTTATTCATTTAAGTACCGATTTTATTTTTGATGGTACACATGGACCATTAGACGAAAGCGAAAAACCAAACCCGTTAAGTTATTATGCTGAGAGTAAATTAGCTGCAGAAGTGATTGTACAAAAAAGTAAATTACATTGGGCTATAGCTCGTACAGTATTGGTGTATGGCATTGTAGATAACATGAGCCGTAGCAATATTGTGTTGTGGGTAAAACAAAATTTAGAGCAGGGAAAAACGATTAATGTAGTGGATGACCAGTTCAGAACACCTACTCTGGCAGAGGATTTAGCGGATGGATGTATTTTAATTGCTCAAAAAAAAGCGCAAGGCATTTATAATATTAGTGGTAAAGATTTTTATAGCATATTAGAATTGGCTAACCTAGTAGCCGATTATTATAAATTAGATAAAAATTTGATTAAACCCAGCAAAAGTGCTGATATCAAACAGCCCGCCAAACGGCCGCCAATTACAGGATTTATTATTGATAAAGCTAAAAATGACTTAGGGTATGACCCACATAGCTTTGTGGAGGGTATTAAAATTTTGGAAGAACAGATTAAAGCTATGGGCGTAATTTAGTGCCATGCAAATTCGAAAATTAAAAACTATTGATGTTTTTATCTTTAGTGTTGTTTGTAGTTTATTTGCATATGTAGTTTCCAGAGCAATTTTAGTTGACATTACGCATGACGAGGCCTATTCGTTTTATAACGTTAAACATTTTTGGTATGTAGAAGCTTTATGCACGGGTAATACGCATTGGATTAATAGTTTGGCGATGAAGAGTGCAGTTATGTTAGGTTTTGAAACCCTCGGTGCAATAAGATGGTTGAGTATTCTTTCAGCGTTTATTTTTTTTAGTATCGTTTTTATTTGGGTTTATTTAGAAAAGGAACTTTACATTAAGCTTTTTATACTTGCCATTTTTCTTTTTAACCCGTACATTCTTGATTATTTTTCATTAGCAAGGGGTTATGCTCCGGGACTGGCATTACAGACAGTTGGTCTTTTTTTATTTTTTCAATCGTTCTATACAACAAAAAACTACTTTTTATTTTTATCTCTCTTTTTTTCTGGATTAAGTGCGCTTGCTAACTTTAGTTTTATTTATTTTTTTATGGCATTTTGTATAGTTTATTTTTATAAGAGGTATTTTAAATTGGGTTTTCCTTTTTTGAAATCAAAATATTTTTACAGGGACTTTACTTATTCTATTGTAATTGCGGTATTGGTTATTCGAGCCTTTATATTTATGACTACATGCAGTAACGATGTGGTTGGCGCAGGTACGCCTTTTTTTAGTGAATACTTCCATGTATTTGTTGATGGGTTAATTTATCTGAAATTTGATACCACAGCAAATACACTTACTCTCCTTTCTTATGTTATTTTTACTATCACGTGCATGTCAAGTCTTTATGGTATAATTTGGTATAAGACACATAAGAACTTAATGTACTTTTATACAAGTATAATTTTAGCGATAATTTTAAGTGTTACACTTATAAACTGCTTCTGTTTTAACGTTGTTTTTCCTTATTATAGAAGCGCTATTTTTCTTTTTCCAACCACTGCTATCTGCTTTGTTTACTTTGTAAGCATGGGGATTAGAAACGAAATAATTAAAAAAATCGGTATATATTTTATATCAATTTTATTGAGTTTGAATTTTATTTTTGGCATTAATTTTAAATATGGATTAGACTTTCATCTCAACGCCAATTTGAAAGACAGTTTTGATTATGTGGCAACACTACACCCAAAAAAGGTTGGCATTAGTCCTGAGTTATACGGAGGCTTTCGGAATTATTATCAAATGAAAAGCAAAAACCGTTATAGTTTTATTGGCGAGTCAATAAACACGAATTTACCTAAAGGTATTTGTGCCAATAAAAATAAGTTAAAAGAATTTGAGTATATAATTTTATTTCCACCATACAATTTAAGTTATTATATAAACAATAGTATTTCTTTTAAGGTAGATAAGCTATTTCCCGAAACAGGAACAGTGGTTTTAAGAATATTGTAGGCATTACAATGCTTAAACGCCTTTATAAAACTATTAAAAGTATTTCTTTAGCTTTTAAGTAAATATGAATTGGTGCCAAATGTTCATTCGCCAAGTTTATACATTTTAGTTTTATTTGAGACAGATCTTGTCATTATTAATGTTTGAAAATCAATGAAATAGAGATTATTTTTTATTTTAAACAAGAGTTAAACAACTTTTAAATGCTATTTAAATGCGATTATTCTTAAAAGAAAACGACATTATTTTGAGTCAAACACTATTTAGACCATACGATTTTAATTAAATGCTTGTTAATCAGTATATTTTATATATTTTTGTATAGTTATTAACATTTAATTAACTTTTTATGAAGAAATTAAGCGCTGAAGAATTTGCTCAACTACTAATTAAAGGAAAAGGGAGAAGTTCGGTTGTATTTAATTCATTAATAAATTTAAAAGAAGGCGAAGGCCTGTTAATAGAGCAAAAGGACTGGAATAGGAAGGCTGCTCCTAGCACACTAATAAAATATATTGAAAAAAAGTATCAGATGAGGTTTTCGTTTGGAACCCTTGTTAGTGGTGGAGGCTGGGCGGTACAGCGAATAAATGAAATAAAAACGGAAGCAAAGAAAACCGAACAAACACAAGAACTAGCAACCAAACAAGAGGATACAAAACTCACTTTAAAATCGGAAATTACTTTGTTCTATTTAGCTCGTATTTCAATAAATAAAATTGAACGTATAGAAGAAACCATAAAGGCAACACTACTACATTTTTGGAAAGAAGATAAGAAAGTATTACAAGAATTATTTCATGAAATCATTCAAAGTCTGCAACAGCAAGGCCATATTGTTATAGAGAATGAAAAAACATATATTCCGTTGAAGAGGAATTAATTGAAATGATAGGTTAATGAGCCTCCAACCAATTTTCTCCAACCCCAATACCTACTTCCACAGGCACATTTAGTGGTAAAGCATGCTTCATGTGATGCTCAATAATTGGTTTTACAATTTCCAATTCTGGTTTGTAAACGTCAAATACTAATTCGTCATGCACTTGCAACACCATTTTGGTTTTAAAGTTTTTCTCTTTTAATTCGGCAGCAATGTTAATCATGGCCACTTTAATCATATCTGCAGCAGAGCCTTGTATGGGGGCGTTTATGGCATTTCGTTCCGCATAGCTGCGAACCGTTGGGTTATTGCTTGTTATGTCTCTTAACCAACGTTTACGGCCTAATAGTGTTTGCACAAAACCATTTTCACGAGCAAAATTGATAGTATCACTCATGTATTTATCAATAGAAGAAAATTCTTTTTTATAATTGTCAATAATTTCTTTTGCCTCTGTGCGCGATATATTTAAATTTTCGGCTAATCCAAAAGCCCCTTGCCCGTAGATAATACCAAAGTTTACACTTTTTGCTTTGTAACGCATTTCTTTTGTTACCTCACTTTCAGCAATGCCGTATACTTTTGCAGCGGTGGCGGTATGTATATCTTTGTTTAAATTAAAGGCTTCACACATAGCCGGGTCGCCGCTAATGCTAGCAACAATGCGCAACTCTATTTGCGAGTAATCGGCACTTAATAAAATGTAATCACTATTGCGGGGAATAAATGCTTTACGTATTTGACGCCCGCGTTCCGTGCGAATAGGAATGTTTTGTAAGTTAGGATTATCGCTACTTAAACGGCCTGTAACCGCTACCACTTGATTATAAGACGTGTGAATGTGTTTGGTGGTTTTATTTACAATTTCAGGCAAGGTATCTACATAAGTCGACTTTAACTTTACTAACTCTCTGTAATCTAATATTTTTGAAACGATGGGATGCGCTCCTTCTAGTTTACTTAACACATCCTCGCCTGTGGCATATTGACCTGTTTTGGTTTTCTTTGGTTTATCAACTATTTTAAGGTATTCAAATAAAATTTCACCTACTTGTTTTGGAGAGGAGATGTTGAATTTTGTTCCGGCTAATTCCTGAATTTCTTTATCAACCTGTGTAATATCGTTTTGTAATTGTGCAGAAAAATCATGAAGAACTTTTACGTCCAAGTTAATACCCTCACGCTCCATATCTGCTAATACGCGAATCAATGGTACTTCAACGGCATGAAATAAGGTTTCTACTTCTGCAGATTTTAATTCAGGCTCGAATTTGTGTTTCAATTGAAGCGTAATATCCGCATCTTCGGCAGCGTAATCTTTTATTAATTCAATAGGAGCAGAGCGCATGCTTAATTGTTCTTTGCCCTTTTTACCAATTAGGGTTTCAATACTTACCGGTTTGTAGTTGAGGTAAGTCTCGGCCAAAATATCCATGCCATGGCGCATTTCGGGCATAAATAAAAAGTGAGCCACCATGGTATCGAATAATTTATTTTTTATTTCAATACCGTAATTATTTAAAATGTGGTAATCGTATTTTATATTCTGACCGATTAACGTTTTGGTTTCATCTTTAAATAAATCAATAAAGTAGCTTATTTGTTTCATGGCATCTTCTCTGTTTTCAGAAATTGGCACGTAGTAAGCACGATGCTCTTTTATTGAAAAAGATAAGCCTACTAACTCTGCGTCGATAGCATTTAGCGAGGTGGTTTCGGTATCAAAACAAAACTCACTAACGGTTTGCAAATTAGTAACTAAGTGTTGAATTTTCTCATAAGTATCAACTAATTCATAAGTATGTTCAACATCATTTATAGTATTAAAAACAATGGGTGTTTCAATAACCTCGGCTTCGAATAGAGTCACACTTTGTTCACCAGCCTCATTCGAGTTATCAGAAAATAAATCAGGGGCTGAATTTGTTGGTTTTGGTTTTTCTATCGGTAGTTTTTCTTGTCCACCAATATCTTCACCTAATACTTTTTTTGCAATGGCTCTAAATTCTAATTCAGTAAAAAGTTCGCGAAGAACCTCTTTATTGGGTTCTTCCATTATTAGTTTGTGCTCTTCAAATTCAATAGGGCAGTCTATAATAATAGTGGCAAGTTGTTTCGATTGAATGGCCATTTCTCTGTTTGCCTCCACCTTTTCACGCATTTTGCCTTTTATTTTATCGGTGTTTTCTAAAAGCGCCTCAATACTACCAAATTCTTTTATAAATTTTATGGCGGTAACCTCGCCAACACCTGGTATTCCAGGGATATTATCGACCTTATCGCCCATTAAACCTAAAATATCAATAAGTTGCGAAACGTTAGTAATCTCCCATTTTTTGCATATTTCGTTAACACCTAATACTTCAACACCATTTCCTAAACGGGCAGGTTTGTAAATAAAGGTATTCTCATCAACCAGTTGCCCGTAGTCTTTATCGGGAGTCATCATATAGGTTGTAAAGCCCAACAGTTCAGCTTTTTTTGCAAGAGTGCCTATTAAATCATCCGCCTCGTAGCCTGGTAAACTAATAACAGGAATATTGAAACCATTTACTAAGTCGATAATTAGGGGAATAGATTTTTTCAAATCATCAGGCATTTCTTCGCGTTGTGCTTTGTATGCAGGGAAATCAATATGACGCTGTGTTGGTTCCGGTGTATCAAACACTACCGCAATATGGCTTGGTTTTTCTTTATTTAAAATTTCCAATAAGGTGTTTGTAAAGCCAAAAATAGCACTGGTGTTAAACCCTTTTGAGTTAATACGTGGATTATTGCTAAATGCAAAATAAGAGCGGTAAATTAACGCAAAGGCATCAAGTAAAAATAATTTTTTAGGCGTATCTTTTGTTATCATTTTACAAATTATTGGTTATGAGAGAAAGGTTGTTGGAGAGAGTTATCAAACAACTAATAACTTAAATCCTACAACTAAGATTTTATTTTTCGCGATTGTTGTATTTATTTATAATCTCTGCAGCTTTTGCTTCATCAAGTGTTTTGCTATCCTCGTAATCGCTTACATAGCCAGCAGCGCCGCTCATCATTTCACCCAATTGTTTTTTAAACTTACTTATCTTTACATCCGTCATTTTTTTATCGCCTTTTTTCATTAAGAAATACTCGGCTTCAAAAGAGGATTCATTCATTTTTATTTCTTCAAAAATCATTTTGTATAGGCTTATTTCGCCACGGGCAATAGCTTTATAATATTTCTCTTCTCCACCCAAATCCATTGCTATGTAATGATTGTTTTCGTACCCATAAGCTTTTACTTTGTTTGGCTTATAGTTTTTTTGAACACCTTGAGCATCTCTAAAAAACACTTTATTGTGATTATCCTGTTCTTTTTTTGGATTTACTTTTACTTCACCTTTCAAGGTGTCACCTTTTTCGTTAACAATATAGCCTTTAACAAAAGTAATTTGAGCGTTTAAAGAAGTAGCACACATACCTATTATTGCTACCATTAGCAGTTTCTTCATAATGTATTTTTTTATAAAGAAACCTATTTTTTGTGATGTTTAAAAGGGTTGTTAGAACTGTGTGTATAAAATATTTACAGCGGAAATTTAATTTCGTAAATACATGGCCACATTTTACCCGTAACATATATTTTATTTTGAATAGAATCGTAGGCTATACCATTGGTTTCTAAAGCATATGGATAACGTTTTTGAGCAGATAAAAATAAATCTTCAATATCGATTCTTGCAACTACATTGCCAGTCTCGGGATTAATTTTTACAATATAATGGGTGGTATAAATATTAGCATAAATAAATCCTTTAATATATTCAAGTTCGTTTAAGCCATCAACAGCAAAATTATTTTCACTAACGCTAAGTGTTTTAGTTATTTGATATGTTTCAGGATTTAAATAGGTTAAATTATTTGTGCCATCACTCATTATTATACTTTTTCCATCGGTTGTTAGGCCCCAGCCTTCTTTGCTTAAATAATTAAACTGACCTTTTGGTTTAAATGTTTTTGCATCGTAAACAAAAGCAATTTGATTTTTGTAGGTGAGTTGAAATACCTTATTGTTTAAAAAACAAATCCCCTCTCCAAAATATTTATTCCTGTCAAGCTCGGCTTTAACATTAATTTTACCGGTTTTTAAATCAACACTCCCAAACAAAGATTTGGTTTGTGGTAAATTTTCGGGAGCTCCGGTACTTTCAAACAATTGTCCCTCATTAATTAAGAACCCTTCCGTAAACGAGGTTGAATCATGAGGGAGGGTGTTAACAATCGAGTAATTAATAATGGGTGTTTTTGGCGTGTTATCTACTTTGTCATGTGTTTTATCTTCTGGCCCCTCAATGGTTGGGCTATCACAAGATACGAAAAACAAAACAACAAAAATCGAAAAATAAAAAAGGCGCCGGTGTAAAAACATTCAGTTAAATTTTATGTAAAAGTATAAATTAATTTGTGTTTTTTTGTTGGGTAAAAACATAAGAATGAAAATTATTACCTACAATGTTAATGGCATACGTGCTGCAATGGGAAAAGATTTGGTGGGTTGGATCAATCAAACAAAGCCAGATGTATTATGTCTCCAAGAAGTTAAAGCAACCCCAGACCAAGTCGCGGTTAACGAATTTGAAACATTAGGCTATCATCATTACTGGTATCCGGCTCAAAAAAAAGGGTATAGTGGTGTGGCTATTTTTACAAAAATTAAACCTAAGCATGTTGAATACGGCTGTGGCATTGCCGAATACGATTTTGAGGGACGCATCATAAGGGTGGATTTTGATGATATTTCGGTAATGAGTGTATACCACCCAAGCGGCAGTAGTGGCGAAGAAAGACAAGCTTTTAAAATGAAATGGCTGACCGACTTTAAAAATTATGTTGTGGATTTGAATAAAAAATACCCAAATCTTGTTTTATCGGGTGATTATAATATTTGTCATAAAGCCATTGATATTCATAACCCAATTAGTAATGCCAATACCAGTGGATTTTTGCCCGAAGAAAGAGAATGGATGGAAGGGTTTATACAAAGTGGTTTTATAGATTCTTTCCGACACTTTAACCAAGAGCCTCACCAATACAGCTGGTGGAGCTATAGAGCAAATGCGAGGGCAAAAAATTTGGGCTGGCGAATTGATTATAATATGGTTTCAAAAAACATTCAAAACCGTTTAAAACGAGCAGTTATTTTACCAGAAGCAAAACATAGCGACCATTGCCCCGTTTTACTAGAAATAGAGTAAATTAATTTTAACTCTAAAAGCGAAAATAATATACATAAAATTTAGACAATTTAAATCAAAAACATATATTTGTTGTTTAAACTTATCGTTATTTAATTATGAATAAAATTCTTTTAGCATCATCAGTTTCTTTAGCAGTGTTATTAGCATCTTGTGGAGGAGGGAATAAAACGGATAATAATACTACGTCTGAGGCTAAAGGCGGTGTTTATATGGGAGGTGTTCTTCGTGTTAACGAAGTGGAGAACATAAAAAGCCTTATTCCCATTGCCATTAACGAACAAAACTCGTACCACCTTTCTTCCCAAGTATATGAGGGTTTGGTAAAATACAATCAAGATGATTTGACATTGATTCCCGGAATCGCAAGAACTTGGGATGTTAGTGCTGATCAAACAGAGTATACATTTCATTTACGCTCAAATGCAGTATTTCACGACGATGCGTGCTTTGAACAAGGAAAAGGAAGAGCAGTGACAGCTAACGATTTTAAATATTGTTTAGACAGGTTATGTACCCAAGATCCTAACAACAATCAGTTTGATGTTACCTTTAAAGATAGAGTTTTAGGCGCAACCGAAAATTTCGAGGCTTCTAAAACAGGTAAAGCCACAGGTGTAAAAGGTGTTACTGTTGTTAACGATTCAACACTTAAAATCAAATTAATAAATTCTGATGCTAGTTTTCTAAATATTTTAGCTATGCCTGGCTGTTATGTTTATGCAAAAGAGGCAGTTGCAAAGTATGGCAACGAAATGCGCATTAAAGCTGTAGGTACCGGACCATTTTTTATTGAAACCGTAAAAGAAGGTGAAGTTATCATCATGAAGAAAAACCAAAATTATTGGGGATATGATGCAAATGGTAACAAACTTCCTTATTTGGATGGAATAAAATGGAGCTTTATTCGCGATAAGAAAACCGAAATCTTAGAATTTAAACGTGGCAATTTAGATATGGTGTATCGTATACCGGTTGAAATGTTTAGCGAGTTAATGGGTAAATTAGAAAACGCAAAAACAAAATCAAACGAATTTGAAATTGTTTCTTCAACCGCATTAAATACTAACTATTATGGGTTTAACATTCAGGCAAACCCTGTATTTGCTAAAAAAGATGTGCGTTTGGCATTTAATTATGCTATCGATCGTCATAAAATAGCCGATTTTACAATTCAAGGCGAAGGAACATCTGCAGATTACGGAATGGTACCATATACCGAAGCGTTTGAAAAAGAAGGTTATCCTTACAAAAAATTAAGAGGTTATACGTTTGACCCAACTAAAGCAAAAGAATTATTAAAAGCTGCGGGTTATCCAGATGGTAAAGGCTTTCCGGAAGTGACATTAGAAATTAACAGTGGTGGTGGAGATAGAAATATTTTAATTGCTGAGGTTGTAAAAAGTATGTTAGAAGAGAATTTAAAAGTAAAAATAAACATCAATACGGTGCCTTTCCCTGAACATATTGAAAACGTTCAATCGGGTAAAAGTGATTTCTTTAGATATGGTTGGATTGCTGATTACCCGGATCCTGAAACATTCTTAACCTTATTTTTAGGTTCTCACGTTCCTGCAACATTACAAGAAAAATCATACATCAATTTTTGTCGTTACAAAAATGCGCGTTTTGATTCATTATTTGTGGCAGCACGTTTAATTGGTGATAAAGTAAAACGTTTTGAAATGTTGGCGCAAGCAGAACAATTAATGTTAGATGATGCGCCGGTAATGCCAATATTTTATGACGAAAACTTTAGATTAGAGCAAAAAGGAGTTCGCAATTTACCCGAAAACCCTATGAATTATATGGATATGTGTACCACATACATTATCCCGGCTGAAAAATTGAAAAAGAAATAAGTTAATATCAGTTTTTAAAAAAATCCCAATCAAATAGTGATTGGGATTTTTTTTTTAAATGTAATCTAGTTACTTTTAATAAGTGCAAAATCAATACTTAATAATAGTTGCAGGAGGCACAGGAAGCCGTATGCAAAACACCTTACCCAAACAATTTATTGAATTGAATGGCGAGCCCATTATTATTAAAACCATAAACTGTTTTTATAAATATAATCCTCAAATAAAAATTATCATATCGGTACATAAGGATTTTAAAGTGTACTTAGAGGAGCTCTTAAAAATGTTTCGCTTCGAAACAAAAAACATACAAATTGCTCTTGGTGGCGAAACACGTTTCCATTCGGTAAAAAACGGGCTTGCCCTAATTTCTGAAAATTCGGCCGTGGTTGGTATTCACGATGCGGCAAGACCATTTGTAAGCGTTCAAACAATTAAAAACTGTTTTGATGCTGCCAAAATAAATGGAAATGCTATTCCATGTATTTCATTAAACGAAAGTATAAGAGAGGTTCATGCACATAAAAATGTAGCTGTTAATAGAAACAATTACAAAATAATTCAAACGCCACAATGCTTTTTAGTAAGTAAAATAAAAAAAGCAGTGGAGCAGTCCTACAATCCTTTATTTACAGATGATGCCACAGTTTTGGAAAGCATGGGCGAAACAATTTTCTTAGTAGAAGGTAACGTAGAAAACATAAAAATTACAACACCCTATGATTTATTAATTGCAAACGCTTTTAAAAATGACAAATGATGAAATTACAGATGCGCTGGATTTAACAGCAAAGTTAATGGAGTTGCATGGCGAAAATTCGTTTAAAACAAAGGCATATACCAATGCGGCTTACAAATTAGACAAACTGCGTTACGATTTTGAGAATAAAACGGCTAAAGATATTGAGGCCATAGAAGGCATTGGCAAAGGCATTGCTTCAAAAATTTTGGAGTTAATGACCTCCGGCACAACAAAAGAATTAACAGAGTTGTTTGAAAAAACACCGCAAGGTGTTGTTCAGATGCTTGGTATAAAAGGATTGGGACCAAAAAAAGTGGCACAATTATGGAAAGAGTTAGAAGTAGAGAGCATTGGCGAGCTATTATACGCTTGTAACGAAAATCGGCTAACCACACTAAAAGGTTTTGGTGAAAAAACCCAGGCGCAGGTAAAATTAAATATCGAATTTAAGCTTGCCAACAACAACAAGTTTCATTATGCTGCGCTTGAAAAACCTGTAAATAATTTGGTGGAATTTATTTTAGAACAACAAAACGAATTGCAGGTAGCCGTGGTTGGTCAATTAGCAAGAAAATGTGAGGTAGTTGATAAAATAGAAATTTTGTTAGACGGGGAATTAACTGCAGATATTTCGGCACTTGAAAAAAATATTCCACTTAAAATAAATTATAATTATTGCGAGCCGGGAGAGTTTTATTATAAGCTTGTTGAATTATCTTCTACGCCACAACATTTACAAAAAATAAATTTTGAAAGTTTGGATGCCACAGAATTTTATAGCGAAGAGGAAGTTTACGAAGCATTGAACCTACAATACATTGAGCCGGAATTAAGAGAAGGCTTAGCAGAAGTGACCTTAGCCGAACAAAGCGCATTGCCACAATTAATCGAATTATCTGATTTAAAAGGCATTCTGCACAATCACACCACTTATAGCGACGGAGTGCATACCTTAAAAGAAATGGCCGATTATTGTAAAGAATTAGGTTACGAATACCTCGGTATATGCGACCATTCCGTGTCGGCCTTTTACGCTAATGGTTTAGATATAGACCGAGTACTGCAACAGCAAAAAGAAATAGATGTGCTCAATGCATCGTACCAAAATTTTAAAATATTAAAAGGCATTGAAAGCGATATTTTAAGCGATGGCAGTTTAGATTACTCGGAAGATATTTTAAAAACCTTTGATTTTATTGTGGCTTCCATTCACTCTAATTTAAAAATGAGCGAAGACAAGGCAACGGAGCGTTTAATAAAAGCTATTGAAAATCCATATACTAGTATACTTGGACATCCTACCGGACGCTTGTTATTAGCCAGACAAGGTTACCCCATAAATCACAAAAAAGTAATTGATGCTTGTGCCGCTAATAAAGTAAGTATTGAATTAAATGCTCACCCTTACCGTTTGGATATTGATTGGCGTTGGATACCTTATTGTTTAAACAAAGGTGTTATGGTGTCTATTAACCCTGATGCCCATCATAAAGAAGGCTACCACGACATGTATTACGGCGTGTGCGTTGCACGTAAAGGCATGCTAACCAAAGAAATGTGTTTAAACAGTTTAAGCTTAAACGAATTGTTGCAAAAGATTTAAAGCATAACACCGCTCAGTTTCCGACTGCATCCTAGCCGCTGTTAGGCACAGTAATTATATTCTATACACAATAGATAATAATACAATTCTGTTGTCAAACCCAATGTTTATGTTTTGCGATATATTATTCGCTTGTGGATTTTGTCCGTTTTTGTAGGTTTGATAATTATAATTTATGTTTGGATTAATTTCTGCCGAAACCAATATATTTGAATTTAAGTTAAACAATATACCTAATGAATAAGGGATTGAACCTCTGTATGATTCTGAAATGCTTTTTTGTTGGCTTGTAGGGATTGCTGGGTTAAGTGTTTTTGACATATTTTGGAGATAACTAAAACTTAAATTTGGTCCATGAAATACTGAAAACTTTTTTGTCAATTGTTTCCTGAACTCAATCCCAAGTTCTAGTCCACCCGAAAAACCTGAGTTATAAGTGGGAAAAAAATTGGGGTTTTCAAGTTGTTGCTCATTACTATAAGCTGATAAGTTTACAAGTCCTATTTTTATATATGTCTTTTTACCTATTTGTCGCTTATATTTCAATTGTAAAGTTACTGGAGAAAAGTCAGCAAGTGTCAGATAATATTCTTTGATTCTAGTTTTGACAGAGTCTTGTCCAAACGAGGATAAACTAAAAACACTAATAAAAATTAGTCCTATAAATTTTTTCATAATTGTCGTTTGTTTTGTCTGTGGTTATTTTTTCTATTATTGTGCCTAACGTTGTGCGGGCTTGCGCTGTGCGGCTACCGGAGCCGAACAAGTTTTAAACCCACAAATGTTTAAACGAAGATAACACTTTCTAAAGCGGCGGCAAAACAAAAAAAACTGCGCTTTAGCGCAAGCCTTAATTTAGCCAAAGCCCTACCTCAAAACCCGCATGGCGCAATTGCCCGTTGTTAGGGGTATGGTGGGCGCACACAGGATACGGCTAGGTAATTGTCCGCATATTTATTTTTTTAAAGTTTTAAGATAAGCGTATAATTGATCAAGAGTTTCTTTTGTAAAGCCTTCGTAGACAGTCATGGGTGCTTTTTTCCAAGCTAACCAAATTTTCAATGCGTCCTTGTCCTTTAATTTGATAAGTCGTTCGCTATTTACTGTGAAGTCTAAAACCCATTGCTTGGTATACCTTTCTGTCACACCATTTAGTTTGGGCCCAAGTTTTTTGTTGTCGTGGCAAACTTTACAATTGTCGATATAAATTTTTTGTCCTTTAAGAATGTCATAATTGTCTTTTCTTATTTTTATTGTCGAAGGTTTTGTCGTTGTTTGGGAGGTCAAACTTGTTGCGAAGAAAATAAATATGATTATTAAATTTTTTGTTGTCATGCCTTTTGTCTGCCAAAATATTTGTCCGCTCACTTACCCCTAACTTACTTATATGCGCCACAAAGTTTCGCTTATACAACATACAGGGTGCGTATAGGCGCCACTCGGTTTCGGAATATAAACACATTCATTTCTCATTGTTAATCAATTAGGTAGTTGTTAATCTGTTTTTTGTAAGGTATTCTTAAAGTAAAACAGGCTCAGATTTTTCTGAGCCTGTTTGTTAATTTTTAATTTTTACAATCTTAAATTCTGTTCTTCGGTTTTGGGCGTGTACCTCTTCACCACATTTTGGTTTTACGGCTCCTTCGCAAGCACAATCGTTTACCAATTTGCTTTCGCCATAACCTTTACCTGTAATTCGGCTGGCAGCTACTCCCTTACTTACTATGTAGGCCGCACTCGATTTAGCACGTTTGTCAGATAACGATAAGTTACTGGCTGCACTACCTCTACAGTCGGTATGAGACCCCAACTCAATATTTATACTTGGGTTTTCGTTTAATAATGTAACTATTTTATTTAATTCAGCGGCAGCATCCGGTCTAATGTTAAACTTAGCTAAGTCAAAATAAATTGGTTTTAAGTCAATCATTTTACCTAAGTCAGCACCCAATTTAATTTTGTACATTTTTGTATTTAAAAACTCGTGTAATAAAATATAACCTTCTTTTTTTACTGTTAATTCAACCGGCTGTACCTTGGTAATGTATCCTTCGCGTTCAAGTTTCACAATATAACTCATCTCATCGCCAATTTTTTTGTCTTTGTAAATGTGTCTAAAGTCACCTTCTTTACCCGTGGTAAAATCCATCACCTCTTTGCTATTAAACGCATCTGTAATGGTAACTTTTACACCTTCAATTGGGCTTAAGTTATCCGCATCAACAACTAAACACAACAAACCAATAATTTTTTTCTCAAGCAATACTTCTTTTGGTTTTTTGCCAATCATATCCGAAACTTCGCTGTCCTTTAAAACGCCAACATTGTCTTTATAGCCGTCTTTTGTTGTTTTTACTTTATAGCCTTTGCCTGGTATGACATTAAATTTAACTTCACCTTTATCGTTTGTTTTGGCATCGGCAACGGGTTTTCCGTCTTCGTCAATTAAATAAACAGAAGCGTTAGGTAAAATTTCTTTCGATTCTTTATCCATGGCAACAAACTGAATAGCACTAGCTACCATTGGTTTTTTAGATACAAAACTGTAAATATCATCTTTGGTTTTGTTATCACGGTTTGAAGACAAATAACCGGTTGTGGTTGATTTTGCAAAAAATCCAAAATCGTCGTATTGCGTATTTATTGGATAGCCTAGGTTTTGTGCTTCGAAGTAAGAGTCTTCAGCCGGTACGGTATAAAAAACGTCTAAACCGCCCAAACCTATTTTTCCATCACTTGAATAAAACAAAACTTCATCTTCAAAAATGTATGGAAATGCTTCTCTACCTTCTGAGTTAACCGCTTGGCCTAAATTTTCGGGTTTTGTCCATGTGTTGTTTTCAAAACGTGTTACCCAAATATCTAACGAACCTAAAGTACCCGGCATATCACTTACAAAATATAAAGTCTTACCATCGCTAGTAACCGCAGGATGTTCGCAGGTATAATCATCACTATTAAAAGGAAACTCTGCAAATTCGCCCCATTTATCACCTTCTTTTTTGCGAATAAATATTTTTAAGTTAACACGGTTGTTTTTATCTTTTTTCTTAATGGAGTTGTTGCGGGTAATAAATTGTGTATTACCATCTTTGGTAAAACTCATTGGCCCTTCGTGATACTTGGTTTTAATGCCTTCGCTAGCCGAATGAGCGCTTTTTACATTGTCACCATCTACATAAGCTTTGTATACATCTAGGAAATAAGAATCGTCCCAACCATATTTTCGTGAGGTAACAGAGGTATTTCGGCGAGAAGATAAAAAGTACATTTCGTTATTAACAACGTATGGACTAAAATCATTATCATCCGAATTAATTTCTAATTTTTTTAAATTATAATTACTCGAGTCTTTTTTTAACTCTTCAATAACTAATTTTTTCTTTGAAATGTTATCTCTAATTAATTTGTATTGATTATCGTTAATTTTAGAAAACACTTCGTTTGCCTTGCTGTAATTAGAATTGTATTTTAAAACTTGATAGTAGTTGTAAAGATCATAATCGGTCATGCCGGTATTAGCAAAGGCTTTGTCGTAGTATAGTTGAGCTTTTTTGTAATTACCAACCATAAAGTTACTTTCTCCGGCGCGAACATAAAATTTAGTTTTTGGGCGTTTACTGTTAGACAGTTCTTCATACATTTCCGAAGCCGAAGCAAACTCTAAATTAGTAAAACGTTTATCCGCAATTTTTTCTTTAACCGATTGAGCTTTAGAAAAAATAGAAACAATTAAAAGTAAAGAGACAAGAATTTTTTTCATTTTAATTTTGAAATTTATGTTTAGTTAAAAATAGCGAGGTGATTTTAAAGCTTTTGATTTTTTTAAGAAGTCGAATCCTAACATAACTTCATGTGTGCCGGGATTGTACTTACCCATATTTGTAATTGAATAATCAAATGCATAGCCAATGCGCAATTGTGGGGAGATGTTGTAAACTATGTTTGCGCCCGCCGCTGCATTGTGGCGATACATTACACCAAACCAAATTAAGTTGTTAAATAAAAACGAGGCATTACCGTCAATCGAAAGCGGTGCATTAGCAGTATATTTTATTGCCGCTCCCGGTTTAAAATCCCAAAGGCTATTTAGTTTAAATACATAACCAGCAATTAAATAATAGTGTAAAACTTGTTTTGAGTTAGCAAATGTAGGGTCTTTACTTAACTCGTTGGCTAATATTTTTGGTGCTGTAACGCCAATAAAATGACGTTTACCGTAATAATAGATGCCGGCACCAAAATTTGGCGAATTCGTATTAAAATTGGTATTATTTGTAACTAAAGGATCTGCGGCATCATTAACAGCCAAACCGGCAAGATTGTTTCTAATTAAATCAGCACCTGCTCTTAATCCAAAACACAAACGGTCGTTGTTTTTATTTAAGCGAATGCGATAGGCAAAATCTGCAAATAATGCGGTTTTGTTTGTTGGCCCAATTTGATCACTTACTGCATTAAGACCAACACCAATAGATTCGTTTACTAAAGGTGTGTGCACAGTTAAAGCAGTAGTAACAGGTGCCCCTTTCCAACCACTCCATTGGTTGCGATAGTCAACAACAGCGCTTAAGGCATCTCTGCTTCCGGCATAGGCAGGATTAACAACAGACCCATTAAACATATAAAACGAATTTTGAATTTCTTGTTGAGCGGATAAATTATAGCTTAAAAGCCCAAAAGCGGCCAATAAACTAACTAGTTTAAATTTTTTAATCATGGTTTACAAAAGTATATTAATTAACACGTTGGCTTATTATCTTATCATTAATTTTTTAAAAAACACTTAATTGAATTTTGATGTACGAAGATAACGCATTTATTAACATCTTTTTAACCGCATGCCACATTTATCAGGCACTAAAACGATTTAATAAGAACTAAATTGATTTTAAAAGAAAAATTTAACAATCTCTTAATCTAGATTTTTTAAGATAAATTTTCGCAACAAATTCAAGGCTGCATTAGCCGTCATTGTTATATTTCGTTGCCTGCTATCTCCAAACTGAAACTTAAGAGCTACACATTTTTCGGCATTAGCAATGGCAACCCATACTAAACCTACCGGTTTTTCTTCTGTGCCCCCAGTTGGGCCGGCAATACCCGATACTGCAATGCTATAATCGCTGTTAAACTTTTTTAAAACATGTTTAGCCAATTGTTCTACACACTCCCTGCTTACCGCACCAACTGTATTAAAAATACCTTCGTCAACCTCTAATAAATTATGCTTAGCTTCATTGGTATAAGGAACAATGCTACCTTTAAATACAGATGAAACACCTGAAATAGCTGTAAATAGTGAAGAAATATAGCCCCCTGTACAACTTTCTGCCAATGATAGTGTTTGATTTCTTTCCTTCAGCAAATCTGTTACAATTTTTTCGAGAGTTGGCGTTTCTTCTCCGTAGTTTTCGTAACCATAAATGTATTTAGCAATTAATAATTTTAATTTTTCTATCTCAGAATTTACATTGTTTTCTATTTCAGCTAAATTTTGTCCGCTAGTCGACAACCTTAAACGAACAATGCCAGATTGAGGTAAATAAGCTAGTTTGATGTTTTTTAAAGCCAAATTATCTTCCCATTTTTCAATTAACTCAGCCAAAGCACTTTCGCCAATACCTTGTGTTAAAACGGTTTTGTGGTATATATGTGGCAGTTTATTTTCTGTTTTTATTTTTGGAAGTATCAAGTCTGTCATTAATGCTTTCATTTCATGTGGCACCCCCGGCATACTTATAAATACTGTATTTTCTTTTTTCATCCACATGCCCGGAGCGGTGCCATTAGCGTTTCTAAAAATGGTACATCCTAAGGGAACAAGGGCTTGATTGTGATTTAATGTGCCTAAGGCCTTACCTCGCTTAATAAAAAAGGAGGAAACATCACTTAAAACATCTTCATTAATAATGAGTTCAGAATTAAAATACTTTGCAAATGTTTTTTTGGTTATATCGTCTTTTGTAGGCCCCAATCCTCCGGTTATAAAAACAAAGTCAGCACGCAAAAGGGCATCGTTAAAGGCTTTTACAATTGCTGTTTCATCGTCGGCTACACTTGCCATGTGAACAACCTTAACGCCAATTTGATTGAGTTGTTGAGCAATCCAAACACTGTTGGTATTCGTTATTTGACCGATTAAAATTTCATCGCCAATGGTTAATATTTCTGCGTTCATAAAGAGAGGTCTTGTTTGGAAAATTAAGCAAAAAAGCTAACAGCCATAAGAAAAAATTGTTTTATTTTTTTAACCAAAATAAGTACCTTTACCAAACAAAACAATTGAAAAATCATAAAAAATATCTCACAATTGTACTAACAGTTTTTTTTGTATTGCTACTTAACGATACTCTTTTTAGTCAGTGCGCTATGTGCAAGCAGGCGGCTGAGAGTTCCCTTAAATCAAATCCAAATTCTTTAGCGCGAAGCTTAAATTCTGGAATACTTTACCTTATGGCGGTTCCTTACATATTATTAGGGTTTATTTTTAGGAAACACATTTATAAGTTATATAAAACTCTTATACATAAATTTCGTAAAAGCCCTGTCAAGAGTTAATCGCAAATTCTAAAAAAGCTTTACTCACGTCTAAATCGTATTTACTCAGTAAAATACTAAAAATTTTATTTTAAAGGTTTATTTAATAACCAATATTAGTCATTTACTAATTTGCTAAATAATTTAAAAACTGAGCGTGTAGTTTTGTTTCAGAAATTATACTAATTATGAAAATTTTAAAAATATCTTTAGTCGCCTTCTTATTAGTTTTAGGTGCAAATAAAATAAAAGCGTGTCATGGCTTACCGCTTCAAAATTATGTAGTAACTGTTGGTGCAACAGGAGTAACAATCAACGCTAATTCCGATCCATCAACTTGTGGTTGCGGCCCATACTGGTTACAAACAGAAATTTCGTGTACACCGGCTTTTTTAGGAACACAACCAGCTTGTTTAACAAATACACTTACTAATTGGAATAATGTTACTACATCGTATGTAAGTTTTCCTTATTTTAACTCTTTACTAAATGTAGCTGGTTACAGTATCGGATCAGGGTGGTCTGATAATTGCGTTTCAGAACCATATCACCCAAATGTAATTCCATTTTCAAGTTTATGTCCAGGTAAAGTATACTATATACGTTCACGCGAAATGGTATTAGGTGGTGGAAACACTGGGCCATGGACAGCAGTACAATCTTTTACAGTACCAGGAATTGCTCCTCCTCCTGGTGCAGGCGCTTTAACTTTGGGACTTAATGCAGCTCCAGGAACAATTATTTGTGGTGGTGGTACAGCTTTAACACCTACATGGGCAGGTTCATGCCCCAATTCATGTGCCCCTACATTTCCATCATGTGAAGCAACAACAACGATTGTTCCATCCTATAGTTTTGTTGCTACAAATCCAGTATTACCTGGATTAGTAACAACCACTGTAGTTCCAGCTGGCACCTCTGCTTCAGTTATTACTATACCAAGTTTAACTTCACCAACTACTTTTTCGGTTTATTTTGTATACAAAGTAATTAGTTTAGGAGGTATTGTTTCTTATTCCGCAACCTCAGGTCCAGGCGCATTTCCTATAAACCTTGGCAATACTACTAACTCGTTTGTTACCGCCCCTGCCGGTTCGGTTTACATGAATGCATTTTTAAATTGTAATTTAAGTACTTGTAACATTACACAACCTGGAGTTGTTTTTGTAAATGTTATTAATACTTTGCCCGTTGCAAATGTTACTATTACACCAAATGCATGTTTAAGCACACCATCATTTACATTTACAGATTTAAACGCGGTTGCCGGAATGAATTACAATTGGAATTTTGGCGATGGCACTTCAGCCATCGGCAGTCCTGCAATTCATAGTTATACTGCGGCTGGTATTTACACTGTATCAATGGTAAAAAGTGGAGGCGCTGCTTGTACCCCTTTAACAACGAGTTATACAGTTGAGGTTTATCCAAATCCAACAATAAATATTAGTGTAAATTCTCCAGTTTGTTATGGAGGAACAATTTCATTTACGAATGCAGTAACTAACGGAAACACGTATAATTGGACGGGGCCTAATTCATTTGTGTCAGCTTTGCAAAATCCGGTTATTACGAACGCCACTTCTAATATCTCGGGTGTTTATTATTGTACAGTAACCTCAGTTCATTCTTGCACAGCTTCAGCAAACATAAATGTTACAACTTTTCAAGCCCCATTGGCAATAAATAGTAATAGTACTATTTGCGCTGGAAGTAATTTAAATTTAACGGCGAGTGGTACCGGAAATTACAGTTGGACTGGACCTAATGGATTTACCTCTAACCAACAAAATCCTGTATTAATTCCTACATCAGCTTTAGCAAGCGGTAATTATATTGTAAATGCAGTATTAGCTGGCAATTGTTCAGCTAGCGCAACTACAGCTGTAATTGTAAATACTACTAATGTTACAGCCAGCAATAACGGACCGGTTTGTTCAGGAAATAACTTGCAATTAAATGCTAATGGAGTTGGAACTTTTGTTTGGAGCGGACCAAACGGTTTTTCTTCTACCCAGCAAAATCCATTATTATCGGGTGTGACTAGCTCTGCCAGTGGTGTGTATACAGTAACAATAACTTCTCCTCAAGGTTGCACCCAAACCGCCACTACAAATGTATTTATTCAAGCACCAAAAGTTTTACAACCCAAAAGTACAGGCACTATGTGCGAAGATGGTGTTATTACATTAGAATCAATGGATGCAGGTGGTATAACTTATTTATGGTCAGGCCCCAACGGATTTACAGCAACTACTGCACAAATATCAATTCAGGATGTAACTCCTGCCATGAGTGGTGTTTATACAATTCAATTAGTTGATCCTTTAGGGTGTATAGCATCAGGAACCACACAAGTAACGGTTTACCCAAAACCAAATGTAGATATTGACATGAGCAAAGCAACTGCGGGCTGCGAACCTCGCAACAATATGGAGTTTAAAGCAATTGGAAATACATTTAATGGAATGACTTATGAGTGGAATTTAGGAAATGGAGTAACTAATAGTTCAGATAATCCCAAAAACGTAAATTATACTACCGCAAACACTTATACCATTTCTCTTATTGCGAAAAATGCTTATGGATGTGTTGCTAAAAAAACAAAAACATTTGAAGTATATCCTATGCCGGTTGTAAACTTTAGTAATACACCAAACCCAAGTTTCACAAACCCACAAGTTAATTTTACGGATCTATCATATAATGGAAATATAACAAATTGGAATTGGACGTTTGGAGCAGGCAACGATGCCAGCTCTAGCCAACAACACCCAACTTATGTTTATCAAGATAGTGGTATGTATCTTGTAACACTAAAGGTTAAGACAGAGAGAGGCTGTGAGAACTCAACATCTAAAAAAGTTCTAATTAGTGACGAAGGGGGATTGTTTTTACCAAATGCATTTACACCAAATGGCGATGGACAAAACGATGTGTTTATGGCTGTTGCAAACAATATTGGTAAATTTGAAATGCTAATTTTTAACAGAGGTGGTTCTCTGGTTTTTCAAAGTAATGATATTAAAAAAGGTTGGGACGGAACATTTAAGGGGCAATTAGCTGAAAACAATGTTTATGTATACAAAGTTTACTACACCGGAAAGGATGGAAAAGGACATAATTTAACAGGAAGTGTTACCTTAGTGAAGTAAAAAATTTGTTTAACTTAAATGTCCAATACCGCTAGGTATTGGACATTTGTTTTTATGAAGAACATAATTTATATTTTTTTAGCCATTTCAATTTGTTGCAACAGTCAAAGTAGTTGCAATTATTGGAGTACCTACATCGGAAAATCTAACTCCGATGAAGTAAAGGGCATTGCGGTTGATAATTTAAAAAACAGTTATATTATCATGCAAACAAATAGCCCATCTTTAACAGTACATCCTGGATTAATTAGCGATACGCTGATTGGGTATTACGATGCTTATCTTGCAAAATTTGATTCTTGCGGCGTTTTTGTTTGGGGTACTTATTTGGGAACCACTGGATATGATAGCGGAGAAAAAATTGTAATGTGTCCAGATGGAAATATTGCTTTTACAGGTTATTCTCAAGCAAACGGATTGCCAACCAATACCCTATCATCTTTTCAACCCACAAATGCCGGTCAAGCAGATTGTTTTGTTGGAAAAATAACACCAACCGGCCATTTAATATGGCTAACCTATTTTGGTAAATCAAACTCAGACTTAGCATTTGATATTGCAACTGATTTTAATGGAAATTTGTTTATTGGCGGAACAAGTACTTCAAACAATTTATTTACAACAAGCACTTCTTTTCAGCAAACGTTTGGTGGAAATACGGATGCCTTTATTGCTAAATTTGGCAGTAATGGAGGTTTTAAATGGTGCACCTATTATGGAGGGTTGGGAACCGAAGATATACATGCATTAACTACCGATGTTTTTGGAAATATAATAGGAGCAGGAGGCACAAATAGTTTTAATCTAAACACTTCGGCAGGATGCATACAGCCTTCAAAAGATAATGGTTTTGATTGTTACATTATAAAATTAGATTCTTCAGGAACTCGTGTTTTTTCTACTTACTTGGGAGGGTTGGGCTATGATGATTGCTTTGGGATGGCAGCAGATAATACAGGGAATTTATATATTGGAGGGCATACCTCTAGTAGTAATTTCACTACAACTTCAGGCGCGTATCAAAGCACCCTTGCCGCTATGCAAGATTTGTTTCTTACAAAAACATCACCTCTAGGTAATTTGATGCATAGTACTTTTTTTGGAGGTAGTGACAATGAATCGGCTTCCCGAATGAAATTTTATAACAACCAAATTTATTTATTTGCAACAACTGCTTCTACAGATTTACCAATGTTTTCAACTCAAACATACAGTGCATTACAAGGAATACAGAACTTGGCAATAATAAGGTTTAGCACAACTGGTATGCCAAATTACTCAGCCTATTTTGGAAGTACGGCATTTGGAACCGATTATTCAAGTGATTTTTCTGTAATTGGCGACCATCTTTTTTTATCAGGAAAATCAAGTTCTGCCAATTACCCAATAACAAGTGGCGCCTTTCAATCAGCCTATGGCACAAACGACGATGGCATTTTAACCAAATTGAATCTAACACCGTTAATCCCTACTAAAATATATTCATCAACTGGTAATAATAACCCCCTTATTTATCCTAATCCAGTCAGTACAGAATTATTTATAAAAAATCATGTCGGTAATATAGAAGTGTATAATTCATTGGGCGAAATCCAAATGTTTCAATATATAGGAACTAATAAAATTAATGTTACACCACTTCAAAACGGCATTTATTTCTTAAAGACGGGAAACTCCACAGTTAAATTTATTAAACAATAACTCCTTTTTTCAGCACCTAGCAACAAAACATTTTGTAATTTTATCCTAATTATGTTACACAATTTTGTTGAGGAGTTACGTTGGCGCGGCACAATGCATGATATTATGCCGGGCACAGAAGAGTTATTAAATAAGGAAATTGTTGCGGGTTATATTGGTTTCGACCCCACTGCCGATTCTTTGCATGTAGGTAGTTTGCTGCAAATTATTACATTAATGCGTTTTCAAAAAGCGGGGCATAAGCCTATTGCTTTGGTTGGTGGCGCAACTGGCATGGTGGGTGACCCAAGCGGAAAATCTGCAGAGCGGAATTTATTAGATGAAGAAACTCTTAATAAAAACGTTGAGGGAATAAAAAACCAATTGCAAAAATTTTTGGATTTTAACACCTCAGCCAATAGTGCAGAGTTGGTGAATAATTACGATTGGATGAAAAATTATTCCTTCTTAACGTTTATCCGTGATGTTGGAAAATTTTTAACCGTTAATTATATGATGGCCAAAGATTCGGTAAAAAACCGCTTAGAAACAGGAATGAGTTTTACCGAGTTTAGTTATCAATTGCTGCAAGCCTACGATTTTTATTACCTTAATCAACTTAAGAACTGCAAGCTTCAAATGGGTGGCAGCGATCAATGGGGAAACATTACCAGTGGTACCGAATTAATACGAAGAAAGAGTGGTGGAGAAGCTTTTGCGTTAACAACCCAACTCATTAAAAAATCAGACGGATCAAAATTTGGAAAAAGTGAAGGAGGAAATATTTGGTTAGATAAAACAAAAACAAGCCCGTATAAATTTTACCAGTTTTGGATTAATACGCCTGATGAAGATGCGGAGAGTTTTGTAAAATTATTTACTTTTTTATCGAAGCAAGAAATTGAAACTTTGGTGGCCGAACATAATTTGGACAAAGGAAAACGCACCTTGCAAAAGACCTTGGCTAGAGAAGTAACGTGCATGGTTCATGGCGAAACAGATTACAATTTAGCAGTTGAAACTAGCCAAATTTTATTTAATGGTACTATTAATGATTTAGCAAAGCTAGATGAGGAAACGTTTTTAGATGTGTTTGATGGCGTACCTCAGTTTAATATTTTTAAAAACGAATTAAAATCCGGCATTTTAGTAACAGATTTTTTAGCTGAAAAAACCCAGATTGCACCTAGTAAAAGTGAGGCGCGTAAATTAATTACTGGCGGAGGTTTGAGTATCAATAAACAAAAAGTACCAAGTCACGATACGTTAGTTAACGAAAATAATTTAATAAATCAAAAATATATTTTGGTACAAAAGGGTAAAAAGAATTATTTTTTAATTGTGGTAAATTAAAATGGCACTAAAGCAATCACAAAACTTAAGGCTTTCTCAAAAATTATTGCCGCAGCAAATTTTATTAATGAAATTGTTGCAATTGCCTACGCTTGCTTTAGAAGAACGTATTAAAGAGGAACTAGAAGTAAATCCCGCCCTAGAGGAGGATTTAGAAACCGCAACAGAAGAGGAATTGTACGAAAATTCTGATATTGAAACCAATGAAGAGGAATTTGACGATAACGGTGATCTTGTAAAAGACGAGAGTATTTCAGAAACAAACGATGTGGAGATGGAAGATTATATGGATGCCGAAGAGTTAGATTCATACAAATACGAAATAAGTAACAAAGGAGCCGATGACGACCACAAAGAATTTGTAGTAGTTGAAGGGCCTGGTTTTCAGGAATTATTGGAGCAACAATTAGGCTTACGTGACATTACAGAAACAGAATATACAATAGGTGTATACTTAATCGGTTGTATGGATGAGGATGGCTACATTCGCAGAGAGTTGGATTTAATTGTGGACGATTTAGCATTTAATTATAATTTAAATGTAGCAATTAAGGATGTGGAGGATGTTTTAAAAATCATTCACACCTTTGATCCCGCTGGTGTAGGAGCTCGAAGTTTGCAAGAGTGTTTACTCATACAATTAAATCGTAAACCCGAAAAAACACGTGAAGTAACCCAAGCCATTGAAGTTGTAAAACACCATATGGAAGAGTTTAGTAAAAAACATTATGAAAAAATACTAAAACGCTTAGGAATAGATAACGATGAATTAAAAGATATTATAGAAGAAATTAGACATCTTAATCCTCGGCCGGGTAACAACGATAGCAAGGAAAACACGTCGAGTGAAGTGATTCCTGATTTTATTGTTGCAGTAAGTGATGGTAAACCGGAGCTAAGTATTAATGGTAGAAATTTACCCGATTTAAAAATAAGTAAGGATTATATTGAGATGCTTAAAGAGTATTCTAAAAATAAGGATAAGAACGCTAAGGAAGCTACAGGGTTTATAAAAAGTAAAATTGAAACAGCCGAATGGTTTATAGATGCGTTGAAACAACGTTATGCTACGTTAGCGTTATGCATGAATTGTATATTGGAACTGCAAGAGGAGTATTTT
This sequence comes from Bacteroidota bacterium, assembly GCA_033763945.1. Lineage (GTDB taxonomy): Bacteria > Bacteroidota > Bacteroidia > B-17B0 > Aurantibacillaceae > Aurantibacillus. Next base: position 343,308 of record JANRJN010000006.1, on the reverse strand, counting down.
ATTTCGGGAGACGAAAGCAAGCTGAAGCCAATGATTTTAAAGGACATTGCAACCCGTGTAAATTTAGATTTATCAACTGTTTCCAGAGTTGCTAATAGTAAGTATGTGCAAACACCTTACGGTACATTTTTATTGAAAACTTTTTTTAGCGAAAGTATGAGTACTGATAGTGGAGAAGAAGTGAGTAGTAGGGAAATAAAGGAGATTTTGAAAAATTTAGTAGATGGTGAGGATAAAAAAAATCCTTTAACCGATGACGAACTTTGTAGGCAATTGACTGAAAAGGGGTATAACATTGCTCGTAGAACAGTTGCCAAGTACCGCGAACAATTAGATATACCAGTTGGAAGAATGAGAAGAGAGGCTTAAACAGGCCTCTCTAATTTGGCATTATTTTTTCTTTGAAACATTTCTATCCAAAAACTTCGATACAGCGTTATTCCAATTTTCGAAAACAACAGACCTCTTTTTATTTAAATCGTTATTAATAGAGTTGTATTCGTTACTTGCCTTATTAAAATCGTTAACAGCAGCGTTAAATTCATTTATATCAGACTGGCTTGGGTTTTTACCCTTTTTATCCATTGCAGTTTTTAACTTGTCGAACTTCTCTTTTTTCAAATAGAAATCTATTAATTGACCAACTTTAGTATCAGCTTCACTAATGTAAAAGTCTAAAACATCTTCGCAGGTTGATTTTAAAGTTGTGTTGTTTTTATACGGCTTAATTTCTTTTAATTTAGATTTTGACTCTTTTGATAGTTTTGACAAAGCTTCTTGATTTTGCTTCATGGCGTTTATATCCCCTTTTTGCTGGGCATCTAAAAGATATAATTCTTGTTTATATGGTTTAAAAAACACCAAATAGATTTTATTATAAAACTTAAACACTTCACTTGCTTTTTCAAGTTTTTCGTTTGTATCAGAATTATTTTCTAAGAGCGTAATGTTATTTGCTTTAGCAAAGGCTTTTTGAGCATTGGCAGAAATGTCAAAAGCGGTTTCTAATTTTTCATTAGCTTTCTCTTGAGCATTCATATAGGCCTCCATAGCATCATAAGATTGTTCGGCTATTTCCTCCATATCAACAATTTTAGAATAATCCTGCATTAGAACATTATAACTCAATTCTAAATATCTAACGGTAGAATCTCTGTATGCAGCGTCGCCATTAAATGGTTGCATGTTTTTTATTTTGTTTAATCCGTTTCTATTGGCATTAATCATGTCTTTACGCCTGTTTTCAATTTGTTTGGCTTTTTTGTTATGAGCCACAGCGCGGGTGTAATCCCAGGTTTCTTCAGATATTTTAGAAAATTCTTTACTAATTTTGTCCATATACTGAACGGCATTTTGTGCATTGCTTGATATTGTAAACAAGGCAAATAAACTTAAGGAGATAGTTTTGACGGTTGATTTCATTTTTTTAGTTTTTAGTATTTAACATGTCATTCATTATATTATAAGCTTCATTAATAAAAATATCGTTTTCTATATCTTTTTTTATTTTGGAATTAAATTCTATTGTTTGTTCGTTAACTTCTGTGAGCTTTGCGTCAAAGGTGTTGTTTAAACAAGAGTAAGTTTTTTGATTTGTCATTAATAGATTTTCTATCGAAAGATAACTTTTATCGCTATTTTGTTTATAGGCCAAATAATCTTTGTGTTTAAGAATTACTTTTTGTGTTTTATTAAGAAGAAAATTAATAGAATCGCTAATGTTGATATATCGTTTAAATAAAGGAGATTTTGCCACACGGCTAATTGAATGGGATCTTATTAAATCAATATTTATTTTGGTGTTAGGAGAGTATATAATTTTTTTCACAACACTGTCGGCAGGTAAATAAAATTTTTCTTTGCTTTCTTTATAACTTGATAGCCCTGGAGAATTTGGCAATTGTATATCAGGAATAACGCCAACACCTTGATGCGTAGAACAATTCAATCTGTAAAATTTACCATTTGTTATCTTAATAAAATCTTTTGCTTTATTTTTCGAACTATTGTTTTTTAATAAGGTGGTATCTAATGGAATAACAAATTGTGCGGTGCCTTTACCATAGCTTGTTTGCCCGACTATTAATCCTAGGTTATAATCTTTTACAATATTGCTAAATAATTCGGATGCAGAAGCACTTAATTCGTTAATTAGAACAATTATTGGTTTTTTAAAAATGGACCCCCTATTAATATCTTTATATAAAAATGGTTTTTTGTTTTTTTCCTTATAAATAAACAAAGGCCCTTCATTGATAAATATTCCGGCTAAATTCATCGCCTCCATCATAGAGCCACCCCCATTGTTTCGTAAATCTAAAATCAACCCTTTAATGCTATCGTTTTCCATTTTGAGTAATTCTTTAGCAACATCATTTGCACAGCCAGGTAAAACATTATTATCCATGTCAGTATAAAAACTCGGAAGAGATATGTAGCCAATTTTTTGAACATCGTTTGAGAGTAAATATCCTTTAACTGAATTATCAACAGAGGTTGTTTTTTGTTTTACAAGAGTTACTTTTTTTATAAGTCCATTTTGTTTTTTTAATGTGATTGTGATTTTTTTTTCGTTCGTATTATCTAATTTGTACTGAAAATCTTCAGCAGTCTTATCTTCATTTGTCAATAAATCTGCCCCTAGCTTTATTGAAAGAACAACATCTTCTTCATTTACCTCGTTACTTTGCCAAGCAGCTCCGCCAGGTTCAATATAACTGACGAAACACACGCCATTTTCATTTTCGTCAATATAAAAGCCAAAAGACTCCACACTGGATGAAAGTTGCTTGCTAAATTCTCTATTTTTTTCTTCAGTAAAATAACTTGAATGTGGGTCGTGCCTTAAACAAATGGCATTTAAGTAGGTTGATTCAACATAAGGATAACTATTTTCCATTAAAACTTTTAAGTTGCTTTGAAGTTTAGAAATAATCGTTTTGGAAAACTCGTTGGCCTTAATGTTAAAGTTGGCTTCGCTTAAAGCGGTATAATTATCAGTATTTATAACACGATCATAACTTTTTATTTTAATATATTTTTCTATACGCTTAGAATGAGCAGCTATGTTCTTGGAATAAAATGTAGCATCAGAACCTAAAAAATAGGCTGTATCATTTTCATTAAAATTCAAAGTTTTTAAAGCTAATTTGGAAAGAATAGAGTCTAATGAAACCAATGCTCTTTTATATATAGAGCTGTAAGTGTTTATTAAAGCGTCACTTCTCGATTCAATTTCATTAAACAAGTTGTATTTTGCAGAGTAAATGGCGTTAATGTCGCTTTGTTTCATTATTAGGCCTTTATCATCAAGCGACTGAATAAACAGCTCATTAATTTCACTTGAAGTTTTTTCGGTTTTGTTTATTGGGCTAAAGTGATAAACACTAAACGTGCCTACCAACTTCTCTGCTTTAATATAAAAAGGAATCGTTTGTGCAATAAGCAGTTTGTTGATTAATAAAAAAAGAAATATGTACTGTTTTATTTTGATGATTGAAAAATAAGATTAATTTTTTATTCTAAATAAAATGGAATGTTTTATTTTCAATAATAATTTTGAAATAAAAAAGCCGCCTTATGAAAGCGGCTTTTATTTTTAACAATCTAAATTTTAGCGGTTAATACTAACGTGTCCGGTTTTATATTGTTTTTTACCATCTAATCCTTTGTAACTAATTTTGTAAACGTACGAGTCGTTTGAACAGGGCTTACCTTTATAAGAACCGTCCCAACCTAATTTTTGGTCAGTTGAGCTAAATAATTTTTCGCCCCATCTGTCAAAAATATCCATAGTAACATCACTTATTGAGTATCCATATACCAAGAATACCTCGTTAAGCCCATCGCCATTAGGAGAGAAAGCGTTTGGAATAAACACGCCTGAGTTAGTGGTAACCTCAATACAAACATCATCTTTTGCTTTACAGCCAAACTCATTAACGGTTTCAATAACATAACAACCCGAGTGCGTTGCAGTAATTTTAGTTTCAGGACAAACACTACAGAAAATACCTTCACCAGAAGTCCAAGTTAATGTACCAGTTCCTTTTGCACTTAAGAACATCGGCTCATCTAAATTAAATGTGGTATCTCTACCAGCATTTAGCGATGGCAACGGATTTACAATAACAGAAACCGTTGCATCATGACCACAATAAGCGCTATTTGATATATGAACTGTATAAATTGTACTAACACTTGGACTTGCAACAACGCCGGAAATATTGCTTTGATTTAAAGTTACCGAAGGTGTCCAAGCAAAAGTATTACCCCCACCAGCATATAAAGTCGTTTTTTCTCCTGCACAAATTACAGCATTACTACTTATTGAAGGTGTTACTTGAGGTACAACGTGTATTGGCATCATTTTGGTTTCAGCACAAACTACTGTACCAGAAAAATTATAACTAGTAATAGTATAATTGGTGGTAACGGAGGGCGACACTACCACAGAAGGATCAACTAAACTTGATATGGCATAGTTGGGAGCCCAATTATACCCCATAGCACCAGTTGCATTTATTGTTGTGCTGTTTCCGAAACAAATTTCTTGGTTAGGAGAAGAAATAATTGCATCTGGGTATGGAATAACGCCAACGGTTACATTGATAACACTGTTACAAAAAGAGTTGTTACCAACCAAAGTATATACAGTTGTTACTGAGGGAGAAGCAATTACGGCACTGCCGTATGTAACATTTAAAGCAGTAGAGGGAGACCAACTATAATTGGTTGCACCATTTGCAAATAAGTTGGCTGAATGACCATAACACATATCTTTATTGTCGCAAATAACATTAGGATTTGGAACAAAAGTCACAGTTTTTATGGCACTCGCTGAACAATTATTACCGTCAAAAACGGTAACGGTATAAGAATAAGTACCCCCGGTTGTTTCTGCAATTGAAGGATTTGAAATAGTGCTGCCTGTTGACCAAGAATATGTATAAGGCGCACCAATGCCACCACCAGGATTTGCAGTAAAATTAATTGGAAAACCCATACAAACTTGAAAAGTATTAGTTGTAATACCGGCAGTTACGGCGGTTGGTTCAGTTATTATGGGATTGGAAGTTTTTTTACAACCGTTTGCATCCGTTACTTCAACGGTGTAAGTACCCGCAATCAATCCAGTAGCTGTGGAGGCAGTACTTGCCGATGGATTCCAGACGTAAGTATAAGGACTTGTTCCGCCAGAAGCTGTAGCAGTAGCAACACCATTGTTTCCAACATTACACAAGACACTGGTTGTTTGCGCAGAAACCAAATTTAAGAGTGGAGGTTGGGTAATGGTAAATGTTTTTGTTATTATGCAATTACCGTCGGTTATCTTAACGGAGTAACTGCCTGGGGCCAGTCCTGTGAAAGTAGAATTCGTAGTAACAGTGGTAGCTCCGGCGCTTGGTATCCAAGAATATGAAGTTGGACTTGATCCAATGGTTGTTACAGTAGCCGAGCCGTCATTAGCACCGTTACATTTTATGTTGCTAGAGTTAACAGTAGGTGTAAATCCTCCAACAACGCTCAATGTCATGGTTTGTAAAGGAGAGCAAGTTATTGATGGGGCAGCAGTTACAGTATAAATACCATTGTTTGATGGGGTAATACATTGACCAGTTGCAGTACCGCCACCAGGTATAGTCCATGTGTAAGATGCAAAACCCGCAGGAGCACAGGCATTAACACCAGGACATACAGGAGCAATATTATAAGTAGAGTTTAAGCAATCAGCATCAATGTAGGCATAGGCCCAATCGCATTGGTATTGACACCATTTTACTTTAACTATAATAGTAACATTTTGACCAACATATGGGGATAAGTCTGCATTAGCAGTTTGCCATGGAATGTATACTGCGTTATAGTTGCCAGTACAACCACTAATTGTGTTTGGTGAATTTTGAGGAGTGATTCCTGGAACGCCATTAAATACACCACTTGTATAATTGATTTTAAAGTATGGACAGGCTAGTTGAACCCCGGCAGCATTTAAAATGGAAACTTCAATGTAAGCCGCATCTGCATTTGTATGGCTTGGGTATTTATACACAACAAAAGCGTAATGTAATTGTAATTGCGTGTTCCCAGGAGCAACAGTAATTACGCGAGAAGCTTGTGAAGTACAAAAATTACCATTGGAAGTACTAGAGGTGCAAAAACAAGCACCAGAACCGGGAACTGTCCAGTCTCCACTAATTTTTAAAGAAGAATTTCCGCCAGGATAAACCATCGGAAAACCACAATGAGGGTCGTTACCCGGTCCAGTTACAACAGATGTTAATCCAGTAGTTACCCAACTAGAAGTGTTACCCGATTCAAAATCAATATTAGTACAATTGGCAGGTTGAGGCCCTTGCATTGTACTGTTTGAGCCTCCGATTGGTTTAAAATTGTTGGCGTTGTTTTCAATGGCATTGGCAGGAAACAAATTATATTTATGCTTTAACCAATTACGCTTTAATTGCTCATAAAAAGCATTTTTTTCCTCTAAGGTTTTTAAATCGTCAGTATGACCCCAAGCATGCTTTTCATTAAAGCCTTCTAAAGAATCCTTTATTGTTTTTTGAGCAGTAGTTTTAAATGCAAGTACACTAATAAATAAAACTAGTAGTGTGGTAATTTTTTTCATGTCTGTTATTTTTAGTAAAACTAAAGAGAACAAACAGCTAAAAGAAACTTTTTACTCATTTAAAGCACCTATTCAATAATTTGAATGTTTAAAAGATGCTCATAACTCTCTATTTTTAACTTTTGAAAGCTAAAAACAAGTTTCTAAGCCAACACTTGTCTCGAAATAACAATGCGCTGCACTTCGCTCGTGCCCTCATAAATCTGTGTGATTTTTGCGTCGCGCATTAAACGTTCAACGTGGTATTCCTTTACAAAGCCATATCCACCGTGAATTTGAACCGCCTCAGTAGTTACCCACATAGCTGTTTCGCTAGCAAAAACCTTTGCCATGGCGCTTTCTTTATCTAAAGGTAAATGATTGTCTTTTAACCAAGCTGAACGGAAAATCAATAAGCGTGCGGCTTCTATTCGTGTAGCCATATCGGCTAACTTAAATTGTATAATTTGATGTTTGCTAATTTCTTTTCCAAAAGCTTTACGTTCTTTACTGTATTGCAGAGCTAATTCGTATGCGCCACTAGCAATACCTAAAGCTTGAGAAGCAATACCAATACGCCCTCCACTTAAGGTTTTCATAGCAAATTTAAACCCAAATCCTTCTTCACCTATTCTATTGGCTTTAGGAATTTTTACATCTGTAAACATTAAACTGTGTGTGTCACTACCTCTAATACCCATTTTATTTTCTTTTGGGCCAACTTCAAAGCCTGGCATACCTTTTTCTACTATTAAGCAGTTAATGCCTTTATGACCAGCTTCAACGTTAGTTTGAGCCATTACTAAATATACACTTGCACTGCTACCATTGGTAATCCAGTTTTTTGTACCATTTAATAAGTAATGGTCACCTTTATCAATAGCCGTAGTTTTTTGTGAAGTGGCATCGCTTCCAGCTTCGGGCTCGCTTAAACAAAATGCGCCAATCACTTCACCTTTTGCTAAAGGCACTAAATATTTTTGTTTTTGTTCTTCGTTGCCAAACATTTCCAAGCCCCAACACACTAGGCTGTTGTTAACACTCATAATAACGCTACAGCTGGCATCTACTTTGCTAATTTCTTCCATAGCCAAAACGTAGCTAATGGCATCCATACCTCCGCCGCCGTATTTTGGGTCAACCATCATGCCCATAAAGCCTAACTCAGCCATTTTCTTAACTTGTTCGGCTGGAAATTTTTGATGCTCATCGCGCTCAATTACGCCAGGTTTCAATTCGTTTTGAGCAAATTCACGAGCCGCTTTTTGTATCATTAAATGTTCTTCAGATAGTTCAAAATGCATAGTATGGAGTTTTTAGGATTAATGTAATTTTTAGTAACCTTGCAAATATATGTGATTTCAACAATCAAAAAAACAATAAGTTCAAATAAAATTTATGTCTGAAATAAAAAATAAACAAAAAATTGTTGGTGTAATGAGTGGTACTTCGCTCGACGGATTGGATTTGGCGCTTTGTGAGTTTGAAACCATAAAGGATAAATACAATTATAAAATAATAAAGGCAATTACTATTCCATATACTGAAGTTTGGAGAGCCAGATTAACTGATGTAAAGGATGCTACCGCTGAGCAGTATTTTATGTTAAACGGACTTTACGGTAGTTTTATCGCTGAACAGATAAACGCGTTTATTGGAGACAATAAACAGGATATTGCTGCAATTGCCAGTCATGGACATACGGTTTTCCACCGACCCAGTCTGGGTTTTACAACACAAATGGGTTGTGGGGCAACGATTGCAGCAAAAACGGGAATTACAACAGTATGCGATTTTAGAAGTGTTGATGTTGCGTTGGGCGGACAAGGCGCACCGTTGGTTCCTATGGGTGATGAATTATTGTTTGGCGCTTACGACGCTTGTTTAAATTTGGGCGGTATTGCCAATATTTCTTATAAAAATAAGGAAGGGAAGAGGATAGCTTATGATATTTGCGAAGCTAACATGTTATTGAATTATTTATCTGAAAAAATAGGGCATGTTTATGACGAAGGTGGCCGTATGGCAAGAGCGGGAAAGGTTGAAGATGCGTTGTTGGAACAATTAAACAAAATAAGTTTCTACAAACAAAGTGGCGCAAAAAGTATTGGTAGAGAATGGTTTGAAAAAACTGTTATACCTTTTTTTGAAGAAAATAAAGATGATGTAAAAGATTTACTGTCTACTTCGGTAGAACATATCTCAGACATTATCGCAATCGAACTAAATAAAAACAATTTAAAAAATGTTTTAATTACAGGTGGTGGAGCGTTTAACAGCTATTTAATTGAAAAATTAAAACAAAAAACCATTTGTGAGTTAGTAATTCCTGACAATGAAACAGTAAATTTTAAAGAAGCTTTAATTTTCGCCTTTTTAGGCTATTTAAGGCTTAATAATCAAATCAATACTTTAAAATCAGTTACCGGAGCCAGCAGAGATAGTGTTGGAGGGGCGGTTTACATAAGTAATATTTAACCACAAAGTACGCTAAGGGCTTAGCAAAGAGCACTAAGAAATGTTTTTAAACTTTTGTGTACTTTATTTTTCTTTGTGAACCCTGTGGTAAAGACGCGATGGAACTAATACCCCAAAATTTTCAACATGCTTTTATAGCTTTGTTCTTTTGCAAATAAGCGCGTTGTAATTTCTCCATCTTCGTCTCGGTCTATCAAAACATGTTTAGGTGCAGGAATTAAACAATGCTGGGTTCCACCATAGCCACTTAAAGCTTCTTGATAGGCGCCCGTGTGGAAAAAGCCAATGTATTGCACTTCTTTTTGGTTTTTTTCAATTTTTGGTAAAAACACCTGATTGGTATGTGCTTCGGCATTGTAATAATCCATGCTGTCGCAGGTCATACCACCTAAATTGGTTGGGCCATAAGGTTTATCCCAATTGTTTATGGCTAACAATATAAATCGTTGGTTTATCCCCCAAGTATCCGGCAGGGTGGTAATAAAACTACTGTCAATAAAATACCAGGTTTCGCGGTCGTTTTGTTGTTTTTGATCAACAATTGAATACAAAGTAGCACCGCTTTCCCCAACTGTATAGGAGCCAAACTCCGTAAAAATATTTGGTTCAGGTATTTCATGTTGTTCGCAAAACGATTTTATTTGCGACACAATTTCTTCAATCATGTATTCGTAATCGTATTCAAAACCCAACGAATTACGAATAGGCATACCTCCGCCAATGTTTAACGAATCTAAAGTTGGACAAATCTCTCTTAATTCTTTATAAATCTGTAAGCACTTATTCAACTCCGTCCAATAATAAATAGTGTCTTTAATGCCGGTATTTATAAAAAAGTGAAGTAGTTTTAAGTTAAACCTTGAGTTAGGCTTTATTTTATCGTTGTATAAGCCCATAATTTCGCTGCTTCGAACCCCTAAGCGCGACGAATAGAATAAAAATGACGGCTCTTCTTCGGTACTAATTCTAATGCCTAAATTTACTTTATCAACTTTAGTGTGTTTTTTATAATAATCTATTTCGTCTAAATGGTCTAAAACAGGCATAACATTAAAGCCATCATTAATTAAATCGCAAATATTTTGCTTGTATAAGTCACGTTTATAGCCATTACAAATAATATACGTATCTTTGGTCAATGCCTTTTTTTGGTATTGTTCTTTGAGAATTTGTATGTCAAACGCACTAGAGGTTTCTATATGAACCTCGTTTTTTAACACTTCATCCAAAACAAAGCTAAAATGCGAGCTTTTTGTGCAATAGCAGTAAAAGTACTTGGCCTTATAGTCAACTTTTGCCATAGCCACATTAAATTGTCGCTTCGCTTTTTGTATTTGAGAGCTTATTTTAGGAAGGTAAGAGATGCGTAAGGGGGTGCCGTACTGTTTAATAATATCCATTAAGGGGATATCGTTAAAGTAAAGTTCATTATCTTTAACGTCAAAGCCTTCTTGCGGAAAGTTGAAGGTTTGGTTAATTAAGTTTGAATACGAATTGTTCATATTTACAAATGTAAGTGAGTTACTTGCTGTTTAAAATACAAATGTAAGTAATTTACTTTAGCCAATAGTTAGGCATTAAGATTAAATAAACATTAAATTAAATATCTATTTATGATAAAACCAATAAAAATTATTGAAGTAAAAAGTGAAATTGGAGCTGGAACCCGAGGAAGCAGTATGGGCGTTGATGCCATTAAAATTGCGGCCTTAGATTTTGGATCTGCCTTTTTTAAACGTTACAAGTCGGTTGAAATACCAAACGAAAACAACCTTTTATTAGAACCCGTAGTGCACGATTACGCCAAACGTATTAAAGGCATCTTTAATCTAAACGACCGCATTGCTAAAGAAATTCAAAAAACATTAAAGGCCGAACAGGTTCCAATTGTATTAGCCGGCGATCACAGTTCGGCTTTGGGAACCATAAGCGGCATACGTATGGCATACCCTGAAAAGCGATTGGGCGTAATTTGGATTGATGCTCACGCCGACTTGCATAGCCCCTACACCACACCAAGTGGTAACATGCACGGCATGCCACTAGCATGCGTGTTAGGTGAAGACAACAAAGAAAGACAACAAAATAAACCCGATGATGAGACGGTTGAATATTGGGAAAAGTTAAAGAATTTGGGAAATATAACGCCAAAAATACAATATAGCGACTTGGTTTTTATTGCTTTAAGAGATGTTGAACCCCAAGAAGAATTTTTAATTAAGAAAAATAAAATACGCGTTATTAATTTACAGGAAATTCGTAAAAAAGCTGTTGAGCGTGTAGCAATTGACAGTTTGAATTATTTAGATCATTGCGATTTAATTTACGTAAGTTTTGATGTGGATAGCATGGATAGCCGAATTAGCAGCGGAACAGGAACTCCTGTTCCAAACGGAATTACCGAAAAAGAAGCAGGCAACTTAATTTACTACATTATGCGCAGTAAAAAAATTGTGTGTTTTGAAATGGTGGAAATTAACCCAACTTTAGATAAAGAAAATTTAATGGCTGAAAACGCTTTTGAAATTTTACAAAAAACAACTAACCAGTTAAGTAACGATTTTTAGAACAAAAACCACTAAAACGCAAAGGACACAAAGTTTGCACTAAGAAAAAATAACCCTTTGTGTTTCTTAGTGAACTTAGTGCCTTAGTGGTTAAAAATACACGAGTATGAAAAGCCTATTAAGACCCGAAACCAAGCAAGAGTTTGCAGCACGCATTAATAAAATAACATCTGCAACAAAACCACAATGGGGCATTATGAATGCCGAACAAATGTTACGCCATTGCCAAGTGCCATTAGAGTTAGCAATAGACAAAGTAGAAATAAAATCAAATAAACTAATTACCTTTTTGTTTGGTAAACGCATACTTAAAAGCATAAAAGGCGATGCACCATTTAGGCGGAACATCCCAACGTTTAAAGAAGCTAAACTACCTGCCACCAAAGGCTTTGAAGTGGAAAGAAGAACATTACTTGAATTAGTAAATGAATTTGAATTAACTAAAATTACCACAAAACCACATCCCTTTTTTGGGGTAATGACTAAAGAAGACTGGGATGTTTTACAAACAAAACATTTAGACCATCATTTAAATCAGTTTGGAGTATAATACCATTTACATTTATAAATTATTGTTAAAAATACTGTCATTCTGACGTAGGAAGAATCTGTTTAATGGAAGATTTCTCCTATCGTCGAAATGACATATTGGATTAAAATATATTTTTAATTAGTATAAATCGTTATTCTTTTAATTAAAACTGTTTTGGTTTCATTTTTTTACTGGCAAGGTCAACTATTTCGGTAATTCGTTTTTGTCTAGTTTCAGGTCGTTTGGCAAGCACAAGCCATTGCAGTATTGCTTTTTTTACCGAATTGCTTAAACTCAAAAAAAAGTCTTTCGACCCCTTTTTAGTTTTAAATTCTTTTTCCAAATCTTTAGGAATAATTAATTCTTCTATTTCGTCTAAAATTGTCCATGAGCCATTTTGTTTAGCAATTTCAATAATTGTTAATCCGGCTGGAGCAATTAATTTTGCATCTAATAAACGCTTCACTTTTTCTTTATTTACTTTCGACCAAACACTGGTTGCTTTTCGTTTGCTAAAAAACTGCATGTATTTTTCATCGTCAATTGGCCTGGCGGTGCTGTCAATCCAACCAAAACACAAGGCTTCGTCAACCGCTTGACTCCATGAGAGCGAGCTCAATCCTGATTTCTTTTTATAATAAACCAACCAAACAGATTGCTCAGAAACATGATTTTTTTGTAACCACTCCCTCCACTCAGCTTGGTTTTTAGGGCAAAACGTTTGTATTTCTTTTTTTTGCATTAATTTTTTTACAAATTAGTGCTACTAATATAATACTTGCAAGCGAAATTTTAGATTATTGCTTAAATAGGTTTTGATTAAAAAAAGCCTGATTTTTAGATGAATTTAAACCAAAGAAAATTCTTTTTTTGTTTTTTTCTTAAAAGATAAAGTAATACCAGATAAATTATTATTGGCAAAAAAACACAAATTATAACAGAAGCAACTGTATAGTTCCATCCTATTACATCAAACCAATTTAAAAAGACAACAGAATAATCAAAAAACGTAAACGAAAATTTTTCAAAGTTTGGAATAAGAATAATTGCTATTATCCAAAAAATAATAAATCCTATTTTAAAATAATGTTTCCCAACAAGTTTATCAATTAACCTAAAATAAAACAAAGGGATAATCATATAATAAACTATAATGTTTATTTCTCTATAGGTTAAGCCTGTTACATTAGATAGCCAAACTAAAAATTTGTAAACTATTTCGAAAATGGATGCCATTATTAGGGATTTTAGAAGCCGTATGTTTTCTATGATTCTATTCCGAGCGTCAAAGTAATTTTTCCATTTGAATTTTTATGGACTTCAATTTGGCTTAAATCTAGGTCTGAAATATCGTGACCCCAAACGCCAAATTTTCCGTCTGTTTGATTTCTATTAATCAAACCTTTTCTTTTGTCTCTAGGTATTGTTTTTGTTGTTGCAGTAGTTTCCTCTAACTTATAAATTTCGTGATATTTCTCACTTATTTCTGATATAAGTTGTTTTCTCGTAAAGCCTTGATCAATAGTTGACATTTCGAAAATTGCAGGAAAATTTAAAGGATAGTCAATAATAATATTTACAACTGTAAATGGTAAAATAATTTTGTCCGCGTCAATAAGGTTTTTTAATTCTTCACTTGGATTATCAACACTTATCCAAGGAATATATCCATCTTCAAATGTTTTTAAATCTTCACCATTTGCTTTCAGTTTAAAATCAATAGTCATAATTATTGGCCCTAAACTGTCACTTTCCGAACTTATTGAAGAAAGTTCTTTGTGAGCCAAACCAGCTTGCGAATTAGATTCTGACTGATTTGATTGACTGCAAGAACTAATTAAAAATGTTGCTATTAATATTGCTGAAATAGTTTTTATTCTCATACTTTTTTTATTGTGACTAACGTTTTGCAGCTTGTTGTTTGGCTTTTATATAAAAAAACTCAACTTTAATATACTGGTACTTTTAGAAATTAAATTTATACAATTCCGACTGCATTTATTATATATAAAAAAAAGAAAAAGTAATTTTGAATTAGGAAATTAAAGTGCAATTTTTAATAAAATCATCAAGTCTTATAAATCCAGCAAAAGAATCATAGGGATTATCAACGAAATAAATATCGTAATTGCTTGAAAGATTCAATTTTACCATATCTTCACTATTCTCAACATAATCTCTATAAATTTCGCCATTAAATTCACTCAATAAGAATGGAGCAGCATAAACTTTGTTTATATTAATTTTACTACCATTAAAACTATACGTTTTACCTTCTGCGTCTTTATATTTTTTTAAATTGATTATTGCCTCTGCTGATGTCATAATTTTTTACTTTAAATTTAATTAAAAAAACTTTTACTCCCATTAATTACCCCAATTACCTTGCCTTGCATTTTTTTATTTAAAAATGGGCTGTTAACAGATTTGGAGTAATTTGTTTTTTCGGTTAAGGTGCTTTCACCTTTTAAAGAAAATAGAGTGAGGTTGGCTTGTGCGCCTTCTTCAATATGCTGTTGTGGCAGGCCCAATATTACACGCGGGTTATAGGTAAGCGCTGTAATAATAAATTCAATTTTATTTTCTTTTAGGCCTTCTAAAGCACAATTAAAAGCAGTTTGTAAATTAATAATGCCGGCGTCTGCCAAATCAAATTCTAACTCTTTACTTTCGGTATCTTGTGCCTGGTGGTCGCTTACAATTACATCAATCACACCGCTTTCAACCGCATTGCGTAATGCCTGCACATCTTTTTTGGTGCGTAAAGGCGGCTCTACTTTATAATTGGTATCAAATTCTTTTAAAACAGAATCGTCTAACAACAGGTTTACCGCAGCTACACCACAGCTAATTTGTAAACCGTTAGTTTTGGCTTTTTTTATTAAGTCAACACTGCCTTTTGTACTAATGGTTGGTATGTGCAGTTTTCCGCCGGTAGCATTTAAGATGGAGATGTTGCGTTCCAGCATTAATTCTTCTGCCAATGCCGGTATGCCTTTTAAACCCAATGCCGTTGAGGTTTCGCCTTCGTTCATCTGTCCGCCGTGAGAAATACTTTCATCGTTACAATGTGTTACAATAAACGAGTTAATGTTTTCAGAATATTGCAATGCGCGCAGAATAGTGCCGGCATCTTTAATGGCGTGTTTGTAATCGCTAAATCCAATAGCACCCGATTGCGCCATGTCGTACATTTCGGCAAGATCCTTGCCTTTACCGTCAACAGTTATGGTACCAAAAGGGTATACATCTACTACCTTGTTTTGAGTATTATTTACAATGTATTCTATTTGCGATTTGGAGTGTAAGGCAGGGTTGTTGGCATTGTGAATACATATGCCCGTAAAACCGCCGCTGGCCGCACATTTTATTAAACTGTTTAAATTTTCTTTGTGTTCAAAACCGGGGTCGCCGCTTGTAGCCTGCATATCTAGCCAACCAACAGAAACGCACATGTCTTTTTCATCAATAACCTTGGTGCCTGTTTTTGGCGAAATGGATTTTTTTATTTCTGAAATTTTTCCGTTTTCAATTAAAATATCTACAACCTTTTCGTGTAACGAACTTGCCGGCGAAATAATTTTAACCTGTTTTAGTAGTATGCTCATTTATTATAAAAATCTTAAAAGTGAAATTTCGATGGCGACAAAAAATAAAGCTAAAAGTATAAATAATTTCCATAATTTTTTACCGTCGGCACCTTGCAATATTTGTTTAGAAATGTCGGATTGTGCATCTTCAATTAAACTCAGGTTTTTAGAGCCTTTGTCAGCAATTACTTTGCTTAATTCGTCAATGGTATAGCAGTTAAGGTTCGATTCTTTTCTCGAAAAATTAAATGCCAACGGCAACACAGGATTATTGGTTTTTAAAACTTCGTAAAAACCATTGGCGTTAATTTGGTTTCGGGTGTATAAAAACAAAGCGTTGTTTACAATGCGTTGCTCGGGGATAATATCCAATTGCGAATCTATTTGTTTAATGTGTGGTGGCTGTTCTGATTGAGCGGCATCGTTTTTTAAACTGATAAGCACATTGCTGTTTGTTTGATAAAACAGAGGTGTACTTTTTAAACTGCTAAAACAAATGCGGTAAAAGGTGGGCACAAACAAAGCGTGTTTACTAAAATTGGTAGCGTTTTGAATAAAGGGTGCGGTAAATAAATACGATATTGAATTACCGTTTGAACTCATACCAAAAAAGGCATCGGTATTTTGTAGTTGCAAGATAGTTTCAAATTTTGAAGCATTGGTTTTTACAATTCGGTAATGTTTGTTTATTTGCGGCAGGTTTAAGCGATCTTCCACTTTATCAAAAACGCCGGTATAAAATTTAGAAGCCAATTCTATTCTATCAATTTTTAAAGATGCGGTGTCGAGGTTAGTAAAATTAGGTAACTGCAAATTTGTTAATGCCAAATTATAATTTGGAATGTTGCTGTTTTGCGCGGGAATAAAAACCACCGAACCACCTTGATTTGAAAATTTAACTAGCTCAGAAAGCAAACCGCTACTAATATCAGACAGTTGGTTTAAAACAATGACGTCGCTTGTTTTAAAAGCTCCGAAGTCGATGGTTTGTTCGGTAAAGGCATTTAATTTAAAAAGGCTGTCGTTATTAAAAAGTGTTTCAAGGGCGTTGTTTTCTTTAACATCTTTACCAGTGATTAAAGTAACGGCCACATTTACTTTTGAGTTAAACGCAAAAAACAATTCGTCATCAAAGGTAATTGGGTAGTCCTCAATTTTTACAGAACCATAATTAAGGCCGCTTTGTTTGCACTCGAAAGTAAATACAATCTCAGTTTTTGAATTAGGTTCTAAACTGTAAGACGATAAAGCCAATTGTTGTTTGTTTAAAAATAGTTTTGCTGAACCCGCATCAATCGTAGCATTTCCGTTATTTACCAGGGTCGCGTGTAATTTTTGAATAAAGCCTTTTTGTTGTAAAGGTGTTTCAAACCAGCAGCTATCAATGTAAACGTTATTTATTTGATTTGCTTTAAGCGGAATAATAGTGGTTTTGATGGCAGTATCAGTTTTTAAGCCCTCTACATTAAACGTTGATTTTTGTGCATCGGATAATAAATAAATTTTTTTGTTGGAAAGGTTGGACGTATTTAAAAATTCCTCCTGACGTTTTACCACATCACTTAATAAACGCACTGCCGAAGAAATTTTTAATTCTTCCACCACACTTAAGGCATCTTCTTTACTTAAAAAACGCTGGTGTTTGCCTTCAAAATCATTTGTAATTAATTGAAATTTATCGACGCTGTTAAAGGCTTTAATAATGTCTTTGGCACGAGTTTTTGCAATATCTAAAATAGCGCCTTGTTTGTTGACATTCTCCATACTAAATGAATTATCAATGTATATACTGATGGCTTTTGCACCTGTATTTATGGTTTTAGAGTCAGCCGAGGGAATAATGGGTTGCGCAAAGGCTAATACCAAACAAGCAATGGTTAAACAGCGTGCAATTAAAATTAAAATTTCTTTAAGACGTGATTTTGCTTTGCTTTGGTGTTGTAGTTCTTTTAAAAAACGAACGTTGGTAAAATAAACCTTTTTGTATTTTTTAAAATTAAATAAATGAATGATAATTGGAATTGCAACCGCTAACAAAGCCCATAAAAAAACGGGGTAAACAACTATCATACCTTGTAAAGATACAAATTTATGTTTGAAACAAACATAGTTTTACTTTTCTTTCTTGATAAAGAAAAGTAGCAAAAGAAATCAAGCCTACATAAAATTTTGCTAAAGTCTAATTTGCATTAAAGCCTTATGATTTAAGCGCTTCGCGAGAGGCAAAAATCATCTTTCGCACAACCCCTCGCTTTTTAACGCAAACAGACTTTAACGCAAAATTTTATGAGGCGGCTTGCCCCCAAAAAATCTCGGTGTCTCTGTGGTAAATTATTAGCTGGATTTTAAAATACGTAATTCATTGGGCAAATAGTTGTTAATTCTATTGGGCAGTAGTTTGGCCCAACCGAGGCCGTAGTTTTTGTAGGCTATTAATTGCAATCCTGTTTTGCGATTGTCACCCTGAGCCGAGTCGAAGGGCTCTTTTCTCATATAACTTAGCGCAGCCTCTTTTCCTAATTCTAATGTGCTTACCGATTTTTTTAAATAATTGCACCAGGCTAATTCTTGATTGGGAATTAAATCTTGACCTTTAATTTCGCCCACACAAACGCCGGCTTTTTTAAAATAAAACTGCTTTTCAAAATCCAATACAAAGTTTAATGCAGCATTATTTAAAAAATGAAATTGATTATTTTTTTTGAAAAAATGGTGTGAACCAACTTGTAAATAATTTTCTAGAATAGCAGATTCATTTTTACTAATGCTACTGTTTTTATTTTTTGAATTCTTGTAGGAAGAATTTTCAGAATTTTGTTTTTGTAATACGGCGCAAAAAAAGCCTTCGCTTTTTGTTAAATTAGGGTAAAAACGGTAACCAGCTTCGGTTTCTACAATGCCCCAGTCTGTATTAATTGTAATCGGGATGTACTTTAAATCAAATGCTTGTTGTAACCACTGAACAATATTTTCATTTTCTTCGATGGAATAAGAACAGGTGCTGTAAATTAAATAGCCATTTTCTTTTAAAGTCGGAATTATTTCTGCCAGAATATTTTTTTGACGGACGCTGCATTTTGCAACATTGTCTAGGCTCCATTCGTCAATGGCTTCGGGCTGTTTGCGAAACAAACCGCTACCGCTGCAAGGCGCATCCACCACAATAACATCAAAAAAATTAGTAAGAACAGAAAATTTAGCGGGATCGTTATTGGTAACAACAGCGTTTGCACATCCCCATTTGCTGAGGTTTTGAGCAAGCACATCGGCACGTGATTTAATAAACTCGTTGGCAACTAGTAAACTATTTTCGTTTAAAAGAGAATTAATTAATGTAGTTTTCCCACCTGGCGCAGCGCATAAATCTAACACTTTTAAATCGGAGTTAAAATCAACAGTTTGTTTTAAAACGTGTTCCAAAAACAAACTCCCTGCTTCCTGCACATAATAGCAACCTGCATGAAATAAGGGGTCTAAGGTAAATGAAGGACGATTATCCAAATAAAAACTTTGCTCGTTCCATGTCACCTTTTCATTTAACTCAATGTCTAACTCAACCGGTTTAAGGGGATTTAATCGTATAGAGGTGATTTTATTTTCAGGATTATGCGCTTTAATAAAGGCCTCTTCGTTAAAATGAGTTAATTTCTTTAATTCATTAACAAGTTCGGACGGGAGGCTTTGCATACTGTAAAAATAGCAATAGTTTTGAGGAGTTATAAAAAATGGGTTGAGAAAAATTCGCTATATCTTTTTATTTTTTTTAGTTGTGATGCTTTTGCAAAATTGTTTGCTAAACAAGTATATATATACTGATAAAGAGTTGAAAGAACATTATAAAAATAAATCATTATCGCCAATTTATAAAACGCAATCCTTTATTGATAGAAAAATTCATTATGCTGTAGTTAGCAAAAATGATACTTTGCCGCTATTAATTCTTATTCATGGTGCGCCTGGAGCATGGTACGGCTATATGAATTTAATGGACGATAGTTTATTGCAAACCAAATTCAAACTAATTTCAGTAGATAGATTGGGTTACGGAAAATCGGACTATGGCAAAGCAGAAGTATCTATTCAAGTGCAAGCACTTGCGATTAAAAAGATTATTGATGCTGAAAATATCAATAATAAAAAAGTAGTTTTATTAGGACGCTCATACGGTGCTCCCATTGCGGCATGGTTGGCGATTAATTATCCACTGCAAATAAAAGAATTAGTAATGGTATCGCCCGTAATAGATCCTGAAAAGGAAAAATTTTTCTGGTTTAGTGATATTGGTCGATGGAAAGCTGTACAAGTTTTTTTACCAAAAATGTTAAATGTGGCTGCTAAGGAAAAATTTGCACACGCAAAAGAAATGACAAAGATGATTCCAAAATGGAAGAAATTATATGTTAGTACAACTGTTATTACAGGCGAGTCAGATTGGATTGCAGATACAGCCAATTTTACTTTTGCAAAAAAATATTTAATAAACTGCCCAACCAATTTTATTAAATTAAAAAATACTGGACATTTGGTTACCTACCAGCAGCCTGAATTAGTTAAACAAGTACTATTAAAAGAGTATTAAATTTATTTAACCCGTAAAATTTTCTAAAAGCAATTAAAAGTTGTATCTTTGAGTAGTTGAAAATTAAGTCAATTATATTTATTTCTTGTTTGTTTTTATTAGCCAATAATATGTTGTATAGCTATATGCCTTTAGTTGCTGAAAAACAAACAAAAAAAGAGATTGTTAGTTCTTGTGAAAACGATGAAGAGTCTTCTTGTTGTTCTGGAGAAGAAGAGTCTGAGTCTTGTTGCCAAAAAGAAAATTGTTGTACCAATGTTCCAGTACCCGTTCATTTTTCTATTTCTGTGATTGTGGGCGAAGAGATTAATTCGCATTCGGAGTTTTTGACTATTATTCATTCAGATAAAATATATCATTCTAATCAACACATCTCAGTGTTGTCTGATGGATTTTTAAATACCCTTTATAAGCCGCCGGCTGCTTAAATTATAAAACACTTTTAAAACTTTATTGTCCACGTGTGTCTGTAATTTGGTTTACAGTTAAGTGGTTATTTATTAAATCAAATTAAAAATTAATTAAAAACATTAAAATATGAAAAATATAATTTTAGCAGTTATCTGCTTCTTAGGTTTAAATTCAAAAGTATTAGCTCAAGACCGTCCTACTTGTTGTACAGATAAATGCAGTAAAGAATGTGTTGAAAAATGCAAAAAAAATAACTGTACAGACAAGGATTGTTGTACAAAGTGTGGCGAAAAAGGTTGTATGGGAGCAGCGTGTAAAGCGTCGACACACAAATGTAGTAACGATAGTAAAACTTGCAAAGCAGGAAAATGTGACGAGGCTTGCAAAGAAGCTTGCGAAAAAGAAGGAAAAAGTTGTTGTAAAAAATAAAAAAATCTAAAAATAAAAAAACCTGCATTGTAACTATGCAGGTTTTTTTATGAATGATAAATTAAACTATTTTTGAATAATTATTTTCTGATTGAATGATTTACCATTTGATGATGAAATAGTTAAAAAATAAACACCATTATTTAAAGTGCTTAAATCAATATACTTTGGCAAAAAGGTGTTGTATGACTTTTGAATAAAAAGGCAATTTCCCACAACATCAAACACTTTAATGTCGTAATTACTTATTTGAGAGTTACCATTTAGAAATAATGTTCCATTGGAAGGATTTGGAAAGACTTTTAAACTTAAATCTGAATTTGGTAAATCTTTAATAGAGACCACTTCCGGGTTGGTGGTTAGTTTTGTCTGTGCACAATTTAAAATGGCACGTTGATATTTATTAAAATTATATTCAGCTAAAAACCCAACTAAGTAAATATTATCAAGGTTATATTTTTGTACACCATTTGTTAAAGTGGGCACCGTTAAAGTGTAAGTTTTTTGGTACGATTGACCCTGAGTACCTCCTGTTTGTGGAATAAAACCGGATAGCCCAAATGAATTATCAAACGAGTGAATTAAAACATTTTGATGTTTGTATTGCCAAGCGTTTAAAACATTAGTATTACTGAAGTTGGAATAATATCCTAAGTTGTAATAGGGCGACCAAGGCACATTGTAATAATTGTTTAATTGATTAAATCCGTTTATCGTTGAATCATTCGCTTTTCCTGAAACATTATTTTCAACCAAATAGGCGTTTAGTCTATAATCACCTTTTACTTCTCCCACAAAATCAGCTTTAACAGTGAACGTTAACGTTTTTGCCGAAGCATTATACGATTGGTTGATGATACTGATACTAGCAGGAGTAACCATATTTAATTGTGATTGTATTCGGTTGTTGTAGTATGATCGGGCAAGCGAAATATCGTTTAAGCTATCGTCAAAACTTCTATTAAACATGGCTGTGGCAAAGCTTTTATAATACCCATAAATTACACCTAATGAAGTATTTTCATTTAATGAATCTAAATAATGAACATTTACACCAATTATTGTACTATCATTTTTTAAAGCTAATAGTTTACTTTGGGCGTCGCAACTTTCGCCATCATTAGCACTTACGAATTGCTCAACCAAAACATGTTTTTTTGGGGAAGAATTCTGAACGGTTATATTCATTATAATAGTATCGTTTGCTTGCGATTCGTCGGCTATTCCATTAACAGTATTAACCCAACATTTTAGAGGATATAAACCCGGACTTGATACAGAATAAGGTAAACTAAAAGTGTAAGTATTGGTTTCTTGATAATTTAAAGGGTTAAGTAATGTGACAGTTTCTGATTGAATAGAGCCATTTCCAATTTTGTAATTTAAAGCTAAGGTACTAATTGAGTTAGCACCAAGGTTTGTATAATTTAGTTTAATTGTTTTTTGTGTATTAGTTAAAATGTATTTGTCGGTTTTTAAATTACCGATGGAAACATCTAAATTATTTGTTAAAGTTATTACCTGAATATCATCAATCCATAACTGGTATTTGTTTGTGGAATAATTTTTAAACGCAAAACGCAAATTTTGACCAACAAATGATGATAAATTTACCGAGCGTCTTGTCCATACATTATTTTCACCACCGGTTGTTGTACTATAATTTGCAATAGAAAATAACCTATCGCCCAAAGTAAAATCAGCACTGGTAAGCGTTCCGGTTTTATTAGTTCCGTATACTTCATATACATCTGAGTTAGCAGGGTCAGGACTTTTTGCATACCATGTTAAAACAGTATTTGGAACTATTCCTGTAATTTGTGGTGTAATTAGCCATCTATTTACTGCCAAAGTATTAGTATCTAACCAACTTGTACTAACAAAAAAGGTATCATTATCTTGTGAATTATAGCTAATTGCCCAACCTTTGTTTTTTAAGGTGGGCACATTAAAGGGCTTATTAGGATTTGCCGTTATACCGATATTGTTATCATGACCATCTTCAATTGTTGAAAATAACGATGGAACAGTCGTATACTGCGTTGTGGTGTTGCCTAGAGTATAGGTTTGCAAAATTAAATTACCGCAACTGTTGCTAAAAAGTACTTGTGCTGTATTATTTTTAGAATAAAGCAAGCAAGCAATAAGTATAAAAAATATTTTTTTCATTTTTTTAGTGGTAACCCCTGACAGGGTTATGCATAAAAACCGAAGACTAACTCTGTCAGGAGTTATAAACTTTATTTAACTAGCGGTTGTTGAACAGGCATTACATTGGTTGGCTGAACGACACCTAACATTTGCGGGGTAATCATTGGCAATGCTTTTTTAACTTCTGCATAATTTGGATTAAGTTGTAAGGCATGTTCCCAACATTGTTTAGCTTGCAAGTATTTTTGTCTGTTGAAATAAGCACCACCTAAATTATACCATCCTTCAGGATTTTCAGGACTTAAAATAGTACATTTATTGTATTCATAAGCAGCACTATCCATTTTTCCACGATTAAAATAAGTTGCCCCTCTATTTTTTAAATCATTATAATAAACCGAATAGTAATTACGCAAGTATGGATTATTTGGATACAAGCGTTCAGCGTTTTTCCAATAATAAAGCGCTTCAAAATCTTTACGCAATTTGAAGTGTGCTAAACCTAAATTTAAATATCCGTTAACGTAACGTGGGTGTAACTCAACAGCATGTTTTAAAAAGCCAATACCCTTGTATAAGGCGGCTTCACGCTTATCTTTATAGCCGCCCTGTTTCACTTCTTCGTCAGTAATATGCAATGTGCCATTATAGTCGTTGTAACGAGTGCTATCTTGTCCTTTTACCTGAATACCAGTTACTTCTTTAGTGTCGGCCAAATCAACCCAACGTGCACCGGCATTACCTAATACTAATACAGAGTTTGGCATGGTTTTAACGTCTTTTAAGAATAACGTAACATCATTTTTCCAGTCAAAGTTTCGTTCCCAAGTTTTACAACCAAATAAAAAGCCTACCACTAAAACAATAGCCCATAATGCAAACTTTCTAACATTAATGGTAATTGCAGAAAGCTTTTCAAATCCTTGTAAAATAAGCCAAGCTGCTGCAATACAAAAACCAATGTTTGAGTGGAAAATTAAACGTTCGCCCATGGTGGCACCAATGTCCATTAACACGTTTCCAATAAGCAATGCAAACAAAATATATACCATGATTGCAAAACCAAGTATGTGTTTTTTGAGCGTTAATTTAATTCCTGCATAAACCAAGCCTAAATGAATAATTAACGAGGCAATAAAGTCCCAACTTGTAAAGTGGCGGTAAATAATTGTGTTATAAGAATAATCCGATGATAAAGGATGTGGGAATACCTGCAACATTAAATATTTTAATAGTACATAAGCCTTAGTACAAAAACGCTCTTGACCATCAGCTAATAAGTATGGATTATTTAAAATTTCCGTATCAGGCACGCCAGGTTTTAATTTTACTGCCAATAAACGCATTGCTAAATAAAACAACATAATAAAATAAAACCAAGCCATTAGGGTATGGAAGTTTTTACGCTTGTTAGCGCCCATCATATAAATACCAACGCCGATATATAAGAACGGGAATAACCAAAATGCCTTAATTGGTTTTGCTCCTGGAGGAGCATGCATATCAAAACTTCGTTTCATATAAAGCATTAAAAAGGCACAAGCCACAAATGCTAAACCAACATATAACGTTGATTTAAATTCTTTAGTTTGGAAGAAGGTTTTAACATCAAAATCGTTTTCTGTAAAAGTATATACCGCTAAAGGCACTAAGAATAATAATGTAACCGCATATTCTTTTGAAAGAAGAGCTAATAAGAACATAACAGATGCCCAAATTAAATCCCATCGTTTTTTAGTCTCTAAGTACTTGAAAGAATAGAGGAAGGTGAGTGAGACAAAAATTAAAGAGAAAATTTCGTCACGGCTTTTCACATTGGCAATTGCTTCGCTGTGTATAGGATGCATTGTGAATAATAAAGCTGCCAAAAATGCCAAATCTTGATTAGTTCTAAAGAAATAACGACTAAAAACCAAATACAAAAACACGCAGCCTAAAGCAAATGTCCAGATGTTATTAAAGTGGCGTAGTTTTGCACCATAAACTTGACAATCTACCTCGTTAAAAACACCATCTACATTTAAATCTTCGTCAAAATCGTTTTTAAAATTTTTGTTTAAATCCCAACAGCTGTAGCATTCGTTTCCCTCTACAACACCATTATTATTTACATCCACAAAATCGTTAAACTCGTAATTCGTTTCCGGTCTACCGCAAGGAGACGTGTAATTTACTTTTTCATTATCAAGTTTTCCATTCTGGTTTAAATCCTGCACCTGCATATAGAGCCCACTCCGATACGGTTGAATAAACTCCTGTTCAATAGCAAAACTTACTACCGAAAGCGGACGATAACGACCCCCGGCTAATTGGTCGGTGGCACACATACGACGATAAAAACTTTCATATGCATCTTTTGTTAAAATACCGGGAATACCTCTTACACCCTTAATTACCCAATCGTTTTGGTGAATAATAATCCCATCATCCAATGCGTATTCACCGTTAATAGACGTAATATAAAATGTAAACCCAACAATACCAATTATAATCATTGCCATTTTGTGGGTTAAAAAAGTAAAGTACTTAAACTTCTGAGTTAACTCAGGAAACGTAGGTGCCTTTAAAGATTTTTGTGCTTGCGCCATAATAATATCTAACTTAAAAAGTTATGCAAAATACAAATATAATGGCAAATAAATGAGGTAAAATGCTATTTTGCAATATAAAAATTAATAAAATTAGTTAATTTGGGACTTTAATGAGCAAAATTAAAAATTATTGGTTGCTGATTACCGCCGGAGTTTTAATTATTTTAAGCTCTGAGTTGATATTTATAGGCAACTCAAATTCTTTAAAGGATATTGCAAAAAATGTTAGTGAGCAATTGTTACGAAAACAAAAAGCTACCCAACAAATTTTAAATAAAACTATAATTGACAGGGGTTGGAAAAACTATGAATTTTACAAAGATCTTTATGAAAGCGAAAATACCGGTATTTATTTGTTTGACAAGGATAGTTTGGTTTTTTGGAATAACTCACAAATTGAACTCACAAAAGAAATAGTTAGTCAAACCGAGCAGGGGTTGTTAAAATTAAAACAAGGATATTTTTTGATTTTTATTGAAAAGAAAGAAAATATTACTGCCCTTGGGCTTTGTTTACTAAAGCCAACTTATAATTTACAAAATAATTATTTACAAAACAATTTTAGCGAATGGCTTGGTATTCCTAAAAACATTGAATTAGCAGATAAAAATACCAACAAAAACACAGTTATTTTAAATGATAAATCTTTATTCACTTTAACTGGCGAAGATGTAAATTATAGTTCCAAATCATTCGCAAATGCATGTTCTTTAATTTATTTTTTAGGGATTGGTATTTTGTTTTTGGGTCTTTTGGCGTATTATAATTCGGCAAAAAACACAATGGCTATTGCAATAGTATTAATTACACCAATAATTTTAAAGTTGCTTTTTTGGTTAAAACTCCCATCGTTTTTAGTGAATACGATTTTATTTGATGTTCAGCTATTTGGCAATGCGCAGTCAATATTAAATCCATTTTTGGCCGATATATTATTTAATAGTATTGTTTTGGTATATATTTCGGTGGTAATTTTTTTAACGTTCATAAAGGAATCAAACAAAAGAATAAAATTAATTTTTCAGTCGTTTATTTATGTATTTATTGTATTAATTGCCTCACAAATAAACCATACCTTAAAAAGTTTGGTTACAAACTCCACGCTTTCGTTTGATTTTTTAAGTGTTTTTAATATTAAAATACCGGCGTTAATTGGCCTATTGGCATTAGTTTTCAATTCTATTGCATTATTTATTTGTGTTTACAAAAGCATTTTATTTTTTAGTAAAAATGTGATTTTGGATGGATTAAAATTTACTGCAATAATATTGTTTGGTTGCCTATTTATGCAATTTGTATTAAAGCCCGATATAGTTTATTTAAGTTATTGGTTACTGTTATTTAGTTTAGTTTTATTTATTCTGGTAAAAATAAATGTGGCTAGGGCAACCCTTGGACTCGGCTTTCAAGTGTTAATAATAAGTGCTATTACCGCAGGATTTTTAAACTTTTACATTTCAAAAAATAAAAATTTAGACTTAGAGTTTTTAGCTTATAAATTAAGTGAACGTCAAGACCCAAATTTACAAAGTGAATTCGCCACAATCCCTAAAAAAATCCAAAACGACGAAAAATTAAAAGTTCTATTAGAGTTTTTACCAAGCAGCCAAAAAGAAATTGAACAATTACTAAAACAAAAATATTTTATTGGATATTTTAATCGCTACAATATTGATTATAGCATGTTTGATAAGGATTGCAAACCTCTTTTAAATCCTTCCAAGCCGATATTAATAAATGAAGGTTTTTTTGAGGATCAAATTCGGGAGCTTTCGGATTCTACCTCTATCCCCGAATTATTTTTTGTGGAGAAGCACAAAGAAAACTCCCGGTATATCGCTAAAATTAAACTAGTAAATTATAACCTATACCTGTTAATGGAACCAAAACAATTTGAGGAATTAGGAAGTTTCCCTGATTTGTTTTTGGATCAATCTCAACAAAAACAAGAAAAATTAAAAAATTTTAGTTATGCAGTGTATCGCTCTGACCAAAATACCAGTCGTTATGGAGAGTACAATTATCCCTTTTTTATTAGCGATTCTACAAGCTTAACAAAGTCAAATCCAAATTATGTACATCACTATTTTAATCCCGACGATGCAACCGAAATTATTATCAGTGAAAAAGTAAAAGGCTGGAATTATTTTTTTACGTATAACTCTTATTTATTTTTATTCTTCTCTGTGATAAGTTATTTGTGTTATTTTATTTATGCCTTGGTGTTTACAAATCGCTTCGCTACTGCATCTTTAACACGGCGAATCCAAAGTATAGTAATCCTTTTGCTACTATTAGCAATGAGTGCGGTAGGATTAACGTCCGGCAGATTGGTAACCGATCAATTTGAAAATGACAATAAAAAAGTATTACAGGAAAAGACACTAACTATAATTAATGAATTGGAAACCCAATTTAAAACACAGGAATTATTCTCTACCACACAAAAGGAATTGGTGAATTTAAAACTAAAAGAGTATGCCCATCTATTTAATACCGACATAAGTTTATTTAATAAAAACGGACAATTATTTAACACCAGCCAGGCGCGTTTATACGATTTTGGATTGGCTTCAACTTTAGCAAATCCCCAAGCGTTTAATGAACTTTCGTCCAATCAATCCTCTGGTGTTTGTGTGAATGAAAAAGCAGGTAATTTAAGTTATCTATCGTTTTACACACCTTTGTTTGATGGGAAAAAGGAATTAATCGGATTTATTAACCTTCCCTATTTTGCTAAACAAAACGATTTGGTAAATGAGTTATCCGGTATTATAAGTGCTTTAATAAATGTTTATATTATCTTATTTGTGATAAGTATTTTATCGGGATTAATTTTGGCAAGTTATATAACACAACCTTTGCGACTAATTAAACAACAAATAGCAAACATAACACTGGGCAAACAAAATGAAAAAATTGTTTGGCAAAGTAACGATGAGATTGGAAAATTGGTGAATGAATACAATCAAATGTTGATTAAACTGGAAGAAAGCGCGAACCTTTTAGCACAAAGCGAGCGCGAGAGTGCCTGGCGTGAAATGGCGAAACAGGTGGCTCATGAGATTAAAAACCCTTTAACGCCAATGAAATTAAACCTTCAGTACTTGCAGCACGTTATGAAGAATAATCCTGAAGATTTTAATCAAAAATTTGAAAATGCTAGCAAGAGCATTATTGAACAAATTGATACCTTAGCAAATATTGCCACTGAATTCAGCAATTTTGCAAAACTGCCAAGCACGCAATTGCAAACTATTAATTTGGTCGAGATTATAAATTCTTCTGTTTTGATATTTGAGAATTATAAAAACATCGAGATTCAAAATTCTATTTCAGAGGCAGACGTGTCTGTTAAAGGTGACAAAGACCAAGCTTTGCGTGTATTTAATAATATTTTAAAAAATGCGGTTCAGGCTTTATCCGAAACTAAAAACCCTAAAATAATAATTGAGGCTACTGAAAAAGAAAATAAAATTATTATTGCTATTACTGATAACGGTTGTGGAATTGCTGAGGAATTAATCCCGAAACTCTTTACACCAAACTTCACCACAAAATCAACGGGCTCAGGTTTGGGCTTGGCAATGGTTAAAAGCAGTATGCAAAGTTTTGGCGGAAACGTTTGGTTTAAATCACAAGTAAATGAAGGTACTACATTTTATTTGGAGTTTATGAGAACTTAAACCTTCCGCTTAGGGTTGTCAGTTAAAAATGCCTTCCAACCTGAATAGGATTTACCCGTAATACCAACATTTTTATTTTGATAATAGTGGCAAAGAGCGGCGCCCAAAGCATCGGTGGCGTCTAAAAATTCATGCTCGGCTTTTACACCTAAAATTTGTTGCAACATGGCGGCTACTTGTTCTTTACTGGCATTACCATTTCCGGTAATACTCATTTTTATTTTTTTAGGTGAATACTCTGTTATAGGAATATTTTTACTTAATGCAGCGGCAATGGCAACGCCTTGTGCCCGCCCCAATTTTAACATTGATTGCACGTTTTTGCCAAAAAAAGGAGCTTCAATAGCTAATTCATCCGGTTTGTATTCTTCGATAATGGCAACGGTTCGTTCAAATATTTTTTTTAAACGATCGGCGTGTTCATCTAATTTTTCAAGCTTTATAACTCCAATGCCAATTGGCTTAATGACCAAATTTTGAACGTGAATAATTCCGTAACCCATTACAATCGTCCCTGGGTCAATGCCTAAAATTATTCTATCGTTAAGTGCCATATTTACTGTAAATTTAGCCAAAATGTTACTAGTAAAAAATTAAACCACATAGTAACATAGTTTAATGGTTTTTGTGGAGTGAAATGGTGAACCATATAGTTATCCGCCAATGGCGGATAATACTATGCGAACTATTATTGCTAGTACTGTTAAATAACTATGTGCCTATGTGGTTTTAAAACAAGAATGGCAGCACCTAAAAAAATATTAGCAACAATTATTAAAGTATTAATTGGCGTTTTAAGTCTGGGGATCATATATTATAAATTAAAATCCGATTTTACTTCCGATAAATTAGCCCTTTTACTTGACACGGCTTATTCGTTAAAAGGTTTTTTTTGTTTAATAATTTGTTTGCTTTTTATTCCTTTAAATTGGGGAATAGAATCTTACAAATGGAAAATAATTACACAGCCTGTGGAGCAGGTTAGTTTTAAAACTGCTATGAAATCTGTTTACAGTGGGGTGTGTTTGGGAAATTTAGCGCCGGGAAGAGCTACGGAGTTTTTAGCAAAAATATTTTTTTTTAAACCCGAAAATCGCTCAAAAATAACAGTACTACATTTTGTTGGAGGTATGTTTCAACTATCTATTACAATTTTGTTGGGTATGATAGCACTTCTGTTTAAGTTTAAAAATTTTGGTAATGATGATTTATGGGTAGCTTATTTAGTGAGCACTTTAGCCGTAATTGTATTAGGAGCCTTTATTTTTTGCTTAATTAAAATAAACAAAATTCTATCCTTTGTATCTAAAAAAATAAGTAAACAAAAAAGCATTTCAGATTTTGAATATCAATTTACTAGACAACAATTGGTAAAATTATTTGGGTTCTCCATTTTAAGATATCTGGTATTTTCCTCACAAATGCTTGTAATTATTAATTTATTCAATCAACAGGCATTTTCGTTTCAAGTAGTATTAGGTATTTGGTTGTATTTTTTAATTACCAGTATTGTGCCAATGATTAGCTTTATAGAAGCTGCTATTAGAGCGGCAGTAGCGCTAATTGTATTTAAGGGTTGTGGTATATCAAACGCTGCATTGGCTTTATCAAGTATTTTGGTGTGGGTAATAAATATTGTAATACCAAGCATTGTGGGGTATTTTATTTTAATAAAACAAAAGTTTAATTTTAAACTAACATCACATAAAAAATGACACTGTTATTTTATATATTTCTTATTGTTTTAGCTGGTTATTTTTTATTTCTGTTATACTTTGCGATTGGTTTTATAAAAACCGAAACTTATTTTTCAATAGAAAATAATGCAGATCAACCCTTAACAATTATTATTTGCGCACGCAACGAAGAGAAAACAATAGTTGGGTGTTTGACTTCCATTATTAAGCAAGATTATGATATAGCCAAAATAAATTTAATTTTAATAAACGATTCAAGTACTGACAATACTGTTAAACACGCAGAATATATTTTAAAAAAATCAAAAATTAATTACAAAATAATATCAAATGTGCAACAAAAAGGTAAAAAACAAAGTATTACCTATGCTATGCAATTTGTAAATACCAAGTTGGTTGTAATGCGCGATGCGGATACTTATACCACCTCAACCATTTGGCTTAAAACAATTAGCGATTTTTATTCCGAAACCCAATCAGATTTTATTATTGCTCCAATACTATTAAGGGATAATAACGGCTTATTATGGGCACTACAAGCCATTGAAAGTAATATTCTCGCTTTGCTGGCATCTGGAAGCGCACATTACAAAAAGGCGTTTTTGTGTAATGGCGCCAATTTAATTTTTACCAAGCAACTTTTTGAAAGGGCAAATGGCTATGAAAGTCATATAAATATTGTTTCGGGCGACGACGTTTTGTTTTTAGAAGATGTAAAAAAGTTAGAAAACGTAAAAATCAACTACCTTAAGTCGGAAAGTGCTATAGTTTATACTTATCCGGCTTTTTCATTTTTAAAACTCATACAACAAAAAGTACGTTGGGCCTCAAAATTTAAAAGC
This sequence comes from Bacteroidota bacterium, assembly GCA_033763945.1. Lineage (GTDB taxonomy): Bacteria > Bacteroidota > Bacteroidia > B-17B0 > Aurantibacillaceae > Aurantibacillus. The sequence goes on along the minus strand of JANRJN010000006.1, from coordinate 311,145 downwards.
AATAAGAATAAGATAAATTTTTCATTGGCTATTTTAAGTTTTTTGGTAAATTCTTTCTGGTTATTCAGCTTAGTATATAGCTTTTTAGTACCTCAAAATAGCCAATTGGGCTTAATTTTTATGCTTTTTAAATTGATAATTGATACTTTATTGTTATTTTTAGCTTCACGTTTTTTAAAAAACAAAGCATTATTATGGTATGCAATACCTGTGGGATTTATCTACCCATTGTATGCAAGTATTGTGGCAATAGCTTCGCTTTTTACAAAACCAAAATGGAAATGAACTAAACGTGTTTTTTAAAAAGAAACCCATAGATTTTGAGTCAGAATCGTTAAGTGCACAGACTTGGCGGAGATTTAAACGCAATAAATTATCAATGTTGGGTTTAATAATAATTGGTTTATCATGTGTTATATCAATTCTGGGTTATCTTATAACGCCAGATCCAACACCATACGCCAACGATCAAAAACCTGAATTACATATAAAACAACCCGGTTTTGTTTCTAAGTTTTTATTGGTAAAAAAGAATGAAGAAATCGAAAAACAATCGTTTATAAGTGATATGATTTTTGGAAAAACAGATCCGTTTTCATCGTATACTATTTATAACTATTTTTTTAAAAACCAGTTCGTTTTGGTTGAGGAGTATACAGGTAATTCCGAAAACAACAAAGGCGCCATTTCGAAGTTTAATCTTGCAGATGTAGTGTATGCAATTGACAGTAAGGCTCCCATAAAATTAGATCCCATAAAACAAGAATTATCTTTTTATGAAATAGGAAATCCGGAAAAAATAACAAGATCTATTAAAGAGCTTCAACAACAAATCCAAAAAGAAAACATTGTTACAAAAAAATATTTATTGGGAACCGATTTATTAGGAAGGGATTTATTAAGTAGGCTTTTAATTGGTACAAGAATAAGTTTAAGTGTTGGTTTGGTTTCGGTAATTATCTCCATTTTTATAGGGATATTACTTGGTGCTCTTGCAGGCTATTACCGTGGCAAAACAGATTCTGTGATAATGTGGCTCATAAATGTGGTATGGAGTATTCCAACTTTATTACTGGTAATTGCTATTACTTTGGTTTTAGGAAAAGGAATAATTCAAGTATTTATTGCCGTTGGCTTAACCATGTGGGTAGATGTTGCTCGTATAGTTCGTGGCCAAATACTTAGTATTCGCGAAAAAGAATTTGTTGAAGCCGGAAGGGCCTTGGGCTTCAGAAATATGCGCATCATTTTTAGGCATATATTACCAAATGTTATGGGGCCAGTTGTTGTAATGGCGGCCAGTAATTTTGCAACCGCAATTTTAACGGAAGCAGGACTTAGCTTTTTAGGAATAGGTGCTCAACCACCAATTCCAAGTTGGGGTGAAATGACCAATGCCCATCATGGTTATATTTTAATGGATAAAGCTTATTTGGCCTTTATTCCTGGAATAGCGATTATGATTTTGGTATTGTCTTTCATGTTGGTTGGTAATGGTTTGCGCGATGCTTTAGATACACGATCATTAGATGATAAGCCAATTTTAGGTAGCTAGGTATAGGTTTTTTTTAAGAATTTTTAAAGAGTAATTACAATTATTTTTAAAAACACCTTTGCCCAAAGAATTTTAAAAAGTATTTTCACCAAAAATAAAAATTTATGACAAAATTTATTGGACCAATTTCAATGTTAAGCATTGCCGCGCTCTGTTTAACCTCTTGTGAAAATTCAAAAACAGTAAAAGAATCTGAAAAAATAGAAATGGTTACAAAAACATCAGAAGACACTGTTGTAAAAGAAATCGAAAAGGAGTTGGCTAACGATGAGCAATCTGACGAAGAAAAAATGGTTATTCAGGAAGCTATGACATTTTACAAATCTGTTACAGATGGTACATTCGACGGTGCCATTGCCTATCTGCACCCCGCAGCTATAAAAGCCAATCCTAAAAGTGATTGGTTGAAACTATTGGAGGACACAAAAAAGCAGTTTGGAAAACTACAAAATATTAAAGTACTTGATTCTAAAGAATTTATTCAAGTTAAAACAATTGTAGGTGTGGCAAATTATTACCAAATTATTTTTGAAAACAAATACGAAAATGGAACACTTTACGAACTACTCTCGTTTGTTAGAGAAAACGGCTCAGACAAGACTATGTTGTTAAATTATTTCTATAATTCTGATAGAACAAAAATAACGTTTGAAGAGTTTTAATACTTAGTGTAGTTAATAATAAAAAAGCACATAAATTTTATATGCTTTTTTATTTAGAGTTTGTTTAATCAATAATTAATTTTTTGCTCACACTATTGTTTAATTTATCAGTAAGTTTAACTAAGTAAATCCCTTTTTTTAAATCAGCAACATTAATTTTTAAATTATCGCTTACGCTTTGTTGTTGGTAAACCAACTCCCCAGCACTATTGTAAATTGTAATCGAACAACTTTCGCATACTCCCTGGCTACTAAACAAAATACTTGTGTTGGCAGGATTTGGATAAATATCAAAAGTGCTATTTGTTGCGTTTAGTTTATTTAAGCCTACAGTTAAAATGTTTATAACTGCAGTTGATGTATCGCTGGCGCAACTATTATATCCAATTAAGGTAACAGTATAACTTCCATTAGCTGTATAGGTAGTTGATGGGTTGGTATTTGTGCTTGTGGCGCCGTTACCAAAGGTCCATAAATATGAAGTGGCATTAATAGAGTTGTTGTTAAACATATAAGTGGTACCTATAGGCGTATTTGTAAATTGGGAGGTTACTGCCAAGTAGCTACTATTAAGGGCTGTATCTGCAATACCCTCACTCATGTTATAATAAGTACCACTAGGAGTTGTTTCTAATTTTAAAGCACGAACCATATATTTATAAACCCCTGGATATTGTAAACACAAATCTGTGTAAGTTGTCCCTGCAACGGGAACTGTATTAATTTTTGTGTAGGTTTTGTTAGTGTCGTTTTTCATATATATGTTGTACCCAACCAAGGTGGTTTCTGTTGAAGCGGACCATGATATGGCGCAGTTATTTCCAACTTTAGTTGCTACAACATTTGAAACAGGGGAAACAATGTCGTTTCTTAAACTTGGGTCTCCCATTAATGCTATATGAACCGCATTAGTTATTCCGCCACCATATGGCGAAGCATAATATGTAGACACATTGTTTTGGGTAAGTTGTGCACAGTATCCAATGTTTTCGCCCATTGCCATGTGATGGAACATCCAGTTAGGGCGACCAGCCCATGCATTTGTTAAAGTTTGACCTTGGCATAACGGCGCACGTAAAAAATTATTGGTTATATCCCAATCGCCAAAATAACTGCCAAACATCATGGTAAACACTCCTTGTAAATTAGAACTTGCAAAGTTGGTAGTACTTCCAATACCTCCAGCACTTGTAAACGAACCACCACCGCACCCATAACTCCATTGGTAGCTGTTACCCGTCATGGTTGTAAAATAATCTGTTTGTACAACATTAGTAGGAGTTACAAGAGGGCCAAAATTTTTAAATCCACTTGAAGCAAAAGACTCACCTGCCGGAAAAAAAGAACCAAAGTTATCATCAATAACAGCGCGCTTTACGGTGGTAAATACTTTTTTACGGTAGTTATGGTCTTTATCTAAATAATTTTTTAATAGTTGGGTTTCGGAGGCGGTAAACGATGTCATACCATATAAATCTACACGTCCTACTTGTAATTCTACAGCGCTAGGTATTGTGAATTGATCAAATTTACCATCCCCCGGAATGTTTTGAGTGCGAGCCGGAGAAATAGTGTTAGATGTAACTGACACGTCGGTCCAAGTCCCATTAATATCGCCATAATATACATCGGCAGGCCAAGCACCATAATGATCTGTATGCCCGTCAGGATAGAGATTACCACTATAAGGCACTGGAATATGCCCCAATAAAAACAATGCTTTGGTGTTTGAAGGATCTAAATTATAGGTATTTACTATTTGAGTTTTAATAGCCGGTACTGCTGTTGCGGTGCTCACATAACTGGTTAATACTTCCCAACCATCTCCTTCCAAATCATCTTGCAAGCGTTTAATTTCTGGAGCTAAAGACACACTAAAATTATCAGTAATCAATAAAATTAATTTACCTCTGTTTTCAACCTCGGGAATTTGAATGCCAGAATTAAGATATCCGTATCCGGTATAATTTGTTGTTCCAGTTGCTGCGCTTCTAGTAACACGGTATTCGTAATGCGTGCCCAATGATACGGTGTTATCAATATACTGTGTGGTGGAGCTTGGATTAGTTGCAGATAAGGTGGTCCAAACCGAGCTGTTTTTAGGTTTACGAGCAATAGCATAATTAGTGGTGCCAACATTAGGAAGCCAGTTTAAAGTTACGGTTGGTGGACTAACCTGAACCGTTGCCCAAAGTTCTACCGAACAATCTTTTGGTGTAGGTGTTTGCGCTTTAAGAGTATTAATAGATAATACTAGTGTGATGATTAAAAAGAAAGATAAATTATATTTTTTCATATTTAATTTAATATTTTCGAATATATGAAATAAAAAAAATAAAATCGATTTAAAAGAGTGAAAACCAGTAAAAAGGGAGTAAGAGATTTGTTTAATTGAGCAAAGCACTTAAAAGTTTAATCCGCCGGGTCTAAATCATCTAATAAAGCTAACATTTTTAGAGCCGTAATTGCAGCTTCATCGCCTTTATTGCCATGTTTCCCGCCGGCCCTGTCAATGGCTTGTTGTAAATTATCTGTAGTTAACACACCAAAAATAAACGGAATACTAAACTCACGGTTTAAATCGGTAATACCTTGAGCTACAGAGTTACAAATAAAATCAAAGTGTTTGGTTTCGCCTTGTATAACGCAGCCAATGCAAATAACAGCTTCTGCTTCGGTATGTTCGGCCAACCATTGCGCGCCAAGCGTTAACTCAAAAGCGCCTGGAACGGTTTTTATGATTATGTTTTCCGGTAAAACCCCGTGTTGTAATAAAGTCTTAAAGGCACCATCTTTTAAAGCGCTGGTAATTTCAGTATTCCACTCCGCCCAAATAATACCAATTGTATAATCAGAAGTTTTAGTGGTTGTTACTTTATCACCCTTTACTACCGATAAATTATTTCCTGTTGTGCTCATAATCTTATTAAATAAAAAAGTCTGTTTTTATACAGACTTTTAAAATTATTTTTATTTTTTAATTACACACGTTGACTTAGATTGGTGAGACATTACAAATTCCCCAATGCCTTCACCTTAGCAATGTCTCTTTCAATTTCTTTGCCTTCGTTGCTTTTGCTATACTCTGTTTTAATGCGCTCGTAAACATTTAAGGCCTCAACAAAATTGTTTTTTTGTTCGTAGGCAAAACCCGCTTTTTTAAGGTACAAGGGAGTAGTAAATGAGTTACGACTTTTTTCAGCAGCTTTTAAATAATAATTGATTGCTTCGTCAACTTTATTTAATTCCATATTACAATCGCCAATAGCACCTATAGCAATAGGGGCAACCATTTCATCGTTACCATCGTATTTACTTAAGTATTCAATAGCCTGTTCAAATTTACCGGTACGTAATAAACAAATACCTGCACAATAATTGGCAAGGCTTCCACTTTTTGTCATACCATAATTTTCAGCAATTTGCTCAAAGCCCATCATTTGTTTTTGTCCTTGAGGAGCCATTACCATATTACCACCTTTTAAAGCAATATTAAAACTGTCTTTTTCAAAAAAAGTTTGTGCCCAAAAAATTTCGTTGGCAGCTTCTTCTTCCTGAGCAGGCATATAATAGAATTTGAAAAAGCAAAAAGCTCCAATAATTAAAAGTAAACCACCTCCAACGTAGGTCACCATTTTTTTATTTTTTTCATAAAAAAGTTGAATACCTTCTAAGCTAGGATCAATCGGTTTTTTTGTTTCTTCAACAGTTTCTTCTACTTGATTAATTTCATTAGTATTATCAACAGTAGTTTCTTCTTTTAAATCAGCCATTTTGTTTGTAAAAATTAGTCTGCGAAGATACCATTTTATTTGTTAAAATCAATGAACAATCAAAAATCTATCTAAATAGGACAAAATAAGCGTATTTTTGTGCAAAATCATGTATTTAAAGCAATTATCGCTCATAAATTTTAAGAATTACGAAGAATTTGAGGCGCAATTTTCAGAAAAAATAAATTGCTTTGTTGGAAATAATGGCATGGGTAAAACCAATTTATTAGATGCCATTTACTACTTATCGTTTTGCAAAAGCTATTTTAATACCATTGATAGCCAAAACATAAAACATGGCGAATCGTTTTTTGTATTGCAAGGTTGGTTTAATAAGTTTGACGAAGATGTTGAGGTGTATTGCGGATTAAAACGTAACCAAAAAAAGATTTTTAAAAAAAACAAAAAAGAATACGAACGCCTGAGTGAACACATTGGCGCTTTTCCCTTAGTCATGATATCGCCCAGCGATTCGGAATTAATTTACGAAAGTAGTGAAGTACGCCGCCGTTTTTTGGATGGCATTATTTCGCAATACGATAAGGACTATTTGGATAAACTGATTAACTATAGCCATGTTTTAAAACAGCGTAATGCCTTACTAAAACATTTTTACGAAACACGCACCTTTGATAGCGAAAGCCTTGATATTTGGGACGAGCAACTGATTATTTTTGGTGCCGTTATTTTACAAAAACGATTACAATTTTTAGAACAGTTTATTCCTTTATTTAATTACTATTATCAATTTATTAGCGACAGTAAAGAAGAAGTGGCTTTGCATTATCAAAATAGTTTAGAAGAAAACGATTTTAGAACCGCTCTGACAAATGTTCAACCAAGAGATAGGGCAGTGGGTTACACGACAGTTGGCCCGCATAAGGACGATTTAGAATTTACAATAGCCGGTTTTAGCTTAAAAAAATTTGCCAGCCAGGGGCAGCAAAAAAGTTATTTATTGGCTTTAAAATTGGCACAGTTCGACTTTATTAAAAAACAAAAAAACACCAAACCCTTGCTGTTGCTGGATGATATTTACGATAAGCTAGACGAGCAACGTTTTACCAAATTATTAGATTTAGTGAGTAGTGATGATTTTGGACAAGTTTTTATAACCGATACGCATCCCGAACGCATACAAGTTTTATTAAACACCAAACACATCGATGCCAAGTTGTTTTTGGTAGAAAACGGGAAGAGGAGGATGTTGTAGACTATATAGTTTCTTTTTTAAGCAACTATATTTAATTAAGAAGTGTAATATTTTTTAATCATACAAATCAATTTTTATATTTTTTTCGATAAATTGTTATATTTCTGTAAATCAAAGCTTTAAAAGGTTATCAACTATTTGCTTTAAATAATAACATGTTTAAAACTTCAATCAAGTGTTAATTTCATTTGTATTAAAAAGGCAAATGTTTAGAGGTAATTTTGTTTAGTTCTTTTTAAAGCTAAAAAGCAAGTTATAAACTTGCTTTCCGTGTTAAACAAATAGTAACAATAAAGAGTGCTTGCTAGCATCTGGAGATTCCAACCTCTGATGTATTGGTAATAACAAATTGTTGGTTTGTCAATCCAAATGACTTACACTATTTTAGGCCTCAAGTTCTGCGAAAACTTGGGGCTTTTTTATTACAAATATTTTAAAATACTTATAAATACTTTATGCTTCAAATGTACAAAGTCTTTCTACATTTTTTGTTTCTATTTTTGAACAAAAAATCAAATTAAATTTTGTATCTTTTTTAAAAATTAAAAAACACAACTTATTGATTTTGAGAACTTAAAGTGAAGATGCATTATCCAGATCTCGACAGATGTTATTAACAATTGCTATTACTAAAGTTACGTTGTTTGTTATATTATTTAGTGCAAATTATATTTTCTTTTCTATATCTCACTCGCCACATCAAACAACTTTCCCTCTTCAAAATAATTGGCCATAAACTGTATGCCCATTGGTAAACCGTTGTTGTGTGTGCCACAAGGTACGCTAATAGCAGGTACTCCGGCAATGTTAGCTTGCACCGTAAAAATATCTTCTAAATACATTTTAATTGGGTCGGCGCTGTTTTTACCAAATTCAAAGGCGGTGCCTGGTGTACTTGGTGTTACTATAAAATCGTAAGTACTTAAAATTTCTTTTGTTTTGGTGTGGATGAGGTTACGGACTTTTTGTCCCTTTGCATAATAAGCATCATAATAACCACTGCTTAACACAAAAGTACCCAGCATAATGCGGCGTTTTACTTCGGCACCAAAACCTTCGGACCGCGATTTTTTATACGTACTTTCTAAATCAGTGGCATTGGGGCTGCGGTAACCGTAGTGTATACCATCGAAGCGCGCGAGGTTAGACGAAGCCTCTGCAGTAGTTAATACGTAATAGGTGGGTACTAAGTATTCTAAATATGGAAAACTAACGGCTTCCACCTGGTGACCTTTTGCTTTTAATTTTTCCAAAGTACTTAAAACAGCTTTTTTTACTTCAGGGTCAAGACCTTCGGCCTCCACACATTCTTTTAAGTAGGCTATTTTGTAGGTTTTGTTAGAGTGTAACTGCTCTAAATAATTCTCTACTTTGTGTGAAGAAGACGTGTTATCATTTTCATCTTGTCCACTTATTACTTGTGTAATAATGGCAGCATCTTCCACCGTTTTGGTAATAGGCCCTATTTGATCAAACGAAGAAGCATAAGCAATTAAACCATAGCGAGATACTCTGCCATAAGTAGGCTTAAAACCTACAGTGCCAGTAAACGAGGCAGGTTGGCGAATAGAGCCACCTGTATCAGAACCCAAGGTAACATGACATAAACCGGCAGCAACCGCCACCGCAGAGCCGCCCGAAGAACCACCCGGAACATATTTTGTATTTAAGGGGTTTAATACATTACCATAAGCCGAATTTTCGTTACTGCTACCCATTGCAAATTCATCGCAATTGCAGCGACCGATGATTATGGCATCTTCGGCTAATAATTTTTCTACAACAGTTGCCGAGTAAAGGGATTCAAAACCTTCTAATATTTTTGAAGACGCAGATACTTTATGATTTTTATAACAGATATTATCTTTCAAACCAATAATTACACCGGCTAATTTACCTAACTTGGAGGCTGAGCCTGTCGAAGCCGCACCTTTAATCTTTTCGTCAATTTGTTTTGCCTGCGCTAATGCTGAGGTTGAAAACACTTCTAAAAAGGCGTTTAATTCTTTTTTTGCTTCAATGTTGGCGATGGATTGATTCACTAAATCAACGCAGGTTGTAACGCCGTTTTTTAAATCGGCTTGTAATTGTAAGATGGATGAAAATGTATACACAATAATGGTTTAAAAAATAAAAGCGCCTTGGACTAACCGAGACGCTTTAAAAATACATATAAATTTTTTATTTTTTCTCTATTTCAGAGCTATCTGCTTCAGGTTTGCTAGCATCTTTAAATTCTTTAACACCGCGGCCTAAACCTTTCATTAACTCAGGAATTTTTTTACCGCCAAATAATAAAAGTACAATTATTAAAACGATGATGATTTCTGAAGGACCCATTCCTAAAATTCCTAATACAAATAATGATGTCATGTTAATTAATTTAGGGTACAAAGTTACGAAATTGTTTGAGATATAACAACTAAATAAAAAACCACATAGACACATAGTATTATTTCATTTTAGGGCTAAATATCAGACCAACATAGAAAGGAAGCATTGCTTTCTTTTACTATATGTTACTTTTTTAATCTCTTATAGGTTTGACGATGTAACTGTGTGGTTAAAAAGTTGCGGTATCACTTTTTGCAGTAAATATCTGACTTTTCGAGGGGTTGTTTTTGCTCTAGGTCAATGTTATTAAAGCTTTGGGTAGCACCCCATTTAAAGAAACGTTCAAAAAAAGGAAGCAATTTGCTGTTTTTTATTTGCTCGTAAAAGTAAACTTCGTGCTCTTTTTCTTTAATGCCCATGTCATACAGAATTTGATCGTGTTTGGTAATTCCTAATTCGTTAAACCAAATTTTTAATCGAAAATATTCACACACATTGCCACTTTCTAGTCGTCCGGCAAAATAAAAAGGCATAAACCAACCTATTATAAAACAACTAAAGCTGATAATTTTACCAATAATGTGAAAACGAATTTCGTAGTATTTTGAAGGCTTAATATTGTATTCGTTCATTATTAAAAGCACTTCGTGGCGGTGCCCCCACTCATCGTCTTCAATTTGTTTAATAGCTATTTTTTCGACCTGACTTTTAACAGATTTTGCGTGGCCGATGTATGCAAATGCAGCCGCTTTTTCGGCTGAATAAGCGGTTTTAAGTAATTTAATTATTGCAGGGGTCAATGTATGCAAAGTGAATTTCTATGGATTAAAGTTAGAAATAAATTGATATCGAATTTAAAAATTAATGTCAGTTCGAGTAACGAAGTGTATCGAGAACTGTTGAACAAAATCACTTCTCGATATGCTTGTTCCTCGCTACTCGAAGTGACAAATAATAATTTTACCCTTTCAAAATTCCTGCTTACATTTAAGGCTTAATGACAACTGAGTATCCCCCTCATATTGAATTTGAAATTAAGCCACAAAGTAAGTTTAGTATTGGTTTAAAAGAACTTTGGGAATACCGCGAGTTGTTTTATTTTTTCACCTTACGCGATATAAAAGTAAAATACAAACAAACGGTTTTAGGATTTTTATGGGCGGTGCTACAGCCTTTGGCTATGGCACTTTTGTTTTCGTTTTTTATTGGCAAAGCCATTACAAATTATACTAACATGCAAACACCTTATGTTGTTTTTGCATTAAGTGGTCTGGTGTTATGGGGCATTTTTAGCAGTGGTATCAGTAATGCGGGTAACAGTATGGTGAGTAATGCCAACATCATAAAAAAAATTTATTTCCCGAGGTTAATAATTCCAATATCAGCAGTACTTGTAGGTGTGTTTGATTTTTTTATGGCGTTTATTATTTTTATTATTTTTTGCCTTTTTAATCATGTTACATTTTGTTGGCAGGCTATTATTTATTTTCCGCTTGGGGTTGTATTAACCAGTATTGCTACATTTGGTATTGGCACTTTTTTAGCAGCGTTAAATGTTAAGTATCGCGATTTTAGATACATTATTCCTTTTTTGGTGCAATTTTTATTGTTTTTAACGCCTGTTATTTATCCAATAACTATTACTTCAAACATCTATTTAAAAACACTTATGGCGCTAAATCCAATGACCGCACCCTTAGACATTTTTAGAGCAGGAATTGGTGTTGGACACATAAATTTAATGTTGGACGGAATAAGCATTTTATCGTCTCTTATTTTATTTTTAATTGGCTTGGTTTACTTTAGAAAAACTGAAGCTTATTTTGCTGATTTGGCATAGAAAGCTAACCACAAAGGCACTAAGGACACTGAGAGACACTAAGTTAATGTGTGTCATTTGAGCGATAGTGAAGCAATCTCATACATTAAAAATGGCTTTGTCGTTCTGACCAGTAATGACTTAGATACTCAAGATTTAATTCTTTGCAATCGCAATGAAATTCTGATTTTTTAGATGTTCACGATTGTACAACATTGGCAAATTGGTTTCTAAATCAATCAGCTGCCCGCCTGCTTGTTCTAAAATACATTGACCAGATGCAGTATCCCATTCCATAGTTGTTCCAAAGCGAGGATATTCGTGTGCTTTGCCTTCGGCTACCCAACACATTTTTACACTACTACCCACATTAATAGTGTTAATTATTTTACCTTCCAGTTTGTGTTTTTCAATGTGTGTATAAAGTTCTTTGCTGAGGTGAGAACGACTGGCAATGATAGTATAGTTTTTAGGTAAAGATTGTAAAGGCATTTTTTTAGCTTTTGTAATTAACTCTTCAATTATATTATGATTATGAGGAGAGTTTAAAATTGACAACACATCGTGTTTGTCAACTTTAAAACTACCTAAGTCTTTACAAGCATAGTATAAATCTTTAAAAACCGGGCAAAAAATTACACCAATAATGGGTTGTTGATTTTCTATAAGGGCAATATTAACAGTAAATTCGCCATTACGTTTCACAAATTCTTTGGTGCCGTCTAAGGGGTCAACTATCCAAATATGTTCCCAGGTTTTTCGTTCAGAGTAGTGGAATTGTTCATCCTCTTCGCTTAAAACCGGAATATTACTTGAGGCTAAATTTTGTATAATCGAATTGCTGGCGGCTTTATCAGCCAGTGTTACAGGCGTATCGTCCGATTTTGTTTCAACATAAAAATTAGTATCGTAAACTTTTAAAATTTCATTTCCGGCTATTATAGAGGCGTTAATTGCTAATTTTAAAAGGGAAATATTATCCATTTAGCTGTTCGTTTAAAATTAAATTTATTTCAAAAGCTTTACTTATTACCATTGTGTGTGAGCCTCCTTGCACCAAAATGCAATTTTCTATTTTTTTATGTGGAAGCAATAAATCGTTAGTGCCGTGAATTTGGATGAGATTCGTTTTATTATCTGATTCTTTATCCCAATTAATAATATAACCAATGCAGTTTTTAAAATAATTTTTTGGCATTGACTCAATCATTTCCAAAAGAGTTTTATCGAAGGATTTATCAAAACCCAACATTCGTCTTTTTGATTTCGCCAACCATTTTATAAAATCATCAGAAATAATTTTATAAATGGGAAGTATGCGATTAAGTTTTAATAAAAAGGGGAATTGTTTTTTTGTTTTGCAAGAAGAAATTAAAATAATTTTTTCGGTGGGAATGTAGTCTGAGATTTGTGAACACAACATACCACCAAAAGAAACTCCCATCAAATATACAGGTTGTGAAGTATTAATTTGTTTTAGAAACTCTCTGGCATAATCCTGCATGGTAAATTCTTTTTTAGGTTCAGGCCAATTCAATACTTTTAATTTATAATTTGGTATTGAAATATTTTGGAACAATTTTTCTGTGGCGCCAATTCCGGGAATTGTATAAATAATTTTCAAGTTTATTTCTTCACTATTTTAGGTTTCTCAGGTACTTTACGATGTTCGTTCATTTCGAGCATAGCAGCAAGGATTAATTGAGAGTAGTTTTGCGATGCGTTTTTAAATTTAGCGGTACTTGCATGCCATAAATTATAAATTAAATTAATGTCGCCTTGAGTGGGCATAAAACTGAATAGAGCTTTTTCTACGTTATATGAACCTGCGTGATAAACGTGCATCACTAATAATTTGAACCATAATTCATTTTCATTTTGGTTGGTTATTTTTAACGAATCTAACATTTTATGAGCCTTAGGAATACAAACTTTTTTAATAAGACTACTTGCAGCGTAAGCACTTCGCTCAAAATCGGCACGCTCATCTATTTGCTTATTAACTTTTAATCCAAACAAACGCGCCACATCTTTCATTAATTGAAAAGAACCGTAGGCTCCGGCATTACTTTTTTGCAATTTATTGGGGCTTTCGATAAGTAAAATTGCCTGCGCGTACCATGGATCTACACCGTTTTCAATAAAACAATGTATGCCCTTGTCAAAATTTTGAGACGTTTTGTTAAAGTCGTAAAAGAATTTTTTTCCGGTAGTAAGTAGTATTTTTTGTGTTGAATCAAGTTGTTTAGCAAGGCGAACACTATCTTTATAAACAGTTCTGATGGAATCATTTCTCAAACTCCAACTTTTTACCTCAACTTTATTTAAAACTTCTCGCGACGAGGCAATATTTACTAGGGCGCTATCATCATTTAAGTTCATTATGTTTCTCCAAAACTTAACTTGGGCTACAGTATCAATTCCCAGATTATATAAGTCATTATCGAAAATGTAGTTTTCATTTATTGAAGTTTGAGGATTTATAACACCAACTACCTTTGAACATAAATCGTTGTTGCAAAATAATTTTGCTATGGAGTCTTTATTTACTTCGCTTTTTATTGGAGGCACTTGCTTTTTGCTTGTGCTGGCGGAATTTCGGCACGAGTATAAAAATATGGTAAAAAGCAATAAAAAACGCATGTTTAAAGATAAAATTTTACCACATATAAAAAGAAAAACAAGCGTTAATTTATAATAATTAATTGTTAATAGTTTTTATTATTTTTTCAATTTCACTAAACGGGTTTTTTACTTCAGTAGTTTTTAATGCAGTTAATTTTTGTTCAATGGAATTTTTTTGGTAAACTAATTGAAGGATTTGAGAATCTAATAATTCCTTCACCAGTTCAAATTGCTGTTGTTTACGTTTTGTTGTATAATAACCACTATGCGTTGTATAATTTTTATAGTCGCTTACTAAATTATACACGTCTTTAATACCTTTATTTTCTGTACTCGAACAGGTTAACACTTTGGGAATCCATCCACTTTCTGTTGGTGGGAACAAATGTATGGCGTGTGCATATTCTGCTCTTGCCATTTTTGCTTTTTCAATATTCGTGCCGTCAGCTTTAGTTATAACTAACGAATCAGCCATTTCCATAATACCACGTTTAATCCCTTGCAGTTCGTCACCGGCCCCGGCTAACATAAGCAAAAGAAAAAAATCAGTAAGCTTGCTTACCATGGTTTCGCTTTGTCCAACACCAACTGTTTCTATAACTATAAAATCAAAGCCCGCGGCCTCACATAATAAAATAGTTTCATAAGTTGCTTTTGCAACACCACCTAACGTACCATTACTTGGTGAAGGACGAATAAATACATTTTGCTGCTTGGTCAGTTCTTCCATTCGGGTTTTATCGCCTAAAATGCTGCCTTTACTTTTGCTACTGCTTGGGTCTATTGCTAATACTGCTAATTTGTGCCCTTGGCTAATAATTTCTTTTCCAAAACTTTCAATAAAAGTGCTTTTACCAACACCGGGAACGCCTGTTATGCCCAAACGAAAAGAATTTCCAGTTTTTGTAATAATACCGTCTAGTATTTGCTGCGCTAACTTTTGATGATTAGAATTTGTGGATTCTACCAAAGTTATAGCCCGGCTTAAAATGGCAATATTAGCATTTAAAATACCATCTATGTAAAATTTAGGCGTTTGGTTATTAGATTTTGTAATCACAAATTTATTAAAGTTACAAAAAATTAAACAGATGTATTGTTTTTAAATAATTCATCGATTTCAAACTTAAAAGTAGAGGAAACAGGAATACGACTTGAGTGTATGAGTATACTATCTCCCGAGTAACTTTCAATAAAATTTTTATTAATTAAGTATGATCGGTGCGTTTTAAAAAACTGGGTATTCGGCAAAACCCCTTCAAAGTATTTTAGATTTTGCGTAATTAACAAACTGTCTTTCTCAAAAAACAAAACGGTGTAGTTATCCGAGGCTTGCAAATATAGAATATCGTTTAATTTAATTTTTATCCAAGTCCCTTTGTCTTTTAAAAAGATAAAATTACTTGTAATGGACTGATTTTTTTCTGTATTGGTGTGTTTTTCCATGGCTAGGTCAATGGCCATTTCAATATCAATATTTTTAAAAGGTTTAGTTAAAAAGCCATAAGGTTTTGCAAGTTTAACTTTTTCTAAGGTGTGTTGATCTGTATTTGAGCTAATGAATATAAATGGAATGCTATAGTTTAAATTAACATGTTCTGCCAAATCAATACCGCTAAGTTTACCATTAACTTTAATATCCAATAACAAAAAATCGACATTCTTTTTAAGTTGTTCTTTTGCATCATCAACATTATCTGAAACAAAGCATACTTCATACCCTTTATCTTCTATAACTGATACAAGATGATCTGCAATTAAAGCTTCGTCTTCTAAGATTCCTATCCTCATACTATATATTAAAGTTTATGTTGTAAGATAAACCTAAAGTGTTATTAATAATTAATTCTGCTCCTATTTGTTTGCTGAGGGATTTAATAACTTTTAATCCTAAAGATTTTTTAGAGAGCACATCTACATCACCAACAATTCCTTTACCATTATCGCTAATGAATAATTTAATAGCATTGTTATCTTGTTTTAATATTATCGTTAAGGTCGGCTCGGTTATTCCATCATATGCATGTTTAATAGAATTAGTTACGATTTCATTTACAATTAAACCAATGACAATGCTTTTATCTACATTCATCTCAACAGCATCTAAAGTATAATTAATTTTAAATAGTTTATCGGTAAATGTTTTACTAATATCGTTGCATAGCGCAATGATATATTGATTGAGCTGAATGGAAATAACATTGCTTTGTTTATACAATTTACTGTGCAGGGTGGCTATTGATGACACTCTATTTTGACTATCAAGAAGGGCAAGTTTTGTTTTTTCGTGGTCGCTACTTCTTATTTGTAATTCTAGTAAGCTACCCAACAGCTGTAAATTGTTTTTTACACGATGATGCACTTCGTGCATAAGGAACTCCTTTTCTTTAATTAATATCTCCAATTTTGAATTGTATTGTTTTAATTTATAAAATAAAAATGCCAAAATGGAAATGATGCATCCAGTTGCAATTAAAATAATAAGCAGGGTTTGACGCTGTTTATCTTTTTTATTAATTTCAATCTCATCTTCTAATATTTTTTTGTCCTTTAAATTACTCTGATACTTCTCTTGTAAATCAACAATTTGCTGGTGCTTTTCTAAAGAATTAATAGAGTCATTAAGACTTTTGTGTCGTTTAAAATAATCTAAGGCATTTTTGTAATCTCCTAAAAACGTGTAGCAATCTGCAATTCCTTGATAACAAAAATCAATTAAATATTCAGAATTATTTGCTTTAGCTAATTCTAAGGCTTTAAAATTATAATCTAATGCTGCTTTATAATTTTTATTAGCAATTTCAACGTCTGCCAAATTAAGAATTGTACGGCACTCTCCATCGATATCCTCAAATTGTTTAAATATAAATAGTGCTTTCAAAAAATTTTGAGTTGCAACTTCGTTTTGATGAAGAGAAAGTAAACTACGTCCAATATTTAAATAATTATCTGCCACTCGCAATGAATCATGTGCTTTGATAAAAATAGGTAACGCTTTTTGGTAATAAATTAAAGCACTATCATGTTGCTGAAGTTCAGCTTTTAAATAGCCATAATTAGCAAATGTTCTGGCTAACTGAAGAGTATCTTGTCGTTTATATCCGGTAGTTATAGCTTTTAAAAAGTAATATTCTGCTTCTTTATATTTCCCTATTTCTAAAAATGTAGTTCCCAAATTATTAGTAGCGGATGCCGAACGAATTAAGTTCCCGGATGATTCAGCTTCTTTTAACACGTCCATAAACGAAGCAACTGAAGCATTAAAATCTCCTTTTACTTTATAACTGTATCCTAAAATAGATTTAAACTGAAGCTTTAAGTCAGTATGCTTTAACTTTTCGCTTTCTGAAATGCCATATTTAGCCAATATAATCGCTTGGTCGCAATTTGAAGCCATTACTTCTTGAGTAACAGTACTTAATTTTTTTAAGCGAATCGTATCTGGTTTTACTGAGGATAACTGGCTAATAACAGAGTCAACATAGCGATTTTGAGAAAATCCATTAAGAAAAAAGTTAAGAATACAGATTATTAAGAGGTAATTTCTCATAGTTCTATTCAAAAATAATTAATAGTTCTAACATGCCATACTTTCACCCAAAAAAAAGTAGACTTTACCCAAAAACTAAAATAAAAATTTATGTATGTGCTAAATTTGAGTATCAATACATTAAATATTTAAAACATGAAAAAAGTAGCACTCGCTATAACAGCGTTAACAATGGTTATTAAAACAAATGCACAAGTTGCCATTCCATACCCTACAATGGCTGAATTTGATGCGTTTAAAAATAAAGAGTTAAATGGGGCGATTAAATACGCTGAAGATTTAAAAAACTTTAAAATTAATATCGCAGAATTTAAACCTGTAGGGAAGTCAGAAATAGCTGGATTTAGGAGAGAAGAAACTGCTGCTATTGATGGATGGCCAAATGATGGCTGTTCGGTAAGGTATTTTTATGATAATCCAAAGGTTGTGAATGGAATAAAAGTAAAAATGGAAGCGGTAGCTGAGTTTAAACGCTCGCATTGCGAATCAGAAAAGTGTTATTTAGAAAACAGTTGGAAGCCCTTTGTAGTTAATGCGATGCCTTTTTATGAAGATTTAGGAATGACTAAAAAAGACGCCGAAGATCTTGCAATGATTTGCATAAAATCTAAATACTCTAAAGATTCGTTATTAAAGGATTATATCAAATTTAATGGTATTGATTTAAAAGAAAGAGATGCTGGTAAATATCATTTCGAAAAAATTATCAATTCAAATATGGTAGAATTTAGATTTGGAGTTAATGGTGAAGTTGGTGGATATTATCAAGATAGAAGTATTTGTGTAACTAAAGCAGAAAGAAGTGGAGATTGGTTCACTTATATCTTAAAATTCGAAAATGGAAAATGGAATGTGATTACATCAATAGAAAAATACAATCGTATGTTTTCAAGCAATGACATGAGTTTATATAATAAACCACTACCAGAAAAACGATTTACTCCTTATAGTGAAGCGTCATTTGACGAAATTTACCAAAAAACAAAAGAAGGTATTATTCCTACAAATGCACCCATCAATTCCTTAAAAAAGGCAAATGATGATTTTGTTAATTTCTTAATAGCAAATTCAGATAATTTGACTAAAGAAAAACTCATGCCTTATTTTTTAGCAAATAATGATGAATACCAATCGGATATTAATTGGTCAATTGAAAATATTTTAAATAATATCACACCAAGTGATAATGGGAAAATAAAATATGTGAATCTTATAAAATCAAATTACAGAAATATTGAGGAAGTTGAAATTAATTCTAATCAAATTTTCCAGAAAGGTTCTTATGGAAACGATTTAACAGCAAAAAAATACATTATGAATGGCAAAAAATTGAAAGAAAATGGTGAAGGAGAAATAAACTTATATATTGAATTTCTTTATACTAAAGATGGATGGAAAGTAATAAAAGTTCAAAGTTAATTTATTCTATATGAAGTCAACAGAATACATACATGTACCAAAAGGCTCTATGAATCACGGATTTTCCAGTATGGAGGTTTCTACGGGAGAGTTTTTTTTCACTAAAAATTATATTTTTCTTATACCATTTAAAAATGCAGGTTTGACAGGAGCAGAAGAAGGATATTCTACAAAGTTTAGTAATGCAAAAGATTTTGTAGAACAAATAAAAGAAGAAATCAACAGCAAAAATATTGATAAATTTGAGGAAAAACTTAAACAGTTTGTCGGCTTTAAGTATACATTTAAAGTAAGTGAATTAGACAAAATGAGTGTGCAAATTGGCTGGTGGTTTTTTGGCGGCATGCGCATTAAAAATCAAGAAAATGGACTCATGACGCTTAATGTTCAACCTAAGGCACTAAGAGAACAAGTAAAAATGTTTTATAATTTATAATCATGAGTTTTTTAAAAAAATTATTTGGAAGCAAATCCGAAGAAAAAAAGGAACAAAAAAAAGAAAACCAAAATTCAGGTCAGCCCGTTCCAAACAAAAATAATAACGCTAGGAAAGAAATGACAACGGAGGATGTTATATACGAATGTGTACAAGTGGCTGAGGAAAATTTAATAGCTAAAGGGTATGTAATAATTGACAGGAGAGAAGACACTATGAAAATGCCACAAATAACCACTGAAAAAGACGGCGTAAAAGCATTTGTTTTTGTTGGTGCGTGCAGAAACGATGAAGAAATTAATGTGGTTTTTCAAACCGAACAACTATCAAGTTTTATGACTTTTGCTAGAGAAAAGCAAGCCGACTGCCTTGTTGTGCTTGTAAATATTTATGACCCAAAACAAAGAGCAGAAATGTATTTTGGTGAGCCTTATATTTACACTATTAAAGAACAATTTTACCCTACATTAAATTAATGTCAATAGTCGAATTCGCTATTACTCCCATTAAAAATAGTTTTTTTATACTGGTAATAATACTTAGCTATTATTATTCATCTGCTCAATGCATTACGGGGAATTGTAAAAATGGTAATGGTTTTTTAAGAACAAAAGATAATATTCAATACGAAGGCGGATTTAAGCACGGAAAATTTCATGGATTTGGAGATTATTATGATTATAGCAACAAATACAGTTACAAAGGCAATTGGGTAAATGGCAAGAAGAATGGATTTGGTGTAGAAGAAGACTACAACAATAAAACAAAATACGAAGGAGAATGGAAAAATGATATTTATAACGGAAAAGGAAAATTTACTTGGCAAGATCTTGTAGAACTTAATTACGAGGAGTATGATGGCGAATGGAAAAACGGCAAACGTACAGGAATAGGAACATACAAATGGAAAGATGGAACCGTTTACAAAGGAGGATTTTATGAGAACTTACTGCAAGGTAAAGGAAAATTCACTTGGATTTCGGGTAATTACTACGAAGGAGAATTAAAAAACGATGTCTTTGATGGCGAAGGCGAATTTCACTACGCCGATGGGACAGTTGAAAAAGGCATATTTAAAGGCGACTCTCTTTTTGAAGGCGAGACGTTATACAAAGAGTATAATCTTTCTTTCACTGCTTTTAGTGGCGATACTAACTCCACACTCATTATAGATGCAGCCGCCGTTATTGATGATAACACGAAAAAAGTCATCAGTGATTTACTTTGGAAAGAATATAATAAAACGTCCAACACGGTTATGGTATATACCATACCAACTTTAAATGGCCGGAGTATTGAAGATTATGCAAACAAAACATTTAATCGATTACAATTAGGTAAAGCAGGTAAAAATAATGGTGTTTTACTTTTAATCGCGGTTAACGACCGAAAAATGCGCATGGAAGTTGGATACGGCTTAGAGGGCGTGTTACCAGATCTATTAACTCAGCACATTCAACAGAAAGACATTATCCCTGATTTTAAAAATGGGAACATTGGCCAAGGAATTTTAAAAGGAGTGAAAGGTATTTTATCTTTATTGCAAGATCCAAAGAACGCAAACTTGTACACTTCGTCCTATAAAAAAAGGATTGACAAACCCACGGATGTGACAGTTGTTGTTTTGCTTTTAATCATTCTGTTTACTTGTATATATTGTGCTTATTATGGACGATACGGTCGTTTTCTCCCATTTTTAATAGTTATGATATGGATGTCGTTATTAATTACACAAAGTGACTATTATGGCTTAGGTTCTTCTACATCTTTTTTTCTAAACTGTTCTGCATACCTACTAATTTATTTTGTGATAAGAGGATTTAAAGCGGGCAAAATAAAACCGTCAAATAAAGAGTCTTTTATTCATCAATTCTTTTATAATAATTCAAAAGAAATCGATTATTCTTCTGGTGGAAGTGGCGGAAGTTATTCGAGCGGCGGTTATTCTAGAAGTAGTTTTTCCAGTAGCAGCAGATCTTGGTCTGGCGGAGGATCTTCTGGTGGCGGTGGTTCAAGCAGTAGTTGGTAAAATCAATACTTGCGTGCTATTTACAATTCTTAAAAATAGCTAGGCTCATAAATATAATGCCCAAGGGAAACACTATCAAAATTATTCAAATCGTAAGTGTTTAACCGAAACACCTTTGTTTTCAATTTCTTTTAAAGAATCAATGCCAATTTGTAAATGATTATTTACAAAATCGCTACTTACTTTTTTATCGCTTTCTTCGGTTTTGACACCTTCCGGAATCATAGGTTGGTCGCTAACCAATAATAAGGCTCCAACAGGTATTTCGTTGTGAAAACCAACACTAAAAATGGTAGCAGTTTCCATATCAATGGCCATGGCGCGCACTTCACGCAAATAATCTTTAAATTTTTCGTCGTGTTCCCACACCCTTCTGTTAGTAGTATAAACAGTTCCTGTCCAATAATCTAAGCCTTTTAATCGAATGGTGTAGGAGATGGCTTTTTGTAAATTAAAAGAAGGTAGTGCAGGTACTTCAAGGGGCAAATAGTCATTAGAAGTTCCTTCGCCTCTTATAGCAGCAATGGGTAAAATTAAATCACCAATTTGATTTTTCTTTTTTAAGCCGCCGCATTTTCCTAAAAATAAAACCGCTTTAGGCTCAATAGCAGTTAGCAAATCCATAATAGTGGCAGCCATTGCGCTACCCATACTAAAATTAATTATGGTAATACCTTCATGCGTGGCAGTTTGCATTGGTCTATCCTGACCCTCAATTGCAACATTATTCCACTCGGCAAATAATTTAACATAGCCGCCAAAATTTGTAAGTAAAATGTACTTACCAAAATCTTCTAACTTTTTACCGGTGTAGCGAGGCAACCAATTATTTACAATTTCTTCTTTTGTTTTCATATTATTTATAAAGTTTAATTATATCTACCTTCTTTTTTGGCGCGCAAATGTTCGCCGTGTAATTTCCAAGCCCTTAAAACTTTGTTTGTAACTACTTCTACATCCATTTTAAATGAGGGGCAACAGCAAATTACAGCAACTTCTTCTCTTTCAGTATTAACTTTAATTTCAGGAAGCTTGCTGTGAATAGGACATTTTATTCCTTTAGTGGCTTCGCTTATTTTGTCTTGAAGAGATTTGGACGTTTTTTTCAATTGAAAAATTTTAAACCAAATTTAGGTTTAAAAAAATTAGTGTGCAATGGCTTATTTTTTCGGACCACGTTTTAAAAATACCGAACAAATAAAAGCACTGGTTAAACCAATTAACATAAACGAGAATAGTTTACCAGTGGTGGCTTTAAAGGAAGATGTTTCAGATAATTGAATTTGTTCAGCAATTATTTTTTGATAGTCTTCGGCTTTTATCTTAGAATTTGATTTTAAAAATGCCATAAACTGCTCACTTTTATAATATTCAATAGCTAAAAATTTACCCTTCCATTCAAATTCAATGTAATGATACACACTAATTATAACTGCGCTTATGGCAAAAATCGTAAGTGCAATACGCATAGCTTCTTTCCCTGCAATAATTCCGCCATAATCTCTATCACGTATATTTTTTATACCAATAATGTAAAATGGTATAATTAAAAATACTGTCGTAATGTGTGCAAAATAGAACCCATATTTTGTAGAGTAATACCCACCTAACAAAATAACTAGTTTAAATACTATTACAAAAATACTGTAGGCTATTCCGTATATAAGAGCTTTTTTATTCACAAATCAATACAAGTTAATTTAAAATTCAACATTTAACATTTACAATTTCATTTTACCCGTTCATACTAATTAAAAATTCCTCATTCGATTGGGTACGGCGCAATCTATCTTGTAAAAACTCCATAGCTTCTTGAGGGTTCATATCACCAAGGTGCTTGCGCAATACCCACAATCTACTTAGTGTTTCTTTATCCACTAATAAATCATCTCGACGTGTTGAAGAAGACAATAAATCAATAGCCGGATAAATACGTTTGTTAGATAATTTACGGTCTAACTGTAACTCCATGTTGCCGGTCCCTTTAAATTCCTCAAAAATAACCTCGTCCATTTTACTACCGGTTTCGGTTAAAGCAGTTGCTAAAATGGTTAACGAACCACCACCTTCTATTTTACGGGCTGCTCCAAAAAATCGTTTTGGTTTGTGTAAAGCGTTAGCGTCAACACCACCTGTTAACACCTTGCCACTTGCTGGTGAAACGGTGTTATAAGCACGTGCTAAACGGGTAATACTATCTAATAAAATTACCACATCGTGTCCGCATTCCACTAAACGTTTTGCTTTTTCTAAAACTATATTGGCAATTTTTACGTGCTTTTCAGCAGGTTCATCAAACGTACTCGATACAACTTCGGCCTTTACGCTACGTGCCATATCTGTTACCTCTTCCGGACGTTCGTCTATTAATAAAATAATTAAATAAACCTCCGGATGATTGTATGAAATAGCATTTGCAACATCTTTCAACAAAACAGTTTTACCGGTTTTGGGTTGCGCTACAATTAATCCACGTTGACCTTTACCAATTGGCGCAAACATGTCCATCACACGCATGCTCATATTTTCTTGAGGATGACCGGTTAATTTTAATTTTTCGTAAGGGAAAAGTGGTGTTAAATATTCAAACATCACACGGTCACGCACAAAAGAAGGGTCGCGACCATTTATTTGATCTACTTTAATTAAAGGAAAATATTTTTCACCTTCTTTTGGCGGGCGAACACCTCCGGTAACAACATCACCCGGGCGTAAACCAAATAATTTTATTTGCGATTGAGAAACGTAAACATCATCAGGCGAATTTAAATAGTTATAATCGGAGCTTCTTAAAAAGCCATAACCATCAGGCATGGTTTCTAAAACACCTGTAACTAAAACAATATTATCAAAATTGTAAACTACTTTTTCGGGTTTTTTAATTTCAACAGGTTCATCGATAGGCATTCCCGTCGCAGAGTTTTCGTCAGAAGAGTGCTCTTCATTTTGATGAGTTTCTTCACCTTCTTTTTCAGACTCACCTGTGTTTTCACTACTAGTAGATTCTATTTTTGCTTCTTCAACAACTGGGGTAACAACATCAATGAGCTCTTCGTCAGCAGAAACGGTGTGGCTTTCAGAAACGTTGTCTTCAACAATGGGGTCTAATTTAACTTTACGAGGGCGTTTTTCCTTTTGTTCTTTAGGCTGTTTAGTTTCTTTATCTTTCGCATCATCCTTTTTAGGAAACTGCCCAACAACTTTGGCGGCTAATTCTGTATTTGCCATTTGGGCATCTACAATTTGTAAAACCAAGTCGCCTTTGGCTAAGCCTTTGGCATCAATAGAAAATGCTTTTGCAATTTCTTTTAGCTCGGGCAAAGAACGCCCGCTTAAATCCATAACTTCAAACATAGATTATAGTAAAAATGAAAACAATATGTTAATGTACTTTTATAATTTATTTGTTGATTGTTTTACTACAAGAAAATGTAGTTAAAAGATAACGAGACAATATTAGGGAATATTTTTGAATTATAAAATATTATTTTGTGTATCGAGTTTGAAAGTGATAGTATCTTTTGAGAGTTAGTTTGCTTAAATCCTGCAAAATAATTTCAAATCCAGACAGCTTTATTACCTTGAATAATAGTTTTGAATAGACGGCATCTTGTAGGCAAAGCATTTTTCCTAAAATAATAATGGCAGAACTCTTATTTGTTCTTTAGTTAGACATTGTATCCGGGCATTTTCCATCTGAACAGCTGATATGATTAATTAAATACCAAATTAGTAAGAAAAATTGTATTTTTTGATTTCAAATCATTTTGAAGATGATTTTTATTGAAATACTTTCAGAGACCTTAATCCACTGGATTTTTAAACCACAAATCTTTATAACAATTTTTAGGAATATTGATAGTTTTTTTACTTTTCAAAATCATGTTGTAAATGTCCAATCTGAAATTAAGGATTAAGAATATTCAGCGTTTTTTTTCTTAAAATTTCAAATTCTTTTTCGTTTTCAGGAGTAGGTTTTTTAACTCCAATATTCTCTACATCTTTTTTCAACTGCTTGTAATTTGCATCCATATGTGGTTCATCTTTTATCAAGTGTATTGTTTGCTCTATCAATTCTTTTAGAATTAACCATCTTTTTTCAAATGCAATGTTTTCTAATTCCCTTATTATTTCGGCTTTGTCCATGTTTATTTTTTTGTGGTTAGTTTATCTATAGTAGAATTGTTTTTAATCTTAATCCAATCTTTATAGGCAATCTTATCCCTATATTGTTTTGATATTATATTTTTTTTAATATCAAGAGCCTGATTTATTAAACTTTGGCTTAAGTCATTATTTTTCAAATAATTTTCAATCTCCTTTAAATCCTTTGCCTCATCTATCACATTTCTTTTTTGTTGTTCTATTCGAAACATAATATAGTCAAATTCATCATCGTTTATTGCAAATAAATATTTTTTCTTGACATATTTGTTTAAAACAATATTCAAGTTTAATTCTTTCTTTAAATTTTCGTTTTCACTCTCTAGTTTTTTTATTTTAGCTGATAGCCTTCTTTTTGCTGAAAATAAATCAATGATATGCAGTAAAAGGATAGTTCCCGCAATAAATAGAACTAGATAAACAATGATCATTAAAAATTATGGTTTAATATGAACTACTGCACCATTAGTTACTTTGCTTATAAATCGCCATTCAGTATATTGTTTAGGAGACTTTTTTACGACATTATATCCCACAATTGTTAGATTACATATTGTATTTGCTCCTCCTCCATTTAGAGCGTCCGTTGCCTCTAATGATGTAAAAACCATTGATGTAGAAGTGCCAACTGCTCTTTTTACCTTATAATTAGCAAGTATGTACATAATGCTATCACAATTTAGCGGCTGATTAGTTATGGTAAATCCAGTAGAGGCATGAATAACAAACGATGTGTCCAATTGCGGACTAATCGGCATATTAGGTACATCTCCAACCGTAAATGTACTAGGTGGGAAGTATGGCAATGTTCCTGCTACTTGCCAAACTATAGGAGAAGTTAAAGTATATGAGTTTTGACCACCATAATTGTAATATCCTGTATTACGAGTTAAGGTAACACTTCCTATTTTCACATTACCACCATCATCGTGTAAAACATTGCCTTCTACATATCTAAAATTAGCAGCAGAAAACATGAATCCATTCTGATTGTCTACTGTAAACGATGCAACAGTTAGGGTAGCGGGTGGGGGAGCAATATAAACAGTTTCTGGCTCAGGTTCTGCTTTTTTCTTACAAGACAATAAACTAATTGTCACGAATAACAAGATTAAATATTTCATTTCATTAGTTTTTGTAAAACAATGTTACAAAAATTAATTTAAAAAAGCAAGTCTACTCCACCCAGCTCTTATAATACTTCCCGTCGTCAATGGCCATAGCCTCTTCGGTAACCATTAATGGGCGGAAGGTATCAATCATTACAGCTAGTTCTAAAGTATCTTTTTGGCCTATACTACGCTCCATAGCTCCCGGCGCCGGGCCATGAGGAATGCCTTTTGGGTGCAAAGTAATATGTCCCTGTTCAATATTATTGCGGCTCATAAAATCGCCATCAACATAATACAATACTTCGTCGCTATCAATGTTACTGTGGTTATATGGTGCTGGAATTGCTTTTGGATGATAATCATACAAACGCGGGCAAAAACTACAAACCACAAAGGTGGCAGTTTCAAAGGTTTGGTGTACCGGAGGTGGCTGGTGTACACGTCCTGTAATCGGCTCAAAATTATGAATAGAAAATCCCCATGGGAAATTATAGCCATCCCAACCTACAACATCAAAAGGATGCGTGGCATAAACAACTTCATGCATCATCCCTTCTTTTTTTATTTTTATTAAAAAATCACCTTTTTCATCGTGAGTTTCTAATTCAGTTGGTAATTTATAATCGCGCTCGCAAAAAGGGCTGTGTTCTAATAGCTGTCCTTGGCTGTTTTTGTAGCGTTTCGGGGTATAGTAAGGTGAATAACTTTCGCAAAACAATAAACGGTTATCGGTAGTTTCAAAATGCAATTGGTAAATCATCCCACGTGGAATAATTAAATAATCGCCATACTCAAAATTAATGTTTCCCATAAAGGTTTTTAAAACGCCTTTTCCTTTATGAATAAATATCATTTCATCAGCATCAGCATTTTTGTAAAAATAGTCTGTTTGGCTTTTGGTCGGTGCCGCAAGGCTTATAATACAATCACTATTCAATAATAACGGTTTGCGACTTTGCAATATATCTTCAACAGGTTTTATTTCAAAACCTTTAAGCAATAAGGCCTTTATGTTTTTATTAATTGCAATTTTTGGTTCAACGCTGTAGCTTTTTAAAATTTCTTTAACTTGCGTTGGGCGATGAGTATGGTATAGCAATGAAGACATACCATGAAAGCCTTCGGTGCCAAAAAGCTGCTCGTAATAGTGATTTCCTTTGTCTGATTGGAAAACAGTATGACGTTTTTGAGGGATGTTTCCTAAATGATGGTAAATAGGCATAAAATTATTTTATTAAAGTTGCTTTCACGCGAACCGTTTGGTCCATTTTTAAAGTTTGTCCATTAGTTGTAGAGCCATCAATGGTAATATTAACTCTAAACTTCATGGTTGATTCAACGATGTAATTTTTAATATTAACATCCTGTAAATCCAATTGTGTTTCGGTAATTCCTAAAGGAATATTTGTTTTTGTACCCACTAAAACTTCAGAGCTACCTGTTTTTATATATATTGAGAGTGATTTAACAAAATCTAAATTACCTGTTGCAACAGAAATATTAAAACGTGTCAGTTTTATTTCGCTTACCAAATCTTTAGTAGTATTGTTTTCGGAAAATTTAGAAACGGATTGAGTTGAAATATCAGGCGTTGTAAAATCAACCGGAATATTCAGAGCTAAGGTTTGTGAAGGTACACTTAAGTTGGTTGTGTAATTAATATCAAACTCTGTTAACTCATCAACCTTTTCTTTAGTTTTTTTACAGCTTAAATTAATACAGCAGATTAAAGTTAATAAGACCGAATAACCGAATAATTTCATAACTTATTTTTTTAAACTTAAAGATACATTATTTTTTAATATTTCTGCAAGGTTTGGCCTCAATCTACTTTTATAAACGGCCAAACATTCGGGACCATTTTTAACCCGACCTTTTCTTAAAGCACGCTGCTCTTCAATAGGAAGCGCAATAATGTCTTTACAGTGAGGAGTGCAGCAACCGTTCATTTTCTCTGCACATTCATTGCATTGAATAAATAATAAATGGCAATCGTCGTTTTTACAATTTACATGTGTGTCGCATGGTTTTCCGCATTGATGACATTTGCTTAAAACATCATCAGTAATTCGTTCGCCTATACGTTCATCAAACACAAAATTAATTCCTTTAAACTTGCTTTCTAAACCCTGTTCTTTAATTTCTTTGGCATATTGAATAATACCACCATGCAAATGATTCACATCTTTAAAACCATGATGTTTAAAGTAAGCGCTCGCCTTTTCGCATCTAATACCACCGGTGCAATACATCACCACTTTTTTATCTTCCTGACCTTTTAGATGGTCTATAACCAAGGGTAATTCTTCTCTAAAGGTATCTGCATCCGGGCAAAAAGCTCGGTCAAATCTACCAACCTCACTTTCGTAATGGTTCCGCATATCAATAACAATGGTGTTTTCGTCTTCAATTGCTTTGTTAAATTCTGAGGCGTTAAGATATTTTCCAGTATTGCTGGGGTCAAACGTAGGGTCGTTTATGCCATCCGAAACTATTTTTTCGCGCACTTTCACAATCAGTTTGTAAAACGATTTTCCATTGCCATCCACCGCATATTTAAATGGCACATTAGCAAAATAAGGTATGTCGTATATAAATTTCACAAAATTCTCCCACTCATTTTCTGGGACACTCATTTGAGCATTAATACCTTCTTTAGCCAAATAAATACGACCAAAGCAATTCAACTCTGTCCACGTTTTAAATAACTCGTCACGAAGTTGATTAGGATTTTCAATAGTTACATACCTGTAAAACGAAATGGTTTTACGGGCAATGGTTTCTTCCTTTAAGCGTTGCTTAAGAATGTTTTTATCGATTCTGTTTCTTAGTTCAGCCATAAAATAATAGTTATAATTGCAGGTTATACTATTCCTAAAAATTGCTCAATTAACGAATTGGCTAATTGGCTAATTTTATTTACGTTTGCAAAGATACAAATTGTTTTACTTTTAATTTCTGATTTAAATCATGCCACAATCAATTGAAAAAATTTTAATAATAGGCGCCGGAGGGCAAATAGGTATTGAACTTACCGAAAATCTTTCTAAAATTTTTGGTAACGATAACGTAATACCCTCAGACTTAAAAGAAAACACAACTTTTAAAAATAATCCCTACGAAAAACTGGATGCACTTGATAAAACGGCACTTTTTGATATTGTAAAAAAACATGGCATCACGCAAATTTACCATTTAGCGGCAATGCTTTCAGCAACAGGCGAGCAAAACCCAATGTTTGCTTGGAAGTTGAATATGGAAAGTTTGTTTCATGTATTAGATTTAGCTAAAGAAAAACACATTAAGCAAATTTACTGGCCTAGCAGTATTGCGGTATTCGGACCCACCACACCACAACAAAACACACCACAATATACTGTGATGGAGCCTAGCACTATTTATGGTATTAGCAAACAAGCCGGTGAACGCTGGTGCGAATGGTATTTTAATAAATTTGGTGTTGATGTGCGCAGTTTACGTTATCCTGGTTTAATTGGTTGGAAGAGTGCACCAGGTGGAGGAACTACTGATTATGCAGTTCATATTTTTCACGAAGCATTAAAAAAGCAAAGTTATGAATGCTTTCTAAACGAAGAAACTGCCTTGCCAATGATGCACATGGAAGATGCCATTCGAGCAACAATTGAATTAATGCAAGCTCCGGCAGAAAAAGTAAAAATAAGAGGCAGCTATAATTTAAGCGGCATTAGTTTTACTCCGAAGCAAATTGCCGATGAAATAAAAAAACACATTCCTGATTTTACAATAACCTACAAGCCCGATTTTAGACAAGCAATTGCCAACAGTTGGCCCAAAAGTATTGATGACTCAAACGCTCAAAAAGACTGGGGATGGAAAATAAAGTATAATTTACCTGAATTGGTAAACAATATGCTTACTAATTTGAAGTAAAAATCTAAATTATTTAATAAACATATTACACAAACGGTTTGTTATTGGATAACAGATGAACTACTTTTAATTTTCCAAAATTTATTAATATGAAAAAATCATTATTCCCCATACTTATTCTAATCTTCTTAGCGTCAACTATTAAATCTCAGAAATGGACAGAGATGATGCAAAATCCAAACTCAAATTTTTACGACATAGTTAAAGAATTTGATGAATATTGGAAAAATAGACCTTACGAACGGGGACAAGGATACAAGGCATTTAAACGCTGGCAGTGGTTTATGGAGCCTCGCGTTTATCCAAGTGGTGATTTAAAATTGGCTTCGCGCAGTTATGCCTTAGAAAAATATAATGAGTATCTACAAGAAAATACCCAATTTAAAGCCATGGCCACTGCCGCAATTTCGGCAACAACAGCCAATTGGACGCCTATTGGCCCTTTTGGGTCGCCAACAGGGGGTGATGCTGGACGTTTACAGTGTATTGCTTTAAAGCCTGGAGACCCAAACACAATATATGTTGGTACAGCGGCTGGTGGTTTTTGGATGAGCAGTAACGGAGGGGTAAGTTATACAACAACAACTGATCAAATAGCGTCTTTAGGGGTTTCTGATATAGCTGTAAACCCAATAAATACTAATGTTATATATATATCTACAGGTGATAAAGATGCTGGCGATACATATGCTACTGGTGTTTTAAAATCTACTAACGGCGGGTTAACATGGAATACCACAGGATTAGTTTGGACTACATCACAACAACGACGCATCTATAGATTATTAATAAATCCAGTAAATCCAAATACTTTAATTTTAGCCTCAAATGTTGGAATGTATCGTTCGCTAAATGGGGGTACAACATGGAGTTTAGTCGCCAGTGGTAGCTATGTAGATGCTGAATACAGACCAGGAGATACCACAACGGTATATGCGGTCGCGGGGTCTAGTATAGCTAAATCAACTAACGGAGGTGCAAGTTTTTCTAATGTATCCGTAGGTGCGCCTTCGGTAAATAGGATGAGCATTGCTGTAACACCAGCTAATAATAATTATGTTTACGTGTTAGTAAGTAATACGTCTAATGGTTTTGGGGGATTATACCGATCTACAAACTCGGGTGGTTCTTACAGTTTAATGAGTAATACTCCCAATATTTTCGACTGGAATGCGGTTCCAAGTGGTACAGGTGGGCAAGGTTGGTATGATATAGCAATAGATGCATCTCCTACAAACGCAAACGAAATAACCTGTGGAGGCGTTAACACCTGGAAATCGACCAATGGAGGAAGTACTTGGGTTTTAAATACACATTGGTACGGTGGTGGCGGGAAACCTTACGTTCATGCGGATTTGCATTGTGTTTTATATGCAAGCGGAACAACTTGTTACTTAGGCACTGATGGTGGCATAGCGCGAACAACGAATAGTGGCAGTTCTTGGACAACCATAAATGGCTTGATGAATATTGCTCAAATATATAAATTGGGCCTTTCGGCTAGTAATTCGGGAAGAATCGTAACAGGTCATCAAGATAACGGTAGTAACTTGTCTAATGGAACGGCTTGGAGTCAAATATACGGTGGAGACGGTTGTGATTGTTTTATAGATTGGGGGAATAATAATACACTTGTTGTATCTTATGTGGAAGGCGATTTTCAACGTTCCACTAATGGAGGCTCAAGCTGGACTAACATTGTTTCTGGGTTAACGGGAACTGGCGCTTGGGTTGCCCCAATTGTTCAGCATCCAACGCAGCAAAACACATATTATGCTGGTTATCAGCATGTTTTTAAATCAACAAATCAAGGTACCACTTGGACACAATTGGGTACGATTGGTTCAACATTGGATGAAATTAAAATAGCCCCATCAAATACAAATATTATTTTTGCTACATCTCCATCGGGAGTTTGGAAGACCACAAATGCAGGAACTACATGGTCTAATGTAACAGGAACTATTCCAACTGGGTCCGGTCAAATTACTGATTTAGCAATCGATAATCAAAATTCAAACAACGTCTATGTCACTTTATCAGGCTATTCTTCAGGGAACAAAATTTTTTATTCAAGTAATGGTGGCTCCACTTGGACAAATTACTCAACTGGTTTGCCTAACATTCCCGTGAATTGTATAGTCTATACAAACAATAGCACACAGGCATTATACGCAGGAACTGACGTAGGAGTTTATTATCGTGAAGCAAGCATGACAGGTTGGATTCCTTATTTTACAGGTCTTCCTAACATTATTGTAAATGATATGGAAATATATTATCCAACAGGGAAATTACGTGCAGCAACCTATGCAAGAGGTGTTTGGGAAACTAATCTGTATAGTAATCCATCTTCTTTTCCAGCGGCAGCATTTAATACTGCATTTTCTCCTGGTTGTATAGGTACTCCACTTCAGTTTAACGATTTGTCTTCAAACACACCAACTTCTTGGAATTGGAGTTTCCCTGGGGGAAGTCCAACAACTTCTTCGTCTCAAAATCCAAACGTTACTTACACTGCAACTGGTATTTATTCCGTTACTTTAATTTCAACAAATATAAATGGGGCGAGTACACCTTATACAACCACAATATCAATTGTTGGAACACCAACCATTTCTGCTGTACCAGCTTCCGTTTGTTACGGACAGACAGGTTCAATTGGAGTTAATTCTAACGCAACGGTTATAAATTGGCAAACCGGACAAGTTGGATCTTTTATAAGTGTCACCAATTCAATAAATACCGTTTATTCATTTACTGCTTCACTTGGGGCTTGCAGTACCACTGGTAATTCCACTTTATTTGTTAACCCAACTCCAAGTACTCCTACAGTAATAATTGGCACTGGCGTTCTCTCAACAAGTGTTGTTGCTGCAACGTATCAATGGTATTTAAATGGCTCACCAATTGCTGGCGAAACATCTAATACAATTACACCAACTCAAGATGGCTTTTATAGTGTTTGGGTTGCAAATGGCAGTTGTGCTCAATCTTCACAACCGGTGCAAATAGTTTTAACTTCTTTAAAAGAAAAGACAGCGTTAAATAATGTTGTTTTATATCCAAATCCTACAAAAGATTTTTTAAGTCTTAAGTTTAGCATTGCTTTAAATACTGATGTTTATTACGAAATTGAAAATGATTTAGGGCAGGTTATTACAAAATCTAAATTTAAAATTACGAATAGCGAAGTTAAAATTAATACGCAATGGTTAAAAGAAGGTATTTACTTTTTAAAATTGAAAACGGACAACAAACAAGTTTCTTATAAATTTATTAAAAACTAAGTTAGAAAGGTTCTAAATAATAAAAACTGAATTAAATCTGTTATTATTAGGTTTATTTTTTTGACGATTGGTATAAAAATCGCTAAACTTACAGTCTAAATTATTAACAAATTCGTTTATGAGTTCAGTGTCTTCCCCACTAGATTACCTTCCGATTATACTTATGTTTATGGTTGCCCTTGGCTTTGTTGTAACTACTATGGTTGCTTCACACAAATTAGGGCCTAAAAAAAAATCGAAAGTAAAGTTAGATGTATTTGAATGTGGTATCGAAGCGCAAGGTAATGCACGCGTGCCTTTTGCCATTAAATATTTTTTAGTTGCTATTTTGTTTGTATTATTCGACGTAGAAGTGATTTTTATGTATCCTTGGGCGGTAAACTTTAGAGAGCTTGGGATGTTAGGCGTAGTAGAGGTATTTTCATTTGTGGTTTTATTGTTGGTTGGATTTTATTACATGTTGGCCAAAAAGGCAATTAAACACGAGGAATAAAAAAGAAAAATCATGTCAAAAGAAATTATTAAACGCACAAAATTGGAAATGGCTAAAAGTCCCGAAGGATTGGAAGGCCCTGGTTTTTTTGCTACAAAATTAGAAGATGTTATTGGCTTAGCTCGTGCCAATTCTTTATGGCCATTGCCATTCGCTACTTCGTGCTGCGGTATTGAGTTTATGGCTACCATGGCAAGTAATTATGATTTGGCGCGTTTTGGAAGTGAGCGTTTAAGTTTTAGCCCACGGCAAGCGGATATGTTAATGGTAATGGGAACTATTGCTAAAAAAATGGGACCAACTTTACGCCAAGTTTACGAACAAATGGCTGAACCAAAATGGGTATTATCAGTTGGGGCTTGTGCAAGCAGTGGTGGTATTTTTGATACCTACAGTGTTTTACAGGGCATCGATAGGATTATACCCGTAGATGTTTATGTGCCTGGTTGTCCACCACGTCCCGAACAAATTATAGATGGGGTAATAAAAATACAAGAATTAGCAAAAAACGAATCATTAAGACGCAGAGATTCTCCAGAATATAAAAGATTGCTAAACAGTTACGGAATAGAATAAAGAAATGTTGAATTTTAAATGTTGAGTTTTAAATGAGCAAAGAACTATTAGATAAGGTAAACGAAAAAATAAATTCAAAAATTTCCGATGCGGTTGAAAGTACTGATATGATTTACGACTTTCCGGTATTTACAATTCATCACAATAAAATACACGACGTATTAAAATTTTTAAAAGAAGACGAGGAATTAAACTTCCATTTTTTAACTGATTTAACTGGTATTCAGACAGCCGATGAAAAACAATTGGGAGTAATTTATCACTTGCACAATATGCCCAAGAATATTCGAATTCGAGTAAAAACATTTTTTGACATTAATAAACCCGAAATTCCAACGGCAACCGATTTGTACCCTGCGGCAAATTGGATGGAACGTGAAACCTACGATTTTTTTGGAGTTAGATTTAAAGGACACCCTAACTTAAAAAGAATTTTAAACGTAGACGAAATGGATATTTTCCCCTTAAGAAAAGAATACCCATTAGAAGATCAAACCCGCGACGATAAGAGCGACAAAATGTTTGGAAGATAAAAAATGATTGCCGTTGCTGACATAAAAACTAAAGTTGACTTACCAGATGATATAAAATCGTCTGCAGTTAAGTTTTCCGAAGGGGTTTACTTACATGATATTATTAAAAAAAATAATTTCAAAAAAACCTTGGAAACCGGATTTGGTTTGGGATTGTCGGCTTGTCATATTATAACTGCCACAAATTCAATGCATGTTGGCATTGACCCATTTCAAGTAAATTATAATAGTACAGGGTTAAAGAACGTTGAAAAATTGGGGTTAAGCCCACTATTAGAATTTCACGCAGATTTCTCCCACAACGTTTTACCAAAATTATTAAACGAAAAACGAACCTTCGATTTTATTTTTATTGATGGCGACCATAAATATGATGGTCAGTTTATTGATTTTTATTACGCTGATTTATTACTTGAAAAAAATGGCAACATTGTTTTACACGATACCTGGATGCGCAGTACAGCATATTTAGTAAACTATATAAAAACAAATCGTAAAGATTACGAATATGTAAAACAGGATTTAAGAAACATAGCAGTATTTAAAAAAGTTGGTGTTGATAATCGTGATTGGCTTTATTTTAGAGGTTTTGGCACTTCAAAATCCTATTTTACGCATAAAACTATTGCTTGGCTTCACAACACAAACGATTCATTTTTAAAACGAATGGTAATTAAATTAAAAGATATTTTAAAATAATGGCTAAAAAAGAAACAATAGTTAATCCTGAAGTTGAAACTGAAGAAAAAGAGTATTCTACACTTAATCTTGGTCCAACACATCCAGCAACTCATGGTATTTTCCAAAACATCTTAAAAATGGATGGAGAAATTATTCATGAGGCAACACCAACTGTTGGATACATTCACCGTGCTTTTGAAAAATTAGCAGAGCGTCGTCCTTATAACCAAATAAAACCAATTACCGATCGCCTAAATTATTGTTCATCGCCTATTAATAATTTTGGTTGGGACATGACAGTCGAAAAATTAATTGGATGCACAGTTCCAAAGCGCGTTGATTATATGCGCGTAATTATTATGGAATTGGCACGTATTGCCGACCATTTAATTTGTAATTCTGTTATTGGTGTCGATACTGGCGCCATGACCGGCTTCCTATATATTTTTCAATGGCGCGAAAAAATTTATGAAATTTATGAGTCTATTTGTGGCGCTCGTTTAACTACAAACATTGGGCGTATTGGTGGATTTGATAAAGAATGGACAAAAGACACTTGGGATAGAATAAATCATTTTGTTGAAAATTATCCAAAAGCCTTAAAAGAGTTTGCAAATTTATTAGAGCGGAATAAAATTTTTATGGATCGCACAATTAATTGCGGACCAATAAGCGCCGAAATGGCTTTATCATACAGTTTTACAGGCCCTAACCTACGCGCTGCAGGTGTTGATTATGATGTGCGTGTTATGAATCCATATTCATCTTATCAAGACTTTAAATTTGATGTGCCTATCGGCCAAAGTGGCGACACTTACGATCGCTTTATGGTTCGTCAACATGAAATGTGGCAATCCTTAGAAATTATAAAACAAGCTATTGCTAAAATGCCTAAAGACGAGCCGGTGAGAGCAGATGTGCCTGATTTCTTTTTACCACCAAAGGAAGATGTGTATAATAACATGGAAGCATTAATTTACCATTTTAAAATCATTATGGGTGAAATGGATGTTCCAAAAGGTGAAGTTTACCATTGTGTTGAAGGTGGAAATGGAGAACTTGGATTTTATTTAGTGAGTGATGGGGGCAGAACACCTTTCCGTTTGCATTTTAGAAGACCATGTTTTATATATTATCAGGCATACCCTGAAATGGTGAAAGGTATAATGTTAAGTGATGCTATTATAACTATGAGCAGTATGAATGTTATTGCGGGAGAGTTAGATGCATAAGAAATGTTGAATGAAAAATTTTAAATTTTAAATTAAATGTCAAGTCAAGTACACGGAGCACAACACTTTGATAAAGCCAAACGCGCTGAAATAAAATTTAGTGAAGAGGCTATGAAAACTGTGCAAACAATTATTTCACGTTACCCTGAGGGAAAGCAAAAATCAGCTCTTTTACCAGTATTACATGTTGCACAAGCTGAATTTGGCGGTTGGTTAAGCCCAGAAACAATGGATTATGTGGCATCTATTTTAAAGATTCGTCCAGTTGAGGTATTTGAGGTTGCATCTTTTTACACGATGTATAACTTAAAACCAATGGGCAAATGTGTATTAGAAGTTTGTCAAACAAGTTCTTGTTGGTTAAATGGTGCTGAAGACATTGTAAAATACATTGAGAAAAAATTAAACATCAAAGTTGGTGAAACGACTAAAGATGGCATGTTCTCTTTAAAAGTAGCAGAATGTTTAGGTTCTTGTGGAACAGCGCCTATGTTGCAATGCGGCGCTAGCTACCATGAAAACTTAACCTACGAAAAAGTAGACTCCATTATCGATAACTACAAAGCAGAAGGTAAATTAAGAAGTTATACAGATTTAGATTATAAAAACACACTATAGCTACTAAGCAATGGGCAAAAAATTATTAATACATAACGATAAAGTAACTAACATTCACACGTTAGAAGTATATCGTGCGCATGGCGGCTACGCTTCTGTTGAAAAGGCTTTAAAAACAATGACACCTGACCAAGTTACTGACGAAGTAAAAAAATCAGGCTTACGTGGTCGTGGAGGCGCTGGTTTTCCAACTGGTATGAAATGGAGCTTTTTAGCAAAACCGGAAGGCGTTCCGCGTTACTTAGTTTGTAACGCTGATGAATCGGAACCAGGAACTTTCAAAGACCGATATTTGATGGAAAAAATTCCTCATGCATTGATTGAAGGAATGATTACGTCTTCATTTGCATTAGGCGCTAAACAATCATATATCTATATCCGTGGAGAGTACTTTTATGTAGCTCGTATTTTAGAAGCGGCTATTGCCGAAGCTTATGCAGAAGGCTGGTTAGGAAAAAATATTTTAGGAACCGATTTCTCTCACGACTGCTCTGTGCAAGTTGGTGGTGGGGCTTACATCTGCGGAGAAGAAACTGCATTATTAGAATCGTTGGAAGGTAAGCGCGGTAATCCACGCATCAAACCACCATTTCCGGCCGTTGCAGGTTTATGGGGCTGTCCAACTGTTGTAAATAACGTAGAAACAATCGCAGCAGTTTGTCCTATAGTTATGATGGGTGGCGAAGAATATGCTAAAATTGGTATTGGAAAATCAACAGGAACAAAATTAATTTCGGCATCTGGTCATATAAATAAGCCAGGTGTTTATGAGATTGAATTAGGTGTGCCGGTTGAAGAATTTATTTATAGTGAGGAATATTGCGGAGGTATCCGAAATGGAAAAAAATTAAAAGCAGTTGTTGCTGGCGGTTCTTCGGTTCCAATTCTTCCTACAGAATTAATTTTAAAAACAGCTAAAGGAGAACCTCGTTTAATGACTTACGAAAGCTTATCAGATGGTGGATTTGCAACAGGTACCATGTTAGGTTCAGGTGGGTTTATTGTAATGGATGAAGACACCAGCATTGTAAAAAATTTATTTACTTTCACGCGTTTTTATCATCACGAAAGTTGCGGGCAATGTTCACCGTGCCGTGAAGGAACAGGTTGGATGGAAAAAATATTGAAGAAGTTTTTAGATGGAACTGCAAACGAAAGTGATGTGGATTTGTTGTGGGACATTCAAAGTAAAATTGAAGGAAAAACAATCTGTCCTTTAGGGGAAGCAGCAGCCTGGCCTGTAGCAGCAGCCATTCGCCACTTTAAACACGAGTTTTTAGAAATTGCACAAAAGAAAAAATTTGTAGATGTAAGTCATTATAACCGTTTAAATAAAATTGTTGCGTAATATTGAAACATAAAACCTACATATTCCTAATAATCGCTCTAAGCTTAAATAAATTAAGTGCTCAGGTAGGTTGTGCCAGCGCGTCAAATGTTTATTCCTTTACTGCAAATGGAATAAATTACGAATTAATTAAAGAAGCAAAAACTTGGACAGCCGCTGCTTCATGTGCGGTTCAACGAGGCGGTTATTTAGTAGAAATAAATAATCAAACAGAACAAACTGCGGTGTATAATGCTATTCTTACGGCAAGTATTGCAAATAATTATAGTCCTGTTTCTGATGGTGGTGGCGCCTCGTATATTTGGATTGGTGCAACGGATAAGCAAGCAGAAGGTGTTTGGCTCTGGGATGGTAACAACGATAATTCAGGGCTTAATTTCTGGACAGGTCAAGGACAGGCAGGCTTAAATAATGGAAACGTAATGGCGGGTAATTATGTAAATTGGGGCGGCAAAAGTACCTCAACAATTAACGAACCCGATGATTTTCTCTCGGATCAAGATGTCGGAGCAATTGCACTTAATTCATGGCCTTATGGTGTTGCCGGAGAATGGAATGATATTTCAAGCTCGAATAGTCTTTATTACATTATTGAGTATGCAAACACTACTAATATTCTTGAAAAAGAATCTGAAAGCACCATTCAATTTTTTCCAAATCCTACAAAGGATAACATAGAAATTAAATCAGATGTAGAAATAAAAGAAATAACTCTTATTTCAATTGATGGTCAAGTAATAAAAACTGAGTTAACTAAAATTATGAATTTAAAAAATTTAAAATCAGGCATTTATTTTTTAAACATTACAACTAAAGAAAACAAATTAATTGTAAAGAAAATTGTAAAGGAATAAAATTGGATTAAAGTGCAATTAAAAAACATACATAGTAGAATTCATGAAATCCATAACCAAAAAGTTATGCTTGATTTTGATTTAGCGGCTTTGTATGAAGTGGAGACTAGAGCTTTAAAACAGGCAGTAAAAAGAAATCTTGATCGTTTTCCTGAAGATTTTATGTTTCAGCTAACCAATAAGGATATAGAAGATCTCCTATCACAAAATGTGATACCATCAAAAAGCTATTTTGGAGGTGCACTACCATTGGCCTTTACTGAACAGGGAGTTGCCATGTTATCAAGTGTTCTTAAAAGCAAAAAAGCATTACAGGTTAACATTTCAATAATGCGTGCATTTGTTGTAATGAAACAATATATTGTGGATTATGCTGAGTTAAATAAAAAAATTCAAGATATTGAAACCAAGTATAATAAACAGTTTGCCGACGTTTATGAGGCATTGAATTATTTAATGGGCATAAAAAAAGAAGAAACAAAAATTAAAACTAGAAAATTAATAGGTTATAAATAAACCTTTTTACTTTATAATACAATGAAAGTAACAATAGACGGAATAGAAATTGATGTGCCAAAGGGCACTACCATTCTTCAGGCAGCGCGTATGATTGGTCCGGAAGTGGCACCACCTGCTATGTGCTATTATACCAAACTAAAAACAAGTGGTGGTTATTGCCGCACATGTATTGTAAAAGTTACACAAGGCAGCACCGCAAATCCTAACCCAATGCCTAAGCCTGTTGCCAGTTGCCGTACAGAAGTGATGGATGGGATGGTAGTACAAAACTTTACAAGTCCTGAAATTATTGAAGCACGCAAAGGTGTTGTTGAGTTTTTATTAATGAATCATCCTTTAGATTGCCCTATTTGTGACCAAGCCGGCGAATGTAAATTGCAAGATTTAGGATACGAGAACGGTTCAGCAAAAACACGTTATGAATTTAAACGCCGCGAATACGAGGTAATAGATATTGGTGATAAAATCAAATTACACATGACCCGTTGCATACTTTGCTACCGTTGTGTAAAAACCGCAGAACAATTTACGGATGGCCGTGTACATGGTGTTATGCATAG
Source organism: Bacteroidota bacterium (assembly GCA_033763945.1). GTDB lineage: Bacteria > Bacteroidota > Bacteroidia > B-17B0 > Aurantibacillaceae > Aurantibacillus. Next base: position 269,838 of record JANRJN010000006.1, on the reverse strand, counting down.
AGGTGATGCCGCTGAAATAAGTACGTATATTGAGAATGTAATTGATAACGATTTTAGTGGAAATGTAATAGATGTTTGTCCTGTAGGAGCTTTAACCGATAAAACGTTTCGATTTAAACAACGTGTGTGGTTCTCAAAGCCAATGGATGCACACCGTAAATGTGATAAATGTAGTGGAAAAACACGTGTTTGGTTAAAAGGCGAAGAGGTGGTTCGTGTTACAGCTCGCAAAGACCAATGGGATGAGGTAGAAGATTTTATTTGCAACAGTTGCCGTTACGATCATAAAAAAACAAGTGATTGGGTAATTGAAGGTCCTTCGCAAATTCAGAGAAATTCTGTAATATCGCAAAACCATTACAACCACTTAAATGAGTTAAAATTAAAAGCATTAAAAGAACAAAAAGCATTAGGATTTATACCAATTGATAAAAAACCTTAAGGAATATGATATCTTTTTTAATATATAAATTAATACTTTGTATTATCGTTTTCGCCATTTCGTTGGGTGTTGCGGCTTATGCAACTTTATGGGAACGTAAGTTCTCTGCCCTATTGCAAGATAGGGTAGGACCAGATAGAGCTGGGCCAAAAGGTTTATTGCAACCATTAGCTGATGGGGGTAAAATGTTTTTTAAAGAAGAAATTATTCCAAATGTTTCTAATCGTTTCTTATTTATTTTAGGACCTAGCTTATTTATGATGACCGCATTGATGACAGGTTCTGTTATTCCCTGGGGTAAAGACATTATCACATCAAGCGGTAAAACATTTTCATTTCAAATTACAGATATTAATATTGGTGTACTGTATTTATTTGGTGTTGTTTCTATTGGTGTTTACGGTATTATGATAGGTGGTTGGGCTTCTAATAATAAATACGCTTTGTTAGGAGCTATTCGTGCATCGAGTCAAATGATTAGCTACGAAATTGCAATGGGCATTTCGGTTATCGCCTTAATTATTACTTGTGGCGGAACGCTTAGCTTACGAGAAATTGTTGCGCAGCAAGATGCAGGTGTTGCAAATATTGTTTGGCAACCTTTAGGATTTTTAATATTTTTTGTTTGTGCTTTGGCAGAAACTAATCGCGCGCCATTTGATTTGCCTGAATGTGAGGCAGAATTGGTTGGGGGTTATCATACAGAGTATTCGTCAATGAAATTAGGATTGTTTTTATTTGCTGAATATATTAATATGTTTATTTCTTCGGCAGTAATGAGTGCCTTTTACTTTGGAGGATACAATTTTCCATTTGCACAAGAATTGTATCATGCAATGGGCTTGCAAGAAGGATCTATCTGGATTTCATTAATTGGTTTTGGAGCATTCTTCACTAAAATTGTAATATTTATTTGTGTATTTATGTGGATTCGCTGGACCTTACCACGTTTCCGTTACGACCAATTAATGAACTTGGGTTGGAAAATATTATTACCATTATCTCTTTTTAACTTATTATATACAGTGGTTCAAGAATATATTAGAGGAAACATACATTTTTAATAAATGCTTAAAAAAGGATTTAAAATAGTAATGGGATTATTAGAAGGAGCAGAAATATATTTTCTGTTAATACTTGCCGCTGTTTCATTATTTAAAATATAAAGAAAATGCAATTAACTAATAGAAGCAAAGTAGTATCCAATAAAGTGCAAAGTGCTGCCGAAAAAATGTATCTACCTGGTATTATAAAAGGTATGATGATTACTGGTAGCCACTTGTTTAAGCGTAGAGCTACAGTTAAATACCCAACCGAAACTCGTCCAATTGCTGCTGTTTATCGTGGACAACACGTTTTAAAACGTGATGAAAATGGAGCAGAGCGTTGTACTGCATGTGGTTTATGTGCACTGGCTTGTCCTGCAGAAGCTATTACCATGGAAAGTGCGGAACGTAAAAAGGGAGAAGAGGGATTGTATCGCGAAGAGAAATATGCCAAAACATATGAAATAAACATGTTACGCTGTATTTTTTGTGGTTTGTGTGAAGAAGCCTGCCCAAAAGAAGCTATATTTTTAACCGATAGAATTGTTGATGTAGAATTTGAACGTGAAGATTTTGTGTATGGCAAAAACAAGTTGGTAGAAAAAGTTGATAAACGAATTGATGTAACTAAGCGTCAAACCTTACAGGTAGCAGAATTCAAAAAAACACCTGGTTTGAAACATAACACACTTTGGACCGGAAAACAAATTGATAATAAGCATTAAATAAAATTAGGTAATTTGGCAATGAGTCAATTAGCCAAGTTATTATAAACGAATAAAAATAAAAAACATACAATTATCGAATTGACTAATCGACTAATTGACTAATTGAAAAATATGTTAGGATACACAATTACACAATGGCTTTTTGGAATACTATCATTCCTTGCAATCATGTTTGCATTAATGGTAGTGTTTAGTCGCAACCCTGTTAACAGCGTTTTATATTTGGTAATGACCTTTTTCTGTATGGCAGGCCATTACTTGTTACTAAACGCACAATTTTTAGCAATCGTTCACATTGTAGTATATGCAGGAGCAATTATGGTACTCTTTTTATTCGTTATTATGTTAATGAACTTGAATCAGGATACCGAACCGCAACGTACCTGGTTAACTAAAATTATAGCAGGTGTTGCTGGCGGGTTATTATTATTTGTTTTAGTTGGGTCATTAAAAGGTACCGAGCAATTACAATTGCAAAGTTATGGTGCTAGTCAAATTGGCTTGGTAAAAAATTTAGGCAAGGTGTTATTTAAAGATTTTTTGTTTCCATTCGAAATTGCCAGTATTCTTTTATTGGCAGCATTAGTAGGATCAATTATGATTGGTAAAAAAGATATAAAATAAAAACATGATAAACGGAATTTCAATAAACTATTATTTACTGTTAAGTACAGTGTTATTTATTATTGGGGCAGTTGGTGTTATGGCGCGTCGCAATTCTATTATAATTTTTATGTGTATTGAGTTAATGCTTAATGCGGTTAATTTATTGTTGGTGTCGTTCAGTACTTTGCATCATGATGCAGCCGGACAAGTATTTGTGTTTTTTATTATGGCCGTTGCAGCTGCTGAGGTGGCGGTTGGGTTAGCTATTTTAAGTATGATTTACCGTAATGTAAAGAGTATTGATACAGATTTACTAAGCAATTTAAAAAATTAAAAAAATATTGAACACGCATAATAGTTGTATATGATAAAATTAATAGCATTAGTACCACTCTTTCCATTATTAGGATTTTTAATAAATGGGTTTTTTGGTAAAAAAATTAGTAAAGGGTTAAGTGGAAGTATAGCCGCAGTAGCTATTTTGGCTTCGTTTATAGTTTCTGTGTTGGCATTTATTGAATTACAGGGAAGTCACCAAAAAGAAAATGTAATTAATGTGTTTTCTTGGATTAACTCTGGCATGCTTAAAATTCCATTTGAATTTTTATTTGATTCTTTATCATCCTTGTTTTTATTAATTATTACAGGAATTGGATTTTTAATTCACGTTTATTCAATAGGATACATGCACGAAGACGAAGGGTTCTCGCGCTTCTTTACTTACTTAAATTTATTTGTGTTTTTTATGTTGTTATTAGTATTAGGCAACAACTACTTAATCACTTTTGTTGGTTGGGAAGGAGTAGGATTGTGTTCTTATTTATTGATTGGTTTTTGGTTTAAAAATACGGCTTACAACAATGCAGCTAAAAAAGCTTTTATTATGAACCGTATCGGTGATTTAGGATTTTTACTTGGTATTATTTTAATCTTCACAACATTTGGAAGTATTTCTTATACGGAAGTATTTGATAAGGCAGGAACAGCAAGCACAGGAACTATCTCCGCAATTGCTTTGTTATTATTTATTGGCGCAATGGGTAAGTCGGCACAATTACCTTTATATACATGGCTACCAGATGCCATGGCTGGTCCAACGCCGGTGTCTGCTTTAATTCACGCCGCTACCATGGTAACGGCGGGTATTTTTATGGTTGTGCGTTCAAATGTGTTTTATTCAATGAGTGAGTTAGCTAGTCAAACCGTTGCCGTTGTGGGCGTTCTAACAGCTTTATTTGCTGCAACCATCGGTTTATTACAAAACGATATTAAAAAAATATTGGCTTATTCTACAGTTTCACAATTGGGGTTAATGTTTTTAGGATTAGGAGTTGGTGCATTTAGTTCATCTGTTTTTCATGTAACTACACACGCATTTTTTAAAGCACTTTTATTTTTGGGAGCGGGTTCGGTTATACACGCCATGGGTGGCGAACAAGATATTCGTAAAATGGGTGGTTTAAGTGGTAAAATTAAAATAACATTTATTACCATGCTACTAGGAACGATTGCGATTAGCGGTATTCCACCATTTAGTGGGTTTTTTAGTAAAGATGAGATTTTAGCTCATACTTATGAACACAGCAAAATACTTTGGTTATTAGGGATGATCGCTTCTATGCTTACTGTATTTTATATGTTCCGCATGCTATTTATAGTGTTTTTTGGAAAGTTCAGAGGCACCCATGCCCAGGAACATCACCTGCACGAGTCGCCCCCAAGTATGACGTTTCCTTTGGTAGTATTAGCAGCTTTGTCAGTTATTGGTGGCGTATTGGGCTTACCCGAGTTTTGGGGTTTACCTAACTGGATGCATCATAATTTGGATGAAGTCATAAAAATTAAAAATCCAAGTCTTTTATCACACGAAACGGAGTGGACTTTGATGGGTTTGGCTGTTGCATCTGCTGCGGCTGTATTTTTCTTTGCGTACACACTTTATATGAAACACAAGGTATTGCCGGTTGAAAAAGAAGAACAATTAAAGAAATGGCAAAAGCTTATTTATAATAAATATTACGTTGACGAAATTTACGATATGCTAATTCGTAAACCGTTAGATGCGATTTCAACTGCTTTTTATAAATTTTTCGATTTACAAATTGTTGATGGAATGGTAAATGGAGTTGGAATTTTAGTGAAGTCAATTGGTTCTGTTGTTCGTTTGGCACAACAAGGTAACATTGGGTTTTATGTTATCAGCATGGTAATGGGCATTGTGTTTATTGTATTATTAACTTTTTTAATGAAATAGATTTCAGATTTTTATGTTAACACTTTTATTAATAGGATTTCCGCTACTTGCCGCTTTAACATTGTTTTTAGCAAAAAGCAAAGCATCAAAAACTATTGCCCTTGGCTTTTCAATTGCTGAGTTTGTTATTGCTTTAGGAATATTTGCTTTATACAAACACAACCCAGATGCTTGTCAATTATGGTTTGATGTAGCTTGGGTGCAATCTTTAGGTATTCACTTTAATGTTGGAATCGACGGCATGAGTTTATTAATGGTGTTGTTAACTACTTTTTTAGTGCCTCTTATTATTTTATCGTCATTTCAAAACCACTACAATAATGCGCATAATTTTTACGGACTAATATTTGTTATGCAAATGGCTTTGATTGGCGTATTTACAGCTAATGACGGATTTTTGTTTTATGTGTTTTGGGAATTAGCATTAATACCAATTTACTTTATTTGTTTATTATGGGGAGGAGAAAACAGAGGAGCAATCACTTTTAAATTTTTTGTATATACATTGTTCGGTTCATTGTTTATGTTGGTGGGATTAATATATCTTTACAATCACACAAATGTTGATGGACTAAAATCATGGGCCATTAACGATTTATATACTGCTGGCAGAAGTTTAACCGAAATTCAGCAAAGTGCAGTATTTTGGTTAATATTTATTGCATTTGCTATTAAAATGCCAATTTTCCCTTTACATACATGGCAGCCTAATACTTATGTAAACGCTCCAACACAAGGTACCATGTTGCTTTCAGGCATTATGTTAAAAATGGGAACTTTTGGGGTTATAAAATGGTTATTACCAATTGTTCCTCTTGGATTAGAAAAGTGGGGCGCAACGGCTATCGGATTATCTGTTGTCGGTATCGTTTATGCCTCGTGCATTGCCATTGTTCAAAAAGATTACAAACGTTTAATTGCTTATTCTTCGATTGCGCACGTTGGTTTAATTTCGGCAGGTATGTTGTCTGGCAATCAGCAAGGTATTCAAGGTGCATTGATGCAAATGTTAGCTCACGGTGTAAGCGTTGTGGGATTATTTTTAGTTGCGGATATTTTATTCCGCCACACCGGAACTCGAGATACTGATAAATTAGGCGGCATTAGAAGCATGAATGGAAATTTTGCCGTTTTATTTTTAATTATTGTTTTAGGGGCAGTTGCATTACCATTAACAAATGGATTCGTCGGCGAATTTTTATTAATTAACGGTATTTATCAATATAAATCCTGGGTGGCTGCGGTGGCAGGATTAACGGTGATATTAGGTGCCATATATATGTTACGTAGTTATCAAAATATAATGTTAGGAGAAAGAAGAGATTCGCAGATTGCATTTGGTTCGCTTGCTTCTTCAGATAAGTGGGTGTTATACATTGTGTGTATTGTTATTTTAGTATTTGGTATTTATCCTAAACCACTAAATGATATTGCAGAAGAAAGTGTGAAAATATTTTTAACGAATTTAAAATAAAAGTAAATTGATAATTAATAGTTTAAGACACGAAAAATCTTTAATCCTTAATTTTTAATTTTTAATTAATTAGTATATGAAAGGTCTTTTTATAATTAGCGGTTTAGGCATCATAGCCATGTTAGCCGAAATTTTTAAGTTTAAAAAACTATTATTGCCTATAGTTCTATTAGGTATAGTGGCTGCTTATGCTTTTAATTTTATGGAGTGGAATAACGGCTTGAGTATTTCTTATTTTGATAATATGATTGCGTTTGACAAAATGGGAATTGCTTTTTCCGGAATTATTATAGCCACGGCATTTTTTTGGTTTATTTTAGCAAATGATTATTTTGAAGAAGATAATAATACGGTTGATCACTTTGCCTTAGTGTTGTTTGCTTTAGTAGGTGCGTTAATGCTAACTTCATTTAAAAACATGACGACTTTGTTTTTGGGAATAGAAATTATGAGTATTCCTTTATATGTACTAGCAGCCAGTAAAAAGAAAGACATAAAAAGTAACGAAGCCGGTTTTAAATATTTAATTATGGGGTCGTTTGCCAGTGGATTTTTATTATTTGGTATTGCTTTGGTTTATGGCGCAACGGGTAGCTTTGATATTATGCAAATAAGAAGTTTCATTAGCCAGAACACAGCATCATTACCATTGTTTTTTTATGTGGGTGTAGTGATGATATTAATCGCTATGTGTTTTAAAGTAAGTGCTGCTCCGTTTCATTTTTGGGCACCAGATGTTTATCAAGGCTCGCCAACGCTTATTACAGCTCTAATGAGTACGGTTGTAAAAACTGCTGCGTTTGCGGCTTTTCTACGTTTATTTATGGTTGGCTTTGCTGGTGTAAGCGAAGTTTGGACAGGTATTTTAGCAGTTGTGGTTGCTTTATCCTTAATTATTGCTAACTTCTCTGCGGCTATGCAAAGCAATGTAAAACGTATGTTGGCGTTTTCGAGTATTAGTCATGCGGCATTCATGTTAATGGTTATTCTGGCAAATGTTCGCAGTAATTTATCTGTCGATGCAATTGTCTATTATTCTTTGGCCTACAGCTTTGGAAGTATAGCTGCTTTTGGAATTGTATATAACGTTTCTCGAAATGGTAATGAAAATATTGAAGCATTTAATGGTTTAGCAAAGCGTAATCCTGCTATGGCTTTTTGTATGACGGTTGCAATGTTATCATTGGCCGGAATTCCAATTACATCAGGGTTTTTTGCTAAATATTTTGTGTTTACAGCTATGATTGGTACACCGTATAAATGGCTATTAATATTAGCAGTAATTACGTCGGCCGTAGGTGCTTATTATTATTTAAAAGTAATAATAGCTATGTATTTTAAAGATCAGGAAGTGGAAACTCAGAAAATAAAAGTAGAAATGTCTCAAACCATGGTTATTGTTTTAACTACAATTGTAACACTCGTAATTGGCATTATTCCTGGTTTGGTGGCGGATATGTTTAAGTTTTAGTTACTTAAAATTCTTATTTATAAAATTTAAACTCAGTCCTACGGTTCATTTTAAGCTCATCTTCAAGGCAAGCTTTACCATCTACACAAGAATTTAGGGGTTTTGATTCGCCCATACCAATAGGTTTTAATCGTTTAGGGTCGATAGTTTTTTTTAGAAAATACAACATTACAGATTCGCTACGTTTTTGAGATAATTTCAAATTTTCAGTGGCCTCGCCTCTGCAATCCGTATGCGAAATAATTTCAAGTTTGTATAGAGGATTTTGACTGATGATTTTTGAAATTTTATCAAGCGTAGCTATGGATTGAGAAGAAAGGTTATAAGAGTTCAGATCAAAATAAATAAAATCTCTAATTACAATATCGTTTTCGTTTAATTTTTTTTGAATGTTAAATGTCATTTCAACATCTTCTTCTTGCATATTTGATAAGTATGAAATATCTACGGGTAACATTTTATACGAAAATTTGCCAGCAGCGTTTTTAGTAAATTGAGTCACCAATTCGTTTTTGGTAGTAGCCAAATACACTTTTTCGTTTTTAACAGTTTCTTTATAATCGGGTAATTCAATAGAATAATTTTCTTTGGGATTAATGCCATTAAACTCAAAATAACCTTCTTTATCTGTTTTTTTAGTCTGCAGAACTTTGTTATAGGCATTTTTTAATTCAATGGTTTGTTCTTTAATAGGGTTAACTTTATCTGTAACCGAAACCATTTTACCTTTTATGGTTGATTTAAATTCTTCTGAAGGATCAATATCCTCTACGGTACTCATTTGGGTAATTTCTACATCCAACAATCTGTATTCAAAACCAATATCTGATTTTTTAAATTCACCAATAATTTTATCTTTTTTGGTTGCTAAAAAAAGACTTTCCTCTTTGCTCGAATTATCAATATATAAACTATAGGAGGCTCCTTCTTGCAATTTATCAAACTTAAAATACCCTTCTTGATTAGTTGTTTGAGAGTTAACAACTGTATTAAAGCCGTCGCGCAAATACACCACTAAATTTTTGACTGCTGTTTTTGTGCTTGATAAAATTTTGCCTTCTATTTCAAGCGCTTTCTTTTTCCTAGCTTTTAAATTATCTTTAGGAATACAGAAATAAAATTTTAAGTGTTCGGTGCCATCAGTTTCTTTTATCAAAGACTCTTCAATTTTATCGTTTAAATTGGAGCTGCCTCTTATGATAGGTAAATCAAACAAAATATACATGGCACTGTATTCTGGAGAAGTAATTTTTTCAGAAAATTTTAAATAATTTGAAGTGGTTTTGTTTAATTCAAAATCTTCATTACAAACGCCACTTAAAATGTTTTTAACCAAACACGCCTTTGTTTTATTAAAGGCAATGTTATAGTTCATTTTTTTTGGATTTTCGCCGAAAAAACTTTTAAAAGCATTATCTGCAAAACTTTGATTATCAATAATGTCAAAAAAATCGATTTTATTTTTTGACTCTGAGACAAAAATGCGGTTATCGCCAATTACAACAACGTTGAGGATAAAAGAATTTTTCTCATCTAGATAGGGCAGAATGATTGAGTTTAAATTTGAGTTTTTTGTATTAACACTTACCCGAAGTTTTATAATTATATTTTCTTTGGTGTTATTAACACTTGAATTTAATAATGATTTTTTGTTATCGCCATTTATGCCCGGGTAATATCTAAACTCAGTTACTTTTGAATTCCATGCGTCAACTTGATTTATGTCTATAGAATAGTTGTTCTGTTTATTTGGCGTTCCAAAAGCGTTTTTTATAGCCTCTGACACAAGTAAGTTTTTAGATTCTAAATATTTATATTCGTCTTTATTTAGTAGTAAAGTTTTTGTTTCTTCTGTACCACTTAAAACAAAATTTGATAAAATAAAAAGAATAAATGAAAACAAAAATTTCATGAACTAAAAATATAGATAATCAAAAATAGTATTTTATTTTGATTTTGGTATTAAGCTAATTTGCTAAGCAACTTACTTTTTATTAAGCAATTTATCGAGTTTCCAAGTTAATAAACCTGCTCCAATACCTATTATAGCACCGCCTAAAACATCGCTCGGATAATGCACTCCTAGGCGCATTCTGGAGTAACCAACAAATCCCGCATAGGCATATGAAGGCAGGACAAGGTACCACTTTTTGTAACTAAAACTAATGGCAGTTGCTGTTGCAAAGGCAGCTGTGGTATGTCCACTTGGGAAAGAATAAGGTCCAACAAGGTCGCGTTGAATGATATCGTTTGGATAGCGCGCGAATGGCCGAGTTCTGTTTACTACATATTTTAATCCGGTTGTAGTAGCTAAAGCAAGCCCAATTGTAATTGCACTCTTGTATCCGTTGCGCATCATTGCTTCGTTTTTTGTGAAATAGCCATTACTCCATATGCCAATCACGCTTAAAGGCATAATTGGATATACAGAAAACGAAACGCCTTTCATGGTTTTATCCCAACATGGCATTTCGCCAGAATTTATAGATTTTAATAATCTATAATCAAGAGTTGATTGTGAAATCAAATTTAGAGCAAATAAGTATAGAAATATAAAAACAAGTTTATTCATAAATAGAAATAAAAAAGGTTGTCAATGTTTTTTTGACAACCTTTTTAAAAATTTTGTAAGAGTTTAGTATTGCGAAAACCCTTGTTTGTCGGTTACTTTATGTTCTAATAACAGACCTACACAAGCAGCATCTGCAGATTTATGTTTGTCTTTTTCGGTTGCACCTTGAGGCACTACTACTTCAATTACTAATTGACGAGTACTAATGCTTTGAAATTCAAATATTTGTGTGTTTTCGGCAGCAGTATTATCAAATAACAACTCATTTGTACGAGAATCGTATATTTTGAAGTTAACTTTATCTCCTAAAGTTGTTGTTTCACAACAAACAGAAATACGATAATCCATACCCTTGTAAATTACACATCGTAATTTACTAACCATTCCTTGATTAAATAAACCGCTTTTGCTTTGTGCATTGTATTGCCACTTAGCTCCTTTGTCTTTTTCTAATATACAATACTTTTTATGAAAGTTACCGCAAACGCCTGCTTGCGAGAAAGCAGAAGTGCCTATTAATACGGTTAAAATAATTGTTACAATATACTTCATAGCCTTAATTTTATTTAGTTAATGTGTATGAATTACGAATAGTTTTTATTTTCTCTACAATTGATTTGTAAGCTTCTTCAGTAATTACTAGTTGTTTACCACCACCAAGCATTTTAGTCTTACTGTCTTTTGTTTTATTGGCTTCTGCATCTTTTTCAGTTATTTTGTTAAACTCAACTAATAAAGCATCAAAGTCTGCTTTTACCGCCGCAACATTTGCGTCTGACTCATGTTTTTTTAAAAACTCAATTAAGTTTTCTAAGGTGTATTTTTGATCTGCTAAACGCTCAATAACAGGGCTATTCGGTTCAAATTTAGCTAAATTGGTTGCAATAAAAATACTCTCAATCCAACCACCAGCAACTACTAAAGCCAATGTAGGACCTTGTTTACCATCTTCTAAAGTTTCAAAAGATGAAAAATAAACATCATCGGTTATTACGGCTAATGAGTCGGAAGACCCCAAATTGTTTTGTAAACGTTTTAAAATATCAGGGCTTATAGCAGTAGAAACGCCAATTTGATCGCCTAAAGTTTTTACAGTTCCAAAATACTTTAAAGCCTCTGAACCGATTTCAAAAATACTACAGTAGCTTAAATCGCAACTGTAAATACCAAAATTTATAGCCTTTGCTTTTGCATCGGTATAATTTTTATTATTGCTAGTAGGGTTTAAAAACGAGGTGTTTTTGTTTTTTGTGCCACCTACCATTTTAATGAATGTAAGCATTTCGCCTGGCGAAGGCACCTGAAAGAAAGTCTCAGAAACTGGATTTGTTTTTGCTTCTTCAACTTTTACAGAATCGGTTGTTTCAACTTCTTCAGTTTTTTCTCCACCACCACAACTAGTAAAAGTTAAAGCGGTTACTGCTGATAAAAAAAATAAACTTGATTTTTTCATTGTTTAAAGATATAATTTTTTTAATTACCTTTTATTAATTTATTTACTAATGCCGCAGCTTCACTAAACTCAATAGCAGAATAAACTTTTAAACCACTATCATCAATTAATTTCTTAGCAATATCGGCGTTTGTGCCTTGTAAACGAACAATAATCGGAACGGTAATATTGCCCATATTTTTGTATGCGTCAACCACCCCTTGTGCCACACGGTCGCAACGCACAATGCCACCAAAAATATTAACCAAAATAGCTTTTACATTTTTGTCTTTTAAAATAATTCTAAATGCTTTTTCTACACGTTCAGCATTTGCAGTTCCGCCAACATCTAAAAAGTTAGCAGGTTCTCCACCACTTAATTTAATAATATCCATGGTAGCCATTGCCAAACCGGCACCGTTTACCATGCAACCCACATTACCGTCTAATTGAACATAATTTAACTCAGCTTCACGCGCTTCAACATCTATTGGATTTTCTTCTGTTACATCTCGCATAGCTTCATAATCTTTGTGACGGAACAACCCATTGTCATCAAAACTTACTTTACTATCTACAGCAATAATTTTGTCATCGCTGGTTTTTAAAACAGGGTTAATTTCAAACAAGCTAGCATCAATACTATCGTAAGCCTTGTATAATGAAGCGACAAATTTTGTCATTTCTTTGAAGGCATTGCCGCTCAAGCCTAAATTAAATGCTATTTTGCGAGCTTGAAAAGCTTGTAAGCCAACGCGGGGATCAATTTCTTCTTTCCATATTTTTTCAGGAGTATGCTCTGCCACATGCTCAATATCCATACCTCCTTCAGTGCTGTATACTATTGTATTACGTCCTTTTGCACGGTCAAGTAAAACACTCATGTAAAATTCTTTAATATCCTCTTTTTTGCCATAATACACATCTTGTGCCACTAATACTTTGCTAACTAATTTGCCTGTGGCACTAGTTTGCGGTGTAATTAAATGCATGCCAATAATGTTTGAAGCAATTTCTTTCACCTTATCTAAATTTGGCGCAAATTTTACTCCACCGCCTTTGCCGCGTCCACCTGCGTGAATCTGTGCCTTAATCACAACGCCATCACACTTATAAGTGTCCATAACTTGTTTTGCAGCAGCTACAGCTTGTTCTGGGGTTTCGGCAACGACACCTTCTTGAATAACCACACCAAAACTTTTTAATATACTCTTACCTTGATACTCGTGTATGTTCATAATGCTTTAGGATAAATAATTGCTCCAAATTTAAGGTTTTATTTGAAATGCCAATGTTTAGGTAAAAAAATTATTATTTTAGTTTTTTAGCCAAAAAACAAAGAAAAAATTTTAAAATTAAAACAAACAATTACATTTGTAACTTTAAAATTAAAAACTATGAATTTTCCTGCAGATTTAAAATATACAAAAGACCACGAATGGGTTAAGATTGAAGGTGATATTGCTACAGTTGGCATTACCGATTTTGCACAACGCGAATTGGGAGATATTGTTTACGTAGACGTTAATACCATTGGCGAAACAGTGGATAAAGAAGCAGTTTTTGGAACAGTTGAAGCAGTTAAAACCGTTAGTGATTTATTCATGCCTTTAACTGGCGAGGTTTTAGAAGTGAACAAAGATATTGATTCTGCTCCCGAAAGCGTAAACGCAGATCCTTATGGAAAAGGATGGATGATAAAATTAAAAATCACTAACTCTTCTCAAATAAGCGAATTATTGGGCGTTGAAGATTATAAAAAATTAATTGGCGCTTAAATTATAAATTAAAAAAGCAGGCCCTTTCTTTAATAGTTAAAGAAAGGGTTTTTTATTGTTGAAAAAAGTTCTTTTAAAATATTCAATTTTATTTTCCATAGTTTGGGCGACAATAATTTTTATTTTATGCGCTACTCCCGGACAATATATCCCTTCTACCAATTGGTTAGAATTATTGAGTTTTGACAAGTTTGTTCACGCTTCCATTTTTTTCATTTTGTGCACCTTATTATTTATTGTTGCCATTAAATACAATCAAAGCAAAATGATAATTATCAGTTATTTTGCACTATCTGTCTTATACGGAGGGCTTTTAGAAATTATGCAAGCGAGGTGTTTTAGCCACCGTAGTGGCGATTGGCTTGATTTTTTCGCTAATTCATTTGGATGCTGTATGGCATTGCTAGCTCTAAAAAAACTAAGTAAATACTTAAAAACTACAAATTAAAATTATTACATTTGTTTATTATACCATTTAATCATGATTAAAGACTGGACTAAAGAGGAAATCTTAGAAGTATATAACACTCCATTATTAGAATTAATTACCAGAGCCTCTGAAGTGCATAAACAAAATCACAAATTAGGCGAAGTTCAAATCAGCTCACTTTTATCCATTAAAACAGGTGGTTGCCCCGAAGATTGTGCGTATTGTCCTCAAGCCGCACGTTACAATACAGAGGTGAAGGTTCACAAATTAATGGATGTAAAAGAGGTAAGCGAATGTGCAGATAATGCAAAAGCTGGTGGAGCAAGTCGAATGTGTTTGGGTGCTGCATGGCGTGAAGTACGTGACAATAAAGACTTCGATAAGGTTTTAAGCATGGTGAAGGTGATTAATAGTAAAGGCCTTGAAGTATGCGCTACCTTGGGAATGGTAACTGAAGAACAAGCAAAGAAATTAGCCGAAGCTGGTCTTTATGCTTACAATCACAATATTGATACGTCTGAAGAAAATTACAATAATATTATTTCTACACGAAAATTTGATGATCGATTAAACACTATTAACAATGTGCGTAAAGCTGGATTAACAGTTTGTTCAGGTGGAATTATTGGGATGGGAGAAACCGCAGAGGATAGAATAGGAATGTTATATACCTTAAGTTTATTGCGTCCTCAACCTGAAAGTGTGCCAATAAATGCCTTGGTGGCTGTTGAAGGAACTCCGTTAGAAGAACAGCCCCCTGTGCCAATTTGGGATATGGTGCGCATGATTGCAACTGCAAGAATTGTATTACCAAAAACGGCGGTACGTTTAAGTGCAGGTCGTTTAAGTATGAGCATGGAAGGTCAAGCACTTTGTTTTATGGCAGGAGCTAATTCTATTTTTGCAGGCGAAAAATTATTAACTACTCCAAATCCAAAATATAATGAAGACATGGAAATGTTTAAAATATTAGGACTCACACCAAAAAAATCGTTTGCTGATAAGTTGGAAGAGGTAACACATTAATGCTATCGAATAAAAATCCTGACCGTATAAAGCAAGCTCTTGACAACAGAAAACAAAATGGGTTGTTTAGGCAATTGAAAACAACCTTTCCATCCATTGATTTTTGTAGCAATGACTATTTGGGATTTTCTAAATTGGTCAATAGTCATAAGTCGCAAGACGTTAGTCAAAACAATCAATCGTCAATCGACCATTATCAACCCGAAGGTTCTACCGGTTCACGCTTAATTTCCGGAAACTCAGAATATATTGAAGCTGTAGAAAAAAAGATAGCAACATTTCATTCGGCAGAAAGTGCTTTAATTTTTAATTCAGGTTACGATGCAAATCTTGGTTTGTTTTCATGTGTCCCCCAAAAAGGCGATTTAGTGATTTACGATGAGTTTATTCACGCCAGTATTTACGATGGCATTCGATTAAGCCACGCCAAGCATTATAAATTTAAACATAATGATGTAAATGCGTTAAAGGACTTAATTGAAAGACATAAAAAGGACTTTCAAAACATATACATTGCTGTTGAGAGCATTTATTCGATGGATGGCGATGCTGCACCCTTAAAAGCGATAGTAGAATTAATTAAAAATGAAAATGCAATTTTTTTAATTGTGGATGAAGCCCATGCTATTGGTGTTTTTGGCACTAACGGTTCAGGACTTTGCAATCAATTTGGTATTGAAAATGATTGTTTTGCCAGGGTTTATACTTTTGGAAAAGCCATGGGCTGTCATGGTTCTGCAGTTGTAGGATCAATTAGTTTACGAGATTATTTAATAAATTTTGCGCGTTCGTTTATTTACACAACAGCCCTTCCAAAACACAGCATCGATGCTATAAATAGAGCTTATAAATTACTTAATGAAACGGATATGTTTGAAAAATTACATTCAAACATTTCGTATTTTCTTTCTAAAACAACACGTCTAAGTAATCTAATAAAAAGTAGTAGTGCGATTCAATGTCTGGTTATTGGTGATAACAAAAAAGTTGACGATTTAGAAATCATGTTAGCAGAAAATAACATTTATGCGAAGGCAATTAAAAGCCCTACAGTAAAAGAAGGAACAGAACGTGTAAGATTTTGTCTGCATGCTTTTAATACAAAAAAAGAAATTGATTTTTTAATTGAACAATTATCAAGCTGATTATGAAAAAGTATTTTATAACAGGTATTGGTACCGACGTCGGGAAAACGGTTGTTTCAGCAATTTTAACGGAAGCATTAAAAGCCGATTACTGGAAACCCATACAATGTGGCACAATAGATGGTACTGATAAAGGAAGTGTTGCCTCTTTAATTTCAAACGAAAAAAGTACTGTTCATCCAGAAGAATATTGTTTTGAAGATCCTGTATCGCCTCACCTTTCTGCAGCGATTGCCGGTTACAAAATTGTTATGGAGTCGATGGAGATACCAATGACAGAGAACACCCTGATTATTGAAGGCGCAGGCGGAATCCTTGTCCCTTTAAATGAGCAATATTTTGTGATTGATATGGCTACTTTTTTTGAAGCAGAAATAATCTTGGTAGTCAGAAATTATTTAGGATGTATTAATCATACATTACTAAGTATTGATTATTTAGTGAAGAATGGTTTTGAAGTAAAAGGTATGATTTTGATAGGTAGTTTTGATAGGGAAGTTAGAATGTCGATTATTAATTATGCTGAATTACCTATTATAGCTGAGATTCCGGAGGTGACGGAAATATCCAGGGAAACAGTGCTACATCTTTCAGAAAAAATTGACCTAAAATTATTTGAAAATTAAAAATGGATATTTCAGAAAAGGACAAACAATTCGTATGGCATCCATTTACACATCAATTAAATGCCAAGCCTAACATAAACATTATTAAGGGCGAAGGCGTTTATTTAATCGACGATAAAGGAAATAAATATATTGATGCCATAAGTAGTTGGTGGGTTAATTTGCATGGACATTGCCACCCTTACATTTCTCAAAAAGTAAGCGAGCAATTATTTTCTTTGGAACATTCTATTTTTTCTGATTTCACTCATAAACCAGCAGTTCAACTTGCAGAACGTTTATTGCAACATCTTCCTGAAAACCAATCAAAACTATTTTATTCCGACAATGGTAGCACTTCTGTTGAGGTAGCGTTAAAAATGACACTTCAATACTGGCACAATAAAGGAGAGCAAAAAACGACATTTATTGCTTTTGAAAATGCCTACCACGGCGATACCTTTGGCAGTATGAGTGTTGGAGCACGTAACGTGTTTAACAATGCGTTCGAAAATTTACTGTTTAATGTGGCTCACATTCCACTACCGACCCCCGAAAACATAGAACAAATAAAAGAAACACTCAAATTGTGGTTTGATAATCATAACATTGCGGGCTTTATTTTTGAACCATTAATACAAGGTGCGGCGGGCATGATGATCTATAGTGCAGAACTTTTAGATGAATTGATTCTGCTCTGCAAGGAGCGTAACGTTATAACGATTGCAGATGAGGTTATGACTGGATTTGGACGAACCGGAACTTTTTTCGCAAACAATCATTTAAAAAACAAAGCCGATATTATTTGTTTAAGCAAAGGATTAACAGGAGGGTATATGCCCTTAGGTGTTACAAGCTGTTCGCAGTTTATTTACGAAGCCTATGTAACAGAAGATAAAACAAAAACATTTTTTCATGGACATAGCTATACGGCCAACCCAACTGCTTGCGCCGCCGCCTTGGCAAGTTTAGATGTTTTAGAAAGAAAGGAAACAGAGGAGAATATAAAATTAATTTCTAAGGGGCATGTGGCTTTTAAATTGAAAATGCAAAACCATTCAAAGCTTAAGGAGATAAGAGTTTTGGGAACCATTATAGCTTTTGAATTAAAAACAGAAGAACACACGCATTATTTAAATAATGCTTCTCAAAACATTGCCGATTATTTTTTGAAAAAGGGTATTTTATTGCGGCCGCTTGGTAACATTTTTTATATACTTCCGCCTTATGTTATCACTAAAAATCAGCTAAATTTTATTTATACTTGTATCGAAGAATTTTTAGCATAAAAAATTAGAATTTTGGCACGTAAAATTATTATAGGAACAAGAGGTAGTGAATTAGCATTATGGCAGGCAAATTACACTAAAAACTTACTTGAAAATATAGGACAAGAAGTAGAAATAAAAATTATTACTACAAATGGCGACCGTTCCCAACAATGGAACACAAGTTTTGATAAATTGGAGGGAAAAGGTTTTTTCACAAAGGAATTGGAAGACGAGCTGTTAGCTAAAACTATTGATTTAGCAGTGCATTCTCATAAAGATTTACCCACTACTAATCCTTATGGATTAATCATTGCCGGCGTTAGCAGACGTGAAGACCCTAGCGACACATTGTTGATTAGAAAAGAATGTGTTGACGATAATCAAAAATTTAATTTAAAGTTACATGCAAAAGTGGGAACCTCTTCAGCACGCCGTAAATCGCAGTTATTGGCATTTAGAAGCGATGTGGAGTTGCTTGATTTAAGAGGAAATGTTCCCACACGTATTGAAAAATTGCGTAAGGGGGAATACGAAGCAATTTTATTAGCGACCGCTGGAATCGAACGTTTGGAGTTGGACTTAGATGATTTACATATTGAAAAATTAAGCCCTGAAGTGTTTGTACCTGCACCTGCACAAGGCGTTTTAGCTTGGCAAACGCGCGAAGA
Organism: Bacteroidota bacterium; assembly: GCA_033763945.1. Lineage (GTDB taxonomy): Bacteria > Bacteroidota > Bacteroidia > B-17B0 > Aurantibacillaceae > Aurantibacillus. Next base: position 250,890 of record JANRJN010000006.1, on the reverse strand, counting down.
CGATGATGAGTTATTAGGTGTAATTGACCAAATAAGCGATTTTGATGTACTTATAAAAATTAATATTGAACGGACTATTTTAAATATGTTCGATGGTGGCTGCCATCTGCCGTTAGGCGCTTATTGTGATGCTGACCCTGATGATGAAGACAGATTGCGTTTTAAAGTATGGACAAGCGTTGCAGATAGCTGGGACAAACAACCAAAACAATTGTATTTTGAAACCTTAAACACAGATGGTTTTGCGGATGAAATAGTGGACAAAATTAAAGGAGTAACCTCTAAAAAGGTGTTTGTTACTAAAGATTTAAAAGAGAAGGATTATTTATACAGTGCGTTAAGCAAATTGGGTTTTGACATTGAGGGAAAGAGTTTAATAGAGTTTAAGGAAGTGAAAATTCGTGAACTACCTAAAACTGACTGGATATTTTTTAGTAGCAAACATAGTGCGCGCTTCTTTTTTCAACAAAAACCACAATTAGAAAAAGGGGTAAAATTAGGTTGTGTTGGAGCAAGTACCAGCGCTGAATTGCGAGCCTTTGGCTATAGGGCGGATTTTATTGGTTCAGGAACAGACACAAAATTAATTGGCAAACAATTCGCTGCAAAAGTTGGTAATGGAAAGGCTTTATTTCCAATAGCGAAAGACAGTTTAAAAACCTTTCAATGGCAAATGCCGAAACAAGATAATGTAATTAACTTAAATGTATATTGGACAGTAAAGCATACGGCTGAAGTAGCCGAAGATAAAGATATTTTAATTTTTACAAGCCCAAGTAATCTGTTAGCCTATTTAGAAAAAAATAAAATTTTGCCACATCAAAAAATTATTGCGATGGGCGATGCTACTGGAAAGGAATTGGAAAAACTAAAAATCAAAAAATACACTAAACCGAATAGTTTTGATGATTTAGGCCTTGTTCAGGCGGTGTTGGGAATTAGTTAGAGTTTTGTAAATACAGCCATTTTTCGTAACTTTATATTATGAATTATTCAGAATATATTTCTATTAACCCTAATATCCGTTTTGGAAAACCTTGTATTAAAGAAACAAGAATTTCTGTTTATGATGTTTTAGGCTGGTTAGCTTCTGGAATGACAAATGAACAAATTGTTTCAGATTACCCGCAATTATCTATCGAAAAAATTTATGCCTGTTTGGCATTTGCTGCCGATAGAGAACACAAATTAAAAATATCTTCATAGTGTGAAATTATTATTTGACGAAAATATCTCATTTAAAATTTCTAAAAAAGTCGAAGATATTTTTCCCCAATCTAAACATTTATCGGATTTAAGGTTAGAGCAAAGCACAGACATTCAAATTTGGGAATTTGCGAAAAATAATAATTTTTGCATCGTAACGTTTGATGCCGATTTTATTGATATATCTTTGCTTAAAGGTTTTCCTCCAAAAATTATTTGGTTAAAAATGGGAAATACTTCAACTGAAAATTTAGCAAAACAATTAAGAGAAAATTTTATTTTAATAAAGCACTTTCTTGAGCAAGATGATTTATCCTTCTTAGAAATAAAATAGAATAACAATGACAAAACAAGATAAAATAAAAAACTTTGACCCCAATGGTATTGGGCAATTAAACGACGGAATGTTTGGTTTACCATTTTCATTAGAAGAATGTGAAACGGTTTTAATTCCTGTGCCTTGGGAAGTAACGGTAAGTTATGGAGGCGGAACTGCTGATGGACCTCAAGCAATTTTAGATGCGAGTTATCAAGTGGATTTATACGACCCAATTGTAAAAGATGCTTGGAAACTGGGCATTGCAATGGATGAAATTAGCGACGAAGTTAGAAGAAAAAGCGATAAATGGCGACAAGTTGCAGAGGGTTATATTAACGAATTAGCTAATGGGGCTGATGAAAATGATGAAGAATTAAAAAGATCGGCATCACATATTCATGAGCAGTGTTTGTGGCTGAATAGCTGGGTAAAAGAAAAATGTTTGCAGTATTTAGATCAAAATAAAATTGTGGGATTAATTGGTGGAGACCACAGTACACCTTTAGGCATGATGCAGGCCTTGGCCGAAAAATTTGGAAACTTCACCATTCTACAAATTGATGCACATGCAGATTTGAGAAACGCATACGAAGGTTTTGAATTCAGCCACGCCTCTATTATGTACAATGCTATAAAAATTAAGGAGGTTGAAAAACTAGTGCAAGTGGGTATTCGTGACTATTGTGAAGAAGAATTAAACTTAATAAATAGTAACCCAAAAGTAAAGACATTTTTTGACAGAGATATAAAGTATGCTCACTATAACGGAGATAGTTGGGATAGAATTGTAAACAGAGTAATTAATGAATTGCCACAAAACATTTACTTGAGTTTTGATATTGATGGATTAGATCCCAAATTATGTCCTAATACGGGAACGCCTGTTGCAGGCGGTTTTGAAGTGGAGCAAATTTTATTTCTGTTAGAAAAAATTGTAAAAAGTGGGCGCAAAATTATTGCCTTTGATTTAAATGAAGTGGCTCCTGGGGTTGCAGGAGAATGGGACGCCAATGTTGCAGCACGTTTATTATACAGAATTTGTAATTTAGTGGCTATGAGTCACGGTAAGGTTAATGCATAAAAAACGCATAACATATTTATTTTACTTTTTGTTTTTTTGTTTTTTTGTAAATGCGACAAAATTGAAAGTGGGTACATATCGCGCAGTACTTGTTTTAAATGCCGAAAACAACATTGAACTTCCTTTTAATTTTGATGTTAAATACAATGGTAAAAAGCCAGTAATTATTATCAAAAATGCCGATGAGCGCATAACAGTTGATGAAATAACCATTAAAGGAGATTCTGTAAATTTTAAAATGCCTGTTTTTGATACAGAATTTAGAACAATTTTAAAAAATGATACTTTAATAGGTGTTTGGATAAATCATTACAGAAAAGAAAAAAACAGTATCCCTTTTAAGGCTGTTTACAATCAAACCAACCGCTTTAATTTAGCTCCTGGAAAGTCTAACCCTTATTTTGAAGGTAGTTGGGAAGTCACATTTTCTCCTGGGACAAATGATAGTAGTAAAGCTATTGGAGTATTCCATCATTTGGAACAAACAGATTTTTTAACAGGTACATTTTTAACGGAGACAGGTGACTATCGTTATTTAGAAGGCATGAAACATGGCAATAAATTGTATTTGTCCTGTTTCGATGGCAGTCATGCATTTTTGTTTATTGCCAAACATAGTGATTCTAAACTTACTGGTAAATTTTATAGTGGGTCTCATTGGGAGGAAAATTGGGAGGCAATTCAAAATCCGAAGTTCAAACTTCGCAATGCTGATGAAATAACATTTTTAAAAAATAAAGAGGATAAATTAACTTTTTCATTCCCGAATCTTAAAAAGAAAATTATTTCAATTAATGACAAGAGGTATGAAAACAAACCTTTAATTGTTCAAGTGATGGGGAGTTGGTGTCCAAATTGTATGGACGAAAGTGCTTATCTATCTCAAGTTTATAAGCAATACAACAAACAGGGCTTAGAAATAATTGCCCTAGCATTTGAAAAAACAAACGATTTTGATAAGGCAATACAACAAGTAACGCGCCTAAAGACTAAATTTAAAATAGATTATGAGATATTAATTACCGGACAAATTGGTAAAGAAAAGGCATCGGAAACTTTATCAGCTTTAAATAAAATTTCGGCTTTTCCTACCACGCTTTATTTAAACAAACAACACCAGATTGTAAAAATAACAACAGGCTTTAGCGGCCCTGCAACTGGAAAAGATTATGAGGCATTTAAACAACAAGTAGAGGGTCTAATTTTAAATTTATTAAAAGAATAATATGTCGGTTCGAGTATATTTTGCCTGCCTCCTGCAAAATTGTATCGAGAACCATCTCGATATGAAAATTCAAAGAGGCAGAATTTTTTATTCGATGTGACATTAAATAATTTCACAAAATATGTTCACAGGAATTATAGAAACATTAGCACGTGTTGAGAAAATCGAAAATGAAAACACGAATGTTCATTTTACGTTTTCAAGCAACATTACTCACGAATTAAAAATTGATCAAAGTGTGGCGCACAATGGCGTTTGCTTAACTGTAGTTAGAATAGAAGGAAACAATTACACAGTAACTGCCATTGACGAAACATTAAAGCGAACTAATTTATCTTCTCTAACAATTGGTGACTTGGTGAATTTAGAACGTTGCATGCCGGCTAATGGAAGATTTGACGGGCATATCGTTCAGGGTCACGTGGATACTACGGCTATTTGTGTAGAAGTAAAGAATTTAAACGGTAGCTGGGAATTTGTTTTTGAACACGAAAACAATAAGAATTTTGTAACTGTTGAAAAAGGAAGTATCACTATTAATGGAGTTAGTCTTACAGTTGTTCAAAGCTCAGCAACAACTTTTTCAGTTTGTATTATTCCTTATACTTTTGAAAACACAAACTTTAAAAACATCAAAGCTGGGAGCGTAATAAATTTAGAGTTTGATATTGTTGGAAAATACGTTGCTAAATTATTATTAGAAAGAAAATAACTCTAACTTACAATTTTTCCATCCTTCATTACTAAAGTTCTATCTGCCATTTTAGCTAAATCGGCATTGTGTGTTACAATGACAAAAGTTTGATTAAAACTATCACGTAATTTAAAAAAGAGTTGATGTAATTCTTCGGCATTTTTGCTGTCTAAATTTCCGCTGGGTTCATCAGCAAAAATCACTTTGGGGTTATTAATTAATGCTCGGGCTACCGCCACGCGCTGCTGCTCGCCCCCGCTAAGCTCAGATGGTTTATGATGTGTACGGTCTTTTAAATTAAACAGTTCTAATAATTCAATGGCACGCTGTTCACTTTCTTTTTTACTTTTATTAGCAATAAGAGCAGGAATGCAGATGTTTTCAATTGCTGTAAATTCGGGTAATAATTGGTGGAACTGAAATACAAAACCTATATTTTGATTACGAAACGCTGCCAATTTTTTCTCACTCAAATTAAAAACAGATTCGTTGTTAATTAAAACCTCTCCTTGTGTTGGTTTATCTAATGTGCCCAAAATGGTTAATAAGGTAGTTTTTCCAGCTCCCGAAGAGCCAACAATGGAAACAATTTCGCCTTGTTGTATTTCTAAATCAACGCCTTTTAAAATTTCTAAATCAGCGTATTTCTTATGTATATTTTTTCCTACAATCATTTTTTCTAAACACTAAGGCACAGAGGCACGAAGTTACACAAAGTTTTTTAGACACGAATTACTCAAATTAACACTAAGAACTATTTTATGTATTTTTGGAAATAAAGCAATTCGTTTCTAAATCTTTTTTACAATGATACGCTTCACATAAATGCATGAATTCTTGTTGCTTTTCTTTTTGAAACTTAGTTTTTTAATGGCCGAATTACCCCAAAAACAGATAACAAATAAACGTAATTAATAAAATGCCAATCGCATCCAATACAATTCCAACTTTAAACATATCTTTTATATGAATTTGTTTGGTGCCAAAAACAATAGTATTTGCTGCGGTTGCTACAGGCAACATAAAACCTAAAGATGCGGCAAATGTAGCAGGAATCATTAATAACAAGGGGTGTAAATCTAAATCTTTTTGCAAGGCAATCATTATTGGGATTGCTAATTGAATGCTGGCGATATTAGATGCAAATTCACTAATAATTGTTACGATAATACAAATTCCTAAAATTATAAAAATAGGCGAAACACCTTTTAATACAATTAAACTGTTTGCCAACCAAGTGCTTAGTCCCGAAATCTCAAATCCATAGGCCAAAGCAAAACCACTACCAAACATCAAAATAATGTCGTAACGTAATTTTTTAGCATCTTCCCAAATTAATAAACTTTCGCCTTTGATTTTTTTTGAAGGAATTAAAAATAATAAAAGAGCCGCTAATACTGCAACAAAGGCGTCATCCACAAATTTTGGTTTTATAAAAATATTTGTCCAGCCTTTGAATTTAAACCCACCAAAATCAATGTCGGCTCGTGTAAACCATAAAAGAATGCAAGAAATAAAAATACCAAACACCCATTTTTCTTCCCAACTAAATTTGCCCAGCTTTTTATAAGTATCTACAAAAAATGATTTTTCAATTGTTAAGACTACTTTCTTTCTGATAAAATAAAAGTTTAAAACAAAGTAAGTACATAGCAGAAAACATATTGAAACCGGATAACCAATACGACTCCATTTTAAAAAATTTAAATCGTTATTTAAGGGAAAAGCTTCTCTGTATGCTTTGAAGAAATACATGTTGGGCGGAGTGCCTACGGGGGTTGCCATACCACCTATGGTTGCAGAAAAAGCCAATCCTAATAATAATGCTGCCGCAAATTTTTGTTCGTGTTTATGGATGTAAATTTTTGTTTCTTGAATAAGTGCAAAAACTGCACCAAATAACATAACGGTGGTAGCGGTATTACTTATCCAGTTGCTTATTAAATAGGTGCTTATCATTACACCTAATAAAATATTACTTGGTTTCGTTCCAACAACTGATAATATTTTTAATGCAATACGTTTATGTAAATGCCATTTTTCGATAGCAAATGCCAACATAAACCCTCCTATAAATAAAAAAATGATGCTGTCTGTATATTGTTGCGAGACAGATTTACAATCTGCAATTCCCAAAACAGGCAAAATTAAAACTGGAACTAAGGCAGTTACGGCTAAATTAACAGCCTCTGTAAACCACCACGTACACATCCAAATGGCAACACCTGCCATTAAACTAATGCTGTGGTTGTTTGCATCTAACTCAATGCCAAACCAAAAAATACAGGCTAGCAAAGGGCCTAATATTTGAAAAATATATTTTTTGTTTCCTTCCAAAAATGATTTATTGTGTATGAAGATAGAGGAAATTTTTTATTGATTAGAGCCTCTAAAAATTTATTGTTATTTTTGTTTGAAATGGCGGGAGCAATAACATTAATAAAAAAATCTTGGGAATTTGTTTCCACGAAAATATGGGATGTCCGCGTTTCTAAAATGGATAAACGTAGGGGTTTTTTTATAAAGCAATTACGAATTTTTTCATTAGCCATTCAAGGGTTTAACGAAGATAAATGTTTAACAAAAGCTTCTGCACTTACATTTTATACCCTGTTTTCTATTGTCCCTATTTTAGCCTTGGTATTTGCTATTGCCAAAGGATTTGGTTTTGACGCCAATTTGAAACACATGTTGGTAAACGAATATTCAGAATACTCTTCTATTTTAAATAATGCGTTTGTTTATGCTGACTCTTTATTGGCCACTACAAAGGGTGGATTAATTGCAGGTTTTGGAATTGTACTTTTATTGTGGAGTGTTATGAAATTACTAGTTAGTATTGAAGCTAATTTTAATGAAATTTGGGAAATAAAGCGAGGCAGAAGTTGGGTGAGAAAAGTAACAGACTATCTGACAATCATGTTGGTTAGTCCTTTGTTTTTAATAATTTCGGGAAGTTTAACAGTTGCTCTTCAAACGCATATTGGTGGCATTGGAATGTTGGGCTTTGTAGGCACCATCTTAATTAAACTAATAGCTTACGCCTTGATAGCTGGGGTATTTGTTTTTTTATATATGGCTTTGCCAAATACTAAAGTAAATTTTAAGGCTGCTGGTGGGGCGGCAATTATTTCTACCGTTTTATTTGAAATATTGCAGTGGGCGTATATAAAATTCCAAATTGGTGCCAGTAGTTTAAACGCTATTTATGGTGGGTTTGCGGCATTGCCCTTATTTTTAATTTGGGTACAATATAGCTGGTATGTAGTTTTATTTGGTGCAGAGTTAGCCTTTGCTAACCAAAACGTTGATCATTACGAATTGGAAAATGAAATACAAAATTTAAGCATTCGTTACAAAAAGGTAATCGCTTTAATGATTGCAAATTTGGTATCCAAACGGTTTTATAACGGACAAACGCCTTTAACAGCAACCGAAATAACAAATATTTTGGATTTACCAATTCGTTTAACGCGTCAAATAGTTAATGATTTTGTTGAAACTAGAATTTTTGTGGAGGTAAAAACTGATAACGATAAAGAGTCGGTATACCAGCCAGCAATGAGTGAAAGTAAATTGACGGTGCAATATATTTTTGATGCATTGGAGGTAAAAGGAGTTAACACATTACCTATTAATGATACTGAAGAACTTATCCACATAAATAAACTAATGAAAGAGTTAGATAAAACAATGGATACAGATTTAGGGCATTTGTTGGTTAAAGACATTGTAAAGTAAATGTCAAGATACATTGCCATATTGTTTATTTTTAGTTGTTCGGCTGTTTTTGCACAACAGAAAGATACTATTCGAGTTGGTGATACTACTCAAAACAAAATAGCTAATAGCAAGCCAACCTATTCTTCAGCAAGAAGGGCATCAATATTAAGCGCGTGTTTGCCAGGGTTAGGCCAGGCCTACAATAAAAAATATTGGAAGATTCCAATTATTTATACAGGTTTTGTTGGCTTTGGCTATTTGTTTTATTCAAATAATTTAAAATATAATGAATATAGAAATGCGTTAATTCAATCGCAACAATCTTCTAATGGGGGTTATGCAATTGTGAATGATATTAATTGGAGTACGACGCAATTGCAATCACAAAAGCTTATTTATAAAAAAAGGCGCGACCTTGGGGCTATTGGAATGGGAATTATTTACTTATTAAATATTATTGATGCCAACGTTGATGGGCACTTAAAAACATTTGATGTAAGTGATGATTTAAGCATAAATGTTGAACCTTGGCAAAATCTTTATAGTAATTACTCGGAATATAAAATGTCCTATGGACTATCAATAAAAATTAATTTTAAATAAAATGAATATAGCACTTTTTGGATATGGCAAAATGGGTAAGGAGATTGAAACAATTGCTTTACAAAGAAATCATCATATTGTACTGAAGGTTACAACCGAAAACCAAAATGTAATAACACCTAATGATTTGAAAAATGCAGACGTTGCAATCGAATTTAGTACACCTAGTACTGTTTTGGAAAACATAAAGAAATGTATAGACCTGCAGGTTCCTATTGTAGTGGGTACAACGGGCTGGTATGAAAGTTTTGAGGATATAAAAGAAATTTGCGACAAAAAGAATGGAAGTTTATTTCATGCAACTAATTTTAGTTTGGGAGTAAATTTATTTTTTAAAGTAAATACTTATTTAGCTGAATTGATGAATAAATATGCTGACTACGATGTTAGCATGGAGGAAATTCATCACATTCATAAACTCGATAAGCCAAGCGGTACGGCTATTACATTAGCCAATCAAATTATTGAAAAACTTGAAAGAAAAACGAAATGGAGCATAGAAGAGCAGAGTAGCGAAACGTTATATATTAAGGATATTCGCGAAGGAGAAGTCCCAGGCACTCACATTATTAAATACAAAAGCCCAATTGATGACATTGAAATTATCCATAAAGCACATAACCGAAAAGGTTTTGCTTTAGGCGCAGTTATAGCCTCTGAATTTTTAAAGGACAAAAAGGGAATTTATACTATGAATGACATAGTTTAATCTTTTAGATAAAGCTTAGCGCTCTGCTCCAATTGTTTAAACCATTCTTTACCGTATTTGCGAATTAAAGGCTCTTTTAAAAATTTATAAACGGGCACATCTAATTTTTTACCGCATTCACAGGCTGGTTTACAAACGTCCCATTTATCATAATTTACTGCGTCGTAATCCTTCAATTTTTTAATGCGAATTGGGTATAGATGACAGCTAATTGGTTTTTGCCATTTTATTTTCCCGTCTCGATAGGCTTGTTCAATGGAGCATTTTGCAATTTTTTGTTCATCAAAAAAAACAAAGGCGCATTCGGCACCGGAGCTTACAAGGGTTGTAGTATAGTCTCCTTCGTGGTCAATAACATAGGCTCCGTATTTATTAATGGCCTTTATTCCCTTTTTAACCATGTAAGGTTTTACATCTTCCAAAACGGAATCTATTAGTTGTAATTCTTCTTTGTTAAGAGGTGCGCCACTATCGCCGGCAACACAGCAGGCCCCTTTGCATGCGTTCAAATCGCAAACAAATTTTTTTTCTAATACGTCTTCACTTATCAACGTGTTTTCAATAGCAATCATTTTTTAATAAATTGGAGGAGTTGGTTTTAAATCTACAGAGTTTATTTGCTGAACCAATTTTAATTCAGCTAAATCTTTTTTTCTTATTACAAGGGTGTTACTCCAGTTATCGTGCCAGCCTGTTCCACCAAGGCAAGATAGAGCATCAAACGGCACGGCTCTTGATATTGACCTTATAAAAATTTGTTTTGTGCTTGGTTTATTTCCATATTCATCCACAACAATTCGCTTTAAAATTGCTTTTCCTGGGCTACTTTGCATCGAAAACTCAAAAAGAAAGTAAAAAAGAGGCTGTAGTAATAACCAATTATAAATCGCTTCATATTTCTCTATGCCTAGAGAGCCTATTAAATCGGCGTTACCCGTAATAGCAAACAAAACACCTAAACCAAAGTAAAATAAGAAAACAAAAGCGAAAAAAAAAACCCTATCTAATAAAAAATGTGCAAATCTTGCCCAACCCTCAACGTATTTTACTTCTTTGTAACGCGACATTTTTTTCTCTATCAATGTTTCAGTGCCATTTATCTTTTCTTTGTGTGTAACAAAATAGAACTCCTTAATTTCAGTTATTTTTTGCATTGGAGTTTTTAATTGACGGCCATATTTTGAGTCATGTATGAACCCATGTATTTTTCTAGAATAGCTCTGTAATTACGAGATGCTTTAAAGGTAGTAAAAAACTCATTGAACAAAGTTTTGTGAGAACTACCCTTTGGCAAAATAAAACCGAACTCTTCTTTTGACTGATTAAGAATTTTTTGCATTTTTAAAAATTTACTAGGGTTTGCTTTTAAGTAATACCAAAATTCTAAAGCATTCACATAACCAAAGTTTAATACATTTTTAGAAATCTCATCTAATACTGACGTTTCATTGGATTGATAGTTAATTTTTAAGTCTTTTATATAGGTTTTTTTTATTTCAAGAATGTATTTACTCGCAGTTGTATTAGTAAGGGTTAAGGCGGTCATACTGCCTAATGCTTTAGTTATTTCCTCGGGGGTTTTTGTTTTTACATCAGGTGCATTACCATTCGTAATGCAAAAAGCAACATTTTTTAAGTAGCCCATAGTAAAATCTATTTCTTTTAATTTATCTGAAGATATAACAAAAGAACCCAATCCAATTGTGTTTTTATTTGAACTTTTAGTTGCTGTGTAAAATACGTTTTGGTCTGTAAACGATTTATATTTAATGGCAACGTTTTGTTTTTTCGTTGTTTTTAACCACAATACATATTCATTAATAAAATCAATCTCAAATCCTTTTAATGGCTCATTTTCATTTAAACAAAATGGCGCATGAACAAAATAATTAATTGTAATAGTATCTATGGTTTGCGTTTTAAATTTGCCACAAACAGTAAAAAATAAAAAAATGGTAAATAGTTTCTTCACAATTAATTAACTAAATTAATTAAATAGTAGCAATTTAAAGCAACACAGCTAAAAGTGTTTTAATCAAAGCAGTGTTAATAAAGTTAGCTATTAATTGTCTAGCTCAACAGATTGTAAAACCTCGTAACTTAAATATTTTTCAAGAATCTGGTGATAAGCTTTTGTTGAAGTAAAGCCAAAGCCGCTTTCAAAGAACTCAGAAACATAATCTTTATTTAAACTATTTTTTGGCATGATAAAGCCAAAACTTTCGCTTGTATTATTAAATACTTTTTGAATTTTTAAATATTTGGTGTTATTGTTTTTAATATAATACCAAAAATTTACTACGTCTACATACCCAAACATTTTAGGATTATTGGCAATTTGTTCGGGTATTTCAGAAATTTTTGAAACTGAATTTATTTTTAAATTTTGAATAAATAGTTTTTTTATATCATTAAGGTAAGTTACATAAGTACTATTGGCAACAGTAACGGCTTCTAAATTGCCTAATACTTTGGCAACATCCGCAGTGGTTTTGGATTTGATTGTAGCAACAGATCCATTAGTAATTAATAACGTGGTGTTTTTTAAATAAGCTGGGCTAAAATCCACTTCTTTTTCCCTTTCTTCGTTAATAGTCACAGAGCTCAAACCAATCGTTTTTTTCCCACCTTTTTTTACAGCGGAATATAACTCGTCAAAGTTTGTAAAACTTTTAAAATTTAAATAAACATTAATATTTTTTTTAGCTTTCAACCAAGTTGCGTATTCCTTTATGATATCCACTTCTAAGCCAGTAACCGCACCATTTTCTTCATATGCAAAAGGACTATTGTTTAAATAACAGAGATTGAGAGTATCTAATTTTTGAGCATTTAAAATTACACTAAACAGAATAATTGTCGATAAAAGTAGTTTTTTCATAGATTAAATATTTTTGAGTGCAAAGTTCAGCATTTATTCTCAACTAATGTTAATCAATCTTAAACACTTTTAAATTTTTAATGTTTAAACTCTTGCAATCTACCGTAAAAGCGGTATATTTGTGCTAAATTTAGAATTAATCTAATTAAGATTATTTTGTAAGTCATTTAAAGTCAATTAAATATGATAACAGTTAGCGAAAATGCAAAAAATCATGCCATCGCACTAATGAAAGAAGAAAATCGTCCGGAAGGGTCTTTTATTCGTGTTGGTGTTGAAGGAGGAGGGTGTTCAGGTTTATCTTATAAATTAGAATTTGATAATATCAAAAAAGAAGGTGATCAAGAATTTGAAGACAAAGGCATAAAAATAGTAGTAGATAGAAAAAGCTTTTTATACTTAGTTGGCACTGAGTTGGAATATACTGGTGGCTTAAATGGAAAAGGTTTTGTGTTCAATAATCCTAATGCTAGCAGAACCTGTGGCTGTGGAGAGTCATTTTCGGTGTAAATAAATTTAATGTTTCTTGTTTCTAGTTGTGAGTAACTCGAAACCTGAAATATGCAACTAGATATAAAAAATGGCAAACGAAATTTTACAAGAACATATTAATAAGGAATACGAGTGGGGCTTTATTACGGATATTGATACTGAAACATTTGCGCCAGGCTTAAACGAAGCGGTTGTTGCAGCTTTATCAAAAAAGAAAAATGAACCGGAGTGGATGTTAGAGTACCGTCTTAAAGCATTTGCTCATTGGAAAACTCTCAAAGAGCCTGAAAATTGGGCACATCTTACCTACCCTAAAATAGATTTTCAAAATATTAGTTATTACTCTGCCCCTAAAGTAAAACCCGAATTAAAAAGTTTAGACGAGGTTGATCCTGAACTTTTAAAAACCTTTGCCAAGCTTGGTATTTCTTTAGAAGAACAAAAGCGTTTGTCTGGAGTGCAATCAAACATTGCTGTTGATGCCGTATTTGATAGTGTTTCAGTTAAAACAACGTTTAGAGAAACACTCGCAGAAAAGGGAATTATTTTTTGTTCGTTTAGCGAAGCGGTTCAAGAGTACCCCGATTTAATTAAAAAATACATGGGCATGGTTGTGCCTTATACCGATAATTATTTTGCAGCACTAAATGCAGCAGTATTCAGCGATGGTTCATTTTGTTACATACCAAAAGGCGTTCGCAGTCCAATGGAATTATCCACATATTTTCGCATAAACTCTAGTGGTACTGGGCAGTTTGAACGCACATTAATTGTTGCTGATGAAGGTTCTTATGTTTCTTATTTAGAAGGTTGTACCGCACCACAACGCGATGAAAATCAATTACATGCGGCGGTTGTAGAAATTATTGCCCATAAAGATGCAGAAGTAAAATACAGCACTGTGCAAAATTGGTACCCGGGTGATAAAGATGGTAAAGGCGGCATTTACAATTTTGTTACCAAACGAGGTATTTGCTTAGAAGATAACTCTAAGATCAGTTGGACGCAGGTAGAGACCGGCTCAGCCATAACTTGGAAATACCCTTCGGTAATTTTAAAAGGGAATAATTCTGTGGGTGAATTTTATTCAGTAGCAGTTACAAACAACAAACAAGAGGCAGATACAGGAACAAAAATGATTCATATTGGAAAAAATTCGCGTTCTACAATAATTTCAAAAGGAATTTCAGCTGGTTTTAGCAACAACAGTTATAGGGGTTTGGTCCAAGTTCGTAAAGGTGCCACCAATTCTCGTAACTTTAGCCAGTGCGATAGTTTGTTAATGGGCGATAAGTGTGGCGCTCATACCTTCCCATATATTGAAATAAAAGACAAGACTGCGGTAGTTGAACATGAAGCTACTACCAGTAAAATTGGAGAAGATCAATTATTTTATTGCAAGCAACGTGGTATTGATAATGAAAAAGCGATTGCGTTAATTGTAAATGGTTATTGTAAAGAAGTTTTAAATAAATTACCGATGGAGTTTGCCGTGGAAGCACAGAAGCTTTTGGCAATTTCTCTTGAAGGTTCTGTAGGATAGAAAAAATATGATTAGTATTAAAAACTTACACGCATCAGTTGATGGAAAAGAAATTTTGCGTGGCATTAATTTAGAAGTAAAAGCAGGCGAAGTACATGCCATAATGGGACCGAACGGTTCAGGTAAATCTACACTATCTAGTGTATTAGCCGGTAGAGAAGATTACGATGTTACTGAAGGAGAAGTAATATTTAATGGTAAAAATCTATTAGAACTTAGCCCGGAGGACAGAGCTCGTGAAGGATTATTTCTTGCCTTTCAATATCCTGTAGAAATACCAGGGGTGAGTAATATCAATTTCTTAAAAACAGCAATTAACGAAATTCGCCAATATCATGGGTTAGAAGAGATGACCTCTAAGGATTTTTTAGCGTTGGTGAAAGAAAAACAAAAATTGGTAGAGCTTGATGGAAAGTTGACAAATCGTAGCGTTAATGAAGGCTTTAGCGGTGGTGAAAAAAAGCGGAACGAAATTTTTCAAATGGCTATGCTTAATCCAAAGTTGTGTATTTTAGATGAAACGGATAGTGGTTTAGACATTGATGCATTGCGCATTGTTGCAAACGGTGTAAATGCTCTAAAAACGAAAGAGAACGCCTATATTGTTATCACCCACTACCAAAGGTTGTTAGAACACATCGTTCCAGATTTTGTGCATATTTTATATAAAGGTAAAATTGTAAAAAGTGGCGGTAAAGAATTAGCATTAGAATTAGAAGCTAAAGGCTACGATGAAATAAAAAAACAATTTGAATTAGCCGATTAATATGATTGCAGAAAAAACAAATACTGCTCAATTACTTATTGAAAAGATTTCTTCAAGTGCCGGAAAGGTTAATTTTATTAATGATTCAGCATTAACCAAAGCTTTATTTTATTTGGAAGAAAAAGGAATACCCACCAACAAACATGAAGATTATAAATATTGCAACATAGATGCTATTCTCAAAAAAGAATTTAAGAACATCTCACAACAATTTATTGATGTTAAAGACGTTTCAAAATACAAATTAGAAGATACCATTACTCTTGTTGTTATAAATGGAAATTATTCTGAAAGTTTAAGCGATAAAATTATATTAAAAGGACTGAGCATTTCTGCTTTCTCAAATAATCAAACAGAAAGTAAAAAGTTAATCGCATCGATTGCAAATGTTGAAAGTGATTCTTTTATTGCTTTAAACACCTCGTTTTCTGGAAATGGGGTTCAATTATTAGTAGAAAAAAACTGTGCTTTGCAAATACCAATACATATTCTTTATATTAATAGTTCTGATTCTGAAGGTTTTGTAAATCCAAGAAATATAATTGAGTTGGAAGAAGGGGCTGAGTTAACAATTATAGAACATCAGTTAAATATAGGCCCAGCAAAAGTGTTTACCAATTTTGTAAGCGAAAAAATTGTGGCTCAAAATGCAAAATTAGAATCCTATACCATTCAAGATGAGGGCGGGTTGGGATATGCAGTAATTACTAATCAAGTGAAAATTAAGCGCCACTCCGTTTATAATAACACAACTCTTACATTGAGCGGGCAGTTAGTTCGTAACAACCATAATGTTGTTTTAGCAGATTCAAATTGCGAGGCACACTTAAACGGATTGTTCATCACCAAAGGGTCGCAACTTATAGATAACCACACGTTAATGGATCATCAAATGCCACATTGCGAGAGTAATGAATTATACAAAGGCATTATTGATGAAAAAAGTACTGGAGTTTTTAACGGAAAAATTTTTGTTAGAAAAGATGCTCAAAAAACAAACGCTTACCAAAGTAGTAAAAATATTCTTTTGAGCGACGATGCCACCATTAATACAAAACCACAGTTAGAAATTTATGCAGACGATGTAAAATGCAGTCATGGCACAAGTACTGGTAAAATAGATGAAGAAGCAATGTTCTATCTAAATGCCCGTGGAATTGGAAATGCAAGCGCTAAAAAATTATTGCTGAATGCCTTTGCGAGTGAAGTAACAGATAAAATAACTGTTGAGAGTTTAAAAGACTTAATTAATCAAAAATTGAATTTAGTTTAGGTGACAAATATTGACTATATACGTTCTCAGTTTCCCATTCTTACTCAAAAGGTAAATGGTCATCCCTTAGTTTATTTTGATAACGGCGCTACTACACAAAAGCCTTTAAGGGTTATTGATAGTATTTCAAATTATTATAAAATTTCTAATTCAAATATTCATAGAGGTGTTCACACACTTAGCAGAAAGGCAACCGAACTCTTTGAGGAGGCTCGCAAAATTATAGCTACTCATTTCAAATTGAAAAATTCGCTACAGATAATTTTTACTGCTGGAACAACAGAGGGGATTAATATAGTTGCTCAAGGGTTGTCAAAAAATTATTTACAAGCGGGAGATGAAATTATTTTATCTACGTATGAACATCACTCTAACATTTTGCCATGGCAGTTGTGGGCTGAAGAGCATGATGGCAAATTAAAAATCATTCCTTTATTGCAAAATCAAAGTTTAGACATTGATAAATTAGAAAGCTTAATTACGCCTAAAACTAAAGTCATTGCAATTGCCCACGTATCAAATACATTGGGCCTTATAACAGATATTGAAAGAATAAAATCGATTGCCAAAAAGCATAATATTATAATTGTATTGGATGGCGCTCAGTCTGCACCACACATGACAGTTGATTTAGAAAAATTGGATGTTGATTTTTTTGTTTGTAGCGCTCATAAACTTTATGGACCAACTGGAATCGGGTTATTGTATGTGTCCGATAAATGGTTAAATGAGTTGCCTATTTCTAAATCTGGTGGTGGAACCATAAAAACAGTTTCGTTTCAAAAAACAGAATATGCTGATGGAGCATTAAGATTTGAACCGGGCACCCCAAACATTTCAGGAGCTATTGGGTTTGCAGAAGCTATTCGATTTATTGATGAGATTGGTGTTGAGATTATTTCAAAACACGAAGACGAATTAGTTCAATATACTCAAAATTTATTAACTCAAATTCCTGAGGTTGAGATTTATGGGGTTAGTGAACATAAGGCTGCAGTAATTTCGTTTAATGTTAAAAACCAGCACCCATTTGATGTTGGCACGTTGTTGGATAAATACGGTATTGCAGTTCGCACAGGTCACCATTGTACTCAACCGTTAATGGAATGTTTGGGTATACAAGGAACAGTTCGCGTATCATTTGCAATTTATAATACTAAAAAAGAGATTGATTTTTTTATCGAAAAATTAAAAAAGGTAATCACAATGCTAAACTAATGACGATAATAGAAATAGAAAATGAAATAATTGACGAATTTGAATTGTTTGGAGACGATTGGGAGGCCAAGTATGAACATTTAATTGATCTCGGAAAATCGTTGCCAAAAATAAAAGAAAAATTTAAAACAGAAGAAAATATAATAAAGGGTTGCCAGAGTCGGGTATGGTTGCATTCTGAAAAAAACGGAGAAGTGATTGTTTATACAGCAGACAGCGATGCAATTATTACAAAGGGAATGGTAGCTTTAATGGTAAGAGTATTTAATGAACAAATGGCAAAGGATATAGTAGAATCAAAATTAGAATTTATAGACAAAATAGGATTAAAAGAGCATCTTTCACCAACACGTGCAAATGGATTGGTAAGCATGATAAATAGAATGAAGTTAGATGCATTAGAGTTAAGTAAATAAATGGCGGCAATAATTATTACAAAAAATACGGAATTAATGCAGCGAGTAATAGATGAAATTAAAACTTGCTTCGACCCTGAGATTCCAGTGGATGTTTGGGAATTGGGATTGATTTATGAATTGGAACTGAATGATGAAAATGACTTAAGAGTGGTTATGACACTAACTTCTCCAAATTGCCCTGTAGCAGAGTCGTTACCCGCAGATGTAAAAAGTAAATTGCAGTTATTGCCAAATATTAAATCGGTGGATTTAAAACTTACCTTTGAACCTACTTGGGAAAAAGAAATGATGAGCGAGGTGGCACAACTAGAACTTGGTTTTATGTAATAGGCACGTTCCCCCTTTCCAAAGGGGTTTGGTGGATTAACCTACACTATAAATGGAAAACGAAATAACAAATAAGGTTGCTTCCAGCGGAATAGTTACCATTGATTTAGAAGAATTCTATATTAAGGGTGAAAGAATTTTGTTTGATATTAAGCCATATTTATTTCAAGAATTAATTTTACGTGAAAAGGACTTTAGAGAGTTTATTAAATCAAACAATTGGAGCATTTATAAGGACAAATTAGTTGCTTTAATTTGTACGGCAGATGCCATTGTTCCAACTTGGGCCTATATGTTGTTGACGCTTGCACTTGAACCTTATGCTCAAAAAATAGTGTTTGGTAATTTACAAGAATTGGAAGCAATTTTATTTACTGAAAAGTTAGCCTTAATAAACCCATCCGACTATAAAGATGCGCGTGTTGTCATTAAAGGTTGTGGCGATATTGACGTTCCAAAAAGTGCTTATGTACAACTTACGGCTCTTTTAAAACCGGTTGTTAAGAGCATTATGTACGGCGAGCCTTGCAGTACAGTACCTTTGTATAAGGCCAAAGTATAATGAGTTTAGATTTTCTATAGTGGTTTATATTATTTATTTTTGCTAAAATGGAATTCGAGGAACCAAAGTTTACAAAAAGAGAATTGAATCAATCTAAATGGATAATTGCGTTTGGAATATTTATTGTTACATTCCAATTACTTCAATACATCAACTCAAAAAAGTCTAGCAACAAGTTTGAAAAACTATTTGAAAACAACTCTAAAATCCAAGGTTATGTCAGCGAAATATATTCTGCTGGAACTTCAATTCAAAGATATAATTTAAATTTATTTCTCTCTGAGGGAGAGAAAGAGAGAAACAAAATTATTAATGCAAGAGTTATATCGGAACATAATGTTGAAAAGGCTATTAACAAAATACAGCTAATTATAAATGAGTTTAATGGTGCCTCATCGTTAGAACCGTATTTAGAATTTGTTAAGCTAAAACATAATTGGATAGAATATAAGTCGGCATACAATAAATTGAAAATAGAAGATCCATCAAGATTTGCAGATTATAGAAAGAATGTATTAAGACCTAAATACGAGTACTTTTTAAAATCAACAAATTCATTATTTAATGTAAATATCAAAAATCAAGGTGAGTTAACACAAAATATTTCCAGAGATACAGAGAAAAAGGGTTTTTACTTGCTAATTTTTGGAAATATTGTTTTGGTAATTATTTTAGTTTTTTTAGGCTACATAATTTATTTTGAACACTATAGACTAAAGGCAAAAGCTTAATATTCTTAATTATTTAGCATAACTGGCATCACCAACATCAAAATGTCCTCAGATGGATTGGCTTTATTATTAGGTAAAATAATCCCAGCACGGTTAGGAGCACTCATTTCAATAATAATTTCGTCCGCATCTAGGTTGCTTACCATTTCTACTAAAAATCTAGAGTTAAAGCCTATTTCCATATCTTCACCAACATAAGTACAAGTTAATGTTTCGTGCCCCTCATTTGCAAAGTCTAAGTCTTCGGCACTTACCTGTAATTGACTACCCGTTACTTTAACTCTAATTTGGTGGGTAGCTTTATTGCTAAATACACTTACTCGTTTTAAAGCACCTAAAAATGCACTTCTGTCAACAGTTAGTTTATTTGGATTTTGTTTGGGAATTACAGCTTCGTAGTTTGGATATTTACCATCAATTAAACGACAAATTAAGTTTACATTTCCGAAACTGAATAGAGCATTTGTTTTGTTAAATTCCACCTTAACAGCATCATCAACCCCAACCAATAAGTTTTTTAGAACATTTAACGGTTTTTTAGGCATAATAAACGAAGCATTAGCGCCTGCCTTAGCATCTGAGCGTGTATAACGAACTAACTTATGCGCATCAGTAGCTACAAAAATGGAATTGGTTTCACTAAACTGACAAAAAACACCACTCATTACCGGGCGTAAATCGTCGTTGCCGGTTGCAAAAATGGTTTTGTTAATAGCGTTTGCCAGAACGTCGCTTTTTATAACAATTGATGTTTGTGATTCTAATTTCGGTAGTTTCGGATATTCATCACCATTTTGCCCTGAAATATTATAATCACCGGTTTCGGTTTTAATTTTAATAGATTGTTTGGTTTTATCTACAATAAAAGAAATTGGTTGTTCGGGCAAATTAGCTAAAGTATCTTGTAAAGTTTTGGCAGGAATTGCAATATTGCCAACTTCATTACACTCAATTTTTACAGTGGTTGTAATGGTGGTTTCCATATCGCTGGCGCAAAGTGTTAATTCATTTTTATTTATTTCAAATAAAAAACAATCTAAAATAGGTATGGTATTATTAGTATTTAATACACCACCAATTGATTTTAAGTGTTTTAATAATGTTGAAGCAGATACTACAAAGTTCATAAAAATGATTTTAGTTAATTAGTAAAATTAGATTTTAATAATAAAAATAACCGCTATAAAAAACAATAGTTATAAGTTATTTTTTAACAGATTAAAAAATAAGTAACCTAATTTTTGAAGTAAAGGGGGGTAATAAGCAACTTTCCAAATACAAAATATTGCACTAAAGCCCATTCTTTGTTATTCGAAAAACGCAAATAAAATCTATCAGGGTCGTAGGTATAGGATACCCCCATTTCTGGAATTTTGGCAGGTGGTTGCTTATGATAAAAAGTATATTCGTTATTCTCGAAACCATTACCATAAACAGTAATTTTGCAAAACGGTTTTTGTATCGCAAGCGAGTCTTCCAGTTTTTTGTTTTTTCCGGTAAATAAATATTCGTAAGAAATGTTTTGATAGTAGGCTAAATATTGTTTTACTTTATTTGGATTAAAAGGCATCTCCCTTTTATTGCCATCATATAATTTAAAGGTGGTAGTATTTAATAAATCAATTGTGAAAGAAGAGTCTGGATAGCCAAAATGTTCAACCTTAATTTGTTTTATCTGTGGAGGGGTATAATTTAAAACTAATCTATCTCGCCATTCATTTTCATCAGCAATAAATCTAGGTTTTAAAAAACCAACAAATCCGGGGATATGACAAAGGTAAGGGTCAGGATAATTTTCGCCGTTTTCAATATTTGACAATAGCATATATGAGCCTTCTGAATCCTGAGGTTCGTGTCCAACATAATATTGCCTTACTAATTCTTCTCCGGTATAAATTTCAACTTTTATAGCGGTGGTACTCATAAATTTAAGAGTGCTTTCTTTGGCTTGTTTGCTCACACTCATTTTTACATCTACTTGTTTAATAACTTCAAGTAAGTTCAAAATAGCATCGGTTCTGCAAGTATACTTGTCATTTACTATCCAACCTTTTGGTGTGCGTTTAAGCAATGATTTATTGCCATTTTTATCGACAATAAAAATTTTTGTAATTAATGCAGTATCCTTAAACTTAAAATTTCTGGCATCCTCATCAACGGTAGTAGTTTTACCCTTGCTATAATATACAAAAACAGCTATACCAATAAGTAAAAGTAAAGAAGCAATGATAAAAAACGAAGAACGTTTTTGCATAATATATTGTTAAACTATTTAAATTCTCTACGAGAATCAAATAACGAGCTTGCTAAGTTATTATAACGGAAACAAAACTCTAAACCACTTCTGTAGCGGGTAGCGTTACGATAAGAAGAAACATTAACATCGTAAGAAAAACCAAAAGCAATATCACCCATCTCATACATTATTTTAGGGATAAGTGCATCTTTTACTCTGTAGTAAAGTCCAACACCTAAGGCATTCTGCGTTTTTTGGCCTGTTACTTTTGTCCCCATAGCAACACGATATTTTACATAAGTACCAGTTACAATTTCCCAAGCCTTACCTTGTTTTTGATAAAGTAAAGAGGGAGTAATTGTAAATTTAGTATCTTCAAAATCGAAGTTTGATGTAAAGGCAAATGCTAAACGCACAGGCAAACGGTAGCTGGCACCAGCGCTGTAATCTTGTATCGGTCTATTTAAGTGGTAAGCACCAAATGCCAATTTAAAAGACGAAACATCGTCGTGATCTTGATCTGTTTTTACCTTACTATACTCATAAGCCATTCCGGTCCCAATATCTGTTGTCGTATATTGCCTAAATGTTTGTTCTCCATTTAAAGCGGCGTTGTCTACCAAATAATTACCATCAAACTGAGAAGCAAAGGTTAGTTTATTGTAGTTAGCATTTGTTGCATTAACGCCACCTGCAATACCAGCACTTAATACACCACGTTTTTTTACTTTAATAATACCACTTACGTTTAATAATACGTTTGTTTTTTTAAGTTGAGCAACCCCTGCTTGGTCATAAGCAATAGTTAAACCCATGCCTAAAAAAGCTTTTCTACGACGAGATTTAAATAAACCCCCATCAATACAAATAGCCCCAGAATTATAAGCATTCCCCATTTTTGTGCCCATTGAATTCCATTGGTTTTTACCATTCATTGTAAATCTAAAATACCCATTGTAAAACCCTGTATTTGCCGGGCTAATCAAAAGAGGCATTTCATTTATTTGCGAAAAGTGAATATCTTGCGCATTTAAACCATTAAATACGCTTATTATAAATAAAATTAATAAGTACTTTTTTTGCATAGTTTATATATAGTGATTTTATCTAACCAACGTAACGTTGCCTTTTGCAATTTTAGATTCGTTAAATACATTTTTATAGGTTATTACCCAAGCATAAACGCCTGTAATAGATTGTTGACCATCAAAAGTCCCATCCCACCCCATGGCAGGGTCAGTAGATCTAAATACTTCTTGTCCCCAACGGTTATAAATTCTAAAATCATATTCACTGGTAAACATAGCACTTCCTAAAGGTTTATATATATCGTTAATATTATCATTGTTTGGCGAAAATGCACTTGGCATATTGGCGAATTCTCCATTTTGGGTAATATCTGAGGTCTTATCAGTAAATACTGCAATCACTTCCTCACTAGTTGTCCCCGATTGTATAAAACTAATAGCAACAGAATCTTTACTCAGTGGTGCGCCGTTAAGTGGTTGATGCACTTTAAATTCCCAATGATCAAAAGCATAAAGCGAGCTTGTAGGTATAGCTTTAAAACTCATTGTAGTTGGAAAATAATTTCCAGACCATTTATAATATGGTAAAACCATAGTATTTAACTTTACAGATCCAGCACCAGCAGGTTCAACATCTACAGTTATTGGATAAGGACCTTGACCGTAATATTTACAAGTTTTCAGGCCATTTATCATCCAATCACAACGGTAAGCAATAATACGCCTTAATTGAACCATATTACTATCCCAAGTATCAGTAAAGGAAGAATAAGGACTCACTGCTGGTGTATAAGAAGGGTCTTCATGATGATGCATTTCTTGTTTATATAAATTTTGCACATAGTCAAAATGCGCCAAAATATTATCACAACGTAACGGTCCGTTTAATAAATCTTGGTAGCGATTTTTGTATTCTAATTGAAATTTACCACTTGCTAAACCTGTAACATCATTCGTTTCCATTAAAAACTTCATTAAGTTACCATGACCATTAAATCTGTATGGAGTCGCAGTTATTGTAGGAGAGTTTCCTAATGGATACATGTTTACGCAAGGAGAAGAAGCATAGGTAGCAAAAATTGGCGCTATAGGCGTGCCAGCTGAATTTCCAGCTATTGTAAAATTAAAAATGGTTGGCATATTCCACATATAATAATGCCATTTAGTGCCTGGCTTACCAGCTTGGTTGCCTCTTGCAAACGCAACGTTATATGACCAAAAATCATTATTAGTTGCATAAGTTCCTAATATAAAATAATCCATAAAACTTTCTTTGTCTAATTTTGACATTAATTGATTGTAGAAAGTTAAATTATTCAAAGGTTTATGTTGAAAAACAAAGGGATTGTATATTTCGGTGTTAAATGCCGTTATAGGAGAAAATTGAGGCTGGGGCGAACCATCTCCATTTGTTGGATTCAAATCCAAAGTATTATAACACACATTTAAATCAACAGAATCTTTAGCTTGGTTATTATAATAAGCTTCATAATGTTGATCAAATACCTCCATTAAATTGTATACCCCTTGGTAAATACCATTAATAAAGGTAATTACTGGCTTAATATGCAATGGACTAACATGTAAATTATTTTTTGCCGCTAATGATTGATAGAATACGTCTCTTATACCGGTTCCAAATACAGTAGTTGTGGGTACAGGGCTATTTATTAAAGAATTACTTTCAAAATCGCCTGCCTTTAAATGTAAGGTCGGAAAAGCAGTTCGGTTACTGGCGCCTAAACCAGCTACATTAAATATTGGGTAGCCTCCGCTTGGTGATTGAAAATCGCAACCAAAACCCATATTATCATTCATGGTTAAATAAATGCCTTTTTGAGCAGTGCGCCAAGATTCCTGAACAGGCTTATACATTTGCGCATAACCTTCTGTTACTTGATTTTTATCAAAATATTCTATATGAATAGTAGGTGAAATAGGCGCTGTTCCGCCACTAGCCACCCAATTTGCTTCGGTGCTATGTTGTGCAATAGAAAGAACTCCAAATTCAGACTGTATTTGGTTGTATTCAGCATCGCAAAAATAAGAGTTAGTTTCGCAAAAACTTGGTAAATAAATATCAGGTAAGCAGGTTAAAGTAACATTTTCAAAAGTAGCTTTAGGGTATGCTACCGCCCTAATTACGGTAGTTGTGGGACAAAACAAAGCTAAATTACTACTAATCGAATCATAAACCGGATCCGCTACGGTAGGAAAGTTACCATTTAAAGTATAATGCACAACAAAACAATCTCTAACGCTGTCAGCGGTTAATGAACCATAAGACCTAATTTTAATTTCTCCAGTACCTTGACAAAATTGGTTAAAAATACCTGCATTACATTCAAAAGAAGGTTTTGGTAAGTAATCTTTATATGTAAAAGCAAGAGGTGGGTTTGTTAACGAAAACGTATTGGCTGTGGCTATACGCCAACCATTGATACCTAAAACAGAATTAAACATTCTAACTCGGCTATGCCCCAATTGAGTTTTTTGTACAAAAACACTATCTCTAATTACGCCGTTAGAAGTACTTAAGATTAACCATTGGTCTTTACATTGTGTTAAATCAAAACTGGCATGCACCTCACCGCTAGGAGTAACAAGATTTTTCCCTGTCAACCAAACAATTCGATATCCATTTTGCGGAATAGTAAAATTAGAAGGAAATTTCCATTTATATAAATTATTTTTATCGTTACTAAGGTAGTAGCCACCTAACGAAACAGAAGGGCTTTGTGTGGTAGTAAGCTCCACCCAATCACTAGTTTTACCGTAACTATCAGCTACAGCCATTGCGGCCCCATTACTAGCACAGTATTCGTTTAAAATAATACCTTGGTTTGAATTGCCTTGCGATTTTACTTGATTAAAAAACACCAGCATAAAGAGTGCACATAATGCTACAGATAGTTTTTTAGCAAACATATTACTTTTTTTGTCCATATTAATACAATGTAAATATAAGGATAACTACGTTAAAAATCAAAAAATGGTTGGCTAATTGTTAAATATTTGTTGTTAATACAAAAATCAAAAGCGTACCTTTGCGCTTCTTATAAGATTATGAGCGATTTTATCCATCACGAGTGCGGCGTTGCTTTAATTAGGTTGTTAAAACCAGTTGAATTTTATAAAGAAAAGTACGGGTCGGCACGTTACGGTTTGCATAAACTTTACCAATTAATGGAAAAGATGATAAACCGTGGGCAAGATGGAGCTGGTATCGCAACTATTAAATTGGATGTAGAGCCGGGTACTACTTATATTGATCGTCTTAGATCGATTGAAAACAAAGCAACTCAAGATATTTTTACCCAGGTAAACGAGTTGTTTAAAAATGCTCAACGCGAAAACCCTGAAGATTACAAGAGTGCGCAGTGGCAAAAAAATAATATTCCTTTTTTAGGAGAATTGTTGCTTGGGCATCTTCGTTATGGTACTTTTGGAAAAAACACCGTGCAAAGTTGCCATCCGTTTCGTAGACAAAACAATTGGATGAGTCGTAATTTATTGGTGGCAGGTAATTTTAACCTAACCAACGTGGATGAACTTTTTGGTCATTTAGTAGAGTTAGGCCAGCATCCCACTGAGAAAGCAGATACCATAACAGTAATGGAAAAAATAGGCCATTTTTTAGATAAAGAAAATGACCGCCTGTTTAAAAAGTTTAAAGAACAAAACGATAAAAATTACGAAATAAGCAAACTCATTCAACAAAATATAGATGTGGCATCTATTTTAAAAGAAAGCAGCAAACGTTGGGATGGAGGATATGTTATGGCTGGAATGATTGGGCATGGAGACTCTTTTGTTTTACGCGATCCAAATGGTATTCGCCCAGCCTTTTTTTATCACGATGAGGAAGTAATAGTTGTTGCAAGTGAGCGCCCTGTTATTCAAACTGTTTTTAACGTTCCTTTTGGAAATATTAAAGAAATTAATCCGGGAAATGCTTTAATTATTAAAAAAAGTGGTGAATTATTTCAAGAAGAAATAGTTGAACCTCTGGAAAAAAAGAGTTGCAGCTTCGAACGTATTTATTTCAGTAGGGGTAACGACGAAGATATTTATAAAGAACGAAATAAATTAGGACAAAATTTAACACAAAGTGTTTTAAAAAGTGTAAACAACGATTTAGAAAACACAGTATTTAGTTACATACCAAACACTGCTGAGGTTGCATTTGGAGGCTTAGTGGAAGGTATTGATGATTTTGTAAATAAATCTAAGGCAGAAAAAATTATTAGTTTAAAAAATAATTTAAATGAAGCAGACCTTACCAAAATTTTAAGCACTCATCCACGCATTCATAAAGTAGTTTTAAAAGATGCCAAGCAACGTACCTTTATTACGGATGACGAAAGTCGTGATAGTTTGGTAAACCTAGTGTATGACGTAACTTATGGTACTGTAAAAAAAGGAGTTGATAATCTAGTTGTTTTAGATGATAGTATTGTTAGAGGTACCACTTTAAAACAAAGTATTTTACAAATTTTGGATAGACTTCATCCAAAAAAAATAGTAGTGGTAAGCTCAGCACCACAAATTCGTTTTCCTGATTGTTATGGTATTGATATGGCAGTGTTGAGCAAGTTTATTGCTTTTGAGGCTGCCATTACTTTATTAAAAGAAACTGGGAAACAATTTTTTTTAGATGAATTATACCAACGCGCAAAAATAGAGGTTGAAAAACCAAAAGAAGAACAGGTTAATTTGGTAAAGGAAATTTATTCACCTTTTTCCGATGAAGAAATCTCAGTAAAAATAGCACAACTATTAAGGCCTAACAATTTAAAAGCTGATTTGGAAATTATTTATCAAAGCATTGATGGCCTGCACACTGCGTGTCCAAATCATTTAGGCGATTGGTATTTCACCGGTGACTACCCAACCCCAGGAGGCAACAAGGTAAGTAACAAGGCTTTTGTAAATTATATGGAAGGTAAACATGTACGCGCATATTAATTTTTCTTAACGCAAATAATTTTCTAAGCATAAAACTGTTTAAATTAAAATTTTAATTTAACAAGCACATACATTATATTTGGTAGAAATAATCCTTGTATGTTGTTTAAAAAATTAATGCGATTAAATTTATTCTTTTTGCTTTTTTTGTCTCTTTCTTTTAAGGCTCAAAAATTTACACAATTTGCAAACGATACTGGTAAGTTTACAAAAGACCTTGGGCAGTATTTTTTTGACAATACAGTTAATAAGGAAGATGCACAAGCCTACATTAAAGCATTTGACAAGCTTTGGAAAGAAAATGTAATTGCTGGTTATTATAAAGAAATTTCAATTAAAACGGCCAATCAAATGTTGGCCAAGCGCATGAAGCCTTATCCCTATTTTTATGGGTATTTTAATACATTAATTAATTGTATACAAACGAAGCAATCTTATGAGAATTTTAAAAATTGGCAATCGTGTCTAGATAAAATTTTATCAGGAAAAACTGTTAGAGGAGTGCAGGAATTTTTAGACATGAGTGAAAATATTTTTAAAAACAATGTCTTTTATAAAACGCCATCATACGCTTATTACAGTGTTGAACCTAATTTTAAATTTGAATACGATAGTATACCAAAAGTAATATTCAAAAGTATTACTCTAATTGGTGTTAATCCTCGTGGTGACAGTATTGCCATTGAAGAAACGCAAGGCACATTTTATCCTTCAGGTGGGAGATTTACTGGTAAGGGAGGTAAGGTAAGCTGGGCACGCTGTGGGTTGGATGCAAGCGTTTTTGCTACTTTAAAAAACTATTCCATTGATTGTAAAACAGGAAATTATACTAGCGATAGTGCAACTTTTGTAGGAAAACAATTTTTTGATAAACCTCAGGTCGGCAAAGTATCTGATAGAATTATAACAGAAAATCAAGAGAGAACTTTTCCACGCTTTGATTCGTATAGTAAACGTTTAGTTGTAAAAAATATTTATCCGGATGTGGATTACGATGGCGGATTTGGAATGAGAGGAGCCAAATTTGTTGGATCTGGAGGCGCAGCGAATCCAGCACGCATAGTTTTTAAACGTAATAATATAAAGTTTTTAGAGATAAGTGCTCGTGCCTTTGGAATGAGCAAGGATAAAATTGTAGCAAATCCCGGAATTGTAAAATTCTTTTTCGATAAGGATACTATTTATCATCCAGGCTTAAGTTTTACCTATCAAGTAGATAAACGTTTGGTTACAATTTTGCGTGGAGATGATGGTTTGCAAAAAACGCCGTTTTCAAATTCATTTCATAAGTACGATATGTACTTCGAACAAATCACTTGGCAATTAGATGAGCCATTGATGAAATTTGGGTTTCTACCAAATAATTTTCAAGGAGAGGCTTATTTTGAATCGAGCGACTTTTATAATCTGCAAAAGGCAGAAGTAATAAAAAGTGGAGAAACTGTAAGTCCAATCAGTAAAATGATTGATTATTATAATGCAAACAACAAGCCAGCCACCTTTACGGTTGTTGATTTCGCAAAGTACATAAAATACCTTGCCAACGATTTGCGCCCCATGATTTTTAAAATGGCAATTTACGGTTTAATTTATTTTAATCCTGAAAGTGATGTTATTTCTGTTCGACAACGTTTATTTGATTACGCCGAAAATGCAAAACATAAGCACGATTATGATATCATTACCTTACATTCAGTGACACCAGGTAAAGATAATGCTACTGTTAACCTATTAAACTATGATATTACAATTCACGGTGTTAAACAAGTGCTTTTAAGTGATACCCAAAAGGTATTTATGTTTCCAAAAAACGGCGACATTTTACTAAAGAAAAATCGAGAAATGGATTTTAGTGGAACGATGGCTTCAGGTAAATTTGAGTTTATTGGGAAAGATTTTATTTTCGATTATAACGAGTTTAAGGTTAAAATGAAGACTATTGATTCTATAAAAATATTTGTTGAAGCCTTTGAACCAGATATAAATGGTAACATTCCATTTAAAAAAGTACAAACTCTTATCGAGAATGTAAATGGAGAGTTACGAATTGATGCTCCAAAAAATAAAAGCGGGTGGGGTAAATCTCCTACATTCCCTAGTTTTCAGAGTTTTAAAGACAGTTACGCATTTTATGATAAACGTCAAATTTTTAAAGGCGCTTACAACAAAGATAAATTTTATTTTAAACTCGATCCGTTTGGTATTGATAGTTTAGATAACTTCCGTAACGAAGGATTGCGCTTTGATGGTAATTTTGTTTCTGCAGGAATTTTCCCAACATTTAAAGAGGTTCTAACACTCCAAAAAGATTATTCCTTAGGGTTCATTCGTCAAACGCCCCCTGGCGGCTTTGATGCCTATGGTGGCAAAGCTAAGTTTACTAACGAAATAAGATTAAGCAACAAAGGATTAAGAGGCGGTGGAGATTTGGACTTTAGTTCAAGTCACTCAGTATCTTCCGACTTTGTTTTTTTTCCGGATAGCATGAATGGTATTGCCAATACCTTTGATGTAAAAGAAGGCGATAGTCCTGAATTTCCAAATGCTCATGGTGATACTGTTCGCTTACATTTTATGCCTTATAAAGAAGTATTACAGGCCTTTGACATTAAGAAACCTTTTATATCTTACAAAGAAAAAATTCAGTTTAGAGGACGCTATGATTTAACCAATAAAGAACTTACAGGCAATGGAAAGGTTGAATTTGATAAAGCAGATTTAAGTTCGGGAAAAATTTTATTTGTGAAACGAAGATTTTTTAGTGATACGGCGAACTTTCATTTAAAAGCATTTGACGAAGAAGGGTTTACATTTAGCACCGTTAACGTAAATGCAAAAATAGATTTTGATAAGCGCGAAGGGGAGTTTATTACCAACGGTAAAGGCAGTTACGTTAAGTTTGATAAAAACCAATACATTGCCTTTATGGACAGATTTAAATGGTACATGGATCAAGAGGATATAGAATTAGGAGATACTCAAAAGAAATTAGACACAGACAAGTCCGAAGCCGGACTTGATTTGGAGGGTCCTCAATTTATTAGTGTTCACCCTAAACAGGACTCATTAAGGTTTTTTGCGCCTGGGGCCAAATACAATTTACGTAAGTACATTATTAATTGTAAAAATGTACCATACATAAACGTGGCCGACGCGCGCGTATTTCCTGATAACGGAGATGTAACCATTTATAAAAACGCCGTAATGGATACTCTTGAAAAATCAAATATATTGGCAAATACGGTTACTAAATTTCATAATATTCGAAACGCTACCACAAATATTTTTGGCAGATACAGTTATCTCGCCTCCGGGGAGTACCAGTACCTTGATGAAAACGACAAACCCTACTTGATTTATTTTAAAACCATAAAACCCGATACCGCCGGACAAACCATCTCCGAAGGGGAAATTCCGGAGAAAGAAAACTTTAAGTTTAACGATTATTTTAGTTTTGCAGGAAAAGTATACCTCCAAGCAACACAACAGTTTTTAACGTTTGATGGTGGAACAAAAATTGTGCACAGTTGCAGTAAAATAGGTAAATCGTATTTAAAGTTTACGGGGGAAATTAATCCTAAAGAAATTTTAATCCCCATTCCTAAAAAAGCCATTGATATGAATAATGCCGCTGTTGGAACAGGATTGTTTTATAATGCGGATACAAACATGGTATACTCCACATTCCTTTCATTACAAGGCGCTCGAAGCAGTAAGGATGTTATCGAAGCAGATGGTGTACTAACTTTTGATAAAGAAAATAAAATGTATGAAATCTCAAATAAGGAAAAATTAGCTGAGATGAGTTTGCCGGGAAACTATGTAAGTTTAAATACTGAAAACTGCGTCATCAATACAGAAGGAAGCTATAACTTAAGTAGTGATTTAGGCCAAGTTAAACTAAAAGTTGTTGGTAACGCAGCGCATAGTACAGTTAACGACAGCGTTAATTTTAATTTAATGATTGTTTTCGATTTCTTTTTTGACAATGGACCAATTAAGAAAATGGCAAAGGATTTGGAAGTTTATCTTGGAAGCCTTAATCCTACGCCATTTGAAGGAGACGTATTAAACCATGGCTTAATCGAGATTTTGGGTAAAGAGCGCGGAGATAGAGCCTTGTCTGAACTCAATTTATACGGTAATTATAAAAAATTCCCAGATGAGTTAGAAAAACCACTCGTACTAAATGATGTAAAAATGACCTACAATAAGCGCGCAAAGGCTTATTTATCTGAAGGAATGTTGGGTGTAGGTAATATTTTAAAAACGGAAATTTTTAGATATATGAAGGGTATTGTACAAATTAAAAAGCAACGTGGTAACGATTTGTTAGATATTTACCTAGAACCAGATCCAAATACTTGGTATTATTTTACATTTTTTAAGGGGAGAATGCTTGCCGTAAGTAGCAATGAAGCATTTAATACGGAGATAAAAGACATGAAAGGTAAAAACAAAAAAATGAATGTTGAAAAAGGACCATCCTATAGTTTTGACATCGGAAACAAAAATAAAAAAGACCAATTCTTAACTAAGTTAAAACAAGTTGGCGCATATGGTAACGAAGACGGCGAGAAAAAAGAGGAAGAGTAATACATGAATAAAGAACTTATTTCAACGGCAATACCAAACCATACTTGTGTTTTAATTGGAGTTATCAATAAAATGCAGGATGATGGTTTGGCAAAAGAGTATTTAGACGAGCTTGCTTTTTTATCAGAGACCTATGGTTTAGAAACAAAAAAAGTTTTTACCCAAAAGCTAGAAAAGCCAGATAAAGCTACATTTATAGGAAAAGGTAAATTGGCCGAAATAAAAAATTTTATTATCGAAAATAAAACCGATGTGGTAATTTTTGATGATGAATTATCCCCTTCTCAGCAACGTAATTTGGAGAAGGAATTGGGTAAAAAAATACTCGATAGAACAACATTAATTCTAGAAATTTTTGAACAACGGGCACAAACGGCTCATGCCAAAACACAGGTGCAATTGGCGCAATACCAATATATGTTGCCACGATTAACAGGTATGTGGACTCACCTAGAGCGTCAACGTGGCGGGACAGGAACCCGTGGCGGAGCAGGGGAGAAGGAGATTGAGACTGATAGAAGGATTGTGCGAGATAAAATATCTCTTTTAAAGGAACGATTAAAAGAGATTGATAAACAAATGGCTACTCAACGAAAAAACCGTGGCGAATTAATTCGAGTGGCTCTAGTAGGGTATACAAATGTTGGTAAAAGTACCATCATGAATTTATTAAGTAAAAGCAATGTGTTTGCGGAAAATAAGTTATTTGCAACCCTTGATACGACAGTTAGAAAAGTAACAATTGATAATTTGTTTTTTTTATTAAGTGATACTGTTGGTTTTATAAGAAAATTACCTACGCAATTAGTCGAGAGCTTTAAATCTACATTGGATGAGGTGCGCGAAGCGGATGTGTTAATTCATGTGGTTGACATTTCTCACAAGAATTTTGAAGAACATATTAATGTTGTAAAGCAAACACTTCAAGATATTAATGCTGCTGATAAGCCAACGATTTTAGTATTCAATAAAATAGATGCGTTTACTTATACTCAAAAAGACGAGGATGATTTGACACCTTCAACCCGCGACAACTTGTCGTTACAAGACATAAAAAACACGTGGATGAAGAGTTTAAACACAACCTGTTTATTTATCAGTGCTCAAAACAAAGAAAACATAGAAGAGTTTAAGAAAACAGTTTATCAATTAGTAAAGGAACTTCATATCAAACGATACCCTTATCATAATTTATTGTATTAATTTAAGTAGAGAAAAATTAAATTAATTAAAGAACATATTGTTTTTTGTATTATCCTGTTAATGGCAATTGTGCTAAGGTTAATCCCTTTATTTGATTATCAATATACTTACGATGAATTGAGTGGGTTAGATAGGACTCAATTCAATTCGTTTTCAGAACTAATAGAAAAAGGGGTAAAAGTGGATACTCATCCCGCACTTATACAAATCTTTATTTATTATCTGTCAAAACTATTTGGATACACTACTTGGGTTATTAAATTACCTTTTTTGCTGTGCAGTTTTGGAGTTATAATCTATGGTTATATTTTTGGTGTAAAGAATTTTTCAAAGCAAGTAGGAATAATAGTTAGTTTATTTTTTAGTTTTTCTCTTCCGTTTGTCTATTATGCTCCAATTGCAAGAATGTATGTGCCAGGCATGTTTTTTAGTATTGCATTACTTTATTATTTTTTTGATATTTTTTATTTTAAAAACAATACTAATAAAAATTATTTTTTATTTGGATTATTTGCTCTCTTGTCTGCACTTAACCAACATCTTAGTGCATTATTTGCATTTACAGTTTGTGTTTCAGGATTAGTTTATTTATCAAAGAATAATTATAAAAAATATTTAATTACTTGCTTAACAGTTATATTAACCTACTTGCCTCATTTGCCAATCACCTTACATCAACTAAATACCGGAGGGATAGGTTTCGATCAGGGAGGTTGGTTGCCTAAGCCAGATATAAGTTGTTTGTTTTCGTTTTTAAAAGTTTTACTGGGAACAGGAAGAAGTTATTTTATCTTTTTTGCACTTATACTTTTTGCAGTGGTCTTAAACAAAAGAATTGTTTTCAATAGTAAGAAATTTTATTTGCTTGTAATTTTTTTAATAAACTTTTTTACTATTTATGTTTATTCTGTTTACAAGGCGCCACTATTCCAAAATTCAGTTATGCTATTTAGTGCTGTAGCCTTGGTGATTTTTATAAGTTCTTTTATAACCGCAAAAAACATTTATGTTTTTGCTGCATTTGTTGCAATTATTTCTGGTTTATTTTTTTACAAAACGTATTTTAAAAAGAACTATTATGAGCAAAGTGTAGCTAATATTTTTGAATATCAATTTAAAAGAACAGCTGAATTAAAGAGTTTATATGGTGACGTACAGATTTATCCGATATATTTTGATGCAGACACATTTATGCAACGAATATATTTAGATAAGTACAATACAAATTTTGATTGTAAAATATCAATAGACTCAGTAGTATTTTCACTAGATAAGTATGCTAAATTTATAGCCAATTTAAAATGTAATTATATTGCTCTTGGTTCTTCTTTTCCCTTGTTTCAGTCTGTTACACGGCAATATTTTCCATATCTAATTGAAAATACTCAAACCCAAGGCTTAAATTTTAAAGTATATTCAAAATTGAAAAAGGATGAAATGAGATCTGTTCCGGACGACAACATTCTTAATTATGCCTCTATTATGCAACATGGAGATTATAATTTTCCTGTTCCTGAAGTCCAATCAAATTTTTTGTTAAATGTTGATTCTTTAAATGAATTTCCTTTTGGAGCAAATGCAATGCTAAATAAAGTTACTTCAAGAGAAGGTCAGGTTGTTCTTTTAATGGTTAAAATTAAAACAACTAAGCTGGACTTTAAAAATGTTGGTGTTTGTATTTCAATGAATAAAACAAAAAATGATTCGTGTGTTGCATATTCTGCCAGAGAGGGTGGTGATTTTATTATGAATAAAAGAGATTCAACAATAACCCTTTATAGCGATGCTTTCTGTGGCTCTTTTTATAATAAAATAAAGAACCAATCAAAACTAAATACTTATATCTGGAATCGGGGGAGGCAAAGCTTCAAAATAATGAATTATGAAATCAAAACGATTGACTATTGGCCTCAAAAATGGAATTTTTGGGAGTAGGTTAATTTACCTTTTCCCAAGTAGCAGCTTGTTTTCGGGAGAAACGAATGCCCAACATTATTTCGTGTGTACCTGTTGAATATCTTTTAATAGAAGTGGTTGTAAAGTCATAAGAATAGCCAATCATCAAATAGTTTTTATAAAAATAACCTATTAATGCGGTAAAGGCATCGTTATGTCGATACGCACCACCCAACCAAACTTGTTCTTTATAAATTACTCTTAACCCACCATCAATTTTTGGAGGTGCAGGTATTTCGTATTTTACTAAAAAAGATGGCTCAATTTTAAAATCATCATTTATATCAAACTTATAAGCTCCATTTAAATTAAATTGATTTACAATTCTACTTGTTTTGCTTGTACCGGGATACAAAGCAATAGGCGCTTGATACAATTGAGGCACGGCAAAACCAAAGTAAAATCTATCTTTTTTATGAAAATAAATACCAGCACCAAAATCGGGTACATACGTTGTTTGATAGGTAGAAAGCAGGTTTTGATCTCCGTCGTCATGTAAAATTAATTTACTACCATCAATACCCCACTGTAAAATCCCTGCACTAACTCCCATTGACAAAAACATGTCTTTTTTCAGCTTCATATGATAGGCATAGCTAAAGTTTAAGCCAGTCCTTCTGGTTGGTCCAACAATATCTGTATATAGGTTCATTCCTAAGCCCATGTTTTTTGCTTTTATTGGGCCATGAGCAGTAAGCATATAGGTTCTGGGGGCATCAACAATTCCAGTCCACTGGTAGCGATTATTGGAGCGAACATCTGCGTAGTCATCCTTTCCTGCTACTGCTGGATTAATAGCCATTTCGTTTAACATGTATTGCGTGTATTGAGGTAATTGCTGTGCAAACCCGCAAACAGTAAGTATGCTTAACAACCATATGTAATATTTTTTCATTTGCATTATCTAAATATGGTTAATGGTCCGGTGTAGGCCTTAGGATATGCCGGATGATTTAAATTAATAATGTAATAATATGTTCCAACTGGTAAGTCTTTGTTTCTAAATCTACCATCAAATTCACCGTTATAAGTTGTTTTTATAAATAAACGCTCACCCCATCGATTATATACTTCAACTACATTGTCAGGGAATTGTTGAATATTATCGATAACCCATTTATCATTTTTTCCATCTCCATTAGGGCTAAAGCCATTTGGAATGACTATTTCAGGATAAATTTGAACTTGTGTTGTATCGCTTGCTGTACAACCTGTAACGGCGTCGGTAACAGTTACTGTATAAGTAGTATTAACAGTATTTGAAGCAACAGGATTGCCAAGCGACGGATTGTCTAAGGTGAATGGAGGACTCCATGTGAAGGTGTTACCAGCAACCGAAGTTGGGTTTCCGCCAATTGTTGTAGATGTAAAGACAGGAATTGTAAAGCTAGGTCCCGCATCTACCAGCGGTAAAGGGAATAAATTTACCACAACTGTGTCAAATGCAACGCATGTAGAAACAGAAGAAATAGTTTGTAAAACAAAAGAAGAAGTCCCAGCCGTATTAGGAACAATTACTGTTGATGTGTTTGCAATTGTATTTGTTATATTTGGAAGTAAGTACCAATTGTAAGCAACTGCACCTGCAGAATTTGTCCCTGTTAATACTATAGATGACGTTGGACACACAGTGGCATTATTCCCGGCATCCGCGGTAATGGTAATTGTTGGCACCACAGTTAATGTTGTTAAACTCGAACAACCATTATTATCTGTAACATTTAACGAATAAGTGCCAGATAAAATATTACTAATATTTTGTAAAGTAGAGGTAAATGCTGAAGGACCAGACCAATTATAATTATATACGGGAGTTCCACCATTAATTGTCACACTCGCGCTTCCGTCGGCCACTGTGCTACAAGACGAATTATTTAGTGTTGAGGTAACGGCTATTAAAGGTGGATCTGATAAAGATACAGTTTGAGATTTAGCGCAACCTTTACTATCTGTTACCATTGCAACATAAGTACCAGAACACAGAGCAGTTAATGGATTCAATGTACTCGTCACCGGACTCCAACTGTATGTATATGGTAATACACCACCACTTGGAATGAGCGTAATAGTTCCATTACAACTTCCACTACATAACGGTAATTGCAAATTTGGAAGCGAGAATTGGATATCAGAATTATCAGTTATAGTGTAAGATGTAATAGTTTTACATAAGTTTCCGTCGGTTACTGTTAAAGTAATAACACCAGAACATAGACCGGTAATTGATGAGGTTGTTGCTCCATTACTCCACAAATAAGATATTGGTAATGCTGTACTTGTGCCATTAGTCGTAATTGAACCAGTACATGCATTAAAACAATTTATGTTTGACTGGACTGCAGTAACAAAAGGACCTGTTATATTATTTACATTAAATACTTGGTTTTGAGAGCACAAATTATTATCGGTAACGGTTAAGGTATAACTACCGGCTCCAATATTTGTTAAGGAAGATGTTGTAGCCCCAGTAGACCAAGTAAAATTATAAGCGGGTGTGCCGCCTGTTGGAACAACATTTATAGTACCGTTATTCCCTGGTGTACAGTTTGGTAAGCTAACAAAAGGTGTTAAAGTTAAGTGTGTCGCCGAATTTATATTAATAGAAGTTGACCTAATACAGCCTTGAGCATCCGTCATTTGAACAAAATAACCACCGGCACACAATCCGCTTACGGCATTATTTGTACTCGAAGGAGCCGTCCAACTGTAACTAATCGGAGCGGTGCCACCAATAGCTGTAACCGTAGCCCCACCATTACAATTACCAAAACACAATTCATTTTGAACGGCAGTTGTTTCACCAGTGATGCCATTTGAATTATTAATAATAACATTTTGAGTTGCGTTGCAACCCAAACCATCAGTTATTGATACTTGATATAAACCCGCACATAAATTAGACGCCGTATTTACTGCCGATCCATTTGTCCACGTGTAGCTAAACGGTGCAATACCTAAAGCAGTAACTGTAGAGCCGCCATTACACATATTACAAGACGGTTGTTGAATTCCTAAAGCTCCAATTGCAATTTGAGGGTTTTCAGTTAATGTAAATGATTGTATAGTTTCGCAGCCATTATTATCTGTAACAGTCAACGTTATAACACCCGAACATAAGCCAGTTACAGTTGATGTTGTAGCACCATTGCTCCAATGGTAACTCACAGGAAGAGCTGTAGTGGTGCCTAACGCAGTAATCGAACCCGTACATGTATTAAAACAATCTATATTTGCTATAGTTGATGTAATCAAAGGACCTGTTATATTATTTACATTAAATACCTGTGTTTGAGAGCACAAGTTATTATCTGTAACAGTTAAGGTATAACTTCCGGCAGGGATATTTGTTAAGGATGAAGTATTTCCTGTTGGAAACCAAGCAAAGGTATAAGTTGGCGAACCACCACTTGGTACCACATTAATAGTTCCGTTAGGCAAAGTACAGCTAGGTGAATTAATAGTCGGCGTAAGAGTTAACTGTATTGCAGAATTTATTGTTACCGATGCGTTTCGAATACAACCTGCTGCATCTGTCATTTGAACAAAATATGCACTACCTCCACACAAGCCTGTTACTATTGAATTGGAAGAAACCGCTGGGGTTAACCAGTTATAACTTATAGGGGCAGTTCCACCTACCGCTACAACTGTAGCTGATCCGTTACAACTTCCAAAACATTGCTCATTAGTAACAGTTTGTGTATCTGCTGTAATTCCCGATGAATTATTAATGACAAGAGTTTGTGTTACTTGGCATCCAAGAACATCGTCAATAGTTACCTGATATAAACCGGCGCATAAACTTGATGTGCTTGCCGTTGTTGATCCTGAAGACCAAGTGTAAGAATACGGAGCTGTTCCTCCTAATGCTGATACTGTTGACCCTCCATTACACAAACCACATGCAGGTTGTTGAATAGCTAGAGCACCAATATTAATTTGAGGATTTTCAGTTACTGTAAATGATTGTATAGTTTCACAACCATTATTATCGGTAACAGTTAAAGTAATAACTCCTGAGCACAATCCATTTACAGAAGGCGTTGTAGCACCATTGCTCCAGTTATAAATAACAGGTAATGCAGTAGTTGTTCCAATAGCTATAATAGAGCCTGTGCAAGCATTAAAGCAATTTATGTTTGAAACAGTTGAGGTAATTAATGGACCAGTAATATTATTTACATTAAAAATCTGAGTTTGAGAACACAAATTATTATCGGTAACTGTTAAGGTGTAACTTCCTGCTGGTATATTTGTTAAGGATGAAGTATTACCTGCGGGTAACCATGAAAATGAATAAGTTGGCGAACCACCACTTGGCACCACATTAATCGTTCCATTAGGTAAGGTGCAACTTGGTGATGTGATAGTTGGAGTGAGGGTTAATTGAGTAGCTGAATTAATGCCAACTGAGGCCGTTCTGATACAACCTGCAGCATCCGTCATTTGAACAAAATAATTACTTCCACCGCATAAGCCAGTAACTATCGAATTTGAAGAAATAGCAGGTGTTATCCAACTATAGCTAATTGGTGCTGTTCCACCAATGGCTTGCACTGTAGCGGCACCATTACAACTTCCAAAACATTGTTCGTTAGTTATGGTGTGCGTGTCAGATGTAATTCCACTAGAATTATTTATAATTAGGGTTTGCGTTACTTCACAACCAAATATATCATCAATAGTTACCTGATATAAACCGGCACATAATCCACTCGCATTAGATGTTGTTGAACCTGAACTCCAAGTATAAGTGTATGGAGCTGTCCCTCCTAACGCAGACACGGTAGAGCCACCGTTACACAAACCACATGCAGGTTGTTGAATAGCTAGAGCACCAATATTAATTTGAGGATTTTCGGTAATCGTATAAGATTCAACGGTACTACATAAATTAATATCTGTTACGGTTAATGTAATTACTCCAGAACATAAGCCTGTTACAGAAGATGTATTGGCTCCGTTACTCCATAGATAAGAAATAGGAAGAGCTGTGCTGGTTCCAACAGCGTTAATGGAGCCAGTACAAGCGCCAAAACAGTCTATATTTGATATAGTTGATGTTACAACCGGTCCGGTCAAATTACTAATTGTAAATATACTCGATTGAGTACAAGGGCTTGTGTCTGTAACGTTTATTGTATAAGTTCCTATGCCAATATTGTTCAACGTAGGTGTTGTAATTCCTGATGGCACCCAAGTATAAGAATAGGCAGGTGCACCCCCACTAACTACAACGCTAATAGTGCCATTTGTTAATCCACAACTTGGAGCTGTTATATTTGGCGTTACCGTTAATTGTATAGCCGAGTTTATTGTAATAGACGTATTTCTGATACAGCCTACAGCATCTGTCATCTGTAAGAAATATGTTCCGCCACATAAATTGGTAATAACAGAATTTGAAACCACAGGTCCTAACCAGTTATATGTTATTGGAGCAGTTCCACCTACCGCTAAAACAGTAGCAGAACCGTTACAAGAACCAAAACACTGTTCGTTATTAATTGTTTGCGTTTCTCCGGTTATACCGCTTGAATTGTTTATAATAATAGTTTGGGTTGTTTGGCAACCCAAATTATCATCAATTGTAATTTGATATAAACCAGCGCACAATCCATTGGAAGTTGCCAAATTCGAACCAGAAGACCATGTGTAGGTGTATGGCGCAATTCCTCCAATAGCCGAAACTGTAGAGCCACCGTTACATAAACCACAAATAGGCTGCTGTATTGCTAAAGCGCCAATTTGCAATTGAGGATTTTCATCAATAGTAAATGTATTGATCGTTTTACATAAATTTCCATCAGTAACAGTTAATGTAATAACGCCAGAACATAAACCTGTTACAAAAGATGTGGTTGCACCATTACTCCATTGGTATGAAATCGGCAAAGCAGTACTCGTTCCAACTGCATTTATTGATCCGGTGCAAGCGCCAAAACAGTTAACGTTAGACAGAGTGGAAGTAACGGTTGGCCCGGTAATATTACTAATTGAAAATACATTCGTTTGACTACATGCCCCCGGACTACTATCTGTAACAGTTAAGGTATAACTTCCAGCGCCTACCCCATTAATAAAAGAAGTTGTAGCCGCTGATGGCAACCAAGCATAAGTGTAGCCGGGGAAGCCACCGCTTACAATTACGTTAATTGACCCATTGTTTAATAAACATGCTGTTGGTGCTGTTATAAAAGGACTTACAGTTAATTGAATTGCTGCACCTATTGTTACAGAGGTGTTTCTAACACAACCTAGGGCATCTGTCATCTGCAAGAAGTAAGTTCCACTGCATAAATTAGTTATAACAGAATTTGATACGATTGGCCCTAACCAATTATAAGTAATTGGAGCTGTTCCTCCAATAGCTTGAACAGTGGCTGCACCATTGCAGCTTGCAAAACATTGTTCGTTGGCAAGTGTTTGAATTTCACTCGTAATGCCTGTTGAATTATTTACTGGAACAGTTTGTGTTACTTGACAACCTAATACATCTTCAATAGTTACAGCATATAAACCACCACATAAACCATTGGCAATTGTAGAATTTGAACCATTCGTCCAAGTATATGAAAGTGGAGCCGTTCCTCCAACAGCTGTTATTGTTGAAGATCCGTTACAAATACCACACAAAGGTTGATTAACGGTTGTGTTAGCTGTTATTTGAGCCGGAGATGTTATTGCACTTGTAAATGTATTATTACAGCTATTTGCATCAGTTACAATTACTGAGTAGGTGCCATTACATAAATTGTTTGCAACGCTTCCAGATTGACCATTGTTCCAACTATAAGAAAATGGAGGTGTTCCGCCAGCCAAACTTATTACACTTGATATACCATTACAATTACCAAAACAAATATTATTGGTGGAGTTAATAACTGCCACCATATTTAGCACGGCTGGTAAATTTAATGTTTGTGTTGAAGGGCATAAATTATTATCTTCTATTACTACGGTGTAATTTCCTGCACAGGCATTAGTATATGTTGAAATACCGCCCCCGGGATTTGCAGGAGACCAAGTAAAAGAGTAAGGCCCAACCCCACCGCTTGGATTCAGAGAAATGGAACCATTACAAATTCCGTTACAAATTGGTAAGCCTACATTTGGTAAAATATTTATTGGAGTTGGCTGAGAAATAGTTACTGCTGTAAATAATACACAAGACAATTGATCTGTTATTTGTGCCGTATAGCTTCCGGCACATAAATTAGTTTGAGGGTTTACCGTAGATGCAGAAGGTGGTGCAATCCAAGAGACAGTATAGCCTGGAGTGCCACCAACAATACCAGCAATATTTATAGACGCTGCTCCCGTGCATTGACCATTACAACTAATTGAACTAGAAATGATTGGAGTAGCATTAGGACCGTTAGCATTACTTAATGGAATGGATAAAGTATTGGTACAGTTTTGAGAATCGCTAACAGTAACAGTGTAAATTCCTGCCGCCAACCCAACAACCGTTGAGTTAGTACTAACTATTGGAGGACCCCAAGTGTAAGTGTAATTTGGCGTGCCGCCAACCGCAATAACAGTTATTGAACCATTTGGCGAGCCACAACTAGAGGGTCCAACAGAAGAATTTACGGTTAAAGCAGGAGGGTTTGTGAGTGTAAATGTTTGTTGATCTTGGCAACCATTGGCATCTTGCACCAATACGCTGTAGTTTCCTGCACACAAAGCGTTTACCGTTGCAGAGTTTGGAGCCGCTGGTGTCCAAGTATAATTTACGGCACCCTGTGCGTTTGCAGGAATACTGATTGCAATACCATTGCAGTTGCCATTACAAGCAGGGTTTGTAGATGTAACATTTGCCAACAAAGCCGCCGGTTGTGTTAAATTAGTAACACCCAAAAATTGGCATCCGTTTGCGTCAGTAGCAATTAAAGTATAATTATTCGCACACAACCCTGTTGGATTTTGACCTGCTCCTGTAGGAATCCAAACAAATCCTACAGCACCCTGTGCCCCAGATAATGTTGTAGAGATACTGCCATTGCAAGCCGCATTACATAAAGGATTTTGCGGAGTTAAAGTACCTGTAAAAGGTGCTGG
Organism: Bacteroidota bacterium; assembly: GCA_033763945.1. Classification (GTDB taxonomy): domain Bacteria; phylum Bacteroidota; class Bacteroidia; order B-17B0; family Aurantibacillaceae; genus Aurantibacillus. The sequence goes on along the minus strand of JANRJN010000006.1, from coordinate 207,067 downwards.
GGCAATAACTGTAAATGCCTGTGCTGTTACGCACCCGTTAGCGTCTGTAACAGTTGCAGTATAATTTCCGGCACATAAACTACCTAAAGTTGAAGTAGTTGCACCGCCAGAAGACCAACTGAAATTATATAATGGTGTTCCGCCAGAAACCGAATGTGTTGCAACGGCATTACATGAACTTGAACACGTAGCATTTATTAAATTTAATGTACTTGTTAAGGCAGGAGGCTGAGTGATTTGTATAGTGTTAGTAGCTGTGCATAGATTGGCGTCAGTGGCGATAACCGAATAAATTGCCGGACATAAGTTAAACACATTAGCTGTATTCGATCCCGTAAAAGCTCCAACAGCTGGCCAAGTATAATTTATTACACCAGTACCACCTGCGGCCAAGGCGGTAGCAGTACCATTACATGCCCCATTACAGGTAACGTTACTTGAAATTGTATTTATAGTGAGGGCTGCAGGTTGAACAACGTTAAACGTAAGGGTATTTATACAAGCATTTGCATCCGTTATATTTACCGAATAGTTCCCAGCACACAAACTACTTACCGTTCCTGTTCCTTGACCAATCGTAATAGAAGCGGCCGGAATCCAGTTAAAATTGTAACCAGGGGTACCACCCGAAGCGATAAGGGTTATAGAACCATTACAAATGCCATTACAATTTAAATTATGAATAGATGATGTCACGGTTAATGAAGAAGCTTCAGTAACAGCAAAGGTTTGTGAAGTAATACAACCATTCCCATCAGTAGAACTAAGGTTGTAATTCCCACTGGTTAAATTTATCGCCGAAGTAGTATTGCCTACATTAATAAAGCCAACAGCAGGACTCCAAGTAAACGAAAAAGCCGGGGTACCAGTTGCTGTAACTGATATTACACCTGTGTTACCACCAAAACAATTAACAGATGTTGTAACAGCCGTCAATGTTGGCCCGCTTGGGTTAGTAATAAGTGAATTAAGTGTGGCGGTGCAGCCTGCCCCATCAGCAACAATTAATGAATAAGCACCGGCTGTTAAATTGGAATAACAGCTAGTATTAATTCCCGTTCCTCCAGCAGGACTCCATGTAAATGTGTAACCTGCCCCGCTTCCACCACTTGGCGTTGCGCAAATACTACCATTATTAACAACGCAGGCGCTTGGGTTAGTAGTAGTAAATGTTGCTGTGATAGACGGTGATTGAACAATGGCAAAGGTTTGTGTTTTATTACAACCATTTCCATCTGTTACTCTTAATGTGTAGGTCCCTGCACAAAGTCCAGATACATTTGGTGTGGTTATACCACCTGGACTCCAAGAGTATGTTAAGGCACCAGTACCACCAACAGCATTTGAATTTATGGCACCATTACAAACTCCAAAACACGATACGTTGGTTTGAGTTGGTGTCAAAGTAATATCAGGAGGATCGACAAAAGAAATAGTGCTGGTGTTTGAACATCCTAGAGCGTCTGATGCGGTTACAGTATAATTTCCTGCACATAAGTTAACGGCAGTTTGTGCCGTTTGCGCTGTTACTGCCCAAGTATAGGAATAAGGAAGCGTTCCACCAAGCGCATTTGCCGTTGCAGATGCTGTGCATGCACCAAAACACTGAATACCGCCGCCACCTGAAACAACAGTAACGGTAACAGTTTGTGCTATATTCGCAGTTGTTGTCGCAGTGCAACCTTTGCTATCTGTCGCTGTGGCTGTGTAATTCCCGGGACACAAATTAGTGGCCACTGAATTACTTGAAACAACAGCACCTAAAGTATTTGTCCAAGCAACGGCATAAGTTGGCGTTCCATTTGCCATAGAAACTGTTGCCGCTCCGGTACAGGCGTTACAACTTGTTTGAAGTCCTGTTAACGCTACAGATAATGCAATAGGTTGATTAATTGTAAACGGCACCGATTGCGAACAACCGTTAATATCTGTTGCACTCACAATATAACCGCCAGCACAAAAACCACCTAATATACCAGTTGTATTTGTAGTTGGGAATGGTAAAGTATTAAATTGGTAGGTATAGCCAGGACTCCCTCCTGTTGCAGTAACTGTAGCGGAGCCATCACAACTTCCTGCACAACTTGCTGACGAAGAATTTATAGTTAATGTTAGAGGAGATGGTGCTACTAGGCTGGTGGTAAAAGAGTTAGTACATCCATTAATGTCAATAACATTTAATGTATAATTACCGGCACATAAACCTGTATTTGGATTTCCGGTAAAGCCATTGGACCAATTTAAAGTATAGCCTGGTGTTCCACCACCAACACCTGCATTTGCCAAACCATTACAAAGCGTGTTACATAATGGGTTGGTAACATTAATAGTTGCTGTAATTTGTGGAGGTTCTGATAATGTGACAATGGAATTTGTAGTACAACCATTAAAATCAGTAGCTAAAAACGTGTATGTACCTGCACATAAGCCTCCTAAAACACCTCCAGCAACAGGACCTCCCGGAGTGTTCCAGCTTAAGGTGTACCCTGGCGTACCGCCGATAACGTTTCCAGCTAATGATCCGTTACAAACATTAAAACACGTTAATGAAGTTGAGTTAACTGATGCGACTAATAGATTAGGCTGAGCTACATTAATGGTAAATGTTTGAGAACAATTAGATAAGTCTCTTATAATTAAAGTATGTGTTCCACCACAAAGGCCAGTAAACGGAGGTGCGGTTGTAACTGTTGCACCTCCTGGTGTAACAAGTGTATAAGAATATGGTAAAATACCACCAACAGGTGCAGCGTTAATAACACCGTTACACAAACCATTACAAGTAATACTCGTTGAAGATACATTTGGAGTAATACTGCTTGGTTGAGTTATTGAAATGGTTGTATTAATAGGGCAGTTGGAGGCATCTACAACCGCTAATGAATAGTTTCCTGAACATAAATTACTTACAGTTGCTGTTCCTTGGCCAGTTATAGCACCAGGAGACCAGGTAAAAGAAAATGGGGCTCCGTTACCACCACTTACATTTGCCGTAGATGCTCCTGTACATTGTCCGAAACAAGCAATGCTTTGAGTTAATGCGGTTAACGTTAGTGCTGGTGGCTGTGTAATGGCTATAGTGCTTGATACAGTACAGGTATTTCCGTCATTTGCAAAAATGGTAAAATTACCAGCGCATTGTCCAGCAATTAATGAAGTTGTAGATATAGTTGAAGGACCAGCTGCCACCCAAGTAAACGTAATTGGCCCTGTTCCTCCTGTAGCTGAAACTGATCCGGAACCATTACATAACGCATTACAAAATACATTTGTTATTGTTGGAGTAATGGTAATAGAGGTTGGCTGGGTAATATTGAATGTTTGTTGTTGGGTACAAAAATTATTATCCCTTATGATTACAGTTTGAGTTCCGGCACATAAACTTGTTAAACTGGAGGTTGATCCTGGTCCTGGACTCCAGGTATAAGTGTATGGAGAAGTTCCGCCTGAGACGAAAACCGATGCAATACCATTACAAACACTATTACAAGAAACGTTGGTTTGTGTTGGAGTGACAGTTAATGGAGGTGGTTGAGTAATAGTTACATTTGTTGTTGTGGCACAGCTTTTAGAATCAGTTATGGTGGCACTATACACCGCAGGACATAACCCACCTATTGAAGCTGTTTGAGCAGGAGAGACTATACTTGTTGTTCCTGCACTAAAATTGATAGTATAATTTGGTGTGCCGCCTGATGGAGTAATGGAAAAAGTGCCATTACATCCATTATTGCAAGATACACTGGAACTATTTACAGTTAGAGCAATAGGAGGGGTGGGCGGAATAAAAGAACTAAACACAAAAACACAGCCTTTACTATCGGTTAAAGAATATGTAACCGCTCCGCCACATAAACCTGTAACTGTATTTATGGTAACTGCTCCAGTTGTAAAAGAAGCTGGTCCGGTTGTTGGGGAAACCTGAACCGTATAAGGTGCGGCACCACCAATAAACCTGACGCGTTGAAAACCATTACATTGACCTGCGCAGCTGGGCTGAGTGGTTGCAATTATAGAAATATTAACTGGCGTGGGGTCAACCGGCAAGGCTTGTCCAAGCGTATTTGTAATTACAGCACCAGTTCCATCTGTTACAAACAAATCTAATGAGTTTGCCCCACAACCACTAATATTGGTGTATGTTACAACCATAGGCCCTGGAATTACAGTTTGTATAGGGATACAACTTGCTCCAGTAATTAAATCAACTGTATAAGGACCGGGTGCACATGTTGGGTCAATTGTAAATGAAATAGAACCACTTCCGCCAGCACAAGGCGCATTAATTGCAGTATATTGTATGCTACAAACTAATAATTTTTGAACACTTAAAACATTATTCTTGTTATTTAAATTCTTGGAACTTGAAATTATTTTTAGATTTTTATCTGCGTTTATTAGTTTATTTACATCCCAAGCATTTGAAACAACTGCAAATGTTTTTTGGCTATTAAACTCAACAATTTCTTTATTTATAAATAAATTACAACATCTTAAAACACTTGCGGATGTATTGTATTTTCCGGATTCAAAACTTAAATAATTTGGAGAATCAACTGTGATAGAATGAAGATTCCAAGTTCCTGATTTAAATACTACTGGTCCTTTAAATGTTTCTAAATAAGGATTAAAATTTTTGGTTTCAGAGTTATTACTCTTTAGGTTTAGTTGGAAACTAGCAAAATTTTTGGTGTAGCCGTTAAATTCTAAATTACCATATTGATTTAGTACCGCAGATGAGTTGCTGTTTAAGACTACATTAAAATTTGTATTTATAAATTTTAAGCCATTACATTTATTTTCACCAACAAAAGTGATTACAATATTACTTGCATCATTTGATGAGAAATTATCGAATATTGCGGATAGATTTTCATTTGGCGTTAAATTTGCGGATTTTCCCCCAGAACTTAAACTCCAATGTTTTCCGTCATTAAAATTACCCGAACCACCTATCCAGTATAGAGTTTGAGCTTTAGCAGAAAAAGCAGATGTTAACGCAATAATCAGAAAAGTAAGGGCTCTGCTCTTAAAACTCATAAATTTTAACTTATTTTGCAAAATAAAGCATTATTGGTTACTAAGATACAAACAATTTTTGACATTATTAACAATTTAACGCTATCAAACCAATAAATTTTAGACTAATTTTTAAATTATGGATACTAAAACAAAAACCCCCTGGGTTACCAAATCAAGTGAAATAAAATACCAAACACCTTGGATAGAAGTAACACACCACGAAGTTATTAACCCAGTGGGAAAACCCTCAATTTATGGCACCGTACATTTTAAAAACTTGGCAATTGGTATTTTGCCTTTGGATAAGGAATTAAATACATGGTTAGTTGGTCAGTGGCGTTATCCTTTAAATAAATATAGTTGGGAGATTGTTGAGGGCGGAGGCATCATTGGGGTTGATCCGCTGGAATCTGCAAAACGGGAATTAAAAGAAGAAACAGGCTTAACTGCTTCTAAATATACACTACTGTGTAATATGCATACCAGTAATTCGGCTACGGATGAGTATTGTCATATATTTTTGGCGCAGGATTTACAAATGGGGGAGGCAGAACCCGAAGAAAGCGAGGATTTACAGATAAAAAAGGTGTCCTTTTCGGAAGCATACAAAATGGTTATGGATGGAGAAATTACAGATTCATTAAGTATGGTAGCCATTTTAAAAACAAAAATTTTAATTGACCAAAAATTAGTTAGTTAATTCAGGAATTAGTTAATTCAACAAATGATTGCTTTTAAAATTTATATATTTACAAAGCTAAAAAATAGAGATGAAAACATTAGTTCAAAATTTTACTAACCAATTAAAGGACGCAAAACTTATTGCAGATAGGGCTATTGTTAGTAAAGGCAACACTATTTCAAATATTGTTGTAACAGGCTTGGGGGGCTCGGGCATTGGGGGTACAATTTTGTTAGAATTAATTTCTGATAGTTGTTCTGTGCCAATTAGTATTAATAAAGATTATTTTTTGCCGGCTTTTGTTAATGAAAATACTTTGGTTATAGTTTCCAGTTATTCTGGCAATACAGAAGAAACTTTGGGAGCCATGCAACAAGCTATTTCTAAAAGAGCACAAATTGCCTGCGTTACCAGTGGAGGTAAAGTTTTAGAAATTGCCAAACAACATCAGTTCGATTTTATTGAAATTCCTGGTGGTAATCCACCACGCTCTTGTATAGGTTATTCATTGGTTCAATTAATAAAAATTTTTATAGATAAAGGATTTGCACCTGCAAGTTTGATGGTTGATTTAGAGAAAAGTATTGACTTATTGGAAAAAGAAAACGAATCAATAAAAAAAGAAGCACAAATAATAGCCGAAAAATTAACAAATAAACTCGCGGTTATTTATTCTCTTGGTACATGCGAAGGGGTTGCTGTAAGATTTCGCCAACAAGTTAATGAAAATAGCAAACAGCTATGTTGGCATCATACATTCCCTGAAATGAATCATAACGAATTAGTTGGTTGGACAGTTAAAAATGATAATCTCGTTGTTGTTACTTTTCATACATCTTTTGATTTTGAACGTACTCAAAAACGTTACCAAGTTTGTAAGCCAATTTTTGAAAAGTATAGCAATACAGTTATTGATATTACAGCCAAAGGTGATAGTAAATTAGAACAATTTTTATATTTAATTAATATTGGCGATTGGATTAGTTGCTTCATTGCTGATATTCGTCAAATTGACCCTGTGGAGGTAAAAATAATTGATCATTTAAAAGGTGAGTTAGCAAAATTCTAACTCATGTTTTATAGCGTTGAACCTGCAAAATAAGAGCATAATATTTAAAGACCTTGGTTTAATGGACTACAAAGTCTGTTGGGACTACCAAGAGGCACTTTTTAATCAAACTATTCAACAAAAAATTGCTAACCGCAATTTAGAACCTGAAGAACAAATTCCTACAAAAAACTATTTATTGTTTGTTGAACATCCTCACGTTTATACTTTAGGAAAAAGCGGAGACGAAAAGAATTTATTGCTTAACCAAAATCAACTTTCGCAAAATCAAGCCACTTATTACAAAATTAATCGCGGTGGCGATATTACCTACCATGGCCCGGGCCAATTAGTAGTTTATCCAATTTTAGACTTGGATAATTTTTTCACAGATATTCATAAATATCTGCGTCTGTTAGAAGAAACAATTATTTTATCCTTGCAGGATTATGTTATAGTTGGCGGGCGAAGCAAAGGCGAGACAGGTGTATGGTTAGATGTGGATGATTTGACAAAAGCTCGTAAAATATGCGCCATGGGTGTTCGTTGCAGCCGATGGGTGACTATGCACGGTTTGGCGTTTAATGTAAATGTAGATTTAAATTATTTTAATAATATTATTCCCTGCGGCATTCAAGATAAATCCGTTACAAGTTTAAACAAAGAGCTTAATAAGGAAATTAATATGGACGAAATAAAAGAAAAAATAAAAACACACTTTTGTAATTTGTTTGATTCTCGCTTAACTACGGAATAGTATTGTATTAATCCCTAAATTTTCTAAAAAAACAAACTATTCGTTGTTTTAAAGATTATCTTTACTTATAATTTATTATTGAAAGGTTTAAATAAATACTCAACCCAATTTTTGTTAAGCATACTCATTTTGTTATGTTGCAACAGTGTTTTTTCTCAGAAACCAACAAACAATTTCGATAAACTGGCGCTTCATTATTTTGAACAAAAGGAATACGAAAAAGCAAACGTATATTTTGAAGACTTGTACGATAAAAACCCGGATAACTGGTATTATTATTACTACAAAAGTTTATTAGGCGCAAAAGACTTTTCAAAGGCAGAAAAAATTACAAAAAAACAACTAAAGCAAAATAAATACAACGTTCAAAACTACGTGTATTTGGCGCGTATTTATAAATTACAAAACGATGTAAAAAAGGAAACAGAATTTAATGAAAAAGCCATTAAGGAGTTAAGCCCTCTCCAACCTTATGTCCAGAATTTAGTAACTGCTTTTGTGGAAGATGCTTATTATGACTATGCAATAGAGGTATACAAAAAAGCTCGAAAAGAAAGCCCAGATTACCCTTATTTTTATGAGCTTGCCGATTTATATAAACAAAAAAATGATTTAAAGGCAATGGTTAATGAATATTTAGATGCACTAGAATACAGAGAAAGCGAATTACAAACTGTACAAACCAACTTGCAAAATAGTTTGGGATATGATGATACGGAAGGAGGTATAAATAACCCATTATTAAAACAAGAATTGCAAAAACGCATTCAAAAAAGTCCAGAAAAAATTGTATTGAGTGAATTTTTAATTTTTATACAAAAACAACAAAAGGATTTTGATGGCGCTTTTGTTCAAACCAGAGCTATTGATAAGCGCTTAAAGGAAGATGGACACCGTGTATTTGAATTAGCCAAAATTTGCACAAGTAATCAGAATTGGGAAGTGGCTCAACGCTGCTATGATTATATTATTGAAAAAGGTCCTAGTAATGGTTATTACGATGCGGCTATGATTGATGTTTTAAATGTGAATTACTTTGCCTTAACACAAAAACCACAACCTACTAAGGAAGAGCTTTTAGCCCTAGAAGAAAAATTTTTGAAAGCCAACCAAAAATATAAAAATACCGCGTTAAACATTCAAATAATTAAAAATTTGGCCAATTTACAGGCTTATTACATAGATAAAGTAAACAGCGCAGTAAATTTACTTAATGAAGCTATTGATAATTCTTCTGGAATAGACGCAGTTTCAAAAGCGAATTATAAAATTCAACTGGCAGATATTTATTTGTTGAACGAACACATGTGGGATGCATCACTATTATACTCGCAAGTTGAAAAGGATTTTAAATACGAGGCAATAGGTCAAGAAGCAAAATTTAGAAATGCTAAATTAAGTTTTTATGCCGGAGATTTTGCTTGGGCTAAAACGCAGGCAGATGTGCTAAAAGGAGCAACAACAAAACTTATTGCCAACGACGCATTGGATTTAAGTTTAATAATTACAGATGCTATTGGAATTGACACAAATGATTTACCCCTCAGGCTATTTTCAAGCGCAGAGTTAATGATTTTGCAACATCGCTACAGCGAGGCTGTTGCGAGAATGGATAGTATAAATACATTATTTAGCAGCAATACTTTAGGAGATGATATTTATTTTAAAAAGGCTCAAATTTATTATTTATTGGGTAATTATGCTCAAACAGAAGCCATGTATAAAAACATATTAGATTACTATGCCAACGATTTATATGGTGACGATGCTCAATTTAAGTTAGCCGAACTTTATGAAAAAATGAATGACAAAGAAAAAGCGAAGACCGCCTACCAAGATGTATTAACAAAATACCCTGGTAGTGTATATGTGGTTGAAGCTCGTAAACGTTTTCGCTTATTAAGGGGCGATACTTTAAGCAATTAATCATTAATTTACATACGGCAGTGGCAATAATTATTTATTAGTGATTATTTAACAGTAGTTGTAAACAATTAGGCCTACATTTACGTTCTTCGCTAAATATGTATATTCTAATTTTCTTTCTGGCTCATTGGTTCTTGTCTTTATTTTGCCAAACCTTTTTTTTACACCGTTATGCCTCGCATAAAATGGTAACTATGTCAAAATTTTGGGAACGTTTTTTCTATTTTTTTACTTTTCTAACACAAGGTTCATCATTTCTTAATCCTAGGGCCTATGCTATTTTGCACCGTATGCACCATGCGTATAGTGATACCGAAAAAGACCCACATTCGCCACATTTTTTTAAAGACATTTGGCAAATGACCATGCATACGAAAGAAATTTATTTAAATTATGCTAAGCATAACATTGAACCCGAAAAACCATTCAGAGGAAATTACCCTGAATGGAAAGCCCTAGATAAAATAAGTGATATGTGGATTACGCGCATTTTGTTTGGTGTGTTGTATTTTTTATTTTATTTAAAATTCGCTACGCATTATTGGGAATTTGCTTTGTTGCCTATTCATTTTTTTATGGGTCCTTTGCACGGTGCTATCGTTAATTGGTGTGGCCATAAATACGGTTACAGCAATTTTGATAATGATGATCATAGTAAAAACACACTCCCACTAGATTTTATAATGATGGGAGAATTGTTTCAAAACAATCACCATAAAAAACCAAACAGTATTAACTTTGCTCAAAAAAAGTTTGAGTTAGATCCAAGTTATTTCGTTATAAGGTTTATGAGTTTTATACGAATTATAAAAATCAGAAAACAAGAATTGTAAATTGTTAATTTACACGTGGGTATAATTTCTTTTATTTTTCTTATATTATATATATATTTAACCGGCTAATATGAAGAGTAGCGTAAGGCTTTAAAATTAAAAACTACAATTATGAGTATATATAATATTGAAGAAACGGAAAAAACACCTGCAATAATTTTTGATTTAAATAAAGGTGAGTTAATAGTGTCTGGAAATTCAATCCCCGAAGACCCAATTCAGTTTTATTCAATTTTAAACGAGTATATCGATAAATATATACAAGCGCCAAAACCAAGTACAAATGTAACATTTAGAATGAACTATATTAACACCAGTTCATCGCGCCATATTTTAGATATATTGAAAAAATTAGAATCCATCAGTAAAAACGATAGTACAATCACAGTAAGTTGGATTTACGAACATGATGATCAAGATATGGAAGATGCCGGCAATGATTACCAATCCATAGTTGATTTAACGTTTAATCTAGTACCGATTAAGGTATAAGTTTCGGATTTAACCTGCTAATCTTTCATTTCCATTTCCAGACGCCATTGCGATTAAGAAGTGCTTTTCCAATGTTCGAACATTTTGAGTTGGCGTCGTTTTTTGGCGTTTGTAATTTTAGTAGTCTGAGAAAACGAACTACCACCTATTGGAGTGCAATCACATATGCAGTCCCAATCTTGTGGTTCTTTAACAAGATGAAATTAAAACTAATATTCAAACGTAACAAATGCCTTTCTTAATTAATTTTTTCATATAATTTTAGAGTCTAGAGAGTGTTATTTCCAACAATCTACTATTCCTTCATCAATTTTTTGTAATACAACTTACCGTCAATATTTACTTTTAAAAAGTACGAGCCATTGGCAATATTACCCACAAAAATAGTTTGGTTTAAAAGCCCTTTATCTTCTTTACTTTCGGTAATAAAAGTTTCGCGACCTAACACATCCATTAAACTAATTTTTACGTTACTTGTTGTTGTATTTAATAATTTAAAGTTTAGTTGATTTGAAAAAGGGTTAGGGTAAACCTCTAAACCAATATTGGCAGCATTTTCTTTTATACTAACGGTTGTTGAATTGGTATCCACCTTTTGCCCATTACTACTAATTACAGAACTAAATAGACCGGCGCCATTTTCTGATTTTACATTAAAATAGTAAGTTTGATTTTGCACTAGGGTTAATGTTTTGGCAGTAACTGCTGTTGCACCCCAATTGCTTGTCCAACCAAGTGTATTGGTAAAACCAGGTGAGGTACCAATACTGTACCAATAATATGCTATTGCAGAGTTGCTGTCTAAGGAGTTGCCCCAATTGGCTCTCAATGAGTCGGTGGTATTTACCACTGCAATATCTGAGCTAGGACCATCGTTTACAAATGCAATATTACTTGGTGGGGTCCAATCTACATCCAAATCATGAAAATTAATAGCTGATAAATTACCAGCACTATCTTGCGAAATGGATTTTATTTTAGCAGCAAATTGAGTTGGGTTAAAATTTTGATAACGTATATCATTGGCCATGCCGCTTCCAACACTGACGTTTACAGTACTATTTCTTGAGCGGTATACTTTTATTTCATCAACACTGAATTTGCAATTTCCGCTTCTAAAACTAATATGACTACCATTTGTATAAGGTGCCGTATCTGTCCAACTTGCCACAGCGGAGTTGTTAAAGTAAATAGTTATTTTCCCTGTAATGCGGTCGTAAACTGTTTTAATGTCGTACCACTGTCCGGCACTAAAAGTTAAAGGTAAATCTACTTTTGGGGTACCAAACACGTTGTTTACCACTTTGTATAACTGTACTTTTTGGTCATCTAATCTAAACCAAACAAAGTAAGAGTTGTTGCGGTTGGTACTGTCCGGTTGGTCGCAAAAAAAATGAAATCCTGCACGGCGCGTTGTGCCGCTACCTTCAAACTTCGCCAAAAAATGGTACAAATAGCGGTTACTTAAACTTTGTGTTAAAGCCGCATAAATATTGGTGTTTCCTGCAGCTGTGCTTACTTCGTCTGTTTGAACAAGTGCGTTACCTGCAATGCCCCAAGTACCTGTTTTAATGGTCCATTCTGGATGGATGGCACTATCAAAATTATCTGCAAAAAAGCCCTTGGTATAATTAGCACGCCACTCTGTATTATTATAATCAATTACCTGATAATAGCCTTTTTGTATGCCACTGCCGCCTACATTGTCCGCATCACTTATTGTAGCAGTAAAGGCTGCGGTTTTCCAGGGGTTAACGCTGCTAATGCTTGTGGTTGGGGCAATCACATCAGGTGGTGTTGCTGTTACCGTTCCATTCATAATATAATTGGCTACCCAACCCGGTTTAGTTGTAGCACAGTCACTTCTAAATTCAACTAACACACTGTCGTTTACAGAGGTAATAGGGGCAGGATTAACTGTTCCGCTGTATTGCGCTACCAAAGGAGAGTTGATAGAGCCTCCGTTATAAATGAATAAATTATCGTAACCACTTTCTAAATTAAACGAAGTAAAACTTAACGTAATATTTGTTGCTCCGGCCTTAGTAAATAAATAAAATTTGCGTTCATCATCACCATAATTTCCGGTTGAACCGCCGCTATCGTAGAAAGCACCGCTTGAAGCGGTATAAGTGGAAGTAATAGTGTATGTATTGTTGATTAATTTATAAAATTTTGCCCAATCCCAGAGTGGGCCGGGATCAGTGTGGCTTTGGCTAGGATACATTTGATGACCTTTTACTTTTACACAAGAACCTTGTAAACATTGTGATGTAGTTCCACTACAACCTGGTCCGTAATAAGTTCTTAAAGTATTAATATTGTTACTGGTGCAAATATCTTTTGTTAATGCTGCCGAAGAATTATACATAGCATTTGTAAACCACGAAGCGGTGCTGATGTATCCTTCGTGTTCAATGCCAACCGTATAAGGGTTTTCAGAACCAACATGCCAAGCTTTATTACTTTCCAATACCATTTGGGTTACTTGTCCGTCGCTACTTCTTATAACATAATGAGCAGATGCACTTGCAGAACAATTTTTGAACCAAGAGATACAACCTGCGTAACTACCTTGCACAAAATGTATGGTAACAGCTGTTATGGCTGTTCCGGAGCGACTACTATAATTGCAAGTAGTTGGATCCCAAATTCCTGAAGGATAATCAGGCGACATAACTGATGCTGTTGAATTGAATTTATAGTTAGCACCATTTGAATTAGTTATAGATGATTCACCAATAACTACACTTTTTGAACTTAATACCTCATAGTTATTGCCAAAAATGGATTTTAAATTTAATTGATAATCCGGAAAATTATAGGCGTCTTGAAATTCAGAGTTTGATAAGAACCAGTATAGTTGGTACAAATGAGCGTTGAGTGCAAAATTATCTTGTAAGTTGTTAGATAGAGGTAATTCGCTCAACTCAATAAAAATAGGTTGATAGCTTGCTAAATTGGTGCCATAAATATGTGATTGAATTTGTAAATTATTAAATGCTTTAGCGTAAGCCATTATACTGGTTTCAGCATTTGAAATAATGTCACGTTCAGCGAACCCAGATAATTGCGAGACTTTGGACAAATTATTTCTAAAATAATTTTTTCCATCTTGGGTTAAGCCCATAACCGAATATGCCTGAGGATAGCCAATACAGCTTGGTTCGTAGGTATCATCTAAATGTGTAAATCGTGTTTGTGTAAAGGCTATTGCTTCCAGAACACCCTTTGGAATTGAAGGATAAATACTGTAAGCCTTATTAAACGATTGTTGGTATGGATTTTCGACGATTAAGTCGTTGGCTTTAGAAATTAAAAAAGAAAAAATACTTAGTAGAGTAATTAGTTTTTTCATAATGTTTAATTTAGGAAACGTGAAGATAGTAAACGCAAGTGCTTTTTTATAATACTCTATGTTAATTTTTTACTATTAAAACACGCTTATATGTGCTAGAACATTTGATTTAACTGTCGCTAAAACGATTTTAGATTTTGAAATTATACTAAATCAATTTATTTTAAATTAAATCGCAAGCCAAAAAACCCTCGAGCACCTTGATTAGGGGCGTAAACATAGGTGGGGTCAAAGGTTAGGGCATAGGGGTTTTTTGACGTAGCAATAACTTGCCCTTCGTTATTAAAAGTTACTTCTTTATCAAAGGGGTCTCTGCTTCGGGCAATTATAAAGGGGATTCCTTTATTCGGTGTCCAGTTTAAAAAATTTTTTATTCCACCATAAATTTCCAAACCGTTTTTAAATTTTTTGGTTAGTTGAATGTTTTGTATACTCCAAACCGGGGAGTATTCTGGTCTAGGATCTAAAGGGCTCAGTAAAGGCAATCGCATAGGTCCATATAAGTTACCGGTGTAATCAAAACTTACATCTATTTTTTTGATTGTATAGCTAATGTTCCAAACAGCAGTATAACGCTCAGTAAAAGCTTGTCTAGTTGTAATGCCATTTTCGTATTGCGACACATCCATTAACGTACCACCTGCCAAAATTTTAAAACCATTATTAAAAGCCACGTCTATATTTAAAGATAAACCTTGAGAAACCGCGTAACCTTTTAAATTATTGTAAATAATTTTATTTGGGTCGGTATCATAATCTGCAAATATTTTGTTGGTAAAGTAAGTGTAAAACGCAGTTGCATCTATGCCAATAAATGTATTATTTTGAGTATAAATTTTCTTTACAAAATTTATGTTACCATTGTAGGAGGTTTCTGGCTTTAACTTCTCTAAAAATTCAACTTTGCGCGAACCTGTTAAAGCGGCATGGTCTTCGGTAAATACATTTGCTACTCTATAGCCGTTGCCCACACTTAATCGTAAAGTGTTTTTTTTGTTTTTTGAACTTAGTTTATAATTTAATCGTGGGGTTAATATACTTCCATGAATGCTATTATAATCGTAACGGGCACCAATTAGCAATTTATTACATTCATTAATCGAAATTTCATCCTGCACAAAAATGCCAGGTAAATAAGTAACAGACGGCCTATTAGCTAGGGCATTAACAGTGTCGTATTCAGAAGTGGCAGGGGTATTATCGTCATAATACGTATAGCGTAAAGCAGTGCCAACCAATAAGTCGTTTTTGGCACCGAGTTGTTTATTCCAGGTAAATTGTCCGAAGCCGATGTGTTGTTGCGCTAAAAATTTTGTTGTACCGTAAACCGAGTTTTGGTCATGTGTATTTACACTAAACTGAAATAATACTTTTTCTTTAATGGGCAATTGGTAAGTGCCAAAAAGCTCCCAACGCTTTGTATAAATACTTTCTCCGTATATACTATCGCCTCCTCTAAATTGTTTGGCCCACCTCATATCTCCACCCCAACGGTCTTCGTTTACGTAACGTGCAGCTATATTAAAAACACGATTTTCTTTTCTGTCGAAATTCCATTTATTAAAAATAGAAATTCGTTTTTGTAAAGTTACATCGGTAAATCCATCATTATTATTATCAATTGGATTATCGTAAATGTATCCGTTTAATCCAATTAATGAGTTTGCTTTTTTACCAGCTTTAAATCTTCCTGAAATATCACCATTTGTTTCGCCCCAATGTGTTGCAAAAACATCGGCGGAAATCAGAGGAACATTAGCATTTTTTTTTGTAATAATGTTGATAATGCCGCCCACGGCTTCAGAACCGTATAAAGTAGAGGCAGGACCTTTAACGATTTCAATGCGTTCGATTAAAGATTGGGGAATGCCACTTAAGCCGTATACGGTTGAAAGGCCACTTACAATGGGCATACCGTCAATTAGTATCATTGTGTACGGACCTTCTAAACCATTGATGTGAATGTCACCTGTGCTGCAAACATTACAATTTAACTGTGGACGAACACCATTTATATTTTGTAAAGCATCAAAAATACTTGGTGTTGGGTTGGCTTTAAAAAATTTTTCGGTATATACTTCAATAGGTACCGGACTTTCTAATTTGCTTGTTTCTTTTAACGTACCGGAAATGACAATTTCATCTAAGCTTTTATTCGATTCGGTTAAATTTATATTTACAGTTACATCTTTAATTTCAGCGTTAACATTAATCGTTTGGACAGTATTGTTATACCCGGTACTTAAGGTCATTAATTGGTATGTTCCAAACGGAATGTTAGTTAGTTTAAAGTAACCTTTTTCATTTGTAGTTGTGCCAAAAGTAGAATTTTTAATTGCTACCGAAACAAATTCTAGGGACTTGCCTTCAGATTTTACGTAACCACTTATAGAGCCCGTTTGAGAACGGGCTATTTGAAAGAGGAAAAAAGAAAATACTAATAGGACTGATTTCATTAAGCAAAATATTTTGCAATATTAAGGTATATTAATAATTTTGTATTAGGTATACCTAATTAAAGAAGTTAATATGAACAACATTACAGATGACAATTATTTAAAAGCCATATACCACTTGGGTTTAACAACAAACGAAAAATTAGTCAGCCCTACAATGTTGGCAAACGAGCTATTGATAACATCGCCCAGTGTTTTAGAAAAAATAAAGAGTTTGATAGCTAAAAAATACATTACTTATTCTAAAAAAAAAGGCATTACTTTAACCAAAGCAGGTAAGGATATGGCTGTTAATGTGGTGAGGCGGCATCGGATTTGGGAAACATATTTGCATAAGCATTTGGGATTTAATTGGGATGAAGTGCATGCTGCTGCTGAAGATTTGGAACATGTGAGGAATGAAAAATTAATTGATAAAATATTTGAAGTGTTGGGTCATCCGGAATTTGACCCACATGGTGACCCAATCCCTAATAAACAAGGCGTATTTCCAAAAAGTGTGCGCAGAGCATTAAGTGCAAGTGTTATGGGTTGTAAAATAATAATAGTTGGTGTTACAGAACATTCGGATGCCTTTTTAAAATATTTATCAGACATTGATTTAAACTTAAACGACAAATTAGTAGTTATAAAAATAATTGAATTTGATGGAAGTATCCAATTAAAAGGTAGAAACAATGGGATTATCCAAGTTTCAAAAATAATTGCGGATAAAATAATGGTACGTTGCGAAAAGGAAAATTGTAGGTGTAAATAAATCTATTTTTTAAAGTCCATAACGTTTAGCGCTTTGGCACAAAAAAAGTATTCGTCTGCAATTGCGTTTGAAGCCACAATAATTGTGCGGTTTTCAGAATAAGTAGTAATTAAATTTTTATACCACTCAATAGCATTCTTATCCAAGTTAGAAACAGGCTCATCTAATATTAAAAAGGGAGTTTCAGCTAAAATAGCTAACCCCAATTTTAAACGTTGTTTCATGCCACTACTAAACTGTTTTATAAATTTTGTCTTAGCATGCGATAATTCAATTATTTCAATTAGTTGATGGGTTGTAAGTTTATTTTTAAAAGGCTTAAATAATGCAGAGTGCTCAATGGTTTCAATTAGCGTAAAATCTTCTATTAATTGTATATAGGGAGATGCAAAGGATATTAATTTCGGATTGATGATAGATGATTGTTGGTCAGCGTCTTTTAACTTTTGACTGAAGACTAATTCTCCTTCATTAGGTGATATAAAGCCACTTATTATTTGCAATAATGTTGATTTCCCAGAGCCATTTCCGCCCAATAAAACTAGTGTATCATTGGCTAAAATCTCATAATTAAGATTCCTAAAAATCCATTCACGATTATATTTTTTTCCAATATTATTTAGTGAAACTTGGTACAAATTAATAATTAAAAAATTAAAGATGAAAAATTAGCAATCCTAAATTCCTTTAACGATGCCGTCTTTTTGATTACGAATAAAGCTTAAAATTTCAGTTCTAACTGCTGATTCCGGGATTTCGTTTTCAACCACATCTAAAGCATTACTAAGGTTATACCCACGTACAAAAATTATACGGTAAATATCTTCAATTTGTTTTATTACTTCTTTATCAAAGCCTCTTCGCAATAAACCAATAGTGTTAACACCAATAAATTGAAGTGGTTCGCGAGCTACTCTAATGTAGGGAGGTACACTTTTACGAACCAGTGATGCGCCGGCAATAAAACTGTGAGCACCAAGGGTAACAAACTGCTGAGCAGCAACAACCCCCTCTACTATAACAAAATCTTCAATAGTAATATGCCCAGCAAAAGCCCCATTGTTGGCTAAAATAACATTATTTCCTACAATGCAATCATGTCCTAAATGAGTGTATGCCATCACTAAGCAGTTATTTCCAACTTTTGTGGTCATTCTATCGGCAGTACCTTTGTGTATGGTGGCATATTCGCGAATAGTTGTATTATTGCCAATAATTGTATTAGATTTTTCGCCTTTGTATTTTAAATCTTGATTAACTATTCCTACAACAGCTCCTGGAAAAATTTTACAATCACTGCCAATAATTGTATCTGGATATATTAAAGCATTTGGATGAATATAGGTATTATCACCAATTTCAACATCTTCAAATACTGTTGCAAAAGGCATTATGGTTACGTTTTTTCCTATTTTTGCTTTTGGACTAACGGATGCTAAAGGAGAAATCATATATTAACTGGCTAAAACAGGGGTTTCTAATCCTTTAACTTTTACTATTTGTGCCATCATTTCAGCTTCCATAACTGGCTTGTTAGCTACATAGGCAACGCCTTTCATATGGCATATGCCACGACGAATTGGCGTTAGTAAATTTAAACTAAATACAATCGTATCTCCTGGGATAACTTTTTGTTTAAACTTAACGCCATCAATTTTCATAAAGTAGGTTAAATAATTTTCAGGGTCAGGTACAGTTTTTAATACTAAAATACCACCGCATTGTGCCATGGCTTCTATTAAAAGAACACCGGGCATTACCGGATTATCTGGAAAATGTCCTTTAAAAAACTCTTCATTTAAAGTTACATTTTTAACCCCAATTACATGTTCAGTGGATAACTCCATAATTTTATCTATCAGCAGCATTGGCTGGCGATGAGGTAAAATTTTCATTATTTCGGTAATATTTAGTAATGGCGGAGCATTCAAATCTATTTTTGGGTAATCTTTTTCGTTTTTTTGTTTTTTGATAGATTCTTTAATTTTTTTAGCAAAAGCCACATTACCGGCATGACCTGGGCGTGCAGCTAAAACGTGTATTTTTAAAGGTTTGCCGGCTAAAGCCAAGTCGCCAATAATATCTAGTAGTTTGTGACGGGCTGGTTCGTTGTAAAAGTGAAGTTTTGTATTATTTAAAACGCCCTTGCCTTTTACTTCCACGTGTTCTTGCTTAAATACTTTTCTTAGATAATCTAATTTGTCTTTAGGTAATTCTTTATCAACTAACACTATTGCATTATCCAAGTCCCCGCCTTTTATTAAATTGTGTTGCAATAAAGCTTCTAGTTCATGCAAAAACACAAAGGTACGGCATTTGCTTATTTCGTTTTTAAATTGCGATATGTCATAAATTCCGGCATGTTGGGTCCCAAGTACTTCGCTGTTATAATCCACCATTACAGTACATCTATATGCGTCTTGCGGAACCGCTAACATTTCAACTTTTTTTATGGGGTCTTCATAAGTTAAATTTTCAGTAAGTTCAAAATAGTCACGTTCGGCATCTTGTTCTTCAATTTCGGCAGCTTCCAAGGCTTCAATAAACTTCCAACTACTTCCATCCATAATTGGCATTTCGGCTTCATTCATTTGAATTAAGCAATTGTCAATTCCTAAACCCACTAAGGCTGCTAAAACATGTTCGGTGGTGTAAATACGTACACCATTTTTCTCAAGAGTTGTTCCCCTGCTGGTATCTACTACTAAGTCGGCATCAGCCTCAATTATGGGTTGCCCATCAATGTCAATACGTTGAAATTTATACCAATGATTAATCGGTGCGGGGTTAAATGTTATTGTAACAGGCTTACCTGTGTGTAAACCAACACCAGTAACCGAAACAGCTTGCCTAATGGTTTTTTGCTTATCGCTCATTTTAGGAATATCAATAAGGGTAAATGTAATAAAAATTTATTTAATGATATATGTCATACAATTTGTTTTATGACATTTTTATGACAAACAACCAAGCCTTTTATACCATATTTGCGGTATCAAAAACGTGGACAATTTTAACATTATAGCTTTTACTCACAAAACTTTATCACTTGAATTAATTGGAAAATTACATTTAAGTATTGAGGAACAATCGCCAGTATTAGGAGCGTTAAAGCTGAACTTTGGATTTAATGAATTTTTGTATTTAAGTACTTGCAATAGAGCAGAGCTTTTTATTAAAACCGAGAAAGAAATAGATGAATCTCTAATTAAAGAACTGCTTTTGTTTATTAATAGTAGAATAAATAATGCGGAATTGGAAATCTTAGTTAAAAATGCAGAGATACATAGTGGGAATGAAGCAGTAGAGCATATTTTAAAAGTAGCTTCTTCGTTAGAATCTTTGGTGGTTGGTGAACGAGAAATTATTACACAGGTTCGTAAGGCTTATGATTACTGCAATATGTTAGGGTTAACGGGTGATTTTATTCGTTTGTTAATAAAACAAACTATTGAAACCGCTAAGGAAATTTATACAACAACCGACATTGCAAAAAACCCTGTTTCGGTTGTTTCGCTTGCATACAGGCAATTAAGAGCTTTAGGGATAAAAAACGAAGCACGTATTTTGTTTGTTGGAAGTGGGGAAACTAATACACTAATGGCAACATATCTACAAAAGCACAAATTTGCTAATTTTTGTGTTTTTAACAGAACCCTTGCTAATGCCCAAAAGTTAGCGACTCTTTTAAATGGCAAAGCGTATCATTTAAGCGAGTTAGCAACTTATAAAGAAGGTTTTGATGTATTGGTGATTTGTACAGGAAGCTCTAAACCACTTATCGGTCTTGAGCTGTATAACAATTTGCTTATTGGTGAAAAATCAAAAAAGGTAATTATTGATTTAAGTATCCCTGCCAATGTAGATAGCAAAGTGGTAGAGAATAATGACATGCATTATGTAAACATTAATGCATTGAAGGAACAGGCCGAAGCAAATTTATTGTTGCGTAAAAATGAGGTGGTTAAATGCGAACAACTGATTAAAACAAAAGTGGAGCAATTCAAATCGGCATACAAGGAGCGTAAAATTGAATTGGCTTTTGGCGAGATCCCCCGCCAGGTTAAAGCCATTAAAGATTTGGCAGTACAAGAGGTTTTTATAAAAGAGATTAATTTATTAGATAATCAAAGCAAGGAAGTCCTGGAAAAAGTTTTGGCTTATGTAGAAAAAAAATACAATGCTGTGGCAATTAAAACCGCTAAAGAGTTACTGTTAAATCAAGATAACTAATTATCCAAACTTTCATTTTCCTTATTTTTATAAACATAATTAATAAAAACCTCATTAGTTTTTGTTTCGGGATTGTCTATACCATTATCACTATTCTCAAAATCATTTTCATCTTCATCTTCCCAATAATGTTCTCTTTTTTGAGGACCTTCTTTTCGGTAATTAAACGCCACCAAAAGACCTGCAATTGCACCAAATAAGTGTCCCTCCCAACTTATTTCATCCTTAAAAGGAAAAATACCCCACATAATACTGCCATATAAAAAAACCACTAGGGCAGAAACAACCATTAGTCTCAGATGCTTTCGAAATACCCCACTAAAAAAGAGAAAGGTTGCTAAACCATAAATTAAGGTACTTGCACCAATATGATAAATTGGATAGTTTTCATTGTTCCTGCCACCAATCCAAAGCCAAGCCCCACTAATTATCCAAATCCAAATAAAGGCCTGTTTGGCAATTTTTTTATAGAAGAAAAACAACAACATGCCTAAAATAATTATTGGCAGTGAATTAGAGGCAATGTGCTCAAAATCTCCATGAATAAAAATCGAGGTTAAAATGCCTGCTATACCTTTAATTTGTCTAGGCAATACGCCATACTTAATGAGGTTTATGTTGTTGTAATGCCCAATTAAAAAAATTACCCAAATTAAAACCACAAAACAAATTGGCAGAATTGAAATAGCGTATAGTTTTTTTTGAAAATAATTTTTCACGATTGAACTGCTATTATTTTTAAGGGTGGCTTTGAAGGATTAAAAACTAAAATTAAATCAAAAGAAATAGTTGTTTTACAGATTAAAATTGCGGAAAATAAATTTAGGAATAAGGTTAAAAAATATTATTTTCTTAATTCAAAATTTTGACCAAGGTATACTTTGCGAACCTGCTCGTCATTTGCTAAATCATCAGCAGTACCACTTTTTATTACGCTTCCCGAATACAATAGATAAGCTCTGTCCGTAATATTTAGGGTTTCGTGTACATTGTGGTCGGTGATTAAAATGCCAATATTTTTTTCTTTTAATTTTCGTACAACTGTTTGAATGTCTTCAACCGCAATTGGGTCAACACCCGCAAAAGGTTCATCCAATAAAATAAATTTCGGATCGGTGGCCAAAGCTCTTGCTATTTCTGTTCTACGCCTTTCTCCACCGCTTAATTGATCGCCTAAATTTTTTCGAACATGGTGTAAGGCAAATTCATCCAACAAACTCTCTAATTTTAGTCCTTGATCTTTTTTAGAAAGTTTTGTCATTTCCAGTACTGCCCGAATATTATCTTCGATACTTAGTTTACGAAACACAGATGCTTCTTGTGGTAAATAGCCCACTCCCAGTTGAGCACGGCGATACATAGGTTCTTTGGTAATATCAATATTATCTAAAAAAATTTTACCACTGTTTGGTTTTACCATCCCAACAATCATATAAAACGAGGTCGTTTTTCCAGCACCATTTGGTCCCAATAAACCTACAATTTCACCTTGTTTAACCTCTACAGAAACGTTATTAGCTACTGTTCGCGCTTTATATTTTTTTACTAAATTCTCGCTGCGTAAAATCATTTAGGTAAAGTTAATTAAAAGATTACAAAAAGGTAAAAACATTAAGAAAGATTGTGAAACAAACTATAAGGCCAGCTGAAAACCAAAACGCAATCCGATATTTTGCGCGGGATCGGCAAACTGATAGGTGGCACGGTAAAACACATCAACTCTAAACAATTTAAAAATATTTTCTACCCCAGCACTTGCCTCTACATAGGGTCCCTTACTTAGATCGGAGAGAGAGGAAGGAAATATTAGAGCGGTTCTGTTTTTAGCATTTACCGAACCCCATACAGCTTTACAAGTAACTACTTCGCGCCATTTTAATTTACGTAATAACGGAACTTTATTTAAAAATAAACCTTCGAAATGATGAAAAACAGCCGCAGAAACAAATTGGTCGCTGGTAAATTCATAATAGCGCATCATATTAAATGCCATATAATCGTATAAATAGGTTTGATTACCGCCATGTAGTTCCATTAAAACATAGGGTACTTGTCCCCAAATTTTACCCCCTTCCAAAATATAATCCGTGTATCCTAAAATAGGTGTTATACGAATTCTATCGCTAACATTTACAACTAATTTTTGGTAGTCGTATTCTCCTTTAAAGGCATTTTGCAAAGATTTGGCATAATTAACCTGAAATACGGGATAGCGTGAACCAATGGATAAACGTTTAAAGCCTTCGCCTACATATTTTTCTTTCCAAGCGAAACGAACATTTAATCTAGCTTCTGTATTAGTAACATCCTCTTTTTCGCCTATGGTGCCATCACGTTTGGTTTCAAGATATTGATTTGTACCTAATGGCGTAAATCTTCGACCTACAAGCGTTGCCACCGACATTAACCCAGGAAACCATTCTTTGCTATAGTAAGCTTGAACGTTGTCAACACGCGTTAAATTTGTAAGAGGGCTTGTTCTAAAAAAAGAGGCCAATACGTTATCTTGCGAAAACCCATTGGTGCTTTGACCAAGAATTTCGTAATCACTGCGATAGTTCATGCCTAATAATTGTCGCGTAGGTTTTTTCGTTATGAAAGTTTTAAAACCTAATGCGTATTTCCATTTTTCATCAAGTAAACCGTAAGCAACATAACCATTTAATTCGTACCATTTGCTAAAGGCGTCGGTAGTTCTGCCACCAAAACGTAAACGTAAACCTTCTACTTTATTGTAAGAAACTAAATTAGAGTACGGACCAATTTCAAAATTATTAAAGGCTTTGTAGCCTACAACCAAAACAGTAAAAACATCTACCCAAGTTTTGTATACAGGTAGAGATTGAATAGTATCAATCATTTTAAACACTTTTTTTTCTCTTTCCGTTAAACTATCATGCCTGTTTTGCGCCCAAAATTCATCAGATTTTTTTATGGCATCGTCCTCCACAACAATTTTATCGCTAAACTCGTAAAACTTGTCGTCTTTGGGTTGATTGAGTTTGATTTTTTTATAAGAGGTAGTTTTTCTACCATAAAAACCGATGGCTTTTTTTGTAGGTGCAAAATCAATTACCAAACGGTCTTTGGCTAACATCCATGTACTATCGGTGTAAGTAAATTCTTGAATAATATTGGCACCATTTATAAAATTTAAGTTGGCATCTTTAGGTAAACTCATTTCTAAACGCTTTACACCCCAGGTTGTATCTGCAATCCATAAATTACCCGTAAAGCTTAATTCCTGTACGCGTTTGGGTTTAAAACGAATGTGATAAATGTATTGGTTGTTTTCAAAGGCGCTATCTTCTAAATAGTATTTATAGTAAAACAAACCATTTTCGCTTAATGGGCTCGGCAATTGTTTACTAAAAATTAAAAGGTTGTTGTCATAAATATTTATGTTTTGGTACATATCGCCCAAAACTTGGGATATACTTGAGTTTTCGATTCCAGTTATTTTACTGGCAATAACAACTTCTTTTTTACGGGTTGGATTACTTTTAAAATAAAACTGAGATAGGTTTTCAACTATAAAAAAGGGCAAAGATGGTTTTTCGGCACTATTGGTGCTATCTACATTATCAAAAACAAATGCAATTGGTTTAAACACTTTTTTGTTGCGCATTTCTTTTGGTATGCGATTTAAATCGAACTCTAGTTTGTTATAAGCCTCGTATTCGTATGCCTTTAAGTTGGTTTTATTAGTTTTTTCTTTATTTTTTACTGTGTTTCTGATGATTCGGTGAGCCGGATTTTCACCCGCCTTAATAACCACCTCTTCCAGTTTTGTGCCGCCTTCATTGGTCATGGGAAAATTTATTTCCTGATCAGTTAGTGATTTATTGATTGGGCGAGCCAGCCGATTGTAGCCAACAAATATTGCAACTACAGAGTCGCCAAGTTTGTTGCACTTAATAACGTAGTTGCCATCAAAGTCGGTTTGAGCAACGTAATTTGTGCCTTTTATAGAAACAGGAACAAAAGGCATTGCCTCTTTGTTTTCTGATTCAAAAACCTTACCTCTTATCGTAAATTGAGCAATAGACGATAAAGCGCAGCTAATAAAAAATATAAAAATAAGCCAGCGCTGTTTCATTTTACAAATAAAACTTTTTTATTTCTTTTCAGCAATATCTACTTGTGTAAAGTCAAAATACCTTAAAGCGTTAGAGTGAAAGTTTTTCATACGTGTTGAAATCAAACGGCAATTGCTATCATACCAAAGAGGTATTAATGGGGCATCGTTCAATAAAACCTGCTCAGCTTTTAAGAAATACACTGATGCAGTATCTCTGTTTAAAGCATCTCTACCTAATTTGTAGTATTTGTCAAATTCAGCATTTTTATATTTTATAGTGTTTGGATAAGCTAAATGTGAAGTATCGTCGGTTACTGGCTCACCGTAAAAAACCGAAAGAAACGATTCTGGACTTGGATAATCAGCTACCCAACCAAATCTATACATATTGCCTTTACCTTTAATTTGCAAATCAAACATTTCTGCATTTGGCAACGATTCAAAAGTAATATTCACGTTTAAATTATTTTTTAATTGCTTTTGAATTTCAGCCGCAACTGAGTTATTACGAGAGTTTCCTGAGTTTACCAAGAGTTGAATTTCGGGTAAATTTTTACCATCAGGATAACCAGCTTCTTTTAACAACTGCTTAGCCTTTTCAATATCTAGAGAATAACCCTTTAAGTCATTGATTTTATAGTAGCTAAAAGTAGGAGGAACAACTCCATAAACAGAAGGGCCAAAAGCCTGACCGAATAAAACGCGATCGATAATTTTTTCTCTATCGATTGCATAATTTATTGCTTGACGTAGTTTTATGTTATTAAATGGTTCTTTGTTTATGTTAAATAAATAGTAAGAAGACATCATTTCGGGACGCTGATCTAAGATGAAATGAGGAGGATCGCCTTTAAATTCTTTTATATTTTGCTCGATAACATCCTTCAACTGATTACTTGGAACAGAACCTATAAAGTCGTATTTACCGGCTTGAAATTTCTGCAAAGCTTCTTCCGATGATGGCAATATGTCAACTACTACTGAGTCAATTAAAGGCAAAGCCTTTCCACTTTTATCCTTTGCATAATAATCAACATTTTTGTAAAGAGCGTAATGTGTTTTTGTACTCGATTTTTCGTCTAAAATGAACGGCCCTACACCAACATTCGAATCTTCTTTTTTAGAGTCGTATGCTTCTTTACAGATTATTGCAGCCGAAGGATTCGAAATAATTTCTAAAAAGATGTTAGGGGAGTTAAGCAAATCAATTGAAAAAGTATAGTCATCAATAACTTTAAATCCTGTTAACTCTACTTTTTGACCCTTGCTAGCTTTATAATATTCATTAGCCCCTACAATTCTATCTTTACAAATGGTGTGAAATTGGACATTTCCAAGTCTGTTGGTACAAAGTAATTCAAAAGTAAATTTCACATCTTTTGATGTTAGTTCTATCGATTTTCCTGCAATTGCACCAGTGTTTTGAAATTTAACTCCTTTTCTCAAATAAAAAGTAATGGTTTTTCCATTTGGCGAAATATCCCATTTTTCGGCAATTCCGGGCATAATGCTTAAATCTTTAGGGTTTATTTTCACCAATCCTTCGTGTATTTGTGAAGCTATAATTCCTTCAACAGCGTTTGTGATTTTATGAGGGAATAAGCTTATTGGACTTATTAGTTCTGCAATTCTAATAACCTTATTACCCCCTTTAAATCCATTATTTGAATCTACTTCATTTGTTTTGCTATTGTTGCATGAACTTACGCAAGCCACAAGTGCCGTTGATAGTAGAATGTTAAACAAACCCTTCATATAATTTAATATTAATTTAACAAATTTAGCGATATTTAGTCAAAATGTAGTGAAATAAAATACATTTTTGTTGAAAATTTATTTTGATATTAAAAAATAACATCCTAATATTGCACGCTAAGAATGGCAATTTAGTCGATGAAAAAAATAATTTTATACCTGTTTTTCTGTTTTGTTAGTGTAAACATTAACGCTCAAGGCGGTGTTATTATCTTAGAGGGTAATTACCAAGGAAAAAACCTTTATGTTCAAAATCCATTTCAAAGTGGTGGCGTTGGTTTTTGCGTTAACGAGGTAAAAGTAAATGGAAACATAACAACAGATGAGGTTACGTCTAGTGCATTCGAAATTGATTTAAAACCACACAAGTTAAATATTGGAGATAAAGTTGAAATTAAAATTTTTCATAAAGAAGATTGTAAACCTAAGGTTTTAAATCCTGAAGTTTTAAAACCAAAAAGTACCTTTGAAGTGGTTAGTATGACTGTTGACAAAGAAGGCACAGTAAAATGGACAACAAAATCAGAAACTGGTAAATTGTCATTTGCAATCGAACAATTCCGTTGGAACAAATGGGTGAAAGTTGGAGAAGTTGACGGTGTTGGTACCCCAACAAGTAACGATTATTCGTTTAAAGTTGTTCCTCACAGTGGCAAAAATCAAATACGTGTTCGTCAAACAGATTATAGCGGTCAGCCACGTTTAAGTAAGCCGGTTGAAGTTATGACTGATGTGCCAGAAATTGAATACGCTCCAATTAAAGCGAGTAAAGACATCAATTTCTTCTTAAAAGGGAAAAGTGATAAAGCAATTGAAACTATGTATGAAATTTATGACCAATACGGTAATATTGTTAAAAAAGGATTTGGTAGTAAGGTTGACGTTAGTAATTTGCCTAAAGGTGGTTATTTCTTAAACTACGACAATAAAATGGGTGAGTTTGTAAAGAAATAAAATTCCAAATAACTAATTTTTCAGAAAAGGCTTTCAAATTTTTGAAAGCCTTTTTTTGTTTGCTGTAATAGTAATTACTAAAACTAAAAACGGGACTATTAATGAGTCCCGTTCTTCTAAAATACAATATTAGTACAAGAAATTAAAACTTACTTTTTCCAAATGTTTTCTTTTTATCTCCAGTATACCCCTTATCTTTATCTCTGAAGCTATTTGAGGACTTCTCTTTACTGAAACCACTTTTGCTGTCAGAACTTCCGGTACGAGGACGTTTAAATCCTCCCTCACGTTTGTCGCCACCACCTTTGTACCCACCACCTTCACCTTTGTAACCACCTTTATAGCCTCCGCCACCGAAACTTTTACCCCCTCCTCGTCTTTCTCCACCGCCGTCTTTCATACGTCTGTTGCTAACCTCTAAGCTAATTTTTCGACCATTAAACTCTAAATCTTGAGAGTTTAGCGCCAAAAAATTATCTACAAATTTACTTTCGGTTTCAAAAAACGAAAAGCTGCTTTTTACATCAACGTTAAATACCATACGAGGGTGTAGCTTTACACTATCACTCATATAATCTTTTAAACTGTTAATATTAAAGCCATCCATTTGCCCCATATTAACAAAGAAACGAGTAGTGCGACTACTTCCAAAAGCTCCATCCACACTGCCTTTTGCAATGTTTAAATCAGGTGCATTTTGATAGTATTCATGGAAACGGTTAAACTCTTCGCTAATAAAACGTTTAATTAACTCTTCTTTGCTTAAATCTTTTAATTCTTCAAAAATAGCAGGTAAAAAACTCTCTATTTCAGCATCTTTTACTTCTACATTATGAAGTTTATGAACCAAATTAAATAATTGTTTTTCGCAAACATCTAAACCGTTAGGAACATCTTTTTTAACGAATTGTTTTTTGATAATACGCTCAATGTCCTTTATGCGGCTCATATCTTTAGGTGTGATAATTGCAATTGCGATACCACTTTTTCCTGCGCGAGCTGTACGGCCGGTGCGATGCGTGTAATTCTCAACATCTTCAGGCAAATTGTAATTAATTACGTGCGTTACATCGCTTACGTCAATACCTCGAGCGGCAACATCGGTAGCCACTAACATTTGCAAGGTGTGGCTGCGGAAACGTTTCATTACAAAATCACGCTGGCTTTGAGACAAATCACCGTGTAATGCATCAGCGCTGTAACCATCTTTAATTAATCCATCAGCTACTTCCTGCGTTTCGGCTTTGGTACGGCAAAATACAATGCCAAAAATATCAGGGTAATAATCGGCAACACGTTTTAAAGCTAGGTAGCGATCACGTCCTTGTACTAAGTAGTAAATATGTTCTAAATTATCAGCACCTTCATTTTTTTTGCCGGTAGATATTTCTTTAGGATTAGACATATAGTTTTTTGCTATACGTTCAACTTCACGTGGCATTGTAGCACTAAATAACCATGTGTTTTTATCGGCAGGAGTTTCTTTTAAGATAACATCCAAATCATCTTTAAAACCCATGTTTAGCATTTCGTCGGCCTCATCTAAAATCACAAACTTTACAGTTTTAAGACTAATTACACGACGTTCAATCATATCAATTAATCGACCAGGAGTGGCAACAATAACTTGTACTCCGCGTTTAATTTCTTTGATTTGTCCGTCAATGCGCGCTCCACCATAAATAGCAGTTGCTGCAAAACCTCTTAAATATTTGCTATAGTTTTTAATATCGTTGGTAATCTGTACACACAATTCGCGAGTTGGCGCTAAAATTAGGGCTTGTGTGTTTTTATCGTCGCAATTAATTTGGCTCAGCATTGGTAAACCAAATGCTGCAGTTTTTCCTGTACCTGTTTGTGCCAAGGCAACCAAATCGGTTTTTTGTTTGCTTAATAATGGGATTGTTTGTTGTTGAATAGGAGTAGGCGATACAAAGCCTAACTCTGCTACAGCTTTTAATAGGTCGCTGTTAAGACCAATTTCTTCAAATGTCATTTTATAAATTTTAAATTAATACATTAAAGCTAAAAGTACCTTGCTTTAATGCTTCGTGCCGACAAAAATAGGCGAGGTAGTTTTACTTTATGAGTACAAATGTACAATTAATTATTGAATATGAGTACTTATTAAATTAATTCACAATTAGTTAACTTATTTTATCTGAATTAATTTACCTTGTTTAAGGTATTTTACATTGGAATTAATAAAGATAGCTTTGATATGTGGATAACGAAATTAAGAAGCCAGTATTTTTTGAGAACCGATGTTCTTTATCAGTTTTTGCAGATTGTTGTAAAAAAAAGAAAGATTGTTGTAAGAATTTTAAAAAGGGAGATAGGTGTAAAAAGTGTCCTGGAAGGAAAAATTAATTTTTAATGAAGTGTTTTGTTTTTACTCCAGAATCGCTTTTTAAACTAGTAATATAAACACCATGTGGTAAATTACTTACATCAAAAGTAATTTCATCATCTTTTATAATTTGTTCTACATTAACAATCTTGCCCATTAAATCATATATTGTGAGATAATAATTTGATGAATTATGCATCTTAACATTTATTAAATTGTTACTAGGATTGGGATATAATTCCATATCAAAGAAGGTATTTGTTCTAGCAATATATTTTATTCTGCTATATTGTATCTTATTAGCTTCATCAATTGATTTTAAACGGTAATATAAAACTTCTTCTTCTGGTAAATTATAATCGGAACTGCTATAATTTATTTCCTTAGAACTATTACCACTTCCTGCAATGTCTGAAATGGGAATAAAATTCATTCCATCTATGGAACGCTCTACAACAAATTTTTTATTATTCTTTTCTGTAGCGGTTGTCCAATTCAATTTAACTTCGTTTGATGAAACTAGGTCAACTGTAAATTCTTTTAATTCAATTGATAAAACAGGAATGCCTTGATAAATATAAACCGCATCAATTGCAGGCGGTGGTTGCGTGCCAGCAAAAGTACCAGTTTGAAAATAAAAATCTAGTTTAAATTGCGTTCCTGCTTGCGCGCTTAAATTTACGGATTGAAATTGCCAAACGTTTGCTGGACAAGCAGCACCATATGGCCCGGCGATGACGGTTGGCGAAGGAGGGGCTGAGCCATTTACTGGGGTTGAACCTATAGGTATTCTATTTAAATTCATAAAATCAAAGCTTCCGTCACAAAGCCGTAACTTCCAATAGAATTCTAAAGTAATGGGTGCAACAAATGCTGTAAGGTCTACGTTTCTGTATAAATGCACTCTTGTACTCGATGTTGTACTGTAATTATTATTAGTTCCAGAGGTATTTGAAATGTAAGCGCAACGAGCACCATTACATGCTGGTGTTACAACATTACCCAAATGCCATTGGTTAGTTCCAGCACCGCCGTGGGCAACGGTCCAATTATTAGCAGCAAATGTAGTTCCATTTTCAAAACCTCCGTCTCCTAAAGGGTTCAATATAGTGGTTTGTGATAGAATAGTGAACACTGAAAAACAAAAAACTATAACCAAATATTTTTTCATTTTAAAATTGTATAACTAAGTTTTGGGTGCAAAAACTTGAGGACAAAGTTTCTTTGAAGCGGTTAAATACAATTAAAAAAATTAATTGCTTATTAGGGTGTTCACTTCCTATAGCTAAATTAAAACAGCAAGCACAAGAGATTATAATTTAAAAGTTATGGAATTGTTATTCTTAAAATGAATTAATTTACAATGTAAACTAAGAGTTGAGTTTAAATAATATATATTTTATATCCTCGCCCTTACCAGTAAATAGTGTTTCGTAATAAGTTTTAATTTCAATTAACTCTTTACGTTCGGCGGGGCAATTTTGATAGAGATTATTGGTGTGCCAAATTAGTGGTAGTTTACTTTCTTCAATAACCTGCAATGTAAATTCGTAGAGACTAGTGCTATCTGTTTTTAAATGTACTAAGCCATTAGGTTTTAAGAATTGTTTGTAACGGTTTAAAAAAATCGGATGCGTTAAACGCTGCCTTGCCCTTGGTTTTTGGGGCTGAGGATCAGGGAAAGTAATCCATATTTCATCAATTTCGTTTGGGGCAAAACAATGCTCAATAATGTCTATTCTGCTTCGCAAAAAACTAACGTTTTGCATATGAGTGTCGGTGGCAAATTTTGCACCGTTCCAAATTCTGTTACCTTTTACATCTACACCAATGTAGTTTTTGTTTAAATTATTTTGTGCTAGGCCAATGGTGTATTCGCCTTTGCCACATCCCAATTCGAGTACAATCGGGTGAGTGTTTTTAAAATTATCTGAAAGCCACTTTCCTTTTAAATTAAAACCTGGAGCAATGTTTTCGAAATGGAATTTAAAACAGTTTTTAAATGTTTCAACCTCCGCAAATTTTTCTTGTTTACTTGGCATTTTTTATTTTTTTTCTCAAAATAGTGGTTATTGAATCTATGTGTTTTACAAATATTTGAGAATCCTTTTTGTTTTTATCGGTTTTTAATGAATCAGATGCTATTTTTGCTTTTTGTAGAGTTTGCATTTCACTCAGCAATTGTAATGCATCATCATAAATTTGTTTATACAATTGTGGGTGTTTTGAGTAGAAATTAACTGCTGAGTCGTATTGTGATTTTGTCACATTATTCTCTTTTAGAGGGTTAAATGTATAGGTAGAGTCAAATTTTGTGATATCAACCTGTTTAATATTTAAGTTGGTAGCACTTTCTGCTAATAAAAAATCGGTAATAAGTTTAGCAAATTTTTCTTTAGAAATGATGGAGTTAGGAATAGTATCCTCATTTTCATTACCGCATCTTATGAATAAAAAAAGAAGTGCTATGAAAAAAATAAAAGTTTTATTTTTCAAATACATAATCTCCTTTTTTATTGACGGTTACTTTTGGTAATTCTTTGTGTTCTTCAAAATACAAATAACCCTCTTTTATCGATTCCCAAAAACTCATTTTATTTTCACTGTAATTTTCTTTCAAAAGTTCTATGTTCTGCTTAGTGAACTTGCATGGAAATAAATCAATATTAATTTTGTTAGAACGGTTGCGAGCTTCTACACATAGGATGTACACATCACGAATTGGGTCGTTTTGCAGTGGAATGCAGCCAATGGTGCAGCACTCGCCATGTACCATAATATCACCACCTAGTCTATTGCCGGCACCTTTAACTTTATCGGAAGCATTTGGGTAACTTACTTTTAAGGCAAGATTGTAACTGCTATTAGGATTGAAGGCATTAATTTCGTAAAAGCCCTCGGGAACTTGCAAGTCTCCTTCTTTCCGTTTTGGACCTAACTCACCACTAGAAGCACAAATAGGTATTGTTTTTAATAATTGAAACTTGTCATCATCGGTATTTTTTACCCAGATTTCAAATTCTTTTTCCAATTTAAATACACGCAAATACAGAGAAAATTTTTGTGGATTAATTTTTTTGGACTGCATTAACTTTTGCAAATTTGCCCATTTAGTATCGTAGGCCAATTTAACACGTTTGTTTTTTATTTGCTCACTTTTAAAACCACCAGTTTGAAGTTTAATAAAACAAGAAAAACCTATTAAAATAATTACTAACAGTATAGTTTTTAAAAAAAAGGTTTTCATTTTACGATTTAGCGTAATTATAGTTTAAATTTGAATAAACTAAAGTAGTATGTTTTTATTTAATATTTTAAAGAATAAGTATTTTTTAACTATTTGTGGCATTACGGTTTGGCTGTTGTGCTTTGATAAAAACGATGTTTTTACACAACTCGACTTAATTAATAAGTGTAAAAAATTAGAAAAAGAAAAAAATTATTACGTTAGCGAAATTGAAAACAATAAAATTCAATTAACCGAATTACAAACTAACAAAAAAAGTATAGAAACTTTTGCAAGGGAAAAATATTTGATGAAAGCAGATAACGAAGATGTTTTTGTTTTTGTAACTAAATAGAGTTCGACTTCACTCAGTAAAGCAATAAAAACAAAAAAGTCGGTAACCACCCGACTTTTTTGAACCAAAGCAATTATTGTTTAACCCTTAATTATTCAATAGACTGCTTATATTTTTAAAACAACAACACAAAAACTAGTTCATTTTAAATGGCGGGATTTTTCCTTCGGCCATTAATTGCATGCTTTTCTTTTTATGATCTTCAAAACTTCCAAACGCTAGAGCGTCTAACATTTCTTGACGAGTCATATTTGGGTTGCCAAATTGTTTGCGAATATCTTCCGAACAACGGTCAACATATTTTTCAAATTTAATAGGAGCCCAAACGTAGTCTTTTTTTACCGCATCTTTTTTAATTGCAAACTCTTTTGGTAAAACCCCTTCAATTTTGGCTTTAATTTCTAGACCTTCGTATGTTTTTGGCAACTGGCGGTTGTCAAACATAAATGGCTTGCTAATGATAATAACGTGTTTTTTACGCTTAGGATCAATCATAGATAAACCCTCGATACGTAAGCCTTTTTTCTTAAGTGTACCGTACTTACTCTCAAAATGTTTTAAAATTTCTAACATGGTTTATAAAGATTGGACTACAAATCTACGACTAAAATTGTTAATAACTTTATTTTTTAGACGAATAAATTATATTACATTTTCAACTAATGTTAAATCGATGTTTTTAAGCTGTTTAAAAGCTGTTTATTGATGGTTAATTATAGGTTAATTAATTAAAAATCAATATTTTAAGAATTTGTTACAAAAGTTTTTATGTTTTAAGATTTTAAACGACGAACAGTAGTTTATTATAGACGAATTGATAAAAGGTATTAACAACCTATAAGTTGCTAAATTGATTTAAGTATGATTGTTTATTCGCAATTACACTATATTTTTCTTCAACTGTTTTTCTCCCTTTACTTCCTATTTCCCTTCTTAAATTGGCGTCGTTAATTAATTGCACAAGAAAATCTAGCCAGTCAGCCTCATTAGCTGCTAAAAAACCATTTATTCCATTTTTAATTATATCAACGTTTACGCCTACATTACTCATAATGGTTGCTACTCCGCAGGCCATATAAGACAGGCCTTTTAAACCACATTTACCTTTTGCCCATTCATCGTCGGGCAAGGGCATAATGCCAATATCAAAAGTATTTAGGTTATCTACTTCTGTTGTTTCGCTCCAATTAACACTTTCGGTTTTTAATTGGGGATTAAAATAATTGGTTTGGCCAATTATTTTAAACCTCACTTTTTCCCCATATTCTTTCGAAATTTTCAATAAAACAGGCATTAAGGTTTCAAAGTGTTTAATGGTGCTTATGCTTCCACTCCATCCAATTGTGATATAATCTTTGTTTCTTAATTCGGGTTTTGGAACATGAAAATCAGTATCAATAGTTGTAGGAATAATAACTGTGTTAGTATTTATTTGTATGGCTTTTTCTTTTAAGTATTGATTTCCTGCCATAACAAGATGTGCATAAGCTATATTTTTAAAAAATTTTTCGGGTTTTTTGACAAATTCCCATTTTTTATTTTCAGGACTCGTATCGGCAAACCAAATGCTATCGTCAAAATCAAAAATAACTTTTGCGCCACTTTTAAAGGCTTTTTTTTCGAAGTAAGAAGTGCCTAAAAACAAGGCCTCTCGCTGAATAAAAATAATTTGAAATTTTTTAAATCGATAAACGTCTTTTAATCGAATAAAAATGGATTTTAGTTGAAGACAAATTTTAGAAATAATTTTTCCTTTACCATAAAAAATTTTGTCGTCTTTTTCATTTAATAGGTACGAAAATTCAAAATTAAATCCCTTACTTTTTAAAAACGGCAAATACTGCTCAAAGCGGTAGCGTTGGCTAGGAGAGCGTTTTGGGCGATGGGCGCAAAGTATGAGTACGTTAGGCATTAATCCTCAATATCCAATCTGAATTTGTGTAAAAAACGGTGTACTATTGGTGAGAACAAAACAGCTACACTGGTTAAAAAAGCAACTCCACTGTAGAGGGCATAAAATGAGGCAAATATTTTCCCGGCATTGTTTAAAGGTTTATCTATTGGGCCCATACCGGTTAGTATCATACTGGCATTGTATAGGCCATCCACAAATCCTAACTTAAAAAAATACATGTATCCAAAAATGCCTATAAGTAAAGAAACAAAAATGACAGAAGAGGCAAAGAGTCCGTTTTTTAGAATCTTGTTAAAATAGTTTTTTTGTTGAGGTAGTTTTTTCATAGGAGAGAGTTTCACAAGATAGATAATCTCATCTAAATAGTGATATATCAACTCCCGAATTTAAAACCTAAATTTTGTCGGTTACCGCCTTTATTTTCTACTTGAAGATGTTTCACGTCATCAATTACAAGTTGTGTTAAATCTGCCGGATTTCTTTGTGCTGCAGGAATGGAGGCCAAACGTAGGTTTTGCTTCATTACAACATCGCCAACAACTTGCCTTACAGTTCGGGCATTACCAAAAAATTTATCACGGGTTTCGTATAAATCATTTAAATAACCTCTTAAATGTGTTTCTGCATCTGGAGAGGCAGTTAATCCTTCTTTTTGCAATAAATTTTTTGCAATATCCCACAGTTGCTCTGTTTTGTAATCTTCAAACACAAACGTTTTATCAAAACGCGATTTAAATCCAGGATTGCTTTCAATAAATTCATGCATGTTTTGTGGATAGCCGGCAACAATTACACCAAACTTACCACGTTGGTCTTCCATGCGTTTTAATATTACCTGAATAGCTTCTTGTCCAAAATCATGTCCATTTGCTTTCGCAGCAAGACCATAAGCTTCATCAATAAACAAAATACCGCCCATTGCTTCTTCAATTCTATCTGCAGTTTTTATTGCTGTTTGCCCAACATAACCTGCTACTAGACCTTCTCTGTCTACTTCAACAACATGCCCACGTTCAATAACGCCTAACGCCTTGTATATTTTTGCAATAATACGTGCTAAGGTTGTTTTACCAGTGCCTGGGTTGCCGGTAAAGACAGAGTGCAAAGAAAATTTATTCACAACATCTTTTCCGGTTTCGTTATAAAAGCGAATTAATTTTACTAGTTCATGAATATCTTGTTTTATTTTATCCATGCCAACAAGTTCATTTAACTCTGCTAGCGAATCGTTTAATTGCTTGTCGTTTATAACTAACTTTAATTTCTTTTTTTGTTCGGTAGCAAATACGTCTTGTAAATCTTCTAATACAATGGTAGATAATTCGTCGTTTGATAACTCCGCCAAATTAGTGGCTTTCATTAAACGTAAACCCATTTCTTGTTTCGATTCATCTACCACAGCGTTTACAAAACGTGCGTTACCAAAATTTTCATCGCGTTTACGATAGGCTTCGGTTAATTGTTCTTTTAAATACGTATCTGCTTCAGGTGAAAATTTAACTTGTTTTTGATTAGCAGTGTATATTGCAATTTGATACAATTCCTCAGGCATATAATCATCAAAATGGAAGTACTGTGTGAAGCGCGATTTTAAACCTGGATTACTTTCTATAAAACTTTTTATTTGTTTAGGGTAACCAGCACCAATAATAGCAATATCTCCTTTGCCATCACTCATTTCTTTTAATAATATTTCTATAACTTCTTTACCAAAATCCTTACTATCATCATCAGATCTGGCTAAAGAATAAGCTTCATCAATAAATAATATCCCGCCTCGCGCACTATCAATCATTTTTTTGGTTTTTGGCGCAGTTTGACCAATGTACTCGCCAACTAGTGCAGCACGATCAACTTCTACTACATGCCCTTTTGAAAGCAAGCCCATCTTATTGTAAATTTTACCCAACATTTTTACAACAGTTGTTTTACCGGTACCAGGATTCCCCGTAAATATACTATGAAGAGACAGTTTGGAAGAATCTTCAAAGCCTTTTTCTTTACGTAGTTTGGTAAAATTTAGATAGGTTATATTTTCGCGAATAGATTTTTTTACGCCTTCTAATCCAATTAAAGCATCCAATTCTGCTAATAAATCTTCTAATGTTTTTTGAGGATCGGCATCTTCACTTTTTGAACTTGTTCCTGAACCCGTTGTGCCTGTTGTTAAAGCTTGCTCTAGTGTTTTTAAAATTGGTGTTTCACCTTCTTCCTCAACGTCAGCACAATTAAATGTGGTGGCAGCAATAAGTACATCGTTAAAAACAACTTCAAATAAATATTTATCGTCTGTCCAAATGCCCGGTGTTTCGCTACCCCAAGCACGTTCAATTGTGTAGGTATAATCTTTTTTGTTATCGCCTACATAACCTGTTTGTTGAATGGAAGCTTTTGGAAGACCAGCGTCATCATAAAAGTTTAAATAAAACTCATAGTGATAATCTAAGTTAGTTAAGTTTTTAAATTTAATTTCGGCCCAAACATATTTGGCAGTGCCTTTATTAAATGTTTTTAAATATGTGCGAGTTCTGTCTTGCCAGCCATTTGCACCACTGTTGTAAAATTTAATATACTCAATTTCTAAGTATGGATTGTGATGGTTATCTACCAAACCTACATCATTTATATGAAAAACCTGTTCGCCAATATATACATCATCAATAAATGCTTTCCATGTATAATCTCCTTTTTTCCAAAAACCACCTTTGGTTTCAACACCCCAACCATCACGCAAATAAAAAATATTTTCGTCTTTTTTTACATTAATCGTTACTTCGCGGTTACAAATTTCAACGTTACCAACATTGTTAGTGCATTTTAAATTTACTTTAGCGCTCCAATCTTCTTCATCAAACATTTTATTATAAATGGCCAGTTCGCAACGGATATAGTCTATTTCAGCTTTATCAAATGCAATGCGGTAACGTTTTAAATTATTTACCATCCATTCATTATTACAAAAAGTATTCAGGCTCTTAAACTTATATTTCTTCTCCATAAAAAATTATTATTACATAAAAATAAATAATTTTAGATAAATTCAAGTAAAAAGCTGAAAAATTAAATTTATTAACGATTTAAAATAATTGCTATATTTTTGTTAAATAAAATAGCGCGTTATACAAAAACATGACAAAGAAAAACGGGTCATTCTATTTATCCAAAAAAGTAAATATATTATATGAATC
The DNA here is from genome assembly GCA_033763945.1 of Bacteroidota bacterium. Taxonomy (GTDB): domain Bacteria; phylum Bacteroidota; class Bacteroidia; order B-17B0; family Aurantibacillaceae; genus Aurantibacillus. Next base: position 167,679 of record JANRJN010000006.1, on the reverse strand, counting down.
TTTCGTTTGATATTATAGAAATATTAAAAGTAACGATGGTGCTTTTTGCGGTAATAGATGTTATAGGGTCTATTCCTGTAATTATAAGTTTAAAGCAAAAAGTGGGCGAAATAAATGCGGCTAAAGCATCTTGGGTATCTCTAGGAATAATGTTGGTGTTTTTATTTGTTGGAAACACTATACTAAACATAATAGGTATAAGTATTGGCGATTTTGCAATTGCAGGCTCTATATTATTATTTATTGTTGCTTTTGAAATGATTTTAGGTATACAAATTAGTAAAGATAGTTTGCCGGCAACGGCATCAGTTGTGCCCTTAGCATTTCCTTTAATAGCTGGTACTGGAACATTAACAACTCTTTTATCTATTAGAGCAGAGTATAATATTCTATCAATTATTATAGCAATTTTTTTAAATGTAATAATTGTATATTTTGTTTTAAAGTACTTGTATAAAATAGAAAAGGTGTTGGGAGTTGGCGGAATAGCCATTATTAAGAAGGTTTTTGGTATTATTTTGCTGGCTCTCGCTATTAAACTGTTTAGAAAATACACTGGGTTATAGTTGTTTTTATATTTTGAGAAGACAGAATATTATAGTCCAACAAAAATGTTATTTTTTAATAATACTTTTTTTATTCGTTTTTAAAACAAACGGTCAATCACCTTATTATTATAGTTTAAGTGAGGAAAATGGGTTGCCTTCAAGCGAAGTATACCAAATTATTCAAGATGACTTTGGGTATATATGGATTGGTTGTGATGCCGGTTTGTATATGTATGACGGCATTAGATTTAAATCTTTCAATTCAAAAAAACAAAACAGCCGAAGTATTTCGGGTATTAAAATTGATAAGGATAAAAATATTTGGTGCCAAAATTTTACCGGACAAATACTTAGAGTAACAGGAGATTCACTAACGCTTGTCATTGATATCTCTAAAAACATAGCCTCTTATACTGAGTATACTGTTGATACAAAGAAACGTGTTTGGGTAGCCAACCAAAAACAAATTGAATGGTTTAATTTTAAAGGTGAATCTTTAGGGTCAATTGTAAAAGTAAATAACAATAACGATACAATAATTTGGCAAGAAATTGAAGTAAATAATAATGGACAAATTTTTGCAAGTTCGCAAAATAGCGGTTTTGCTCGTATTAATGAAAAGTTTGGGAAATATGAAGTTGAATTTTTAAATGTAAATATCAGATTAAATCAACGATCTTCTTTTGAAGTATTTAACAACGATTTATTTGCTTTAACTGAAATTAACCCTAAAAGACAATATATCGTTTCTATCATTAATCAAAATAATGTTGTATTAAAAAATAAGTTAGTTCCGTTTTCACAAGATGGTTTATTTTATAAATTCTATAAAGATAATCTGAATAGGTTTTGGCTTTGTACTTCAACGGGTATTATATCCCTTAATCATAATTTTGAATTAGATAAAGAAAGTAAGTTGTTGTTTAAAAACGATAAAATATCCAATATATATCAAGATAGAGAAGGTAATTTATGGGTCAGTAGTTTACAAAATGGAATTTATGTCATACCTAATTATGATTTGATTTTATACAATGAACAAAACTCTTCACTTTTAGATCATAATATCACAGCTTTATTAAAAACGAATAAAAATGAACTTTTATTAGGTACATACACTGGTTCTGTTTATAAATTAAATTCATCAAATAATTTTGAACTTTTTCCGCAGCAATCCGAAATCGCATATCGTAGTGTAAAAAAAATGCAAGAAAGCCAAAATGGCGTGTATATAGCTCATGGCGCTCTATCCTATTATCAAAACAATAAGGAAACTTTATTTAAAGCATACAACTTTAGAGATTTTTGTTTGATTGGCGATACATTATTTTATGTGAACTCCAATATGTTTGCATACTTGCCTTCGTTCCACAAAATAAACCGTGACGAATATGGGCGTAGTTTCATTAAAATACATAATAAGGGATGTCGCTCTCTCACATTGGATCAAAAAAACAGAATCATTTATTTTGCTTCTATCGATGGACTCTTTAAATATGAAAACGGAAAAACTACTGAAGTTAAAATAAATAGTAAATCAATTTATGCGAATAAGTTATTTTTTATTCACGATAAATTATGGATTGGTACTTTTAATAATGGTGTTTATGTCGTTAAAAATGATGAAGAGGTTGCTCATTATTTTGACAAATATTTATTAAATGGAAAAAGTGTAAAGAGTTTTAAAGTTTTAGAAAATCACCTCTATGTTGCCACAGAAGAAGGGTTGACAAAAATTAATTATTTAAATAATACTTCTGAGTTTTATGATTACACAGATGGTGTTGTTTCAAAAGAAATTAATGACGTTGAATGTTGGAACAGCGGAGTTTACTTGGCTACAAACAAAGGCCTACTTAAATTGCCAAATAATATACAAGAAAATAAAGTTTATCCTAATATTGAACTTACATCGTTAAAAATTAATCAAAATTCAGTTAGTTTAAATAATAAATATTTTGATTTACAGTATTATAAAAATAACATTAGTATTGCTTTTAATACGTCTTGTTTAAAAGCAAGAGGAAATTTTAAATATAAATACAGATTAATCGGTTTAGATACTAACTGGTTATATGCCTCATCAATTAATAATCAGGTTCAATACGCATCTTTACCAAGTGGAAATTTTACGTTTGAAGTAAAAGCAATAAATGAAGATGGATTTGAAAGTGAAAAGGCATCAACATTGCACTTCACTATTAAAAAACCTTTTTGGCAAACGTGGTGGTTTTATATACTAATTGGCTTAATGGGAGTTTTATTAACGGGTATTATTTCAGCACTTATTATTAAAAATATCAAACGAAAATCGCAAACCAAAAACGATTTGATAAGCTCACAATTAACAGCCATTCGAGCTCAAATGAATCCACATTTTATGTACAATACTTTAAATTCTATCCAAGATTTGATATTAAAAAGTGATATTAAAAATACCAATTATTACTTGAGTAAATTCAGCACACTAATGCGTAAAATTTTAGAATTTTCAGAAAATGAAAATGTACTACTTGAGGAAGAAATAGAAATGCTTAACAGTTATTTAGAGCTCGAAAAACTTAGATTTGGAAACGAATTTAAATTTAAAATAGAAGTAGAAGAAGGAATAAATACATCTAAAACCTTTCTCCCAAGTTTAATTATTCAGCCCTTTGTGGAAAATGCAATTAAGCATGGCTTGTTACATAAAAAAGGTGAGAAAAATCTTAGTATAATTTTTAGCATATCACAAACTAAACTACTAGTTATAATTGAAGATAATGGTGTTGGGCGAAAGCGTTCAGAGGAAATAAAATCTAGAAGTAGGCTACAACACAAATCTTTTGCAACTAGCGCAGTTAAAAAAAGACTAGAGCTTTTAAACAGCAATGAGATATCGGTTATTAGTTTTACTATATTCGATTTACATAATGCGGGTGAACCCGCGGGAACAAAAGTAGAAATAACTATCTCCTGTTAATTTTCGTGAACTCAAAACTACGGTTCGTGAATTCTATATAAAACTATATTTTATAAACTCTCAATTTCGCACTGAATTAAAAAAACTATTATGAAAAAAATCATTTTAATCGTTACATCGCTAACGATAATAAATTCTGCTAATGCTCAGTTTGGGAAAATGCTAAAAAATATGGAAGACAATGCAAACGGAAAGGCATCCGATAAACTTCCAAAAGGGGTGGAGATTTATAATACAACACATACCGATAGTATAAATCTCTCTGGGAAATACTACACTAAATTTCCTGTTACTATGTCAATTAAAAATGCAATGAATATTCCTAAATATTTCAGCATGAGTGAGCTTACCATTGAATATCGACACACTAATTACACAGGCTTATTTCATTTCATTAAAGATGAACCTAGCAAACAAATGCGTTCGAAAACAACAGATATGAATACAGCATTTGATTTTGCACTTTCAGGAATGAATGGTGTAGAAATTCCTAAAAGAAATATGAAGGCTTGCAATTGTTTTCAATTAGAAATAGACAACAAATTTGAGAATGGTGAACAAAAAATCGGATTTAAAGATGGAGCAAGACTTTATCGTTACACAAAAGATCCCGAAATATTATTTATTGGCGACCCGAGTGTTAGCAGTGCTAAAAAAGGGCCGAAAGAATTTTTTATGGACAACGGACATAGAAGTTTAGGCGGTAATTTTAACATGCTTTGCAAAAACAAAGAAAAATTAGAACAATGGGATAGCATAAAAATTGCTGAGGCAATTTTTGAAATGGAACTGTTATATCAAGACTCTTATAATTCCTCTTTTGCAGCCTCAGTTGAACTGCCTAAAAAAGGAGTTAGCGATGCAGCAAGAGAAAAAGAATATTTTAATTTAATTAAACCGTTTGCAGATAAAGATAAACCAGCTAATTGGGGCGATAAATTTGTATTCTGCTATATTCAAAAAGATTGGAAAGTAATTTACAAAAAGGACAATCCAACTGCTATATCCCACAGAAATGCTACTGTAATTGCAGTATCAACCGGATGGCCAAAAGGTGAATGCAGATATATTACCTGCGCAATAAATCAATCATTTGATGGAAAAGATTTTGGGAAAGCGTTTATGGCTGGCTTTGTTGGCTCATTGGTTCCTGTTAGTTGTGAATCAGTTAATGGGTTTAATAAATAGCATTTTGCTAAAGCCTTCTAAATAAAATAGGGGGCTTTTTTATACATTAGCAATCGTAAATGATTAATGCTATATTAATAGATGATGAAGAAAGAGCAAGAGATTCCTTAAGAGCCTTACTTACTTCCTATTGCCCCAACGTAAACATTGTTGCAGAATGTGCTAATGTTCCGGACGGTGTTTTGGCTATAAATCAAAAGCGCCCTCAACTTGTTTTTTTAGATATAGAAATGCCCGAATACAATGGCTTTGAATTGCTTAGTTTTTTTAGAGAAGTTGATTTCGAAATTATTTTTGTAACAGCTTATAATGAATATGCTTTAAAAGCTTTTGAAGTAAGTGCTGTAGATTACATATTAAAACCGGTTGACATTGATAAATTACAGGTAGCGGTAGAAAAAGCGGAATCAAGGTTAAATACCTTCGATATGCAAAACCGTTTGGAAGTATTAAGGGAAAGTTTTAAAACGGAACAATTTAATAAAATTGCTTTACCAGTTTCCGAAGGGCTTTTGTTTGTGGATACTGCAGACATTGTGTATTTGGAAGCAGATGGGGCTTACACAGAAGTTTGGCTTAGAAATGGCTCAAAAATTGTTGTGAGCAAAAAAATTAAGTTTTTTGAAGATGTGTTGGATAAGCGCCCAAATTTTTTTCGGTCTCATCGCTCTTATTTAGTGAATATTAATTTTATTAAAAAATACAATAAATCCGATAATGCTTTAACATTGGATAATGGTAAAACCATTGTCATTTCACGAGACAGAAAGGCAGAGTTTGAGCAACAATTAAAAAATAATAACCTTACCATAGGTTAGTTTGCAATTCGTGAACTAAAAAGAACGTTTCATGAATTGTACTTCAATATTTGTTTTAACAATTCAGAATTTTGAAGAAAATTAATTGTATGAAAAAAATATTTACTATTTCTATTTTATTGGTTACAAGTTTTTTTGTAAAATCGCAAACATGGGTTTCACAAACATCAGGTACAGTCGAAGACTTATACGGTGTTTATTTTACTTCATCAACTGACGGATGGGCAGTTGGAACTGCTGGAACTGTTTTAAAAACTACAAATGGCGGAACTTCTTGGTTATTACAAACCACGGGTATTACCGAGTATTTAAAAGACGTGTTTTTTATTTCTCCAAATCAAGGTTGGGTTGTTGGGCGTTTTGGTAAAATTTATAATACAACTAATGGAGGCACAACATGGACATTACAACCATCAGGCCTTACATCGCCTTTTATTGAAGCAATTGAATTTGCCTCTACATCCGTGGGTTGGGCAGTTAGTAGCGCAGGAGATATTTTACACACATCAAATGGCGGCACAACATGGGGTGCTCAATCATCTGGGTCAACTACTGCCTTGTTTGATATTAGTGTTGTATCAAGCACGCAAAGTTGGATAGTAGGAGCTTTAGGAACAATTTTAACAACTACCAATGGCGGTACAAATTGGACTAGCCAAACTTCAAGCATTTCAGGAAATTTACTGAAAGTGTTTTTTGTTTCAGCCACAAAAGGTTGGGCCGTTGGAGCTGGTGGCGCAATTATTACTACTACGAATGGTGGGGTTAACTGGACAACTCAAACATCTGGCACAACCGACGATTTGGTTGGCTTATATTTCTATTCAGCAACAAATGGAATTGCAACATCTTCTAATGGTAAAATACTGATGACAAATGATGGGGGATTAACTTGGGTATTACAAACCTCTGGTACAACAAATGGGTTATATGATGTTTACAGCACATCGAGCGGAATAGTTTGGACTGTTGGAGACGTTGGTACAATTCGCACATATGGAAACACCACTGGGATTAATAATAATTCTCAAAATGAATTTAATTTTGAATTTTACCCTAACCCTGTAAACGACAAAATAAATTTTAATTCGAAAACAAAAATTGTAAATGTTGAATTGTATAATTCAAATGGAGAATTAGTTTTAACAGAAAAAAATTCAAATTGTATAAGTTTAAATCAATTAGAATCAGGAGTTTATTTTCTGAAAGTTAATTATGAAAACAATCAAATCATTTCAAAAAAAATTATAAAACAATAATTCAAACGGGTTAAAAAATTAAAGCTCTAATTTATTAGGGCTTTTTTGTTTTTTAATTGATTATCAATACGTTGCATAATTTTTTATTTCCAACTAATTTGCTATTTTTGCACCCCTATAAAATTTAAAACTATGAATGAAAGTGTAATTTACATGGTACCTGTTTTAGGTATAGTTGGATTGATTGTAATGGCAATAAAGTCTGCATGGGTTAGTAAGCAGGATGCCGGAGATGCTAACATGCAAGAATTAGCAGGATACATAGCCAAAGGCGCTATGGCCTTTTTAAAAGCAGAATGGAAAGTACTAAGCATATTTGTTGTATTTGCGGCGGCGTTATTAGCTTATTCAGGAACAATTCATGAAGTTAATGGAAAAGAAATCCATAGCAGTTGGATTATTTCGGTTGCGTTTATTATTGGAGCTGTGTTTTCAGCAACTGCCGGATATATTGGTATGAAAGTAGCTACTAAAGCTAATGTTCGTACCACACAAGCTGCTCGTACCAGTTTAAAACAAGCTTTAAAAGTATCCTTTACTGGTGGTACCGTAATGGGGTTAGGTGTTGCCGGATTAGCAGTGTTAGGTTTAGGTGGTTTATTCATTGCTTTCTTAGCCATGTTTGTAAACATGGGCGCTAATCAAGTTAGCACAGCTATTGAAGTGTTAACAGGTTTTTCTTTAGGTGCTGAATCTATTGCATTATTTGCACGTGTGGGTGGGGGTATTTATACAAAAGCTGCTGACGTTGGCGCAGACTTAGTAGGTAAGGTAGAAGCAGGTATTCCTGAAGATGATGTGCGTAATCCTGCTACCATTGCCGATAATGTAGGTGATAACGTAGGTGACGTTGCCGGTATGGGTGCCGATTTATTTGGTTCTTATGTAGCAACTATTTTAGCCACAATGGTGTTGGGTCAAGAGATTGATGCAAGTAAAGATGCATTTGGCGGCATGTCACCAATTTTATTACCAATGGTAATTTGTGGTTTAGGTATTTTATTTTCTATTGTTGGAACATTTTTTGTGCGTATTAAAGATGAAAAATCTAATGTGCAAAACGCACTTAACTTAGGTAACTGGTCATCAATGATTTTAACTGTTATTGCTTCTTATTTTGTAGTTAATTGGATGTTACCTGATACTTTAAACTTACGTGGATATGAGTTCACAAAATTAAATGTGTTTTTAGCAATTTTGGTTGGAACAGTTGTTGGAGCGATAATGAGTATTGTAACCGAATATTACACAGCAATGGGTAAAAAACCGGTGTTATCTATTATTCGCCAATCGGCTACAGGTCATGCAACAAATATCATCGGTGGTTTATCAGTAGGTATGAAGTCTACAGTTATTCCAATTTTAACTTTAGCGGGTGGTATTATGGCTTCTTATTATTTCGCAGGCTTATATGGTGTAGCAATTGCTGCAGCAGGTATGATGGCAACTACGGCTATGCAGTTAGCTATTGATGCTTTCGGGCCAATTGCCGATAACGCTGGTGGTATTGCAGAGATGAGCCAATTACCTCCTGAGGTTCGTGAGCGTACTGATAACTTGGATGCAGTTGGTAATACTACTGCAGCAACAGGAAAGGGATTCGCTATTGCTTCTGCTGCTTTAACTTCATTGGCTTTATTTGCTGCCTTTGTTGGTATTGCAGGAATTGATGCGATCGATATTTATAAGGCTCCTGTATTAGCAGGTTTATTTGTAGGTGGTATGATTCCGTTTATTTTCTCGGCATTATGTATTCAGGCAGTGGGTAAAGCGGCAATGGATATGGTTCAAGAAGTGCGTCGTCAATTCCGTGAAATCCCCGGAATTATGGAATACAAAGCGAAACCGGAATACGAAAAATGTGTAGCTATTTCTACTAAAGCTTCTATTCGCGAAATGATGTTGCCAGGAGCTATTGCTTTAATTACGCCTGTAATTGTTGGTTTTGTATTCGGACCTGAAGTATTAGGTGGTGTTTTAGCAGGTGTAACTGTGTCTGGTGTGTTAATGGGTATTTTCCAATCTAACGCTGGTGGTGCTTGGGATAACGCTAAAAAATCATTTGAAAAAGGCGTGGTAATTAATGGTGAAACCTTCTACAAAAAATCGGAGCCACACAAAGCATCCGTTACTGGTGATACTGTGGGTGATCCTTTTAAAGATACATCAGGCCCTTCAATGAACATCTTAATCAAATTAATGTCAATTGTTTCTTTAGTTATTGCACCTTACATCTGTGGTATTGGTGGATCAAAAGCAGAACATAAAGTAATAACTCAAGAAGTTGTAAAGCTAAACATTGATGGTCAAGAAATGACCTTTACTTCAAAAGCACAGGCTGACAGTGCTATGGCCGCAAACGTAAAAGATATAGCTGAGGTAAAAGGCATGTATATGGTAGATGCTTCTCACTCATCAGTTGAATTTAGTGTAAAACATGTTATTAGCGACACTAAAGGAAGTATTAATATTGATAGTGGTTACGTTAATTTGGATGCAACAGCAGGCTCTAAAATATTTATTCAATTAGATATGACTTCTATAAATACACAAAGCAGTTTCCGCGATGGGCATTTAAAAGATAAACCTGAATTTTTTGATGTTGCTAAACATAAAAAAGCAACATTTGAAGCAACCGAGATTGCAAAAAATGAAGTTGGTGGAAAATACGCTTACGTTGCAAAAGGCAAATTAACATTAAAGGGAGTGACTAAAGATGTTGTTTTAAACTTTAATTACGACGGCTCAAAAGAGCAAGACTGGGACGGTAAAAAAATTGCAATTGTTGGTTTTGAAGGCGAAACCATTATTAATCGCACAGAGTTTGGTGTTGGCGAAGCAGGTGGTATTGGCGATAATGTAAAAATTGAAATTACATTAGAAGCAGGACAAGAGAAGAAGTAATTACAATAATTATTTAATTAAAACCCCGTTCTAATACGGGGTTTTTTGTTTGAGATATAATTACAGTATCTTAGTCCCGATTTTTGTGAGGAAGTTTTTTTATATAATCTTGATTTTATTGTCGCAAATTTTATTTGCTCAAAAAACCGATTCGCTCAAAAAACTCTTTAAGCCTAATTTGCCTGATACCGAGCAATGCAATGTTCTAATTAAAATTGGGTATTCGTTTTATATTAACGACGGGCAACTGGACTCCTCTTTAGTTTACCTGCAAAAAGCAAAAGCAGTTTCCTTTAAAACAAATTCCGTCAAACATCAAATTAATAGTCTCCTAAATGTGGCCCTGGTTATTCGTGAAAAGGGTTCGTTCGAAAAGGCAATGGAAGATTATTTTGAAGCCTTAAAACTTGCCGAAAAAATCAATAATAAACGTTTAATAGGTTCAGCTTATTCGGGAATAGCTGTTGTGTATAGTTTTGAAAAAGATCAAATAAAAGCAAGGGAATACTACCAAAAAGCGATGACTATTGCCAAAGAAACGAATAACGATGGTAAAATGGCTTCGTTAAACAACAATATTGGACTTACTTATATGGAAGAAAAAAATTTACCAATGGCAACTAAACACATGCAATTGGCATTGGCATTAAATAAAAAGGTAAATAATGACGTTGGAACTGCAGCCGCAGCAGAAAACATTGGATTAATATACGATCAATTAAAAGACTATAATTTAGCTATGACATATTATAAGCAAGCTTATAAAATATGGACTGGTAGAAACGATGTATATAGTACCGCTATTAATTTGAGCTATATGGCTATGACGTTTAATCATATTAAACAGTATAAACGTGCTTGTGATACTGCTACTAAGGCCCTGCAAATGTCGCAATCGGTTGGAGCCATTAGCACACAAATAGATTTACACAACTACTTATCAGAATCCTACAAGCAACTTAAAAATTTTGAAAAGGCACTCTTTCACTATACAAGAAGTAACCAATTGGCGGATAGCGTGAAAAGTGATGAGAATATAAAAGCTTATACCGAAACGCAATTAAAATATTCCTTTTACAAGCAGCAGTTACAAGATTCACTTGGATATGTAATAAAAGTAAATAAGAAAGAAGAGCAACTAAAAGCCGAAAAAACAATTAAATATTTTGCATTTGGAGCAATTGCCATATTTGTAGTATTATTATTTTTTTTATTTAAAGGAAATAAAGAAAAACAAGAAGCAAACAAATTAATTGTAAAACAAAAAGAACTGGTTGAAGAGAAACAAAAAGAAATAATTGATAGTATAACCTACGCAAAACGAATCCAAACAGCGCTATTAGCCAGCAATAAATTATTAAGCGAAAATTTAAAAGAACATTTTGTTTTTTATAAGCCAAAAGATATTGTAGCTGGTGATTTTTATTGGGCCACCGCAATTGAAGATACATTTATATATATTACCGGAGATTGCACGGGTCATGGAGTCCCTGGCGCTTTTATGAGCCTGTTAAATATTAGTATTTTAAACGAAACCATAAAAGAAAAGAAAATTTTTAAACCGGATTTAATTTTAAATACGGTAAGAAATGAAATTATTTCGGCGCTAAACCCTGAGGGAAGCATTGAAGAAAGTAAAGATGGTATGGACTGTGTGGCAATTGTAATTGATAAAAAAAACAAAACGCTTGAATACGCTTCAGCGAATAATTCGTTTTATTTTGTACGAAATAATGAATTAACCGTTTACAAAGCAGATAAAATGCCTGTCGGCAAATCACACGACAGCAATATTCCTTTTCAATATCACAAAATAGATTTACAGGAAAACGATTTAATTTACACTTTTACTGACGGCTATGCAGACCAATTTGGCGGACCAAATGGAAAAAAGTTTAAGTACAAACAATTTATGGATCTACTACATTCAATTTATTATTTACCATTAAACCAACAATCTATGATTCTGTCACAAAAATTTGACGAATGGAAAGGGCCTTTGGGTCAAGTAGATGATGTTTGTGTTATAGGAATAAAAATATAACTATGGGATTATTGGATTAGCCATCAACACCTTTCAAACACCAGCTTAAAGGGCTTAAAATACCGACTATGACATACTGCAAAAAGCTTTCTTCAGCAATTGTATATTTAAGTAATATAATGTAGTTTTAACTACAAATAATAATGAAGTCTAAAATTGAGGAATATTTTAAGGAAACAATTGTAAATATTCATACAAGCACATTTTGTTATTTTTTTCTTCAGGAAGCGAATCAAAATTCAATTTCTGAGGTATTTTTTGATTTAAGTTCCGCTAATTTTATTCATAAGGCGTTAAAAAATCTTTATACATTAAATAAGTTATTTGAATCTGCAACCAATTTCGAAAGTTTTTTAATAAGCAATAATATTGATAAAGAAGCCATTAAAGCGGTTTTGCACCTTAAATACGAAAAAGGAATGGGTAGACCCATGGAAGCGGATTATCGAAGTATAGAGTTTCCTTTTAAAATAAAGATAGAAGTTGAGCACAATAATGAAAAAACCTCCTTTACATACGATACTTGGATTTCTGGGAGTACAATTTAATTTTCAATTAAGAGGGCATTCACTATCTCTATTATTCTAATTAGTATTACAATTACAAGATAAAAAATATGAAACTATAAATACAACAACTTTTAAACCAATTACATATAATTTAATCGCCCCAAAACCCTTAATCATCTAATTATTTTTTTGATTTCAATTAATTATTACTAGTTTAAAGGTTTGTATTTTGATGGTTTATGGAAAAGCAACCTTTGTTAGAAGTAAAAAATTTAGTTACTCAATTTAAGAGTGAAGGAGAATTTACCAAAGCGGTTAATGATATTTCATTTACGCTACATAAAGGCGAAACCATTGGTATAGTTGGCGAAAGTGGTTCAGGCAAATCGGTTACTTCTTTATCAATTATGCAACTTATTCCAAATCCTCCCGGAAAGATTACTGGCGGTGAAATCATTTATCATACAAAAAATGGTAGTAGGGTTGATTTAGTAAAAACCAAAAATGACGAGATGCGTCATTTTCGCGGGAACGAAATTGCCATGATTTTTCAAGAGCCAATGACCTCACTTAATCCAGTAATAAAATGTGGAGACCAAGTAATGGAGACGCTTCTGTTACATCAAAAAATTACAAAAAAGGAAGCTAGGATAAAAGTATTAGACTTATTTCGGGAAGTGCAATTGCCTACACCAGAACGCATGTTTTCCAGTTACCCACATCAATTGTCTGGTGGACAAAAACAACGTGTAATGATAGCAATGGCAATGAGTTGCAACCCAAATATACTTATTGCTGACGAGCCAACTACTGCACTTGACGTTACGGTTCAAAAAACTATTTTGGAGTTAATGCAAAAATTACAGCAGCAGCATAATATGGGTATTTTATTTATTACTCACGATTTAGGTGTTATTGCTGAGTTAGCCGATGTGGTTGTTGTAATGTATAAAGGTAAAATTGTAGAACAGGGTCCGGTTCTAGAAATTTTTCAAAATCCAAAACACCCTTATACAAAAAGTTTATTGGCCTGTCGACCCCCTTTAGATAGACGTTTAAAACGTTTACCGGTGGTGAGTGATTTTATGAAACGTGGCGAAAATGGCGAAATCATTGAACTTCAAAAAAATGTGAGCGATGCGTTGCAAAGCGTCTCCATTACCGTAGAAGAGCGCAAGCAGCAGCATGTTGAATTATACCAACGCAATAAAATATTAGAACTACAAAATGTAAAAACTTGGTTCCCTTCTAAAAAAACAATACTTGGTAAAGTATTAGATTACACTAGAGCCGTTGACGATGTGAGTTTTGATGTGTATGAGGGTGAAACACTTGGATTGGTGGGCGAAAGTGGTTGCGGTAAAACAACATTAGGAAGAACCATTTTAAAGTTAACCGAGGCTCATTCAGGAAAAATATTCTACAAGCGTGAAGATATTTTGCGAATGAAAGAAAGTGATTTTAGAGAACACCGGAAACATTTGCAAATCATTTTTCAAGACCCTTATTCATCCCTTAATCCACGCATTACGGTTGGTAATGCGATTATGGAGCCAATGAAAATCCACAATATTTTAAAAAATAATACCGAACGAAGGGATAAAGTTTACGATTTATTAAAAAAAGTAAATTTAGAAGAAAAACATTTTAATCGTTATCCACATGAGTTTAGTGGAGGTCAACGTCAGCGTATTTGTATTGCGCGCGCATTGGGTTTAAACCCTCAGTTTATAATTTGTGATGAAAGCGTGAGTGCTTTAGATGTTAGCGTGCAAGCTCAGGTATTAAACTTATTAAATGAATTAAAACAAGAGTTTAAGTTTACCTATATTTTTATAAGTCACGATTTAAGTGTTGTTAAATTTATGAGTGACAGAATGGTAGTAATGCAGAAGGGTAAGATAGAAGAGATGGGCGATGCAGATGAAATATACAGTAATCCGCAAAGCGAATACACTAAAAAGCTAATCAATTCTATTCCAAAAGGTACTATCGAAAATATTAAAGCAAGTATTAAGAAAAAAAATGATTTCCTTACACCTATAGAAGTTATTTAATTAAACATGGATTTTAAAAATTACAACTTTACCGTAACAGATAGATTTATCAGTTACGCAAAAATAGATACGCAAAGCGACCCAACATCCACCACATGTCCTAGCACCGAAAAACAAAAAAACTTAGGACGTTTGTTGGTGGAAGAGTTAATCCACATGGGCATTGCAGATGCAGAATTAGACGAATACGGTTATGTGTATGCGACATTAAAATCTAACTCTTTAAAACATGTGCCAACAATTTGTTTTTGTAGCCACATGGATACATCACCCGATTGTAGCGGAACAAACGTAAATCCGTTTATTCATAAGAATTTTGATGGAAAAGATATTGTTCTGCCAAACGATAAAACACAAATAATAAAATTTGCCGAACATCCCGCTTTAGCTCAACAAATTGGTAACGATATTGTAACAGCGGATGGAACAACCCTTTTAGGGGCTGATAACAAGGCTGGCGTGGCTGAAATAATGGATGCAATGAACTATTTAGTTCAACATCCAGAAGTGAGGCATGGCGACATTCGTATTTTATTTACGCCCGATGAAGAAATTGGAAGAGGTGCAGATAAAGTAAATATTAAAAAATTAAATGCTCAGTTTGGCTATACAATGGATGGCGAGACCCTTGGGCACATAGAAAACGAGACATTTAGCGCCGACGCTGTAAGTATAGTGATTAAAGGATTCCCCACACATCCGGGTTTTGCAAAGGATAAGATGGAACACGCCATTAAAATTGCAGCTCAAATCATAAATAAGATCCCAACCGATAAAACCCCTGAAACAACCGAAAAAAAACAACCCTTTATTCATCCAACAGGCATAAGCGGAGGTTTAGAACAAGTAGAGGTAAAATTCATAATACGTGCTTTTGATACACCAACATTATTTGCGTTGGAAGAAGAATTGAGACAAATAACAATTTCTGTTTTAGCTAACTACGAAAAATGTAGTTATGAATTTAATGTAACAGAGCAATACCGAAATATGCGCGAAGTATTGGATACTTGCCCACACGTTGTTAATTATGCTTTAGAAGCCATTAGGCGAACAGGTGTTGAACCGGTTTTATCAAGTATACGTGGTGGTACGGATGGTTCGCGCCTATCCTTTATGGGGTTGCCTTGTCCAAACATTTATGCCGGAGAACACGCCTTTCATAGCAAACAAGAATGGGTAAGTGTGCAGGATATGCAAAAGGCAGTTGAAACCATTGTTCATTTAGTTTCTATTTGGGAAGAAAATGGCTAATCCATTTACTTACCAACATTTTTTTAAATCTCTTTTTTATATCCTTTAAAAAATTACTTTTGCTTCCTCTATGGCATTAATCGTAAAAAAATCGCAATTACCAAATGCAGGCAAAGGTCTGTTTACAACTACACCAATAAAAAAGGGGGAGCAAGTTATTGAATACGAAGGAGAAATTATTGATTGGAAGGAATATGAAAAGCGTGTGTTGGAGGATAAAGACGGTTATTTGTTCTACATAAATAAAAACAGGTGTATAGATGCTTTTTCTACCCCACAACACAAAGCTCGTTATGCCAACGATGCAGCAGGCCTTAGCAGAATTAAAGGCATAAAGAACAATTGCAAATACGAGGTTATAAAGAACAAATGTTTTATTGTTGCCGAAAAAAACATTGAGGCAAATGAAGAAATTTTGGTGTCTTACACTAAAGAATACTGGGATTGTATTCGCTATAACATTAAGCACAAGCTATATAAGCACAAATAAATGTGACTTTCGTCAATTAATTTTTCTCTTTGTCGTATTTATTTGCTTCTTTAAATAATAATTTGTTATTTGGTGCAAAAGATATATTATGATTAGCACTGTAGATATTAAAATTAATAAAATTCAAAAATCGCGCGTTAGCGAATACGATGTAAATAACGTTCCTTTTGGTAAGTGTTTTAGCGACCATATGTTGGTAGTTGAATACGCAGACGGCAAATGGGGTAAGCCCGAAATTATGCCTTATGGTGATGTTCCACTAAGTTATGCTATGAGTGCATTACATTATGGTCAGGCAATTTTTGAAGGAATGAAAGCCTATAAAAATGATAAAGGCGAAGTTTCTTTATTTAGGCCATTAGAGAATTTTAATCGCTTAAATAAAAGTGCTATTCGTATGGCAATGCCCGAAGTTCCTGAAGAAATTTTTATGGGTGGGCTAACCGAATTATTAAAATTAGATTCAGCTTGGGTTCCAACTAGCGAAACTGGAAGTTTATATATCCGCCCTTTTCTAGTTGCTACAGATGAAGCTATTGGTGTTAAAGCCAGTGAAACTTATAAGTTTATTATTATTACATGCCCTGCGGGAAAATATTACAGCGAGCCAATTAAAGTATTAGTAGAAACCAATTATTTTAGAGCTGTACATGGTGGTGTTGGTTTTGTGAAGGCAGCAGGTAATTATGGAAGAAGTTTATATCCTACGAAATTAGCACAACAAAAAGGTTATCAACAAGTAATTTGGACAGATAGTATTACACACCAATACGTTGAAGAAAGTGGAACGATGAACTTAATGTTTGTAATTGGCGATACCGTTTTAACACCTGCATTAAGTGATACAATTTTATCAGGCATTACTCGTAAATCCGTATTGGCGTTGGCACATGAATGGGGCATGAAAGTAGAGGAGCGTAAAATAAGTATTCCGGAAATATTAACAGCTCATGCGAATGGTACTTTGCAAGAAGCTTTTGGTTGTGGAACAGCCGCAACAATTGCTCAAATTGTTACTATTGGTTACGAAGGAAAGGACTATGAATTACCCGCAGTTGGAACACGTAAATTTTCAAATAAAGTAGATGAAACATTGCGGGGAATTCGTAAGGGTAAAATAGAAGATGCTATGAATTGGATGCTTAAAGTTTGCTAAAGAGTAATGCTTTCTGAGCTTTTACCAAAAGTAATATCACTTTCAAAAACAGTTGGCGAATTTATTCGAACCGAGAAAAAGAATTTTTCTTCAGAAAAAATTGAAGTAAAGGGCTTAAATGACTTAGTAAGTTATGTTGACAAAACATCTGAACAAAAAATTGTAAATATTTTATCTGAGCTACTTCCAGAAGCGGGGTTTATTGTTGAGGAAAACACACGCTCAGAAAGAAAAGAATACAATTGGATTGTTGATCCGCTCGATGGTACAACAAATTTTATTCATGGTGTTTCAACTTATGCAGTTAGTATTGCCTTAGAATTTAATAGCGAAATATTGCTAGGAGTTGTGTATGAAGTTAGCAGAGATGAATGTTTTTACGCACTAAAAAATGGCGGTGCATTTTTAAATGAACAGCCTATTAAAGTAACCGAAACTGCTTTATTAAAGGATAGTTTGATTGCCACAGGTTTTCCGGTTTACAATTTTGACAGAATTCAACCCTTTTTTAAAACCTTAGAATATTTTTTACGAAACACACATGGTGCACGGCGCATTGGGGCAGCGGCTGTTGATTTGTGTTACGTTGCCTGTGGAAGAGTGGACGCTTTTTTCGAATATAATTTAAGTCCTTGGGATTTGGCCGCTGGAGCCTTAATTGTAAAAGAAGCAGGTGGCAAAATTAGCGATTTTAGTGGAGGCAACAATTGGTTGTTTGGAAAGGAGTTGATTGCCTCGAATGCAAATATTTATAACGCAGTTACCTCTATTGTTAAAGCTAATTTTGTTGACCAAAATTAATGCAAGTTTCTAAAAACTTTAAATAAACCTTTTTCATTTCATCTGTAAATGTATCGTTGTGAAAAATGGAAATTAATAATCCATTATATTTTTTAACTTCATTTATAAGTGGATTAACTAAATCTGAATACGCTTTGTTTTCTTTATTCGCATAATAAATTGCTGTGTTTTCTGCAATGCAAAAGGGATAAATAGTTAACGGTGTAATTTGTTCATCTTCCAAATTATACCATTTAAAAGGATAACAATACGAAGCCCGAAAGCCATTGTAATTGGTATAACCCATGCTGTAATCTTCGGTAACGCCGGCTTGTAAAAGCGCGTTATACGTTTCAGGAAAATTTAGAACAGAAAAATGTTGGCGACTTTTTCGTATGGTTTTATGTGTAATACTCGAAAGACGACTAACTTCAACCTTTAGCTGCTGTAAATTATTTTGCGAACCATAAGAAGGGTGAATGCCCACCATGCCGTAATCAGCAATTTCCTTAATAAGTGTTTGAAAATACAAATTGGTTGCGGAGTGATTTTTATCATTCATACCATAATCCCCAAGCAAAAAGAAGTATATGGCTTCAATGTTTAATTGCTTGTGTGTATCAATTAAAAACTGATAACAATCAAAAGGATCTTTCTTTTTTTTAAAAATTACAAGCGTGCGCTGCTTTATTGAATCAAAATTTTTGGAAAATAAATCGCTTACGTAACCCGCAATTGTTCTTACAAAACCTTTGTGTTTGTATTTATACACATTATCTACGTCAATGCTACTTAAAAAAACATAACTGTGCTTTTTAAATTGTAAATCAGGATAACAAATAAGCAATATTTTTTTTAGTTCCTCAAGCCATTTATTTACAAGAGCTTTTTCTATAAAACTATACTGATACGCTAAACTCGATTTAAAATTAAAGCGATGAAACTTATCAATTTTGTGTGGCAAATACTCTTCATAGCGAGTTAACAACCAAAAGGAAGCTCCAAATAAATCAAACGAAATTTGTGAATTTGAATTTTTAAAAAATAGCTTTTCAAATTGTGGATGTGTGTTTACCTCAATCAAATAATCTTTTATACCATAGTCAAACAAAATACTATGTGGAATTATATTCAAACAATTTTCCATTTCAACATCTGAATAATTAAGTTTTGGGGATGGTGTATTAATAAAAGCCGCAAGATCATTAACCAATTTAAAACTAATGCCTAATCCCTCTGTAAATAAGGTATTTAAAGTATAAATAAGGCGATTACTGCTCTTTTTGGAGTATATTAAAATAGTATCGATAGCATAAAATTACGCATATAATTAAGGCTCAATTAAATACAATAAAATAATTATTGCCAAAGCAATGTTAATTCCTTAAATTCACACATTAAATTTTGTTATGCAGAGATTAATTTTATTTATTCTTTTAAGTCCAACAGTATTTTTAGCGCAGCAAAAAATTACTCTAGAGGATATATGGGTAAAGTATGCTTTTTATCCAAAATCGGCCGAAGGGTTTAATGTAATGAATGACGGTTTACATTATGTAGACATTGAACAAGTTGGTGGGCAAAATACGTTATGTCAATACGAAATAAAATCTGGTAAAAAAACAAAGGAGTTAGTAAAAGCCGAAGACATAAAATTTAATAACAAAACTTTGGACCTCAATACGTATGAGTTTAGCCCAAATGAGGATAAGCTGATTTTATTTGAAGGAAGAGAAAACGTTTACCGTCGCTCACCTAAAGCAAATTATTTTGTTTATGATATCGCGTCTAAAAAAACTATTCAGCTCTGCGAAAAAGGCAAGCAATTTTTTCCAACATTTGCTCCTGATGGCAACCAAATTGCGTTTGTACGAGAAAATAACTTATACATAAAAAACTTAACAAGCGGTGAGGAAATTGCGGTAACAACGGATGGTGAATACAATAAAATAAAAAATGGTTGGGGAGATTGGGTGTACGAAGAAGAATTTAGTAAAGCCGATTTTTTTGATTGGAGCAGCAATAGCCAGTATTTGGCCTATGTAAAATTTGACGAGACAAATGTAAAAGAGTATAGCATGGATACCTATAACGGTAATCTATATCCTGATAAAGTCACTTTTAAGTACCCAAAGGCTGGAGAGGAAAATTCAAAGGTATCTGTTCAAATCTATGATGTTCTTGCAAAAACAACTGTTTCGGTTGATTTAGGAACTGATAAAGATATTTATATTCCTCGCCTTCAGTTCACAAATAATCCATTGGTGCTCTGCGTGCAACGTTTAAATCGTTTGCAAAATAAACTAGATTTGATTTTTGCCGATGCAGTCGGTGGTCAGGGATTAGTTGCGTTTACTAACGAGTCTAAAACCTACATTGATATTACAGATGATTTAACTTTTGTGGGGAATAAAGGTTTTATTATTAGTCACGAAGGCGATAATTACAACCATTTATATTATTACGATTTAACCGGGAAATTAATAAATCAAATTACAAAAGGCACCTGGGACGTTATGGAATTTAAGGGATTTGATGAAGCTACAAGTACTCTATATTACACTAGCACTGAAAATGGAGCAATTAATCGCGACGTGTATAGTGTAAAGTTAAATGGAAAAGACAAAAAACGTTTGTCGCAAAAGGATGGGGTTAACGATTTTGATTTTACAAATGGCTATAAGTATTACGTTTCTAGCTATAGCAATGCTAATACACCACCAGTATATGAATTATGTGACATTAAAGGAAATGTAATAAAAGTGTTGGAAGACAATTCTGATTTAAAAAAGCGGCTAAAAAATTACACATTATCACCACGAACATTTTTTAAATTTAAAACCACTGAAGGAATTGAGCTTAACGGCTTTATGCAAAAGCCTCACAACTTCGATTCTACAAAGCGTTACCCAGTTTATATGTATGCCTACAATGGCCCTGGTAGTAACGAGTGCAACAATGCATTTGACCCTTTTGAGTACGCATGGCATAATTTACTGAATCAGGAAGGTTATTTGGTTGTATGTGTAGACGGTCGTGGCACCATGGGACGTGGACGTGAATTTAAACACAGCACCTACATGCAATTGGGGAAACTGGAAGTAATGGATCAAATTGAAACTGCAAAATATTTGGGTAATTTATCGTATGTAGATAAAAGCCGCATTGGTTTTCAGGGCTGGAGTTATGGCGGTTATATGGCTTCGCTAATGATTAGTAAAGGAGCTGATGTTATTAAATCCGCAATTGCTGTAGCTCCTGTTACCAATTGGAAATATTATGATAACATTTATACCGAACGTTTTTTGCGGAAACCGGAAGATAATAAGAGTGGGTATGAGGATAATTCGCCGACCAACTTTGTAAAAGATATAAAGGGAAAATTTTTGTTAATACACGGAAGTGCTGATGATAATGTGCATTTACAGAACAGTATGGAGTTAGCGGCGGCTTTAGTTAAATATAATATTCCGTTTGATTTTATGATATACCCTAACAAGAATCATGGAATCAGTGGCGGACTAACACGTCTGCATATTTATTCAAAAATTTTAAAATTTGTAAAAGAAAATCTTTAAACTATCATGTCTAAAAAACGATTGGTTGTTTTTACAGGAGCAGGAGTAAGCGCCGAAAGTGGCATTAAAACCTTTCGCGACAGTGGTGGCTTGTGGGAAGAGCACAAGATTGAAGACGTGGCAACACCTGAGGCTTGGGATAGAGATAAGCAGTTAGTACTTGAGTTTTATAATCAACGTCGTAAACAGGTAATACAAGCACAACCAAATGCCATGCACTTGTTTTTAGCCGAATTGCAAAAAAAATTCGACACCTATATCATCACTCAAAATGTAGATGATTTGCACGAACGTGCAGGTAGTAAAAAAGTGTTGCACCTGCATGGTGAAATAATGAAGGCACGAAGTACCGAATATCCCAGTTTAATTTACCCTTTAAAAAAACCGGACATTTTGTTAGGTGATTTTTGCGAAAAAGGTTCTCAATTGAGGCCACATATTGTTTGGTTTGGAGAAATGGTACCTGAAATGGAAAACGCCTACACAATTGCCGAAAAGGCGGATTTATTTGTTGTAATAGGTACTTCTTTAAATGTTTACCCAGCTGCAGGCTTAGTTAGTTATGTGAGCGCATATACCCCAAAGTGGTTAATTGACCCAAATGACTTTAATTTGGATTATATTAAAGGATTAAAACACATAAAGCAAACTGCAGTTAATGGAGTAGAAGAGTTGAAGAAGGAATTGTTGAGCTAGTACAAAAAAAATTTATTGTACACCAAAAAGCATCAACTAAAACTAATCCTTTTTCGAGTCGTTGTCGTTAGCACTCTGCATGCCAAGTTGAGGATTCTGAGGATCGAACTTTAGTTCATAAAAATTCGTGCCTCTATGATAATTAATTGTTAACACAGAAGTTTTATCCCAATCAGCAATAGGTTCTTTTGTCATATTGGTTATGGTTCTTAAACAAGAGCTAATATTTTTCGTTTTCCATTTAGCTTGATTTGTTTTTGTATTCCACCGCACAAAAGTCAATTTAGTTTCTTTGCCAGCATTACAAAGCCCACCGTCTGACTTAGATTTTGTAAATGCATCAACGTATATTAAAACAAAGTTGGTATCGCCAATTTGTTTTTCAAACAATAATTTTGTTACTTCCGGGTCTTTGCACATCGAATCGTTGAAGCACATATATAACATTGTGTCTTTGCACACCAGGTTATAACATAGTTGCATTTTTTCAGTAACTAATTTTGGACGTTTGGTATAAACAAAAAAAGCATGCGGAACCTTCACTTCTACATAACCAGGTGCAAACTTTGCATTTGCAGCAGCAATAGAATCTTGCTTTAATTTATTTTTATCAACTTTTTTGGGTTTAGTTTTTGTTTGTGCATTAACAAACGAGCTGATTAAAAGTGAAAATAACAATAAGCGTTTTAACATAAAAAGAATATAAATAATGTAAAGTTATAAAAATTAAACAAATTTTTAAAAGCAATTATTATGGGTTGCTTTGTTCGGTTATTTTAAATTCGCTTCTTCGGTTAATTTTATGCTCTTCATCAGTGCATTCAACCCCGTTTTTGCATTTGTTCAAAAGTTTTGTTTCGCCATAGCCTATTGCTTTTAAGCGTGTTTTGGCAATGCCCTTACTAATTAAGTAATCAACTGCAAATTGGGCTCTTTTTTTTGAAAGGGTTAAATTAAACGCATCACTTGATTTGGAATCGGTATGTGAGCTTAATTCGATTATTAATTTAGGGTCACTGTTTAATACGGTGATTACTTTATCCAATATTTTAATTCCAGTTGCATCCAATTTAAAATCGCCACTGGCATAATAAATATTTTCAACAATAGTTAATTCTTGTTTAGCTTTATTTTTCATTTCTAAAACCTGTAACCATGGATCATCAACCACAAATTCACCCATGGCAACTTTGTCAGCCTCCAATAATTTAAAATTAAATTTTCCCTCTCCATTTTTGTCTAGGACTTTGTAAATTCTGCCTTTGGCATCGGCAATGTAAATGCGCTTAACTCCGGTTAAAGCCGGGTCAGTTTCATCTGCTTCAAATAAATAGTTTTTATCACCCTTTAAATTTTTAAAATTAAATTTCCCTTTCTCGTTAGTAGTTACTTGTTGGGGCTCAAAGGCACTTCCATCTTCTTTTATCTTAATTTTAGCATTACTTATAGGCTTTTTGTTTTGGTCGTACATGTAACCAAAAACATCCATCACTAAATTTTCATCTTGAGCATCCATTTCCTTCATCAATTCTTTATCGCTACTCAAAATTTTAAACTTAAATTTTTCTTTACCTGTGTAAAATGTTTTTAACTCTTTACCTGCCTTATTTGTTAAAGTTACTTTAGTGTTTTCAGGCAATGTTATATCGGTTTCTTCAATAGCTACGAGATAATTTTGGTCAGATGGAATATTTCTAAAGGCAAACGCGCCAAATTCGTTGGTAGTAGTTTCTTCCAAAACATCACCATAATCGTTTACAATTTTTAGTCGTGTGTTTTTAATTGGTTTACTTGGATTTTCGCCATACAATAAATTACCGGCAAGTGTTAGGTTATCTTCTGTATACAAATCAGGCAGTCCATTTGGGTCAACAGGTAAGTTTTTAAAAACAAATTTATCGTTACCAACCTTACCTGTTACACGTTGAATAATGCTATTTTTATCTGTCAAATAGTAGCGCGCTTTACCGGTAAGTTTAGGGTCTGTTTCATCAATTGCCACCATGTATTTTTTATCAACTTCTAAGTTTTTAAACTCAAACAATCCATTTGCATTGGTTTTGGTGCTATCAATCGAATTTCCATTTTCATCCAAGAGCACAACTTTTACATTTTTCGCAGGGTCATTAGTATTCTCTGTTAATAAAACAGTACCAGAAAGTATCATGGACTTGTTTTTATATTCATAATAATAAATATCGTCTCCACCTTTGCCACCAATTCTATTTGAAGAAAAATAACCCACACTATCGCTTAGAAACGTAACACCAAAGTCGTCGTAGCTACTATTTAAATTAAGACCTTCGTTACGAATTAAAAGCCACTTATCGTCAACCATTTTTGCCGAGTAAATATCTAGACCTCCAAAGCCAGGTAAACCGGTTGATGAGAAAAATAAAATTCCATCCTTACGAATGGATGGAAACATTTCATCGCCTGAAGTATTAATGTCCGGACCAAGATTAATCGGTTTTGACCAAGAATCACCTAATTTTTTACATAGGTAAAGATCTTTTCCGCCAAAGCCACCGGGCATGTCGCTAGTGAAGAATAATGTATTACCATCATTGCTAATGCTTGGATGGGCTAATGAATAATTATCACTATTATACTCAAAAGGTTTTGTACCACTCCATTTTCTCCCACTCCCGGTAGAAATAAATATTTTTGCATAATTGGTAAAATCTTTTTTCTTTTTATAAATAACACGTGTAAAATATAAGGTATTGCCATCTGCACTTAAACAACCTGGGCCATCATGATAATCCGAGTTTATTTTTTTTGATAATGATTTTGATTTTTTTACTTCAGACCCTTTCATTTCCGAAGTGTACATATTTAAAAATGGTTCGCCATTAAAATCGTTTACGGTGTAATCAACAAAGTTAAATTCAACGCGTTCTGCTACAAACATTAATCGGTTATTTTGCACAAAGGGCGAAAACTCTGATTTTTCTGAATTTATTTTTTCTAAATTTTTTACGCTGTATTCAATAGGCTTTCTCAGGTAGTAATTTATTTCTTTACAAAATTTTAGAGCATTTTTTGCGTATGCATCATTTGGTCTTAATTTGATGTAATTGGTAAATTGTTCTACCGCTTCAGAGTATTTATTATTTACTTTTAATACTTGTCCATAATTGTAAAAAACTTCAGCGTCAGCATTGTTGTTTATTGCCAGAGCATTTTTATAGGAGGTTTCGGCTTTTTCGTAATCATTTATGTTTTTGTAACAATTGCCAAGTTTAATAAATGCTTCTTGTTTTATGGAAGAATTCTTCTCAGTACTAGCAGATTTATATTTACTTATAGCCTTAATATATTGTGCCTTTGCAACATATTTATCGCCTTTATTTATTTGACCATAAACAATACCTAAATGAATGGTAAACAAGAAAATAACAACTATTTTTTTAATCATAAATTTTTATAAAAAACGTGGACTTAGCATTTTTGATTTTGCTCCAGAAAAATCAAAACCAATCATAACTTCATGGCTGCCGCCTAATCTACGAGTATCTTTTAGCCCAGTATCATAACTGTATGCAACCCTAAATTTATTGGTAACATAATACTGTAATAAAAATCCCGGACCATAATCTCCCTTAAAAAACACACCAAGCCATAATTTTTTGTATAAAAAGAAATTGAAGTTTAAATCCATTTGCTTTGAATTATTGGTAGACTTTAATAATAGAGTGGGTGCAAAAATAACATTATCGTTTACTTTAAAAGATTTACCTAAAGTAATAAATGTATGTGTCCTTAATCTATAAGACAGGCTCCCAGAATTATTTCCTAGCGAAAAATCGTAAAGAGTTTTGGAAGCCATATGGGTAAAACTCATTCCTAAGAAAAAAGTATTTGTCTTCAAATAAAGTCCTGAATTAATATCTAATGCATTAAAGTTTTGAGTTTGTGTAAACAACGGATTGTTTTCTGTACTTTTAAAGTTAAGTTTTGCAAAATTAAATTGAAAGCGATTGTATCCAGCATTTACTCCTAAAGAAAGTTTCCATTTGTTTGATAGTTTTAAGATGTAAGCAAAATTTCCATAAATGCCAAGCATATTACGCGGCCCCATAGCATCATTAACAATTGTTAAGCCGGTTCCAATATGTTTATTTAAAACAGGGCCATGTAAACTTATACAAGATGTTTTTGGAGAGCCTTCAAAACCTGACCATTGATTTCGTACCGATGCAACTACACTTAACCCGTCGCGCGCACCAGCATATGCTGGATTAATAATCATTTGATTAAACTGATAAAGATTATATTGAGCATCTTGTTGGGCTTTGTGATTTAAAATAAAAACAAAGCAAATGAGCACAGTAATTAATTTTTTCATTTTTAGTTTTTTAATCTTTTAATACTTCTATCCATCCTTTTTTTATAGTTCCATTACCATAGTTAATTAAGTAAAAATAGGAAGTTGAAGTGAGTTGAGAAAAATCATCTTTTTTAGGCCAAAAGTTTGTGGAGTTATCGTAATTAGCTATGCTGCTTAAAGTTTTTCCCCAACGGTTAAATATAGTTACTTGATTATTTGCAAAGTGCTCTATCCCTTCTATAAAAAAACTATCATTAAAGCCATCGTTATTTGGCGTAATTGAATTGTAAACTGAGGTACCAACATTAAGCACACATAATGGGTCTACATTTATATCAATAGTTTTATAACTGATACAATTATTACCATAGGTATAGGTTAAACTATAAGTTGTATTAACCAATGGGTAAAGGGTCGTGCTTGGAGCATTAATGTTTCCGCTAGACCAGGTATAAGACGTGGTTGACGGGAACGTAAGCTTTACAGAATCACCTATGCAAATTGGATTTTTAGAGCTAATGATTGTGTCTGTATTTAAAGGATATACGTTAATAATAAGTGTATTTGTCCCAATACATCCCTTGCTATCTGTTCCACTAACGATATAAGTAGAATTGTTGTAAGCTGTTGTGGTAAATGTATTAGTATTTAAGTTATTTCCACCACTCCAGGTGTATGTATCAGCACCAAATACTTTTACGTCTATTACTTGATTATAACAAACAGTTGTATTAGTGTATGGCGTAAAGTTTATTGTAGGTGCATTGTTTACTATAACGCCAACTGTGTCGCTATTTAATAAGCAAGATGTCCCAAAAGTATATGGAAATGTAAAATTTAGGTTGTAAAAATAATTGTTTTGTGTTGTGGTAGTGAATTGACTCGAACTTGCTAATATGGAGGCGGTTGATGTACTATACCAATTATATGAAGGGTTAATTAAGGGCGAAACGGTTACATTACTATTAGCCGCTAATGATGTACTTTGAGTAGAACAGATTATTAGACCTTTATCAGTAATATAATTTTTATAGGAAAAATTTGGTATAACAACTGGTATTGACTTTTTTCCTTTCCAGCTTTTAATAAAAATGTCATTTAGATTGTTATTATCAAAATCTTCAACTTCAATCTCTTCAGAAAAAAGCTGGCTGGGTGTAGAGAGAATAATTGGAGAAGAATAAAAAGAGGTACTTGCACCATTTTGCAAATAAATCAGTAAAGTAGAATTAGTTATGCCTATAAAATCAATGTAACCATCGTCGTTAATATCTTTTAGTTTAAAGTCTTTTATCGATAGAGGAATTGAGAAGGTAGAAATACTAAAGGTTTCAGAAAAAACCAAGCCAATTGTGCTTCCTAAAAATAATGAAACAGAATTAGCACCTGTTTTTTCACTAAAAGTAAGTAAATCCTGTATACCGTCATTGTTTAAGTCGCCCGCACAGCATTGTTTAGGCACAAATCCAGATACGGATGAAGATGGTATTGTAGCTAATTTATTTTCAGCAAAGTTTATATTCGAACTTACAACAGAATATGTTAAAACAAGTATGGTGTCCGATTTACTTGAATAAGTAAATATAATATCAGATTTAGAATCGCCATTTATGTCTCCAACGTCAAAATCGATAGAATTATTAATATTTAAACTTTGTAAACCATAGTATACTAAATTCTGATAATCCAAACTAAAATTTAAAGTAGAGGTAGATGGAGAAATGTTTCTGAAACATAAAACAGCCACACCATGATTTGAATTAACGTGAGTGCCAACTAATAAAATATCATCTTTATTGTCTTTGTTAAAATCGACGGTTTTTAAATATGTAAAAGCTGGTAAATAGCTAGAAGAAGGTATTGAAATAGTGTGCCCTAAATTAAAAGTAAAACTATTATTTGTTAATATTTTCAGATTTCCACCATAACACATAGCAATATCTATATCCCCGTCACTATCATAGTCCCCGGATGTAATAGAATTATCGGCTCCTATACCACTTAAAGTTATAGTATTATTTGTTACAAACCCTTGGCCAAATCCCAATGCTTTGTATGTTATTAATTGCTGCGAAGATACATCAGCAATTGCAAAATCCAGAAAACCATCCCCATCAAAATCAGCAACTACCATATTTTTACTTGGTTTTATGGAGTCTGACGTTATTTTTTGAGACTCATCTAAACACAGCCCTTTTTGTAAATAAGGTAATTGAGATTTTAAAGAGATAAAATAACTCATTAATATTAAAAGTATTACTATGTGTTTTTTATAATGCATTATTTAAATTTAGTTTTTTAAAACTTCAACCCATCCCTTAATTAAAACACCCCCATCTCCTAAATCAATAATATAAAAATAGGTAGTACTAAGTAGTTTGTTTGACTCATCAATTGTTGGCCAATATTTTGTAACGTTGTCATAACCATATATATCAGATAATTGTATGCCCCAACGATTATAAATAGTTACTCTGTTTTTTGGAAACTCGGTAATATTATCAATTACAAAAGTATCGTTGTTGCCGTCTCCATTAGGTGTAATAGCATTAAACGTTTTTACTTTACAAGGCTCGTTTGAACCGTTTATGATAATGGTGCGTAATGGAATAGAAGTCGAGTCAATAATTGTTCCGGTAGGAGTTAAAACAGAAACAAATACTTTATATTTATAAGTCCCAGCTTTAAGACTATCAACATAACTACAATTATTTGCTGGGCAAACAGAACTTGGTTGCCATTGAATAGTGTAAGTAGATGGTGCATTTGACACTGAAACCGAAATATAACCGTCACTTTTATCTTTACAGCTAACATCACTTTTTATATATGAATCGGTAGGTTTTAAAGTGCCTGCAATTTCTGGCTGCAAAAATCCTTGAGTCACAATAAAGTTACCATTTGTAATTGTTTCAATAAAAGTTTCACCAACATTATCTTCAATAGTAATACTTGTGTTACCCAAAGCCCTTTGGCTACCAGCTGAATTAATTACCTGAGGAGAAATAACTTGGCAGTTTGCAAAAAGGTAAAATGTAAAAAAGAGTATTATAAAAATGCTTTTCATTTATTCAATTACAAAATATTTAAAGTTTAAATTTGATATTACTACTGAAATAGTACCACCATTAAAAAATTTCACAGTAAAACTTGCCGCACTTCCACCACTAATGTAGTGAGATAGACTCGCAGTTGATTGATCCATTGGCTGAATAAGAACATAAGGTAAGCCCGCAGAATAGCTTTTATCAAAGGGCACATTTATAGTTATAAATTCACCTGGATTAACAGTAGCAGTTGGGGTCATAGACACTAAAACCGCTCCTCGAACATCGTTTGAGGTAGCTGTTTTATTTGCGCTTATTGAAACAGTAGATGGAGTTAGCACTGCAGTTGTTGAACAAGTCGAGTTAATATTAGAGCCAGAAGCGGCAATATGCCCTCCATCCAAAAGTAATGATTGAAAATTTGAACCTGTAATACTGGAACTATTTATAGCTCTGATGGCAGCACCTTTGCCAAATGTTTCTGTGGTTAAGCCAGGAGGATCGCTATTGGTAGATATGTATACTGCCGGAAATCCAGATATAGAGCTTTGCAGTAAAAATCTACCTGCTTGCCCACTTTGAGTTGAAATGCCGGTAACTCCTGGCCCTCCATTACTTTCGCCCCAAACGCCAGAGAAACTATTGGCAAATCCTTTTACACCAACAGCAAAAGCTCCCCCCATACCGTAAATTCCGGCACTGTTGGGCGAGTTTCCAATTGCTTCTCCAAATATTGCTGGAGCACTAGAACCTCCCGAGGCATTTGAATTGGCATAAATTGCTGGCTTATTGCTGTTTTTTTGTAAAACAACTAGCGACGTATCGTTCAAGTTACTAGACGTGTTAACAATTGTAACTCTGCTTTGATAGGGAAATCCTCCAACAGGATAAGGTATCCCAAATACAATTCTACTGTTTGAATATGAATTGGCAGCGTGAATATAATTGGCACTTTGAGTAAATGGACCTCCCCCTGCGCTTGGAGTAACCCATGAAGCTCTTCCATTTGGCGACGTTTTAGTAAGTACATCGCCAATATTTCCCGGGTTGGTTAATGGCCCTAAAATTAAAGAATCAGAAATTAATACCCCACCTCTGTTAAACACACCAGCATATTTATTGGTAGCAGTTGTACTGGCATCAACACTCGCATACAAGCCAATGGCATAATTATTATTCAATGCAGTTCCACTTGAAGTAGCTATTCCAAGCAAACCTATAGCATTACTTTGTGCAGACGTGGCTTGCCCAAAAGCCCCTATGGCCGTTCCTGAGCCATTATAGCCGATAAAGTGTCCGCCAAAAATGCCAAGGCCAATTGTTGTTCCGGTAGAAACAGAATTTCCCGCAGCAAATCCTCTTATCCCTGAATAATTTGATCCCGCTGAATAATGATAGCCAAAAATAGCAGCACTATCAGAAGGACTATTAGTTATAGATTGAAGTTTATTTTGTTTTATATTTAATTTATCTCCAATTCTTACCTTATCGCCATTATTTACCAAATTAGTATCTATAATCCATGCTGAATTAATGCCGTTGTAACGCAAAGTGGTGCCATTTAGTGTGGCAGTTGGTAAAGCACCATTGCCTGCTTTTTCAGCGTATAAAGCATAAGGTACACTCAATAATTGTTGGGTTCCTAAGGAAGTATAGTTTGTGCCACCAGTTGGGTCTATACTAATTTTTAAGAAGTAAGGGCCTCCTTGCCAATTAAAACCAATTAAACTAGAATTTTTACCAATTTGAGTAGTAAACAAACCCAAGCTGTTGGTTTGAACGGAAGGTTGTGTTTCTGTATAAACAGCGGTAGAGGTAGGAGTTCCAGAAATTAATTCAAAAACGATACTTATATTTTGATTAACGATTGGCAGACCTTGGCTATTTCTGGCAATACCCTGATAATTAATTTTAGGTGGAGCTGGGCTCTGAGCATTATACTCAAAACAACAAAAAGAAATAAAAAATAATATAATTTTTTTCATAGTTTATTCTATTACAAAGTAATTAAATCTTAAAAAATTAAAACCCGCTACAAAGCTCGCTGTGATAGAATTATTATTAATTATTTTAACTGTAAAATTACCACTATTTTGGGCTGTAACTATATAAGAAAACCTACTAGGTTCTACAGGAGTTAAAAGCACAGTTGTTCCGGTATTATATGGTTTATTAAATACAACATTTACATCTACAAAACCAAGTGAAGAAGTACCTGTAAAACCAGGAATAGAAACGGTAATAGTACCCTTAATATCTGTACTTTGAGTAGTAATACTTGCTGTAGGAGCAAATCCTCCGAGTCCATTACTTACAACTGATACTGTTGGTGCTAAGCCCGTAGATTTTAAATGTCCACTATTTAATAGAAGTGCTGTATTGGATGTTGTCCCAGAAAAAATATTTACCGCCGGTCCTGAACCCTGATTTTGTACCTCAATTACTGGGGAAGAATTGCTTGAATTTGTATTTGTTAGAAAAGCAACCTTGCCGGTAGCACCAGCTCCTTTATTACCATATATTATGTCACCACTACCAAAATTGTAAAAATTAGCTGCGTTTGCCGAATTGTTATTGTTTATTTGAAATGCCACACCATTACTATTACTATTCTGAACAAAAATGGTTGGTTCAACACTAGAATTATTATTGGCAAACAGAGCATTGCCATTACCGGTATTATTAGCATTAATAGCTGGGTTTGCACCTGTATTTGAAACAACTATTCCATGTCCATTTGCTGCATTAATATTTACCCCATTTCCTGCTCCGCTTGCAGTTGCGTTAATTGCGTTGTTACCACCACTATTAGTAGCAACAATTGTTGGAGCTACACTACTGCTGTTGTTTGCAGAAATTGCATTTCCTGTAGTTGCTGTAACATTTAATCCAATGCCTGAACCTAAATTGTTTGCGTTAATTACGTTGGCAGCAGATGTGCCAGAATTAATTACATTTAAAACAGGGGAGGAATTAATATTTGACGAGTTAATAAAAACTCCCGCAGAACCTCCTGCGGTTCCAGCGCCTTTAAACCCATGAATACTGCCTCCTGCAGAACTGTTTTGTGCTTCTAAAGCGTAACCGGCACCCGAATTAGTAACAATTATGCCTGGGGTACCACCATTACTATTTGCTGTAATAGCATTACCAGTTGAGGTGTTTAAAACATTTAATGCAGTAGGAGTAGAACCTGAAACATCCAGTTTAGCCGCGGGGCTTAGAACTCCAATCCCAACATTGCCAGAAGTTGTTATTACTGCATGTTGATTGTTATTTGTTTTAAAAACAATTTCTTTATTATCGGTAGTTCCTAAAAAATTACTTGGAGGGTTTGTACCTGTATTGCCTAAGGTGCTCCAAGCAGCTGTGGAGCCAGTGGATATAGCAGAAATGGTTTGATTTGGCCACGTTCCGCCAATAGCAATTCCCGTTCCTCCATTTAGAACAGGCGAGGGAATGGTAAATGTAGATGAAGTTCCGCTTCCAGAATTTAAAGTGCCAACAGTTGCGCTGGCAAACGATATACTGGGAGTTGCGATATTATTGATGAAATAGCCACTTAGTGGATTGCCGGTAACGCCAATACCATTTGAAGCAGAAATTGTAGTAAGGGGCATAACAACTGTGTTAGAAACACTGCCTGGCGAATTTTGAAGAGTTAATGTGTTAGAAGAATTACTTAGGCTATAAGAATGTGAATTAAGCGTATAAGAATTTATTCCTGGAATTAACTGAAGATTGGTGTTTCCTGCA
Organism: Bacteroidota bacterium; assembly: GCA_033763945.1. Taxonomy (GTDB): domain Bacteria; phylum Bacteroidota; class Bacteroidia; order B-17B0; family Aurantibacillaceae; genus Aurantibacillus. The sequence goes on along the minus strand of JANRJN010000006.1, from coordinate 134,300 downwards.
ACTAATGATGTGCTCGAACTACCAGGCGCAATATTAGTAATTGTATAGCCATTAATCGGATTTCCCGTAAGGCCAATATTAGTGGAGGGTGTAATAGTTGTTCGCGGCAAAAACACACTACCCCCTAAAGTAGACTTTAAAGTATCACCAGACACAACAGTTAAGGTTTGCGCTTTTACCGCCACATTATATAAATTACTTGAAGGATTTGTAACAATAACATTATTTGTACCAGTTACAGTTGTATTACTAGCCGTCAAAGTATTTGAAATTATTCCATTAGAAATATCAATACCATTTCCAGCCGAATAAGTAGTGCCTGCGTTTATATTTGTTGTGTACGGACCAACCGTTAAAACATTACCTGCAAAATTTAGCGTTGGCGAAGGTGCGGAACCGGCTTTATCAGCGTATAAAGCGTATGGCACACTAACAAGCTGCTGTCTCCCCAAACTTTGGATTGGATTGTTTCCGTTATTTAGGTCAATAAATACTTCTAAATACCAATTTCCAGTAGACCAATTGACAGAATTTAAATTATTAACTGCCCCAATTTTTGCCGTAAACAAGCCTAATGATGATAATGGAATATTTTGCTGAATTTCACTAAAGCTATTCAATCCTCCCGTTAGCGAAGGATAAATTTCAAATTTGATACTTATGTTTGGGTTAGTTGCATTTGTTATGGGAAGACCTGATGAGTTGCGAGCAATTCCTTGGTAGTTTATAAAAGGTGGAGATGTTTGACAAAAAGATGAAAGAGAAATAATACTAATTAGAACAAGTAAATAATACTTCATGACAAAATAATTAAAAATACAAGTAAAGATATAAAAAATATTATAACATTTTACGGTAATTTACGCGGCTAAATCAATCAAAATATGGATTATTTAGATAAAACTACCCCTTTGTAACGCAGTTTAATGCTGCCTTTTTGATCATTGCTTTTTAGAAAAACTACTCTGTCTTGTCTATCATAAACAGTTTTGGTATCAAAATTGATAATGACTTTTTCGCTTTTATTAGGGGGAATGGGTTGCTTAGGGTAATCAACTGTGGTGCAGGAGCAGCCAATTTCAACACTTGTAATTAGTAAAGGTTCGTTTCCAACATTTCTTATAGTGTATTCTAGTTTTACAACTTCACCCTTTTTTACAAATCCAAAATTTTTCTTTGCATCATCTACTTCTATTTTTGCCTGCGAAAAAAGTGATGAAAAAGAAAAAATCAACACTATAACTATAAACAAACGTCTCATTTATCTTAAAATATTTTTAATTAATTGAGTAGTAGAATAACCCTCTAAAAAAGGAATAGTTGCAACTTTACCCCCATTTAACTTTATAAAATCATAACCTACTATTTTTTCTACTTCATAATCGTCACCTTTAACTAAAACATTAGGATTTAAATATTTAATCAATTCTAAGGGGGTTTCTACATCAAATAAAACAATACAATCAACACAACTTAATCCTGCCAAAACGTGTGCTCTATCTAATTCATTATTAATGGGTCTGTTTGGCGCTTTATTTAGAAGTTTTACCGAATTATCGGTATTTAAACCAAGTACTAAAAAATCTCCCAAATCGCGAGCTTTATTCAGATAATCAACATGTCCTGGATGTAATATATCAAAACAACCATTCGTAAAAACAACTTTTTTACCCAAAAGTTTTTTAGTATTTATAATTCGTAAAGCATCTTCTTTACTTATTAGTTTATTTTTAAGAACTTGGTAAAACCCCATTTTTATTTCGATTATAAATTGGTAAAACAATAAAGCTAATTAATCCAAATACCAAAACTAGAACTAACTGACTCGTCCATGCCAACCAAGGCAATGCAAATGCCCAAACTTGATCGACATGATATGTGGTTAGTAATATACCACCTACAATTGCCGGGTAGGCACCTAAGCCACCGGGAGAGAGTATAACGCCAAATGTTCCGAAGAGTAAAAGAGTTAGACAAGCCCCTTGCCCCAAATTTTCAGTACCAGTTAACGCAAAAAAGCACATATACAATGAGTAAAAATAACACAGCCAAATTAAAACACTTAGGATTATAAAGCCTAAAGGTCTTTTCATTTTTCTTATAGATCCAATGCCCTGAGCTAAGCCTTTTATAATGCCGCCGAGTTTTCCCTTCATTAATCCAATAACTTTTTTTCGCAAAAAGATAAAGAGACCAACTCCTAAAAAAACAATTACTATCAAAACAATTAATTTTGTTGGATTATTTTCAATTCCAGATAATTTTTCTTTTAAAGGTTGAAAAATTAGGTGGTTTGCCAACCCACTTAGTTCTTTAAACTCAATGAGAAGGGTTAAAACAAAAATTCCTAAAAACAAAATAAAATCAATAATACGCTCGGTAATAACAGTTCCTAAAGCGACTTCGAAAGGTACTTTATCGTATTTTGTGGCTAAAGTACAACGTGAGATTTCCCCCATTCTTGGAATACCGTAATTAGCCAAATATCCAATTAGTACATAACAATTAGCATTAATTAATTTTGTTTTATAACCTAAGGGTTCTAATAAATAATTCCAACGATAAGCCCTTAAAAAGTGACTTAAAAAGGCAATTAGCATTGAAAGTAATATCCAAAAATAATTTGCGTTTTTAAACGCCAAAATAATTTCATCTTTTTTTGGAGCAACTTGTCTTAAAGTTAACCAAATTAATAAAACACCAATACCTAATAATATTACAAATTGAATAATTGATTTGGTGCTTTTTGCCGCCACTTTATTTTAGTTTATTTGTTTTAGTATCAGGAAAGATAACCCAAGGCTTAAATTTTTTTGCCAGTTCAAAATCGATACTTGCATAAGAAATAATAATGACAACATCGCCTAAATTAACAAGTTTAGCTGCCGGACCGTTTAAACAGATGGTGCCACTACCTCTCTCACCCTTAATAACATAGGTTATAAAACGTTCGCCATTATTTTTGTTTAAAATATGTACCTGTTCGTTCTCAATAAAATTTGCAGCGTCCATTAAATCTTCATCAATGGTTACACTGCCAATATAGTCTAACTCAGCTTGCGTTACAGTAACGCAGTGTAGTTTAGATTTCATGACCTGAATTTGCATAACGGCTATAAAGGTAAGTTATTTTTATATAAAATAAAGATAGTTTATACTATTAACAGCCTTAACAATTTTTTTAAAAAAATAAAATAGTTTCAGTAAAAAAAATCATTTAATTTTAATGTTTAATAATATAAAATAGATAAATGAGTGCGTTTGATGATGATGCAGAAGGAGGCAACGAAAGAGAATTTGAACAGAATTTAAAGCGTTTTGAAGAAATGCTTACCAATGGTGAGCCCCTTTTTTTTGATGCCGATGAAATAGAAGAGATAATTGATTATTATCTTCAGTGGTATAATTACGAAATGGCTAAAAAAGCCATAGATTTTGGTTTGGAACGCTATCCTTTCTCGGCAATTATTAAAATTAGATACGCTCAGTATTTATCAAGCCAGCATTACACGCACGAAGCACTTACCCTACTAAATGAGGTAGAACAAATCGAACAGGGTAATTTTGATTTGTACATGGCGCGTGGCTATATATACAGTCAAATGGGTTTGGGAGAACAAGCGATTGAGAATTTTAAAACAGCTATTCCTCTTGCTGAGTTCAAAGACGAGGTGTATGTTGCCTTGGGAATAGAATTTTTGAATGAAGATAAACCCGATGACGCACTTTATTATTTAAAAAAGGCGGTAAAATTAAATCCTAAAAACGAAGTGGCACTAAACGAACTGTCATTATGTTTTGATTTAACCGGTAAAAGTGAAGAGGCTATTACGTATTACGAACAGTACATTGATAATCACCCTTACAGCTATTTTGCCTGGTTTAATTTAGGTTTGGCTTACAACAGAGTTGGACTTTTTGAAAAAGGAATTCAAGCTTACGATTATGCCATTGCCATTAACGAGCAATTTAGCTCGGCTTACTTTAACAAAGCAAACTCATTAGCTCAATTGGAGCGTTATGAGGAGGCTATTGAGGTTTACAAAGAAACATTTAAACACGAGGATACAGATCCAACTACCTACTATTATATTGGTGAGTGCTACGAAAACCTTAATCGCTTTGAAGAAGCTTTAGTTAATTATAACAAATGTGTTAAACTCGATCCGGCAAATGCCGACGCGTGGCTGGGTATTGGCGTAGTGTTGGATGCAATGAACCGTGTTACCGAAGGAATACATTATGTTAAAAAAGCAATAGAAATTAACCCCAACGAGCCAGAATATTGGTACGTATTTGCCGAGGTACAACAAAAATTGGGGTTTATCGAGGAGTCAGCTGCTGCCTATCAACGTGTTATTGAATTGGAATATACCGATTACGATTTATGGTTAGATTACAGTGCACTTTTGCAGCAAAATGGTTACAATAAAGATGCATTAGAGGCACTTGCACAAGGTATAAAGCTCCATCCAAATGTTGCCGAACTTCAGTATAGAATGGGTGTTTTATTGCTTTACCGCGAGAATAGAAAGGAAGCCTTAGAATATTTTACAAAAGGATTGGAACTAAATTATAGCTTACATCAAGATATTTTTGACTACGCCCCAATTTTACAAAACGATAAAGAACTATTACATTTGATTGCAAATTACAAACCTTAAATTATGGCCCACTACAATTTTAATCTATCACACCTACCACAAAGAACAATAAAGCCTCGTAAAGATGGGGTAACTATGGTTATGGATAAGGGCATTAGTCTTCGTCAAGCCGAAGACATGTTAAGCGCAAGTTCAGATTATATTGATTTTGTAAAACTTGGTTTTGGCACTTCAATAATTTCTAAGAACGTAAAGGAAAAAATAAAATTATACCAAAAACAAGGTATCAAAGTATACGTTGGTGGGACTTTGTTTGAGGCATTTATTGTGCGAAATAAATTTGACGATTATTTAAAATATATTACCGATTTAGGCTTGGATAGTGCTGAGGTGAGTGATGGAAGTGTGAGCTTGAATCATGAAAAAAAATGTGAATACATTTCCAAATTGGCCAAAAATTTTACAGTCCTTAGTGAGGTGGGAAGTAAAGAAGAAGGCGTTATTATACATCCGGCACGTTGGATTAAAATGATGCAATCCGAACTAGACGCAGGCGCATTTAAGGTTATTGCTGAAGCTCGCGAAAGCGGAACAGTAGGTATCTTTCACAAAAATGGAAGTGCGCATACATTACTAATTAATCGCATCGTCAATAAAGTCAAACTCGAAAATATTATTTGGGAAACTCCTCAAAAAAGTCAACAAGTATATTTTTTAAAGTTGTTTGGTTGCAACGTAAACGTTGGTAATATTAGCGTTGACGATGTTATCCCCTTAGAAACATTAAGAATAGGATTGCGGGGAGATACGTTCTTTACCTATTTACCCGAAGAAATGAAAGCCGAATTAAATTAAAATCCTCTCTGTTAGCCCGAGGGAAGTCGAAGGCTGGCACAAATGAAAAAACAAGAAATTTAAAATAGAAAATGAAAGAAATTACCCCTTCAGAACTAAAATCACTCATCGATTCAAAAGCAGATTTTCAATTAATTGATGTACGTGAAGATTACGAATTTGACGAATCCAACATCAACGGCCAATTAATTCCTATGGGTGAGGTAATGGATAATGTGGATAAAATAAGTAAAGATAAGCAAGTTGTTGTTCATTGCCGCAGCGGAAAACGCAGCGCTACTGTTATTGGTGCTTTAGAAAGCCAACATGGATTTACCAATTTGTACAATTTAAAAGGGGGAATTTTAGCCTATATCGATGAGGTAGGACTTTAAACTGAACTTTTTTAACGTTTCTTATTTGATACAAAACTAGAAACATTTAATAAAAATAATATATGATAGAATTATTTAAACACATATTACACTTAGATTTTGAATGGCTTTTCGCTAATTATAATACTACCATTTACGTGGTTTTGTTTTTAGTAATTTTTATTGAAACTGGTTTAGTTGCCATGCCTTTTTTACCAGGTGATTCTCTCTTGTTTACTGCTGGTCTTTTTGCCAGAAGCGGCATGCTTAATATGAGTTACCTCTTAATTTTGCTATTCATTGCGGCTGTTTTAGGCGATAATTGTAACTACTGGATTGGTAGAAAAATTGGCATTAATATTTTTAAGCTAAAACTTAAGGGCAAACCCTTAGTTAAAAAAGAATATTTAGATAAAACACATGTATTTTTCGAAAAACATGGAACAAAAGCAATAATTATGGCACGCTTTGTACCTTTTGTTAGAACATTTGCCCCTTTTGCAGCAGGAGTTGGAAAAATGGATTACAAAAAATATTTTATGTTCGACGTAATTGGCGGAGTTCTGTGGATTGGTGGATTGACCACTGCTGGTTATCTTTTGGGAGAAGTAGAGTTTATAAGAAAACGAATTGATTTGGTATGTATTGGAATCATTTTAATCTCAGTGCTCCCAATAATTTTAAGTTATCTTAAAAATAAAAAATCAAACAAAGCATAATACAAACTTTTAAAACCTAACTCGATAAGTTAGGTTTTTTTTACGACCAAAAATTTATTATTTAGAATCATTATAAATTAGCTCAAAGGTTAAAAATATTTAAAATTTCGTACACTATTTATTCATATTCTGTTAAATTTGCCATCGTTTTGTGTCATTAATTTGTCATAAAACCCAAAGCACACGACATTTTTCTAATTTTTTATATGAAAAACCATTTATCTCAAATTTCAGTAAAAGCCCTACTAGCGTTAGTTTTCACGGTTTTTACCTTTTCAAAATCAATAAATGCACAAAGCGCCGATGAAGGGGCAAAATTATTTAAGCAAAACTGTGCGGTTTGTCACGCTTCGCATACCGACCAAAAGTTAACTGGTCCTGGCTTAAAGGGCATTTTCGACCGTGCTCCAAAAGGAGACTGGTTAACAAAGTGGATTTTAAATAACGAGAAATTAATAAAATCAGGTGACGCTTACGCTAACAAAATTTTCAATGAAAACGGTAAGGCAGCAATGACCGTATTTGAAGGACAAATTGATGAAAAAGGAGTTGCTTCTATTTTAGCATTTTTAAAAGCACCTCCTATAGATCCAAATCCGCCAACAGTTACTACTGGTGGTGATCAAGGGAATAATGCACAAGCAGGAGGTTCTGGAGGAGGTATCGAGCCTTTGTATTTAATCTTAGGCTTCATTGTCATTCTAGCAATTTTAATTGGTGCTTTCCGTAGTGTTCGTACATCCTTACAAAACTCAGCAAATCGTATTGAAGGAAAAGCTGAGAATCCTGATATTACTTTCTGGCAAGAAGCTAAAAACTGGATGCAAGGTCACCGTCGATTGGTTGGTGTCTTTGTAATTATATTAGGCTTCGGCGGTATGAAATCGTGTTGGGATGCTTGTTACAACATCGGTGTTTATTACGATTGGAAAACGCAAAAAGGCTACAAACCTGAGCAACCAATTAAATTCTCTCACAAATTACATGCAGGCGATAATGAAATTGCTTGTCAATACTGCCACAGTTCAGTTGAAAAATCACGTCATGCTGGTATTCCTTCTGTAAATATTTGTATGAATTGCCATAAAGGAATTCAAAAAGGACCGCAATATGGTGAGACTGAAATTGCAAAAATTTATGCCGCTGCTGGCTTCGACCCTAAAACTGCTAAATACGATGAATCAAAACAAAATCCTTTAAAATGGATTAAAGTTCACAATTTACCTGATCACGTTTATTTCAATCACTCACAACACGTTGTCGTTGGCCAAATTCAGTGTGAGTCATGTCACGGTAATGTAAAGGAAATGACTGTTGCAGAACAAAAATCTCCTTTAACCATGAAATGGTGTATTGAGTGTCACCGCAAAACAGAGGTGGTAATGAAAGGAAATGCATACTACGATCGTTTACACAAGGCATTAAAAGAAAAATATGCTGGTCAATACGACGTTAAGTTTACTGTTGAAAAAATTGGTGGATTAGAGTGTGGTAAATGCCACTATTAAGAATTAAAAAATTAGAAATTATAAATTAATGTCTATGTCAAAAAAATACTGGAAAGGCTTACCTGAACTTCACAACAGTCCAGAGTTTCAAGAGCAAGCAAAAAATGAGTTTGCTACTCCACTTCCAATGGATGAGTTTTTAAGTAGTGATGAGGCTGAACAATCTGGCACGTCTCGTCGCGACTTTTTAAAAGTAATGGGCTTTAGTACTGCAGCAGTTGCTTTGGCGGCTTGCGAAACACCTGTAATTAAATCTATTCCTTATGTTGTAAAACCTGAGGAAGTTACTCCGGGTGTTGCAAACTTTTACGCATCTACTTTTTACGACGGACATGATTACTCTTCGGTATTAGTAAAAACGCGCGAAGGCCGTCCTATTAAAATAGAAGGAAACGATTTATCAAAAATTACCCATGGTGGCACAACCGCGCGCGTTCAAGCTTCAGTATTAGGTTTATATGATGGCGCTCGTTTGCGTGGACCAATGCTTAAAGCAAAAGATGCAAGTTGGAAAAATGTTGATGATACGGTTGCAGCTTCCCTTAATGGCGCTACAATTCGTATTTTAACATCAACTATTATTTCTCCTTCTACCAAAGCTGTTATTGCTGAGTTTACTTCTAAATATCCAAACACAAAACATGTAACTTACGATGCAATTTCCTATAATGCCTTAACTAAAGCAAACAAAAATGTATGGGGCAAATCGGTAGTCTCTGCTTATGATTTTAGTAAGGCAAAAACCATTGTTGGCTTGGCTTGCGACTTTTTAGGTAACTGGCTAAATCCTGCTGAATTTGCTAAACAATACGCTTTAACTCGTAAAGTTACTAAAGAAAAACCCGAAATGAGTAAACATTACCATTTCGAGTCTAACTTATCTTTAACTGGTGCTAATGCTGATGAGCGTTACATGGTTAAGGGGTCAGAACTTGGTTCAGTTGCTGTGGCATTATTTAATGAAATTGCAGGCGCAACAGGCAATGCAAAGGTTAGCGGTAACGAAAAAATTTCGAATACTGAAGCAGTAAAAGCCATTAAAAAGGCAGCCGAAGCTTTAACAAAAAATAAAGGCCAATCCATCGTTGTTTCTGGTGTAAATGACGAAGGTGTTCAAACTTTAGTAAACGGAATTAATAAGATGTTAGACAACTACGGTAAAACGGTAGATGTTGAAAATAACTTTAATTTAAAACAAGGTGATGATAAAGAATTTGCCGAATTAGTTAGCGAAATGGCTGCTGGTAAAGTAAATGTATTAATGACTTATGCTTGTAACCCTGTTTATACAGCACCAGCAAGTTTAAAATTTGTAGATGCTTATAAAAAGGTAACTACAAAGGTTTCGTTTGCAAATGTGTTAGACGAAACGGCTCAGATGGCAGATGTTGTTTGTCCAGACCACCATTGGTTAGAATCATGGAATGACGCTAATCCTAAGCGTGGACATTATTCATTACAACAACCTACAATAAACCCAATTTTTGCTTCTCCACGTCATGAAGGTACACGCCAATTCCAAGACAGTATCTTAAAATGGAGCGGAGTAAAAGCTGATTATCTAGCGTATTTACAAGGCGTTTGGAATAATAGTATTTTCCCGAATCAAGGTAAACATGCTGATTTTCCTTCGTTTTGGGCAAATGCTTTACACGATGGTGTTGTAAAAACATACGTACATAAAGATGTAGTTGTTGCGCCAATGGCCAAAGACTCTACTGGAAAACCAGTGTTAGCCGGTGTAGCAACAATTATTAATGAATTGGTTGGCGACTCACTAATTAAACCGGAAGTTGAAAGTAAAGATAAAAAAGAACCTGTAACCGTTGTTGAATCTCTTCCAACGCCTGATTATAATAAAGCGGCAACAATGGCCACTGCTATTAAAGGTGGCGCTTTTGATTTAATCGTTTACGAAAAAATTGGGTTAGGGAATGGTAACAATTCAAATAACCCTTGGTTAATGGAATTACCTGATCCAATCTCTAAAGTTACTTGGGATAATTATATTACAATGAGTCCGGTTGACGTTAAGGCAATGGGCTTAAACGAAATGTTACGTCAAGACATTGTAGGTTCTTTAGTAGATGTAACTGTTAACGGAGTTAAAATTACAGCACCTGTTTTCCCTCAACCGGGTCAAGCACCTGGTACAATTGGTTTAGCAATGGGCTATGGTCGTTCCGTTGAATCTATGAAAGTGGCAAATGGAGTTGGTGTAAATGCGTTTCCATTATTAAATATGGTAAACGACACAATTCAAAATGTTGTTGGAAATGTTACCATTACTAAAGCTGAAGGCACTCATAAATTTGCGGCTACTCAAATTCAACACACCATTATGGGTCGTGAAGAATATTTGTTGCGTGAAGTATCATTACCTGAATTTATTGCACTAGAAAAAGATACTTGGAACCCTCCTGCAGAATTACCTGTTCATGGTGGCGGTAAAAAACATGTTAACGAAATCGATTTATGGGATGCACATCCTCGTATGAATCATAAGTGGGGCTTAACAATCGACATGAATTCATGTATTGGTTGTTCTGCTTGTGTTGTAGCTTGTACTAGCGAAAACAATGTGGCTGTAGTTGGTAAAGAAGAGGTTGCTAAAACCCGTGACATGTTTTGGTTACGTATTGACCGTTACTACAGTTCAAACATGAACAAAGCAAAGGCACATGAAGAACACATTGGCGCTAAAGAAATGTATATTGAAATGGAAAACCCTTCGGAAAACCCGAAAGTTACTTTCCAACCAATGATGTGTCAACACTGTAATCACGCACCTTGCGAAACTGTTTGCCCTGTATTAGCTACATCTCACAGTACCGAAGGTTTAAACATGATGACGTATAACCGTTGTATTGGAACACGTTATTGTGCAAACAACTGTCCATTTAAAGTTCGTCGTTTCAACTGGTTTAACTATAACACTAACGACTGGTTTAAAGATACAAATCCGGCTCAACAAGAGTTAGGACGTATGGTGTTAAATCCAGACGTTGTAGTTCGTAGCCGCGGGGTTATGGAAAAATGTTCAATGTGTCAACAACGTTTGCAGGCAGGTAAATTAGTTGCTAAAAAAGCTGGCATGCCAATAGTTGATGGTGCAATTAAAACTGCTTGTCAACAAGCTTGTCCTACCAATGCAATTATGTTTGGTGATGTAAACGACGAAAACTCAGAAGTTGTTAAATGGCGCGAAGATGATCGTAACTATTTATTGTTAGAAGAAGTTGGTGTTAAGCCGACAGTTTCATACATGGTAAAAGTTCGTAATCAAGAAGAAGCAATGCTTGAAAAGGAAGAAGTTGTTTCAACCAAACACGAAGGAAAAAAAGAGGAAGCTCATTCAGAAGAAAAACATTCATAATAATAAAGAATAAATTTAGATACTATGCACGCAGAATCAGAAATAAGGTTACCGTTAATATTAGGCAGTAAAAGCTATCGCCAAATATCAGACGATATTATCGCCCCAATTGAAGGTAAAGCAGCTAAAGGCTGGTACACTTTAATTACAATATGTGCCCTAAGTTTTTTATGGGGTATAGGTTGTTTAGCTTACACTATTGGTGTAGGGATTGGTGCTTGGGGAAGTAATAATGGTGTAGATTGGGCATGGGATATTACCAACTTCGTTTGGTGGATTGGTATTGGTCATGCCGGTACTTTAATTTCAGCAGTATTGTTATTATTCCGTCAAAAATGGCGTATGGCTATTAACCGTTCTGCAGAGGCAATGACGATTTTTGCGGTACTTTGTGCGGCTATTTTCGTAACATTACACACTGGCCGTCCTTGGTTAGATTATATGTTATTTCCTTTGCCAAATCAATTTGGTAGTTTGTGGCCTAATTTCAACTCACCTTTATTATGGGACGTATTTGCGGTATCAACTTATGCTACAGTTTCTATCGTATTTTGGTACATTGGTTTAGTTCCTGATTTTGGTATGATTCGTGACCGTGTTATTAAACCTTGGCAAAAGAAAATGTATGGTTTATTATCGTTAGGTTGGGGTGGAAGTGCTCGCCATTGGAGTCGATTCGAAGAGGTATCATTGGTACTTGCAGGTTTATCAACACCTCTGGTATTCTCAGTTCACTCGATAGTATCTTTCGACTTTGCTACTTCTGTAGTTCCAGGGTGGCATACAACAATCTTCCCTCCATATTTCGTATCTGGTGCAGTATTTTCAGGATTTGCGATGGTATTAACGTTAATGTTAGTAGTTCGCAAAATTTACAAATTAGAACATTACCTAACCATTAAACATATTGAATACATGAACATTGTAATTATTGTTACTGGTTCGATTGTAGGTGTAGCTTACTTAACAGAGTTATTTGTAGCTTGGTATAGTGGAGTAGAATGGGAACAATATGCTTTTTTAAATCGTGCCACCGGTCCTATGGCCTGGAGTTATTGGTGTATGATGACATGTAATGTTTTATCTCCTCAACTATTCTGGTTCAAAAAAATTAGAACATCCATCTTAGCGACATTTATTTTATCTATAGTTGTAAATATTGGTATGTGGTTTGAACGTTTTGTTATTATCGTTCCGACTTTATGCCGTACTTATTTACCTTCAACTTGGAATACATATTCGCCTTCATTTATTGATATTGGAATTTTTGTTGGAACAATGGGAATGTTTGGAACCTTCTTTTTATTATTCTCGCGCTATTTCCCAGTAATTGCTCAGGCAGAGTTAAAAACAATATTAAAATCGAGTGGCGAACAACAAAAGAAAGACGCAGCAGCGCATGGCAGTCATCACTAATTTTTTAATAAAAATTATTAAACAGAATTTAGATACAAAATAATGGCATCAGCAGTAGCAACAAACAAACACATTATTCATGGCGTTTTTAACGATGAAGTACCATTGTTAGAAGCCTGTAAAAAATTAAGAGCATCTGGAATTCGTATTAAAGACGTGTTCTCTCCAATGCCAATTCACGGAATTGATGGTGTAATAGGAGTACCTCGCACACGTATTGCCATTTGTGCTTTTATATATGGCATTACAGGTACCTCTTTAGCTACATTAATGATGTGGTATATGATGATTAGCGATTGGCCAAATGATATTGGTGGTAAACCAAATTGGGCATATTATTTTAATATCCCTGCATTCATTCCAATTACTTTTGAAGCTACTGTGTTTTGTGCAGCTCATGGTATGGCATTAACCTATTTTTTACGTTGTTGGTTAGTTCCTGGCGCCAAAGCTAAAAATCCTGATCCGCGTACTACAGACGATAAATTTTTAATTTATTTAGAATTAAACGACGAACAAGCAAAAAAAGCGGAAGAAATACTAAAAACTAACGGTGCTGAGGAGGTAAATCACAAAGGAACTTTTGTTGTGCCACCAGCTTATGTTTTAGACGAAACACATTAATTTATTAAAATGAAAAAACATTATAAAACCATAAAATTTGTTGTTTGCAGTGCCTTAACTGGTTTGCTTTTAGCAGGTTTTTCTTCTTGTGGAAAAAGAGACGCAAACAGCCCGGGTGTTGAGTTTATGCCGGATATGTATCGTTCCCCATCTTTAGAATATTATCAAATACATACTGTTGATGGAGATACTCTTTACAATGCTATGAAGCCTGTAAAAGGAACCATCGCGCGAGGATATATGCCTTATGCGTATGCTAACACCCCTGAGGGTTACGAATCAGCAGGTTTAAATTTAAAGAATCCTTTAACTGCAAAATCTCGCGAAGTTTATGAAGCGGAAGGAGAGGTACTATATGGGAAATATTGTGTGCATTGCCACGGTGCAACAGGCGCTGGTGATGGAAAAGTAGGCGGTAAATTACCAGGTCCTCCACCGGCATATAATGGTACATTAAAAAATTTGCCAGAGGGAAAAATTTTCCATACTTTAACATATGGTAAGGGCTCAATGGGTTCGCATGCTAGTCAGTTAACCCAAGAAGAGCGTTGGAAATTGGTTTATTTTGTACAAAAATTACAAGGACCAAAAGAAGTTGCTGTGGATAGCACAAAAGTTATTGCAGCAGTTGCTACACCAACAGTAAAAGGAAAACATTAATAATTAAAGAATTTAGATAAGGATTATGAATACCGAAAAATTAAATTTTACTTTCCCTTCAAAGGCCAAAATGACCTCTTTTGTACTAATGGCAATTGGGTTAATATCAATTGTTTTAATGTTTGTAATGGATAAGGGTAATGAAGAAGAGCACTATCATGCCGGAACACGTGCGTGGAGCAACGTTTTTGCAGGTTCTTTCTTTTTCATGGCATTATCACTTGCGGCAGCTTTCTTTTTAGGATTACAATATGCTGCTGAAGCAGGCTGGTCAACTACAATAAAGCGTGTAATTGAAGCAGTTACCATGTATTTGCCTTACGGTTTAAGTTTTATGTTGTTGTTATTTATTTTAGGTCAATTGCACATTCACCACATTTACCATTGGATGGCTGACGGAATTGCAACGCCAGGACATGAAAATTATGATCCGCAAATTGCCGCTAAAATTGGATATTTTGGGATATTTTGGTGGGTACGTACAATTCTTTATATGATTGGTTGGTATTGGTTTACAATGAAGTTACGTAAAAATTCATTAGATGCTGATAAATTGGACATTGACGTAAACAATAGTTATCACTGGAAAAACATTAAGATAGGAGCTTGGTTTATGGTTTTATTTGCTGTTACATCTTCTACTTCATCATGGGATTGGTTAATGAGTATTGATACACATTGGTTTTCTACTTTATTTGGATGGTATATTTTCTCGGGTATGTGGATTAGTGCAATTGTGGCCATTACAGTTTTAGTTATTTGGTTAAAAAAGTTGGGATATTTAGAATTTGTTACTGAAAGTACAATTCACGATATGGGTAAATGGATGTTTGCTATTTCGTTCCTTTGGACTTACTTATACTTCTCACAGTTTATGTTAATTTGGTATGCTGATATTCCGGAAGAGGTAATCTATTTCCAAACACGTTGGGAAAGTTATAAAGCTTTAATGTGGACAGTATTGTTTGTGAATTTTGCATTCCCAATGGTAATGTTAATGAGCCGCGACAGTAAACGTAATTTCTTTTTCTTAATGTTTATTGGAACAATAATTTTCATTGGCCATTATTTAGACTTAATTATGATTGTGATGCCAGGAACTGTTGGCCATGCATGGACAGGTTTAAGTTGGATGGAATTTGGAACTTTCTTTTTCTTTTTGGGTTTATTTATTTATGTAGTATTAAATGCACTTACAAAAGCACCTTTACGAGTAAAAAATCACCCGTTTTTACAAGAGAGTTTGCATCATTCAATATAATTACATAATAGAAATTAAAGATTATAAATTAAAGATTAAAACGTAGATAAAATGAATTTGTTAGTACTGTTAGCCATCGTTTTATTAATAATTGCAGGACATCAATTATTAAGAGTAATAGAATTGAGCCGTGGGTTAAAAAAAACCAAAGAGTGGCATGTTACCGATTCTGATAACAATATCATGGGAAAAGCCATGCTAGGGTTTATGGTTTTCTTTTTTGGTTTTTTCATTTGGCAGGTTATGCGATGGAATGATCGTACACTTCCTGGAGCGGCATCTGAACATGGTTTAAAAGTTGATACTTTAATGGATTACAATATTTACCTTATTACATTTGTGTTTTTCGTTACAAACTTTTTCTTGTTTTGGTTTGCATACAAATACCGTGGTAATTCTAAAACACAAGCAACTTACTTTCCTCACGATAATCGTTTAGAAATGGCTTGGACAATTGTTCCTGCAATTGTTTTGGCTTTCGTGATTATTTTTGGTTTAAAGTACTGGAATGAAATTACGGATGATGCTCAGGATGCAAATAAAGTAACAATTGAATTGTATGCTAAACAGTTTGATTGGACCGCACGTTACACTGGCAAAGACGGAAAACTAGGACAAACAGATTATCGCCAAATTGGTGGATCTAATAGTGTAGGTCAAGATACAACGGATGCAACGGGCTTTGACGATTTAATTGTAAAAAATGAGTTTCATATCCCAGTTGGAAGAGAGATAGAGTTTCACATGCGTAGTCGCGATGTATTGCATAGTGCTTATATGCCTCATTTTAGAGCGCAAATGAATTGCGTACCAGGGATGGTGACTACTTTTAAATTTAAACCAATTAAAACTACAGCAGAAATGAGAAAAGATCCGTATGTAGTAAAAATGATGGATGGGATTAATAAACAAAGGGCTAAATTTAATAAGGAACCGATTGAATTTGACTATCTCTTATTATGCAATAAAATTTGTGGGTCATCACATTACAATATGCAAATGAATTTAATTGTTGATACAGAAGCAGATTATAATGCATGGATTGCAAAACAAAAGGCTTTTAAAACTGTTGCTAGTAAATAATATTTTTCTAAATAAATAACAAAATGGAAACTATAAATACCTCTTCTCTACAAAAAGAACATATGGCGCATCACGACCATGTTCATGATCATGATGATCACCATGAAACATTTGTAAGCAAATACATTTTTTCAATGGATCATAAAATGATTTCTCGTCAGTTTTTAATTACAGCAATTGTTATGGCTGTAGTTGCGATGACAATGTCAATCATTTTTCGTATGCAATTAGCATGGCCAGGTGAAAAATTTGGATTTATCAATGCAATGTTGGGTGATAAGTGGGGTAAAGATGGAATTTTAGACCCAAATATGTATTTAGCCTTAGTTACTATTCACGGTACAATAATGGTGTTCTTTGTATTAACAGGTGGATTAAGCGGAACTTTCTCAAATTTATTAATTCCATACCAAATCGGTGCACGCGATATGGCTTCTGGTTTTCTTAACATGTTATCATATTGGTTCTTCTTTGCCTCAGCCTGTATTATGTTAGCTTCTTGTTTTATTTCTGATGGACCTGCTTCAGCTGGTTGGACAATCTACCCCCCACTTTCAGCTTTACCTGAAGCTATGCCTGGCTCTAAATTGGGTATGACCATGTGGTTAATTTCAATGACAATTTTCGTTGTTTCGTCTTTGTTAGGAAGTTTAAATTACATTGTTACTATAATTAACCTTCGTACAAAGGGAATGAAAATGACACGTATGCCTCTTACTATTTGGGCTTTTTTAATTACAGCTATTTTAGGTGTTTTATCTTTCCCCGTGTTAGTTTCTTGTGTTTTGTTATTAATTATGGATAGAAGTTTCGGTACTTCTTTCTATTTATCTGATATTTATATTGGTGGACGACCATTGGATAATGTAGGCGGAAGTCCAATTTTATTCGAACACTTATTCTGGTTTTTAGGCCATCCTGAGGTATACATTGTATTGCTTCCAGCATTAGGTATTACTTCAGAAATTATTGCTACAAATTCACGTAAACCAATTTTTGGATACCGCGCTATGATTGGTTCTATGTTAGCAATTGGTTTCTTGTCTTTTATCGTTTGGGGTCACCATATGTTTATGACGGGAATGAACCCGTTTTTGGGTTCTGTATTCGTTTTCACTACTTTGTTAATTGCTATTCCTTCGGCGGTAAAGGCATTTAATTACATAACTACTTTATGGAAAGGTAATTTACAGTATACACCGGCTATGTTATTTAGTATTGGTTTAGTAAGTTCGTTTATTACCGGTGGTGTTACGGGTATTATTTTAGCAGATTCTACGTTAGATATTAATGTACACGACACCTATTTTGTGGTAGCTCACTTCCACATTGTAATGGGATTAAGTGCTATTTTTGGTATGTTTGCCGGGGTTTACCACTGGTTCCCTAAAATGTTCTTACGAATGATGAACAAGAAATTGGGATACGTACATTTTTGGTTAACGTTCGTTACGGCATATGGTGTATTTTTCCCTATGCATTTTTTAGGACTTGCCGGAGTGCCTCGTCGTTACTATACAAACAGCAATTTCCCAATGTTTGATAATTTGGTAGATATCAACGAAATTGTTACAGTTTGCGCTATTATAGCAGCTTTGGCACAAGGTGTTTTCTTATTTAATTTCTTCTATAGTATTTTCCGTGGCGAAAAATCACCTCAAAATCCTTGGAACAGTAATACATTAGAATGGACTAACCCTATGGCTCACATTCATGGTAACTGGCCTGGCCCAATTCCTAGTGTTGAAAGATGGGCTTATGATTACAGCAAACCAGGAGCTGAAAAAGATTTTATACCTCAAACCGTTCCTTTACAAGAAGGAGAACACGATGGTGGCGGACATTAATAATTAAAAAAAACCCTCAATTATTGAGGGTTTTTTGTTTAATAACCTTTAAAAACGGTTACCTTTACGTTAAATTTAATTTGCAAATTGATGATAAAAGTTGGAATTATAATGGGAAGCAAAAGCGATTTGCCTATTATGCAAGCCGCAGCTGATATTTTAAAAGAATTTGATATCTCGTTTGAATTAGACATAGTTTCAGCACATCGTACGCCAGAAAAAATGGTGGATTATGCCAAAAATGCCCACATAAAAGGTCTACAAGTAATAATTGCAGGTGCAGGTGGTGCCGCTCATTTACCTGGCATGGTAGCCTCATTAACGCCACTTCCTGTAATTGGTGTACCAATAAAAAGCAGTAATAGCATTGATGGCTGGGATAGTTTATTAAGTATTGTGCAAATGCCTAATGGCGTTCCTGTAGCAACTGTGGCAGTAAACGCAGCCCAAAATGCTGGAATTTTAGCAGCTCAAATAATTGGGAGCAATGACAAATCAGTTTTAGAAAAAATTATGGCTTTTAAAAACGAATTAAAAGATAAAGTTATTGCCGCAAGCGATGATTTAAAGAGTCCTCAGCCAAAAAAATATTTATAGAAAGTATAAAATACATTTCAAAAAAAGTACCTTTGCACTTTAATTTTTTAGATTAAACAATGAAAGATATATTCCAAAAAGTAAGCGATAACATGGGGCCAATTGGCGAACATGCAAAAGAGTCTCATGGCTATTTTACATTTCCAAAATTAGAAGGAGATATTGGTCCTCACATGGGTTTCAGAGGAAAAAAATTATTGAACTGGAGTTTAAATAATTATTTAGGATTAGCAAATCATCCTGAAGTACGCAAAGCAGATGCGGATGCGTCGAAAGAATTTGGTTTGGCGCTCCCAATGGGTGCGCGTATGATGAGTGGTAATTCGAACTATCATGAACAATTAGAAAAAGAACTTTCAGCATTTGTAAAGAAGGAGGATACCATACTTTGTAATTTTGGATATCAAGCAATGGTAAGTGCAATCGACTCTTTAGTTGATAGGCACGATGTTATTGTTTATGATGCTGAAAGTCATGCTTGTATTTTAGATGGAATGCGTTTGCATATTGGAAAACGATTTGTGTTTAAACACAATGATGTTGCTGATTGCGAAAAACAATTACAACGCGCAACAACTATTGCTGAGAAAACTGGTGGTGGAATTTTATTAATTACCGAAGGTGTATTTGGGATGCGCGGTGACCAAGGTAAATTAAAAGAAATAGTTGATTTAAAAAAGAAGTTTAATTTCCGTTTGTTTGTTGATGATGCCCACGGCATTGGTACTATGGGTGAAAACGGCGGAGGTACTGGCGAACATCAACATTGTCAAGATGGAATAGATGTATATTTTGGAACCTTTGCAAAGTCTTTTGCTTTAATTGGTGGTTTTATTAGCGCACCTAAAAATATTATTACGTATTTGCGTTACAACATGCGTTCGCAAATATTTGCAAAAGCTTTACCAATGCCTTTAGTGGTGGGTGCCTTAAAGCGTTTGGAATTAATGCGTAATCACCCAGAATACCGCAAAAAATTATGGGACATTACCTATGCTTTACAAAATGGTTTAAAAGAAGCCGGCTTCAACATTGGTGATACCAACAGTCCAGTAACTCCTGTTTATTTAAATGGCAGTATTCCTGAAGCGACAAACATGGTAAAAGATTTGCGTGAGAACTTTGGAATATTTTGCTCTATGGTTACTTATCCAGTAATTCCAAAGGGGATGATTATTTTACGTTTAATTCCAACGGCAGTGCATGAATTGGAAGATGTAAAATACACGATTGAATCGTTTAGTAAAATTGTAGATAAGCTTAAAAAAGGCGAATACATGAGCGATAGATTGGCAGAAGTAAAGACGGATTTATAATTTAATTTGATGTAAATTAGTGTTTATAGAATTAATTTATAACAGCATCACATTCTATAAATTGGTGTTTTTTGATTTCTAATTTTTCAATTTTAAATTAATTTAGTTTTCAAATGCTTTTTTTCATCGAAAAAAAGTGTAAGTCTGTCTAAATTAATACTCAAAAAAGTGCTTTTGTCGAAAATAACATACCCTTAACTCTTTTAAATAATAATTTTAATTCATAAATTTAGAATAGTCAATTCTCAGTAAAATGAAATTAAAAGTTATAATCTCCGCATTAGCTGTTACAACCAATTCAATAATTGGTCAAGTAAAGGCGCAAACTTTTGAATTAATGCCAAACTCAAAAGATACTATTAATTATATTGATGTTGCCGGACGAAAGCAGGGTAAGTGGGTGTTGTTTGGTAAACATAAACAAAATACGTGTTATGCGCCCACTCAAAAAGCAGAGGAAGGTGCATACAAAGAGAATAGAAAAACCGGCATTTGGATGGAATACTTTTGTAATGGTAATCCAAAAAATAAGGTAACGTTTGCAAATGGCCGTCCGGATGGTTATGCAATTATTTATCATGAAAATGGTAAAATTGAGGAAGAAGGACAATGGAAAAATAACCGTTGGGTAGGTACTTTTAAACAATATTATGCCAATGGCGAAGTGCAACACGAATTTAAATTTAATGAAGCCGGCAAACGTGAAGGAGAACAAGTTTATAAATTTGAAAATGGACAAACTGCCATAAAAGGAAATTTTGTTAATGGGAAAGAAACCGGAGTAATAAAAGAGTATCACGAAAACGGGGATTTAAAAGCAGAAAAAACTTTTGATAATGGAAATGTAGATGTTAACTCAATTAAAATTTACGACCCAAAAAAGGAATTCGTAAAAAAATCGGATGTGCCTGCTGATGCAGCTCCAAAATTAGCGTTAAAGGCCGATGAAAAACCAATGGATGCTAATAAGGGTCCAATGGTATTGAATGGAAAACACGTTTTGTATAACGCCAATAAGCAGGTTACTAAAGATGGTGAGTTTAAAAATAATCAATTTATAACTGGCAAAGCTTATTTGTATAATGAAAATGGCATCTTAACACGCATAGCTATTTATAAAAATGGCGTTTACGCGGGTGATGGTGTAATTGAGAACTAATCATTTTCGTCCAATAAGATTTGGCAGCATTTATTTTTTAAAAAAACAGTATGAGGATAAAACTATTTATAATCGTTTTTTTATTAATAGTTTTTAATTGTAAAATTTATCCTCAAAAGACAGAAACAACTAAAATGTTGTTAAATGGGATTTATTCAGAAAAAAATCTTCTTGTTAAAAACACATTCCGGAGTGGCGGTATAGGTTTTAGTATCGTGCAAATTAATATTAATGGACAAATTTCCCCTGCTGAACTAACGCAAGAAATTGTTGAAGTTCCATTAGACTTATTAAAAAAAGAAGGCTTAAAAATCGGTGACTCTTTACACATAGAAATTTTTTACAAAACAGCTTTTCAAAAACCATCAATAATAAATCCAGGAGCTTTCATCTCAACTCAAAATAAAAGCAATTTTAACGAGAACAGCTTGATAATTGAAGGTGAGTTTAATTGGGGGATAATTTATATAATTAACCCTTTAAACAGTGCAAATAAAACACGTAGCATTAAGAGTATAAAAATTAACGGGAGGCCTACTAATATGGAGTATAATAAGGAAATAGTATCTCTTAATTTAAGTTCATTTGGGCAGAATATTACATTTAATTCTGCTGAAGAAGAGAAAACTGCGAAAGAAAAAGGAGGCTTTAAAGAAGGGGAAAAAATTCAAATTGAGTTTGTTTATGAAAAAGGTTTCGACCCAATTATTTTAAATCCAGAGCTAATTACACCTTGGCCTGTAAAGCAATAAAACTCTTAAAATAACTTCTCTATAGCAATTTTAAACCAACTGGTAAATTCATTTGGGCTTAGTTTTATTCTTTCTTTTATCTCATCAATTCCTAACCAAATAAATTCTGCTACTTCTTCAGTGTTTATTACTGGTGCATTGTTTGAATTTCCGAAATAAACATAATCAAATTCATGTTCTGTTAAGCCATTTTCAAACTCAGTTTTATAAGTAAACGAGGTTTTAAAATCCAAGTCAACCTCCATTCCCATTTCTTCTTTTAATCGTCTATTTGCCGCCTCTAAGGTTTCTTCACCCGGACGAGGATGGCTACAACAGGTGTTGGTCCATAAGCCTGCACTGTGGTATTTACTTAAAGCGCGGCGTTGTAAAAGCAACTCGTTGTTGTCATTAAAAATAAATACAGAAAACGCACGGTGTAAAACGCCTTTTTGATGCGCCTCAAGCTTTTCCATTCTACCAATGGCATTGTCAAATATGTCAACTAAAATTACCTCTTCCACTATTTTTATTTATTAGTAATAAATACCTAAATTACAATTATTAATTCAAAACAAACCACTTACAAAACAATGGCAACCACTTATTTAATAAACTTTATTTTTTAATATTTTTTAAATTACTTTAGTATAGCTATTAAAACACGCATTTACATATTTTGTTTAATTCTGATTTTACTTTTTAATAACGTAAAATCACAACAGTATTATTTTAAAAATTATAGTGTTGAAAATGGATTGCCTTTTGTTCAGGTATCTACACTTTTTCAAGACTCCAAAGGTTATTTGTGGAGTGGGGGTTATGGTGGGTTGAGTCGCTTTGACGGGAAAACATTTATAAATTTTAATAAAAAAAAGGGATTAATAGATCACAATGTAAATACAATTTGCGAAAGCGATAGTGGTGATATTTTTGTTGGCACTAACAAAGGGTTAAGCATTTTGAGAAAAAATAAAATTATTAACTACACCGGTGCTAGCGGTTTAAACTCACAAATTATTTCTTTATGTAAGGGTCATCATCACTCTATGTATATAGGTACTGCGCATGGTTTATTTATGTTTAGTAACAATAAAATAAAAACCGTCTCAAAACTTAATAATTATAAAATAAACAGTTTGTATAAATCCGATACGTCATACTTGTTTATAGGTACAGATAGTGGTTTGGTTTTGTATGGACACTCAACCTATAAATTGCTTAATGTTAAGAATGGCTTACCTTCTAATCAAATTAATGCAATAGTCAGTTATAAAAATTTTGTGGTTCTTGGAACCAATAAAGGACTAAGTTTTTATAATTTATCTACTCAAAAGTTTACAAATTACTTTATCGAAAATGGCTTGATAGATGAGAACATTACTTGCCTGTTGTCGGAAGATGATAATGACTTATGGATTGGATCACCAAGCGGACTATTAAAATATAATGGGGAGCAATTTTATTATTACAACATTGGTTTTGATAATAATTCTAATATTATTCGCTGCATAATAAATGACAGAGAAAATAATATTTGGGCAGGTACGCACAGTGGTTTATATAAATACCGCGATAATTCTTTTTCAACGTTCGATAAAATTAACGGACCAGGGAATGCGTTTGTGTATCAAATTTTTAGAGACACCAAAAACGATTTATGGATGTGTTCTCAAAACAATGGTATCTACAAATATTCCCAAGGTTATTTTAAGCGGTATGGAATGTCAGATGGCCTTACTTCTTTGGCTAGCAGTGCCGGATTGCAGGATAGATCCGGACGTTTAATTTTTGGCACCGATAACTCGGTTATGCAACTTAAAAACGAAAAATTTTATAATATCCCACTTCCAAAAAATTTTTATGGGCCTTATGCAATGCTTTATTTATCAAACAACAATACTATCTGGATAGGAGGATTAAATGGGATATGTTCATTAATCTTTAACGGTGAAAAACCAAATACTAAATTTTATCCTTTTTATAAAAACACCAATAGTCAAGTGTTTGGTTTTGCAGAAGACGAAGAAAATAATTTATGGATTGGAACCTACGGGCAAGGCTTATTAAAATTTAATAATGATAGTATTTATGCTGTAAGCAAACCCTTAAAAATTGCAGAAGAAAACTTCTTCTCTTTAAGATATATAAATAATTTAATATTTGCAGGCACTTTAAATGGATTAATAGTATTTAATACAAAAACAAATGAATATAAATATATAATTGAGCAAGACGGCTTAAATTCAGAACTCGTTTACGCTATAGAGTTTGCTAATAATAAAAATGATTTATGGATCGGTACAAATCAAGGAATAAACAAATTAAATTTAAAAAAATATTTAGGAGAAGATAAAACCGAAATAACCTCGTATGGTAAACAAGAAGGGTTTGTTGGTGTTGAATGTAATGGAAATGGCATTTGGGAGGATACTGACAATACCCTTTGGTTTGGTACGGTTAGCGGTATTGTTAGGCACCAACCGTTTAATTTAAAAGAAAACACAACTCAAAATTCAACTATAATTCAAACAGTAAAACTCGCAAACGAGGATACTTTATTTGAACAAAATATTAAACTTCCTTATTATTTAAATTCCATTTCATTTTACTACAAAGGCATTTGTTTAACTAACCCTGGTAAAGTTTTGTATATAAAAAAACTGGAAGGATTGGAAAAAAACTGGAGTAGTCCGAGTGCAGAAGATTACAGTAAATATGCCAATTTGGCTCCTGGAAAGTATACGTTTAAAGTGAAAAGTTGCAACAATCAGGGGCTTTGGGACGAGAAAGAAACATCGTTTACGTTCACAATAAAATCGCCATATTATTTAACCTGGTGGTTTATTTTAATAGTTATTTTTTGTATTAGCCTTACTATTTATTTAATTTTTAAAATCAGATTACGCTCTATCAGAAAAAAACAAAAACAAGATTTTGACCGAAAAGTAGAAATGAGCAAAATAGAATTAAAAGCGTTACGCTCTCAAATGAATCCGCATTTTATATTCAATTCTCTTAATTCTATCCAACATTATATTTTTAATAGTAAAAGCGACGAAGCCATAAAGTATTTAAATAAGTTTGCCCGCTTAGTAAGAATTATATTAAACAATTCCGATAAACCAACCGTAACTGTAGAAGACGATTTAGAGGCTTTAAAATTGTATTTGGAGCTGGAGCAAATGCGTTTTGAAGGAAAGTTTGATTACGAAATAAAAGTAGATGACAATGTGGATACAGATTACGATATTATGCCGCCATTATTAATGCAACCTTATGTAGAAAATGCAATTTTACACGGTTTAAACCCAAAAGCGGATAAGGGGTTTTTAAAAATTCATTTGTCGTTTAAAGATAATTTTTTAATTTGCACAATAACTGATAATGGTATCGGACGTGAAAAAGCATCACAAATAAAACGAACCATGCCGGGACAAAAACATAAATCTTTAGGAATGAAAATTACCGAAGATAGGCTGCGTATTTTAAACGAAATAAACAATTCGGAATTAAGCGTAACAATAACAGATTTGAAAGATGAACACCAGAACTCATTAGGCACAAGAGTTGAATTATACGTGCCGCTAATTGGATAAATAAAAAATAAGGATTATGATAAAAACATTGATTATTGAAGATGAGCAAAAAAGCCGCGAAATGCTAGCTGCCATGCTCGAAAAAAATTGCGAATTTATACAAGTAATTGGAGCCGCCAAAAATGTAAAAGAAGGTGTGGAACTTATAAAACAACACAAGCCCGAGTTAGTGTTTTTAGATATTAGCATGCCCGATGGAAGTGGTTTTGATTTGCTGGAGCAGGTGCAGGGGCATAAATTTGAATTAATTTTTGCAACAGCCAGCGATCAACATGCCATTCGCGCTATTAAATACAGTGCCTGCGACTATTTATTAAAACCAATTGATGTGGAGGAGTTAAAATTAGCAGTAGACAAAGTGGTGCAGAAAAAAAATGCAACTCCAAATATGGAAAATTTAAATTTTTTAATTCAACAATTAAAAAAATCTGACGATAATTTTCAAAAAATTACATTACCAACAGGCAATGCATTTGAGGTAGTTAATATTAAGGATATTATCCGATGCGAGGCAGACGGCAGTTACACCACCTTCTTTTTAGCCGACAAACGTAAATTACTGGTAAGTTTTGGATTAAAGCACTATGAAGATTTATTGCCGGAGGCAGATTTTATACGCATTCACCACCATCATTTAATTAATATGAACCATGTATTGCGTTTTTTAAAAGAAGACGGTGGCTATGCCGTAATGAGCGATAATTCAAAACTCGAAATTTCCCGCCGCAAAAAAGATGCCTTTATGGAAAAGTTGAATAGGTAAACATAGCAGTTCGTCATTGCGAGCAAAGCGAAGCAATCTAACTGGCCAAAAGAAATCATTTATAATTCAAAATTTAACATTTCATTGACCAGTTATATAAAAATTCCTACCACTTATTTAAAACCATAATTTTTTAACAAAACCTACCTTAACTTTACTATACGTTCTTTACCAAGGGTTTTTGTTTATAATAAAAAAATATGCCGCTTTTATTTATGGAGATTTATAAAAGCGGCTTTTTTATTGATAGTGTTTTGCTACAAAGGCCGTAAGCCAACGAAGGCAAAGAGTGCTTTTAGTTTACATATTTTAAAATAAGACCAATTTGCCCTGCGTGGTAAGCTGTGTGGCTTATAATGCGTGATAGGGCTTCGGCTTTTGTTACAGTGCCAAACTCAGTGGTGGTTACATTTAAACTCCAATCACCATCTTGATGACTAAGAATCGCTTTTTCTAAAGCCTCGGCAGATTGCGTAAGTAATATTAATTCAGATTCAAGATGTGTAAATTTACCGCTGTCATGAATAGTTTTACCAACGGTTTGCATACTTACTTTTATATCTAGTCCAAACACGTTTTTTGAGAATAATAATTCCACTTCGGCAATGTGTTGTAACAAAAAACCAACGGAGTTAGAGGTGGGATGAAGTTTTTTTGTTAGGTCTGCTTCTTTAATAGTTGGAAGTTGATTTGTTAAACGGGATCTACCCATTTTAAACATTTTTAATAATTGAGTAGTCATACTGCAAATTACGCTAAAAAAACCAACAGTAAATGTGATTTAAATCATTGGATTTGATTAACTCATAAAAGCAATTGGCGAACCTATTGCTTTTTAGATACAAGAATTCGGTTAACAGAATTGTTTCGCCTATATTGGTGATAACGTTTTGCGGCTAGGCGTCCGTTTTTTTGCTAAGTCCAAGTTACGCATTTGACGGTTACTGCGCAAAAAAATGGTGCCTAGCCCGCTGTTAGGCGTTGGCTTTTTCTGTCCAGTTGAGTCCTCCGTCAAGGTTTTTATTTGAAAATTCAATATGAATAACGCGTCGTTGTTTATTATTTGTCGACCTACTAGAACTGTGCAGAAGCAAAGGCCGCATTAGCATAACACCACCTTTTTGAACTGCGCAAATTGTTTCATTCTCTTTTGTCCAATCAATTGTCTCGGGCCTATAGATGCCTTTGAGATGCGAACTTGGAACCACTTTCAAAGCGCCATTTTGTTCATCGGTGTCGTCGAGGTGAATACGAATTGTAAAAATGTTTTCTAAGATGTCCAAAGGAGGCTGCACGGCAAATTGATTTTGCTTTGTCGTCCATGGACCGTAATTAGGGATGTCCGCTTTTTTGTCGACCGAGATTGTGAGGTCCTGATGATAAGACACAAACCAATTCGATTTTTCTGGCTTGTCAAAATAGATCGATTTAACTACAAAGTAATTGTCGCCAATTAAATGTTTTATTGTAGTCTTTAATTTGTCGTTGAATACTATTGAATGTAGCTCAGGAATTTCTTTGAGGAATTGTCGAATCGCAAAAAGGTCGTCCGATTTTCGAAATGTCGTTTTTGATGTGTCTGCAGACTCGATTGTAGTCGCGATACTTTCAATTTCTGCGTCCGAGAAAATGTCGTCCAAAATTGTGAAGCCTAGTTCGTCGAGTTGCTGTTTATTTGTCATTGTGTCCTTAAGCTTACGCCTAACTACCTTATAGGGATGATTTTTTCATCCTTATCTACCTATTTTGGTCGGATTGGGATGATTTTATAATTCTTTTTTGGTTAATTAAATATAACCATTTTTAGTTGTAAACTAAATTATTTATGGAATTCTAAAACATCCTGCATCTAAATTTTAAACGTTTAATCATTTAAAATTTAAATATATGCAATTCATCACAAAACAAACAGCAAAAAAACTAACGGTTGGCTTAATTAGTTTGTCGTTAGTGGCATGGGTAACACCTAAAAGTGTTTACAAATTAGTGTTAGAGAACGATGTTATTAAAAACATCCAAAAGAAACTAACCGCTTATAACGAAAATTTAACCGAAGAACGAGTTTACCTTCATTTCGACAAGCCTTTTTACGAACCGGGCGAGGCCGTTTGGTTCAGTGCTTATTTACGTGATGGACAAACTTTAAAACCATCTCAAAAAAGTGATATTATTCACGTTGAATTACTAAATCCTAAAGGTGGCGTTGAAAAATCACTAAATATTATTGCAAAAAACGGTAAAGCCGCCGGCGATTTTCAATTGGATAATGAAGCTTTGGGTGGTATGTATAAAGTACGCGCCTACACCAATTGGATGAAAAACGAAGGTGATGATAACGCCTTTGTAAAAGATGTACAGGTGCAAGACGTTATACTGCCAAATCTTAAAATGAAATTAAATTTCGAGAAAAAAGCTTTTGGTGCAGGTGATGAAGTAATTGCCAAATTAGAATTAAATACCAACGAAAACAAACCTTTAAGCGATTATAAAATTAAATTTGTAGCCAATTTAAATGGACAAAAAATTGTCGAAAAAGCGGATATTACCGATGAAGAAGGTATTAAATACATAAAATTTAATTTACCAAAAGAATTAAAAACCAACGACGGTTTATTAAACGTCTTAATCGATTATAACGGAAGTACAGAAAGTATTTCACGTTCTATTCCTATTATTTTAAACACGGTTAAATTCTCGGCTTTTCCTGAAGGGGGAGATATGCTGTGCGGTTTTAACAACACAATCGCATTCCGCGCCTTAAACGAATTTGATAAACCTGCAGATGTGGAAGGTGTTGTATTGGATGAAAAAGGCAATACCGTTACCAGCTTCAGCAGTTTCCACCAAGGGATGGGTACTTTTAAATTAAATCCTTTAGCAAAACAAAAATATACTGTAAAAATTACAAAGCCTGAAGGCATTACACAAACCTTTGTTTTACCGGAAGCGTTGCAACGTGGTTATGGCTTAAATATTGATAACTCAAGCGAAGATCAGGTTTTTGTAAATATTAATTCTACTGAAACGGAAGAATTGTCATTAGTTGCGCAAGTACGCGGTAAAGTGTATTACACTACTGCTGTTAACGTAAAAAAAGGAAGCACCAAAGTTTTATTCCCAACTAATAATTTTCCAATAGGTGTGTCGCAAATTACATTGTTCGACAGTAAAGGTATTGCACGCGCCGAGCGTTTAGCTTTTGTAAATAAAAACAAACACTTAAATATTACGGTTGAGACCGATAAAGAAAAATATTTACCACGCGAAAAAGTAAAAATGACGCTAAGTGTAAAAGACGAACGCGGTTTGCCAATGCCGGCTAACTTAAGTATGGCAGTTGCTAACGACCAATTAATTTCGTTTGCCGATGATAAACAAGGTAATTTATTAGCTCAGTTTTTATTGCAACAAGATATTAAAGACAAAGTGGAAGAACCGAATTTTTACTTCGATGAAAAAGAAGTTAAATCTTCTCAAGCATTGGACAATCTATTATTAACCAGCGGTTGGAGACGTTTTACTTGGGAAAAAGTATTGGAAAATGAGCTTCCTCCGGTAAACTTTACTGCCGAAAAAACAATTATCAGTGGTAAAATATTGGATGCTTATACCGGTAAACCTATTAATTCTACCCAAATTAAAATTACTAACGGTTTGCAGTTTAACGGAGATTGGGAAGGTAAATTTTTCTTAAAAAATATCGATTTATCAAATGCGCAAACCGTTACCTTTAAAGCAGACGGTTATTCTGACCAAGCACAATACATTCAAGCGTATAATCAGGATATGACAGTATACTTATACCCTAAAAATTATTATCACAATTATCCAAAAAGTAGTTCGGGCCATTTCCGAAGTAAAAAGTCTAATACGGGTTGGCAAAACAATGTTCCTGCTATGGCAATGGGAGTTGGTGCAGTAGATTTTGAAGAGGATGCAAAAGTAGAACAAAAAGCAGTTCCAATGGGCGAATTAAAATTAGCTAATGTAAAACGTGAGGAAAACAGAAAAGTGGTGGGCAACAAAATAAATCAAGCAGAAAAAGATAAAGAGGGAAAATTGGATGAAGTAGAATCGGTGGTAGCAGTTAAAGAAGTGGCTTCAAAATCTATGGTAGCAGCAGATGATAGAGTACATGCTTTTGGTAGCGAACTTGTAAAAAATAAAGGTCCTCACGCGAATGCAAATGTGGTTAAATACTACAGAGCACGTCAGTTTGCCGCTCCAATCTACAAACAAGATGAAACGACTGAAACACGCACAGATTTTCGTAACACTATTTATTGGAACCCGAATATTGAAATTGGTTATTCCGGTAAAAAAACAATCGAATTTTTCACATCGGATGATATTACTTCGTTCCGTACAACGGTTGAAGGTATGAGCAACGACGGTTCTTTGGGGCGTGTTGAAAAAACATTTTTCTCACAATTGCCTTTTGCTATGAGTACTAAAATTCCGGTGGAAGTAGCTACTGAAGATATTGTTTCAATTCCTTTAACAATAAAAAATAACACCAACAAACCAATTGGTGGTTTATTAAACATTACTACACCAGATGCTTTACAAGCAGTTGTAGCTACACCAAGCATTCAAACCATTATGCCGGGCGAAGCAAAAACAATTTATTTAGATTATAAAGTGTTGGATAAAATGGGTTATGGCGATATGACCATCACCTACAAAGCTTGCGGACTAGGAGATGCCTTTACACAAAAAATAAAAATAGCTCCTAAAGGATTCCCAGTTGCAACTTCATTCTCAGGACAAGAAGTCGAAAACCAATTTTCATTTACGATGAATAAAGTAATTAACGGTTCAGCAAAGGCAATATTTACCGCCTATCCAAATGTTGTTACCGATTTAATGAAGGGTGTTGAAGGTATTTTACGCGAACCTGGCGGATGTTTCGAGCAAACGTCTATGAGTGCTTATCCAAACGCTATGGTGTTAGATTATTTAAAATCAACCGACAGTAAAGATGATAAAACATTGGCTTACGCTGGTGGATTATTAGACAGAGGCTACAAACGTTTAACCACTTTTGAAACAAAGGATAAAGGTTACGAATGGTTTGGTGCAAGTCCGGCACACCAAGGCTTAACAGCTTTAGGTATTATGGAATTTGTAGATATGAAAAAAGCAGGTGGTGACGTAGATCAAAAAATGATTGATAGAACCGCTGAATGGATTTTATCTCAGAAGGACGACAAAGGCGGCTTTAAACGCAATACACAGGCTTATCACGATTTCGGAAGAATTAGTGATGATATTATGA
This sequence comes from Bacteroidota bacterium, assembly GCA_033763945.1. Classification (GTDB taxonomy): domain Bacteria; phylum Bacteroidota; class Bacteroidia; order B-17B0; family Aurantibacillaceae; genus Aurantibacillus. The sequence continues at coordinate 102,551 of JANRJN010000006.1, read as the reverse complement.
ACGGCTACATTGTTTATGCTTTAAGTGAAGGTGGATATACTGGTTTGAAAAATGAGTTTAACGCATCTGTTAAAAAAGCCTTAGAAACGAAAGACGCGTATTTGTTAGCAATGATGGCCAATACAGCTTATAAATTAAATGACACAAAAACCGCCGAACAAATAATGAACGTGTTGTTGCCTTTACAAAGTAAAGACGGCAGTTGGACTGGTTCTACGCATTCAATCACCTATTCACAAGGTCAATCGTTAACTATTGAAACTACTGCTATAACCATGATGGCGATTTTAAAATCAAATGGTAAAAATGCCGTTGAGTTAAATAACGCTGTTAAGTATTTAGTGAATTCTCGCAGTGGTTATGGTGTGTTTAGCAGCACACAAGGTACTATTTTAGCATTAAAAGCCTTGACTGAATTTGCAAAAGCCAGTAAAAAAACTACGGAAGATGGCACTATTCAAATTTATGTAGATGCTAAAAAAGTAGCTGAAAAAGAATACAAAGCGGGCGATAAAGGTGCCATAACGGTTGACGGCTTAGAGCAATATTTAACCAAGGAAGGTAAGCACGACATTAAAGTAAAATATGTGGGCGTTAAAACTCCGTTACCTTATTCAGTAGCTGTAAACTGGAATACAAGTTTACCTAACAGTCAGGCAGAATGCGCTGTTGATTTAAAAACAAAGTTAGCACAAACAACTGCTAATGTTGGTGAAACGGTTCGTTTAAGTGCAACGGTTACCAATAAAAAAAGTACGGATATACCAAGCACAATGGTTATAGTTGGTATTCCAGCTGGCTTTAGCGTACAGCCTTGGCAGTTAAAAGAACTACAAGAAAAACAAGTGTTTGATTATTATGAAATAAAAGGCAACAACATTGCCATTTATTATCGTGGTATGGGTGCAAATTCGGTTAAACAAATTAACTTGGATTTAAAAGCCGAAATGCCCGGGGAATATGATGCACCAGCTTCGGTAGCTTATTTGTACTATACCAATGAATTTAAAACCTGGAGCGGTACAGATAAAATTACAATTAAGAAAGGTTAAATAATTAGTCAATTAGATAATTCGACAATGGGTTAATTAAACTCGTTGTCGAATTAATTTAAAGAACAAAAAAATGAAAAAAGTTTCCCTCATATTTATCTTTCTACTTATATTAAAAGGAGCAAATGCAATTACTTTTTTTGACGATTCAACAAAAACCAAATACGAATTAAACGATCCTCGCAATCCAAATTGTCCTTGTCATAAATACCAAAAATTAGCTGAGGAGGAATTTAAGCTTAGACAAACTCAGCAAAATGGATTGAATAAAATTTTTGTAGTACAAAAAGCAAAATCAACACAAACCTCTAATGGAATTGCATCTGCCGGAAACAGCTCGGGCAACAGTGTTAAAACAAAACATTTTAAAAATTTAATATTCTCTCATCATAAGAATAAATCTTTTAAAATTTTTAATTTTAATAAAGGTCCAAGGGGTAAAAAAAGACACTTTGTTTGCACGAATAAAAGCGTAAGCAGTTGTTTTAGGTGGCGGTAAGTTTTATTTTACAACTTAATTGATAGCAATAAAATATCGTCTAATTGTGCAGTCTCTTGTTTCCAGGTATTATAAGTTTGTTCAATAATAGTTTGATTATCGTTGCTACTATTTGAATTTAATTTTAGTATTAAATCTTTAAAATTTTTAATTCCAAATTTCTCATCTTGAGGATTAAGCTGGTCGTATATTCCGTCAGTTGCTAATACTAAAACACTTTCTTTATTTAATTGGTAGCTTTCGGTTTTAAAACTACGTTGAGGTTCAATGTCACCTAAAATAGATAAGCCGCCAATAGATTTTTGTGTTGCTTTTAAGGTTCTTATTTCACCATTGTCAATTAAAAAGCCATGATTGTGAGCACCTGAAAAATGAATTACGTTGTTTTCTTTGTCAATAACGGCTAAAGAAATATCCATGCCATCTTGTGAGTATTCATCACCTTTATGTTGTTGTAAGCTCTTAAAAATAAGACTATGAAGGCTACTGAGTATTTTGTCGGGCGCACTATTTTTTTGTTCAATAATTACTTCATTAAGGGCCGAAGAGGCAATCATTGTCATAAATGCGCCGGGCACTCCATGCCCTGTGCAATCTGCTACAGCAATAAATGATAAATTTTCGCGGTGATGAAACCAATAAAAATCGCCACTCACAATGTCTTTAGGTTTAAAAAAAAGGCAGTGGTTTGGGAAATACAAACTAATTTCGTCACTAGATGGCAATATAGAATTTTGAATTTTTTTAGCATAGTTTATACTGTCTAAAATTTTCTTTTGACTTTCGTCAACTAATTTCTTTTGTTGTTCAATAAGTAATTTTTGTTTTTGAGAATGGCGAAAGCGTTTAAAGGTATAAGCCAAAAAACCTATTACTAAAACTAAGCCTGCTATAAGTGCAATGCGTTGTGTTTTTTGTTGCTCTAGTTTTGCAGTACTTTCGGCTAATTGTGCTTTGTTTAATTTTTTGGTATCGGCTAATTGTATGCTATCGGCTAAGGCTTTTTTATCATACTCATATTTTAATTGATTTTTAATACTTGCTTTTTTGGTTTCTTGGTTATTAATGCTATCACGCATTGTTATGTATAGTTCGTAATTATCCATAGAATTTTTGTATTCTCCCTGTGCTTTGTAAATATTACTTAATGTTCTCGCAGCATTTTTAATCGTTTCAGGAAAACCCAACTCCATGCTTAATTTTTTGCTTTTTTTTGAATACTCTAATGCTTTACTGTAGTTTTTTTGATTAAAATACAAGCCACCTATATTTGTAAGCGACATTGCAATTCCTTTTTTATCTCCAATATCTTCCCTTATTTTTAGACTTTTAGAATGGAATTCAAGAGATTTGGTAATTTCATTTTGAGTTTGATAAATAACACCCATATTATTCAGAGTAGAAGCTATCCCTTGTTTGTCTTCTATCTCCTCAAAAATTTTGAGACTTTTAGCATCAAATTCTAATGCTTTTGTTAGGTCGCCTCTGGATTTATGAATATCTCCAATATTAACTAAGCAAATTGCTACCCCATGCTTGTTACCAATTTCCTCAAAAATTTTTATACTTTTTAAATGATATTCTAAAGCTTTGGTAACGTCGCCTTGAGTTTTGTATATAGAGCCTATATTGTTTAAGGAGGTCGCAATTCCTTTTTTATCACCAATTTCTTCGCTAATTTTTAAGCATTTAGAAGAGTACTCTAAAGCTTTTGGTATATTGCCTTGAGAATTGTAAGTAGCCGCTATGTTTTGCAACGAGTACGCTATTCCGCTTTTATCGCCAATTTCTTCTTGAATCTTAAGGCTTTTTCTCCAAAACTCTAAGGCCCTGTATATATCTCCTTTAGAATTATAAATAAAGCCAATATTATTTAAAGCAGAAGCTATTCCGAGTTTATCACCTAATTCTTCACGAATTTTTAGGCTTTTTGTGTAAAATTCTAAAGCCTTATTAAACTCGCCTTTCGAATCGAAAATAAACCCTATATTATTAAGTGAAATAGCAAGATAATTTTTAAATTTTTTATTTAAAAAGGAGGATTTGTTTCTTTTAAATTCAACCGATTCGGTTTGAGATTTAGACAGGATTTCTAAATTAGTTTCGGCAAGATTTTTTAATTGTTCATTAAACAGCGGCCATTCATCATCACCCGCCGTTTCTGCTAATTGGGATAAAATATTGCAACGTGTAGTATCGTGCTTAGCAGTTTTAAGAGCTAATTTTAAAGAGTCAATCTGGGTTTGTTGGGCGAATGAAGAACCAATAAATAAGAAAAAATTAATTAATAAAATATATTTATTAAGACGAAATTTACTGTAATTCATAATTTTATGAGAGAATAATTGAAAAATCAACGTCAAGTATTTCTTTCAATTCTTCTCCTTTTTCTATCATTAAATCATCATTGGCTTTACAGTCCCATTTTATTTTAAATACTTTACCATTATTACTTACTACTTTTAATTCTTTTATTATTTTAATCATTATTTTGGAGGTAGCAGTATTATAATATGACCAATTAAATTCTAAAATAGTGCATTCAAAAGGGTTTTGAACATAGTTTTGTATGTAAGCGAGTATGTTAGCATAAAAATCGTTTACATTTTCGGGGTAAGACTTGCCACTAAAACTAAAAGTACCTTCTGTTACGTTTAAAGATACTGCTGGTGTTTCGTTTGTTGGTAAAATTATTAAAGGCTCCATAATTTAAATGTTTATTGTAAGCGAATAAAAGTAATCATTTTCAAGAGTTGGTGTAAACGAATAGTCAAAGTTGCCGGAAGAGTTTTTAGCTATTTCTAATAAGCCTAAGCCGCAGTTCCCTTCAGTTGTAATTTCGGGGTCGAGCAACTTTTTTTTGTATAAAGTTTTAATATCCTCCAAACTCATTTTTTTTAAGTCGTTAAGTGATTTCTCAAAAGAACTATGCTTTAATTTATCAATTACATTTCCAACTTGTATGGTAAATAAATCATCTGATTTAATGATGTTAAATATCCCTTCCTTATCGCCGTTTACACTTTTACCGTGTTTTGAAATATTTTGTAGTGCTTCAATTAGAGCAATAACACTTCGCTTTTCTTTACCTGAAATGTTTTCAGAATCGGCAAAATTACGTTGAACCATTTCAACTAAAGGTATAATAATATCTTTTGACAGGTCGCCTTTGTACATCATCAATACTTTGCCTTGCATTAAACTATTGTACATTTTTTCGATATCTTCAATTTTTACTTTTTCAACGGCATTATCTTTTTTAGTTATTATTTCGAGTGATAAAAAGAAACGTTGAAACCCATCCCCAACATTTTTAAACAAATATTTTAAGGGTAAGCCTGATTTTCTGGCCATTTCAATTAGCCCTAAGCCAGCACCTCCTTTTTCAGAGAAACCAAACTGCATAACGTCATTATATAATTTTTTTAAACCTTCGGCATCTAAGGAGTTTACTTGAATTAGTTTTTTCTCAAGTTCTTCAACGTATTTTTCAGAAATTAAATTACACGAACTTAAAACAGTTCTGTCATCTAAAACATTTAATTGAAAAAAATCAGTATGATTACTGGAAGTTGTAGGTAAGTTCTTTTGAGGTTCTTTGTGACGAACAATGTTTTGAAAACACTCAGCTATTAAAAACGAAACTTTATTTTTAATTTTCCCTAACTCCGATTTGTTTTCTAAATAATATTCGCTAATACCAATTAGTTTATCCGTTATGTCATCTTCAAATGACCCCAGATAGGATAAACATATTTTATCATTATGTAATTTTTCGAAAAGGTTTTTCATGCTTTTTTTTATAAAAATATATTTTTTTTTAACTTAAAACTAATTAAATACCTCATTAAAAATCATTGAATTTTCTCTAACGGAATAATGCGGAAATGGAACTGCTTAATAATCAAATACTTTAAATACTTTTGTAATATGAAAGTTGATAAATATATAGGGCAAAGCGGTTTTACATCGCGCAGAAAAGCATACGAGTTAATTGAAGAAAAACGCGTTACCGTAAATAACAAAATCGCCAATTTTAGTACCAAAATTTACCCTGGTGATAAGGTATTTATTGATGGTGTAGAATTAGTTGCAAAGGAATTTGTGCCGGTTTATATTGTATACAATAAGCCAAAAGGAATTATTTGCACTACTGAAAAAATTAAAGGTAACATTGTGGATGCCATCAATTATCCTGAAAAAATTTATCCTGTGGGTAGATTGGATAAAGATTCAGAAGGATTAATTTTATTAACCAATAATGGAGAGGCCATTGATAAAATTGCCAATTCTATGTTTGGGCACGAAAAGGAATATTTAGTAACCTTAAACTTACCCGTGCGCACAAAATTTTTGGATGAAATTTCTAAAGGAATAGAAATTTTAGGCGAGCAAACAAAGCCCTGCAAAGTTAGTATTGAGCCAGGAACAAAACGCCTGTTTAGAATTATATTAACTCAAGGACTTAACCGACAAATCAGAAGAATGTGCAATGCTTATGACTATCAGGTGATAAGATTGCAACGCTTACGAATAATGCATATCTTATTAGGTAAATTAAAACCAGGAGAGTGGCGCAATTTAACAGAAAATGAATTGGCTGTTTTGCTAGAGGCTATTAAATAAAAAAGAGGTGCTTTAATAAGCACCTCTTTTTTTATGAAAAATTATAAGGACTATTCCTTTACTAATTTACCTTGTTTAATTACTTGTTTAGTAGTTAAAGAAGTAATTTTATAAGTATATAATCCGTTAGCTAAATCTTTAATTGTAAGTTGCGATTCTGCTTTAGTTAAGTTGTTTTTGTAAACCAATTTACCGGCAACATCAAATACTTCAAACGAATAATTTCCTGAATTGTTTTCTAATAATACGGTCAGTAATCCACTTGTAGGATTTGGATATACAGTCGTATTTTCGTTAACAAAGGTTTTGCTGTCAATTCCCGTACATGTTACAATTAACACATTTACGGTCTTTGTACCAACGCATCCTACAGAGTTTGTTGAGGCAACACTATATACAGTGCTAACAGAAGGACTTACAACAACTGTTTGAATATTAGAAGGGCCGGCAAAGTTTGCAGGAGTCCAGCTATATGTGCTTCCTCCGTTTGCAGTCAATGTAGCAGGGCTTCCAGCAGTACATAATGTAACAGATGCAGGTGTTATTGTAAGACTTGGCGAAGGTTTAACCGACATAGATTGAACAGCGCTAGCCGAACAAGGACCAGCTGCACCTACAACGGTATAAACAATACTAGCTGTAGGAGAAACAACAACTATTGAAGTTGTTAAAGCACCTGGCGTCCAAGTATAATTTAAAGCCCCACTGGCAGTGAACGTTACAGCTTGACCTGCACAAACAGCAGTTGAACTTGAAACCGATGTTACAGTTGGTTGAGGGGTAACTGAGATATTAATTGTTTTTGTATCCGTACAACCTCCTGCATTTGTTCCAATAACAGTATAGTTTGTCGTAGTAGTAGGTGTAACAGAAATACTCGTTGTAGTGGCACCCGTGTTCCAACTATATGTAGTGGCACCTGTAGCGGTTAAAACAGCCGACGAACCTATACAAATAGAACTATTTGAAGCTGTTAAAGCTACAGTTGGATTTACACAGGCAGTTGAAGATTGTATTTGTAAACTATCAATTCCAATGTCATCAGCTCCGTAATCACTTATAGCACTAAATTTAATAACACAACTTGGAGAACTCACTCCTGTTAATAAAATGGTTTTTTTATTCCAGCTAACATCAAGTGGGTTATAATCACCCGAAACAAAACCACCTTGTTTGGCAAATGTCGATCCACCATTTGTAGATAAAAACACTTCTACTGAATCATCACCTGAAAAGTTAGTGTGGTAAAAAGATAAAGTATAAGTACTTGATAAATTTAAATTAACATATAGGCTCAAATCACCGGTAGATCCAAACGGTGCATACCAGGTGTGAAAGTTAGCACATCCTGCGCCTGTAAGTGGAGCAACGGTATTAGCTGTTGCGGCTGTCCAATTCGCAGAAATACCATCATCTTGTCTCCTCCATGAGTTATTCCCTGTTGTTGGATTGCTATCCCAATTTGCAGAAACAGGAACGTTTCTTAAATCGCAACGGTTTTGCCAAGTATTGTCAAAGTTTTCTAAAAACGGAACAGTTGCATAAACTGGGGCTCCTAAAACTGTCACTTGAATTGGTGTGGCAGTTGTGCTAGCAGGACCTGCCGTACAAGTAATCACACAATTGTACCAATTTGAAGTTGTAATCCCGGTTTGAGTTAATGCACTTAAAGTAGCACCTGAAATAGAAGTATAAGGACCAACAGAACTAGTAGCAATGCTCCATTGATATGTTAAACCACCAGCGGTATAAGTAGTAGCAAGCGATAAGTTAGTTGACCCTCCAGAACAAACATTTGTTGAAGTTGCAACAACAGAGTTTGATGCTGGTGCCCCTGAACAAGTTGGTAATGCTATAACAGATAAATCATCCCAAGAAAAATACCAAGGCGGGAAACTGCCGATATTTTTTACTGCAATATAATAAATCCCTGTTGAAGGAACTGTAAAAGCTCCTCCCAAAGATGCGTAAGTTGTATTTGTAATCGGCCCTAAAATGGTGGCTATATTCGTTAAACCAACTGTTGACTGAGTTGTACCATAAAGTAACGAAAACTCGTTCCAACCGGCTAAACCATCTGTAATATAAAATGAACTTGCAGAATAAGTTGTTCCGGCGTTTAATAAAATACCGTTACTATAAAAATATTCTCCATTTACTGTGCCATTATATTGAAAGGAAGCAAATTTTGTTCCTGTATGTGGCACACGATTGTAGGTTCCTGAAGTGGTGTAGGTTTGACAAATTGTTGTAGGACTCGAAGCGGTCCAAGAACAATTAGGTAATTGATTTGTAAAACCAATGCCTTCAAAACCCTCAAAATAAGGTACAGAATTGGTAGTAGTTACTACAACATTTACCCCAATAGGTGTTGCAGTTGTACTTGCCGGACCAGCTGTGCAAGTAATAACACATTGATACCAAGTGGTTGAAGAAAGGGTAGGGGTATTGTAAGAAGTAATGGTAGCGCCAGGGATGGACGTATAAGGGCCAACAGAAGAAGTGGCAGATGCCCATTGAAATGATAATCCTGACACCGTATAAGTATTTAATAAACTAAGATTAGCATTTAAACCCGGGCATATAGAAGTAACATTACTAGTTACGGAATTAGAAGCTGGGGCACCTGAACAAATTACACCAGGACCAATGGTTACAACATAATCTTCACATTCGCCAGAACCGAAATTTGTACATGCATCTCCGGGACCATTTGTATTACCCGTAGCTCTTGAACGAATACGCATACCCGTAGGCCCTGTTAAAGATGAGGCAGGAATAGTAATAACAGCAATTGTAGCTACACTTGGTGTTGAGGTTGTGCATATTTGAGTGTGTTCACCTATATCAAAAGTGCCACTGTGATTGTAATCTATCCATACCGAAATGATGTTATTGGCAGTTGTATTTATTGATAGTGAATAGCTTGCTCCGGCATTTAATGTAGCAGTTGTTCCTGCACCTGGATTAAACAGAGAGTAAGTGCCATTTAAAGGAGTACTATTACAAACAGAGGTATTGTTTAAAGGAGTTGTAAATACAGAAACATTCGTAATATAATCCCCTGAACAACCACTTCCACCTAAACTTAAGTTACAATAACATAAAGTAAAAGGATTATTTGGATTTACAGATAAAACGGATGATGTTGCACTTAGTGCACTTGTAGTACACGTAACTACCATTTGATAATAAGTTTGAGTACTTAAAGTTGGAGTTGTAAAGCTGGTTGTATTAAAACCCGTCCCTGTGGTTACGTTTGTCCATGGTCCGCCCGCTGAAGCAGATTGTTGCCATTGGTAAGTAATGCCAGTTGCTGCTGTAGCCCCAGTAGCGGTAATTACAGCTGAAGAGTTTGGGCAAATTGAAAAACTTGCAGGAACAGTTCCTGCACTTGGAGCACCCGAACAATTTGGAAGCGGAACGAATACGACAGAAGACCTACAAGTATTTTGTGTGGTACAGCTTGGTGGACCAGAAGCTGAAATGTGAAAATAATAAACACCTAAACTTGGAATGTTTACTGAAGTTAAAGGTGTAATTCCAAATGCAATTACGTTATTACTATTATCTGTAATAGTGATATAATCAGTAGCTACGTTGGTGCTAAAGCTAAAAATACCAGTAACACTAAAGGTAATTGGGGCATATTCGCCACCATAATTACAGGTTGACCCCGTTACAAATTGACCAGGCACCGTGCTTGTCATTGTGGCGCCACCAAATGGAGTTGTTGAAATGCATTGGGCAAACGAAACAGACTGCATTACAATTACTAATGCAAACGCTGCAATAACTTTGTTGTAGATTTTTTTCATGATAATTTAATTACTTTGAGTAGAAATGAAGATTAGCGCAAAGTTAATATAAAAACAAACAACTTTTATTAAATGTTATTTAAATGTTAAGATTTTGAAATTTTTGTTAAGCTAAAGTATTTATTTGTTAACTTTTGTTTTTTTAAAACATTCAACCTCAATTACTTCTTTGTTTTTCAATAGTAATAGAGTTAATAAAGTTTATTTAACTTTGTATACCGTGAAAATTTTGAAATTAATATTGTCCCCAATCTGGAAACTATGGTTTGTACTTGTTTTTATAACCATTTTCTTAATACTATTTCCTTTTTTTTATGTGGCCCTTCGAACTAAAAAGTTTGAGTTTGTTTATTCTTTAAAGCGGTTTTGGGGCAAGAGTAGTGCCTATTTATCTTTTTTATTCCCTGTTATAAGGTATCAAACAAAAAAATATAAAATGCCTCAGCCATGTATATTTGTGGCCAACCATACCTCGTATTTAGATATTATTTTTAGTCCTTTTTTTATTGACCACACAGCTGTTTATATGGGGAAGTACGAACTTCTCAAAATACCTTTGTTTAAATATTTTTTTATTTATTTGGATATACCGGTTAACCGTAAAAGTGTAACAGACGCTCATAAAGCATTTACCGATTGCGGAAAAAAGCTGGATGAAGGGTTAAGCGTGGTAATATATCCTGAGGGAACCATTAGCGAAAGTGGTAAATTACGTCCATTTAAAAACGGGGCCTTTAAATTAGCTATTGAAAAACAAGTACCAATTGTGCCGGCTGTAAATTTAAATAACTGGTGGTTTTTGCAAAATGGAGGCTATTTTAAAAGTAATGGCAGATTTGGGATACCCGATATTTTTGTAGGAGACCCAATAGAAACTAAGGGAATGACCAACGAAAATATTAATGAATTAAAAGAAAAAGTGTTTAATTTTACTCAACAAGAACTTAAAAAGTATTATGGCAAATAAAATCGATATTAAAACTGTAGATGAAGTGGCTCATTTAGCCAGATTAGAATTTAATGATGATTCCAAAACGCAAATTTTAAACGACATGAACCGAATGCTTGGTTTTATTGATAAATTGAATGAGTTAGACACTTCTAACATTGAGCCTTTAATTTACATGACCGAAGAAAAAAATATTTTACGAAACGATGAGCCTAAAATAACACTTACCCATAAAGATGCTTTAAAAAATGCGCCACGTAAAGACAGCGACTATTTTAAAGTGCCAAAGGTTATTGAGCAACAATAAATTGATAAGTATTAAGCCATATTTAGCCGAGCACAAACCTTTTTTAGTAAATATATTTAATTCAAATGTTCCAAAATATTTTGCTGAAGAAGAACTGCCTCTGTTTTCACAATTTTTAGATGAAAATGATAGCCCCTATTATGTGGTTTTAAGAGATGATGTAATTGTTGGGTCTGGCGGCATTGCTTTAGGTGAACCTAAAGAATTTATAAATGAAAAACATGTTGTGATGTGTTGGGGCATGATTGATAAAAATGTTCACAAGCAAGGTTTGGGAAAGCAACTGTTGGAGTATCGCATTCATCTTGCCAAGCAAATGTATCCAAATACTAAAATTGCTTTAGGTACCACTCAATATTCTTATCCTTTTTTCGAAAAATTTGGGTTTAAAACGCTGTATTATAAAAAAGATTATTGGGCAAAAGATTTAGATTTGTATCATATGGAATTACAATAAATGGCAAAGCAAAAATATTAAGTTTAAAGTAATACAGGCATTTTAAAATTTAGCGTTAAAAATCTTTTGCTTTTATAAGAGGTGGCTAGTGAGAAAGATTATTTTTGCCTCCCGCGAAGCGCTTAAATAATCAGGCATAAAAGCAAAATAGATTTTAGCTAAATTTTAAGAAGCCTTGATTTTTGCCCAACTTTTTATCAAGAAAAAGTTGGAAAGAGATTTAAAAACAATTGTATTTCGTAATATTAAAAAACAGAAATAAGTTAATGGCAAAGCAAAAATATTATGTTGTGTGGAAGGGTAGGCAAACAGGTGTGTTTAACAACTGGGATGCCTGTAATGCTCAAATAAGAGGCTACGAAGGCGCCATTTATAAATCGTTTGAAACACTAGCTATGGCCACCAGAGCTTTTAATGGCCTCAGCGAAGAGTATATTGGTAAAACCATAAACAAACCACCATTAACTCAAAGCCAATTAAAATTATTAGGCAAACCTATTTTACCAAGTATAAGTGTCGATGGCGCTTGCAGTGGGTCAACCGGCATTGCAGAATACCAAGGCGTAAATACCGAAACCAAAGAAGTAATTTTTAAAAGCAAAACATATGCCGATGGCACTAACAATATTGTGGAGTTTTTAGCCATTGTTCATGCACTTTCACACTGCAAAAAAAACAACATTACTTTGCCAATATACAGCGACAGTAAAATTGCTATAAATTGGGTAAAGCAAAAACAACAAAAAACCAATCACCCTTGCACGCCACATAATAAGGAACTGTTTGATTTAATGACTCGTGCCGAAAAATGGTTGAAAGAAAATACCTACACCAACAAATTATTAAAATGGGAAACCAAAGCCTGGGGCGAAAATCCCGCTGACTTTGGGAGAAAATAAGTTATTACAAACTACCGTAATAATGTACTTTTGGTGTGCTTCCATCCTGAGGAATAAAAACATGCACAGCCGCTGGCATACCGGCCACACCCGATTTTTTAGCTAAAAACACTTTGTAGGATGAACCCAATTGAGCAGTAGCACCAAAACCAATACCGGTTAGACCTTGTTTTTGAATGCGAGTAATTTTTATAGGCGTTTCGTAAAATTTGGCATTTTGCCAAGCCTTTTTAAAACTAAAATCCATACGATCCTTTTTTAGTGCTGAACCCGAATTATCATACTCCGAATTATGAATAAATGGCATTGCCGCAGTAGCCGCAGCATTTTCATCGCTTGGATTAGCATTAATTGCATCCATAAATTTTTGAACTACCTCAATAGCGTTTTTGTCAAATTGAGTTAAAGGAATGTCTTGTGCGCTTGCGTTCTTAACTGTTGTTGTCATAAATAATACCATTGCGGCTTTATAAAAGAATGATTTTAGTTTCATAGTAATTTCATTTTTAGGTTTATGGATTAAAGCTACAGTTTAAATATTTTTAAAAAGAAAAATTTTATTTAAAGTAAGGTTATTGATTATAAACGTTTATTAAAAAGGAACAAACGTAACCTTCATTTTTTAAGAAAGGAGTTTAATAAGTTTTCTAAGGTTTTAATATCACTGTAGGTTGGATTTTTTGTAATGCTTTCCACTACTTCGTAAAGGTCAATTTCAAACGATTCAGTATTTTTTTTGAGGATTAGATTTACGTGAATTGCCGTATAGGGGCTTTTAAAATCGGAGTATTTTGGTGAAGGGATGTTTTTGTACAATTCTTTTTCGTTTAGTAATTTTTTTACCAAGATTAATTGCTCGTCAGATAAATTTTGCTGTTTTTTTTCGGGAGATTTTTTACCTAACCTGCCTGTGTAACTTTTTGAATAATTTAAAGCCCCGTTTTCTAAAACCCATTTTTCAATAATTGAATGGGAATCTTTTGAAGACTCTTTGTGTACATGGCTATAATTAATTTTTAAATCAGTTTTTGAAGTCTGTGCTAGTATTTGAAACGGCGCACTGAAAATAAAAAAAGCAAGTATAAGCACGTGTATCGTTTTCATTATTTAGTAATATTTTAGCTTAATGAATATTAAAGATATTATTTTTTTGCAATTATCACTAAATCGGTTACTGTTTCTTCTAACATCTGAGAATAAATACGTTCAGTTTTTAAAATTGTAAAACCGTTTTCAGCAAAAATTTTGCTTAAAAAATCTTCTTTATAGTAATGCATAAAAATTTCATCGCCCTTGCTTCCTTTTTTAAATCCAGATTTCTCGTAATCATCTTCCATGGTGCTTAGGTAAATTAATCCATTTGTGTTAAGAAGTATGGCCGAGTCTTTAATTAATTGTGTAGTTTCTTCTTGCGATAAATAAGGTAAACAAAAACCACACATTATTGCATCAAACTTTTTGTTAAGTATTAAAATGTCTCGGCAATCCATTACTTTAAATTGGGCGGATGGATTATTTTCTTTTGCCAAGTCAACCATATTTGGGGCCAAATCCAACCCTAAAAGTTTAAAATCAGGACGTTGGTTTAAAAGGTGTTTTGTAATGTTTCCAGGGCCGCAAGCCAATTCTAATACTTCAGCATTTTGTGATTTAATGGCTTCACAAAAAAAATCAAAGGAAGCCGCATACATGCTTACATCCATAAACTTGCCGGCATACTCTTTGGCGTATTTATTAAAAATGCTTACTGCGTTTTTAGTTTTATCTATTTTCATAGCTAAGAATTAAGGTAGTAATAAATATCTATAAAAAATGGCAATAAATTTTGAAAAACGAATTAAAAAAATGTAAATTTGATAGTATTAATAAACTAAAAAACAAAACACATGAAATTAAAAACTTTATTATCGGCAGCATTTTTGTTGGTTACAACTATTGCAAGTGCGTTTACAATTGATTACTACAACAAAGATTCGCAAAAGTACACCATGGAAGTAAAATCTAACGGGTCAACTCAAAAAGTTGAATTTAATGCGTCTACAAGTGGCGCTACCTCTATTCAAACAAGTGCTTCAGAAGTTGAAATTAAAACTTCTTGTGGCTGGGTAAAAGTAAAAAATGGCGCAAAAATAACTATAAAAGACGGTTGCATAAAAGTTGAATAATTATTCAATTATTTAAATTAAAAAGCCCTGTTTTGCAGGGCTTTTTTTGTTTAATGTTTTTAATATATGCAGAGAATAAACCTTTTCAATTTGTTGACTGCGTTCTAACCGCTGTTAGCGGTTCGTTGTTTTATTTCCAATAATTTTTCATTAAGTCAGCTACCCAAATAGGTTGTCTAATTTCAGTTTTGGGTTGAAACTCTTTGAAAACAGGTTTAATGTCTAAAATGGGAGTTCCGTCAATAGCATCAAGAAATCTAACTTTTATTGTCCTACCTTTATGTTCTAATAGTTCAACTGTCGTAAGCCCAATTTGGTTTGGTCTATCTTTTTTGCGTTGCCCAAAAATGCCTACTAATGGATAATTTGGATTGCCTCTTGGTCGGCCTGAAAAAACGACAGCATCATTTTTTACTTTGTCAAAATAGTAAATTATTTCGAGATGAGAAAAATCTGTAATGCTGTCAAATGCTTCTGTTGGAATATCGTCAGCAAGTTCAATTTCAGCAATAATTGCTTCCCAATTATCATCTATTGGTTCTGTCCTTGAATTTTTAACTGTCGCTATTGGTTTTAAAACTATTTCCATTTTATTTATTTAAAGTTGTCCAATTTACTGAAAATGCTAAAATTAATTTTATTGAATAAATATGTAAAATTAAATGAAGTGTTGTGGTTGAAAAGCAAAGTGAAAATGCTAAAATTAAACCAATTAATGTCAATGTTGCAGCTACAGCTTTTTGAGTAGTATTTTGTTTTATACTTGTAACAATGAATGCACTAATCAAAGTAAAAAAAGTAATAGTCAAAATTGAGAATGAATTATTTAGGAAAATCCAATTCAAAATTAGCGGTTGTAGAATATGAATTGCAATAAATAGATAACGTTTTTTTATGTTTTCAGCATAGTAATTATTTGTCCCCTCAGTAAAATTGGCGATTATTCCTCCACCTATATCCAAAGTTATTAATGCAAGAGTTACTCTTTTTATGAAAGATAAATCATTACCTGAATCAATTATTTGTGTTGTAACTGTCAACGCGATTGAACCTAATAAGATTAAAAAAAGGTCAAGTTTTGTTGTCTCTTGTCCGAATAGTTCTTGTAGTGATTTATGAACTTTCAATTTTTGTCTTTCTAATTCCATTTTTAGGGCTTTTTACAATGACTGCTAATTAAGGGAGGATTACAAGTTACTGCTTCATTGTCTATTCCAGATATATGTTTCACTAAAGAGTCCAAAGCAACATGAAGCTTTAACCTGAAGTTTGTTTTGATTTAATAATTCTATTGTAGCATCAAAGTACTTTTTTACTTTAGGATCATATATTTCACATTTGTATTTACCCTGATTGTTCTTAACAGATTTAATTACAATAACTCCAATGTTCTTAGGGTCATCCGATTTAATAATTTTCCCTTCAATTACGTTATTAAGGATATCAATTTTTATTATTGAATTATCTAGGTCTGTCTTCCAATTACCTATAATTGAAGGTTGATTTAAAATTAAGTTAAGGTTGATTAGGAGAAGAATATATATTGTTTTCATGTGAATAATTTTTGATTTTATTTACGTTTATGAACATTTAAAAATGAGCTTTCATATTCTTTAATTTCAGTACCCATAAGCCTATCCCACCAAGTAAAATACAAAGCATAGTTGCCATTAAAATATCGGTGATGCATGTTATGATGTGTGGAGGTTGTTTTAAGTTTTAGGAAGGGTAATTTAATCCAAAATGCCGGATATACTTCGTAACCTAAATGAGCAATAAAATTATTGGTAAAGGAAATGAACTGCCAAATTAAAATCACATTCCAATGAATAGGCAAAATAAATGGAAGTATAATCCCCACAAAATTCTCTAGCAATGTTTCAATTGGTTGAAAGGCCAATGAAGTAAAAGGGCTTGGGTCAATACTATAATGATGAGCCTTGTGAGTGTACTTGAATAATTTAGGATGATGCATAAGCCTATGAGACCAATAGAAAAATGTATCATCAACAAAAAGAACAATAAATACACTTATAATAGTGTACAAATAAGGATATGATGAAGAACTTGAATAAATTTGTGTTTTGTCTTTTGAATAAGCTGCGAAAAGAAACGTTATTAATATGGACGAAATAGCAATTGATTGTAATGAATATAAAAAATCGTGTTTAATGTGTTTGATTGTACTTATTCTTTTGATTTGTATTCTAAGATTTGATAATTTCTGCGCATATAATACCCAGAAAATTATGTATAACGAACCAGCAACTATACTGTAAAAAGTAGAGTAGTAAATAAAGTTTACAAGAATTTCTTTGATATACATAGACAATTTTATACAAATGTAAATCTCAAGAATAGATTTTTTTTTTACATATGTTAAAAATAAGAGCCTAGTTCTATTTTTTTTGTTTTCCTGCCCTAATTCTGCTTAAACTAACCTGAGATATGCCAAGATAGGATGCAATGTGTCCTAGAGGTATGCGTTGAAGAATCTCAGGATGCACTTCAATTAGTTCATTATATCGCTGGGAGGCATCTTTAACTAATAAGCTTTGGTAATAGTAATACAATCTTTGAGTAATGTTTTCTAAAAACAACCCATACCAAACAGCCCATTTATGATTTGCTTTCACTAATTGCATGAGGTTATCTTTATTGATAAATACGACAGAGGAATTTTCAGCACAGCGAATATATTGCTCACATCTCTTATTAAAAAATACACTTTCAATATCCGCGAATGATTGACCTTCGAATTCATACCAGTTTATTTTTTCATCAGTATTTTGTGAATAAACCAAGCCAGTTAAAAGAAAGTAAATATTATGTGAATTAGTGCCAGGTTTTATGATACAGTCACCTTTTTGAAAAATTTTGAATTCAAATAGTTTTGACGCTAATTCAATCTCATTGTCTTTAAGAACATCAAGCGTCGGGATTATTTTTAAGTATTCTGTTTTCATTTTTTTACAATGCCCGCTAACGGTTTGCAGCTTTGCGTTCGGCGGGCTTGGGAACACTAAACTGTCTAAACCCACAAAACTAAACTAGTAGCCGAAATGCTGCCTCTTTTTTTGCTTGTATGAAAATACAACTTTCTGCGAAGCAGGCAAAATTACAAGCAAAAAACTTATACTTCCGCCCGCTGACGCAAAGGTGCTGTTATACGTTGTTTGCCTTTGCAACTTGCGAGTTGTGTTTGCAATTGTGGAACTTTTAAACTTGTTTTACTTGGATTGTACGTTGCTCCATAGCCTACACAAAATGAAATTAAATTTTCAAAATTAGCTACGTTTTTGTCGTGACCTGTTTCGGAAGTTGATGCCATGATTTTCAAATATTGTATGATTCTTTTTTTATTTGGTATGAAATTATTTGCATATCTATCAATAGTATAATATTAGGCTATAGAATTCTTTAACAAAATCCAATTTACTGTATTATAAATTTCGTTTGCTGGTTTGGATAGTTTTTCAATTTAACAAAATAAAGACCAATTGGTAATTCGGCAATATTGAATTGTGCTGAGTTGGTTAAGTTAATCGTTTTCACTTCCATTCCCAATGAATTGAGTATGGAAATTTGACCTATATAGTTTAGGGTTTCGGGTAATATAATTGACACATTGTCATTTGCTGGATTGGGGTAAATTGAAAACTCTTTTTCAATTGTAGGCTCATTAAAACCTGTCGTAGGATTACAAAACAAACCTTTGGCTATTAGGTTTGTGTTTGCTTGTTGTATAGAGGTAACAAGTGATGCGTCTGCAATATCAGAGCCATAAATTTCTAAATAACGCATTCCTAAAGCTAGGCCTTTCTTAACTGCAGAATCCAAAACAACCGATTTTGTATTTGGTAAAATACCGCATTGATTCATTCTTGCTGGACCATCTTGAACATTCCAAAGCATTTGAGCACCTGTTCTGCAAGGATTCTGTTGCATTATATACCAATGAGAGGTAGTTGCGATGTTTGAGAAATTGGGATTACATCCTGAGATATCCTCTCTAAATAAACCAAATCTATCAGGGTAGTTTGTTATCCCGTAGTTACAATAAATGGAAGCTAAATAATTTCTAGGTTGCCCACTTGCATTAGGCTGATAGGTTACATAATCTACAGAGCACCACATTGGTGTTGTTGGAAATAAGGACATATAATAATCTGTTATGTTGTTCATTAAATGGCCTAACGTATCCGCATTATAGTTATAAGTCACCCAAAATGCTTGTTTTGCTAAAGTCACCGTATCAACAATAACTGTATCTGGAAGACCTCTTGAAAAATTACCCCCAACTGCATTTACATATGTTACTACGGGATTATTCGCATATTTATTCGCCATCTGTACTAAAAATTGCTTGTATCTTTTCACATAGATACTATCCCATGGTATAATATCAGAAACTACTTGCCCAAAATTCGGACTAAATGTACTTTTTTCAATGTAAAAATATTTCTGTACACCTATACTATCAAGCCAATCCGGCTTTCCTAATGGTTGAAGTGAAATTTTTTTATTGTATGTAACTGCTTTTGCAATTTCTCCATCAACAAAAGACCAATTGAAATTTCCTGGTGTTGATTCTATGTCATTCCACCTACACCGAACTACTGCGCCACTTATATTAGGGTTGCTATATTGTGTTGTACTAATAGGGATATTTGCTGTGCCTAAATAATAAACCCCACTATGACCGGTAAATTGTGCCAGTGCATTAATTGCAAAGAACAAACTTGTTATCGTAAGTAATTTTCTCATTTAATAATTGTAATTTTTTGATTAGACGTTTCATTTTCAATTTTTATCCTACATGTATAAATACCTGTTGGCAAACTAGAAACGTCTATTTTTTCCTTTGGCAATACCGTTTTTGAAAACAATAGCTCCCCAGTAATATCAAAGATTTGAAAATCAAATGTTGCATCCAGATTAGTTTGAATACAGTTTGATGAAGGGTTAGGATAAATAGAAATAGTTTGTTTTGCAAATTTATTGTTATTCAAGCCAGTTGTAGAATTGCAAATGTGTTGATTAAAAAATGCCTTTGTTCGTGAAAACATTAGCGTGTCCTGACTCATTGTGCCATGGTCATAGCCTGCATAAGTGTAATATTGATGTGTGACGCTGTTGACCGTAAAAATTGAATCAATCTTATCATCGTAAATAATATTTACAATAGGATCGATTGTTCCGTGATGCAATATATACGGTTTGTTTATATTATTTACCATTGTATATGTTGGGTAAGTAAGATCTGTAGGATGTCCAACACCTCCTGCCGTATGTCCGGCACAACTAAATTTATTGGGAAAGGTTCCAAGTAGGCCTGTTGTTAACATAGCGCCTCGGCTATGGCCAAATGCTGCTATACAATTGGTGTCGGTATAAGCCAATGAAGCTAATATGTCCCAGCATTTCATTGCTCTTAGAAAATTGTCATTGCTTGCTCCCCAATTTGTCGTATAACAATTACCAGGCGAACCACAAGGAACACCCCCTCCTGATTGAGTAAGGTTTACAGCAATACACACATACCCCCATGTAACCATTTGCTTACATAAATTATCACTATATCCACCTGGATTTGTATTACCTCCGCTTCCGTGATTTACAATTACAGAAGGGAATTTTCCTGTACCAATAGGAGCGTATAATATACCTTTTAAATCATAAGTTACAGAGCCAACTGTTGCTTGATAAGTCCAAGTTGCACCATTTGTGCTTGTTGGAGTTCCTGTAATTGTAAGCCCAGCTAACTGGGAAAACGCACTGTTTATACATAAAAACAGTATGGCTGTTAGAAATAATCTATTCATTGTTTTAGTGATTTATGATTACTTTTTTAGTTAATCGCATTTTTTCAAACTTAATTTCAAGTAGATAGATACCGTTTTCTAAAACTGAAATGTCTATCGTGTTTTTGGTATGGTTGCTTTCTGAAATCATCTTTTGACCGACAACACTATATAGAGCAAATTCAAAGGGTTTATTATTGAATAAGTCTGTTATAATAAAGATTTGATTAGATGCAGGATTGGGGTAAATTGAAAATTTACTATCATTTGTCGGCTCATTTAGGCCTGCCGCAGTATTACAAAACAACCCCTTAGCAATAAGATTACTATTAGCTTGTTGTATTGATGATATAAGAGAAGTGTCTGAAACATCGCTTCCATATATTTCTATATAACGCATTCCTAACGCTATTCCCTTATTTACTGCCGAATCCAAAACAACTGATTTTGTATTTGGTAAAATACCGCATTGATTCATCCTTACTGGACCGTCTTGAACATTCCAAAGCATTTGAGCACCAGTTCTACAAGGGTTTTGTTGCATTATATACCAATGAGAGGTGGTTGTAAGAGTGGATAAATTGGGATTGCAACCTGCAATATCTTCACGCCATAAACCAAATCTATCAGGATAGTTTTGAATACCGTGATTGGTGTATAATGATGCCAAATAATTTCTTGCTCTATTTGATGCTTGTTGCTCAAAAGATACATAATCCACAGAACACCATAAAGGAGTGGTTGGGAATAAAGTCATATAATAATCTATCATAGAATTCATCTCTATTGCAACGCTGTCTGCATTGTAATTATACGTTGACCAAAAGGGTGCTGTTGCCATTGTTGTCGTATCAGTTACTACATCGTTAGGCATTCCTCTTGAAATTTGCCCACCAATAGCATTAATATATGAAACGGTTGGATTATTCGCATATTTAATTGAAAGTTGCAATAGTAAATTTCGTACCCTACTTAAATAAATACTATCAAAAGGAACAACGTTAGTTAAAACCTGTCCATAAGTTGGATGGTTAACATTACCGTCCACATAATTATATCCCTGTGCACCTAAGGAAGTACTAATCCAATTAGGAGCATCTAATGGCTGAATGCAAATTTTTTTATTTGCTATTGTGGCTTTTTGTATTTCTCCGTCTATAAAAGACCAGTTGAATACACCGGGAAATGGTTCCAAATTTTTCCACCTAAATCTGCAGACTACCCCCGAAATATTCGGGTTATTGTAAGTAGATTGAGGGATTGCGATGTCTGAAGTTCCCAAATAATAAACACCACTATGTCCTGTAAATTGTGCATTTGCATTAACTGCAAAGTACAAACTTATTATCGCAATTAATTTTCTCATTTAATAATTGTAATTTTTTGATTAGACTCTTCATTTCCAATTTTTATCCTACATATATAAATGCCTGTTGGCAAACTTGAAATGTCAATTTTTTCATTTGGCAATACTGTTTTTGAAAACAACAGCTCCCATGTAATGTTAAAGATTTTAAACTCAGATAGCTCATCCAGATTAGTTTGAATATAGTTTGATGATGGGTTAGGATAAATAGAAATAGTTTGTTTTGCAAATTTATTATTATTCAAGCCAGTTATAGAATTGCAAATGTGTTGATTAAAAAATGTTTTTGTTCGAGAAAACATTAATGTATCTTGAGTAATAGTATTATGCGTATAACCAGTATATGTATAGTATTGGTGAGTAATATTATTGACTGTAAGCATTGAATCAATGTTATTATCATAAATAATGTTTACAATATTATCGCTTGTACCATGATGGAAAATATATGGTTTGGTAATATTATTTACCATTGCCGTGGTTGGAAATGTAAAATCTGTTGGATGTCCTACTCCTCCTGCCGTATGGCCAGCACAACTAAATTTGTTAGGGAAAGTCCCTATTAAACCAGTTGTTAAAAAAGCGCCTCTACTATGCCCAAAGGCAGCAATGCAATTTGTATCGGTATATGCAAGCGAAGCTAAAATTTCCCAACATTTCATTGCTCTTAAAAAATTATTTGAGCTTGCGCCAAACTCTACTGTATCGCATAATCCGGGAGAACCACAGGGGGCTCCACCGCCAGAATGCGTATAGTTTGTAGCAATACAAACATAGCCCCACGAAACCATTTTTTTACAAATTTTATCGCTATAACCGTTCAGATTTGTATTACCGCCCGTGCCGTGATTAACAATAACTGACGGGAATTTTCCAGTACCAATTGGAGCGAATAACGTACCTTTTAAATCATATATAACAGAGCCAACTGTTGCTTGATAGGTCCAAGTTGCACCATTTGTGCTTGTTGGGCTTCCCGTTAGAGTAAAGCCACTTATTTGGGCTTTAAGCGAATTAACGTAAATTAAAATTGTAATTAATATTAGTTTTTTCATAATTAATGATTTTAATGAAATTAAGTTAACCGAAGGTAACGCCAAATATTAAAAAAAATTAAAAACTTAATGAAACGAATAATTTAACCCTCGAAATAGATATTTAAAGGATTGAACGTAAAGGACTAAAAAATACTAAACAGCTTCATAAATTTGTCTCTAACACGAGATGATAAATCTGCTTTATGCCATTTCACAGAACATTAACAATATTATTTTCCAAAACTTTTTTAATTATATTTAAATTCTCTTGCTAACTGGGAAGGGATAATTCCCTTTATACTCTTTTTATTTCGATACAACAAAGCGTTTAATTAGTGATTTATTTGCGTTTGAATCAATTCGTAAGAAATAGACACCGTTACTAAGTTTTTTAAGGTCTAAAGTTGAGTTCTCATCTCGATTGATAGTTGTTTTGATTTCAATCTGACCAATACTGTTATAGACTGTTACTTTATTTATTTGTTGGTTTGAGTTTTGAATTTTAATCGTTAACGAATTATTTGCTGGGTTTGGAAATATCGCTAAACCATCAGTTAGTTCATTAAAGTCATTAAGTCCAGTTGTAGAGCAACTTGCATTAGTTAAAAGTGTTGTAAAATTTGGGTTTAACAAATCTTGATTCCAAATTTCCCAATAACACACATTATTTGAAATGGCCAATTGTAATGCCGCAGGCATACCCCCGGCACCAAATGAAGCTGAATCTGAAGTGCCATTGTAAGCCATCTGAATACCTGAAAAATTATTGGACGAAGTGGAATTTTGAAGGATTAAATATTGAGCAGGATATACTGTCGTATTGTGCTGTGTCCACCACCATGCGCTAGCTCCATATCTCGCCCCAATTTTACTGTTAGCATATATATATACCGAGTCAGCAACAACATTGCTACCATTTACAGGATGAAAATCATTGGAAAGAAAATGGTTTGGAAAAGCAGCGTCAAAGGCATTAACAATTGTGTCCCAAGACGCTATCATTTTTGTGGTGGTGTATCCAATAGAATTCCAACTAGGAGTAACGGTGGTTGGCACTTGCATCTCAATTCCGTTGGTTGAAGAGTTAGTTATATATACCAAAACAATGGTCGTATCATTCTTATAACGATTTCCCAAAGCCTGTACAAAATTTTTCCATTTAGTTAAATATGTTGCGTCCCATGGGGTTGCAATATTTATTGCCCCTAAAAAAGGCACAGTGGCTGTTAGTTGTTGAGCGCCTGCCGTATAAACCCAGTTTGGAATGGCTTTCCCATTACCAATTGCCAGTGATATTTTTTTATTGTAGGAATTAGCTGCAGAAATTTGATTATCAATCAACGACCAATTGTAAGCTCCTTCCGTTGGTTCGATTAAATTCCAAGCTACCCTTACCAAAATACCTTTTACAAAAGGAAGCGCAGCAATAGTAGGGTCAACTGAACCGAATCCAGTTCCAGTTGTTGGTCCACAACTGCAGAATACTCCGTAAGGAGTTGGGTAAGTTGGCTGTGAGACTAAATTATCAGAAATTAGAAGGGTTAAAAGGCTAAGTATTAGTATTCGTTTCTTCATGTTAAAGTTTGAATAAAATTTAAAAAGTTTGACTAAGATTTAATGTTTAAACAGCGAATATACTTTTACATACTATATGTTTTTTAAGTCTTAATGAAACTGTCTGTTTTATCCTCCAAATAGGTGTTTTAAGGATTGAACGTAAAGAACTAAAAAACACTAAACAGCTTCATAAATTCGTCTCTATTGCGAGATGATAAGTCAGCTTTAACCCCATTAGATAAAACAATAACGTTATCACCTTTTGAAAATGATTTAATCCTTTTAATATTAATTATCCAAGACCTATGACATCGGAAAAAGATTGATCTGCTTAAAAACGTCTCAAATTCACCTATATTTTTTGTTGAAGTTATCTTTTCAAAAGTTTGTCCATATACAGTAGTATATTTTCCATCCGCAAAGCAACAAATTATTTCATCGACAGTTAAAAACACATATCCTTTTGCAGTAGGAATCGCTATTTTACTATCTTGAGATGAATTTAAAGATATGTTATTTAATAATTCGGAGAATTTAGAAGTTATTGACTTTTCATTTATTTGAACCTCCAATCTTGTTAATGTTTCTACTAATTCCTTTGTGTCAATTGGTTTTAGTAAATAATCAAAGCAAGCATTTTTTATAGCACTTTGCATGTATTTATCGTGTGAGGTAGCAAATATAGTTGCAAATGAAGGTTTAGGGATTTTTAAAAACAAATCGAAACCAGTTTCACCGTTCATTTCAATATCCAAAAATACCACATCAGGTTTGTGCTTTATAATTAACTCATAACCCAGGTCAATTGTTTGAGCTGAATAAATACTTTTTATGTTTGGGTAGTATTTCTTAATCATCAATTCTAACGAACTAATGCAGGAAGAATCATCATCTATAATTACGCACACCATAATAAGCTAAGATAATAATAAATTAGTTGTTTAAGTTAGTTTTATAAGGCAAATAAAATGTTGTGAAAGTACCTTTATTAATGCCAACAGTATTGGAATCAATTATAAAATAATCAATATTATTAGGTAAAGCCTCAGTAGCAATTTTAATCCTTTGTTTCGTAATATTTATACCCTTAGAGTTTGTTTTTCGATTAAGTAAATCCAGATTAAATCCAAATCCATTGTCTGATACAATTACTTTTAATAGGTAAATGTTAGTCGAATGCTCAATCAAGGAGATATTGATGTTGATATTACCGTTAGAAATTTTATTTAAGCCAGCGTGTTTAATAGAGTTTTCAATTATTGGTTGAATTAGCATTGGCGGTATGTGTGTATTATTAGAATCAATTTCAGAATCAATATAGACACTTAATGTGAACTTATTTACAAATCTATCAAGTTCAAACGAAATATATTGATTAATATAATCTATTTCTGTTTCTATGCTGATGTATTCTTCACTAGAGAGATTTAAAGTTAAACGCATTAATTTTGAAAATTTTTGCAATTGATTGAGTGATTTCGCATAATCTTCTGCTATAATAGATGCTTGCATACCAGTAAGGGCATTAAAAATAAAATGCGGATTCATTTGAGTTTGAAATTTTGCTAAGAGTACAGCTTGCTCTTTTATTTCTTTAGATTTTACTTCAATTTCTTTATTTTTTATATCTAGCATTAAGTTTGTTTTTTCCTTTGTTTTTATTCTTAAACGCATAAATACTATAACAATGAAAAGGAATGTTAAAAATGTTATTAGAAAATAATTGGTAACATCCTTTCTATGTGAAATAATTGATTGTTTTAATAGTTCTTTGTCTTTAATTATTATTGCTTTGTCTTTCTTAATAGCTTCATACTTAAAAATCAATTCAGAATTCCCCTTTGCTAATTGTTCATTAAATAAGGTGTCTTTTAGTCCCATTTTTTTAACAAGGAGCTCATTTGCTTTTTTATAGTTTTTTGCTTTTGTATAATAGTCAATAAATAGTGTGTAAAATTCGTGTCTTTCTAATATGTTTGAAATTTTATCGCTATAAATTATAGCTGTATCAATATATTTGTTTGCTAATTCTATTTTATTCAATAATTGATAATCTAATCCTATTTCCAAATATAAATTGGCTTTATCTAACTCATTCGGCAGATTTTGGCTGTATGCTAGCGCTTTAGAATTCCAATGCAAAGCATTTAAATAGTCTTTTTTTTCCTTATATACGTTACCAATATTAAGATATAGTGCTGCTAATTTGTTTTTACTATTTATTGTTTCGGATAAATCCAAAGCTTTGTGAAAATATAGTAAAGCACTATCATGCTCTGTTTTACCAATATAGCAGCAGCCGATATTGTTATATAATGTAAAAAACGACTTGGGATTATTTGTTTTACTTTTTAATTTCAGACATTTTAAATAATACTTCAAAGCAAGCTGAAAGTTATTTTGTAAATCAAAACAAACGCCAATTATTTCATACATCTCAATTACCTTATTAATATTGTTATTCTCTTCATAATACTTTAGAGCAAAAAGAAAATTATCATTTGCTTTATATAAATTTCCTTGCCCCTTATAGGAGTAGGCAATTGAACGATATATATCAGCTACTCCGTTTATATAATTTATTTTTTCTGCTGAAAATAAAAGTTCTTTTGATTTAATTAACGACTTTTCGTATTCATGAAACTTATTTAAACTATCACATATTTTGATTCCATTTATAATTAATGATGTATCCTTTGATGAAGTTAATTGAGCATATCCGTCATTTTTAGAATTAAGACCTTGCGAAAAGGAATTTAAGAAATACAATAACAAAAAAAAAGAAAGTAAAAATATTTTCATTTTCGAATAATATATTTTGAATTTAAGATTATTAATTGCTAATTAAATCTTGTTCAAGTAAACTTATAAATAAATATTGTTATAGAGTTGAAATTTACAAAATAAGAATAAATAATTCTTTAGTCTTAATAAACTTTAAAAGAGAAAGAGAAGTATTGAACAATAAACGATACTTTGCTGCCGCAGGCTTGCGCTTTTGACTGAGCGGACGCAAGATGCGCAAAAAACTGCGAAGCAGACCTATTATGTGCGGTGGGAATTTAACTTATTTGGTTTTTTGCCTGCCTTTTGCAAAAAACAAATGTGCTAAATTAGGATAGCCAAAACGGGTTTGTCAAACCCGAAAAGGGGAGGAGAAAAAAAACTATAAACATTTTTCGAGGTCAAAAGTCCGAGTAGTTGTCCGATGTCTGCCAAAAATATTGTCGAGGAGGTGTCAGAAGTTTAGAATGAAAAAACTTGTTGTCTACCGTAAAATTGTCTTAGGATTGTCAATGGGCAAATTACGCATAACGGTTTGCAGCTACCCGAAGTTGGCGTTTTGGAACACCATCTGTCTATAACCACAAATGTAAATTTAATGAAATAATGTTATTACTCGCACGTCCGCGCCAATTTTGGGTAGGTGCTGTTAGTAGCTGGGCGTTCTACCGAAATGTTTATTAGTTGCATAATATTACTTGTCGGCACGAATGCTTATGCTTTTTTGTTTATTGTCTACCGAAATGATTTTATTGGAACACTAAAGAAGAATTTAAAATTTTTAGAAGGGAT
Organism: Bacteroidota bacterium; assembly: GCA_033763945.1. Lineage (GTDB taxonomy): Bacteria > Bacteroidota > Bacteroidia > B-17B0 > Aurantibacillaceae > Aurantibacillus. The sequence continues at coordinate 74,439 of JANRJN010000006.1, read as the reverse complement.
AGCAAATGCGGTTTGAAAAACCGCTCGTTCTTCTACGTCTAGTGAGTTCGGGGAGGAAATTTTGCAAACTTATTTGGCGCCAAAATAAATTACTTCCATTAAAAAGAAGCGTCCAAATGTGTTTGCAAAATGTGCGAGAGCCTAAACACAGGTCAACAGATAACGGTTTATCAAGTATTTTAACAATTTTAACATAAAAGTCGGCTTTTTAGTGTCCGCAGGTCGGAGTTTTGAAGTCGCAGGTCGGAGATTTGTTAACGCAGTTAACAGTTTTATGTCCGCAGGAGCTAACTTTGAATACGCAGGTCAAAATTATATACTTGCAGGTCAGGGGTTTGTTAATGCGGGACGAGGATATGTTAACGAAGTTAGGAACTTTTTGTCCGCAGTTAAGAGGTTTGAAAACGCAGTAAGGAACTTTTTACCTGATGTTGGTCGTTTGCTCCTTACTGCATTTACCTATAATTACTTAACGGTTTTAAATTCAAGACCGCTAATTTGTTTGTATTGTGGGCTTGTTGCTCCGAAGAGAGATTTTACATAAGCTTTTACTTCTTTAGCCGTTGCGCAAAGTCCATTTGTTGGGTTGTATAAAGATTGGTTTCTTGCAATACGAGAATTGCTAACAGTTGTATAAGCATTAACAACAGCAGTATTTGTATTTTTTAAATTAGTTAATTGGGTATTTAACGTTACAATTTTTAGTTCGTTTTCGTTAGGAACATAAGTAGGTTCGGTAGAAAGAATTGCAATCATTTTAGAAAAATGCTCAATTAAACTACTATATGATTGTTGCGAAGCAGAAATCGTTTTTGGAGTTTCTACAACCGGTGCATTTGGGTCAACTGCTTTAGCAGTTTTACCTGCATCTGCTTTTGTTAATTTTGAGCCTTGTACTTTTGCATTTACCGTTTTCGCATCTTTTACCAATTCTTTTGATGCGTTGGTTACATCTAAGGCGTTTACCAATCGAGTTGATAATTTTTTTAGACCATCAAATGCAGCCATACGAGCATTGACAGCATTATTAAATGCGATGCTTGTGTTTGTAACGGAAGTGATGTTTACTTTAACGCTTGCGAGTTGTGTTTGTAATTGAGCGAGTTTTAAGCTGTTTTTGCTTGGGTTGTATGCAGCTCCGTAACCTTGACAGAAAGAAGTTAAATCTTCAAAGTTGGCTACATTTTTTGCATGTCCTGTTTCTGATGTAGATGCCATAATTTTACTTTTTTAAATGATTAGATTATCAAATGTAATCAAAAAAATGGCTTTGTAAAATTATGGATTTTAAGCGTTAAGGATTGTAGCGGTTATCCTTTTTATAGAAAGGAAAGAGCGAAAGGATAAAAAGATAAAAGCGTAAAGCCTGACCCGATAGGGGAACGCTAAAATATTTAAAACAACTGATTGTTTTAGCGTTTATCTATATTAAAAGATTTTGTGAAAAAAATACGGTCTTTGTCGCTTTTATTTAACTCATTGATTAATGAACTATAAGGATAGGTAGCATTTAAAGTTGTATCATTTATTAAAGTTAGGATAATAAAGGTTTTGTTTTGATACTTCGTTAGATTTTTTTTAATCTTTTTTACTATTTCAAAATCATACTTAGAATCAATTTTAGGATTCCATATTACCTGTATTGTAGAATCGGTAAGTGTTAAAGGAAATGAACTCCAACATTCGGGACTGAATTCAATATCGACTTCGTCTTTATTTTCTAAATTAAAATGTAAAAAAGCTGAATAAATCTGGTTTAAAGTATCTCCTGAAATATTTAACCATTTTGATTTGTATGTATTGTTTACTACATCAGAAATCGTTTTTCTTTTCCTATTAGAAATACTAAAGTCTTCATTCTTATTTGATACGGAGTCAATAGTTTCAGTTTTTATTTCAGCATCTGTTTTTCTATTAGTATTGTCACAAAAAGTCAGAAGTGAGATAGTAAAGATAAAACCTAAAATTGTGACTACTTTTTTAATTTTCATTTTGTAAATCGAATATTTATTAAACACTAAAATTATTTCTTTTTAACTGGTACGGAATTAAGCGTAGTCCCTTTTTTTAGGGCAATGTTAGATTTGCCATTTAACTCATTTGACACATTTTGTTTAAACAATGTTTTTACTGTCCCCATAGTCGTTTTCCCTTCTTGCCCACCGCCTGGAAGCGAAGCGAATTGAACAGGTTTTTTAGTTAATTTATTTACCGCTGAAGTTAAATCGCCATTCTTGATATTATCTAAAGATTTTGTTTCCGAGAAAATAGCTAATGTAACTTTGTCTTGACTTTCTGGACTAAAATCTTCTATGCCTTCGTACGCTTTTTTGTATAGTTTGAATGTAGGATTTAATATTTGATAAGCACCCGCAGCAGTTCCTCCCGATTCACCATCATATGGATGTCCTTCATAGTCACTAGGAGCATCTTCATAAGAATTATCTGTAAATGTTTTTACTTTACCTCCTTCAAAACCATGTTTAGAATTATAACCAAGAGCATCGTTGCCTCCGTTTTCGGTTTGTTTAATTGTTGACATGAATGCTCTTGTGTTTAGTTCATCATTATTCATGCCTGTACTTGAACTATTTTTAAAAAGTAAACTTACTGCAACTTTCCCATATTGTTTTTCATAATCCGCAGAATGTAAAGCAACTAATAGATTACTAGCAGTTTTAACATAATCATCGTTTACTTTATATACTTCTGTCGAAGTACCGTATTTACCTATTAAACTACCATCTGCCGCATAAAAATATTCAAGACCATCAATGTCAATGCCTGAAATTGGGCTATTACCTGCATATTGATAAGGAGTTAGCATAGGATAACCTTTAGTTAATGGGTCGACACTTAAGAATCTAAATTTATCATCTTGCTGTTTTTGAAGTTGTTTTATTTCGTTCGAGTTATCCTCTTTTGAGTAAACTAACTCGCCTGTTTTGCGATTAATAGCATCCCCATTAATTAAAACTAAACTGTCTTTGATAAAAAACTCGTCAAAAGCACCATTGGTAACGGTTGCCATCTTTGGTGCTTTTTTACCGATAGAGGCATAAGGGTTTGGAATGTTTTGTGCCTTTATAAAAAGGCTGAAAAACAAAAAGGCTAAAATTGAGGTTGATTTTTTCATTTTACATTTGTTGTTTTAAAGGTAGTATTTATTTTATTGTTATTAAACGAAGATTTATTTTTTTGATAACTGACATACCACTTTTGAAAAGTTTCTTCGGAGACATCGCGATAGTCAAGTTGTATTAACTTTTTATTAATTTCATTATACGCTATTTTGTTTTGATTTAACAAATCTATATTATTTTCTTTTTGGTATTTTATCCATAGTGATTTGTGAAGCCGCTGTTTAATAAGCAAAGCATCTATATAATTAGATTTAATACTTAACGCTTTATTAGCACATTGTAATTGAAAATTTATTGATGTATTTGCTCCCAACTTTGATGTATATGCTTTGCATAAGTCCATTAAGCAAATAGATACACTTTCCCTTAAACTCAATGTATCCATATATAAACCACTAATAATATTTTGTTGACTGATATAGCCAGTTGAAACAAGATAGAAATCATTTGGATATTGTGCAGATGTTAATTCTACATTATACCAACCTACTTTTTTGTTGCGTTGTTTTATATAGATATGCATTGGTGCTAATGCTAAATAAGATTTTGTTCCCAATTCTTCGGTAAGAATTTTATACAAATAGGGAAGCGAACGACAATTACCCTTTTTATTATAAAGTAAATTGTTTACAAATAAGTTTAGATGCTTTTTATAGCCTAACGCATCATCAAAATTGTATTGAAAAGGTGTTGATAAAATCAAACCATCTTGAGTTCTTATTGTGTCAGAGAATACTTTAAAAAGTGATGCGTTAATGTTTTCAGTGGTACTATCTTTATAAGAGTAGTTCAATAATTTATTAGAATTATTATAAGCCAATACTATTGTTTTGTAAATATCAATTTTAGAACAAAAAAGTTGATAATTTAAACTATCACCGAAATAAGCATTTTCAACTAAAAAAACTGCACGTTTGAATGAAAGTGATTGTTTGCCATTTAGCATATCTGTTATTTCATTATATGCCTTTTCAAAATTAAATTGAACACGATTAATATAATTGCTATCTAAAGCAACATTATTATTTTGTGCAAGGGCTCCGCCCTTGCACAAAATAATAACAGTAAAAAGAAAAAATATGTAAATTGTTTTTTTCAATTAATCTTTCAATTTTGCTTTTTGTAAAATAATTTTCTTTATTTCTTCACTCTCTTGTTTAGCTTTTTCAAAGTCAGCAGATTTTAGCCAAGTGTAATATTGTTCCTCCGTCATTTGAGCTAAACCTAAATTGTCGATGTAATTATATAAATTATCTCTGTTGTCAAACTCTTTTTTTAATTCGGGATTAGCAGGAATGTCTTGAGGATTTGGCCATCCTGCGTAACAAGTAGCAGCCTCTGTTTTTGCTGATTGATAATTAGCCATCGTTTGTAATGCCATTATATCATTAGGAAACACTTCTAAAGTTTTTTTAGCACATTTTAATTGAAATTCGTCAATACCTTGCATGAAAAATAATTGTTGTGTGGCTAAATCATTTAATTGATTAGCGACAATTTCTTTAGTTGATGTAGGCACCATATAAATTCCGCTTTTGATAGCTTCTTTTTTTACAAAACCAGACCCCATTATGAAAGAATATGAAGTAAACCCACCTGAGGTACATTCAAAATTATAATAATTGTTTTCGTTATCAGGAAAGGCAATGTAACTATGATTAGGTGAATATGCTATGCTCGCCTTTGCTCCAATTTCTGTTGCGAGTATTAAGTATAGTAGTGGCATCGAGTGGCATTGCCCTTTATTTGTGTTTAAAAGTTTAGTTACAAATTGATTTTTATAATTGACGTTTCCCATTGGGTCATTAAAATCATATTTAAAAGGGTAATGAATTTTTGACACCCCATTTTTATCAATATAATTTACTGGTTTTAAATATAATTGTTGAATAGCATAATTTAATGCTACATTATTTTGTGGACTCAAATTTTCTTTCTTTAGAATTTGGTCTATTATATAAAGTTTATTGGCTATTTGACTGCAAAAATTTGAATACTTTAATTTGTTTTCATAGAGAACATTTTCAACTAAAAAAACTGCCTTTTTTAAATCAAGTGGCTTATTGCCGTTTAGCATTTGGTTAATACTATCGAATGCTGCTTCATATAAAGGTTGGTGTTTTTTATATTGCTCTGAATTTAGATTTACAAATTTGAAGTATCGAAGTTTTAATTCCCATAATTGTTTTTTTACATAAGAGTTATTATTTGCATCAGCTTCTTTATATAAATCGAGTATCTGCTTCGTTTGATTGTTTTGTGTTTGATTTATTTGTGGGGCTTTGTAACTTGTTGTAAACACATTGTTGTTTTCCTTTTGTGTTGCATTGTTGTTTATAATATTTTGGTTTCCATAATTTATACCACCATTTACTGGTTGATTTGATTGATTGTTAAAAGTTGGAGTTTGTGGTTGTTGGATTTGAGAAAAACTGAAAGTTGTTAAGAGAATAAAAAAACAAAAAATACCTGCTGCCAGCAGGCGAGCGCCTTTGACTGAGCGGAGCGAGATGCGCAAAAAAGTGCGAAGCACACCTATTTGTTGAGGGAAGGAATTTAGCTCTTTTGATTTTGCAACAGCGTTGATGTCTGAGGAGGGCAAAAGCAAATGTGCTAAATTAGGGATAGCCAAAACGGGTTTGTCAAACCCGAAAAGAGGGGGAGGAAAAATTTTAAATTCTTTTCCCGAAATGTTACTATGGAACAAAAAAAGCATTTATTACCGTCTTTACGTTAGTTCAAATTTATAAAATTAAGCTAATTGTCAAGGAGTAATTTGTCAACAGTGTATGTCGTCACGCCTTGCTACTAACTTACTTATACCCTTAACTTTTCTAATCATATCCTGCAAATTTTGCAGGATATGATTAGGTTTTCTAATTTTAAGAGTATTACCAAATTTAACCATTTTTTATAAATTATCAAAAGGTGAAACAATTCTTTGAATACTCTTGTTGCTTACATGTGTATAAATTTCGGTAATGGTGCTACGGCTATGTCCTAATATCTCTTGTATGTATCTTAAATCGGTTCCGTTTTCCAATAAATGAGTTGCATAGCTGTGCCTTAGCCAGTGCAACGTAACCGGTTTTGTAATCTTACATTTCTCTAATGCTTGCTTTAATACCGCTGCTAAACTGCTTTCATCGTATTGGCTACTTCTATCCTGCCCCTCAAAAACCCATTCGTTTGGCTTATAAACCTCTAAATAATCTTTAACTAATAAACCTGTTTTATAAGACAAAGGCACTATTCTATCTTTTCGCCCTTTTGATTGTTTGATAATTAATAAATTCCTATTCCAGTCAATTTGTGTTAATTTTAAGTTTAGCAATTCGCTCCGGCGCAACCCACAACTATAAATTAAACTTAACATAGTTTTGTGTTTTAAATTGCTTTGTGAATTTAAAATTAACTTAATCTCCTCCTTACTTAATACATTAGGCAGTAATTTTTGCCGTTTTGGCCTATGAATCAACTCAGGGTTCAAATGCTTATTTTCAATAATTCGTATAAACAACTTTATGGCATTAACAATTTGATTTTGAAACGAAGCCGATAGTTTTTGTTTTAAAATATACTCGTTATTAAAATTAATTATATCCTCGTTGGTAATTTCAGCAATAGTTTTATGGCTGTAAAACCGCAAAAAGGTTTTTAAGGCATCGGTATAAGTGCCTATGGTGCTTTGGCTGTATCGTTTCGAGTTAAGCCAGTTTTTAAAATGTTGCAGTTTTTCTTCGCCCTCTTTACTTAAGGCAGGCAAATTAAAGGAAACTGTTTTTTCTGAATGAGGTTTAGAGCTGTAATTTGGTGTTTTAATTTCAACAGGCGCTAGTTTTAAAGTTTGGTTTAGTGCATGGTAATCTAACCATGCCTTACCTTGTAATAAATTAAATAATTTATTTTTTAATTCATTTTCGTAAGGTAAATACCAACATTGCATGGTTTTACTCCATCGCAAAGTTTTAAAACTGCGCAATACCTGCAAAAGCGCATCATTCTTTTCGAAATGCAATTGCACAACATTTAGTGTATTGTGTGTTGTAGTTTTAAGCGTAATTAGTGGTAAATTCATTGGGTAAATTTACTACCAATTAAAGCAATTTGTTGCTACTATTTGTAGCAGTATCTTTTAAATAATAAAAGCTAAAAACGTGTTGTATGCGTAAGGGATTGCAGCGAAAAGCCCACAGGCGCGAGGAACGAACGGCGAGGACTTGTAGCGAAAAACCCGACCCCCGATTTTTTTCGGGGGCACGCCCAAATTATAAAATATAAAATTAAAGCTTCGCTTTAACCTCTACTAAATCGTAGCCTTCAATAATATCACCTTGTTTAATGTCGTTGTAACCTTCAATATTTAAACCGCATTCGTAACCGGCCGCTACTTCTTTTACGTCGTCTTTAAAGCGTTTCAACGAGCCTAAGCCACCTGTGTGCACCACAATGCCATCACGTATAATACGTATTTTGGTATTGCGCATTACTTTGCCATCTAACACATAACAACCGGCAATGGTTCCCACCTTGGTAATGTTAAACACTTCTCTAATTTCGATATTACATACAATTTTCTCAACGTATTCAGGCGCCAACATACCTTCCATGGCTGCCTTAATTTCGTTAATGGCATCGTAAATAATAGAGTATAAACGGATATCAATTTCTTCAACCTCGGCTAATTTGCGAGCACTGGTACTTGGACGTACTTGGAAACCAATAATAATAGCATTGGACGCCGATGCTAATAACACATCACTTTCGCTAATGGCACCAACCGATTTATGAATAATATTTACAGCAACTTTTTCGGTACTTAATTTTAATAAAGAGTCTGATAAAGCCTCGATAGAACCATCCACGTCACCTTTTACAATCACGTTTAATTCTTTAAAATCACCAATGGCTAAACGTCTTCCAATTTCATCTAATGTAATGTGTTTGTGAGTACGTATACCTTGTTCGCGTTGTAATTGTAAACGTTTAGTAGCAATTTCGCGAGCTTCGCGTTCATCACTCATTACATTAAATTTATCACCTGCTGTTGGAGCACCTGTTAAACCTAATACTTTAACTGGGTGCGAAGGGCCGGCTGAGGTAACTTTTTGTCCGCGTTCGTTAAACATAGCACGCACACGTCCGCTGTAGCCACCGGCTAACATTACATCGCCAATTTTTAAGGTACCACTTTGCACTAAGATGGTGGCCACGTATCCGCGTCCTTCTTCCATACTCGCCTCGATAACACTACCTTGTGCGTTTTTGTTTGGATTGGCCTTTAAATCCATCATGTCTGCTTCTAACAATACTTTTTCTAAAAGCAAGTCAATGCCTAATCCTTTTTTAGCGGATACTTCTTGACATTGGTATTTACCGCCCCATTCTTCTACCAAAATGTTCATGGCAGATAATGCTTCGCGTATTTTATCAGGGTTAGCGCCCGGTTTATCAATTTTATTAATGGCAAAAATCATTGGTACGCCTGCCGCTTGTGCGTGATTAATGGCTTCTTTGGTTTGAGGCATTACACTGTCATCGGCCGCTACCACAATAATAGCAATGTCGGTTACTTTGGCACCGCGGGCACGCATAGCGGTAAACGCTTCGTGACCGGGGGTATCTAAAAAGGTCATGCTTCTACCTGAACCATCGGCTAACTGAACGTTATAAGCGCCAATGTGTTGGGTAATACCACCTGCTTCGCCCGCCACAACGGTAGCTTTACGAATAAAATCTAATAAAGAGGTTTTACCGTGGTCAACGTGACCCATAACCGTTACAATAGGTGCGCGTGAAATTAAATCTTCTGGTTTGTCTTCGGCTTCGTCTTTAATGGTTTCAACATCCTCGGCACTTGCAAAAGCTACTTTGTACCCAAACTCTTCGGCTACTATAGAAATTGTTTCGGCATCTAAACGTTGATTGATACTAACAAATAGGCCTAAACTCATGCAGGTACTAATAATTTGTGTTACTTGCACATCCATCATTTGCGCTAACTGGTTGGCACTTACAAACTCGGCAACCGTTAGTGTTTTTTTGTCTGCTTCAGCAATTTCTGCACGTTCGGCCATTTTACCGCGCACATCATCACGTTTTTCACGACGGTATTTTGATGTTTTTGATTTAGAGCCTTTAGAACTTAGTCGTGCTAAAGTTTCTTTAATTTGTGCTGCAATTTCCTCTTCCGTTAATTCGTGACGAGGTTTGTTAGCGGTATTTCCAGAACCCGTTCCTGTACGCGGCCCATTGGTATTATTGCCCTTGTAGTTAGGATTGTTGGTACGAGGAGTGCCGTATTTTTCTTTTTTACGTTCGTCAGCAATTTTAGTTTGTTCTGTCCCTACTTTCTTAATTTCTTCCTGACTTAAACCACCTTTACGAATACGTTTGCGTTTAGTTTTATTTTCGCCACCAACTGATTTTTTAGGAACTTCTTTGTGAACAGGTAATACTATGCTTCCTAAAATTTTTGGACCTTCTAGTTTTTCGTATTTGGTTTCAATAAATTCTTCTTTAACTTCTTCAACTGCCGGGGTAACAACTGTTTCTTCTTTAACTTCTTCAATAACAGCGCCTACTTCTTTTACCTCATCCACCGCCTCTTTTTTGGTTTTTTCTTTTGTAGGTTTTTCTTCTTCAGCTTTTTTAGTTTTTTTACCAGGCTTGGTTTTTAGATTCATAGCATCTAAATCCAGTTTACCTATTACTTTTGGGCCATCAATAGAATCAACGGTTTGTTTAATGGTTTCGGTTTTTTCTTCAGAAGTAACAGTAGTGTTTGTAACATCCTTAGTTATTTCAGTATCAACTATTTTTTTAGGAATGGTTAAATCTTTAATAATTACTTCATCAACCTCTTCTTCTTTTTGTTTTTTAGCTTTTAGGTCATCTAAAACAATGGTTTCGCGTTTTACCTTAATTATATTTTGCGAAACATTTTCAGCTTCTTCACGAGCCGATTTATCGCTTGAAAATTCTTTAAGCAAGAGCTTGTATTCAGCATCTCCAATTTTTCCATTGGGATTACTGTCAACTTTATGACCTTTAGAGCCAAGAAATTCAACAATCTTTCCTAACGAAAGATTAAATTCTTTTGCTACTTTGCTTAAACGAAGCGTTGTTGTTCCTTCTGACATATTTTATTTTCCTTCTTTTAAAATTTAAGTACTTGGCTTTATTATGGAAAGCCACAAACCGTTAGTGTTTTATGTTGCCACAGATTTTACAGAAGGCACAGGTTTATAGAGTCTGTGTAATTTGTGCAATCTGTGGCTATTATGTTTAGTCTTCAAATTCAGACGCTAATACTTCGCGCACTTGAGCAATAGCTTCTTCATCTAAGCCTGTTCTGCGAATTAATTCAGCATCGTTTAACTCTAAAACAGATTTTGCAGTATCGCAACCAATAGCTTTTAATTTATCAATTACTTCACTGTCAATTTCATCTGCAAATTCTTCCAAGTCCACGTCTTCTGTATCCACATCTACATCTGTATCGCGGAACACATCAATTTCGTAACCTGTTAATTTACCGGCCAATTTAATATTGTAACCACCTTTACCAATTGCTAAGCTAATTTGGTCGGGTTTTAAAAACACTTCAGCACGTTTAGTGTCTTCGTTTAATTTTATAGTTGTAATTTTTGCCGGACTCAATGAACGTTGAATTAATAATTGAGCATTGGTTGTGTAATTAATCACGTCAATATTTTCATTCTTTAACTCACGCACAATTCCATGAATACGAGACCCTTTCATCCCAACACAAGCTCCAACCGGGTCAATACGATCATCATAACTTTCAACAGCCACTTTAGCACGCTCACCTGGTTCGCGAACAATTTTTTTAATGGTAATTAAGCCATCAAAAATTTCAGGAACTTCGTTTTCAAATAAACGTTCTAAGAACACCGGAGAGGTTCGCGATACCACAATGCTTGGTGTGCCATTTTTTAAATCAACTTTGCTAACAACAGCTTTAACGGTATCGCCTTTTTTAAAGAAGTCGGAAGGAATTTGTTCTGTTTTTGGCAATAATAATTCATTCCCTTCATCATCCATCAACATAATTTCTTTTTTCCAAACTTGGTAAACTTCGGCTGTTATTACATCACCCACTTTTTCTTTGTACTTGTTGTAAATTTCCGATTTTTCTAATTCTAATATTTTTTGAACTAGGTTTTGACGCACTGATAATACAGCACGACGACCAAAATCATCTAATTTTACACGTTCTGATAAGTCTTCTCCAATTTCAAAATCAGGTTCAATTTTTTGAGCTTCGCTGTAACTAATGTGTTTGTTTTCATCGTAATCAAAAGAATCTTCAGCAAATTCATCATCCACTATTCTACGATTTTTATAAATTTCAACGTCACCTTTATCTGGGTTAACAATAATATCGAAGTTTTTATCTGTACCGTATTTTTTAATAAGCATACTTCTAAAAACATCTTCAATAATGCTCATTAACGTAGCGCGATCAATGTTTTTATCGTCTTTAAATAGCGAGAACGATTCTATCAGGTTGGCTGTACTTTCCATGATTTTTTTTGTTGTTAAAATTTAAGTTTAATTTTTGATTCTTTTATTTGATTGTGCGGTATTATGTGTTGTTTTGTTATTGTTATTTTCCCTTTACCAATAACCTTGTCTTGGCGTTCGGTATATTCTAATTTTAGTTCGTTAGTATTAAATTCAATCAATGTTCCTGTTAACTTAGTATCATCTAGTAATTTTATTTCAAAATCTCTGCCTATATGTTTTGTGTATTGGCGAGGCATTACCAAAGGCGTTGTTGCGCCATGCGAACTTACATCCAAGCTAAAATCATTTTTTTCAGAATCTAAATGTTTTTCTAAAAAACGGCTCACAGCAACGCAGTCAGCTATGGTAACGCCGGTGTCTCCATCTAAAAAAACATTTATCTGATTATCGCTACCCACCTTAAGCCCTGTAACAAAAATGGAGCCATTGCCCAAATGTTCGTTTAGTAATTTTAGTATGTATTCTTTCGTTATCAATTTTTTCTCAATAAAATAGGGGACTTCTGTCCCCCATTCCTCAACATTAATATTTTGCGATACAAATGTAAGCATATTTTTTTTATAAAAAAAATATAAATTTCTTTAAAAAACTAGCAATTCAGCCAACCTTATTGGGTTTACATTCGTTTAATATATAAGAAACACACAATTTACATTAAGAAATGAAAAAAATATACCTAACACTTAAAACATACAACAATGAAAAAATCACAATCTATCAAAGCGTTTTTAATTCTGGTAGGATTAATGCTTGCAGTAAGTTTTGAATCTAAAGCAACAGGTTCAAATAATTTCGGTAAAGAAATAGCTGATTCACAAGGCTTAATTATAAGTTCGGCGATTATTGGCGGAAGTTTGCTAATTTATTTTTTGGCAAAAATGTTTGTGAAGGACGACGAAGAAGTTTCAAAAAGACGACCTAAATACACTTCTAACCGTCACCATAGGCACATAATTAAAAAAACAGCTTAATTTTATTGTAAATTCTATGAACTCCTAAATCTATTATTTTTAATAGGTTAGGAGTTTTTTTACGTAAATATTAACGCATTGTTAAAAAATTTAGTTCAAAATTTTATTTAAAATTTTGTTTTAACATTGTTATCTTTATTTTTGTGCAAATTTTAAAACAATAAAAATGTCTGATATTTCAAACAAAGTAAAATCAATCATCGTAGATAAATTAGGTGTTGATGAAAAAGAAGTAACCCCAACGGCTAGCTTTACAAACGATCTAGGAGCAGATTCATTAGATACAGTTGAATTAATTATGGAATTTGAAAAGGAATTCAATATTGCCATCCCTGATGAACAAGCTGAAAAAATTGGTACCGTAGGCGATGCTATCGCTTATATTGAAGCAAACGCAAAAGGATAAAACAAAATTATGCAGTTAAAACGGGTAGTGGTTACAGGCTTAGGCGCTGTAACGCCATTGGGCAATAATGTAAACGATTATTGGAACAATCTTATTAATGGAGTAAGTGGTGCCGCCACTATTACACGTTTTGACGCATCAAAATTTAAGACTCAATTTGCCTGCGAGGTAAAAGGCTTTAATGTTGAAGATTACTTTGACAAAAAAGAAGCTCGAAAACTGGATGCCTATTCTCATTATGGAATTGCTGCAAGCGTACAAGCATTTGAAGATAGTGGTTTGGGCGCAGAAGGCATTGATAGAAATGAAATAGGTGTAGTTTGGGGCAGTGGTATTGGGGGTTTAGATACTTTTCAAACCGAAACTTTTGGTTTTGCTAAAGGTGATGGTACACCAAGATTTAATCCTTTCTTTATTCCTAAAATGATTGCTGACATATGCAGTGGTCATATTTCTATTCGTTTTGGCTTAAGAGGGCCTAATTTCACAACCGTTTCGGCTTGTGCTTCTTCTACCAATGCTTTAATTGATGCGTTTAATTATATTCGCTTGGGAAAAGCAAACGCAATTATTAGCGGAGGTAGCGAAGCTGCAATCAATGAAAGCGGAGTAGGTGGGTTTAATGCTTGCCAAGCTATGAGTACCAGAAACGACAGTCCTGCAACAGCTTCAAGACCTTACGATAAAGATCGTGATGGTTTTGTTTTAGGCGAAGGTGGCGGAGCAATTGTTTTAGAAGAATTAGAACATGCCTTGGCACGTGGCGCAAAAATTTATGCCGAAATAATTGGTGGTGGCATGAGCGCAGATGCATACCACATTACAGCTCCTCATCCAGAAGGCTTAGGTGCAACATTAGTAATGCAGCGCGCTCTAAAAGATGCCGAAATTTTACCAACAGAAATTGATTACGTAAATACCCATGGCACAAGTACACCACTTGGTGATGGTGCTGAACTAAAAGCCATATTAAATATTTTTGGGGAACATGCTTATAAACTTAACATAAGCTCTACCAAAAGTATGACTGGTCATTTATTAGGGGGTGCCGGAGCAATTGAAGGGATTGCGGCTATTTTAGCTGTAAAAAACGACATCATTCCGCCAACAATAAATCATGTTACTACTGACCCGGATATTGACCCTAAATTGAACTTAACGTTTAATACAATGCAAAAACGTGTTGTAAATGCTGCTATTAGCAATACATTTGGCTTTGGTGGACACAATGCAGCGGTAGTATTTAAAAAATTTAAATCTTAACTGGTTTGGCTTTTAAAAGATTTTTATCGCCATTATCTGTTTCAGATTCTAAAAGTGATAAAGGTTTTAAGAAATGGGTAAAATCAACAACAGGTTTTTCACCAAAAAATATAGCTTTATACAAACAGGCTTTTTTACACAGTAGTGTTATTAATAAAAAGGGTAACACATCTCCCAGCAACGAACGTTTGGAATTTTTAGGCGATGCCATTTTAGGCGCTGTTATTGCCGAGTATTTATTTAAAATGTATCCCTACAAAGACGAAGGCTTTTTAACACAATTAAGAAGTAAGATTGTAAACGGACAACATTTAAAAGAATTGGCAATTAAATTTGGGTTCAACGATTTTTTAAAAACAAGTCTTAACAACGCCGAAAAAACAAAAAGTAGTGCTTATGGAGATGCTTTTGAGGCCTTTATTGGAGCAGTTTATGTGGACTGTGGTTACGAAAAGACAAAAAAATTTATACTAAAGCAAATTATAAAATCACATGTAGATGTAACTGAATTGGCAAATACCAATGAAGACTACAAAAGTCAGCTGCAAATTTATTGTCAGAAAAATAAACTAATTTTAGAATATAAATTGTTAAGTGAAACGCAACAAGGGGCAAATAAAGTGTATGTTATACAAACACTAATTAATGAACGCCCCTACGTGACATTTGAAAATTACAGTAAACGTGTTGCGGAACAAAAAGCGGCTCAATTAACTTTGGAGGAATTACAAAACCATTAGGTTTTTAACCACATAGGTGCATAGTTAACATCGTTTTTGCGTTTTTAGTACTATAGATAGTTATTCGCCTATGGCGAATAAACTCATGCTTTCTATAAAAATAAATTGTAATAGTTGTTTATACTATGTAACTATGTGGTTAAATTTTTGTCAATGGCAAAATATAGTTTAAATACTTCCGACGATTTTGACTTTGTGGTAATTGGTGTAATGTGTGCCAATGACCAATATCAGGTAATTGGAGCCATTAACGATGTTTTAAAAATTGATTTGCACTTGCAGGCTTTTGTGCCATACAATTTAAAAGATGGAAAAATGTTTAATTTTTCACTCTATAATTTTTTTGACGAAGAATTGGGACTGGAATATAATGTTATTCCCAACCAGAGTAATTATGAAGAACCGAATATTAATTCGTCTAACACTAACGACTTATTCTCTTCAACAAGTATAGAAGAAAGTGTTCGGCTAATTAAGGAACTTCCAAAAACTGATTATTTCATTGTTTTAAAAGGCGAAGATTTACACAATTATCAATTTAAAATAATGGACAAGCTAAAAACATGCGATGGTTTTTTACAAGTACAATCAGTTTCAGTAGAAGAGTTACATAGCAAGCGTAATTTGATGTTTTAGTTGTCAATTTGTCACAATTTTCTTACTGGTATTATATTTGCTAAACAAAAGCAAAATATAATATTATGAGTACAACGGGTAAAATAAACGTACAAACCGAAAACATTTTTCCAATTATTAAAAAGTTTCTTTATAGCGATAACGAAATTTTTTTAAGAGAACTTGTAAGTAATGCAGTAGACGCCACCCAAAAGCTTAAAGCATTGAACAGTATGGGCGAGGCAACCGGCGACTTAGGCGATACTAAAATAGAAATAGAGGTTGATAAAAAATCGAAAACCATTACCATAAAAGATAAAGGTATTGGTATGACCAAAGATGAAATTGAAAAATACATTACTCAAATTGCTTTTAGTGGTGCTGAAGAATTTGTAAACAAATACAAAGATAAAGTAGATAAAAACGTTGTAATCGGTCATTTTGGCTTAGGTTTTTATTCGGCTTTTATGGTAGCCAAAAAAGTGGAGATTTTCTCATTATCCTATAAAAAAGACGCTAAGGCTGTTCGTTGGGAATGTGATGGTAGTCCTGAATATCAAATTGAAGAAATTGGTAACCGTACGCAACGCGGCACTAATATTATTTTACATGTGGCCGATGATTGTGAAGAATTTTTAGAAACAAGTAAAATCGAAGGTTTATTAAAAAAATACTGTAAGTTTTTACCGGTTGAAATAAAATTTGGAACAAAAAAGGATTGGGTGGATAAAGGTGAAAAAGATGATAAAGGTGAATCAAAACAAACCGAAGTAGAAGTTGATAACATTATTAATAATCCAAATCCGGCTTGGACAAAAAAACCAGCTGATTTAAAGGACGAAGATTACAAAGCATTTTACCACGAATTGTACCCAATGCAATTCGAAGAGCCATTATTCAATATCCATTTAAATGTGGATTATCCGTTTAATTTAACTGGTATTTTATACTTCCCTAAATTAACTAACAAATTAGAAATGCCTAAAGATCGCATACAATTGTACAGCAATCAGGTGTTTGTTACAGATAATGTTGAGAATATTGTCCCTGATTTTCTAACCTTATTGCGTGGTGTAATTGATAGTCCGGACATTCCTTTAAATGTTAGCCGTAGCTATTTACAAGCGGATGGCAATGTGAAAAAAATCTCAAGCCACATTACAAAAAAGGTGGCCGATAAATTAGAAGAATTATTTAAAAAAGATCGCGCTGAGTTTGAAAAGAAATGGGATGATATAAAAATATTTGTACAATACGGTATTATTAGTGATGAGAAGTTTTACGAAAAGGCAGTTAAGTTCAGTTTAGTAAAAACAACTGATAGTAAATATTTTACGTTTGACGAATTTGAAAATCATGTAAAACCAAATCAAACCGATAAAGACAACAAATTAATTTATTTATATGCGACTAACATTGCCGAACAACATGCCTATATCGACGCAGCTAAAAGCCGTGGTTATGAGGTGTTGTTAATGGAAACCATGTTAGACCCTCACTACATTAATTATTTAGAAAGTAAGTTAAAAGACACGCAATTTGTACGTGTAGATGCGGATACAGTTGATAAATTAATTAAAAAGGATGATAATAACATTAGTAAATTAACCGAAGAACAACAAAAACAACTACAACCAATTATCGAAGGCACGGTGGCGAAAGAGCAATTTACAGTGGTGTTTGAAAATTTAAGTGAAAAGGATCAACCCATGCTAATTACCCGCCCTGAATTTATGCGTCGTATGAAAGACATGAATCAGCTTGGTGGCGGAGGTATGGGAAGCTTTTATGGCAATATGCCGGATATGTATAATTTGGTGGTAAACTCTAATCACCCGTTAATTGGTCGTATTTTAAATGAAGCGAATGCTGATGTTCAAAAGAATCTTGCCAAACAAGCTGCAGATTTAGCATTGCTTTCACAAGGTTTATTAAAAGGAGAGAGCTTAACTAACTTTATTAAGCGAAGTGTGGAGTTAATTTAATTATTTTAAGGTTACTGTATAAGTTTTTGTTACCTCTCCTGGGTAGTTAAACACTTTACTTTCAATTTCAAAAGGATAATAAATGGCACATAAGCAATTACTTACTTTGTAAATATGCTTGTGTGCCCATTTTGGGGCACCATCTAAAATCCCTAACATTACTTCATAACGTAGTTCATTTGGAGAGGCTGCGTAATCGTGCCATACAATAATACTTTTTTCTGATTTTAATAAATCAAAAGCCTTTTTGGTATCGTTTACAACAGCGGGATAGCGATGGTCTCCGTCTACAAAAACCAAGTCGATGGTTTTATTAAATTTGCTAAAATCAAACGTAAACGAGTTGCCTTTTAAATGCTCAATGTTTTTTATATCCTTGCTAAACAACGCAATTTGATCAATGTAATTTTGAGTTTCGTTTAGCGATATCAACTCTTCATCACTTAAATTTAATGTAAATACTTTATCTGCAACCTGCGAAACGTTATAAGCACTTTCGCCACGCCAAGTGCCAATTTCAAAGTAATTACAATTGGAAATGTTTTTGGCTAAAGATTGTAATAGCAGTAAATCGGTTGGCATAGAACCTCCTCCGCCAAAAGAAAATAAGGGCAATGTTAGCGGTTCGTGTTTTGTAATATCACTAAAATTAATTTCCTTAAAACCGGTTGGTAAATTGTATGTTGAGATAACCTCTTGTTTGTTCGCTTCCGGATTATCAATGACTAAATTTAATAACGACGGTTGTTTTATTAATCGAGTTAAAGCAATAAATAATTTACTTAGTTTGTTCAAAATGGGTTATCTTTTAAAATCGTCATTGCGAGAGTGGAACGACCGAAGCAATCTCATATGTTGTTTTAGATTGAATCACTCCTTCGTCGTTCGCAATGGCGATAAATTTAATCATTCAACTTTAATACAGCCATGAATGCGCTTTGCGGAATTTCAACATTTCCAACGGCTTTCATACGTTTTTTACCTTCTTTTTGTTTATCTAATAATTTACGTTTACGGCTAATATCACCACCATAACATTTTGCGGTTACGTCTTTACGAATAGCGCTAATTGTTTCACGCGAAATTATTTTTGCGCCAATAGCAGCTTGTATTGGAATCTCGAATTGTTGTTTTGGGATTAACTCTTTTAATTTTTCGCATATTTTTTTACCAAAATTATACGAGTTACTGCGGTGAATTAAACACGATAGAGCATCTACAGGTTCACCTTTTAAAAGAATATCTAATTTCACTAAATCCGATTCTTTCATGCCAATAGGGTGGTAATCAAAAGAGGCATAACCTTTTGAAATAGATTTTAAACGATCAAAAAAATCGAATACTACCTCGCCTAAAGGCATCTCAAATACTAATTCTACTCTATTCGCTGTTAAATAATTTTGCGTTACAATAGTGCCACGTTTTTCAATACACAAACTCATTACAGGACCTATAAAATCAGATTTGGTAATGATATTGGCTTTAATATAGGGTTCTTCAATATAATCTATTCTTCCCGGATCTGGTAAATCGCTTGGGTTATTAACAGTTGTTATTTCCCCATTGGTTTGATAGGCAATGTAAGACACGTTAGGTACAGTGGTAATAACGGTCATGTTAAATTCTCGTTCTAAACGCTCTTGCACAATTTCCATATGCAGCATTCCTAAAAACCCGCAACGGAAACCAAAACCTAATGCCAAAGATGATTCAGGTTCCCATGTTAATGAGGCATCATTTAACTGAAGTTTCTCCATACTAAAACGTAGTTCTTCAAAATCCTCTGTATCTACGGGATAAATTCCGGCAAATACCATTGGTTTCACCTCCTCAAATCCATGAATAGCTTCAGTGCAGGGTCTGTCAAAATGTGTAATCGTATCACCTACTTTTACTTCTTTTGCTTCTTTAATACCGGAAATAATATAACCTACATCACCTGTGCTCATGGAGGTGCGGGGCTCTGGTTTAAGTTTTAAAACGCCAATTTCATCGGCATTATAAACAGAACCAGTATTAACAAATTTCACTTTTTCACCTTTTTTAATAGTGCCGTTTATTATTTTATAATAAGCAATAATACCTCTAAAACTATTAAAAACACTGTCAAAAATCAAGGCTTGTAAAGGAGCATTTGGATCCCCCACGGGTGCTTTAATGCGTTCAATAATTGCGGCTAAAATTTCCTCAATACCCATGCCGGTTTTGCCACTGGCAGGTATGACATCACTTCTGTGGCAACCAATTAAATCAACAATTTGATCGGTAACTACTTCTGGCTCGGCACTTGGCAAATCCATTTTATTTAAAATAGGAATGATGGTTAAATCATGCTCCAATGCCAAATACAAATTCGAGATGGTTTGTGCTTGGATACCTTGTGCCGCATCAACAATCAACAATGCGCCTTCACAAGCAGCAATAGATCGAGAGACTTCGTAGCTAAAATCAACATGCCCAGGGGTATCAATTAAATTAAGAACATATTTTTCGCCTTTATAAACATAGTCCATTTGTATGGCATGGCTTTTAATGGTGATGCCACGCTCTTTTTCTAAGTCCATGTCATCCAACACTTGCGCTTCCATTTCGCGACTGGTAATGGTTTTGGTAAATTCAAGTAAACGATCGGCAAGGGTACTTTTACCGTGGTCAATGTGTGCAATTATACAAAAGTTACGTATGTTCTTCATCCTTCTTCTAAATCTTTTAAGTGAAACAAATATAGGCAAAAAGTGTTAGTTTTGAATAGGTTAAATAGTGTAATAAAGTGGCTTTTTATGATTTGGATAAGCAAGAGCGGGTAAATTTGGTTACCACAATGGAGACCGCCATTCTAACTGAATTAAAATCGCATCAAATTAAAAAAACATTGGATTATTTTGGTGATGAAGACACCTATATTAGAAAATCGGCGTATTTAAATGTAGGGAGAATTTATTTTTCAGAAAAAACAGTTCAGAAAAAAGTAATTGAATTGCTAAATAATTTATTTACACATGAAGATTTTAAAATAAGACAAACTGTAATAAACACTGCTGGAGAGATTGGGAAAAAAGAATTTGGTGTAGTTCAAGATTTTTTTGATAAAGGTTTATTTGATAGTCATCATTCACCAAGAAACGCAGTGATAGGTTCTATTAAAAAAATGGGGGAATTAAATCCCAAGCCTGTTTTAAAATGGGCAAAAGAATATTTACATCACCCAGATAAAGAAATTAGGAGGGAGATTTGCCACGGAATAGAATTGCGCGGACGTAAATACCCACAAGATATTTTACCATTGCTTAAAGAACTACAATTTGATAAAACGGCGCGGGTAAGAAATACATTGGTTCACGTAATCGGACAAATAGCATACAAAAAAGGTTGTTTAAAGATAGTAATAGAGGATTTAAAAACATGGGAGAATAAAGAACTTGTGGCAAATGGTATAGAAGAAATAATTGATGTACATTACCGTTACCGAAATTTTTCAGATTTTACACAGGAGGAAGCAAAAAAGTATATTAAAGAGAATTATCATTAATTCTCTTTAACTTTGCTTATGATTTGGCAAGATGTAAAAAGTATAGAAGAAGTAAATGTACTCTCTAAAACAAAAAAAGTACTCATATTTAAACATAGTACACGTTGCAGTATCAGTAGCGCGGCTTTAAGCCGTTTTGAACGCAATTGGAAGGAGGAATACAACGATAAAATTAAATTGCTGTATTTAGATTTAATTGCTAATAGGTTACTTTCAAATCAAATCGCCGAACATTATTTTGTGCGACACGAATCGCCTCAAATATTGTTGATTTCAGATGGAAAATGCATTTATAATACAAGCCATTTAGATATTTCTGTTGGTGAAGTAATTAAGCAACTTTAATCTCTTTTGTCAATTTTTTTGCTAAGATTTAAACATTACTGTTAAATAAAATGCCTATTACTTGTTATAACTAATTATTTTAGAGTTTAAACAACATTTCCAAAACCTAAAAACCAACATACTGCCATATAGCCTTGCAAAAGAGTACTGGCGATTATTAATGCATTTTGGATTTTGTATTTATGAGATACTGATGAAAGAACAAATAAAAATGGAAACGCAACTAATAGCATTCGCGGCATACTCATTAAACCAAAGCATAGAGGTACAAATAAGGTATAAATATTAATGCTATGCATCCATAATGATATGTGTTTATAGAAAATGAACCAAATAATAACAAATGCACTAACGTATAAAGCAAAGAACTTAAAAGAAAAATAGGAAGCTTGGTAGCCCTGCCAAAGCGTTGTTGTTGGAAACGAAGTAGAAGATTGGTAATGTGGATTATGGACAAACAATAAAAAATCGCTGCAATAAAAATAACTATGGAGCATAAGTAAGACTACACCTAGAGGAATGAATAGAAGGAATAAAATTTGTTTATTTATAGATTTTAAATTGAAATTTAAATGCTGTAGATATATGACTAAAAGTGGAAAAAAAATAAATACGCCAATAGGTCGACTAAGAGTTACTAGTAATGCGGCTATACCTGATAACAACCATTTATGTTTTAGCGCATAGTAGATGGAAAGCAATAATAAGAATAAATAAAGTGATTCGGAATAAGCGCCAGAGAGCAAAAATGAAACTGGGCTTGCATATAAAAATGCCACTATTTTTTTAGCAATTGAATTGTTATAAAAAAGTGTAGCAATTTTGTGCATTATAAAACCGCTACCAATTAGGCATAAATTGCTTATGAGCAATGCTGCAACAAAAAAACTTAAAGGTGTAAACGTACCAATTAGCTTTATTAAAGCAGGGTACAATGGAAAAAAATTGTATTGTGCAAAGTTAGTTCCATCTGGATAATTTTTTAAAATCGGATACCAGTTTTCTGCAATGTCTAAGTACCACCCTGTGTCGTAATTGCCAAAAAGGTTTAAAAATTTATTCTCGCTATAAACGCCACAAGAATATCGTTCAATGGAGTGCAGTTTAAATTCGTTAATAGTTAAATAGCCAATTGCGCATAATGCCAACCTGCTAAATAAAAAATAATACAAAGAGTATTTAAAGGCAGGCTGCTTAAAAAACATATTTTTCAGTTAAAAAAGCGTATACTTTTAATAATGCAAATTAAAAGTTGATATAAAAATTAATCTCTTTCATCGTTTATTTGATCGGATTTAAATCCTTTGATGTCAAATACAAATGAGGCATCTGCCATTTCAATGTTAGGCTTAAATGTTTTTATAGAATATATTTGCTTACCCTGATCTTTCATTAGCATTACAAGTTGTACTACTTGTTTTTTAGTTTTATCTACATATAATTTTACTGTATGAAATTTTTTCTTCTCAGGCTTATCAGCCGGAAATAAGTTAATTACAGAGCAATTTATTGTGCCAACCTTTTCATCTTTTTCATATTTAAACTTGTAACCTTTTTCGTACATAGTAAAAATTTTGCTCGGATTTAATTGGTCTTCGTTCGTAGCATCAAAATTTTTAATGGTAACTTCTTTAGCATCTTTATTATGATTCCAAAGGGTTTTACCATCGCACACAATTGTATTGCCGGGAATTTCTAATTTAAATTTATCAGCTTTAATCTGCACCTTACCTGTTTGTTTTTCAAGTTGTTTGCCTTCTTTATTAAGAATGGTAAAGCCATATTCTGCCGAAATGGTTTTATAAGTTTTAGTAGTTTTACTTAAATCATCTAAAATAGCCTTGGCTTTTGGGTCTTGATCTTGTGCATTAAATAACAAAGAACAAAATAGAATAGAAAGGGTGAATAGTTTTTTCATATTTATAACAGTACAAATGTAATACCAAATTGGACTAGTGAACCCAATATTAGTTTAATTTGATTACTTATTTCTTAAATTTTGCAAAATTTGGTTTAAATGCTCCATATCCTTGCACAATACTTCGCGGGCTTTACTGCCTTCAAATGGGCCAATAATTCCAGCGGCTTCTAACTGATCTACAATGCGGCCGGCGCGATTATAGCCCAATTTTAATTTACGTTGTAAAAATGATGCAGAACCTTGTTGAAACTGAACTACCAATTTAGCGGCATCGTCAAACATTTTATCGCGCTCACTTAAATCCACCTCTTCTTTTCCGTCGCTACCGTCTTCACCAACATATTCAGGTAACATAAAGGCGGTAGGGTAGGCGCGTTGGTTACCAATAAAATCGGTAATTTTCTCAACTTCAGGTGTATCTACAAAAGCACATTGTATACGAATTAAATCATTTCCCGTACTTAACAGCATGTCACCACGACCAATTAACTGGTCAGCACCACCACTATCTAAAATGGTACGGCTATCAATTTTACTAGTAACTCTAAATGCAATACGTGCCGGGAAATTGGCTTTAATAGTTCCGGTAATGATATTAACAGAAGGACGCTGTGTGGCGATAATTAAATGGATGCCAATGGCACGGGCTAATTGCGCTAAACGGGCAATAGGGGTTTCTACCTCTTTACCGGCAGTCATAATTAAATCGGCAAACTCATCCACAACTAACACAATGTACGGTAAAAATTTGTGCCCGTCGTTAGGATTTAATTTACGATTAATGAATTTAGTATTGTACTCCTTAATATTACGAACCTGAGCATCTTCCAGCAAGGCGTAACGGTTATCCATTTCAATACACAAACTATTTAAAGTGTGGATTACCTTGGTATTGTCAGTGATAATAGCATCTTCAGCATTTGGTAGTTTCGCTAAAAAATGGCGTTCAATTTTTTTGAATAAAGTTAACTCTACTTTTTTGGGATCGACCAATACAAATTTTACTTGCGAAGGATGTTTTTTGTACAGTAATGAAACCAATACAGCATTTAATCCAACCGATTTACCTTGCCCGGTAGCGCCCGCCATAAGTAAGTGAGGCATTTTGGCTAAGTCGGCAATAAAAATTTCGTTACTAATAGTTTTGCCTAAGGCAATTGGTAATTCAAAGTTAGAATTATTAAATTTCTCGGATGCCAAAATATTTTTCATTGGCACCATTTCGGGGTTTTGGTTGGGTACTTCAATACCAATGGTTCCTTTGCCCGGAATAGGCGCAATGATACGAATACCTAAGGCGGCTAAGCTTAAGGCAATGTCATCTTCTAAATTTTTTATTTTGCTAATGCGAACACCGGCAGCTGGGACAATTTCGTACAAAGTAACTGTTGGACCGACAGTCGCCATGATTTTTTCAATTTCAATACCAAAGTTTTTTAAGGTATTTACAATTTTGTCTTTGTTGGCTACTAATTCTTCCTGAGTTACTTTGCCTTTGGCATCGCCGTAATCGGTTAGTAAATCAAAACTTGGGAATTTGTAAGAGCCTAAATCTAAGGTAGGGTCATACTCGCCAAACTGAGCAACTAATTTCTGCGCTTTGTTTTCATCGTCAGTAATTTCAGGTTCTTCAACGGCAGGTTCAATTTCAAATTCGGGTTCGGTTTTAGTTTCGGGAGTACTGGTTTCAATAGCCGAATCTATAAGAATGGGTTCCTCTTCTGTTTTTTGAATGACTTCTTCTTGAGGTGTTAACACTTCAAAGTCAACATTAGCCTTGTTTACAGGCTCTATTACTAAATCGTCGCCTTTTTGTTTTATTTCAAAATTTAATAATTCAGCTTCTTCTTCGGGAGTTAGTTTTAATTCTTTTAGCTCGTTAAACGAAGAATTAAATTCAACACCTTTTACTGTATTATCAGTAGTTTCAGGAACAATTTCATTTTGAATGGTTTCATCTTCTTCAATAACAGGTTTTGTTGGTAATTTAAAATTTAAGTTAATGCTTACTACCAAAAACGTTAACATGCTAAATCCTAGTAAAGCTATTAATCCAATATTTCCAACAAAATTAGAGATTTGAGCATCCACAAAATAACCAAAACCACCACCTAAATAAAATAGTTTATCATTAAAAATGTAACCCAAAAGTAACGATGACCAAACCATTAAAAACAACCATTTGGCGTTAAACGAACCAATGTTGATGAACTTTTTTTGAATCATTTTTTGAGCACCGTAAGCAAACAATACAGGCACTAAAAAAAACGAAGCAGCTCCAAAACCCTTGTAAATAAAAAAGTGCGAGATTAAAGCACCAACCTTACCCAACCAGTTTGTGGTTTTTGTTTCAGGTGAAAATAATTCGGAAGTAGAACCCATTACTTTATCTTGGTCAATGTCCCAAGTAAAAAAGTAAGAAGTAAAGGCAATAGCTAAATACACTGAAGATAGAACCAACGATAACCCAAGAATTTTTTGCGTACGTTCATTTTTGTATAGCGTAACGACTTGTTCCCATCTTTGTAGCAAAGAGATTTTTTCTTTTTTAGGCGCAGCGCTTTTCGAAGCCTCCTTTTTTGTTGTGGTTGAAGTTGCTTCTTTTACCTTATTTTTTTTATCAGTTGCTTTTTTTTCGGTTTTTATTTCCTCAACAATATCGTTCTTCTCAATATCGGGTTCAGTAATACCTACTTCAGAAGCTCTTGTTCTATATTTATTAGCCATAACAATTAAAAATAACCTAATTATACATGGCAACTGGCACTAAAAAAACAATGTTTTTAACTGGGGGGTGTTAATCAAAAAAATGCAAAAATAGTACAGAAAAAAATTATTCCTTAATGACCTTTTGAGTAGCGATAACTTTGTTGCCCTCCATCACTTTTACAAAATATATTCCGCTATTTAATTGTTGAATATCTATTTGTGTTGTTTGATTTGAGATATTGGTTGTTTGGACAATCTGCCCCAATGTATTTAAAATTTGAACGTTGGTGGCTGAAGCGGACCCTGAGCCTGTCGAAGGATCTATCTCAATATTTAAAATGCCGTTTGTTGGGTTTGGGAAAATAACAACCGCACCATCTTCTTTTTTATCCTGCCCATGTATTCCAGTGCAAACTACAACACTTTGAGTAAGACTAATTGAATTTGAGCATCCATTTGAATAACCTGTAACAGTATAATTTGTATTGATACTTGGGCTTATAACATTAGTATAATTAGTAGCTCCAGTATTCCAAACATAATAACTTGCACCACTAGCGGTTAAGGTAGCAGAATTACCGAGGCATATTAAACTTGAACTACTTATTGCTTTTACAATGGGCCCACTTAATAAAACTCTTACTTGTAAATTTCCGGCAGTGGCAATATCTATTTTGCCATCGCTATTAAAATCTGCACTTATTATATTTGAAGGGGACACTCCGTCTTCAAAATTAATAGCCGGATAAAAACTACCAGTGCCAGTACCTAATAAAACTGAAATATTATTTGAGCCTCCATTTGCTACAGCAATATCTTTATTGGTGTCATTATTGAAATCATTTATTGTCAACGCGCTTGGGTTCGACCCAACCAGAAAATTAACAGCAGTATTAAAACTACCATTGCCTATGCCTATTAGAATAGAAATATTATTTGAACCTGCATTTGTTACTACTAAATCTATTTTTCCGTCCCCATTAAAATCAGCATTTTTAATTGCACTTGGCATTGAACTAACGGTAAAGTTGGTAGCCGTTCCAAAACTTCCAGTACCTGTACCTAAAAGAACAGAAATATAATTTGTACTAGCATTTACAACTGCTAAATCTTTATTTCCATCACTATTAAAGTCAGCATTTGTTATAGAGAAAGGGTGCAGCCCTGCGGTAAAATTAGTGGCTATAGAAAAACTACCAGTAGAAGAACCTAATAAAATAGAAATGTTGTTAGAAATATAATTGGAGACGGCTAAATCAATATTCCCATCATTATTAAAATCGCCGGAGGTTAAGAAATAAGGAGCTGTTCCTACTGTGTAATTGGTTACACTTGGAAAACTCCCAGTACCTGTACCCATGTATACAGAAAAATTATTCGAATTAGGATTTACCTCTGCTAAATCAATGTTGCCATCATTATTAAAATCTCCATTTACTATATCCGTAGAAGTATTATTACTGCTTTTAGAAAAACCTGTAAGAATAAATGTTCCTGTACCATTCCCTAATAAAATCTCATCATATGGAGCATTACAACCATTCGCAATAACAATATCGACCTTACCGTCATTATTAACATCTGTATTACAAATGGCATTTGGGCAACCAGGGTTATAAAAGTTTACTGCATTAAAAGTTGTATTACCAAAACCAATTAAGCAGGAAATGCTATTTGAGTTGTAGTTACTCGAAACAATATCGATGATATTATCATTATTAAAATCCGCAATAGTTAGAGATATTGGGTTAGAGACATATCCATATTTTAAAGGACTTGGTATTAAAGGAAAAGTACCATTTCCAATACCTTTTAAAACTCCAATATTTCCTCCATTGAGACCAATAAGCAAATCAAAATTTCCATCATTATTAAAATCATTACTATTTATGGATATAGAAACCCCTGCTGTCCAAATGTTTGTCATTGTAGAAAATGTACCAGCACCTATACCTAAAGCAACAGACGCAAAAGCACCATTAACTACCGCTAAATCTGGTTTACTATCATTATTAAAGTCTGCGTTTATTATTGCAATAATATTTGTATTTGAAGGTACATTAGTACCTGAAATAAAAGTCCCAGAAGCGGAGCCTAATAAAATCGAAACGGAATTAGAATTATAATTAGCAACCGCTAAGTCTTTTTTTCCGTCGCTATTAAAATCAGCATTGCTTAACGACGTAGGGTTTGCACCCACCGCATAATTTACAGCCGTTGCAAATGCACCTGTGCCGGTGTTTAATAATACCGAAACATTGTTTGTACTATAGTTAGCAACAGCCAAATCGGCTTTACCGTCGCTGTTAAAATCGCCGCTGGTTATGGCTCTTGGGTTTGTACCTACTGCATAGTTTGTAGCTGCACCAAAGGTACCTGTACCCAAATTAAATAAAACAGATACATTGTTAGAGCCACTGTTACAAATGGCTAAATCTGGTTTACCATCGTTATTAAAATCGCCACTTGAAACCGCATAAGGCAAAGAACCAACGTTGTAATTAACTGCCAAAGCAAAACTGCCTGTGCCACTCCCCATTAAAACCGAAACATTGTTGGAACTGTAATTAGCAACCGCTAAATCAGCATTTCCGTCAGCATTAAAATCAGCATTAATAACCGAAATAGGGTTTAAACCAACACTTGAATTGTTAGCACTATTCATAGCATTAAAGCAAACGGGTGGTAATGTTTGTGCTTTTACAAATACACTTATTAAAATAAAAAAGAAGGTTAGTTTTTTCATGAAAATAATTTTTCAATTATCTAATTTACAGAAAATAGATTTACGACAGGTTAAATCTATATTATATTTTTTTGTGAAATTAAACGGCTTGTTGCATCCATAATTTATACTATTTTAGATTAAAATTATGAAAATGAAAAAATTACTTTTTTTCCTATTTCTTCCCGTTATAGGATTTTCGCAAACCCAAAACCCTGAGCAAAGAGTGGAAACACCCATTAAAGCCGTAACGCTTTATTTAGATGGGGCAGAAGTTAACCAGCAAAAACAGGTTAATTTAAATGCGGGAATAACGTCTGTGGTGTTTACAAATTTATCGAGCAAATTAATTCCAAAAAGCATACAGGTAAATGTGGGCGAAGGTGTTAGTGTTTTAAGTGTTACCGAAAAATTAAATTTTTTAACCCAAACTATTGAGAGTGTAAAAGTAAAGCAATTAAGAGATTCTTTAAAAGCCAACCAATACAAAACCCAGCAATTGGTGTATGATAAAGAAGCTTTTGACAAAGAAAAAGAATTGTTAGCTAAAAACAATAGCATTGGCGGACAGGAAAAAGGCGTTTCGATTGCCGAATTAAAATTAGCGGCTGATTTTTATCGCTCGCGTATTAAAGAAATTAATACTGAAATTTTAAAATTAGACACAAAAATTAGCGAAGAGTACATGGTAAACGCTCGTTTACAAAGTGCATTAAACGAATTAAATGCCAATGAAAATAAACCAACGGGTGAGATTATTATTTTATTGCAAAGTGATAATAAAGTGGCGACTAACATCGATTTAAAGTACGTAGTTTCAGATGCCGGCTGGGCACCTTATTACGAGCTAAAAGCCGAAGATGTTGGCAAACCCATTACGTTGGTGTATCGTTCAAGAGTATTTAATAATACCGGCATTAATTGGTCGGATGTAAAATTAAAATTATCTACCAGCGATCCAACCCGTAATGCCTCAAAACCTGCTATCAGCCCTTGGTTTTTAAATTTTAATACACCTATTTCTGGATATGCAAATACAGATTTCCTCTCAAATAATAATTCTAACGCTCCAGTTCAAGCTTATCAGCAACAATCAAAAATTGTAAACGATAATTTAGAAAACCAAATGGATGTGACACAAAAATTAAATGAGGTAGAAATAAAATCATTTAACGATTATAAAACAAAAGGTAGAAAAGACGAGGCTAAAAAAGTTGTTTACGAGGAGGTTCAGGTTTCAGAACTAAGTGCAGAATTTGAAATTAAGAAAGCTTATACCATTCCAAGTGATGCGAAGCCATACATTGTTGAGGTTACAAGTTACACGTTAGATGCAACATTTAAACACTATTCTATTCCTAAAATTGAAAAAAACGCCTTTTTGTTAGCACGTATTACAGGATGGGAAGATTTGGATTTAATTGAAGGTCCTGCCAATGTTTATTTTGCAGGTACGTTTGTGGGTCAATCTTATATTAATCCAAAAAGTGTGAACGATACATTAGACTTATCTTTTGGGCGCGATAGTAAGGTGCTTGTAACTCGCACTAAAATAAAAGATTTTAGTAATGAAAAATTAACAGGAAATACTCGTAAAATGACATATAGTTACGAGATGGTTATTAAAAATAATCGGAAAAATGCTATAAATTTTGATCTTGAAGACCAATTACCAATTTCGCAAAATAGTGAAATAACAGTTGATCAAGTGGAGTTGTCAAAAGGTCAATTTAATAAGGATGATGGAAAAGTAAGTTGGAAGTTTTTGATTCCATCGGGCGAATCGCAAAAGGTAATTTTTACTTTTACAATTAAGTATCCAAAAAACAGAACTGTTGAGGTAGAGAGGATGTATAAAAAAGCTCGGGCTAAATTTTAATTGAGAGTTTATCAATCAAAATGTTAATAGTAGAAATTTAAAAAGAGTTGTTACATCGAGTAGTTTTGCTGTCTCTTTGCAAAACGTATCGAGATGTATTTCTAATTTGTTCTCGATACAGGGCAAATATATAATATACATTTGAGCCAGCTTGTGTGTAAGCAATGAGGCGCTTTTTTCTACTCGAACTGAGACTATCTATTTGTATTAATTATGTCTAACTCCACTTTTTAATTAAACTCATAGCTGTTTCAACCATGTAGTTGGTCCATAATTCCGGATGCCAATTGTTTTGTTGAAGTGTTTTGTTGTTTTTAAGAAGCTCAATTGCTTGTAATGGGTTACTATTATTTAAAAGTGTTTTAATAATAAATTGTTGCTGAGTTCGCAAATCATTATTCTGTAATGGCTTTAAAGGCAATTGGTGATGAATAGTTTTTTTACTGATTTTTTCTTTTGGAAACGTTTCGCCACTTTTTAACGAAAACACGATTTTTTTAATTTTTCTAAAATCTTTTACAAACTGTGTTTTATCATTTTTTGAAATAATTGTATTTCCTAGTCGTTCAAAAATGACGCATTCAACATTTTTACATTTAGGAAGTACTTCTTTTAATAAATTAAATACTTCTTTTGGAACGGCTTCGTCGTGAGTGTCGCGTCTTACTTTATTTTTGCTTGTACTTACAGTTGCCCAACTACCGCCTGAGATATGAATTTCTTTCACCTTATTTAATGGATAAGATTTTATCAAAGTAAGCGCATCCATTTTAAAATTTACTGACTGACACCAAACATTATGTAAGTCTAAAATCAAAAAACCATTTACAGGCTTAATTAATTTTTCTAAGAACTCGCCTTGTTCTTTTACTTGTTCTTCGCTAAATGCAAAAGCTAAATTTTCAATTCCTATTGGTAATTGCGCCACATTTTGCAAACGTTTTAACCTGTCCTGACCAATAGATAAAGTGGTTTTATTAAATGGCACAGGTAGTGGCGCACCTTTATGAAAATTATCTGAAGTCATAAAACCAAAGTGTTCGGTTATGTAACGATAATTATATTTTTTTACGGTTTTAGAAAGTTGTTTTAGCCATTTTTCTTGGTTTGAATCCCAACGCCCTTTTAACAATGAATAACGAACACCGTGCCCAATTAGTCTTCCATTTTTTGAGAAATCATTTAGTAATAAACTTAACCATTGGGGCTCTTTTGAATTAGATTTTACTGTGTCGAATGACCATTCAATCACATCAATTTCTGAGTTTTGAAAAAGTGGTAGAGCAGATTCAATAAAATCAGCTTCGGGCATTAACGATATACCAACCCATGGTTTCATATTTCAAAATTAATTAAAACCACATAGAAACATAGTTTTTGCATTAAAAGTAATGGATATTGTAAAAGTAAATCATAGATTGAAGCGTAGCTTCAATAACTATGCACCCTTTAATTGGGTTAAAGATTCCTATAGCTATGTGTCTATGTGGTTAAATGTTTAGTGTTAACCCATGCCACATGGTGGGCAATAATCGGGAGAAATAGGCCGTGTTTTAGTTTTAGACTTTGTAGAAATTTTTATGGAATCGCGTTTTGCTTTCTCTACTTTTTTACTGGTAGAAGTTTTTGTCTTCGGCTTTTCTTGTTGCTTTGGATTTTGTGCAACGGCGCTAAAAGTTATTAGCGCGCTTATTGCTATGGCTGATAGTTTCATGATTTAATAATTTATAATTATCCCATTCCACATCCTGGGCAATATCTGCCCGAATGGCGTTTAGGTTTAGCGTTAAGGGTAGAATCTATAGAATTATTTTTGTTTTTTGACGTAGAATCATTGATAGGTTTATCATCACCTTTATTAGTTTTTAATTTGGTTGTAGTATCTTTTTCTTTAAAACGGGCAGGCCTTTCCTGAGCAATAGCATTTGAACTAAAGCTTATCAATGCACTTAACGCTAATGTTGATATTTTCATGGTATTATTTTTAGTTTAAAAAATTTTAACCTCTTCCGCATGCGTAACAGATATGTTTGGAGTTACCAATAGTATTTAAGCTATCAGCTTTTGGTTTAACACATTTAGTATGTTTTGTTTTTGCAGTTTTGGTATTTTTTGTTTTAGGGGAAGTTTTAGGATTTTGTTGTGCAATGGCAGCAACACTAAAACTCATCAGGGCTCCAAGAGCTATTGTGGATAATTTCATGGTAGTAATTTTATGTTTAGATGCAAAAACTAAACTAATTCCATAAAAATAATTATCCGCCTGCTTTTTTGGCTTTATAACCTTCTTTGGTTAACAAAACTATTAGTTTTTCTCGGTGGTCGCCTTGAATTAATATATTGCCGTCTTTAGCCGTTCCACCAACGCCGCATTTTTGTTTTAAAAGCTTTGCTAAACTTTCTAAATCTGAGTTTGTCCCAACAAAATCAGCAACACGGCTTACAAATTTTCCACCGCCAAGTCTATCCAAATAAACTTTTAAATTTTGTTGCGCAGGAGGCAATGTTAACTCCTCATTATTATCGTCACTTTCAAACTTAAAATTTGGGTTGGTGGAATAAACCACATTTACTCTATTTTTATCCTTTTTGCTCATCTTTTAAATTTAAACACAAATAACAAACAGCCTAAGCCAATAAAAAATAATAAACCAAAAAAATAATAAATAGTATAATTTGTAACAGTAGCTTTAGGCGTTTTTACGCCTGCTTGAATTAGCGTTTCGGTAAAATTATTTTCTAAATTGTAATCTGCATTAATTCTATCAATACTATCTTGTAAAGCAATTCGTTCTTTTAAAAATTTAAAGGCCAGTTCGTAGTTTTTAATTTTTTCGTAGTAATTATATTTAATTAATAAAGATTGTAATTTGGCAGCATCGTAATTATATTTTGTAATTATACTGTCTGCTATCGTTAGATTTGATAAAGCCAGATTGACTTCGTTTTGCTGCATATAAGCGTTGGCAATATTAAGATAACTGTCCGCCATTTCAATTTCATTATCCGTTAAAAATTTTAGTTTTATCGAGTTTTGAGCATTTGCAATAGCTTCATCGTATTCTTGCAGCGACGTATGCATAACGGCTAAATTATTTAAACAAATGGCTTGTGTTTCGTAGTCGTTAATCTTTTTGGCTATGTCCATTGCTTTGTTAAAATATAAAACGGCAGCATCTAAATTTTTTTCAGTTACTTTTAAAGAACCTAAGTTTAAAAAAGTGTTCGCAATTTGTTTATCGTTATGTAATTCATTATTAATTTCTAAGGCCTTTAAATAGGATTGTTCGGCTAACTTATACTCTCTTAAATCGGAATAAATATTTCCTAAATTGGCCTCGCTTAAGCCAATACCTTTTCTATCATTAATAATAGTTCTTAAATTTAATGCAATTTTATGATATGAAAGCGCGGTTTTAAAATCGCCTTTGCGATAATATAAAATGCCCAATAAATTATTGGCTTTAGCAACATAATATGGTAAGTTTACTCTTTGAGCATAATACTCCGCTCGCTTGGCGCACAGGTAGCTATATTGAATATCGATAGTACGCTTTGCAAAACCTTCCTTATAGAATAAATTAACTCTGTCGCTATCGTTCTTTAAGGCATTCGCAATGGTTTCCAAGGAATCGTAATTTTGCGATTGCCCAAGTATAGAATAAAATATAAAAAAAAATATAGAAAGGTATCTCACGTCATTTCAAATATATAAATTTATTGCAAATTTAATTTATGATTCACTATTTATTTTACCAAAAAAATCCGGCGTCGCATTACGTATATATTGATTTAACAATAGATGCAGTGGAAGGGGAAACCATGGAATTAGCTTTGTCGGCCTGGCGCCCCGGAAGGTATGAATTAGGAAATTTCTCAAAAAATATAAAGCGTGTAGACGTATTTAATGAAAACAATGTGCCTTTAGAGTACAAGAAAACCACCAAGGATGTGTGGCAGATTCAAACCAAAAGTTGTAAAAAGTTAAAAGTTACCTACAGCTACTTTGCAGCAGAATTAAATGCGGGGGCTTGTTTTGCAGACACTAATCAACTATATATAAATCCAGTGCATTGTTGCATGCAGGCTATAGGAAGAGCAGAAGAAGAACATTTAATAGAATTGCAAATTCCGGATAATTATAAAATAGCTACTTCTTTGCCTGTAAGCAGTAAAACATTAGTTGCCAAAAATTATGAAGAATTGGTTGATTCTCCTTTCATTGCCTCAGCTAATTTGCAGACTGTTAGTTATACAATTTCAAACATTACTTTTTATTTGCATTTTAATGGTATTTGCAAACCAAATTGGGAGTTGTATAAAAAAGATTTTACTGCTTTTATTACAAAAATGATTGAATTTTGGGGTGATTGCCCGGTTAAAGAGTATCATTTTTTATTTCAGGTATTAACCAATAAATTTTATCACGGTGTTGAACATCAAAAAAATACGGTTATAGCAATTGGGCCAGGCTTTAATATTAATAACGGAGCCACCTACGAAGATGTTTTAGGAGTAAGTTGCCATGAGTTATTTCATTGTTGGAACATAAAATATATTCGCCCAGAGGAAATGTTTCCTTACAATTATAGCAAGGAAAATTACGCCCGCACAGGTTATGTTTATGAAGGATTTACAACTTATTATGGTGATAAATTATTATTAAGCAGTAATGTTTTTAGTTTAGAGCAATATTTTAAAACGTTAGAAGAGCGTTTAACCAAACATTTTCATAATTATGGTCG
The DNA here is from genome assembly GCA_033763945.1 of Bacteroidota bacterium. Classification (GTDB taxonomy): domain Bacteria; phylum Bacteroidota; class Bacteroidia; order B-17B0; family Aurantibacillaceae; genus Aurantibacillus. The sequence continues at coordinate 38,910 of JANRJN010000006.1, read as the reverse complement.
TTATAATTTAAGTGTTGCGGATAGTAGTTGGGATACTTGGCTAGATGGTTATGTGCCAGGGACTCCGTATCGTAAAACAAGCATTTACGATGAAGGAAATTTAATTGCATTTATTTTAGATGTAAAAATTTTAGAAGCTACACAAAACAAAAAGTCTTTACGAGATGTATGTGTTTTACTTTACCAGCAATTTGGAAAGCAGAACAAAGGCTATAAGGAACAGGATATTATTAACTTAGTTAATGAAGTAAGCGGAAAGGATTTTTCGAAAATTTTCAATGATTTTGTATACACAGCCGCTGACTACGAAAAACCATTACAAGAGTGTTTTGATTATTTGGGAATTAATTTCATTAAACGTCCTAATTCTAATACCTCAGAGCATTATTTTGGATTTAAAATTACCGATGTAAATAGTGTATTTGCCAGAGTAACACTGGTCGCACCTTATTCGCCGGGTTGGAAAGCAGGTTTGATGGCTGGTGATGAAATAATTTCTGTCAACAATATTTTATTGAAGGATACCTGCCAAAATTGGTTACAGTATTTTATTGATGAGGATGAAATTACCTTAATGGTAAACAGCAATGATCAAATAAAAACCTTAATGCTACAAAAGGATAAAAAGGGAAATACTTACTTTTTTAATCCCGACTTAAGATTAAAAACCGAAGCTACTGAAGAGAATAAGGTCGCGTTTGAAGTTTGGAGTAAATTGTAATCAAAATAAGAAAAATCGTCTTATCAGCTAAAATGTCCATTTACATAAAAATGGCTGTAATTTTTTGCTATTCAGTAAATTAATGGCATTTTTACCGTTTAAAACCAAACTATGTTTTCTAAGTTAATTATTTTAGCAGCAAGTGTTTCTGTATTGTCATTTGCTTGTAACACTAACAAAAAAACCACAAAAAAAGACTCGATAGCTAATGAACCAGCTATTCAACTAGACACTATAATGGTTTCGTCGAACGAGACCCCTAAGAGGCAGGTCTATAGGGAATCAAACCCTATTAGTTTTGATTTAATACATACGCGATTGGATGTAAACTTTGATTGGACACATTGTTATATGAACGGCAAAGCTACTATCCAATTAAAGCCGCATTTTTATCCATCTAATCTATTGTATTTAGACGCAAGAGGTATGGATATTAAAGAAATTTCGTTGTTAACAAATGGCACAAACAAAACATCTTTAAAGTATTTATACGAGAGGGATTCATTAAAAATTACTTTAGATAAAATATATACAAATAAAGAAACTCTTGCAGTTTATATTGATTATGTTTCAAAACCTAACGAATTAAAGTCTGGAGGAAGCGCAGCCATTAATAGTGATAAGGGCTTATACTTTATTAATCCAGCTGGGTTAGATGTATACAAGATGCCACAAATATGGACACAAGGTGAAACACAATCGAATTCAGCTTGGTTTCCAACAATTGATAGTCCAAATCAAAAAATGACACAAGAAATTTTTATGACGGTAGAAAATCAATTTACTACCTTATCTAACGGTTTATTGGTTGATAGTAAAAAACATAACGATAGTACTCGCACCGATCATTGGAAAATGGATTTGCCTCATGCTCCCTATCTTGCCATGATGGCAGTTGGTAGATTTAAAAAAGTAGTGGATGAGCCTTGGAATGGCAAAGAAATAAGTTATTATGTGGAGAAAGAATATGAACCACATGCGAAAGCTATTTTTGGCGATACCAAAGAAATGATTGAATTTTACTCTTCAAAATTAGGTGTACCTTATGCATGGCCAAAATATGCGCAAATTGCAGTGCGCGATTATGTGAGTGGTGCCATGGAAAACACAAGTGCAACCTTACATGGCGATTTTACGGTTTACCAAACAACACGCGAAACGTTAGACTCGAAGAAAGGAAATTCAATCATTGCTCACGAATTATTTCATCAATGGTTTGGAGACCTTGTTACCAGCGAAAGTTGGAGTAATTTACCATTAAATGAGAGTTTTGCTACTTATGGTGAATATTTGTGGGAAGAATATAAGTTTGGTCGTGATGCCGCTGATTATCATCATTACCAAAGCAGGCAAGGCTATAAAGGAAGTGATAAAGAAGTTAACTTAGTTCGTTTCAATTACGAAAATCGTGAAGATATGTTTGATGCCTTTAGTTATAATAAAGGCGGTCAAGTATTGCACATGTTGCGTAAGGCCGTTGGAGACGATGCGTTTTTTGCTTCTTTAAAAAATTATTTAGAAACCAATAAATTTAAAACCGGTGAAATTCATCAATTGCGTTTAGCCTTTGAGCAAACAACAGGAAAAGATATGAATTGGTTTTTTAACCAATGGTTTTTAAATAATGGGCGTCCTAAAATTACAGTAACACAAAACTACAATGTTTCTCAAGGAACAGTAGAATTAACAGTGGAGCAAAATCAGGACTTTAAAAAAGTACCTTTATATACATTACCTATTGATATTGATATTTATGTAAACGGTAAAGCTGAACGCACAAGAATAGTTGTGACCGAACAGAAACAAACATTTATTATTAAAACAAGTGGGGCGCCCCAGTTAGTGAATTTTGATGCAGAACGCCAATTATTATGCGACCTAGATTATAAGAAATCTCAGGAAGAGTATATCTTTCAATATAAAAATGCGCCTTTGTATGAGGATAGATTTGAGGCTATAAAAGAATTAGAGAAGAATTTGTCTGATGTTAATGTTTATAATGTTATTAAGTGGGCAGCAGAGAATGATAAGTATTTTGTGGTAAGAAATCATTGTATATCGCAATTAGATAAGGCACCTACCGAAAAGTTGGCAGAAGTAAAATCTACTTTATTAACTATTTACAATAACGATAAAAAAACCCTAACGCGAGCAAGAGCATTGAATGTTCTAAACAAGAAATTTTTAAATGACGCAGATATCAAATCATTAAATGAAAAAGCATTAAACGAAATGAGTTATGCAATTTGCGCTGAGGCCCTTGATTATTTTGGGAAAATAGATGTAAAGATTGCTATGCAAAAGGCAAAGGCATTTGAAAATGAAAACGGAAAAGATGTTTTGTATACAATTGCTGAGTTGTACGCTAATTATGGTAGCGATGAGCAGATTGGATTTTATAGATCTAATTTAAAAAACGTAAACGGTTTTGAGATGATGAGTTATATTAGTTATTATGCAAAATGCGCAAAACGTTGCAATAATTCAGTATCTGCACTTATTGCGGCACAAGACTTTGAAACGATTGCAAAAGCTGGAAATAAGTTTACCAAATTTGGGGCACAAAAAAGTTTAAAAGATTTAATGGTTATTTGGGAACAAAAAGAAAAAACTGCTAAAGCCAGTAATGCTGCTGAAAAGGATGTTAAGTTAATTACAGAAACGAAGGAAATTATTACTAAGCAATATAATAACGTTAAATAGTTCTTAAGTAGTTATTATTTCTTGGAGTACTTCTAAGCTTTTTATGTTTCCAAAATTTGGAATATGAATCGAATAATAAGTAATAATTATATTTAATAACCTCTGGCGTTGAGAGTTGGTAATGTTTACTTTTAAACTGTTTATTTTTAAAAATTCAGAAAGTAAAAATGATTCTTCTTCTGTTAAACCTAAAGGAAAAGATAAGTTGTGGCTTGTAAATTGTCCTTCGCGGCAATCGAAAAAACAATGTTGTTTATCAAAATTATTTTGAGGTTCAATCCCGAGGTATTTGGTTAGCTCAATTAAAAAGTAGAGATGCAGATTTGTGAAATTTGTTTCGTTTGTATTTAAAAATTTTAAGCAAGTCTCAATAAATGAAAATAAATGGGGGTTAGAGCTTTGCTCTTTTAAAGTCTTAATAAGTATTTCGTTAATAAACTGTGCAATGCTTAATTTAGATAACGAATTACTAATAGTTGTTGTAACGTAGTAACACGACACCTCATTTAGCTGATGTACCTCATTATTTTGTTTAATTACTAATTCTACATCTAATAGATTTAATGGAAATAGTGCGCTCGATTTTATCTTAGATTTAGAAGAATAGCCAACAATGGCAAAGGCTGTGATAAAACCGTTGTTTAAAGTGTATAATTTTAAAATGTATTTTTTATCACCATGCTTTATGGTTTGCAATAAAATGGCTTTATCTGATACACGCATTAATTTACCACAAGAACTTTTGTAACAGCTCGTTGCTCACCATTTGTAGTACTTGCATAAACCACATAAACGCCTGTTTGCACACGATTTCCAGATAATGTTTTCAAATCCCACTCAATTTGCCCACCGGTTGATTTTGTTTCCCAAGCTAAATTCCCACTTTCATCAACTATTTTTACTATGGAATTATCAATTAAACCCCTTACTAAAACTGTACCTTGATAATTTGGCTTCACTGGATTAGGGTATGCATACACATTTTGATAACTCTCATCCCCTTCAATAATTGTACTTCTGAAAGATTGGATGCCAACATCTGTTCCAAAAAAAACGTCACCCGACACGAAGTCATAGTTTAAATCAATGATATTATTCGAATATAAAGGACTATCCTCTTTTGTAAAATGATAAAGTTGTTTTTGTCCATCAGGACTAAAGCAATAGGCGCCACTGTTTAAAGTACCAACCCATTTATTATTGGCTCCATCAACTGCTATGGCGGTAATGGTTTCTTTTTCTAATAGTAGTTCAACATTCCCATCTTGAATAATTTTGATGGGTTGTGCATCGAAATTACTGCTACTAAATATGTTACTAGGATTGTAAAAAACCCTAATCCCAGCTTCTGTACCTACCCATATTTTACCATCTTTATCTTCTGCTACAGCAAACACAACATTCGACTCCAAATTGCCACTGCCTAATTCTTTTGTAAGTATTCTATAGTTAACGTTGTTTTGAGGCACGCCAAAGCCATTGGCATTAAATACAGAAATTCCACCATCGAATTCATGAGGCATCCAAACAAAATTATTTTTATCTACTAAAATGCGTCTAACAAATTTTGAAAATGGAAAATTAAATCTTTGAAAACTACCATCTTTTTTAAAAACGCTTAGGAATTCGGCAACGTTACTATTCGTAAACCAAAGGTTGCCATTATTATCCATTCCTAAGCCACTACAGCGTGGCGCTCCAGGATAAATTTCGGGCATGCCTGAATTTGCATGATTATAAACATTAACCAGCTTATTATCTTTGTATTCTAAAAGACCGGTGTACCATGAAGATGCAAAGTATCGGGTTTTATCTTTTCTGTCAATATAAACATTGTTTATGTCAAAAATTGGATTTGCCGAAAAATCATCAAATTTGAACTCATTCCATACATTTTCATTTAAAATACTAATGCCATTTCTCATGTAATTTGACCCCCCTCCATTATCTGGATAAGAGTGAGCTACAGCCACTTTTCCACCAAATACATCAATTTTGCTTAACGCAAAAGTTTTAGTGCCATTTACATTTATACTTTGTTGAGCGTAATATGGATTTGAACCAAAGCTTTGTACTATACCATTTAAGCCATCAGCCACCCAATAAGACATATTCGTATTATTGTCTTTGCCAAAAAAACCATCGTTAGGTTGTGTAGGTTGATTATTAAAGGTAGTGAGGTATACTTGGATAATGTTGTTAGAAAAATCGAGAACTTGCATCCCAAACTGATCAATGTATGCTAATGAATTATTATCTACTTGACAGAATTTTTTAATGGTAGCAGGGTATGCCTTATTAACGTATTTCGCCCATGAGTTAGCATTAAGAGTATAAATGGTGTCTTGGAGATTAATACTTGCGTCCAATTTCCATGGAGTATAAGCAGCAACTATTTTACCTCCAACATTTGAAACACATCCAATTGGAGATTCTTTAGGAAGATTGGGAAGAGAGTCGGTTGACCAATTTTTAAAATTGTTTAAAATTTTCGTTTTATAATTTGATTTTAATATTCCTTTTGGTGTTCCAGCGTAAATAAGAGAGTCGGTTAATGCTATTTGAAAAACCTCTAAGTTCTCGCCACCCATACCAATGTAAAAGGTTTCTTTAATTTCTAATTTTTCTGTATCAAACAACACGATGCCAAAACCGCAAGCTAAATAAGCAAATTTGCCACTAAACGTTACATCATTGATTATTTTTTTTCCGCTAAGTAATTTAGTTTTAAAATCAGAATAATTACTTATCGAATAATTTGCATCTATAACATCAATGTTACAATTATCGTAAATTACTAGGAGTTTGTTATTATAAGGATTAACTCTCACAATTCTTACGCCAATATCATGCAACCCGTTAATTTTATTTAAGGATTGCGTACTATATTCAGTTTGGTCAACCCTTACAAGTCCATTACCATTGGAGGCAATAATGTCATTCCCAAATCTGGTAATTGAATTACAATAGGAAAAACCAACATGGTCTTGCCATTGCCGAGTTCCAATTTGAGAAAAGATAGGTAATGAAATGATGAAAGAAATACTATATAGTAATAAACGCATTTTAAATAAAGTATACCTATAACAACGTTAAAGATAATCTATTATTGCATTAAACACCAAGAAAAATGTTATTAAAATGGTTATTTACTTAACATTACAAAGGCACTCCAAAAAAAAGGTTCTTTATATTTAACCTTTAATTGTTTAATGGCATCACTAAAAGCTTGTTGTTTATTGCCGCTTTTCGCGTAATTTGTATAAAACAAAGTCATAAGTTGCATGGTGGCATCATCGCTAACACTCCACAAACTCATTATTATGCTTTTAGCTCCAGCAATTAAGAAAGCACGTTGCAAACCATAAACACCTTCGCCCTGTTTAACAGCACCTAAACCCGTTTCGCAGGCACTTAAAATTACTAAATCTGTTTTATCTAAATTTAAACTCATTGCTTCATAAGCGGTTAAAATACCATTTTCTGAATTTGCAGAAGGATGGTAATTTTCGTCAAAAACATTATCACAATTTGCCAATAAAACACCGCTTCGTAATAAGGGATTCTCTTTAGCAGCACTAATATCAACACCTAGTACTTTATTAGTTTCCATTTGGCTTAAATCTGCCAAAAAATAACCATGTGTAGCAATGTGTAAGATGCTAGGGGAGTTTACTTCTTTTACTTTTGCCTCAGTTGCGTTTTGGCCAAACAACGTTGTTGTTTTTACTTTATAATTTGTAAGTAATTTGGTAATATTTTTTACTTCAGCTTCGGTTCCAGGCAATTGATCGATGGCGCCACTTTTGCCATAGGTTGGATTACCAATTAAAAATGCGGTTTTTGGTTTTATGGACGAATTTTCAATTTCTTTTACATCAATAATATCTTTTGTGTTTCCAACAAAGAGAATGGAATATTTATCTACTAGATATTTTTTATTACCATCTAATAAAGCATTTATGCTTAATTGATGGTACACCCCATCTAAAGATAAATAGAGTTTAGTAATGCCGTTTAATTGTTCATCAATCGGTTTCCATGTTGGTTGGTAGGCCTCATTTTCTGGTTTTTGATTTATAGTTTTTTCTCTAAATATATTTACAGCTTTTTGAATTGTATCAGAATTACCAATACTTATTAACTTTAAATCTGTGGATTTAACTATTAAGGCTATATAATTACCACTTTGGGTAAATCCGTTCTTGTAACTGCTTAATTGCACTATTTCTATAGCTGCTTCGTTGGTTTTTAGGTTATTTTGAATGGTTTCTATTGTAACAATTGTGTTTTCGTTCCCTTCTTTAAAAACGGAGCTTTTTTGAGATAGTTCTCGCTCTAATAAATCCGCCCTATTTTTTAAGCTGTCAATGTTTATTTTTTCATTCGATAATTCCTCCTTACTTAATTGAAATGCTTGATTTAAATTCTCTTTAGCCGCAAGCCATTGACTGTAGGTTTTTTTCAAACTTTCGTCAGTACTCGAAGAAATAATATTTCTGATTTTTGAAGAATTGCTTAGTAAAAAGCCTTTGGTGTTAATAAGAGTGGTGTATAATTGTTTCACTATATCTTCGTCTATTGTTCCATCATTCAATTTATAATTTGCAAGCGAAAATGAGTAAAAACGTTGTAAGCGTATATTTGTTTTTTCCCAATACAATGTTTTTTCATTATCGTTTAATGAATTGAAAAATGTGTTTATATAATTTAGGGTATTATCAATTACAATTTTATAATTGGCTTTTGCTTCCTGAATTTTTGTATTTTCCCATTGAGATAATGCTAAATCCTCAAGTGCCTGAATATAATTAGGGTGAGCCTCTCCATAAATTTCTTTTTTCCTTTCAGTTACTTTATATAAAAGTTCGCAAGATTTTGACGGGTTATTATTAAATCTATAAAAGTTGGCCAATTCTTGTTGAATGGAAAGTGTTGCAGGGTTGTTTTCCCCAAGTTTTCGCTTATCAATATCATAGGCGCTTAGTAATAATTTCTCTACCTCATTATTTCTACCCATTTCCATGTATAGTTGTGCCAAACCTTTTTTTAGATGAGCTAAGTCGGGGTGTTTGCCTAATTTCTTTTCTTTTATTTCGATGGCTTTTAAAAATAATTGTTCAGACTCATCATACTTTTTCTCGAAGCGATAAATATTTGCCAAATTAATTTGGAGCTTAATGTAATTACTTTCATTTTCCTTTAAAATTTTAATTGCCTCTGATAAGCTTGTGTTCATGAAGGATTCAGCGTCTTTTAACTTATTCATGTCTAAATAAGTCATAGCTAAATTATTATTAACTAATGCTTTAGCTAAATCATCATTTATAGAGTTTGCAATAGACAATGCTTTTTTAAATTGTTCTTCAGCGGTGGTATAATTTCCAGTTTCCTTATAGTATACAGCATTGTTGTTTAACGAAACTACATACATACCCTTATTTTCAATATTTTCTCTTAAAGCAATAGCTTGTTCATTAAATGGTTTTGCTGTAGAGTAACGGCCTCGAGATTGATAAAATAACCCTAAATCACATATCACCTGTGAATAATTTAATGATGTGCTACTTATGCTTTCGTACATCTCTTTCGACTTAAGCAAACTTTTTTCTGCTAAATAAAATTGATTAGCCTCCAGTAACATTTCTCCGTTTTTTAAGTAAGAATATGCCTCATCTTCAGGACTAACAGAATTTCCGGTTAATAATTTTGTACTATTTGAAAGTGTATTGTAATTTGAATTACCCTTTTCATTTGCCTCAAACATACCGCTATTATCTAAAAATGAAATAGCGTAATTAAAATTGCTTTCATCGTAATCTTTCTGTTTCTTTTCGAATTTATCTGTTGTTTTTTCTTTTATCTTTTTATTGGCATTATTTAAAAAATTGTCAAGTTTTGTTTGCGAGAAAGAAGTCGTAACCAAAAGAAAAAGAGTTATTTGCAAATAAAATTTATTACACATGTTCTTAATTAGTTTAATGTAAAAGTGCCAGATTTACCTTTAAAACAAAACTTTTATTTTTATCAATTTATATATATATTTAGTTTTTTATTTATTAAATATGATAAGATTTTTACTCACCTGTTTGTTTTTCACAGCGCTATTTGTAAGAGGACAAGATACTGTTAAAGTTGCCTCTAATCTTAACCCAGACCAACAAGCTGAGTTAGATTATAATAATGGACTTGCCTCTCTTCAAAAGAAGGATTATAATTCTGCCTTGGATTTATTTACAAAAGCCATAGCCTTAAAACCTACATTTGACAGGGCTTATAGTAATAGAGCTGTAGCCTATACAAATCTAAAAAAGCATACGGAGGCGATAAGTGATATTAATCAAGCTATAAAGATTAATGCTCAAAATCCAGAAACTTACTTTAATAAAGGCTTAATTTATTTTGATGCAAATTTAAAAGATAGTGAAAGTGTAGCTTTAGATAATTGTTTAAAATTAAAACCTGATCATGCAGAAGCCGCATATTACAAGGGTATGTTGTTGTATGAAACCGGCGAATTTGATAAAGCTATAGAATTTTATACCAAAGCAATAGCAGCCAATCCAAAATATGCTTATGCTTACAATGATAGAGCTAGTGCCAAGCGTGCAAAAAATGATTATACAGGGGCAATCACCGATTACGAAAAGGCATTAAGTATTGATAATAGCTTAGTGTTTATACAAAATAATTTGGGATCTGCTTACAGATTAAATAAAGATTATCAAAAGGCAATTGATGCTTACACAAAAGTAATTCAGGCAAATCCAAGTTACATAATTGCATTAAATAATAGAGGTTCAGCCTATTTTGACAGTAATAATTTAAAAGCTGCTCAGGCTGATTTTGAAGAAGTATTAAAAAAGGAGCCAAATAATTCTTCGGCGTACAATAATTTAGCATCCATTGCTATTAAAAATAAGGATTATAAAAAGGGGAAGGATATGGCATCGAAAGCAATTGAGAACGATGCTAAAAACGGACCGGCTTACTATAATCGCGGCATAGCCAAACAAATGTTGCGCGAGGAAGAAAGTTGTTGTGCCGACTGGAAAAAAGCATTAGAACTTGGTGTTCAAAGTGCCAAATTGTTTATTAACGCCTCTTGTATGGATTAATTATTTTAATATGAAAAAATTATTTTACTTACTAACGTTTTGTAGCTTAGCCCTCAATATAGACTCTCAAACGGTTGAATTTGAAAAGGATAATTTCCCTGGAAAAAAGGAGGAATTAAAAAATGCACGCAAACAATTAGATGTGGGTATTGAGTTTTATTTACAAGGTAGAAGAGAATTTGACGATTTTAAAAAGCAATTTATATCTGCTCACAAACATCTGCCAATAAGTCATCACGATTATCGCTTATCGGGTATTACCAATTTTAAAAACGCAATTGCTCCTTTAAGTACCGCCAATAATTTTAACCCAAAAAATGCCAGATTAAATTATATGTTAGGTTTTATTTGGTTTATAAATGAGCCGAGTAACGCGCAAACACTTAAACATTTTGAAACAAGTTATTCCCTAGATCCAAAAGTAGAACCAGATGTAACATATTGGCTTGCTTGGACATACCAATTAAATACAAAGTGGGATGAGGCTATTGCAAAGTATAATGAATATTTGACCTTTTTGAGCCAGAAAGCAAAAAGCAATGCTCAAGAGATAGAGGATGTAAACAAAAAAATAACCGAATGCCAAAATGGTAAGATTTTTTCAGCGAACCCTGAGCGTGTGTTTGTTGATAATTTAGGCCCAAATATTAACACGTTTTTCCCAGAGTATGGCCCTGCTATTACAGCCGATGAGGAAACAATTATGTTTACCGCCCGAAGGGATAACACCACAGGAAATAAAAAAGATGAAGGGGATAATAAATATTTTGAAGATGTTTATATTTCTAATAAACAAAATGGGAAATGGCAAACTGCTAAGCAGTTAAGTAAAAATGTAAATACCGATGGGCATGATGCTGTGGCAGGTTTATCTCAAGATGGTAGCAAACTTTTTGTTTATAGAGATTTAGCAAAGGATGGTGGGGATTTGTATGAAAGTGTTTTGTTTGGTGTGGATTGGGAGGAGCCTGTTCATATGAATAAAAATATTAATACTAAGTATCATGAAAATACAGTGAGTTTAAGTTACGACGGACGTCAACTTTTTTTTGTAACAAATAAAGAATCTGGGTTAGGCGATGGTGATATTTATTTTTGTGAGTTAGATCAAAAAGGGGAATGGGGGCCTTCAAAAAATGTTGGTCCAGACATTAATACAAAATATCCGGAAGATGGTGTTTTTATGCACCCAGACGGTGTTACAATGTATTTTAGTAGCAAAGGGCATAACTCGATGGGTGGTTATGACATTTTTAAGTCTACATTGGTAAATGGTAAATGGGGCAAACCAGTAAATTTAGGTTATCCAATCAATGGCCCCGATGATGATGTGTATTTTGTTGTTGCTGGAAGTGGAAGTAGAGCTTATTTCGCATCAGCCAAACAAGGTGGATTTGGAGATCAAGATATTTATAAAATAACCTTTTTAGGCCCAGAAAAGCAACCTTTGCTTAATACCCAAGATCAATTATTAGCCATGATGGCAAACCCTGTTAGCAATTTGAAAACTGAAAATGTGGTGGAAGTTAAAGTATCAAAACTCACTATACTAAAAGGAGTTATAACAGATGCAAAGACGACAAAACCTTTGGGAGCATCAATTGAACTAATTGACAACGACAAAAATGTTGTTTTGGCAACATTTAAGTCTAATAGTAGCACAGGTAAATATTTAGTCACTCTACCAAGTGGTAAAAATTATGGTATTGCTGTTAAACATGATGGTTATTTATTTCATTCAGAAAATTTTAATTTACCCGACAGTGCCAATTTCCAGGAATTTACAAAAGATGTGGCGCTTAAAAAAATAGAAATTGGAAGTACTATTGTGTTGCGTAATATTTTCTTTGATTTTGATAAAGCAACCATTCGTCCGGAATCAGCAAACGAATTAGAGCGTTTAATTAAATTGCTAAACGACAACCCTACTTTAAAAATTGAATTAGGAAGTCATACAGATAGTAAAGGTTCGGACGAATATAATATGAAATTAAGTGACAATCGATCAAAGTCAGTAGTTGATTATTTAATTACAAAAGGAATTGCCACATCACGCTTAGTTGCAAAAGGCTACGGTGAAACAAAACCAATAGACACAAATGATACAGATGTCGGCCGACAAAATAACCGTAGGACAGAATTTAAAATCTTAGAGAAATAAATTTAAACTAACAGTTTACAACTCAGGGAGTTCTAACAAAAATTTTTCAATTTTTGTTTTTGCTTCTTTCGCACTGCAATTGTAATTATTAAACAATACTGAAAAACTTAAATCTTTTCCCGATTTTGTTTTTACGTAACCACAATAACCTCTGGCTCTATTAATATAGCCGGTTTTCGCGCGCATATTATTTTCTAAAAAGGTGCCTTTTCCAATATTAGTCATACTTCCACTTTTTCCTGCAACAGGCAATGAAGCATTAAATGTTTTATAAAAACTACCTGAGCTATCTTTATATATTTTTGCTAATAATGATGCCTGAAAGTTTGTACTGACCGTATTCGCTCTCGATAAACCGCTTCCATCCACCATAAATAATTCGCTCACATCCAATCCTTGTTTTTGCCAGTAATTTTTTACAGCATCAATACCTAAGTACATGCTTCCTCTACCAATAGCACGCAAAATTGTTTCACAATAGAGATTGTTACTTTTTAAATTGGTGATATAAATTATTCTATCCAGCGAAGGTGAATAATGTGAATAAAATGTTGTTTTTGTTATGGTGCTATCTGCTCGTTTGTAATTACTTTCAATTGATTTTTGATTGCATTTAACACCAACTTTTGTTAATGATAAATATAATTTTTCGGCGCAAAGCAAGGCAGGATCAGGTAACGCAGCCTCCACTTCAAAATTGTTTTTATTAGGCGGTATTTTCCCACTCACATCTTTTGAATAACTAAAAGGATCACCCGTCACAAAAGCATCATCTTCAGTAACTTTGGCAATTACATTAGAGTTAATAGTGATACTGTTACTTAAGTAACTCGGAAAAGTTCTGCCAACAACGGCCTTACTTCCGGCTTCCTTACTTGTATAAAGTATTTTAAATTTATTATCATAAAACGATAAAGCACAGGGCGCAACACCAAAGTAATTATTAATGTCTCCCCAAATCCAATTACCTGGTATTATTCTTTCAAAGTAACTTGCATCGCCAATTATTTTTCCTTTAATTTCTTTTAACCCTTTTTCTTTTAATACACTTGCCCACTTATCAGTAATTTGAACACTATATTTTGTGAAATTTTCTGATTGAAGCGTAGGATCGCCATGGCCGTATATATATAAGTCGCCGTTTAAAATCCCTGTGTTTTTATCAAATGTTCCGGAATAACATAATTTAGTTTCAAAACGGTAACCCCCACCTAAAACGCCTAAGGCAGCGCCTGTGGTAATTGTTTTTAAAGTACTAGCAGGAATTAAATATTGGTGTGAATTGTATTCGGCTATTACCGAATTAGTTTTAACATCTATTACGCAATAGCCAATGGCCGCACTTTTTAAGTCTTTATCGGTTTTCCAATTATCAACAATCTTAGTAAGTTGTGCGTTGGCGCATATTTGAAAACAAAGTAGAAGTATAAATAATTTAGTCATTTAACATAATTTTGTGAGTATAGTTACTAAAAATAACCAATTTATTTTGTTGAAAAAACAAATTTTATAAACTCCTCAATACACTTACTTTTACCTAAAACAGAAGAAGATGAGTGAAGCAAAATTATTTTTTAAAGTCGCAGATTTGTTAGGGTTAACTGCACAAGATGTTACCGCTACAATAAGATTGTTAGATGAAGGAGCAACCGTACCTTTTATATCTCGATACCGTAAAGAAGTTACAGGTAATTTAGATGAGGTTCAAATTATAAACATAAAAAACGAAATTGATCGCCAGCGCCAATTAGAACAACGTAGAGAAGCGATATTAAAATCTATTGAAAGTCAAGGTAAATTAACACCTGAATTGGCAAACAGTATTTATGATGCAGAGACGCTTTCTAAATTAGAAGATTTATACTTGCCATTTAAACCACGCCGCCGAACCAAAGCTACTATTGCACGTGAAAAGGGCTTAGAGCCATTGGCTAATTTTATTTTGGAACAAAAAAGTAATTTGGTCTTTGAAGAGGCTGAAAAATTTTTGTCGGAAGAAAAGGATGTAAAATCTGTATTAGAAGCTTTACAGGGGGCGCGAGACATTATTGCGGAGATAATTAGTGAAGACGCCATTGTGCGTGAAACCATCCGTGAACAGTTTAAAAAAACGGCAGTAATAAAAAGTAAACTTATTAAAGGTAAGGAAGAGGAAGGTGAAAAATTTGAAGATTATTTTGAATGGGAGGAAAAATTAGCAACCTGCCCAAGCCACCGTATGCTGGCTATGCGCCGTGGAGAAAAGGAAGATATTTTAATTTTAGATATTGCAATTGATAATGAAGAGGCTTTGCGTTTAATAGAACGTAAAATTATTACTTCTCGTAACGAATGCGCTAACCAAATTAAAGAGGCTATAGAAGATGGCTACAAACGCCTTTTGCAACCAAGCATAGAGGCTGAAATGCGTTTGATTACAAAGCAACAAGCCGATGAAAAAGCTATTGTGGTGTTTGCAGATAATTTGCGCGAGTTATTATTGTCTTCCCCACTTGGACAAAAATCCATCCTCGCACTTGATCCCGGATTTAAATCCGGTTGTAAAGTGGTTGCTTTAAATAAAGAAGGAAAATTATTAGAGGATACTGTTATCTATCCTCATGAGCCACAACGTCGTTTGGTAGAGGCTGAAATGGTAGTTTTGGCCTTTTGTCAGAAATATAATTTAGAAGCGATAGCCATTGGTAATGGAACAGCAAGTAGAGAAACAGAGCAGTTTGTAAGAAACATTGATGTGCTTCCAAAATCTATTCCGGTTATTGTGGTAAGTGAAGCGGGCGCCTCGGTTTATAGTGCAAGCGATGTTGCTCGTGAAGAATTTCCGGATAAAGATGTAACAGTTCGTGGAGCAGTTAGTATTGGTCGACGTTTGGCAGACCCTTTGGCAGAACTAGTGAAAATAGATCCAAAATCAATAGGAGTAGGCCAATACCAACACGATGTGGATCAAACGCATTTAAAAAATAAATTGGATGAGGTAGTAGGGCTTTGTGTAAATGCCGTTGGCGTTGAATTAAATACCGCATCAAAAGAATTATTGTCATATGTTTCTGGAATTGGACCTACACTTGCACAAAACATTATTTCGTATAGAAACGAAAAAGGCGAATTTAAATCTCGAAAAGAGTTAATGGAAGTACCTCGTATGGGGGATAAAGTGTTTGAACAATGTGCTGGTTTTTTAAGGATTAGAGCAGGTGTTCATCCTCTGGATAAAAGTGCTGTACATCCTGAAAGTTACCATATTGTAGAAAAAATGGCGAGCGATTTAAATTGTAGCATTGATGATTTAATTGAACAAAAAGAATTACGCAAAAAAATTAATTTACAAAATTATATTAATGAAACAATTGGGTTACCAACCCTAAAAGATATTTTAAATGAGTTGGAAAAACCCGGTCGTGACCCACGCAAAGGTTTTGAAGTGTTTAGCTTTGATGAAAACGTACATGAAATAAAGGATTTAAGGGAGGGTATGCGATTGCCAGGTATAGTAACTAATGTAACTAATTTTGGTGCTTTTGTGGATGTAGGTGTGCATCAAGATGGATTGGTTCACATTTCGCAGTTAAGTGATACCTTTGTAGATGACCCAAATAAAATTGTAAAAGTAGGGCAAAAAGTATGGGTAAATGTAACAGAAGTAGATGCTAAACGTAAGCGCATTGCTTTAAGTATGAAAGGAGAAGGAATTGTTAACACAAGTCATAAGTCGCAAACTGTTAGCAAAGAACCTGAATATAATCCAAATGATATGAACAGTGCTTTAGCAGCCTTAAAAAGTAAATTTAAAAAATAAGTGGCTCAAGTAAAGAAAATACAATGCCCTTCTTGTGGTGCTTCTAGTGTTTTTAAGTTAAATACAGAGGAGTATAAGTGCAATTATTGTCAAACTAATTTTGTGGTTGATGAGGGTAAAATTAATCATCAGGTACTTCAAACAGATGTTATTAAATCGGGAGTAAATAAAATGGGTTGCATTGTTGCCGGTATTGCAGCGTTTGTTTTTGTTATGATAGGTGTTGGTGTTTTCTTAGGCATTAAAAAATCTTCATCTAGATCTAGTAAAATAGCATTTAGTAAAATAATGGATAGTTGGAATGCTCCAAATGTAAGTCGTTATATGGCATTTGTAGGAAGTAAAGGCCCTATTATTTGGGAAATTATAGAAGAAACGAGTAGGAAAATGGATAGTTCAAAACATAGCATACGCATTGTGGATCCTTATAACAACTCCATAAAAGTAAATAGACAATATGGAGAAACTACTACTTGGCGAGATAACATCAATTTCTATGAAAAATTAGATTACGATTTTTTACTTGTTAACGATACTCTTTATAACGGTAGCAATATTGGCGGAATCCAAGCTTTTGATTTATATTCGGGGAAACAATTATTGGGCAATTCATTTTTTGAAAAAAAGTATCCACAACTCAAAACCGGTATTGTAAAAGTAAGACCCCAATTGTATTATTCTAATTTTATTATTTCAACAAACGATGGGGATGATTACTATTATTATCCCGAACGGCATTTATTGCGAAGTAAAAAAGAAGAAGACGATGCTTACAAAACGGATACCATAACTTCACAAAATTTCTTTTTTTCAGAAGGGAAAAAGGCTAATTTATATCTGGCAATAAAAAAAGAAAATAGGTCGAAAACATCTACATTGTCAGATTATTATATCGAAGGCTATCAAAAAAAGGATAATTATTATAAAAATTATTTTAAGAAACTGGAAAAAATTGGTGATAAAATCTACCCATGTGCCCAGCGATTAATAAGCAGTAAAGAGGCTGTAGTATTTGCTTATTTGTCTGATTTTTCGAAGAAGGCTGACCTCATTATTGAAAAAGTTGATGAACACGGCAAAACAGTATGGCGAAATAGCGATAAGGAGCTTTTATCATTTATTAAAAATTTCACGTCAACTAATTTGTACTTAAAATATTCGTATAATAGTGCACAGATAGTAGTTTTTAGCAATAGTCCTTACAAATGTCTTGGAATGAATTTAAATACCGGAAAAACAACTTTTGTTCATACGCAAGGGTATAATATTGAATAGTATGAAGAACTTTGGTTTAATTGGTAAATCCCTTTCGCATTCATTTTCAAAATCATATTTCGAAACAAAATTCTCGAATTTGGGCTTGAAAAACTATACATATAAAAATTTCGAATTGCTTGATATTAAACAAATACAAAGTATTTTTAGTTCCGAGAAGTTAAATGGACTTAATGTTACAAATCCATATAAGGAAGAAATAATACCTTTTTTGGACGAATTAAGTTCAGAAGCAGAAGAAATAGGCGCCGTTAATTGCGTAAAAATTAGTAACGGAAAAAAAGTGGGATACAATACAGATACTTATGGATTTTCCCAAAGCATAAAGCCTTTTTTAGAGCCACAGCATAATAAAGCTTTAATTCTTGGAACTGGCGGCGCATCAAAAGCTGTGGCACATGCACTTAAAAGGGTCGGGGTAGAAGTTTTTTTTGCAACATCTTCTTCAACTAAAAAAACCGCCAACACTTTTTTTTATTCCGAATTAAATAATTATATAATAGATTCGTTTAAATTAATAGTAAACACTACGCCTTTAGGTTTGTTTCCTAATATAAATCAACAACCTGAAATACCATACGAATACATTTCCGCTAATCATTTGTGTTACGATTTAATTTATAATCCAGAAAAGACCTTATTTTTAAACCAAGCAAGCCAACAAGGTGCTTCGATTATAAATGGTTACAGCATGCTTCAGTTACAGGCAGAAAAAAGCTGGAAAATCTGGAATGAAAACTAATTAACCAATGTTTAAATTATTAAAATATTCCATTCTTGTATTTTTATTCGAATTTGTGAGTTGTGATACGGCTAAAGTTGAAATTGAAGAAAACGCCAGAATTAATTATGACTCTCTGAGAAGATTGGACTCTATGTTAAAAAGCATTGATATTTCAACTATTAAAGAGACTGATGATTACTTTAAGCAATTTATTGATACAACTTTTTATTCAATTAAATTTCAGGCATGGCAGAGTGCGGATGAGTTGATTTTAACAGTTAATTATTTGGCCGACACTATAAATGGAGATACAACAGCAACTAAATATTATTATTTTGAAACTGAATTATATCGAAATGATAAAAAATTGAAAACCAATTTTGGTAATATGTTAGACTATTATAATGCTTATAATAACCATTATTACCTAAAAACTGGAAAAATTAGTGTTGAAATACCGATAATAAAATATAATAAAAGTCAAAATATAAATTTGCCCATATGGCATTTGCAATCTGATACACTGCCAAGTTTTGATATTAACTTGAGCTGTAAATTATACTATTTTGAGAGGATAACTAATTTAGGGAATAAAAATTTACATGAACTAATTGATAAAAACGCAAAACCAATTTTAACACTTAATACGAATGTTAATTTAAAAAATTATAACTACAACGTAAAACAACTCATTATTGATTCGGTTGAATTAAATGATGGAAGAGTTTACGATTTTGGGTTATACGGAAGGCCTGATTTATTTTATACTTTATACACACCATATAGTACGGTTACATCAAATACTGACAATCAATTTACGGGTGGGACATCATCCATAAACGATATCTGTCTATTTTTAAGAAAACCGGCAGGGAATTTAATTATGTTTTTGAAAGACGAAGACGTGTTATATCATGATAATTTAGAAGCCATAAGATTTTTTTATAACAAACGAGATAGTAGTTACCACTTTACCATGGACTCAAGTTTATACTGGCCAAATCTTAATCAAGTTAATTTTACAATTAAAGAGTATAAAAATAAATCAGTTAAACATTAAATAGAAGTCGTGCTCCAAATTTGGTTTCATCAAACTTACCGTTATCATAAACTAAATGTCCGTTTACAAACGTTTTTTCAATCGAACTTTTAAACGTGTGACCTTCAAATGGGCTCCAGCCACACTTATATAAAATATTTTTTTTACTAACGGTTTGCGGCTTATTGAGATTTACTAAAACTAAATCGGCAAAATAACCTTCTTTAATGTAACCACGGTTTTTAATTCGGAATAAATCTGCTACATTATGGCTCATTTTTTGAGCAATTTTTTCTAAACTTATTTTTTTATCGTGATAAAAGTCTAACATAGCTAATATGCTATGCTGAACCAATGGCCCGCCACTAGGCGCTTTTAAGTATGTTTGATTTTTTTCCTCAATTGTATGAGGCGCATGGTCTGTTGCAATTACATCAATGGTGTCGTTTAGCAACCCTTCAAAAATTTTGGCTCTATCGTAAGTTGTTTTTACTGAAGGATTCCATTTAATGAAATTACCTTTTGTTTTATAATCATCTTCACTAAACCATAAATGATGTATGCAAGCTTCTGCAGTTATTCGTTTTTCTTTAAGAGGAATTTTATTTGAGAATAAACTTAATTCTTTAGCAGTTGAAATATGTAAAACATGTAATCGTGTGTTATACTTTTTTGCAAGCTCAACAGCAACCGAAGATGATTTATAACAGGCTTCTTCGCTGCGTATTATAGGATGAAAATAGGCGGGAATATCCTCACCATATTCTTTAACAATTCGTTCCTGAGTTTCTTTAATCAAAGGGTCGTATTCGCAGTGCGTAGCGATTAAACAGTTTAATTTAGAGAAAAAATTATCCAAAGTTTGTTCATTATCAACCAGCATATCGCCAGTACTAGAGCCCATAAACAACTTTAAACCACAAACTTTAGAGTAATCTATTCTTAGCGTTTCTTCTATATTGGTGTTTGTTCCACCCATAAAAAAAGAGTAATTGGCCAATGAACATTCTGCGGCGCGCTTGTATTTTTTTTCCAATTCTGCAACACTAACGCTTTGCGGGTTGGTATTTGGCATTTCCATATAACTCGTTACGCCGCCTGCAACAGCAGCTTTTGCTTCGGTATAAATCTCACCTTTATGAGTTAATCCCGGCTCACGGAAATGTACTTGATCGTCTATGGCACCCGGAATTAAGTGAAGACCTTCTGCATTTATTTCGGTGTAATTGTTGGAATTTTCAATTTCTCTATCAATTTTTGATATGAAACCGTTAAGAATTAAAACATCGCTGTTATATATTTCGTTTTCGTTTACTACGGTAGCATTTTTAATAAGAAAATTCATCACAGTTATTTTTGTTAAAATTAACAAATAACAAGGCATTATGATTAATTTAAGACAATAAAACAGGCTATTGCAGAAAAAAACCTAAAATAATGAGTGAAATGCGCTTTAAATTGAGCTAACATTAGTACGATGTAAAACTTTTAGCCATATATTTATAATAAAATACAGTTATTATGAAAAAAATTATTGTTTTGGCAATGTTGCAACTAGCAAATTTCTACAGTGTTGCTCAAAGAAACAAATTTGTAATCCCGGAAGATATATTTGGAAGTAGGGTATTTATAAAAAACAATGGACAATATGACAAATTGGCCAAGGTTAGCAATAATATAGAGTTTGCCTATAATAATGAGGATGAAAATGTATATTTTTCAACAACAGGATTAACTTACCTTATTAAAAAACGTCATAAGTTAACACACGAGCAAAAAGAGGCTTTAGAGCATAATGAAAAAATTACTTTTAAAATTGTAGATTCTTTTTATGTTAATGTAACCTGGGAAAACTCAAACCCAAATATTAAAATTGTTGAAAGTGAAAAACAAAATAATTATTTTTCTTATGGAGACTTTAAAGCAGATTGTTTTAAAAAAATTACTTATTTAAATGTATACAACAATATTGATATTGAATATGTATTTACGAGTGATAAAAAAGAGGGTATCAAGTATAACTTAATATTGCACCCTGGCGCAAATATTAACGACATAAAAATTAAATATAGTGGAGATGTAAAAGGATTAAAAATAAAAGATGGCAATGTTATTATAAAAACGCCATCGCAAAATATAATTGAACACGCACCCATCAGTTTTCAAAATAATTCACAAGTAAACACAAACTTCACATTAAATAACGATGTTATAGGATTCAGCATTCCTGATGGTTATAACCAAAATTCAACATTAGTAATTGATCCATGGGTTTCTAACTTATCAATTGCCACTAATAATTATGGTTATGATGTAGACTATGATTATTCAGGAAATTATTTTGTGTATGGCGGATCATCTAATTATAAAGTCTCAAAATATACGGCTGCTGGTGCATTAGCCTGGACATTTGCTGGTACCGTTGCCTCGCAGGGATGGACTAGTGGGTCAACTTACGCTGCTAATTTTTTATGCGAAAAAACAACTGGTAAAATCTATGTTGGAGATTGCCCTGTTTCATCTGGTGCTAGAATTGTTAGGTTAGATGTAGCGGGTTTGTACGATAATTTTATAAGTATTGCCAATGCTCAATGGACAGAATTATGGGATATGGGTTATAATTGCGGTACTGGTCAGGTATACGGTTTAGGGGGGTCGGTAGCTAACCCGGGTAACGTATCTGCCGGCATATTAAATACCGGTACTGGAGCATTATTTCCTCAAAATTTTACAGGAATAGGCACTTTTGCACAAGATGTTGTGTCGCATGCCTTTGACCCTTCCGGTACACTATTTTTTATTTTTGCTAGTGCTTTTGGTACACCAAGCTTAAATAACAGGATTATGCGCGTTAACGCAACCTTTAATGGTAATGTATGGTTGCAGCCGAGTACCTACACTTCAATGAGTGAGGCAGCTAATAAAGCAAGCTATGTGGGCGCAGGAACAAGTTCAAATGGTTTTAATTGTTTGGCTGCTAACACAAATTTTTTATTTTACTATGATGGGTTTAATTTAGCGGCCTATAATAAAACTACAGGTGCTAAAGTTGGGTTTACAACCATAGCAGGTAATACTTTAAAACGTTACGGAGGCATAGCCGTTGATGCCTGTAACAATGTTTATATTGGCGGGAACAATGCCATTTTATCCTACAACTTTAACGGAACCACATTTTCAGCACTACCTTCGATACCTGCGGGTGCCGCATCTGTTAATAAGGACATTTACGATATTAAATTAGACGAGCCTACAAATTTATTATACGTTAGTGGGAGCGGTTTTGGAGGCGTTTATAACGCTGCTAATAGTTCTACCTGTACTCAGGTTCAATTAACTATCACTCCTGTGTGTGTGGGCAATAATAATGGTACTGCGGTTGCTACTTTAACCACCACAATTGTTAACCCAGTAGTTTCTTATTCTTGGACAAATTCTAGTAATGTTGTGGTAAGTCAAACTAATAATAGTACAGTTTTAACAAATACAGCAACAAATTTAGCAAATGGAAATTATACCTTATTTGCCCAAATAAATGCACCCTGTGGTCCAATATTTTCGCAAACATTTGTAATAAATTGTGTGTGTAGTGTTACCGCCGCTGCAACAAGCTCATGTGTTACCTCAGGAATAAGCACATCACTAAGTTTGGGAGCTATATCTGGTTTTTCAACCAATCCAATTACGTATGCATGGTCGGGACCAAGCGGTTACACTACAGTTCCTGCAGTTACAGCTAGTCAAACACTTGCTACGGCGGCAAACGGTGTTTACACATTAACAGTTGTTTCACCAGCCTGTACAGGAACTGGTACAGTTATGGTAACTTCTCCAAGTACATTTACACCTTCTATTATAAGTAGTTCCGTTAGCTGCTACAACGGTTCTAATGGAACAGCCAGCGTAAGTGCAATTACCGGAACTTCTACAGCTCCATATGCTTATTTGTGGTCAAATACACAAACTGCAGTTCAAGCAACAAGCTTAACAGCCGGGAATTACACTTGTTTAGTAACGGATGCAAAAGGGTGCACCTATTCAGCAACCACTACAATTATTCAACCAGCACAAGCATTTTTAACGTTGGGAAACACCTCTGTTACGTGTAATAATGGCAATAATGGCACTGCGAGTGTGGTAACAATACCTATTGCAAACACAGGCCCTTATACATATACTTGGAGTACAACTCCAATACAAAATGCAGCCATTGCAGGAAGTTTAACCGCAGGTACTTATAGTTGTATATTACAAGATAACATAGGTTGCATATTCACAGGGACAACAACACTCATACAACCAACATCAGTATCAGTAACAATTTCAACAAACACAACACAGGTTTGTATGGGAACGCCTATTAACTTTACAGGCTTGGCATCTGGAGGTACCGGTTCAGCTTATACCTATTCATGGTCTACAGGCAGTTTAGGAGCAAATACTGCCATCTCTGAACCTAATGGAGGAACCTATACATATACTCTAACGGCTTTTGATGCTAATATGTGTACAACAACGGCTGTAAAAACCGTAACATTTATTCCTAATCCAGTATTAACATGTGTCAATCGTGATATTTGTTATGGGCAATCTACTAATTTGTATGTTAATGGCGCTAGTAATTATAGTTGGTCGCCCTCAACAGGATTAAATACTACATCAGGCAGTGCTGTTATAGCCTCTAACTCAGTTACAACTGTGTATACTATTTTAGGAAACAACTCCTTCTGTACAGGCTCTACCAATGTAACTGTAGCGGTAATTCCTTATCCATATACAACTATAACCTCTCCAAATCAAGAAATATGTTTTGGTAGCAGTACAACAATTGATGCAAACGGAGCTATGGCCTATAATTGGACCCCAAATTATGCTATTTCAAATACAACTGGGCAATCAGTTGTTGTTTCACCATCAGTTACTACAAATTACACAATTACTAGCTATAATTTTTCAGGCACAGTAGTTTGTTCAGAAACTAAAATGATGCCAATTATTGTTGTACCACAGGTTACCCCATCCATCAGTAATAATCAGATAATATGTATAGGAGATAAAGTTACGTTACAAGCAGGCGGTGGCAATACCTTTAAGTGGACCCCGTCAACAGGCTTAAACCAAACTAATCTTTCAGGAGTAGTTGCAAGTCCGAGTGTTAGTACGGTATATACGGTGCATGTTTCTAATAAAGAATATTGCGGACATGATGCCACTGTTTCAGTTATTGTAAATCCATATCCAACAGTTTTTGCAGGAAGAGATACTACTTATAATTTAGATGAACCAATGTTTTTAAATGCCACAGGAACTGGCACTATGACTTGGATTTCGGGAGAAGGCATTTTCTGTTCGGTTTGTCCTAATACAAAAATTACGGCAACACACTCAGGTTGTTATATTATTGAAACCGTAAACGCTTATGGTTGTAAAGCAAAAGATGAAGTGTGTATTGAAGTAACATTAAATTCGGGAGTATATATTCCAAATGCATTTTCACCAAATGATGACGGCTTAAACGATATATTCTATGTTTATGGATATTCTATATCAGATGTAACTATGGATATTTTTGATAGATGGGGTGAAAAACTATTTAGTTCAACAGATCAAAAAATAGGATGGAACGGTTCGCATAAAGGCACGCCGTGTAAAAATGATGTATATGTTTATAAGGTAAGCTATAAAGGCTTAGATGGTAAAAAACAATATAAAACAGGACACGTAACTATAAACAGATAATTGAATTATTCTGTTAAAATGGTTACCTTTGATTAATGAAATTTAGGTTTTTAGGATTAGCTTTTGCTTTATTATTTGTTGCTTTTACAAAGCCTTTGCTTTCGCAAGAGAGTCAAACGCAAACACAATTAAAAGTAAAGCAATTAATTGAAAAAAAAGCTGAATACCATCGTTTAACCGGTGGCGAACAAGATGGATATCGGATTAAAATACATTTTGGAGCAGATAAGGATAAAGAAAGAAGTGTGAAATCTAAATTTCAACAACGTTTTGCGGATATTTATACTTATGAAGAATACCAACAACCTAATTGGGTAGTTTTGGTTGGAGATTTTAAAACTAAATTGGAAGCGTTTCAAACCTTAAAAAAAATCCAATCCGATTTTCCCAGTTCATTTATTGTAAAAGGTAAAATAAAGTTAAGGTAATTTTTTTGGGGTATAAACCAATTTTAAATTCCCAAAATTGGATGTTTTATAAAAATCTTTCTCATTAAAAAATGCTTCTGGTTTTGTAGATATTCTTTTGAAAGATATTCTGTTGATTAGAAAATAGTTAGATTCTGTTTCTGTGTAAAATTTAAATCCCGACTTAATGAAAGATTGTCCATCGCTAAATTGTTTGTCAATATAGGTCATAATATCTCCTGGAATTTTTTCATCACAAAAGTGTTTCAATAATTTACTTAAACCGCCAGTAATTGTTACCCCGCCTTTGGTGCAAAAACGTACTAATTCGTAGCCACGTTCATGTTCTTGTAATCGGTTCATTTTTCGCCCTTTACTATAGCTTGCAACTGCCAATAGTTCAGAGTTATAAAACAATCCATAATTAAAGGCACCTCCCGCATCATTTAAAAAATGGTAGGAATTTAGAAAAGTTAATGCACGTGTTTTATCTATTTTTTTAATCTCGCATTTCCGAGCGTAAACCGTTTTGTTTAAATGCAATTTTGATTGAATAAAATAAATAACTTTCTCGAATTGAGTTACTAAATAATCCAGAGGTAAATTAATTTTATTTTTTTCGTTTGGGAACTCAGTGTAGAAAGCAACAGATAAAGTACGCTCATTGTAATTAAAGATAATTTCGTTATCATTAATTTTAACTTCTACGGAAAGCTTCTCGAAAATTCTTTTTAATTTATTGAGATAATTTTTCAATTGGAAAAAGTATCTATAAAAAACTAAGCATTAACTGGCTTCAGCGCTTTTTGAATGCAGTTACCAATATTGTCAGCTAGTTTGTTTAATTCATCTTCTGTCCAAGTGCAGCGTATCCCAAAAGAAATCAAACGACCCACCACTTCCTGAGTTTTTGGTAAATGTAAATTATTATAATCTTGTGGTGCTCCCAAAACTTGAATTGGTAATTTTGAAGCTGTTTTAAGGGTTTTAATATGCTCCCATTGATTAATAAAATGATACATGTTTGTAAACCAATAGTTAAAACCACCTACGCCCGCTTTATTAAACTCGTCTACACAACGTTTTGCGGCTTCGGTATCTGGCAAAAATAAATTTAAGAAAGTGCCGCTATCGCCATCTTCATCTCCTAATTTTGCAAAGCTAACGCCTTCAATTTTAGATAATTTTTCTTGTAGAATTTTTTTGTTTTTTAAGTTGGCAAATCGAATGGCTGGAACTTTACGGGTTTGAGCAGCCCCAACAGCAGCATGTAATTCGCTAATACGATAGTTGAAACCAATTATTGGATGATTTTCCATGCCACGGTTACTTCCAATATGGTCATGGCCATGATCACAAAAACTATCGGCTAATTTGTAAGTAGCCTCATCATTGGTAACAAAAATGCCACCTTCACCGGCAGTTGCAATTTTAAAAAAGTCGAAACTATAAGCACCGGCTATGCCAAATAAGCCTGTATAAGTTCCTTTATAAGAGGCAGCAAATGCCTGACCAGCATCTTCCACTAAAATTAAATTGTGTTGCTTTACCACGGCTAATATTTCATCCATATTTGCATTACCGCCACACATGTGTACTAAACACACCGCTTTGGTTTTTGGGGTAACAGCTTTTTTAATGCCGTCTGCGCTTAAACACAGTGTTTCGTCAATTTCAGCAAAAACAGGTAAGCCACCTAACATTAAAATAGCTTCTATTGTAGCAATATAGGTAAATGGAGGGCAAATAACTTCATCACCAGTTCCTATGCCACTTGCGGCTAATGCAGCCATTATAGCGGCGGAACCATTGCTAACTGCCAATGCGTATTTTGCATTGGTAATTTTTTGAGCTTCGGCTTCAAAATCCTTCGCTTTCCAAATATTATTGCGCTGTGCATCGTGGTTAAAGCGGAACATAATTCCGGTGGATAAAACGTCTTCAATTTCCTTGCGCTCTTCAGCGCCAAATAATTCAGTTCCTGGCATAAGGTAAAATTTAAAGTATAAAATTACAATTAATTAGGGTAATAATAGAAATTTTCACCGGAATCAATTATTCCAAAATTTACCGACACCATTTTTTGATTTTCGAAGTAACAATCCAGTCCTGCATCATCAAAACTTAGTCTTTTTTCGCCCCATTCGTGAGTTTCGCTATCGGTTAGCCTAAAACCGTTAATTTTTAGCAATTCAATAAGTTCCTTTTCTTTTAGCGAAAAAAGCTTTGTATTAAATAAGATGGCCTCTTTATTATCTAGTTCAACACTACAAAAGGTATTAATTTTTTTGTTATCAAAAAACAGGGAGTACCCTAAATCCCAGTAATGATATACTGTTGAGGAGGTTAGTAGAATGTCATCCGATAATTGTTGAATTTCTTCTGGTTCGCCCACAATTTTTTTTACGTTTTCAATTGTTTCGCCAAAGGCAATTGAACAAAAACCTTTAAGTAGCTTTATTTCTATGGGTTGCAACATAAACAAACCTATTATTACGAATAGTGAAAATATAATTCAAGCAATTATAAGTAAAAAAAGAATAAAAAATATTTTGGTGGTGATAAAAATGCTACTATATTTGCACTCCGATTTTAAAAATTGGTAACCGCACACGAAATGTTTCAATTAATTGAAACGATTCTCTGCAGAAAGTGATAATGATTCCGTAGCTCAGCTGGTAGAGCATTACACTTTTAATGTAGGGGTCCTGGGTTCGAATCCCAGCGGGATCACCCTGTGGGACAGAGATAAATTTTTATCTTCTGTCCCACTTTTTTTTGCCCCAAACGCATTGATTTTACTGCAAATTTTGTAAACAACACTCATCATATTTTGTGTTCGATATTCGTTTTTATCAAATATCAGTTTTTCGGGGAAAACCGAACCAATTAATTTTTGTTTTACATCTAAAGTAGCTCTATTGTATTCACTAGCAAAGTGTTTGAGCAATCCAAAGCCATCATCTAAGTATTTCTTATAGTTGGAATCCATTGAAGCAACTTCAATAGCCCTACGAGTTAATTTATCAATTTCGGGTTGGTACTGGCTTTTAATATCTCTAAACTCTGAAGCATTTATATCCCCATCCAACATCATTTGTTGTGCCTTTTGAACTCTCTCTTTGTTTAATTGTATTTCAGCGTTAATTTGCTTTACTACTTGACTTTTATCCTCACCATTTAGTTTAAACATTTCGTGCATCACTTTATAATATCCCTCAATGACATTTGGCTTAAATTCAAATTTTAACAACTCATTTAAGAATAAACGATTTGCTTCACTTGCTCTAAAACGCTCTTTGCACTTTTTACGACAATGGTAATAAAAGTATCTATCGCCAACACGATTTTTTGAGGCACTTCCCGTTAAATGCGAACCACATTGTTTGCAGATTAAAAACCCTCTTAACGGTAATTCCTCTTTACTTGTATTTTTAGTCGGTACGTTTCGTTTACGTCCATCTAATACATCTTGTACGGTATAAAACAATTCTTCCGATATAATTGGCTCGTGTGTGCCTTGCACTATCATTTGCGGTTCTTCTTTATATGCTGGGACTGTTATTTTGCCACAATAAACGGGATTTCTAACTAAAACCCATACATTGTTTTTACTGCACTCAAATCCTTTTTCTAAAGCCATACGCCAAACTTGCTCTAGGTTATGAATTCCCTTTGCTATTTCCTCAAATATAAATTTGATATATACGGCATCTTCATTTGGAGCTATAATTTTTTTATTATTCGCATCAATTGTATTTTTAAAACCTTTTGGGGCTGTTGCCATCCATCTACCCTCTTTTCTTGCCCTACGCATACCAACAAGCACATTTAATGCTCTGCGGTCATTTTCAACTTCGGGAGCTGCTAAATAAACTGCTAACATGATTTTGTTTTCTGGCACGTTTAAATCAAGTGGTTGCTCCATTGCTTGAGGTTCAACGCCCAATTTATTTAATTGATTTATCATCCCATAAGCATCGCCAGCGTTTCTTGAAAATCTATCCCATTTAGTAAAAAGTAACATATCAGCTAAATTTTTATTTTTCTTTAGCATAGCTAACAGCTTTGTAAATTCGGGACGATTAAAAGTCTTAGCTGAATAATCTTCTTTGAAAGTTGCAGCTACCTCAATATTGTGTATCTCACAAAACTTTTCCAGTCGTTCCATTTGATGCTGCAAACTATATCCTTTATCTGCTTGTTCATCGGTGGAAACTCGAATGTAAATGATTGCTTTCCTTTTCATATTTGTTATGCTGATTTTAAATAATTTGTATTCTGTTCTTGTTCTTTATTCACTAAAGAGATTATTTTAGTTTCGTCTTTATTTTCGTTCGTTAATCTTAATTCCTCTGCCTTTTCTTTTATGTACTGCTGATACAGTAAAAAATCTATTTCCGCAATGTTGTATAAAAAATCTCTAATTTCTTTTATCTCATC
This sequence comes from Bacteroidota bacterium, assembly GCA_033763945.1. GTDB lineage: Bacteria > Bacteroidota > Bacteroidia > B-17B0 > Aurantibacillaceae > Aurantibacillus. The sequence continues at coordinate 8,781 of JANRJN010000006.1, read as the reverse complement.
ATCACTAAAATTGTCGCCATTTTTGTTCAGTATTTTTTTAAATTCTTCAATACTAATTTTTGGTTTGATTAATTGCTTTGCTTCTAATTCTACTAATTTTCCTTTTTTCATTTCCCATTTTTTTAATTTGGGTTACAACTACGAAGATACAAATTTAATGCCATAAAACATTGATAATCAATACAATAATAGTTATAACCACAAAGGTTTATAATAATTTTTGTACAAAGATGATTACTCTAAAACTGGTATGAATTGGATATTTAACGCTTGTTACCTCTTAGCAATTATTGTAACAAACTGTTTTAGTTGGCAACAACTATTAACTATTGTGATATGGATTGCTTACATCTTGGGAGCGATTATTGCAATCCTTGTAGTAGTTACTTACAAAGATTGAAAGATTGATGACAAAGTTTAGTGAGTAATGATGGAGTTGAAAACAAAACTTTGAAAATTGGGATGAAATTGTAGCAGTAGTTGCGGAAAAAATGCTAGGATTGTGGCGCATTTCGGGAGCATTTGAAGGAAATTGATAAAAGGAAATAAAAGCGACAAATTCACTTTTTTTTCAATTCTAAACGCACTTTTATAGATAAAAACAACGTTATTTGTGTGTAATTGGGATTTATAACAACATAAAACACATTTAAACTGCCTACATCACGTAAAATATCAACTAGAATAGCAGAAATATCAATTGATGAAAATGAAATCATTTTAATTGAAATGCTTGATGCAGTTGATGTAGATGAATACGATATTTTTGATTTGAATTTGATAATACGTCATCTATCAAATAATAAACCTGCATTAAAATTACTTGATTCGAGAAATAACTGGACTATTTCAGTTAAAGCAAAACAAGTAGCCTCTAATGAAACTTCATTAAATAAAACAATTGCTCGTGCGATAGTTGTTTCAAACAAACTAAAGTCGGGAGTATTTTCGTTTATTAAAAAATTTGAATCAAAAAAATATCCGCAAAAATATTTTACAGATATAGACGAGGCTAAAGAATGGCTCTTGACTTTTAAATAGGATTTTATTCTCTACTTCCTAGAACTTTATTTTATAAGCTATATCCGATAAAGAAACATTTAATGTTCGAGCAATTTTTATAAAAGTTAATATACCACTATTTACTTCTCCTAATTCAATTCTACTTAAATGTTTTTCAGAAGTGCCAATCTCAAACGCTAATTGCGCTCGTGATATTCCCTTATCAGTTCGTACTCGACGAATATTGCTGCCTAACTGTTGTAAGTCTGATATTTTTGGTTTAATTCCCACAGGTCAAATCTGACATTATTTTAACATCTGTTCGTGTCATATATGACATGAATTTTATATATTTGTTAGGTCAAATTTTAGTAACTTCTTTACGCCAAAATCAATGGAATTAAGTAATACGGAGATAAAACGAAATGAAATCTTAAAGCAAATTATAAGTAAAGGAGGATTGCTTGGAAGATGTGCTAATTTATATGTAAATGACAAGTCAATGGCACATAAATTTATTTTAGAATGCTCGGAACAAGCCCACCATGCAATGCTAATTGATTATTTTGGCATCGACCTCATTTCAGAAATTATAAATTACAGCAAAAACTTTAACGAATTGGCGTGTTAATCTGTTTTCAAGATTTACATTCAATAATACTTACGTTTTTTTTATTCATCAATAAATTTACTACTGCAATTTAACTGGTAGTAAATTTTCAGCTATTTCTTTTTTTTCAACTGAAAAATCCATTTTAGGATAACTCTATCTTATAAATCCCTATCGGGGGTAGAGTAGTTTGAGGATTGCCTAATAGTAACGCCATTTTTTGGCTCTACACGTAAAAAACCATATTCATCATGCCTTGTAAGGCTTGTGTTTTCGTAATATGATAATTTTAAAGCTCCCATTAATGGTACTAAGATACATAATTCACTTTGTATGATTGATATGTTCTACAAGGTATTTTTAAGTAAATGCAAAAAAAATGCACTCCTATTTCAGAGTGCATTTCAGTTGTTTTTTCAATTGAAAAAAAAATTAGGGTTGCTTAAATGGGTGGTAGGCTTGTACGCTCTTTTTTAGGTCATCTACATTGGTTTGCTGATATACTTCGGTGCTGCTCACGTAACGATGTCCCGATAAGTATTGCGCTTCTCGTAAGTTGTATTTTTTAACCCATACAGCAATCACACTCATTCGTATTTGTTCGAGCGATTTTATTTGAGGCATATAGCGTTTAATGTTTCGTAACAGTACCGCTTGCATATTGCTAAATCGTGAACTTGCTCCCCAACTGGTAAACAACAAGTGTGTTTCTTTATCAGTTAGTTCTAATAATAAGTGCCTCACTTTTGTAAGGTATTCTGTAAAGCCTTCCACTTGTTCGGGCAATAAATCTAATGTTCGTGCATTGCTTCTTCGTCTTGCTGGTACATTTATTTTTGCTTCCTTTAAATTAAGGTGTGCTTCTTCTAGTTTACCTAAATCCTCTGTTCCTAAACCTTGATACACCATTAAGCCCAACATGAGTTTATTTCGTTTGCCAATGATCCCTACGACTGAATAGCGTTGATACATCTCCTCCATTTCTTCAGCAGTTAATAAATCATGCGGTAAACGCCTTGCTATGCCCTTTATATTGATGTTAGCGGTAATGTTATCCTTTACCTTTTTTACTCGGATGAGATAATTGTAGTAATGTCTTATAACAGTAATGTGTTTTTGTTGGTAGGATTTATTATCTCCCTTATCTGTTCGGTGTTTAATGTAAGCGAGTACATCATTGTATTTCGCTTCGGTTACTTTTATTTGTTCGTCATTTAACCAGTTTAAAAAAGTAGTAATTGCTTTTTCATAACTCTCAATGGTTTTTACGGAGTAGTTTCTACTCTCTAGGTATAGCTTGAAGTTCATGTGCTAAGTGTGTATAGATTTGTGTTGATTCGATTGATTTATGTCCTAAAAATTTGGCAATGCTTTCTAGTTTCATGCCTCCCATTAACAAGTGAGTAGCGATGCTATGGCGTAGTGTATGCAATCCAATTTTTTTATTTTGTAATTGCACATCGCCTGTATGTTCTTTCAATGCTTTTAATCTTAATAATAAACTTTGTCCGTTAGGGCGTTCCCCTCTTTGCGATACAAAGAGAGAAGGTTCTTGTTTGTTTGAAGTGAGTAAACTAATGCGTGTATCATTCACATAGTTTCTAAGGTTGTTGAGTATTTGCGTATTCATTGGCACATAGCGTTCAGTATAGTTTTTACCAGCCCTTACATACAACAAGCCTCTATCAAACAATACATCTTCTACATCTAACATCACACCTTCTGTTTTTCTTAATCCGCATCCGTAATAAATATCCAACATCACTTTATCTCTTAGTCCGTATATGTCATGTGGAGTAGATTGATAGAGATTATTGATTTCTGCTTGTGTTAGTACCACTTGTATTGGTGTATCGTTTTTAAAGCCTATTAAATCGGTTGTAAAGCTTTGTTTGTGTGCATCACGTAAATAATCACTAAACAGTTTTATGGTTTGTAAATGCTTGTTTAAAAAGCCATTGGTAAGTGCTGCATTGGTACGCACATTTTTACGTTCTTTTAAATACTCAAAGTAACTGTAAACGGTATCGTTATCTACTTGCTGTATATTGTTTAGATTAAGGCTTTCAGCATGATTAAAAAACTCTCGTAATACTCTTGGATGTCCTATCACACTTGTATCAGCATAACCCAATATTTGTAGCCATTCCTTAAAGCCTGTTTCTAGTTTTATAAATTCTGTATTGGTTACAACGGATTGTTTCATTTTTATTTCAATTGATTTTTTTTTAATTGATTAGGTCGCTATAAAAATTACCTCCCTATACCTTTCTGTAATTTTATGAACTACCTTTTACTTTGCTTTTTATTATTGGCTTTGAGTGGCTATAAGTAATATGCGAACCACTACTGAACCTCCGAACTACTATCGTTGCTTTGACTTGTACCTTTGCAACCATTCTTTTTAATGTTCTCTAGTAAGTCATCAAGGGCATTGTTAATGCCACTTTTAAGAGTTTCGTATTCTTCGTAAGATGCAACTTCATACACGTAACCTCTCGCTTTATTACCGCCTGTTTGTTTGATGTAGCCATTGTTGTAGAGTTCCAACAAGTATTTTTTTACACTCGATGCGTGTAAGCGTAATTCACCTCTAATATCTTTGGCTTTAAAGGTGGTTTCTTTTTTATCTTTAAGATGGCTTTTAAGCCTTTCTAAGAAGGTTCGGCAAGCGGTGGTTAGTTCATCTGCTTTTCTAATTAAAATGTGTTTTAAGAGCTTATTTGCCCATGCTATATCCTCAAAGGTTGTTTCGATGTAAGGTTCATTATCCAACGTATTGACTTTAATTTCTCGTTGGTACTGATTGTAGAGTGTTACTATTTCAATGAAGCGTAAATACAAGCGGTGGCTTCTGCGAGGCTTTAATACATTCTTTGGTATTTTTAAACAAGGCGCATAAGGGTTGACTACTCGTATGGGTTTTATCATACGTTGTGCATTGCGGAGTTGTGTTCTAAAAATTTCTTCTTCTTTGTAATTAATTAATCCAGCAGATACCTTGCGCTGGTACTCCATTATTAATTCATCTTGCTTGGCACTTGTATCTAAGTACAATAAAATACAACGGTTGGCATTGTCCTCGTAAGTGCTTTCTTTAGTGGTGCAACCAGCTATGCACACAGGGCCTTCTACAATAAAAGTGTAAGTTTTAATGTTGCCTTTACTATCTTTTAGTGATACAGTTTTTGTTATCTTTTGTTTACTACTCAATTCTCGCAAGGCATACAAGCCATCTTGTACTCCGTCATAATCTTCTATTAGCAACAACTTATTTTTTAAGTCATCGTTTTTAAAGTAGTACAAAGCGTTTCCGCTAAGTGTGGTTATTTCTAATTTATCTTCTATGGGTATGAGTTTGGCAACACCTTCTTGTAAATAGGTTTTGCCTGTACCACTTGCTCCAAAGCTAATGATGTGTAATGGGTCGCTGGTTATTCTACTTAAAAAAACTAAGAACATGGTTAAGCGATTAACGTGTTCGCCAACTATGCCTGTTTTACCAATATCACTCATGGTGTTAGTTATCAGTTCGGGATGTTTTAAATAAGCGAGTGCTGTATCGGTTTCCAATGTTGTCATTGGTTGACTAATGTGTTTGGTGGGTTGTAAATTACTTACTCGTTCTAAGCGATAATTTTCTAAGGCTTCTATGACTTCGTTAAAACTTACATCGGCTAGTGTTAATGGCACTTCCAGTTGTTCGCTAACGGTTTGTTTTAAGCGGAGTAAATGTTCGGTGTTGTATAAATCTAAGTTATGCCTTAATGGTGTGTAGTGATTTTTCTTTGATTTTATTTTCAGCGTTACTTTTAATCTATCTAGTCCGCTTAGTTTTATGCCTCCTAAAATTAAAATGTGTAGCTGTTCGTTCTGCCATACAAGGGCTTCGGGGTTATCGGTAGTAAAGGTTGTAGGCTCTTGTTTAGGCGTTTCTTTTTTTGCAATCGGTTTCTTTTGTGGTTCTTGTTTTTTTTCTTCTACAACAGGCGGTGGTGTTTGTAATGTGATTACTTCTGTTTCAGCACTTACTCGTGTGTTTATTTGTTGAGCAATCAATTCTATTCCATACTTACAATAAATACTGTTTAAATCTTCGTTCTCTAAGGTTTGTACTATACTTACTGTTACGTTTGGTAGAAGTTCTTTTAATGTTGTAGCATATTTTTTTGTTGCTGTAATACCAGCAGCATCGCCATCAAAATAAAAAACAATTTCTTCAAGTTCGTTTAATTCCTTTATGGCTTGTAAATGCTCATCTGTTAAGCGGTTTGTGCCATAGGCTGCTAGTATTGTAAACTGTGATGTGATTTCTGTAAGTTGTTGCAACGTAGCTGCATCAATAATACTTTCGGTAATGAGTAAACTTTTTGTGTTGTGTGCTGGATAGCTTGGGAACAAGCCTTCACTATCTTTTAAATAATAGTGTTTGTTGTTTTTCATATCGTTTACGCTTCGTGCGTAAAAGCTAATGATGTTGTTTTGTTTGTTGCGGAGTGGAAAAACTACGGTCATCTTTCCCCAAATATTGTAACCCGAACCGCCTGTATTTACTCTATCGCTGGGGATGAGTAAACCATATTTTACAGAACCTTCAATTAAGTTTTGTGTGCCATGATGGTACTGCCCACTATTGTAACCAAGCACTATACCAGCGGCTTGTAGCTTGGCTCTATCAAGCCCTCGTGTGTTTAAATAGTTGCGTCCTAAACTACTTGTTGTTAATCCATTTTTAAAGTAGGCAAATATTTTTTCTAAGGTGTTGGCTTTATCTTGTTTATCTATTACTGGGCTGTTTACTTGATGATGCACCGTTGGCAAGGCTTCGGGGTGTAGTTGCGCTATAATGTCTTTGCATTTCATAATAGCTTGGTATTTATTGCTACTATCTTTTTTCATTACAAAGTCTATCACATCGCCACTCCCTGCATTACAGTTGCCACTAAAGCAATGCCATGTGTTTGTTTTGGAATAGATTTGAAAGCTGGGCGTTTTATCTTCGTGAAAAGGGCAACATAGTTTGCCTTGTCTATCGGGGAGTAATCCATACTGCATTACTACATCCATTATAGTGAGGGTGGATTTTATTTCTTCTATGGTCATAATGTATTATAGTCTAAGAAGCATTAAATAATTATTTTTGGGGCAAATATATTATTTTTTAGTTACTTTTAGGGCATATTATAATGCTCTAAAAATACTTTTGAAAGACGTAAAGCTAATTTATTGCCTTAAATGTGTATTTTTGGGTAATGGAAATTACTTCTAAGGCATTAAAAGATATTGGATTAAGATTGCGTGGAATCCGTGAGGATAAACGCTTATCTCAAACTGATATTGCCAATGCTATGGAAGTGTTACCAACTCAGTATAACAAGGTTGAGAATGGTAAAGTAAGCCCGTCGTTAGATACTTTAGTTAAGATTTCTGACGCCTTAGAAATTGACCTCGATATTATTGTTTTCGGTAAGTATCGTTTTTTGCAAAAAGATGAAGAGGCGTTACAAATTTCTGATAAAGACCTAACAAAAAAGTTAAAGGTAATTAGTGAGTTGCCCGATGAAGAGAAGTATATCGCTAATCAACTTATTGATTTAATTATCACCAAACGTACACTTAAAGACCTTACAGAGAACCTTTATAAGAAGATGCCAGGAAAGAGGTAGCATTATTTATTTTCGCTAGAGATGCAATTAAAGAATTGTAGGTGGTTTCAGAGCTACGCTAGAAGTTGTATCAAAATTTTAAATACCAATCTTTTAATTGTAAGCAGGAACATCAGATAAGTAAAATTGCACTTCATCTGTATTGTCATTAGTTGGGGAAAAAGAAACATACAAGTATTTATATTTCGACACCCACAAAACAGTTTCTTTATTTTGATAAGAAGTAGAACAGAATGTTTTATCACTCTGTTCTACATATCTATTTATTGCTATGTTAATGTTCACACTATCTTTTAATAGAGCCTTATCCACGATAAAACTATTAGAGAATTTCTGAAGTGTTGTTTTAACATTATTAATACTTAATGAAACATAATCTTTATTCCCAAACCCAAATGGATTATTTGAAAAAGTAACAATAAGGGTGTCTTTTATTTTATGTTGAGTAGAAAGCATTTCACTTAACTCCTTTTCACTAATTGAGACGCAATTAGTATCATTACTTCTACAACTTAGTAGATTGAGTAAAACAATAACAGCGCAAATATTCCTAAATAATTTCATGTTCTAAAAACTTGCAGTTGATGATGATTTCTTTTCTCGTTTATCAAATGTTTTTTTCTCCGAAGAAGATTTTTTATCATTTTTCATGCCGCCTTGCGGTAATTTTTCTGAACCAAAAATGTCAAATCCAGAAAGAAATCTTCTAACCTTATCTCTAATTCCTTCTCCTTGATTTATATATTTATAATCACTTTTACCATGAAAACCAGTAGTTTTTGTTTTAGTTTGGTCGGCAACTTTCTCAGCTAATGATTTTTGGTCTTTACCTAAAGGAGTACCTGCGTTACAAGTATAAAAATCAATGCAACCATTATCAAATGCGGTAGGGTCAAGTAATTTTACTTCTTCATCTCCAAAGGAAAATTTCTCTTGTGCCTCATCTCCTTGATGATAACCAAACTCAGCAGAGCCAACGAAACCATGCCCCATTAAAGACACATCAGTTACTTTATCCGCTTTACGTTCTTTAGATACTACTGAGCTTGTTGTCGTTTTAGAATTTATATAATTTGATAATTCCTTAGCTGAATTGATAAGTACAAATCCTACACCCATGCTTTTAGCTGTATTCTGCATTAATTCAATTTCATCAGGAGAATATCCAACATTCATTACAGCCCATGTTGTACTTTCTTTCGAGTCTTTAACTTGATAATCCTTAATTTGTTTAATTGCAGATTCAACGAAGTTGTATTTATATCTTGTATCAGAAGTGTATTCCCCACCTGTTACAACAATATTCTCCATACCATTAGGGTCAATGGTTATAATAGGATTATTATAGCCAAAATGGTAAGGACTTAAACTTGGATATTTTATTTGTCTTGGATCTGTGGCTAACCAACGCCCCAAACGAGGGTCATATATTCTCGCATCAAAGTCGTAGCTATTCCCATCACCCTTCATTTCATTATCCTTTTCTTTACCATTAAAACCATA
>JANRJN010000005.1:0-123516 GCA_033763945.1 Bacteroidota bacterium | reverse complement strand
GAAGTAAAAAATTATTCACCTTTGCAATAACATCGTAATGTGAATAATTTTAAACGACAAGCGCCTTCGTGGAATTTCTAATTTAAAATCAATTCTCTCCAACACACGCTCAGCGAAGCACCATGGCCACCGCACAGAATCGGAAATAAAAGGTTATTTATAAATATCAATCAAATAAATCAAACTGCCAATAGCAGCCGCGCCTAACTCCAACTCGCGTTTATTAACTTTATCAAAGGTATCTTGTGCTGTATGGTGTATATCAAAATAACGCTGGCTATCGGGTTCAAATCCAATACATGGAACTCCTAATTTTTCCAAGTCAATTAAATCGGCACCGCCACCTTCTTTGGTAATTTTTTCAATAAAATACGGTGACAATAATTTATGAAATTTGCTGACCAAATTGTACATACCGTTTAATGTGTCAACATTAAAGCCACGTGGCGTATAGCCTCCTGCATCGGTTTCAATAGCAGCAATGTGCATTTCCTTATTTTCTTTCGCAAATTTGGCATAGGCTTCGCCTCCACGTAATCCATTTTCCTCGTTCATAAACGCTACCGCACGAATGCTGTGCTTGGGCTTAATACCCATAGTTTTATACATTTGCAACACATCCATACTTTGCACCACCCCTGCCCCATCATCGTGTGCTCCTTGTCCGTTATCCCAACTATCTAAATGTCCACCGGTAATAATAAACTCATTTGGTTTTTGACTTCCAGTAATTTGTCCCACCACGTTGTAAGATAATACGTCGGGTAATTTTTGGCAATGCGTTTCAATGTATAATTGCAAACCGTTATCTTTACTTAAAGCCTCTGCCAATACATCCGCTGCCTTGTAGCTAATGGCCAAACATGTAACTTTTGTTTTACTTAATGTTGTGTCATAATTCATATTACCCGTGTGAGGCTCGTCGTCTGCCACCGATGTCATGCTTCTTACCACGGTAGCCACGGCTCCATATTTAGCAGCGTAGCTGGCGCCTTTACCTCTGTATTTTACAGTTTCGCCATAAGAGGTACCTGTTTTAATATTGGCTTGATTAAAAAACACGTTATAAAAAACAATGTTGCCTTTAATTTTTGCTTCGCCTAATTTTTCAAGCTCATCAAAGCTGTGTACTTCAATAACTTTTGCGGTAATGCCTTTATCGCCTGTACCCACAGAGCTTCCAAGGGCAATGCAATTTAATGATGTGTTTAATTTAAGTTTTGAAGAGCTCAATTTACAAACTTCTTTTTTACCACGTACCCAATGCGGTACCATACAAGGTTGTAATATCACTGTATCCGCTCCGGCAGCATACATGGCTTTTTTTGCCCAGTTAACAGCGTCTTCGGCTTGTTTGCTGCCACTTAAACGGCCACCAATTTTATTGCTCAGATAATCTAGATTTTTATAGCTATTGCTTTTGGTTAAATAAAAATCGTAAATCTTACGAATGGTAATAGAATCTTGATTTTGTGAAAAAACGGAATTTGTATTGAAAACCAATATTAAGATTAGGACTTCGACCAGGCTTAGCCTGACGTTAATTTTTTTAATCATTTAATTACTAATTGAGTTACTAACTTATAGCCGCAATAGTTATTGATAGCATTTAGAACGGCTTCTTTTTTAAAGGACAATTCGTGTTTTAAGGCCGCCGACGTTAGAGAAATAAAAATAACGGACTCATTGAAATAAATTTCGCTGGTACTGTTTGCAATAATTTCTCCTACTATATCCTTCCAATTATTTTTAACCGAAAATTGAGAAATTTTTACATCCAACTTTTCTTGTTTAAAAAGTTGATTAATGGCATCGCCCAATTTTACTAGATTTGTTTTTCTTCTCACTACGGTGTTTTTCTTTCGAATACTAATACGTAACTTGGCGTTTTAGGTTGATAATTTAAGGCGGCTTCTTTCCAAACGTAATTACTCATTTGTCCGTCTGCCATTTCAACCACACCTACTACTTTATAATTTTCGGCAATGTATTTATTAGCCCACTCAAACACATATTTATCGGTATTGGGCTGAACCAATAAAGAAAACTGATGATTAAAAAACACAACGTAACGCGGTTTTGCTTTTTCTGTATCGCGCACAAACTCGCGTTGCCACTCGTGATGCATTGGTACATTGTTTACAATAGAAGTAAAATAAGCATGACGCGAAGGCGATTTTTTATGTGTGTAAAAATAAATTTGTGGTTCGGAACCAATTAACACAATATTATCTTCAGGTTTTGAATTAGCATTAATAAAATTACCTATTTCCATAGACTCAGGAAAAGGATTGTTGCCATACACTTGACGTAATATTAACTCATAATTAGGATGAAAATAATACGATTTAATGGCATTGATGTGGCTAAATGTAAGGATGGCAAAAATTGAAAGATAGACATACTTTAATTTTAATTTTCCTAATTTAATTCTTGGTTCAAGAACTGTAATTAAAGAATGATAGGTTAATCCGGCAACTACCGCCAAGCCTGGTATTACTTGTATCCAATAATGACCATAAAAAAAGTAACCTGGTACTATTGTGAAAAAAGAAGCCGCTAAAAGGGTAATACCAAAAATTTTAGTTTTAAATGGAATTGGGCGGAACAAACATACACCAACTGCCAACACGGCATGAATCCAAAAGAATTTATGATTTTGAACAATAGCATCACGGGTATATTTAAAATATTTCATGCCTTCATCAAAAGGCATACCTTGCGCATAAATTCTGGAGTGTTCAATGGTCCAGTATATCATTTCTTTAAATGAACCCTTAGATAAAATAAGTATAAAGAATACACCCACTATAAATATTCCACCAAAAGAAAAGGATAAAAAATTTATTAAGAAGGGTTTAAATTGTTTTGGTTTTTTTGTAAAAATAAAATCTGTAATCACAATCAGTGCGCCCCAAAATGCAATAAAAATTCCAGTAGTTTTTACCATTACTGCCATTCCAAATGAAAAGCCCATAAATAAAAAGTAATACCATTTTTTATTCTCTTTTGTAACTGCATAAAAAAACAATCCTATACTTGTAAAAAATGCCACTCCATGTTCAGCCTGAACTGTAAAGCCACTTAAATTTGGTGTTAATGAAACAAAAGCAAAGGTTGTTGCCGAGAGAATACCTGCTATTGGAGAGAATAATCGTTTAGAAGTATGATATATAAATAATAAACTAATAATATTTACATACATAAAGCCAGTATGCATTCCTTTTACAGTATCGCCAAACAAGGCAATGATTAACCCATAAAAATAAAATAGACCGGGGAATTTAATTTCGTAAAAATCTTTGTAGGGTGTTTTACCTTCTAACACCAATGTTCCAAAATAGCTGTAAATACCTTCATCACGTTCAAAAGGAATTAATGCAAATTTTGAACGAATGGTATAGACTAAAAGAATTAATATTGCAAGCAAGATCGTACATATTTTTTCTTCCGGAGTGTATGTAAAAGTTCTTCCGGCAATTTTAAAACTACTATTACTATTGAGCAAATTGGGTGTAGTTTGTGGTTTATTAACTGTAACGGTTTTTGCCATGTTAAATAGGTAATGATTTGTTTTTTATAAAGTTATACGTTTGTAAAATGCCTTGTTGAATAGGTGTAAATTTAAAATCAGATACAGTATTAATGAGTTTACTGTTATCAAGGTCTATAGCAGTATTGTCACTTTCGCGTTTTGTTACATACTCCGTTTCAAATGTTTCGTTAACTGTTTGCTTAATTAAATTAATAATTTCATTTATCGTTAAGGTATCGTTAGAAGAAAGGTTATATATCTCCGAAGAATTAAAATCTTTTTGTAACGATAATCCCAATAACTCCGCTACATCTTTTACGTAGATGTAATTTCTAAGGTTATTGCCATCGCCAAAAATTTTAATCTTATGATCGGAAATAATTTTTTCTAAAAACGTATTGATTAGGCCCAAACCTTTTGAGGTATCTTGTCCCTCGCCATACACATTAGAGATTCGAAAAATATCGTAGTTTATATTGTGCTTGGTTTTGTAATACAATAAAAAATTTTCGATGGCTAATTTGGTAATACCGTAAGGCGAAAAAGGATTTTTGTTGTAATTCTCGTCCACCTTCTTAGTAGTGGTGCCGTAAACTGTACCCGCACTGCTTAAATACACTATTTTTTTTACTTGTAATTTAGATAGGCATTCGGCAAACGTTAAAAACGGCACTAAATTTTTCTCAACATCCACCAAAGGATTGGCCCAACTATTGGCAGGAATTGTTTCAGATACAAGGTAATAAACAACATCTATATTTTTAAAATACTCGGTGTTTTTATCATTATCAAATAGGTTAATTTGCTTGTAATTTCCAACATTAATAATACTTTCATGGCTTCTGCCAAATAAATGCAGGTTTACATTACTTTTTTCAGCTAAAAAACGGGTTAAATGACTACCAATAAAGCCATTGCTTCCTATAATTGCAACATTCACTTGGCTCATATGTTTATCGTTTTTTCAATAACAACATAGGGGCGTTGACGTACCTCATCGTAAATCCTTACAATATATTCGCCAATAATACCAAGACAGATAAGAATTAACGAACTAAAAAAAGAAATTAAAATTGCTAAAGTTGCAAAGCCTTTGGTTTCAATTTTATGCACTAAATAGCCATAAATGGTGGTAATAGAGTATATACAGGCAAAACCAAATCCAATAAAACCTAAAACAGTAATTAAACGAATAGGTGCACTCGAAAAAGAAAAAATTCCATCCAGTGCAATCTTTAGCAATTTCTTTAAGGTATAACCACTTTGCCCATCTATTCTGGCAGAGCGCTCATATTCAACCCCAATTTGTTTAAATCCTACCCAAGCACGAATGCCTCTTAAAAACGGATTTTGCTCTTGTAGTTTAAGCATATTGTCCACCACATGTTTTTTCATCACACAAAAATCGCCACTATCAATTGGGATATGAATATCACTCATACCCTTTAAAATACGGTAAAAACTGCTATAAGCCAATCTTTTAATAAAGGCTTCTTTCCTCTTTTTACGAACGCCGTAAGCCACATCATAACCTTTATCCAAATACTCAAAAAAACCAGGTAATAAGGATGGTGGATCCTGCAAATCATCGTCAATAATTGCAATATAGTCACCGGTACAATGGCTTAATGCCGTTTTCACAGCAATTTGATGTCCGAAATTTTTAGATAATTTAATGCCCTTTATGTAGCTGTATTGTTTGCTTAATTCTTCTATTTTTTCGTAACTTTTGTCACGGCTTCCATCGTCTACTAAAACTACTTCTAGGTTCCAGTTGGATTGTTGGCGTTGGGCATCTATAGCCTCTAACAACAAATTCATAAACGCCGACGAATTGTAAATTGGGACCAGTATCGAAATTTTTTTACTCATTAATTTAAGTAGCTAATATACTTTATTATTTTTTATTGATAGCGTTATAAATTCTAAAAAATAAATTATACATTCGTAACTTAAGTACAATTATTACAGCATGAAGGTAGTTATTTTAGCAGGCGGTTTAGGCACTCGTATTTCGGAAGAAACAACTATAAAACCAAAACCAATGATTGAAATTGGTGGTAAACCCATTATTTGGCACATTATGAAAATTTACGCCAATTATGGTTTTAATGAGTTTGTGGTGTGTTTAGGCTACAAAGGGCATTTAATAAAGGAATATTTTATCAATTATTTTTTATATAACTCAGATATTACTGTTGAATTAGAAAAAAATGTGGTTGACGTTCACTTCACCAATTCTGAATCGTTTAAAGTTACTTTAGTAGATACCGGTTTAGAAACCAATACGGCAGGACGAATTAAAAAAATTCAAAAACACGTTAAAGACGAAACGTTTATGTTAACCTATGGCGACGGTGTTGCGGATATTGACATTAACGAACTTTTAAAATTTCATAAGGCAAATGGTAAGTTGGCTACTCTTACTTCTATTCAATTACCAGGTAGATTTGGCAATATTGAAACGACAGAGGCCGGCGTTGTAACAAGATTCCAAGAAAAACCAGAAGGCGACGGTGTTTGGATAAACGGTGGTTTTTTTGTGTTAGAGCCAAAAATATTTGACTACTTGCAAGCCGATATGGAACATGTACAATGGGAAAAGAAACCATTAATAGATATTGCGAATGATGGGCAACTGGCCGCATACAAACACAAAGGCTTTTGGAAATGCATGGATGCCATGCGAGATAAAATAGAACTAGAAGAATTGTGGGAATCTCAAAAGGCTCCTTGGAAAATATGGTAAACTTATTTGGGGGAATATATCAGGGCAAAAACATTTTATTAACCGGCGATACCGGCTTTAAAGGCTCGTGGATGGCGTATTGGTTAACAAAAATGGGTGCCAATGTTGTTGGTTTTTCTAAAGATATTCCCAGCGAACCAAGTCATTTTAAATTACTGAATACCTCTTTTTTTGAGAACATTACAGGCGATGTTACCAATATAAAACAATTACAACAGGCCTTTTCCAATACTAAATTCGATCTTGTTTTTCATCTTGCAGCTCAGTCATTAGTGCGTTATTCCTATAAACATCCTTTGGAAACGTTTCAAACAAATGTGATGGGTACCGCTAATGTAATTGATTTAAGCAGACATCATTTATCGGTTAAAGGAGTGGTAGTTGTAACCAGCGATAAATGCTATGAGAATTTTGAAGACGATCGCCCTTATAACGAAACCGACCGTATGGGTGGTTATGACCCCTACAGCGCATCGAAAGGTTGTGCCGAATTAGTAACAAGTTCATTTAGAAGATCCTATTTTCCGGTTATAGAATTTGGAAAAAAACACCACTTTGTTTTGGCAAGTGGCAGAGCAGGAAATGTAATTGGTGGTGGCGATTGGAGCGAAGACCGTTTAATACCCGACGTAGTAAAAAATGCGTCAAAAGGTGCATCCACTGAAATACGTAACCCAAAAGCAACGCGTCCGTGGCAACACGTTTTGGAACCAATTTCTGGCTATTTGTTGCTTGGACAAAAAATTTTGGAAGGCGATGTCAGCGTATCTGATGGTTGGAATTTTGGACCTGAAAATAATGAAACACTCTCTGTAGCAGAAGTATTGGAAAAAGCAATTAGTATTTGGCCGTCAATTATTTATGATACGCCTCCGCAACAAAACATATTGCACGAAGCAAAATTGTTACGCTTAGACTGTACTAAGGCTAAATCGCATTTAAATTGGAGGCCCGTGTGGAATACAGATACTGCTATTGAAAATACCGTTTTATGGTATAAAAACTTCTATGAACATAAGGTATTAAATACAGAAGCCGACCTTAGAAGCTACATTACAAAAGCAAAAGAATTAAATTACGTTTGGGCAAAATGATTTTTGAAGAAACAAAATTAAAAGGCGCCTATGTAATTTCACTTCAGCTATTGACTGATAATAGAGGCGGTTTTGCTCGTACGTTTTGTAAAAATGAATTTGCGAAAATTGGACATACTAAAGACCTTGTTCAATTAAATCACTCGTATAATACACATAAAGGAACTATTCGTGGCATGCATTTCCAATTACCACCTTATCAAGAAATTAAATTAATTCGTTGTATAAGAGGCTCTGTGTTAGACGTGATTGTTGATTTAAGAAAAGAGTCCCCAACCTTCTTACAACATATTTCTGTTGAGCTTTCGGCAGAAAATAAAAAAATGATTTATGTGCCTGAAAATTTTGCGCATGGTTTTCAAACCTTAGAAGATCATTGCGAATTAATATATCATCATACCGAATTTTATACACCTCAAGCCGATTCAGGAATCCGTTTCGATGACCCAACTCTAAAAATTGATTGGCCATTGCCACCTGCTATGGTTTCTGATAAGGATAAAAATTATAAATTAATAGATAACCATTTTAAAGGATTTTAATATATGAATTGTCGTTTTTGTAAAACACCCGTTAATGTTCAATTTGCAGACTTAGTAAATAGCCCTGCATCCAACTCTTATTTAACTGAAGATCAATTAAATGAACCGGAAATTTTTTATCCGCTAAAAGTTATGGTGTGCGAAAAATGTTTTTTAGTGCAAGTTGACGAGTACAAAAAATCATCTGATATTTTTAATAGCGATTACGCCTATTTTTCATCATTCTCAACCAGTTGGTTAGCCCATTGTAAAAAATATACCGATATGATGATTGCCCGTTTTGGATTTAATCAAAACTCTTTGGTTACCGAAATAGCCTCTAACGACGGGTATTTATTACAATATTTTAAAGAACAAAACGTTCCTGTATTGGGAATTGAACCAACAGCTAATACTGCTGCAGTTGCTATTAAAAAAGGGATTCCATCGGTGGTTGATTTTTTTGGTGTAAGATTGGCAACACAATTAGCTAAAGAAGGGAAAAAAACTGACCTATTGTTAGGAAATAACGTATTGGCACATGTGCCTGACATTAATGATTTTGTTGGAGGAATGAAAATTCTTTTAAAAGACAATGGGGTAATTACTATGGAGTTTCCTCATTTGTATCAATTGGTGTTAAATAATCAATTTGATACTATTTACCACGAACATTTTTCTTATTTATCGTTTACAACTGTCAGTCAAATATTTGAGGCAAATGATTTAGTAATGTTTGACGTGGAAGAAGTAACAACTCATGGTGGTTCACTACGTATATTTGCAAAACATAAAAACGATGCCTCAAAACCAATTGGCGAAAATGTGGCAAAAATGTTTGCTAAAGAAAAAGAGGCGGGTATGCTTGCCATTGATTATTACAAAAACTTTCAATTAAAAATTGAGAATATAAAAAATGAACTATTAGAGTTTTTATTGCAACAAAAACGTTCGCACAAAAAAGTAGCAGCCTATGGTGCAGCTGCAAAAGGAAATACGTTGTTAAACTACTGCGGTATTAAAAACGATATGATTAGTTTTGTGGTAGACGCAAATCCTGCTAAGCAAAACAAATTTATGCCTGCAAGCCATATACCTATTGTGCTTGAAGAACGGATTAAAAAAGACAAGCCTGACTTTATCATAATTTTACCTTGGAATATTAAGGACGAAATTGTTAAACAATTAGATTATGTAAAAGAATGGGGTTGCAAATTTGTTGTTCCAATTCCAAGCTTGCAAATTATTTAGTTTTTAATGAAAGTATTAGTAACCGGAGCTACAGGTTTTATTGGTAATTATGTTATTGAGCAATTGTTGGAGAGAGGTCAGACTGTTATTGCATCTTCTTCTAACATTGAAACTGCTAAACAGAAAAACTGGTTTAGCAAAGTAACCTATGTACAGCATAACATTCATCAATTTTCAAATGAAAATTTATTTGAAAAATTTCATAACCCAGATTGCCTTATTCATTTGGCATGGGGGCATTTAAATAATTTTAAAAATCAAATTCACATTGATGAAGAGTTACCCAATCATTTGGGGTTTCTTAAAAATTTAATTCAAAATGGTTTAAAGGATTTAAGCTGTATTGGTACTTGTTTAGAGTACGGTATGACGGAAGGAGAATTGGATGAAGAATTAAAACCAAATCCAATTATAGCCTATCCGATTGCCAAAAATTTATTAAGAATTGAATTAGAAAAACTGCAAAAAACAAGCCTTTTCTCCTTTAAATGGATACGTTTGTTTTACATGTATGGCAAGGGTCAAAGCCCTAAATCCATTCTTCAATTATTAGAAAATGCTTTACAAAATAATGAAACTGTTTTTAATATGAGTTTGGGCGAACAAGTAAGAGATTATTTACCTGTTTCATTGGTTTCAGAAAATATTATTATATTCGCATTACAACAAAAAGTGAGTGGAATTATTAACTGTTGCAGTGGTGTTCCAATTACCATAAAACAATTAGTTGAAGATTATTTAAAAACACATCAAAAACATATAACTCTAAATTTAGGTTATTATCCTTATACCGATTATGAACCCATGAAATTTTGGGGAAGTACAAAAAAAGCAAATCAATTAAAAATAAAAGAAGATGAATCCTATTGAACAATTTAAAAAAGAACGCGAAGAATTAATAAATAGTTACGCAAATAATAAAGAATTAAAGGAAGCTGCGGCTAAATTTAACGACGTATCTAACAGAGATAAATATTCATACAACTTTTCATGGATGGGTCGCCCTATAATTCAATACCCTCAGGACATGATTGCGATGCAAGAATTAATTTGGGAGATTAAACCCGATTTAATAATTGAAACAGGTATTGCACACGGTGGTTCATTAATTTACTACGCTTCTATTATGGAATTAATTGGAAAAGGGGAAGTACTTGGCATAGACATTGATATCAGAGAGCACAACCGTAAAGAAATCGAATCTCACCCAATGGCTAAACGTATTAAAATGATTCAAGGTTCTGCTATTGATCAAAAAATTGTGGATGAAGTGGCTAAACACGCTGCGGGTAAAAAAACAGTAATGGTGTGTTTAGATTCTAACCACACACACGATCATGTTTTGGCTGAATTACAAATGTATGCTAATTTTACCACCGTAGGCTCATATTGTGTAGTATTTGACACAATTGTTGAAGACTTGCCAAAAGGCATGTACGATAGACCATGGGATGTAGGTAATAATCCAAAAACCGCAGTATTTGAATTTTTAAAAAGCAACAATAGTTTTGAAATTGATAAACATATTGATAATAAACTATTGATTAGTGTTGCGCCAGACGGTTACTTAAAAAGAGTAAAATAAACGTAATATGCAAAATAACCCTTTAGTTAGTATTTGCATACCCATTTACAATACCGAAAAATTTGTTGCTGAAACACTGGATTATGCGTTAAATCAGACGTATAAAAACATTGAGGTTATTTTTTCCGACAATTGTTCAACTGACAAAACAGTTGAGATTATTAAAAGTTTTAATGATCCGCGTATAAAACTATACTCCAATTCTGAAAACATTGGTTTAATGGCCAATTTTGAAAAAGTCCTTTCTTATGCAACCGGAAAATATATGATGTTTTTGGGTGCAGACGATGGTATGGATTATACTGCTGTTGAGAAAGGGGTCGCGATTTTAGAAGATGAACATAACAAAGATATAGTACTAGTTAATACGCATATTAAAATTATAAATGATGAGAGTAAAGTGATTCACACTAAAAAATACATTTTTGGTAGTGGCCGAGTTTCTAGTTATTGGGGTATAAGATGTAATTTTTTTTGGGGTTCGAATATAATTGGCGAACCAAATGGGTCACTATTTAGAAGGGAAGCTTTTGAAAAAACACCAAGTCCAAAATTTAAAAATTCTAATAAATGGACGGTAGACTTAGATATGAAAAACGAACTTTTTCTTCTTGGCCCGGGATACATGATTCCTGAACCACTTGGAATGTTTAGACTGTCGTCGCAATCCACAAGCAATAAAGAACTAAAGTTTGAGCAGGCAAAACTATTCAGACAATATGCTATGACACTCTATAAAGATAAACGTTATAAATTGTCCTTTTTTTGGGTAATTACAGCTACAATCAATTCGTTTATATTACAAATTGCAAGAAATATTTTTTATATGTTATTTATTAAGAATAAATAAAGGACTGACTATTACTTATTGATAATTATTTTTTTTGTCAAATCGAAATCATCACATTTAATTTTCACAAAATAAATACCATTTGGTACATTACTTATATTGATATTTTTTTGAGAATTGGAATAAACATCTTGCACAGATTCAAAAACTAAATTACCTAAAATATTAAAAACATAAATTTTAGCATCATTGATGCTATTTTTTAATTTAATTTCAAAAACTCCCTTGTTTGGATTTGGGTAGATTTCGAATGTATTTTCTTCAGTAGTATTTGTCGCTAATGCAGTAACTGTAGTTGTGGGGGGTACGACGTTAATATTAATCATAGTATTATTTGAGTTAGATTTATAAATGAAATAATTTGCACAACTAAATGATGTTGTTCCGCAAAGTGTTGTTACATTTAAACAAATAGAATAAGTAGCCGATGCCAAATATTGATGAGAAGTATATAAAGTGTTACTTGTAGTTCCGTCTCCCCATATCCAAGTTGCAGAAGTTACGTTTGAAGGAAAATTAGGGGTTGCCGTCCAATTTTGAGGGGTTGAAGTTGGGGCTAGTGAAAAACTTGCATTTGCCATACAATTGGCACCAACACTGGTAACATTTATAGTTTGGGTAATTGCAGAAGTGCAACTAGCAATACTTGTGTTGTTAGCAAATAAACTAACACTATAAATACCATTTGAGGTATAGGTATAACTTGGATTAGGTAAAGAACTTGTTGTACCATTTCCAAAACTCCATAAATAGGTGGTTGATGTATTTGTATTGGAAGAAAGATTATTAAAACTAATTAAACCATTTGGCCCTTGTGATGAAGAAAAATTAGTTGTTAAACTACAAGTGGGCGTAGCTGTAACAACACTTGTAATATTCACTGTTTGGCAAATGCTACTGCTACAGAACCCACTACCATTTGAAACATTTAAACATACATTAAACGTTCCATTAGATGTAAATGTGGCAACGGGATTAGCTATAAAACTTAGGTAAGCCCCACCACCAAAATTCCAGCTATAGGTAGTGGAAGAGTTTGTATTGGTTGATGTATTTGTAAAACTTACCATTCCATTGCTGCCCACTGAATAAACAAATGCTGAAACTGGAATACACGATGCTCCTGAAACACTTGTAATAGTTATTGTTTGACAAGAAGTATTACTGCAAAGAGAGCTGCCATTTGCAGCTGTTAAACAAACAGTATAAACACCGTTTGTTGTATAGGTATTTCCAGTAAAGGGTACATTATCAAAATTACCATCGCCAAAACTCCAAGAATAACTTGTGCCAATAATTGTGTTTGTTGAAGAACTCATAAAACTAACACTCCCATTTGCACCTTGAGAATAAATAAAACCAGCAACAGGACTGGTACATTATGCTGAAAAATTTTTAAAAAATAATACTGCAGCTAATATTGCGAAATTTTTAATAAAAGTAGTTTTTTTCATTTTCCGATTTTTTGAATTAAACAAAGTTAATTTATATATGATTGATTTTTTGCTAAAGTTTGTACAGTATGCGTTTCAGTTTGTTAGAGATAAGTTTGAGTTTGTGGTAAATATCTTTAATGTCCTTGATTACTTATAGTTTCGACAACAATTATGCCAAATTTAAAAAGTTGTTAAAATCAAACTAGAGATCTTTCAACCTTAAAATAAAATCATCTTTATTCTTTTTAGTTATTTCTACTAAGGAGTTATCACTCATCAAAGCATAATATCCTTCTTCGCTCACTAACTTTTGCACCTCGTTTAAGTTGATTATATTAGATAAATGACAACGGTAAAAAATAGTTTCATCCAATAACGCTTCAAAATATTTTAGATTTTTTGAAGCCGTGTATTTGGTCTTATCTTTAAGATAAATATTTGCATAACTGCCATTGCCCTCTAATCGAACAATATTTTGTTGTTTAATAAAAACAATACCATTATTTACCGGTAATTCTAATATTGTTTTTGGTTTAGATTTAGAAATTAATGTATTTTGATTATCGATAATTGACTTTAAACAAATTTCTAAATCATTTGTGTCAATTGGCTTTAGAAGATAGTCGTAAGCCTTATTTTTAATGGCTTTTATGGCGTATTCTTGATGCGCTGTTGTAAAAACTAATTTAAAATCTTTAAAACTGATATTTTCTAATAACTCAAAACCGTTCATTTTAGGCATACTTATATCTAGAAAAACAATGTCTGGTTTATAATTTTCAATCAATTCAATTCCTTTAATTGGATCTGTTGAATCTGCAACAATTTTAATATCAAAATCCAACCTTTCTATTAATACTTTTAAGGTGTTAATTCCAATAGGTTCGTCATCAATTATTATGGCACGTAACATTGCTAATTTTTTAAAATTGGTAAATACATTTCGACTGTTGTTCCCAAACTATTTCCTTGTTCATCCACTTTATCCAACATTTCTAATTTGTAATCCATCTTATGGATTTCTTTTAACAACTCCAAACGCTGTAAAATAAAATTTATGCCTAATGATTTATTCTTATGATTAATACTGCCGCTCTTATTAATATTATCTCTACCAATGCCATTATCATCAATCATACAGAATAAGGTTTTTTCGTTTACTAACTCAAACTTAACCAATAGTTGTTTTTCTCCTTCTTTGGTTCTTAGTCCATGCCAAATTGCATTCTCTATAAATGGTTGAATTAACATGTGCGGTATAAAAGTTTCGTTTGGATCTATCTCTTTGCTAATTTTAATTTCAGACAAAAAAACACTATTAAACCTCAAAGATTCAATTTCGAGATATCTATTTAAAATTTCAATTTCGTCGGTTAAACTTATTGCTTCATAGGTATTTGTTTCAAGTATTTTTCTTAATAATTTCGAAAACTTAGTTAAATATAACTCTGCTTTTCCATTATCGTTTATAATTATAAATTGCAAAATAGTATTTAAAGAATTAAAAATAAAATGAGGATTCATTTGAGCTTTAAGCACCTTTATATCTTGCTCAAAAGATTTATTTAATAATTCTTTTTTTTCTAATTCCTTTTTTAAATAAAGTCTAATTCTCCATTTTATAAAAAAGATAATACAAAGAATTAGTACAATTAAAATTATTGTGACTATGATGGATTTTACTATACTTATTTTATCATTTGGATTTGGTGCATTATAAAGAGACAATACTTCCTTTTGATTTAATACTTTTCCGTAAATTTCTATGTCGTCAACTGCACCATTCAAAAACCGTTTATTTTTTCTTGTCACTAAATTTCCAACTATCACTGAGTCTCCTTCTAAAAAACGACTCTCAAAATTTTTTGGCATTTTTCCTTCCAAAGCACCATCTAAATAAAATGATAAAAATTTATTATCATAGGTAACTACTAAATGGTGCCATTCATTTAATACTATTGAATCGGCCGAATAAACGGAAACTTGCTTTTCCTCCGAGAAAGTAGTATTAGTAGCAACCTTTTTTGTAGTTATATCGTAAACAATTGTGTAAGCCTCATTAAAGTCATCGTCTTCATTAACCATTGTGGTAATTATTGGATTTATCTTTACTCCTATACCATTAGGCATTAAATGATCTATTTTAACCCAGAGTGAAATTGATCCAATTTTTGGCTTTAAATTAGTTCTTGAGCCTAAATTAATATAACTTCCTAAATTACCATGTAAAAAATAGGCGGAATTTGAATTACCAAATCTATCCTTTACCAATGAAGCATTGTAAACCTTAGCCGAAGAATTACTCATAGCATCTTTACAAACTCCATTTTCGAATGTAAATTTTGAAATTAATTTATCAATATCCTTTGCAACAATTAATTGAGAAGTTAGAACTAATAGTACTAAAGTAAGATTCTTAAACATTAATACAAAGATTGAAAAAAAAATGGCAAATCCTTGTTTTTGCCACAAACTCAAAACCACATTCCACAAACTCAAACGCGCTTTGCACAAACTTTAACGAAAAACCATCTTCAAAACATATAATTTAGCCTTATAAAACCGCAAATATGAAATTAAAACCTATTTTTTTGAACGTATTACTAATGGTATTTTTTGGGTCTTCAAAAGCTCAAAACAATGCTTTAAACTTTGATGGCATAAATGACAATGTTAAATTAGCATTTAATCCGGCAATGGACTTTGCCAGCAATAATTCATTTTCTGTCGAAATGTGGTTTAAAACCACTCTTTCTACAACAGAATTAATATCAAACATAATAAATGATGTGCCTGCTAAAGGTATTGTTATGGGTTTAACAGGCGGTAAACCCTATTTTTATATTGGAAATACTGTATATTCAAACTGGATGTATATTACTGGAACAACATTATATAATGACGGTAACTGGCATCACTTGGCCTATACCTATAATGGTTCTGTGAACGCTTCTGGAATGAAAATATATGTGGATGGAATTTTACAAACTGTTATTGTTAACGGTAATGCGTTAACTTCTCCGTCAAATAGCGGGGCTTCATTTAATATTGGTTCTAGAAACAGTATAAACTACTTTTATAATGGTAGTATTGATGAAGTAAGGTTTTGGAATAAAGAATTATGCGCAAGTGAAATAAATGGTCGTAAGAATTGCGAATTACTTGGCAACGAACCACAATTATTGGCTTATTATAAATTTAATCAAGGAATTGCAGGTGCATTAAATACAGGTATCACTTCATTAACAGATGTTGTGGCTTCAACAACAGGTACTTTAACAGGTTTTAGTTTAAATGGGACTACCTCTAATTGGGTTGCTGCAACACCAAGCATAAGCGGAACATGCAATTATAATTATGTAACAGTTACTGGCAATACGAATATCTGTAACGGAGGCTCAACCACACTAACTGCAAGTGGTGCAACAACGTATAGTTGGAATTTCGGATCAACATCACCATCAGTTGTTGTAAATCCTTCTTCAACAACTACATACTCTTTGTATAGTAATAATACATTCTCTTGTTCAGGTATCACCACTGTGACTGTAAATGTGAATGCTGGGCTTAGCCCTACCATATCCGTTATGGCAAGTAATTCCGTAATTTGTTTAGGTGGCTCAAGTAATTTATCATGTGCAGGAGCAAACACCTATACATGGAGTAATTCAAACAACGGCAGCTTTATTGTTGTTTCTCCAACTACAACAACTAGTTACACAGTAATTGGAACAAATACTATATCAGGATGTACCGGTACAAATACATTATCCGTTAATGTGAATAGTTTGCCTTTGGTTACCATTAATAGTTCATCCACTACAATTTGTATCGGTCAATCGGTTAATTTAATTGCTAACGGTGCCAGCACTTATATTTGGAGTACATCATCTACAGCAACAAGTATTTCTGTTAGCCCAATAATAAACACCACCTATAGCGTAACAGGTACAGATACTTTAACCGGATGTACAAATTCAAGTTCGGTAACTATAAATGTTCACGATTGCACTGTTGGCCTCTTTAATAATACGTTAGATATCGAGCAAATCATTTTATATCCAAACCCTAGTAATGGTATAGTAAGTATTAAATCTTCAAGAGATATAGAATTAACGATTATTGATGAATTAGGCCGAAAAATTATAGATGTTAGTTTAAATGAGATGAATAATAGAGTTCAATCAGTTAATAACTTAGCAGAAGGGATTTATTTTATTACTTCCTCTTCTGAAAATACTTTCAAAAACCAAAAACTTATTATTATCAACTAATTAGTTTAAAATATTTTCTAATAAGCTGACAATAATTTGTCGGCTTTTTTATTGAAATCAATTACCTTAAAATCAACAAACGATTTGCGTCGAGTTTAATAAAAATAAATAGTAAAATCGTAAAACTCCATAGCGATGAACCTCCATAACTAAAAAAAGGCAATGGAATACCTATTACTGGCATTAAACCAATCGTCATGCCAATATTAACCGCTAAATGAAAAAATAAAATTGAAGCTACGCCGTAGCCATAAATTCTACTAAAGTCTGAACGCTGCCTTTCAGATAAAAAAATGACACGCAGAATTAGAAATAGTTCTAAAAAAATCACAACCGTACTTCCCACAAAGCCCCACTCCTCTCCTACTGTACAAAAAATAAAGTCAGTGTCCTGCTCCGGCACAAAATCATATTTGGTTTGGGTACCTTGCAAATAACCTTTGCCCATAAATCCACCACTACCAATTGCAATTTTTGCTTGATTAACATTATAACCCTCTTTTTTTAAATTTACTGTCCCGCGACCTAATAACACATCAATCCTAACTTTTTGGTGATCTTCTAAATGATTGTATACATAATTTGTAGTCAAAACAACCCCGGCAGCACATACATAAACTATCGCCACAATAATTAAGTTTTTTCTATTTCGACTGACAAATAAAAACGAAGCTAAAGAAATGACACCTAATGAAATAAGCAAGCTACCAATATTTGTTACCACCAAAGAAACAACAAACAATATAGCTGCTAACAATCCAAAAATTAAAAAATTAACCGATAAGCCTTCGCGATACAAAACGATAATAAATGCCACAAATACAATGGCTAAACCTGTCTCATCTTGTAAAACTTTAATAATTAATAAAGGAGAAAAAATAAATAAGAGAGCGTAAAAGGTATTCTTATAATTTTTCACTAAATCTTTTAAACGTAACCTAAATCGTGGATTTACTATAATGTTTCTATTACTTAAAAACTTGGCGAGTGCAAGATTGGTTGCAAATTTCATAAACTCGGCGGGCTGTATTCCAAAATCTCCAAAGCGATACCACGACTTACTTCCTTTTACTTCTCTTCCTAGCCAAATAACTAA
The DNA here is from genome assembly GCA_033763945.1 of Bacteroidota bacterium. Taxonomy (GTDB): domain Bacteria; phylum Bacteroidota; class Bacteroidia; order B-17B0; family Aurantibacillaceae; genus Aurantibacillus. Next base: position 105,125 of record JANRJN010000005.1, on the reverse strand, counting down.
AATGTTTGCTAAAATAAAAAATCCGTAAAAAAAATACGAAAAGGCGGTAAAAAAATTGGCGTCAATAAGCAAAACGCTAAAAGCAATAATTACAGCACCACCTATCCAAATTAATTGTTTACCGTACTTTTGGGTAGTATCTAAAATATTTTGATGCTCCTCATTGTACACCGCTGCATAAATATTTAACCATCCCATTATCACCAAAACAGTATATGTTAGAATTGTTAACCTATCTACGCCATAAAACAATGTATTTTCGTTACGAGCCAATTTTAGAGTTATTAGGGATTAGTTAATTGGTAATAGCACATTATACTTTTAATTTATAGTTTTTAATTATTAATGATGTCCTGCATCAAGTAAATTTTTTCTGTTTATTAAATCGGCAGCCATCATTTTTTTCTCAAGTTCAGGGCGTGTGACTTTACCTGTTAAATATTTTTCAACCATTAAACTTACAATAGGTGCACTCCAAACTCCACCAAATCCGGCATTTTCTACCAAACACACAATGGCAATTTTTGGGTTTTCTCGTGGTGCAAAACACGAAAATACGGCATGCGAATCACCATGAGGGTTTTCGGCTGTACCTGTTTTTCCACAAGCTACAATTCCTGGGATTTTTGAAGCTCGGCCCGTTCCTGCATCAAAACACTTTTGCATGCCATCATGCACCACGTCGTAAGCTGTTTGATCTTGCACATAGGTAAAATGTTTTTCTGTAAATTTTTTGTCAATTTTCTTTTCGTTACCAATAGCCTTAATACAATGCGGGGTATAATAAAAACCACGGTTGGCAATACTTGCTACCACATTTGCCATTTGTAATGGGACTAAAGTTAACTCTGCTTGGCCAATTCCTAGAGACACCACCGTATTTGCAAACCAGCGCCCCTTACCAAAAACTTTATTATAATATTCCACAGACGGCACATTTCCGGGCTTATCAAAAGGTAAATCGGTACCTAATTTAGTATTTGGTCCGAATGATTTTACACAATCACGCCAGTGATTGTAGCCATCTTCAAACTTTCCATATTTTTTTTGATTACAAATAGCACCAAAAACATAACTAAAATAAGAATTACAAGAAATGGCAATGGCTGTTGGTAAATCTCCTGCCCCATTATCATGACATTTTGGATGCCCACCCATTGGCGGATAACCATGATGACAGGGATAACTACTTGTTCGAGTTATAACACCATCTTGTTGCCCAATAAGTGCATCAATTAATTTAAATGTCGATCCGGGAGGATACATGGCGGTTAAAGCTCTGTTAAATAAAGGTAGATTTAAGGAGTCATAATATAATTTTGTGAAATTTTTAGAACGTTCTTTACCTCCTACCAATAAATTTGGGTCGTAACCGGGTGAAGAAACCAAACATAAAATTTCGCCGGTACTAGGTTCAATGGCAACAACAGCACCCTTTTTTCCTTGCATTAATTTTTCGCCATACTCCTGCATGGTCATATCAATAGAGCAATACAATGCTTTTCCCGGAATTGCTAACGTATCGTATTTACCATCCATATAACGCCCAATAATTTTATTGTGCACATCAGTAATAGCTATACGCGTGCCTTTCTTTCCTCGCAATTCATTTTCGTAACTTCGTTCAACACCACTAATACCAATATAATCACCCTCTTTATAGTAAGGATTTTTTTCAGCTCCTTCTTTAGTAATCTCACCCACATATCCCAATAAATGGGCAGCAATTGGTCGCGGGTACTTTCTAACGGTTCGTTTCTGTACAAAAAAACCTTTAAACCTATATAATTTTTCTTGCAAGGTAGCGTAGGTTTGTTGCGACATTTGTTTCTCAAATATACTTTCCTTTCGTGGCGAATTAGGGGCTTGACACGCTTTTTTAACTCGTTTTAAATATTCCTCTTTGGTTATTTGCAATACTTCGCAAAGTCCCATGGTATCGCACCCCTTAGTTTCTTTTGGAATAATCATTAAATCATAACTGGCCTCATTAAATACAATTAATTTTCCGTTTCTATCGTAAATGTAACCCCTTACAGGATATTCCGTCATGTAACGAAAAGCATTGTTTTGAGCATCTAATTTGTATTTATCGTCAATTACCTGAATGTAAAATAAACGACACAGATAAATAATTACAATTAGGCAAAAAAATCCGCCAATTATAATTTTTCTATCTCCAAATTGAGAATTAGTACTCATTGTTTATTTTCGTTTTGTATAGAATAAGAATTGAATAAGATAAATGAAAACAAAAGTCCCAATACTACTTAATATAACTCTTAACAAGGTTCTAAAGAATTCTGAAAATCGAAATACTTCTAAATAAAAAAAGAAAAAATGATGTATTAAAACCAAAGAACCTGCATAGGTAATAAACCATTGAAGTCCCATATCTTCTACTGTGGGTTTTAAAGTAGCTTCATAACCTTCACGTGGCGACATATATTTTAAAATATAATAACGTGCAAATGCCGTTAATGTGCAAGCGCTAGCGTGAAGCCCCGATGAATCATGAAAAAAATCGATGGTGCATCCTAAAATGAAAGAAATTAAAAGTAAAAGCAACTTAGGTGTTTCAAAAGGTAAAAGAATAATAAATAAAATATAAGGCAATAAAATTATATAGGTAGACAAATAAATATTCTGTACAATTAAAACTTGCAGAAGTACTAAAATGATGAAACGAAAAATATGTTTAGCTAAATCAGTCGTCAATTTGTTTGTGTGAAATTTGTTCTAACGAATCACGTTCGGTTTTAAATCTATTTTTAATAATATACACATGGTTAACTTTTTTAAAATTGGTGCTTAATTTAACTTTTGCTGTATAAAATGATTCGCCTTGTTTTCGTTCATAATCTTCAATAAAACCAACCAAAATACCTTCAGGAAAAATACCCGATAATTCGCTTGTTACAACAGTATCCCCCTTTTTAATTTTTGCATGTGTCGGAATATCAATCATTGAGCAGAATTCGTAACTCTTACCATCCCAGTTTAAAGGCCCATAACTTCTATCTTTTTTTAGCTGACAGTTAATTGCAAAATCTTTATGTAACACACTCATCACACTCGAAAAATTATCACTCACATTTGTAATAATTCCAACAATTCCATCCGTTGTCATCACTGCCATATCTCGGGTTAATCCTTGATTTTTTCCTGCATCTAATGTTAAGTAATTTCTACGTTTATTAACAGATGCGTTAACAATTTTGGCTGAAATGTAGGTATATTGCTGTTTATAAAGCGTATCGTTTTTTTTATATTCTTGTAAAGGTATTACTGCATAACTAGTTTTTAATAAGTTTCTTAGTTGAGCGTTTTCGTTGCTAAGCCTATCGTTTTCTGTTTTAAGCGAAAAATATTCTTTCGTATTTTCTGCTGTTTGATATACTCGTGCTACTACTTCGTTAGAAGAATTTAATACGTGAGCCCCTTGGTATCCATCGTGACGAACCATTAGCAAAACGCAAATAAATTGCAAAAATAAGAACACGAAAATAAAATTATGTTTTATTACAAATGCAACTAAGTTTTTCACACTAAAAGAATTTTGGTTTTAAGTTGATAAATATCAACTAACACTAAAGCTACAATGATTTTGCTTTTTTACTTTATTAAGAATGGGAATTTATGAACATTTTTTAGTGCAATTCCGGTTCCTCTTGCAACTGCTCTAAGTGGGTCTTCGCATACATGCACTGGAAGCTTTGTTTTCATACTAATACGCTTATCTAAACCACGTAATAAAGAACCACCACCAGCCATATAAATACCTTTACGGTAGATATCCGCAGCTAATTCAGGCGGAGTCATTTCTAAGGCATTTAAAATAGCTTCTTCTATTTTGGAGATTGATTTATCTAAACAATGCGCTATCTCTACATAACTAATGTACACTTCTTTAGGAATACCACTCATTAAATCGCGCCCTTGTACTGCGTAATCAGCAGGTGGATTCTCGATTTCTGTCATAGCAGCACCTACTTCAATTTTTACACGTTCTGCACTTCGCTCACCAATTAAAATATTGTGCTGACGCCGCATATATTCCTCTATATTGGCATTAAAATCGTCACCGGCAATACGTGTACTTTTATCGCAAACAATGCCACCAAGCGCAATAACCGCAATTTCGGATGTACCTCCACCAATATCAATAATCATATTACCCATGGGTTCTTCTACATCAATACCCATGCCTATAGCCGCTGCCATTGGTTCGTGAATCATGTATACTTCTTTGGCACCAGCATGTTCTGAACTATCTCGTACCGCACGTTTTTCAACCTCGGTAATACCGCTAGGAATGCAAATTACCATTCGTAATGATGGCTTAAAAAAACGATTTCCAGGATTAATCATTTTAATCATTCCCTTTATCATTTCCTCTGCTGCCTGAAAATCGGCTATTACCCCATCCTTTAAGGGGCGAATGGTTTTTATATTTTCATGCGTTTTCCCGTGCATCATTTGGGCTTGTTTACCAACCGCAATAACCTTGCCGGTTGTTCTATCTACCGCTACTATGCTGGGTTCATCAACAACTACTTTGTCGTTACTAATTATAATTGTGTTTGCAGTACCTAAATCTATTGCAATATCTTGAGTTAAAAAATCGAATAAAGCCATTTATGTGTTCCGTCTGTTTAAAAGTGTAAAATTAAAGTTATTGCTGAATTGCAAGCGTTAATTAAACTAAAGATTTTAAAAAGTATTAACAATAATTTTACGTTATCTTTAATATTTATTGCATTTTATTTTAGTTAATTCTGATTTTTCTTTAAATTGTTTTAGTGTTAAATTCCCATATTATTAGGCAATTAAAAGCCAATTAAGATTATTTAGTACTTCAATTAATTATATTTGTTTTATGATAAAACAATTATTTCTATTCATTAGTCTGTTTGGTAGTGTAACTTTTTTTGCTCAAAACGAGTCGCATAAAAGTATTATGCAGGAACAAAGCGAATATTACTCGAAACTAAATTTAAAAACCGAAAATCAATTTGATAGTTTAAGGCGTATAGAATTAAATATGCCAATTAATCTGGATAAAATAAATGCTATTTCGTCTTCAACTTGTACATTGAATAAACGTGTTTATGGCTGGCATCCTTATTGGGTAGGTACCGCTTACACTGCCTATCAATGGAATTTATTAAGCGATTTATGTTATTTTAGTTACGATGTTTCGCCAACCACCGGAAATAACACCAATACTTCTTTTGCCTGGAGCACTGCAAGTGTTGTAACTGTTGCCAAAGCTAATGGTACTAAAATACATATTTGTGCTACTTTATTTAGCAGTCATTCTACGTTTTGGGCAAGTTCAACGGCGCAAACAACTTTAATAAATAATTTAGTAAGTTTACTAAATAGCCGAGGCGGGAACGGCATCAATATTGATTTTGAAGGAATGGGAAGTAGTGATAATGCGCCCTTTATTACATTTATGACTAATTTGAGAACTGCACTAACAGCTGCAAATCCGAGTTACGAACTTTCTGTGTGCTTGTATGCGGTTGATTGGAGCACAGCGTTTAATATTCCAGCTTTAAATGGTATAGTTGACTATTTTACAATAATGGGCTACGCCTATTATTATAGCGGAAGTTCTCAAGCCGGACCATCCGATCCATTATACAATTTTCAAACCAGCTATAATTATACTTTATCAAAAACTACAACCTATTATATAAAATCTGGTGCTTCGGCAAATAAACTTTTGATGGGCTTGCCATATTATGGTCAGGAATGGCAAGTAGCAGGCAATACATTACCAGCAAGTACAACAGGTACCTTTTCTTCTTCAAGAACATTAAGTTACATTAATAATAATCCTACAAATTACAACTCTACCACAAAATATTGGGATGGAGCCAGCTATACACCATATTATGCTTATCAAAATTCTGGTAATTGGCGTCAATGTTTTATTGATGATGTTTATAGCCTTGGGAGAAGGTTTGACATGGTTAATCAACGTGGCTTAGGAGGTATAGCTATTTGGGCATTGGGTTACGACGCCGGAATGACAAGCTATTGGACATTATTACAAGATAAATTTAGCAATTGCGCACCCACAGTATGTAATGATAGCATTTTTGATATGGGTGGTCCAATGCGAAACTACTATGATAGTGAAAAATATGCCTACACTTTATCCGCACCTAGCGGAAGTTTAGTGCAGTTACAATTCAAAAGTTTTGGTACCGAATTAAATTACGATTCATTGTTTATTTACAACGGCACATCTACTTTATCTCCTTTAATTGGCAGTTATACTGGCACTAACTCTCCGGGAATTGTTACTTCTTCAGGGCAAAACTTAACTTTAAGATTTAAAAGCGATGGGGCAACAAATACGTTTGGCTTTAAGGCAATAAAATCTTGCATCACACAAACGCTTGCTACTGGTTTTCACTCTTCAAACTTAAGTCTACAGTCTGCCATTGCAGTTTATCCAAATCCTACCAGTGGTAAATTGTTTATTGACTCTGATAAAATCCAAGCCATTTATATGTTTGATATATATGGGAAATTAATTTATACAAATAATACTATAAATCAGGCTAAAACAGAAATTGATTTTAAAATGTTAAACCTTTCAAATGGACTGTATTTTATAAAAATTATTGGTTTGGAGAATAATTTCATTTCCAAAAAAATAATTTTCACAGATTAATTCTGCTAATTTTTTTATTTGCATTAATCTATATATTTGTTGTAAAATAAATATATATGCAAAACGCTTTTGTAAAATCTGACATAAAAAATGGAATAGGTACTATTACCTTTTTTCATCCACAAAGTAATAGTATGCCCGGGTCTCAGCTAAGTAATCTGGCTGCTGAAATAGAAATGCTTGGCAAAGACAATGCTGTAAAAGTAATAGTACTTAAAAGTGAAGGAGATAAAGCCTTTTGTGCCGGAGCGAGCTTTGACGAATTAATAGCTATAAAAGATTTAGATACAGGTAAAAAATTTTTTTCGGGTTTTGCCGCCGTTATTAATGCCATGAGAAAAGCACCAAAATTTGTAATTGCCCGTGTGCAAGGTAAAGCCGTTGGCGGTGGAGTTGGCATTGCCAGCAGCGCCGACTATTGTTTTGCCGTTCAAGGAGCATCCTGCAAATTAAGCGAATTAGCCGTTGGGATTGGTCCATTTGTTGTTGGTCCCGCCGTTGAAAGAAAAATAGGAAAAGCTGCCTTTTGTGAATTAACAATTAACGCCACAGAATGGCGCAGCGCAGAATGGGGAAATCAAAAAGGGCTTTATACCGATTTATTTGAAACTGTTAGTGATATGGATAAGGCTATCGATGGATTAGCTCAACGATTAGCTTCCAGCAATCCCGAAGCGATGAGTATGCTAAAAAAAATAATGTGGGAAGGTACTGAAAATTGGGATAATCTGCTTTTGGAGCGCGCCGGAATGAGTGGAACGCTTGTATTAAGTGAGTTTACTATTAATGCCATTAATAAGTTTAAAGCTAAATAAATCAACTTCCTAAACTTTAATTTCTGAATATTATGTTACAAATTGAATTATATTTGTAGTAATGTCAATTTTTAAAAAGCTACTCCTACTTTCACCAATATTCATCTTTTTGCAGTGTCGAAAGCCAACTAGTGCAAATTGGGATGTGGATATGGTTTTTCCTGTAGTTACCAGTCAATTAAATATTAAAAATTTTTTAGGTGATACTATTTTTAAATCAGACAATACTGGTTTATTAAATTTAAGTTTAACGCGCACTATTACAGCAATTAAATTGGATTCATTAATTAAATTGCCTGATACTACCATTTCGAAAGCTTTTTTAGCTTTTTTTCCGGTTAGTTTAACGCCAGGACAATCCTTTACCGCCCTCCCTGCCGCTGAGTTAACATTTAGTTTGGGTAATAGTGTGGCTTTAAAAAAAGTAGAAATTAAATCGGGAAGTTTAAATGTGAAATTCAGTAATTCTACAAGCCAAGCGCTTGATTTGGTTTATTCTATATCAAGCGCTGTTAAAAATAATCAGCCCTTTGAAATATCTGAAACAATACCTCCAGGTAACAATTCATTAATAAAAAATTATTCCCTTGATGGTTATAGTTTGAATATGCAGGGTCTTTCAGGTAATCTCTATAACACAATAATTCAAACTTATACAGTTGCATTAAGTGCTAATGCACAGGCAACAACAATTCCCTCCGGTCAAGGAGCTTTAATAGAAGTAAAGTACAGTGATATTACCCCTCAATACGCTGAAGGCTATTTTGGGCAGCAAACAGTACCAATTGCTTTAGATACCACTGTATTAGACATTGTAAATAATTTTGATGCAAAAAATTTTATGCTTAACAGTGCCACTTTTAACTTTAACATCCTTAATCAGTTTGGGGCTGAATTTAGTGGTAGTTTGTTTAATATAAAAGCAATAAATAGCTCATCTACAGTGCCTTTAACAACAGCAGCACTTTCAAACATTAACATAAATCGTGCAAGCAAAATGGGTACAACCATTTTCCAAACCGTTAAAAGTGTTTCGTTAACCACAACAAATAGTAATATTGCACCATTCCTTTCTTTACTGCCAAACAAACTTACCTACCAAGGCAGCATTGTTGTAAACCCACTTGGCAATTTATCTGGCTTTAACGACTTTGCTTTTTATAATACTGGGCTAAATGTAACGGCTGACGTAAACATTCCAATGCGGTTTAATGCGAGTTCATTTAAACTATCATCTACTACAGCTGTTGATTTTACAAATATAAAGCAACTCGAAAAAGTTAACTTTGGCGATTTTGTTTTATCCGCTTCAAACGGCTATCCCTTTAACGCCCAATTGCAAGCATATATGTTAGACGAAAATCAACAGATTATTGATTCACTATTTATCCCATCAGCTAATACTTTTATGAAAGGAATAACCGATGCCCAAAACATTGTTACTTTTCCTACGCGCACAAGCATCAAAGCTCCGTTTGACAGAACAAAAATTCAAAATCTAAAAAAAACCAAATCGTTAAAAATAATTACTTATTTTATAATGCCTCCAAATCCACCTGATATTAAGTTATACGAAAATTACACCTTTGATGTTAATATTATTGCCGAATTAAATTACAACGTTAAAGCAGGTTAATGAATTTTTTAATAAGAATAACCAAGTTACGGATTTCTCAATTTTTGCAGATAAAAAGTTATTCTTTTAATCTGCCTAATCTATTACTACTTTTTATCTCTTTAGTTTTCTCTATTAATACCTATGCCCAATACAATACGGAGTTTATTAATTACGATAATATTCGTAGAAGCGTTTCTGTTAACCTTGATTTTGATGCGGGTAGCAATGGTATGAATAGTACCATGATAAATAAATTTGTTTTCGGTAAATATATTGATAGCGCAGACAAAGCCCAATCAGCCAAACTACTAAGAGGCATGAATAATTTTGGAATAAACTTAAATTACGATGTAAGTGCATTTATTAAAGGAGGTAAAAAATTTGATTTTTTAATTGGCTTAAAAAACCAAGAAGTTTTAAATGCCAGTTATACTCGCGATTTTTACAACCTAATGTTTTATGGAAATAAAATGTACAAAGGCTCAACTGCCGATTTGGCTTTTTGTAATGTGAGTGCCTTACGCTTTCAAGAAGTTAAATTTGGAGCAATTATGCACAGCGTTGATTCGGTGGCTAAAATTGGCGTTTCGTTATCATTTATAAAGGGCGAACAATTATTTTACCTAAAAACAAACAAAAACTCTAGTTTATTTACTTCTAGTGATGGAAGTGAATTGATTTTCAACTCCAACTTCAATCTCGCTTTAAGCGACACAAACAATAAAAATCTTACCACCTTTAATGGGCTGGGTGCAAGTGCCGACATTTTTTTTGAAACCCCTTATAAAAGTAAAATTGGTAAACAGAGCGTATTAATTGTAAATGCAAATAATATTGGTTTTATACATTGGCTAAATAATAGTGTACAATACAGCAGTGATAGTACCTTGCGCTTTAATGGTTATAAAGTAGATAATATTTTTGATTTAAAAGATAGTACACTCAATCAAATTAATAGAGATAGTATTGTAAAAAACTTAACAAACGCTCGTAAAGAAAATTTTAATGTAAACATTCCTACCAATTTGGTAATTATTAATAAAATAATTTGGGGCAGTAGATTTAATACTTCTTTTGGTTTCCGTTATATTTTTAACGCCAATTACAAACCCTATGTTTTTGTTGAACCTGATTATAAATACAAACAATTTACTTTTGCTTTACACACTGGCTATGGCGGATATGTTAGATTAAATGTTGGAGCCTCAGTTATGTGGAATAATAAAAACTGGTGTTTAAGATTAGGTAGTAATAGTTTACAAGGATTTATTTTGCCGAAAATAAGTACCGGACAAGGCTTGTTTTTTAGTTTTGCAAAAAAGTTTAAGTAAAAAATTGTACATTTAATATAACAATTTCAATAAAATGCTCCAACCCAAAAACATCAGGCAATTAATAATAATATTACTGTTTAGTATGTATTGCCTAAAAATAAGTGCTCAACCCCCTGCTCGCTTCTACACCACTTTTGGTGGAAATGGTATTGATGTTGGTTATTCAGCCAAGCAAACTTTAGACAGGCATTATATTGTTGCAGGTAGCACTAGTAGCTACGGTGCCGGAAATAGCGATGTGTATTTGGTTAAATTAGACAGTATGGGTCAAATACTATGGAGTAAAACATTTGGTGGCTTTTTAAATGATGTTGGTAAATCGGTTATTCAATTGGCCGACTCGGGTTACGTAGTTGCAGGTTTTACAAGTTCGTATGGGGCAGGAGGCTACGATGCCTATATTATTAGAACTGATAAACTAGGCACCTTAATTTGGCAAAGAACCTTTGGAGGAACCGACTGGGATTTTGCCAATGATTTAGTTTATAGCCCCGATGGTGACATTATGGTAGTTGGTAATACCAGCAGTTTTGGTAGTGGTAAAAAAGATGGCTTTGTTTTAAAGTATGATTTTTTGGGCAATATTGTTTTTCAAAAATATTATGGCGGTGCTGAAGATGATGAGCTAAAATCAATTATTCGTACAAACGATAATTTTATTGCTACAGTTGGTTATACTAAAAGCAAAGGCGAAATTAATGGCGACTGCTATTTTTTAAAACTCGATTTAAATGGGGATACTTTGTTTACAAAAACTTTTGGAGGAGCCTTTAAAGATTATGCTAACGATTTGGTTCAGAAAGCGAATGATGATTATGTTATTTGTGGAGCAAAAACTTTTTCTTTAAATGCAAAAACATCCTCTGTAATGTACAGTCTTGGCCAAAATGGTAGTTTTCTTTGGGAAAATAACTATCAATACGATTCGAATAATGATGAAGAGTACTCATCTGTTTGTAACGTAAACTTTCAAACAAGTTTTAATGCTTATATAAGGAATATTATTATTTCAGGACTTAAGTCACAAGCATTAATGTCAGTTAATATTAATAGTGGGTGGCCGTATAAGGCAAATGATAGTGGTGGTGGTGATGACGATTTTACCTATTCACTTGAAAAGACATATGATGGAGGTTACATAGAAGTAGGAACAACGAATAGTTTTGGGGCGTTAAATGGTGATATTTATTTTTTGAGACGAGATACTTCGTTAATAAATTATACAAGTATAGTAGGCATTAAAAACAATGAACAAAACCAAGATAATTTTATTATTTCATACCTACAAAATAATTTCATTTTAATTAAAAACTTTAATCAAAGCGAGTCAATAAGTGAAATAAAAATATACACAATTGAAGGAAAAGAGGTTAAAAGTATAAAATTTATAAATGAACCAGAATATACCCTTGATCTAAATAATCTCCCTGAATCATTTTTTTTGTTGGAAATTACAACAAAAAATAAATTATATCACTTTAAGATTTTAAAAAAATAAATATTAAAGATTAATTTTTATTATAGAATTATCATCAGCGATGTATTCAGGTAGGGAATTATTGATGACGAGTAATTGATATCCCAATATCTTTAGGTCGTTAATCTGTTTTTTGTCAGGGATGAAATCGTAACAAGCATATCCTGTATAAAAAATTCCTGTTATGTATCCATTTAAAGTGAATTTTAAATTAAAAATTGCACACTTTTGATTTCCATGCTCTTGTTTTACTTTCAAGAAAAATTTCTTTTCATTTATTTCCTTTAATCTTGACACATATCTTCCATACTCCTTATTACTATGATGTTTATATAGTTTCGAAGCATTGAACAAAAAGACAGTTAAAGTTATTACAATCGAAGTTTGTACTAAATGGTTCAATTTTCTATTCTTAATTTTTATCTCAGTCATTACTAGTATTAAATTAACACAATATGCAATTGCAATAATAAAAAACGGAATAACAGTTATTACATAACCATACATTTTGGTTTTTACGATTGTGAAAAAAATATAAATCGCTAAAACAGTTACTAGTATAATAATTTTATAAATAGAATTTCTTATTTTATAGATCATATATGAAAAACATGAAATAACAAAAACTGGGATTACAAGCCCTTCTCCAAACTGTTCAAACATCGCAGTATAATAGAACCAAAAATCTCCACCATGACCCTCCAAAGGTTCTATTATATGTTTATAATTAAAATTCATTGAGGTCAAAAATTCGTTTGGGAATCGATTTAGGCAATAAAATTGCCATGGCAAAAAAATTATGCAACAAACAGTTAATGAAATAATAATATTTAAAATTTCTTTTTTATTTAATCTGCTTTTAAAATCACAAATAATTATTGCAAACCAACTAGCATAAACAACAAGACCTGTTAGCCATTTATTAAGTATTGCTAATCCAGAAAAAAAACCTATTAAAATCGCATACCATATAGTTTTTTCATTAACATACTTAAACAATGCCCAAATACTTAAAAAGGAATAAAACAAAAAAGCTATATCATTGTGATCCGTTGGGTAAAAACCTGTGAGATATTCCAAGCAGAAATATGAAAAAGTGTAAAAAAGAGCTGAATAATATCCGACATTTTTTGAATATATTATTTTACCTATATCATAAATAAAAAAAACCAATAAAGAATGCATTAAAACAGACGGAAATCGTACCGCAAATTCATTTACACCAAAAATTTTTATGCTGATTGCCATTTGCCATAAAAATAAAGGTTGCTTATGTAGCCAAATATTGGCATTTATCCAATCGTTAGTTACAATTAGTGGTTGTTCTATAAGGACTGGTTGAAAAGGATTTGATATTAGGTTTTTTGCGACTAAGGCATGGTATTGCTCATCCCATAAATTTAAAAATGAATCTAACCCCACGACAAAAATACCAAGAGATAAAGAGGAAAAAAACAATAGAAATAAACTCAACCTTATTTTTTCTTTTTTGAAAGTTAAAAATGAAATCAATGCTAGTGCAATCGAAAACATAAAATTTATATCGAATAAAAAAGAAGTCATTTTTTGGCAATTTCGGTAATTTTTTTCTTAAAAAATCAAATTTCACTTAACATCAATTAAATTAGCCAAAAAATAATTATATTTATTCCATATTCAATTTCTGATAAAACTACTTTTTGATAAAATGACATTTCGTAAATTCATATTCTTTGTTCTTATTTCTTTTGCGTATTTCTATCCCTGTAATGAACTTTCAGCGCAGGCCATGAATACCAGTAAATGGCGCCGTACCGAAAAAGATTCTTTAGATAATGCCTTACTGTTGTTTGATGAAAAAAATTACTTAATGGCTCTTCCTATATTCGAAAACATTCAAAATCACCATCCTAAGGAAGATTTTATTAAATACGCTTATGGTAAGTGTTGCTTGTACAGATCTGATAAACACGAAGAAGCTTACACCCTTTTAAGTGAAGTTTATGCTAAAAATAAAAAGATATTAGATATTCAATTCGATCTCGCACAGGCTGCGCATTATACCAACAAGTTTGATGAAGCCCTTACTTATGTTGATGCTTACTTAATAAATAAAAAAACTCAACCCGAAGGTAAAAAAAGTGGCGAACTTTTAAAACGCTACATTAATAACGCAAAATATTATGTTGCAAAACCCACCAACGCTAAAATTACAAATTTAGGTGCGGTGGTAAACAATCCAGATAATGAGTATGTGCCAACTATTACTGCAGATGAAGATATTTTGGTATTTACTTATAGTGGCGAAAAAAGTAAAGGTGGCAGAATGAATGCTTATTTACAACCAGACAAAAATGGTCAGTATTTTGAAGATATTTATATGACTGTAAAAATTAACGATGAGTTTGGCAAACCTTTTGCCTTAGACAGTATAAATACAAATGGCCATGATGCCGCTATTTCTCTAAGTCACGATGGTAATATTTTATTTATTTACCGCGATAATGGCGATGATCACGGTGATATTTATTTAAGCAATTTAATAGGCATTAATTTTACCAAACCTGCTAAAATAAAAGGTCAGGTAAACTCTTACTCATGGGATGGACATTGTTCTTTGTCTCCCGACGGACAAATGCTTTATTTTAGCAGTGAGCGTGGTGGGGGTTATGGTGGACGTGATATATACAGAGCAATGCTTATGCCAGATAGCACTTGGGGCAATGTAAAAAATTTAGGAGATAGCATTAACACCCCGTATAACGATGATGCCCCTTTTATACACCCAGATGGTGTTACTCTTTATTACAGCTCCGAAGGGCGAACAAGTATGGGTGGTTACGATATTTTTAGAAGCACAATGAATTTGCAAGACAGCACTTTTAAAAAAACAGAACACTTAGGTTACCCAATTAACAGCACAGGTGATGATAGATATTTTGTATTAGCTGCCAATGGTAAAACGGGTTATTACAGCAGTGGTAAAAAAGGCGGACAGGGCTTAAGCGATTTATATAAAATTGAAACAAATTTTGAAGGAGCTAAACCTGCACTGTATTTGGTGAAAGGTAAAACCACTAAAAATGGCCAAAATGTTGAGGCAAAAATTATCATAGAGGTAACTTCAAAAGATAACAAAGTGTATAAAACTATAAAATCAAATGGAATTAATGGTCAGTATTTAGTAGTTCTCCCGCCAGGTTCTACCTATAAAATTAAATACATATTTGATAATTTCGAATATAAAAACATTGATGTAGATGCCACAAAACTTACTGAATATACAGAACAAGTGGTAGACATAAATTTTGATACACCGCAAGCCGATACTGTTAAAACTATTGTAACTCCTACCGTAGCGGTAGTTTCGCCAACAAAAACGGTTGTTAAAGACGATTTTGTGCCTAGAAATAAATTACAGGCCAAAATTATGGTGTTTGTTGAAAAATATGGAGATATAAGCGCGGAAGGCTTAGACTTTAGAGTGCAAATTGCAGCTTATAAATTTCCAAAAAATTACACCTATAAACATTTAAAAGGTTTAGGTAAGGTAGAAAACCTGCTATTGGAAGATGGCATAACGCGGATAACCATTGGCGGCGTTTTTAACACCATTCGGAAAGCATTTGAACATAACAAAAAAGTGGTAATAGCAGGGCAAACTGATGCTTTTGTAACTGCTCTTTATAAAGGTAAACGCGTTTATCTCGAAGATTTAGAAAAGATGGGTATCTTTAAATAATCTTTAATTTTTAATCCTTAATTTTTAATTTAAAATATGCAGTTTCCCGAAACAGAACTTATCCTTACCCCCGAAAAAAGAGTATATCATATCAATCTAAAAGCTGAAGATATTGCAGATGATGTAATTGTAGTTGGCGATCAATATCGTGTTCCACAAATTTCAGAACATTTTAGCAGTATTGAGTTTAAAACAAGTCACCGAGAATTTGTAACCCATACAGGCATTTACAAAGGCAAACGTATTACCGTACTTAGCACTGGAATAGGTACAGACAACATTGATATTGTGATGAATGAATTAGATGCTGCCGTGAACATCAATCCCGAAACCAGAACTTTAAACCCCGAACATCGCAGCTTAAACATTATTCGCTTAGGAACCAGTGGTGCTTTACAAGCCGATATTCCCGTAAATGGATTGGTAGTGAGTTCTCATGGGCTTGGTTTGGATGGTTTACTAAATTTTTACGATGGTTGGCAAGTTATAAACGAAAATGATATTAGTGGGGAGTTTATTAACCACACCAAATGGTTACCAAATTTGCCTTTTCCATACTGTGTAGCTGCATCGCCAGATTTATTGGATAAATTTAAAGAAGGAAATTTTGTTGGCATTACAGCTACAGCACCCGGTTTTTATGGCCCTCAAGGGCGTCAAATAAAACTAAAAGCTGCTATGCCAAATTTAAATGAACTACTTACAGCTTTTAATTTAAACAATCAACGCATTACCAATTTTGAAATGGAAACCAGTGCTTTGTATGGTTTAGGAAAACTACTAGGACATAATTGTCTAACAGTTTGCGTTATTATTGCCAACCGTGTGCGAAAAGAATTTACAAATGATTACAAAAAAAGTGTTGAAGTATTAATTGAAAGTTGTTTAAATAAATTGTCCACATAAAATTAAAAAACTATTCTGTAAAACTTAGCAGAGTCGAAACAGCCGAGTAATAAATACAAAACAATACTAATTAAAAAAATATAACATGAACCGTCAAGAATTAATTTCTCAAATAAAAACAAAGAAAAACTTTTTATGTGTTGGCTTAGATCCAGATGCTTCAAAGATTCCACAACACTTAATTGAAAACGAAGATGATGCCATTTATGCTTTTAATAAAGAAATTATAGATGCTACAGCAGAGCATTGTGTGGCATTTAAACCAAATACAGCCTTTTACGAAGCTTATGGCTTGAGTGGAATTGAAAGTTTGGAAAAAACCATTAAATACATAAAAATAAATTACCCTAATCATTTTTTAATTGCTGACGCAAAACGAGGAGACATTGGAAACACAAGCGAAATGTATGCTAAAGCATTTTTTAAACGCTTAAACTGCGATGCTATAACTGTGGCACCTTATATGGGAAGCGATTCCATAAAACCGTTTTTGCAATTTGAAGGTAAATGGGCTATTATATTAGGCCTTACAAGTAATGAAGGATCGGCAGACTTTCAACAAATGAAAATTGATGGCAAAGAATTATATTTAAAAGTTATTGAAGCCTCTACCAAATGGGGTAATGAAAATAACATGATGTATGTTATTGGTGCCACAAAAGCTGCAATGCTACAAGACGTTAGAAAGCTAGTTCCCAATCATTTTTTATTAGTCCCCGGTGTTGGCGCACAGGGTGGTAGCTTAGAAGAGGTTTGTAAATATGGTTTGACCAAAGATGTTGGGTTACTGGTTAATTGCAGCCGTTCTATTCTTTATGCAAGTAACGGAAATAATTTTGCCAAAAAAGCTGCAGAGGAAGCTCAAAAAATTGCTGTGCAAATGAAAGTATTTGTCAATTGATTTCTTAATTTTTCATCACTTTTGTAATCACTTAATTTATCTAATTTTAATTATGAAAAAGATTTACCTTTCTCTAATAGTTTTTTTAAGCTTATTAATTTCTTTTTGTTCAAATGAACATCCAAAAAATGTGAGTTCTGAAAAAAAAGAGAAGAAAGTTGCTTACATACTTGCTCCAGATAGCATTTACAGTAGTCACGCAATTACCCAAGCTTTAGAAAAAGCAAACGCACAACAAAAAACAGAAAGCCGTAAACAATTTATGACAGGTTTAGATTTGTTGGTAAACAAAAATAAAGCAGAAGCAAGTATAGAATATTTTAAAGAATCTATTTTCTATTATCCTGATGAAAAAAACTATCAGCATTTGTTTCAAGCGTATTTAAAAACAAACAAATATGATTTGGCTGAATTGGTAAACAACGCCATGTATGACAGAATTGAGTATTCTGAATCCATGTTTAATTCTGCGCTTTTAGTTGCTGCAAAAAAAGATACTAGTAATTGTATTGCCACGCTAAACGAAGCAGTTATGATGGGCTTTGTTTTTAAAGATAGAATTACACAAGAACCACTTTTTGATTTTATTAGAGATAATCAATCGTATCAATCACTTATTCTGTCTACTTTTGGTAACGACGAAAAATTAAGTAGAATATTATTTAAGTCATTTGTAAAATCATTTCCTGATTTGAGCTTACCTTATGAAATGCCGGTGGATAGTGCAAAATCATTTAGTTTTGATCATTACGTTAATTACAACTATGCCACATTTATTCCTGGTATGGAAGATGGTCGTTTTTCTCGAGAGGTGTCAAAAGAGTACATGGCCATTGGCAAATTTAAAACGGATTATGGTGTTGCCTTTGTGTATAAGGTATATGAAATGATGGCGGATACATTAAATCCTGTTGAGACCAATATCGTAGTGTATGATACGTTGGGTAAACAAATTTCAACACAGGAAATAGGTTGCTTTTGTTCGCCACTTCAAAGTAAAGGTTTTGTCATTAATAAAGATTTTAGCATTGATATTAAACAATACAAAACCAATTGGGAAACTAATCCTTTAGACAAAGGTTATGCGGGCAACAAAATTACTGGCATTGAAGAAGAAAGAAGTTATAAATTGGTAATTAAAAAGGATAATAGTGTTGAAGAAATTGAAGAGAAACAAGAAGTAGCTAAAGCTAACTAAACCTTCTTTTTCATCTTAATAAAAATAATACTCTCAGCGATTATCAAATTCACTGTCCAGCTTAACCAAGCTATTAAGGTATATTCATCAAACGCATTCAGATGAACAAAACTAGGTAGTATAAATGCTAATAACCGCAGGGTAATAGCAGATAAAGTAAGGGCAAAACTGCGCATCATCCATTGTTTATGGGCATTAAATTGTTGTTGTTTGGCGCTAATTAAGGCTAAAGCAGTAAATAGCATCCAAAGTAGTGATAGAATGATAAAGCTAATTTTTGCCCAAATAGTACCGTTGGCGTAAAATGCCATAATTAACCCACTTGGCCCTGCAAAACATAAAATTGTTATAACATACAAATACCCCATTGTTCGATGCAATCGTTTGTAAGATTTTAAAATATAATTCGAAAATTGAAACAACCCGGCTATTAATGTAATAGAGCTTAAAAACACATGGACGTAAAACGCATAGCGCCAGTGTTTAATATGAATAATTTTTTGTTTGGTTAATAAAAAATCTACATCATATCGGAAAGTAAAATAGGGTACACTAAGTCTTACCATTAAAAAAATAAAAAAGCACAATAAAATTAAAACAGTTGCATTAATAATATTTTTAATAGAAAGCATAATTTATATTAGACTATTCTATTATTTGCTCGGTATTTTCGGACTCGTATAAATCTTTTACAGTAACCGTTCTTCTACTAATAAATGTATGGTTAAAGGTTTCTATTTTTATATCCTTTGCTTTACAAAGCGAAATACCTATCGAGGTTTGGAATAATTTCCAAATAAATTCTCCATTTAAAATAATATTAGAATTTATGGATGGGATACTGTCAAATTTCTTATTTAGTTTTGCATTCGCATAAGCTTTCATAGAAGCTACAGTCTCATCTGTAATTAATTCAACATCCACTATCCGTTTAAAATCATAATCGTTTTTTCTTGTTTTTCCAATCAAGTCTTTTAATGGACATTTCGTTACAATTGCATCCGAATAAAAAACCATTGGCGTTTTATTTTCAAAAAAAATAACCCCAACAAAATCATAATTATTTTTACTGGTTTGTTCTAAATCTCTTCTAACAAAAACAATATCTCCTGTTTTTAACGATGAGGGTTGAGCAAAAGAAACCATACTATTAAAAAATAATACAAAGCTTAAAACTGCTATAATATTTAATGAAAAACTCCTCACGATTTTATTTTTTTCTAACTACCATTAAACCATCTCTTAAGGGCAATAACACTTTCTCAACACGAATATCGTTTTTTATTTTTTTATTAAACACATGAATTAGCTCAGTATCCATATCTTTTTCTTTCGCTAAAACTTTCCCACTCCACAAAACATTGTCGGCAATAATTATGGCTCCCGACTTTAAGTTATCTATTACCAAATCATAATAAACACCATAGTTTTTTTTATCTGCATCAATAAATACCAAATCCCAAGAATATTTTAGGGTTGGAATTATACTTTGGGCATTCGCTTCAATTAGCTCAATTTGCTCTTTATATTTCGACTTTTCAAAATATCCTTTTGCAAATACATTGGTTTCTTCGTTTGGGTCAATAGTTATTAATTTACCACCCCTTTTAAGTCCTTCTGCAAGGCACAATGCGCTGTAGCCAGTATAAGTTCCAATTTCCAAAATAAAAGTCGGATTTACTAACTTACTTATAAAACTTAAAAATCGTCCCTGCAAATGCCCGCTTAGCATACGTGGTTGATTTATTTTTATATGCGTTTGACGATTCAATTCCTTTAATAAATTACTCTCCTCATCCGAAAAATTTTCGCAATAATTTAATAAATCCTTCCCTATAAAATCCATTGATTAATTTTTCTACATAGATACATACTTTTTTTTCGACCTCATAAAATTTAGTATAAAAGTCTATTTGAATTAAAAAAAGTTGAACAGTGTGAAAGGCAATTTTTGTTTCTCGCAAAGCGTTTAAACCGTCAAGCTTAATGCAAATTAAACTTTAACTAAATTTTATGCTGTCTTGAATTTTTTGTTACTTTTTTGTTCAAGCAAAAAAGTAAGGCTAAATTTTTTATTAAGAAAATTATTATAAATTTACCTCATTCAAAACAAAACAATTATGGAATTTAGAATAGAAAAAGACACAATGGGCGAAGTGCAAGTACCTGCTCATGTATATTGGGGCGCGCAAACAGAACGCAGCCGTAACAATTTTAAAATAGGCCCTGAAGCAAGTATGCCAAAGGAAATTATATATGCATTTGGCTACTTAAAAAAAGCTGCGGCGCTTGCTAATTGCGAGTTAGGTGTCTTAACCAAAGAAAAATGCGACTTAATTGGTAAAGTATGTGATGAAATTATTGCTCATAAATTAGATGATCAATTTCCATTGGTTATTTGGCAAACCGGTTCCGGCACGCAAAGTAACATGAATGCCAATGAGGTAATAGCATACCGTGCTCATGTTTTAAATGGCGGAAAATTAACTGATGAGCCAAAAGTTTTACACCCGAATGATGATGTAAACAAATCGCAAAGCAGTAACGATACCTACCCTACTGCCATGCACATTGCGGCCTATAAACAAGTAGTTGAAATTACTATTCCGGGAATGGAAAAATTACGCGATAGTTTAGCTAAAAAGGCTGAGGAATTTAAAAACATTATCAAAACTGGTCGTACTCATTTTATGGATGCCACACCACTTAGCCTGGGGCAAGAGTTTAGTGGTTATGTGCAACAAATCACAAACAGTATTCGTGCCTTAAAAAACGCATTAGAAATGGTACGTGAGTTAGCGTTGGGAGGAACTGCGGTTGGAACAGGTTTAAATACACCAAAAGGATACGACGTTTTAGTAGCTAAAAAAATTGCCGAATTAACAGGTTTACCATTTGTTACTGCTCCTAATAAATTTGAAGCCTTGGCCGCACATGATGCAATGGTAGAGTTAAGTGGTGCTTTAAAACGCAGTGCCGTAGCACTTATGAAAGTTGCTAATGACATCCGTATGTTATCGTCCGGACCTCGTTGCGGTATTGGCGAAATCATTATTCCCGATAACGAACCAGGCAGTTCTATTATGCCGGGTAAAGTAAATCCTACACAACCAGAGGCCTTAACAATGGTTTGTGCTCAGGTTATTGGTAACGATGTTGCTGTGAGTGTTGGTGGTAGCATGGGGCATTTTGAATTAAACGTTTTTAAACCATTAATTGCCGCCAATGTTCTACAATCAGCTAGACTAATTGGTGATGCCTGCGTAAGCTTTACGGAAAAATGCTCAAATGGCATTGAAGCTAATTTACCGGAATTAAAAAAACACTTAGAAAATAGTTTAATGCTGGTAACAGCTTTAAATACCCATATTGGCTACGAAAAAGCGGCTAAAATTGCTAAAACTGCCCATAAAGGCAACAAAACCCTTCGCGAAGCTGCTATCGAACTTGGTTATGTAACTAACGAGCAATTTGATTTATGGGTTCGTCCTGAGGATATGATTGGTAGTTTGAAGTAATTTTAAGAAAAAAAATAAAACAAAAATAACGCTAATTTAATTGGTTTATATAAAGCTACATTGTAAATTAGCGTCGAATAAATTCAAAAAACGATGGATCCATTAAAAGAAAAGTTTAAAGCTAAAGCCGATGTTTTAGCAGCTGACATTAAAGATATTATTAAAAATCATGGCGATTTAAAATTAGGTGAAATAACTGTAGCGCAAGTATATCAAGGAATGCGTGGCATGCCTGGTATGGTTACTGAAACTTCACGTTTAGACCCAGAAGAAGGTATCCGTTTTAGAGGTTATTCAATACCTGAGTTACGCAAAGCTTTACCAAAAGCACCCGGTGGTACTGAACCATTGCCTGAAGGCATTTTTTATTTAATGCTAGTTGGTGAATTGCCAACACAAGAAGATGTAGCTTTTATTACAAATGAATGGATGAAACGTAGCAACGTTCCTAAACACGTATTTGACGTAATTGAATGTTTGCCAATTGATACACATCCAATGACTCAGTTTGTAATTGGGGTGATGGCTATGCAACGTGAATCTGTGTTTGCTAAAGCTTACGCTAAAGGAATAAGCAAAAAAGAATATTGGGACTATGCTTATGAAGATAGCATGAACTTAATTGCTCGTTTACCACGTATTGCAGCCTTTATTTACCGCCGCAAATACAAAAACAATATTCATATTGAACCCGATCATAAATTAGATTGGGCAGCTAACTTTGCTCACATGTTAGGTTATGAAGCTTTTGATATGAAACGTTTAATGCGTTTATACTTAACTATTCACGTAGACCATGAAGGCGGTAATGTTTCAGCTCATACAACTCACTTGGTTGGTTCTGCTTTAAGTGACCCTTATTTAGCTTTTGCTGCAGGAATGAATGGACTAGCAGGTCCGTTACATGGTTTAGCTAACCAAGAGGTTTTGGGCTGGATTATGGAATTAAAAGAAACTTTAGGCGGTGGTTTACCAACTAAAGAGCAAATTGCCGAATATATTAAAAAGACATTAACTGAAGGTAAAGTAGTACCGGGATATGGACATGCAGTGTTGCGTAAAACCGACCCACGCTTTACAGCCCAACAAGATTTTTATAAAACCTATATCAAACATGATGATATTTGCGAAATCGTGCAAATGGTATATGAGGTAGCACCACCGATTTTAGAAAGCACTGGTAAAATTAAAAATCCTTGGCCAAATGTTGACGCACACTCGGGTGCTTTATTGGTTCATTATGGCATGCACGAATACGATTTCTATACCGTATTATTTGGTGTTAGCCGTGCATTAGGTGTTTTGGCAAGTTTAATTTGGGATAGAGCTACAGGCTCACCAATTGAACGTCCGGGTTCTTTAACAACCGAAAACATTAAAGCTAAAATTAAAAAAGCTAAAGAAGAAGCAGCAAAAGTTTAATAATTATTAATTTTTAAAGCCCGAACTAGTATATGAGTTCGGGCTTTTTAGTTTTGTCACCCCGAGCGAAGTCGAAGTGAGCTTCAAATTTATTAACCATCCTTATTACTTTGTAAAAGCTGAATTAAATTTTTTAGTTTTACTTAATGAAATTCCGATTCGTTTATATAATATTATTTCTAACATTTAAAGCATTAAATGCCCAAACCTACGAAAAAGATTGGGCGCAACTCATGAAAAAGTTGGATGCAAAAAAAACACTTTCAACACCAGAATTAGAAGCTTTTGAAACTAAGTATAAAAAACAATTCGATAAGTACCCAGATAATTCCACACAATTTTATAGCTTATTGGCAAGCAATTATTACCAAGAAAAAAATTATCCAAAAGTAGAAGAAAATTATGGACTTTCTTATCAATATTCAAAAACGGCTACCGATACACTTTTAATTTATATTGCAGAACTTAACTTGGCCTATTATTACCAAGGACAAAATTATTTGGAGGCCTCTGAAAAATTTTACAATGCCTGCATGTATGGCATGAGCCTTATTTACGGTGCAAATAGCAGGGAATATACAGAAGTGTTTAATAATTATACGTCTTTACTTGTAGATTTAGAAAAATATGAGCAAGCTAAGCCAAATGTTGAAGCATTGCTTTATTATTATAAAACATTGGATGGAGAAAACAATAAAACATATTTACGCTTATTAACTCTAAAAGCAATTATTTTACAGAATTTAGGTTACTACGAAGACGCCATAGCTATTTATAAGGATATTGTAGATGAAAAGAGAATACTTAATTTGGGAGATACCACTGGATATATAATTAGTATTCAGAATTTAGGTGACTCGTACCGAGAGTTTGGAAAGTATGATCTGGCAATCTTCAACTTAAAAAAAGCAAAACAACTTCATCAAATGTATAAAGTAAATGAACGTAGTATTTTAGCAACAATTGATAATAATTTGGCCTTATGCTACAAATCCTATGGTGATAGTAAAAATGCCGAAATTTGTTACAATAATTCTATTTCCGTTTACAAAAGTTTAAACTTAATTGATACTGAACCATTCTGTAGTACTTTAAGTAACAAAGCAGATTTATTGCGTTCGCTAGGACGCTATTTAGAAGCTTCAGAATTACTGTTAATAAGTTTAGATATCAGAAAAAAACGTTTTGGCACCGAAAGCGAAAATTATGCAAACGCATTAACGAATTTAGGGTTGGTGTATTATGATGTAAAACAATACGATTCAGCCTTAGAACGATTTTTAGAAGCCAATGAAATATATAAAAAAACAGTTGGGGAAAGTCACCAAGGATATGCAAATAATTTAAATAATTTATCTGGAAGTTATTTAGAAATTAAAGATTATAAAAATGCCGAAAGCTATAAACTGCAAGCCTTAAAGATAATTGAAAACACGGTCGGCAAAAATCATTACCGCTACGCTTCCTTTCTAATAAGCACCTTCCAATTGTATTTAAAAATAAATAATATATCACACGCAGAAAGCAATCTTAGAGAAGCTCTTATTTTAATTGAACGTAACTTTGGCAAAAAACATGAGTTATATGCTCAAGCCCAATTATTGTTAGCTGAAATTTATGCCACTCAAAACAAATTCGAACAAGCCACTCCATTTTATTTTGAAAGTTTAGATTTTTATACCAATCTATTAAACGACTATTTTGCAACAATGAGCGAAGACAATCAGTCGCAATACTTGTATGCGTTCGATGCAGTTTTTGGAAGCTACAATGTTTTTTTAATAAACTATAAAATTAAACATCCTACAAAAAATTTAACTGAACATATTAATCGTTCCTTAAGGTATCAATTGTTGTTAAAATCATTATTAGCGAATAACGCTTCTCGCCTCGGAAAAGAAGTTAAAGCAAGTAACGACCAAGATTTAAAAAAAATTTATTCCGATTGGTTACTTGTAAAAAATGAATTGGTTAATAATTACAAATCTACTCAACCTGCGTTTGACGATTACGAACTAAGAAATAAAGCAAGTGAATTAGAAACCAAATTAAAAAGTAAATTAAAAAACTTTTCAAATAAAAATACTTTAACATTTGAAAGTATAAAACAAAATTTGAACGAAAATGAAGCTGCTATTGAGATATTTAAAGTAAACGAAGCTATAAATATTAATGACACAATTGGTAAAATCATTTACGCAGCCCACGTAATTAGAAAAAACAGCGTTCAACCTGATTTTATTATTTTTAAAAATGGGAAAGATTTAGAAAATAAATATTTTGAAAATTATTATAAAAGTATTGAGGATCAAAAACAAGATAGTGTAAGTTATAAATACTATTTTAAACCCTTTGAAAAAAGTTTATCAAACGTTACAAAAATTTATATTTCTGCCGAGGGTGTTTTTCATAAAGTAAATTTATTGGGTTTATATAACCCTATAGCAAAAAAATACGTTATTGATAATTTCGAAATATATCCAACATCTACACTTTCTTCAATAATTAACAGACAAACAAAAACCCCACAAATAAGCAATACAGCGTCACTTTTTGGTTACCCAGATTACGATTATGACTTAAATAACAAAAACCAAACACAAACCATAAATTCACAACAAGTTGCAAGCCGCTATGGATTAGTGAATTTAGCAAAATTACCAGGAACAAAAGTGGAAGTGGAAGAAATTGATAAAGAATTAAAAGCAAAAAACTGGTCAGTTACTTTATTTACCGACCAATTTGCCAGCGAATCCAATTTACGAAAAGTAAAATCGCCTAGCATACTTCATATAGCAACACATGGCTACTTTTTAAAAGACATACAAAGTGATGATAAACTTATCTTAGGTTTTCAAAGTTCAAATTTAAAAGACAATAAATTATTACGTTCTGGAATTATTTTGGCAGGAGTGGGTCCTGCCACAAGTGACAGCTTAAATGTAGATTCAGAAAATGACGGAATTGTTACTGCCGCAGAAGCCTCTTTGCTTAATCTTACAAATACAGAATTAGTGGTGCTTTCTGCTTGCCAAACCGGATTAGGAGATGAAATGGGGACCGAAGGCGTAGCAGGTTTACAACGATCCTTTAGTATTGCCGGGGCTAAAAATATTATTATGAGTCTTTGGCCGGTTGATGATTATGCAACACAATTATTAATGACCGAATTTTACAAAAATTATGCTCAAACTAATTCAATCGAAAACTCATTTAAAAAGGCGCAACAAGTTGTAAAAGTAAAATACCCTCATCCTTACTATTGGAGTGCATTTGAACTTCTTAAAACTTTTAATTAATAAATTATCTAATAACAAATTATTCTCTAATAATTTTTAGAGATGATGTATATTTGTGTTTAATAGCATAATTACCTTGTTAAGAATTTGAAAAAAAACTATTTATATATCTTTATATTAATTCAATTTTGCTCTGGAGTTTTTTATTCTCAAACTCAAGAAATCGACTCATTAAAAATTTTATTAAACTTAAGTTCAAATGACACCAATAAGATTAAAATTTTAAACAAAATTGGTGCCGCAGCTATTTATAATGATTCTTATGATACAGCGCGCAAGTATGCCCTAATCTCGAAAAGCATTTCAGAAAAAATATCCTTTAAAACTGGTTTAAGTAGAGCATATGATATTTTAGGAAATATTAATTATTTTGACGGTAATTATTCCGAATCTTTAGAATATAATTTAAAGAGTTTAAAAATTAAAGAAGATTTAAAAGACAAAAAAGGTATTGCAAACTCTTATAACAATATTGGCAATGTATATTATCAATTAAAAGAGTATTCAAAAGCGATAAAAAACCATAAACAAGCGTTAAGTATCCGTGAAAAAATTAAAGATTCCGTAAACATTGGTTTTTCATTTAATAATTTAGGTAATGTTTATCGAGAGCAAAAAAATTTTAATGAATCTTTAAAATATCATTTAGAAGCTTTAAAAATTAAAAAAAGTAATGGTAACATTAAAGAAATTGCTTATTCATTAAATAATATTGGAGTAGTTTATATTGACCTAGGTAATTTCAACGAGGCTATTAAATTTCATTCAGAAGCATTAAATATTTCTCAAAAAATCAACAGTTTAGAGAATATAGAAATTTCTTATGCCAATTTAGGTAAAGCATACTTTAATTTAAAAAAATACGAAATAGCTGAAGATTACTCCAAAAGAGCTATAGATTTAGCTGAAACGATAGAGGATAAAGAAACAATTTTAGATGCTAAAATGTGTTTAAGTCTTATATATGAACAAACTAAAGACTACAAAAAATCACTAAAATATTATCATGAAGCAATTGAATTGCGTGATAGTATTTTTAACAATGAAAATATACAAAACGCAGTTCAAACCCAATTACAATTCGATTTTGAAAAAAAAGAAATGATAGCTAAAAAGGAACAAGAAGAGAAAGATATTGAGATTAGAGCCGAAAGTAAAAAACAAAAATGGATTTTATTTTTAGTATCATGTATTTTAATATTAGCAATAATTTTTGCCATTATTACTTATAGAGGCTACCTACAAAAACAAAAAGCAAATAAACTAATTTTACTACAGAAACAAGAGGTAGAAAAACAACGAAATAAAACAGAGGAAAAAAACAAGGATATTACCAGCAGTATTACCTATGCCAAGCGTATTCAGCAGGCAATTTTACCTTCTTCTGAAATTATTAAAGAAAAGTTTCCTGATTCTTTTATTCTATACAAACCTAAAGATATAGTTGCCGGTGATTTTTACTGGGTATCGGACGCAGTGACAAAACATCAAGAAAGTTTCATGATGGTAGCTGTTGCAGACTGCACTGGGCATGGAGTGCCCGGCGCATTGATGAGTGTAATTGGGAACAATTTTTTGCGAATTTGCGAACGAGAACCCACCGTTAACCGCCCTTCAGAAGCACTCGATTTTATTAACGTTGGTATTTCAAAAACGTTACGACAAGAATATTCAAAAAGTACCATACAAGATGGTATGGATATGGTATTTGTTGCTATTGATTATTCTGCCATGTTATTACATTTTGCAGGTGCAAAAAATTCTATTTACATTATAAGAGATGGGCTATTAACCGAATACAAAGGCGATAAACACCCTATAGGAGCCTATGTAGGCGAGGAAATGAAAAAATTTACTAACCACTCTATTTCTGTTAAAAAAAATGATTGCGTGTATTTGTTTACAGATGGCTATGCTGACCAATTTGGTGGTGCCGAAGGTAAAAAATTTATGTATAGTCGATTTAAAAAATTACTTACCGAAAACAGTCATTTATCAATGGAAGAACAGCATCATATTCTTTCTAATACTTTTGATAATTGGAAAGCAGATAATGAGCAAGTGGATGATGTTTGCGTGTTTGGTTTTAGAGTTTAAAGAATAAATAAATAATTTGAAATCTAATTTTAGTTTTTAAATATTGAACGAGCCTGAATGTGTTGTCATTTTTTGTATTTTTAGTTTATGAAAATCAAACTTTTATTACTATCTATCTTGGCCTTGACTTTCTTTACCTGCAAAAAAAAGGATAAACGAAGTCAGTCAGAAAAAGACGAAGAAATTATTACAAAATACATTAGCGATAATGGACTAAATGCTACCTACAGTGGAAGTGGTTTATATTACGTTATTAAGACACAGGGCACTGGAGTTAATCCAAATCCCAACTCAACTGTTACCGTAAAATATGATGGCTTATTGGTAGATGGTACTTTTTTTGACAGCAGTCCATCAACCGGAGCCACTTTTAGTTTAGCTAACGTAATTAAAGGTTGGCAAGAAGGTTTAACTTATTTTAAAAAAGGCGGTAAAGGCACTTTGCTTATTCCTTCAGCTTTAGGCTACGGTTCCCAAAAAACGGGCAATATTCCTCCTAACTCGGTTTTAATTTTTAATATTGAGTTATTGGATGTAAAGTAATTTATTTCCCCTTAATAACCAAAGTATCAAAACTTGGGGAATAAGCAACAAAAGCCCCTAACACTTCCAAATCATTTCCAAAGGTACCTTTTACATTAGATGGTGCACTAAACGGGTTACTATTACTAGCTTTGTTCTGATAATATGTATTCCAAAAATCATATTCTTTTCGTCCAATTTTACTAAATTTCACCACAACCGTATCCTTTACTTTAAAATAACCTTGTTCTGGGTCGTCGCGGTAAGATTGAATATTATAAGGTTGCGGCCCTCTATCGTAAGCAAAATCAAAACTTTTACCATCTATAAACTTATCTTCAAAAGCCGAATTAAAAGGAAATGCATAAAAAAAATCTTTACTAATTCGCTTGGCTGACCATTGGTAGCAATCACCAAGACCCGAAGGTTCTGAAAAATGAGCCCAAATTAATCCCAACGAATCATCTTTCTCTCCCTTAAAATAAACACTATCTAATTTTGCAGGGGTTAAAATTGTACTCACTGATGTATAAGTATTGTTTTTTACATTTACACTTAAGGTGTAAGTTTTACCTTGCGTTCCAATTAGCGTCGACCCAATATAAATTGGGATTGGGACATTTGAAAAAGTAATTTTTGTTAAAGTTTCTGTTGTTGTTCCATCTGTAATAGTTACAAGCCCGTCCTGTATATAAACGGTTTCCGGATGTGTTAAATCAAAATCGCCAAAATAGGGTACAGAATAGGAAAGCAAAACAAAAGCGGGCTGGCCGGTTTCTATGGAAGCTTCAACTACTACTTTTTGTTGATAATTGGGTAATTTTAATTTTACATCCTTTCGGCAAGACGAAATAACAACCAAAAGTATAAATATAAAAGCGCCTTTTTTCATTTAAAATTTAAAATTCCATGTAAAACTTGGGAGTATTGGAAACAAAGACACTTGCTTTGCTCCTACTTGCAAAGTTCCATCTGTAAAATCACCTGAGCGCGTTAAGTAAATAAAATAAGGATTGTAACGATTATACACATTAAACACGCTTAACGTAAAACTGTTTGTAAAATTCTTTGTCCATTTTTTAGACACTTGAATACTACTTGTATCCTTTCCCTCTTTAATATAGTGTTCAACAAGAGCTAGTTTTCGTTTTTCAAGTTTCGCTTTCCTATCCGGCGTATAAGTGGCATTTAAATCCATACGATGATAATCAACAAACTTGTATGAATTACGCAAACCATAATCGTTACTTAAACTTCCTTGATACAAAAAGAACCCGTTTGGCAAAGTGCCTCTATTGCCCGAGCCATAAACAAATACCAGCCCAAAATTCCATTTAGCCGTAGCATCATACACAAGTACCAATGATGCATCGTGCCTTCTATCATATTTAGCTAAAAATTTCTGGCCGTAATTAATATCTTCAAACTGTCGCCAGGTCCAAGATAAAGTATATCCAATCCATCCTGTAAATTTACCAGTTCTCTTTTTTATAAAGAATTCAGCTCCATAAGCCCAACCTTTGCCAAAGGTAAAACCGTTATCCGGATTATCATAAACATTATCGGATGGTTGCGCCCCTTCTTTAAAATCTATTTGATTAGCCATTGTTTTATAATATAGCTCAACACTGGTTTCAAAAACATTTTCTTTAAAATTTTTAAAGAACCCCATGGCATACTGATTAGATAATTGAGGTTTAATAACTTCCGTGCAAGGCATCCAAACATCGGTAGGCAAACTTACAGATGAAAGAGACGCTAAGTGCACATACTGGAAATTTCGTGTATAAGAAGCCTTAATTGATGTTGTTGGATTTAATGCAAAACGCACAGATAATCTAGGCTCCAAACCATTATAATTGGATACTACTTGATTTTTTTTGTAAGAAACCGTATCCACTATTTTACCGGTAAAATCTTTTACGTAACGATTAAATGCGCCTACTTGGGTAAAATTACCAAAACGTAATCCTGCATTTAATTTTATGTTTTGAGTAATATCCCAATCGTCGCTAACAAAGGCGGCTAACTCATGCGAAAATAGCTGAATCTTTTTACCTAAATCAAAAACAGTTTCGCCTTGTTTGGCACTAACATTTGTGGGCGTAAAAATATGATAAATGTAATGCACTCCAGCTTTTACTGTATGACGAGAATTAGGAAAATAATTAATGTCATACTTTAAACTGTAATCTGTAATGCCCGATTTAATTGTTGCTTCAAAATCTTCTTGTAAAGCCGAAAAACTAAAATCGTAATTAGTAAATGAGGCACTCATGTTTGCAAACAATTTGGTATTATAAATATGGTTCCATCTTAAACAGGCACTTGCATTACCCCAAGGGATTTTTGTTTTAAAATTCGATTCATTATCGGTAAACGAAAACCGATCTTTGCCATAATAACCACTTAAAAAAATTCGGTTCTTATCGTTTAGTATGTAATTAAATTTTGCATTTAAATCGTAAAAATAATAACGTGTGCCTTTGAAATCACTTTTATCAATAAATGGTGCTGCCAAAACATCAATATAGGTTCGTCTGGCGCTTACTATAAAAGAGCCTTTATTTTTCACTAATGGTCCTTGTACTGTAATTCTAGAAGAGATAAGTCCAATACCTCCTTCTACTTCAAATTTTTGATTGTTCCCGTCCTTCATACTAATATCTAACACAGCCGATAAACGCCCGCCATATTGAGCTGGCATACCCCCTTTAAAAAGTGTAACGTTTTTTATGGCATCACCATTAAATACTGAGAAAAAACCCAATAAGTGCGAAGCATTATAAATTGGTGCCTCATCTAACAAAATTAAATTTTGATCAGGTCCACCACCCCTAACATAAAATCCGGTATTGCCGTCTCCGGCATTTTTAACTCCAGGCAATAACTGTATGGTTTTCAAAATATCTACTTCGCCCATAAATGCCGGAATTTTTCTTATTTCAGCCATATCTAATTGTACGGCACTCATTTGTGTGGTTTTTACATTTTCATTCCCTGCCTTGGTGGTTACCTCCACTTCTTTTAGATTATTTTCGGCCGGAGAAAACGAGAAATTAATAGTGAGATTTTTATCCAAATTAATTTGTTGCTCAATTGTTTTAAATGTGATGTACGAAAATTGTAAGGTGTAGTTTCCCTTTGGAGCAGAAAGTGAATAGAAACCATACTGATTGGTGGTTGCAAACTTATTTACTTCCTTTAAATAAATTGTAGCACCAATAACAGTTTCGCCATTACTGGCATCTTTAAGTGTACCACTAATTGAAAAATTTTGAGAAAATGATTTTGCTATAAGGGTTAACAGAACTATAACATAAAGATTTTTCACAAGACTATTACTTTTTTAGCAAACCAAAATTAGTGAAAAATAAAACAGATTGAGGATTATTCCCTACACTAAAAAAATTTTATTGTTTTTGTGTTATAAAATAGCTCTAAACAACAAAAACAACCCCCCTGAAATAACAACAGTAACAGGTAAAGTTAAAACCCAAGCCAATAAAATATTCTTAATTGTTTTCTTTTGCAAATTTTTCAATCCTTTTTTGGCCACCATTGTACCTGCAATAGCCGAAGACAATACATGGGTGGTTGACACCGGCAGTCCAAATCCGGTTGATAAAGCAATTGTACTTGAACCCACCATTTGAGCGGCAGCACCTTGCGCATAACTCATACCTTGTTTACCAATTTTGGATCCAACTGTTTCAACAATACGTTTCCACCCTACCATGGTACCTAAACCCAAAGCAATAGAAATAACAATTTTAACCCAATTTGGTGCAAAATCGGTTGCCTTTTTAGATTGTGAAATACTTGCTTTTACCTTACCAATTTCTTTTTCTGATAAAGTCAAATTTCCTTCATTATTTAATTTATCGAAGTTTTTGGATAGGGTAATAATATTCTTACGAAGTTCCACCTTTTCTTGGTTAGATAAATCATCAACTACTTTTTTGTTACTAGTAATAACCGAAATAGCATTAGCAGAAGATTGAATTTTGTGATACCATTCTAAGTCTGGTTTTTTTGATAAGCGATTGGTATCGGTTAAATTTATATAGTTGTGTGTTGCAGCAACCGAAGCAGATACTTCATTTAAATTTACATCTGGATTAATTACAAAACTTTTTGGAATAAACACAATTAACACCAACATCATTAGTCCAATGCCCTTTTGTCCATCGTTACCACCATGAAAAAAACTAACCAACCCACAACACAATGTCAACAATATTCTTATCCAAGTTGGAGGTGTTTTACCAGGTATAGGTTCTTTGTAAATAGTTTCGTTTTTTATTAAACGTTTAAAAACATACATTAAGAAAATAGCCATAGCAAAACCGAAAATGGGTGAGAATAATAATGCCAATCCAATTTCTTCTGCCTTACCCCAGTTAACCGAATTTCTACCAGTAACTATAAATAATGCAATACCAATTCCTAAAATAGAACCAATAAGAGTATGAGAAGATGATGCAGGCAAACCAACAAACCAAGTTCCAAAATTCCAAATAATTGATGTTAAAAGAATTGCTAAAATCATACTCACGCTATGGCTAATGTCGCTATCTACCAAAACTTCTGTAGGTAATAAGTTAACTACCCCCATTGCCACACCGATCCCTCCTACTAAAACACCTGCAAAATTGCATATCCCGCTTATTACTACCGCAATGGTAGGTTTTAAAGAATTAGTATATATTACAGTTGCTACAGCGTTTGCTGTATCGTGAAAACCATTAATAAACTCGAATAATACTGTAAGTAATAAGCAAAATATTAATAATACTGTTAAACCGGTACTTAAATCGAACATAGAAAAATAAATAGTTTGTAAAACTATATGTTTAAGAAATAAGCTTTGTTAACTTAAAGTTAAGAACTTCAATAATTTAATATGGCTACTATTAAAAACTACAAATTAAGACCATTTAGCTTGTTTATTTCCTTTTGGTAATCGTTTATAGGAAAATAGCCATACTCTTTTATTACTTTGTAGCCGTCCCCACTCAATTCAAATAAAATAAAGTTTTTAATATTTATTTCCGGCTTATCTTTTACATACTGGTAGAGAGGGCGAGTAAGTGGGTAATCTCCTTTAATAACATCAGTAACTTTAAGAGGAGATACTGCTTGGTGAGTTGCATCTATGTATAAAGGCATACTCCATATTTTTCCATTAGGTTTTCCGTTTCTATCTAAAATATAACCTAAACCACTGTAGCCAATCCCTGTAATATCTTTTTCAACAGCTGAAATAATTTCTTTTGTTTCCTTAAAGGTTTTAATTGTCTCTGTATATTTTTCTATCTTAAATTTACCTTTTAAAAAGGCTTGGGTACCAGAGGTTGAATCTCTTCCATAAACAGTAATAGACTTGTCTGGGCCGCCAACTTCCTTCCAGTTCTTTATTTTACCTGAAAGTATTTGACCCACTTGATCTAAACTTAAACTATCAATACCAAGTTTTGAATTTGTTACAATTACAACCGCATCAACAGCAAACATTATGGGTATTAAATTTATCTTTTTAGCATCTGCTTCTGCCTGTTCTTTATCTGTAATTGAACGCGAGGCATTAGCTATGTGAGATTTATTATTTAAAATATCGCCAAAACCAACGCTTGTTCCTCCACCATTTACGTTAATAGTCACCATGGTGTTAGTTTGACAATAGGTTTTCGCCAGTTCTTGTACAATTGGTAATTCGGTATCAGAACCCGATATTTCTATATTATTTGATGCAGTTTCATTCGATTTTTCTTCAGATGCCTGTTTGCAAGAGTTTAAAATCAAAATTGGAAATAATATTACAAGTAGTTTCTTCATATTTAATAATGTTCTCAAAAGTAAAAATTACTTAGTATAAATCGTTTTATGTAATTGTTATCAATTTATAGTTTTTTTAATGTTTTGTTTAAAATTTATATAATAACTTTGATAAAAATAGTTGTATGAGTAAAAAAATTGTAAAAGTTGGAAATGTAAACTGTGGCGAAAAAGACTTGTTTTTAATTAGTGGTCCTTGCGTAATTGAAGACGAAAAAATAATGATGACTACCGCCGAAAAATTAAAAGAGGTTGGAGAAAAATTAAAAATAAAAATCATCTATAAATCATCTTTTAATAAAGATAATCGTAGTAGTTTAAACTATTACGATGGTCCGGGATTAGCGAAGGGTATTAAAATTTTAGCAAAAGTTAAGGAACAATTTGGATTTCCTGTATTAACAGATATTCATTCGCACGACCAAGCATCTCCTGCAGCCGAAGTGTGTGACGTATTACAAATTCCTGCATACCTGTGCATGCAAAGTTCTTTATTAGTTGCTGCTGCCAAAACAGGTAAGGTGGTAAATATTAAACATGGACAGTTTTTGGCTCCTGATAATATGAAGCACCCTGCACAAAAATGCGTGGACAGCGGTAACGACCAAATTATTTTAACAGAACGTGGTTATACTTTTGGATACAATGATTTAATAGTTGACCCTCGCGCATTCTATCATATGAATCAATTAGGTTATCCTGTAGTACACGACATTACACATTGTGTGCGTAAATACGGCATTCCAAGTAGTGATGCTAAAGGTGGTGCTCGTGAGTTTTTACCAGTATTAAGCCGTGCCGGAGTGGCAAGTGGTGTTGACGGTGTTTTTATTGAAACCCACCCTGAGCCTGAAAAAGCTCTGTGCGACGCTGCTTCACAATTATGTGTTTACGATTTAGAAGAGTTTTTAAAACCTCTAATTGAAATACATAATTTGGTGAATAGATATATTTAATACACATACGTAATTCTGCGTATTTTCTATCCTTTTTTTGCACTGTATGTTTGTAAAAAAATATACAGCTATGAAATCTTTAAAAATCATTCTCCTGTCTTTATTGGTATGCAAGGTTACTGCACAAGAACAAATCCAATACAAAATCATTACTGACGAGCCAAGAAAAATAAACAACTTTTCGTTAAACATAGATGCAGTCCATTTCGATTTTCCTTTAGGAAATATTGATGGTAGTAATTTTTGTTACGGTATTTGGGGTCATGCCATGTTTAAACAAAAATTAGGAATAGACTACACCTTTAGAAATGCATGGCTTACATTTGGTAGGTTATCCGATAAAACACTTAAAAACAGAACCAACATTCAGCTAGGAGGATTTTTTATTTTTAATCAAAACACAAAATACGGAAACAATACAGTCGTGTTAAAACAAACGAATAGTGTTGTAAATGGGAAAAATGTTACTACTACAACATCTATAAGAGTTCCTTCAAACAAATGGAAATACAAAGCTTTAAGAGCAGGTCTATATTTAAATCGAAATTTGGTTAGCATTGAGAATCCACTAGGTAAAGATTTCCAATACAATTACTACATTTTTGGCGCATACGGCGGTATATGTTTTGGCAGTACCCGCCGATTATTTATACAAACGGATAAATATGGAGAAAAAGGAGTTATATCTCACTTAAGAGTGTGTTTCGATGGTTTAATTACTCCAATAAATAATGCCCCCACCGGAGTAAAAAACACATTACCCGTTGGAGGAAGACTATTAATACAAACATTACCAACATTGCAACGAAAAGATCGTAAAAAGAAATATAGAGCTGTTTTTGTTGCCGAAATAGAAGCTGGCTATCGTATGGTGGATGGTTTATATTTTGGAGGTTCTATCGCCATACCAATTAGCCGAAGCATTAAATTTTTAAGAAGTGATGCTGAAGACCAAACAATTAAACGTACAACAGAATAATTTTTAAATCATGAAAAAAATAATCATACTTTATACTTTTATGTTTTCAAAACTATTTTCTCAAACCGGATACGAAATAATATATCTTGGTTCAGAAGTAAACAGTAGTTTTTTTGAATTAGCTCCTTATATTACGCCAGACGGTAAAAAATTGTTCTTTGTCCGAGAAAACGATCCACAAAATACGCTTTCTCCACAAACACCAAACCAAGATATTTGGTATTCTAAAAATTCAGGAAATGGAAATTGGGGTAAAGCACAGCATTTAGGTTTCCCTTTCAATACATCGCGGTACAATAATATAATTGGGCAATCATCCGACGGTAATACCAGATACTTAAAAGGATATTTAAAAAAAGGTGAATATATAAAAAGTGGTTTTAGTATTAGCTACCTGGAAAAAGAGGGGTGGACAGAGCCCCAGGGTTTTGAGATGCCAAAATACGCAAAAATGCAAAATGGTAAAACGGTTTCTAATTGTATATCAGCCTCAAATAATATTTTGCTCATGGCTTTCAGCGAGTCGGAAAAAATCGATGCTCATAATATTTACGTTTCTATATACAAGGATAACG
The DNA here is from genome assembly GCA_033763945.1 of Bacteroidota bacterium. Classification (GTDB taxonomy): domain Bacteria; phylum Bacteroidota; class Bacteroidia; order B-17B0; family Aurantibacillaceae; genus Aurantibacillus. Next base: position 67,255 of record JANRJN010000005.1, on the reverse strand, counting down.
AGTGGAGCAAACCTCTAAAGTTAGGTCCAAAAATAAATACAGAATATGACGATGGCACTCCATTTTTAGCCTCAGACAATACCACCTTATACTTTAGTAGTGCTAGGCCTGGTGGTTACGGTAGTAATGATATTTACATGAGTAAACGTTTGGATGATACTTGGCAAAACTGGACAGACCCTGTAAATCTTGGCCCTCAAATAAACAGCTCCGCTTGGGATGCTTATTTTACTATTCCAGCCTCAGGTGATTATTTCTACATGATACGCAATGGAGATATTGTAAAAATAAAAGCCAAGGAAGAACAAAAACCAAATCCAGTTATACTTGTTAGCGGCAAAGTTTTAAATTCAAAAACGAATAATCCAATTGGTACCTCTATTAATTATTTTGATCTCTCAAATGGAAATGAATTGGGCATTGCAACATCAAATCCTAAAACAGGTGAGTTTACAATTATTTTGCCATATGGAAAAAACTATTCTTTTAAAGCCAGCGCTCAAGGATATTATTCAGTCACCGAAAATCTTGATCTGTCGGCTGTTTCTAGTTATAAAGAAATAAACAAGAACTTACTTTTATCTCCAATTGAAACTGGTCAGGTTATTCGTATCAACAACATTTTTTTCGAAACGGCTAAATCAGTTTTAAAACAAGAATCGTTTTTTGAATTAGATAATCTCGTAAAATTATTAACTGAAAATCCAACCATGGAAATATTTATTGGCGGCCACACGGATAATGTTGGGAACGATGATTACAATAATAAATTGAGTAAAGAAAGGGCCGCTGCTGTTGTAAACTATTTAAATTTAAAAGGTATTGCTTTAGGGCGTTTAACTAGCGATGGTTTTGGTAAAACGAAGCCAGTTGCAGATAACACAAGCGATGAAGGAAAAAGTTTAAACAGGCGCGTTGAATTTACTATTAATAAAAAGTAAATATTATTTATTAATTTCAAAACATAATATGATAAAGATAGCTGTAGTTGATGATAATAAGATTGTTAGAAATACAATTATCGATAAGCTTAATTTATCGAAAGATTTTTACATAACCGGGAGTTTTAATTCGGGTAAGGAAATTCTTCATGCTATGATGCAAGGATTGGATACCGATGTAATTATTATGGATATTGAAATGCCGGATATGGATGGCATAGAAGCAACAGAGAAAATAATGTCAAAATTTATCAAATCAAAAATAATAATGTGTACAGTTTTTGATGATGATACAAATCTATTTAAGGCTATTTGCGCCGGTGCAAAGGGTTATTTATTAAAAGATGAAAAGCCTGAAAAAATTCACCACGCTATTTTTGAAGTAATGGAAGGTGGGAGTGCTATGAGTGCGAGTATGGCGCTTAAATCATTAACGCTGATTAAAAATTCTCCTCAAAAAATAAAATCAGAAATTTCCACAGAAAACCATCTTAGCAAACGCGAAATAGAAATTATAGAATTAATAGCCAAAGGAATGAGTTACGAAGAAGTTGCTAATAATACTGGTATTAGTTACGGAACGGTTAGAAAACATATAGAAAATATCTATAAAAAATTAAATGTTCACAGTAAATTAGAGGCTGTTAACAAAGCTAAAAAAGATGGGTTTCTTTAAAAATAAATCGCAACACTATCCTTTAATTTTAGGATTCTTTTTCCTATTTATATCCTTAGTATCTTCGCAAAATAACAATCAAGATAGACTGATTGATTCTTTAAAAAAACAATTAAGTCATCTCGAAGGGGTTGAAAAAGTAAAAGTGCTTTCTGATTTATGTTATTATACCTCTTCCAATGCAATAGATGAATCTATAAAATATGGAAATAGGGCTTGCAACCTAGCCTACGAATTAAAAGATACTCTTTTAATGGCCTCTTGTATGAATGATTTATGTTTAAGTTATTACTACAAAGGCAATTTTGATAGCTGTATTATTTTAGCAGAAAAAGCCTACTCTATAAGACTTGAAAAAAAATTATGGAGAGATGCTGCGGCTAGTCTTAGTAAAGTAGCCCTTGGTTATTATGAAAAAGGGAATTATGCCATTAGTTTAGAAAAAAATTTAAAAGCAGTTCTGTTATTTAAAAAAGCTGGAGCCTTTGCCGAAGTATATAAACTTCAAAACAATATAGGTAGTATATACGAGCGAAACAACCAAATTGACGAAGCAATGAGAATGCGCATTGAATCGGCAGAAGGTGCGCTTAAATTAAAGGATTATGAAGCCTATGTAACTGCAAAAGGCAATTATGCTCAAAATTTACAAGGCTTGGGTAAAGTTAAAGAAGCAAGAATTATTTTAGATGAACTAATCCCAATTTGCAAACAATACTGTCGCGAAGAGTATATGTCGCAAATATATCAATCGTTAGGTGTTAATGAAAGATTACAAGGCAATACTAAAAAAGGATTAGAGTTTTACGTAAAAGCAAAAGAAATATACGACCGTATAAAGTCTTTAAGTGGTATGTCAATTATAAATACAAATATTGGGTTGTGTTATGTTGATTTAAAACAATATAATGAGGCTGAAGAATATTTAAAACTAGGTTTACAACAATCTAAAGAGATTCAAAGTTTATTATGGCAAAAAAAAGCGTATTTAGGCTTGTACACATTAGAGCATAGCAGAGAAAATTTTAAACTTGCCAATAATTATCTGGAATTACATCAACAAATAAACGATAGTATTTATAATATTGATACACAAGATAAATTGGGCAAACTTCAAACTGAGTACGATGTAAAACAAAAGGAAAATACTATATTGTCTCAACAAAACACTATTAATCAAACGAAATTAGAAATTAATAAGAGAAACACTTATTTAATTATAGTAGTTTCTGCATTCGTAATTTTACTTTTGGTTGCTTTGTTTATTATTCAACGTAATAATATTAACCGAAAAAAATCTGAAATTAATTTTCAAAAACAAATCCAAAAAGAAAGGTCCAGAATTTCAAAAGACCTACACGATAATATGGGAGCCGAACTCACCATTATTAGTTCAGCAATAGATATAAAAACACACAGCATTGAAAAAATAAAAGATAAAGAAGACTTCGAGAAAATATCAAACCAAGTACGAAAAGCCACGGCGCTTATGCGCGATACCATATGGACTGTAAGCGAAGAAAAAATATCCATAGCGCAATTCGGAATTAAAATTCGTGAATTTGCTATTCGAACATTTGAAAATAAAAACATTACCATTCATTTTAATAACACTACTAGTCAATTAAATTTGAGTCCTGAAAGCACTTTAAACTTATACCGAATAGCTCAAGAAGCCATTAATAACACTGCTAAACATGCCAATGCTAAAAACTTTTATATCGAAAATTTTAATGATGACCGCCACATCATACTAATATTAAAAGACGACGGTATAGGTTATGATTTTACAAGTGTAGAAAAAGGTTATGGTTTAAACAATATGATTAACCGTGCAAAAGATATAAGTGCCAAAATTGATTTTGAGCGCCTGGAAAACAAATACACCCAAATAAAAATTACCTTAGATAAAACTTCGTTATGGAGTTAAACACGCTATGCCAAAACCTGTTGCTTCGTTAATTTCTCTTTCAAATAACTTCCAGTAAACCCTTTTTTACTTTTCACCAAATCTTCCGGTGTACCTTCAAAAACAACATTGCCACCTTGTTCACCACCTTCTGGTCCCATGTCTATTATCCAGTCGGCACACTTAATAACATCTAAGTTGTGTTCAATAACCACAATGCTATGGCCACGTTGTAATAGCGCATCAAATGATTTTAATAACTTAGCCACATCGTGAAAATGCAAACCCGTTGTAGGCTCATCAAATACAAATAAGGTTGGTGTAGTGTTATTAATTTGAATTAAAAAACTAGCCAATTTTATACGTTGCGCCTCTCCGCCACTTAAGGTGCTGCTACTTTGACCTAAAGCTACATACCCTAAACCTACCGCTTGCAAAGGCAACAATTTTTCTAATATTTTTTTACAGGTTTTATTTGATTCATCTTCGGCAAAAAATAGTACTGCTTCATCTACGGTCAAATCCAATACATCACTTATAGTTTTGTTTCTATATGTTACTTCCAATGTCTCAGCTTTAAAACGTTTGCCATTACAGGTTTCACAGGTTAACTGAATATCTGCCATAAACTGCATCTCAATAGTTACCACTCCCTCGCCCTGGCAGGTTTCACAGCGACCACCTTCCACATTAAAACTAAAATACCCGGGTTTATAATTACGCGCTTTTGCCAAACCTTGGTCGGCAAACAAATTACGAATCTCGTCGTAAGCTTTTACATAGGTTACCGGATTACTGCGTGTTGATTTACCGATAGGATTTTGATCAACATATTCTAATTGTTTTATTTGCTTTAAACTACCGCCTATTAAATGTGACGCACTAATGTTTTCAAAATAACCATCCAAATATTTTTGCAAATTAGGTATCAAGCCTTTTTTTACTAAAGTGGATTTACCGCTCCCACTTACACCCGTAACACAGGTTAATACGCCTAAAGGAAACTTAACCGAAACATTTTTTAAATTGTTATCGTTTACATTTTTAATTTCGATAAACTCCTTCCATTTTCTTCTGTTTGTAGGAACTTCAATCTTAATTTTATCGGTTAAATATTTTGCGGTTAAACTCTTGCTTTGTTTTATTAATTCTGCATGTGTACCTTGAAAAACTAACTCTCCACCCTTAGTACCTGCCTCCGGGCCAATGTCAATCAGCTCATCCGCCTGAAGCATAATTTCTTCGTCGTGTTCCACAATAATAACTGTGTTACCCTGTTGTTGTAAATTACGTAACACTTTTATTAAACGTTCGGTATCTCGCGAATGTAAGCCAATACTTGGTTCGTCTAAAATGTACAAACTTCCCACTAAAGTGCTACCTAGTTGAGTGGCTAAGTTAATACGTTGACTCTCACCTCCGCTTAAAGTATTTGCAACACGGTTTAAAGTTAGATAACCCAAACCGACATCTACAAGATAGCCCAAGCGATTTGTAATTTCAATAACTAAACGTTTGGCAACGGTAGTATCGTGTTCGCCTAATTTTAGAGTTTTAAAAAACGGCAATAAATCACTAACGGGTGTTAACACCAAATCGTTAATGCATTTACCGGCTACTTTTACGTAATTGGCATCTTTTCTTAATCGTGTTCCAAGGCAGTCCGGACAACTGGTTTTGCCACGGTAACGTGCTAACATCACTCGGTATTGAATTTTGTATGTTTCTTTTTCTATTTGTTTAAAAAAGGTATTTAATCCGTCAAAATGTTCATTACCCGTCCACAGTAAATTGTACTCCGCTTTTTTTAACTCAGCAATTGGTTTGTGAATTGGGAAATCAAACTTATGTGCACTTTTTATAAGTTGATTTTTGTAGCTACTCATAACTTCACCACTCCAACATACAATGGCATTTTCGTACACAGATAAGCTTTTGTTTGGAATAACCAAATCGGGATCGATACCGATAATACTTCCAAAACCTTCGCAAGTTTTACACGCACCAATAGGATTATTAAACGTGAAGAAATTAACGTTAGGCTCTTCAAAGCTCATGCCATCTAACTCAAACAGATTACTAAACGTGTGTTTCTTGTATGTATTTTCTTTTTCCTCCAACCAAATAAAGCAATCGCCATTTCCTTCAGTAAAAGCGGTTTGAACACTATCACCACAACGGTTGGTAAAATCTTCATCAGAAGGATTTGTTATGAGTCGGTCGATTAATAAAAAAACTTCATCTGTTTTTTTTACCCTTTTAAAATCTATTTCGTTAATTTTTTGAATGGCTGTAGTAATAACAACTCTGGAAAAGCCTTGTTGCGAAAGCAATTCCAATTGTTTTTGAAGTGTTCTGTCTTTTTTTTCGATTACTTTTGCAAGTACTAAAATTTTACTCTCGGGTTTTAATTCTGTAATAAAATTAACAACATCAGTTACGGTATGTCGCTTTACCTGTTTACCGCTAATTGGGCTATAGGTCTGACCTATTCTTGCAAACAACAATTTAAAGTAATCGTAAATTTCGGTAATGGTACCCACAGTACTGCGTGGATTGCGAGAAATTACTTTTTGTTCAATAGCAATGGCTGGCGAAATTCCTTTTATATAATCCACTTGGGGTTTTTCCAATCGTCCTAAAAACTGACGGGCATAGGCAGAGAGGCTTTCAACATAACGTCTTTGGCCTTCAGCATAAAGTGTATCAAAGGCTAAAGATGATTTGCCAGAACCTGAAAGGCCGGTTATTACAACCATTTTATTGCGAGGAATCGCAACATCAATATTTTTTAAATTGTGTTGGCGAGCGCCCTTTATAATAATGTATTGTTTAGGGTTTAGTTTAGAAATATCTTGGGGAGTACTCATTTATTTAAAGAAACAAAATTAAGAGAATGATTTGTTTTGGCGGTTAAATTAACTAACAAGTAATTAAGGTCTGTACTTACTTTTACTCAAAATTTTCTGAGCATCCTTTTCCATCATCAATTGCTCTAATGTTACGTTTTCGTTTTTATCCATATAACTTTTTACGATTTGCCAACCTACCCACATAGCTATTCGTGGCGGACATTGGCGACTAATGGCACCTGTAAAAGGTCCTTCGGCTGTTAGCTCCTGAACTATTTTTAAATTATTTTCGTATAATCTGTTCTTTTCGGCAAAAAACGACCAAGCATTTTTTTCGTTGGCCTTACAATATGTTAGTTGCTGTTTTGTGTAACCGATTAATAAACTATCTGGCGTTTCGGGTAAAAGCGCACTCATACAATAATACAATTTACCGTAAAAAATAGTGTGAAACAGCAAGGTATTCACTGGTTCTGCATTGTCAAACTCAGTCAATAACCAACCACGAACCAAATCAGGCAAAATGTAGTTTTGATTCATACAACGTGTTTTATATTGAGGCAATTGTAGCATTTGATAAAAAATGGCGGTATCCCCAAGGTAATTATCCAAGCCAACCACTAAATTACTATCTACATAAGCTACGCTATAGTTAAAACAATTAGTGCAAGTAACTAGTTTGTTTGGCAAACTCTTTTTAGGAAAATGATATTTAAAACGTTTGGCACACTCGTTTATTTCTTCATTCAGTTCCTGAATCTTACTATCAGTATATATAAACTTAACATAATTATAAGCATTACGCATGTCTTTATCAGCAATAAACTTAAGAATGGCGGGTTTACTGGTGCTGTCATAAGCTCCTCGTTTATTTAAAAAGCTAAAGACATACCTATCATAAAAAGCACCGTATTTGTTTTTTATCTCATTAGTTTTATTTAGATAATTAGCTTCATTTAAAGAAAACAAATCATTTTCAAGTCTTAATGTTTCAATAGGTTTAATCTTTATGTCACTTATATCCACATCCATTCTGTTTTGCTTACAAGCACCTAATAAAAAACTAATAACAATTAAATAAACAAAATTTTGGCGCATAAAGTATTTTTTTATATTTGTAAAATTAATCTTTAAAAAATTATAGATGAAAAAGTTTTTATTCACAGCATTTACCGCTATCTTAATTAGTAATAGTCTTATCTCTCAAACTACCACTCCAACACCTGATGTAGATAAAAAGGAAGCTGAGTTTGATAAAAAATTTCGTTTTGGTTTAAGAATTACCCCGCAACCTACTTGGTTTTCAAGTAGCGACAATACTAACAATCCCCCATTTGGCACTAAATTTGGTTTTGGTTTTGGATTAAATATGGAATTTAGATTGTCTAAAATAGTTGCTTTTCAAACAGGTATAGGTGGCGATTTTGAAGGCGGTAGTCAAACATTTAGAAGTGATGCTACAACAAATTACCAAGTAAAATACTGGTTAAATAATTCAGGAGATTTTATAGAACCAAAAGATGGAAGTTCTACTCTGGCAGATTTAAATGCAAGTGGGAATACACAGTATATTTTAAAGGAAAGAACCATAAAAACAACTCATGTTTCAATTCCTGCCATTTTAAAACTTTCAACAAATGAATATAATGGTTTAAAATACTTTGGTTTATTTGGTGTTGAGTTAGGCGGTCGTATTAAAGCCATTGCAAAAGACTCTTACGTAACATCTTATAAATACAACGCAAGTGGTGTAACAACAAGCGGAGCTGCTGGAGAAGGTGAAAGCACAAAAACTAATATTAATGTAAGCAAAGATGCGGCCTTAATACCTTTACGCGTGGGATTAAATGTTGGTTTAGGAACTGAATACCGCATTGGAGGATCTACCTCAGCATTTATTAGTATTAATTATTTCAGAAGTTTTGTTAACCTTATGCGCTCAAAAGACTCAAAATATCTAGTTTACGATATTGATAACACAACGAATAAAATTAGTTTTGTAAAACAAAACCTAATACAAAATGCTGTTCGTATAAATATTGGCGTAATGTTTTAATCAAATTCTTATCTAAAAATTTAGCCGTCTTTTGACGGCTTTTTTATTTGTTAAACTCGTGTTTTTTCGACAAAAACGGGTAAAAAACAGCTTTTTTGTTAAAAAAATCGCTCAAAAACAGTTTTTTTTATAAAAAAATACAATACTTTTACGCCCTAACTAAAATTAAAAAAAATGAAATTAACAGAAATTCAAGATTTAATAAAGTTTGTTTCAAAAAGTGGTGTAAGTGAAGTCGAATTAGAAACTAAGGAAATAAAAATTGTTATTAGAACCCCTAAAACTGCGACACAACAAGTTGTTATGCAAACCACTCCTGTTGTAACAGCGCCTGTTATTACTACACCGGTTACACAAACTGTTCCTGTAACAAATAACCAAGTAACCGAAACGAAAACACCCACTCCTGCCGTAGTAAACGAAGATGCCAAATACATAACCATAAAATCCCCAATGATTGGTACATTTTACCGCAGTGCAGGACCAGATAAACCGGTTTTTGTAAATATTGGAGATGAAATAACTGCTGGTAAAACCGTTTGTATTATTGAGGCCATGAAACTATTTAATGAGATTGAAAGCGACATTAAAGGTAAAATTGTAAAAGTACTGGTGAACGACGCTACTCCAGTTGAATACGACCAACCATTGTTTTTGGTAGACCCTTCTTAAAAATTATAAATGTTAAATTTTAAATGATAGATTAATTTATCGTTTTAACACATTCAACATTCATAATTTAAAATTTAAAATTTCAAGATATGTTTAAAAAAATATTAATAGCCAACCGTGGCGAGATCGCTTTGCGCGTTATTCGTACCTGCCGAGAAATGGGTATAAAAACCGTTGCCGTTTATTCAACTGCCGATAAGGACAGCTTGCACGTTAAGTTTGCAGATGAAGCTGTTTGCATAGGCCCACCTCCAAGTAAAGACAGTTATTTAAGTATGGCTAACATTATTGCGGCAGCAGAAATAACAAATGCCGACGCTATACATCCAGGGTACGGTTTTTTAAGCGAAAATGCCCGTTTTAGTGAAATTTGCCGCCAACATAAAATAAAATTTATTGGCGCCAGCCCGGAGATGATTAATCAAATGGGAGATAAAAGTAACGCTAAAGCTACCATGATTAAAGCAGGGGTGCCATGTGTACCCGGCTCTGAAGGATTATTGGAAAGCGCCCAACAAGGCATGGAATTGGCGAAGGAAATTAAATATCCTGTTATTATTAAAGCTACTGCCGGTGGTGGTGGAAAGGGGATGCGTATCATTTGGAAAGAGGAAGATTTTCAAGCCGCTTGGGATAGTGCCACGCATGAAGCTACAGCTGCTTTTGGCAACGGTGCTATGTATATGGAAAAATACATTGAGGAACCTCGCCACATTGAAATTCAAATTGTTGGCGACCAATATGGTAAGGCTTGCCATTTAAGTGAGAGAGATTGTTCTATTCAACGCCGTCACCAAAAATTGGTAGAAGAAACACCGTCACCATTTATGACACCAGAATTACGCGAAGCCATGGGAGATGCAGCCGTTAAAGCCGCATTAAGCATTGGCTACGAAGGCGTTGGTACCATTGAGTTTTTAGTTGACAAGCACCGTAACTTCTACTTTATGGAAATGAATACCCGTATTCAAGTAGAGCATCCAATAACAGAAGAGGTAATTAACTACGATTTAATTCGTGAACAAATATTGGTAGCACAAGGTGTACCTATTAGTGGTAAAAACTATTATCCGCAAATGCATGCTATTGAATGCCGCATAAATGCCGAAAACCCCTTTATGAACTTTACGCCATCACCTGGCGTAATAACAACTTTACATACTCCGGGCGGACACGGCATAAGAGTTGATTCGCATGTTTACAGTGGTTACCGTATACCACCCAATTACGACAGTATGGTGGGTAAGTTAATTACTGTGGCACAAACCCGCGAAGAGGCCATTGCAAAAATGCACCGTGCTTTAAGCGAATATGTAATTGAAGGGGTAAAAACAACTATTCCTTTCCATTTAAAATTAATGCAAAACGAAGATTTTAAAGCCGGAAATTACACTACCAAATTCCTAGAGAATTGGGATTTTAAGAATGCTTAAGTTAAAGTGCAAAATTACCTATAGTTTTTTAAGATTATTTGTTGAACAGAATTAATATTTAAATAAAAAAGCCATACACGTTTGTATGGCTTTTTTTATAATTTTAATTTAATAAGAACCACTGCGCGATACACATTTGCAAAGAACAGGCAAATGCTATTCGAAGTGACAGTTGTTAACTCAAAGCACTAATCAACTTCTCGGCCAACTCAACACCAATACGCTCTTGGGCTTCGTTGGTGGCAGCACCAATATGCGGTGTTAAACTAATTTTTGTATGATTTAAAATGGCCACAGAAGGGCGCGGTTCGTTTTCAAATACATCTAAACAGGCATGAGAAATTTTTCCGCTATTTAGAGCTTCTAACAAATCTTCTTCGTTAATTACTCCGCCGCGTGCCGTGTTTATTAAAATTACTCCGCTTTTCATAGAAGCAATTTCGTGCTTGGTGATTAATTTACCACCCGGTACGTGAAAAGTAATAAAATCCGCTATTTGAATAACTTTATCTAAACCAACAGTACTAATAGAAACGCTCACCTTTTTATCCGCTACCTCAACTTCAATATTAGCTTCGTTTACAAAAGGGTCGAATGCCACCACTTTCATTCCCAGACCCAAAGCCATTTTTGCAACATTTTGACCAATACGACCAAAACCAACAATACCCATCGTTTTACCACGTAGTTCAACTCCTTTGGCATATTTCTTTTTTAAATCATCAAATTTTTCAGAGCCATTTGTAGGCATTTGACGGTTACTGTCGTATAAAAAACGAACGGCATTGAATAAATGCGCAAATACCAACTCTGCCACCGAATTGCTGGATGCTGCCGGTGTATTAATCACATTAATATTTTTTGATTTGGCGTAGTCTACGTCAATATTGTCCATTCCTACTCCTCCACGCGCTATTACTTTTAAATTAGGACAGGCATCAATAATATCCTTTCGCACTTTGGTCGCACTTCTTACTGTTAAGGCCACATAGCCCTTTTCGTTAATTTCGCTAATTAAATTTTCTTGAGCTACTTTATCTGTTACAACTGTAAATCCTGCTTTTTCTAATAATTGTTTTCCAATATCATCAATGCCGTCGTTGGCTAAAATTTTTTTGCTCATATGTTTTAATTAATTATTTAACTCTAACTCCATTTTGATAGGCTACCACAAAACCTGTAAATCCTTTGCTAATAAGCTCTTCTCGTTTTTTTAATGCTTCTTCTTTAGTAGAAAAATTACCGAACAATGCCTTTACAAAACCACCTTCGTTACTCATGGTTACTTTACCAATGGCTGCAAATTTACCTTGACCAGGATCTGATCCGTATGCTCCTAACTGTATTTTATATACCGTACCACTTGTTGACGTTTTAGCATTTTCGTTTTTTGTAACAGTAACAACCGGTTCAGTCTTAGTTACTTTTATAGGTTCTGTTTGAGTTTCCTTTACCGACTCTGTCTTAGTTTCGGTAGTTGCTACTTTTGTTTCAGTTGGTGTGGAAGTAGTCTCTGTTTTTGTTTCTTTAACTGGTTCTGTCTTTGTTTCAGTAGTTGCTACTTTTGTTTCAGTTGGTGTTGAAGTGGTTTCGGTCTTTGTTTCTGTGGTTGCAACTTTGGTTTCGGTAGGCGTAGCCGTGTTTTCGGTTTTAGTTTCTTTTACCGGCTCTGTTTTTGTTTCAGTTGGCAAAGTAGCAGCATCGGTTGCTCCACCACCATCAAAGGTTACATTAATAGCTTCTCCCTCTACTTCCTTTTTAACACCGTTATCTAAATAGTAAAATTTATGATTAAACACATTTGCACCGCTTGCAGAACCAGCATTTAATTTAAATGTAACCACAAACTCAGGGTCGGTTGGAATACTTACCCAAACAATTTTAGCACGATTCCCTTCAAATGTAAAGTTCCCAGTTTTACTATCACCTTCGGTCACTGTCACCCCTGTTGGCACATCCATTTGATATTTGGCAAAATTTGTAATACCGCCTTTATTAATTTTTATTTCTACAACAATATTTGCGTTAGGAGCTATGCTTTTAGGCATATTAGTTTGCAAAGTTATTTGAGCATTTAAACACAAACTAAGGCTTATGAATAGAATAAAAGAATAAATTTTTGTCATTTTAAAAGATTATAATACAAATATATAAATTTTTAACGGTGCTAAAAATCTTAATAAATTTGCAGAATTAATAAATGGTTAGGCTAATAAATATAGTTTTGCTTTATTGCTTTTTTAATACTTGTTTGGCGCAAGTTATAAATATTGAAAGCAAACGCTTTATTAAAGACACTAATGGTTTTGTTGGAAATGCTAATTTAAATTTTTCCATCAATCAAAATGTGCAGCAGGTAATGAGCCTAGGAATTAATGTGCATGCACAATATTTGCATAACAAACAACGTATTTTAGCTATAAGCGACTTATTATTTATAAAGGCTGGTGAGAAAAATTTTGTTAATGCTGGCTATCAGCATTTACGTTACAATTATAAAATTGTAAATAGACTAACTTTAGAGGCATTTGTTCAAGCGCAATACAACCTTGCTTTACTTTTAAACAGGCGATATCTTTCAGGAATTGGTCCACGGTTTAAAATTATAAAAAAGCATAAGGTAAAGTTATATGCGGGAAGTTTGTATATGTACGAATTTCAAAGTCAAAATAATGACTCCTTGCAAGAATATAATCATAGAGTAAGCTCTTATTTTACATTAAATGTGGCTTTAAAAAGTATTGATTTTGTTACTACCACTTATTTTCAACCAAATATTAATGAGGTTGAAGATTATCGTATTGCCAACGACAGTTCTTTTGAATTACAAATTAATAAATCGTTAAATTTTAGAGCAGGAATAAATTTATTATACGATACAAGGCAACCACGAGGCATACCCGCACTAAGTTATATTTTTAAAAATGGAATTACTTTTAAGTTTTAGCAATTGATTGTTTCGATAAAAACAGTAAATAAATGTTTACCTTATTATAGCTACATGACCTTTATGCAAATGATCATTGTCTTGATTATCTTTTATTATAGCCCTCCAAAAATACACATTACTAGGGTCGTAACTATCATTTGTGGCTTTCCCATCCCAGCCCTTTGTTAAATCGTTTGTAATAAAAATTCTACTTCCCCAACGATTAAACACTTCAAATTGATAATTTGAAACACTCCAACCTGTTCCCATGGGTTTAAACATTTCATTTAAATTATCATCGTTTGGCGTAAAACAATCGGGTATATAAAAATTGTAACCCTCTATCACACAAATGTACTTTTCTGAAGTATCAATGCAATTGTTTTGATTGACGGCTATTAGTTTAAAATTATAACAACCCGTGTCTTGCAGGGCATAATTATTTATATCGGTACTTTTTCCGTATGGTAAACCTTCTGCAAACCATTTGTAACTTATGGCGTTTTGGGTGGTATTTTTTAAAGTAAAGTTATCGCAGTTATTTAATGTTAGCTGAGCCGGAACTGTAGTAAAATTAGCTATTGGTCTGGCTAAGACGTTAATTGCATTTGTATACGTAAAAGATGTTTTACATTGATTGGAGTCGGTAACGGATAACTTTAAATTAAATATGCCGGAGTTGTAGTAACAGTAATTTGTTGTGTTTCCTATCTGTTCGTAAGGCTTATCACCGTAATTCCAAATGGCGAATGTTGATTTAGGCGTTGTATTTATAAACTGTGTGCAAAAAGGTTGGCAACCTGTATCCTGTAGCGCAATATAGGTTGGTACTATCTTAGGAAATAAATTAACTGTAATAATTTTTGTGGCGGTTGGCGAACCACATCCATCATTCACAATAAGCGTGTAGGTAGGGATAGTAATATTTTCAACAAATATTGAAGGGTTTGTAGTATTTCCGGGCAACCAAGTATATGTGTAGTTCCCATCACCTCCGCTTAAGCTTGGTGTAATTTGGGCGGTGGTACCAGGACAAATTCCGGTATTCGAATTATTAATAGTAATATTTATGGGTGGATTAATAGTAGCCGTTACCTGAAAAGGTGCCAATGTACAACCATTGGCGTCATAAACATTTAAACTATAAACTGTACTTGCTGTTGGTGTTAAAGATATTACCTGCCCATTAATACTCCCAGGATTCCAAACAAAATTGTAAGCGCCCACACCTCCACTAGCGTTTGCCTGAAGAGTTATAGGTTTACCAAAACAACTTATAGCAGGTTGGGTTGCTGAATACGAAAAAACAGGAGGTTGTGCAAAATTAATTGTGGCTGTTGCAGGGCAACCTATAGCATCAATAACCTTAATATTTACCAGGCCCGCGCACAAATTGGTGATAAGACTACTACTTGTTGTTGGTGTTCCTGATGCGCTATAGGTTAGTGGTGAAATTGCATTTATAGTAGAGAGCTGAACCTTGCCATCGCAATTGCCATAACACAATACTGGTGTAAAACTGCTTATAGAGAGAACCACAGTACTTAAATTCCCAACCACATATTTTAATGAATCCTTACAATTATTGGCATCAGTTACAATAGTAGTATAGGTACCACTTGTAAGATTGGTGAGTATATTAGACGTTGTGCTAAGCGACACCGTGCTATATGAATAAGGGAAATTACCCCCTACCACACTAACGGTTGCTGAACCATCGGCAGCACTACAATTTTCAGAATGTGTTATGGCAGACAAAGTCATGCTTACAGCAGGAGAAACATTAACCACACTTCTTGTTATACAAGCACTGGCATCCTTTACGGTTAGGGTATAATTTCCACTTGCAATATTTTGAATTGAATTTGTAAACGAAACAGTTGGTTGCCAGGTATAGTTAAATGCTGGTGGCGCATTACTAACACTTGCACTTACTGCACCATTAGTATAACCTACACAACTTGGCTGAGTTACAGAAAATGAAATTATCGGTGGGCCAACTTGGCTCAATGTTAATGTATTTGTTTCTATACAGCCATTGGCATCTTTGGTAGTAATTGTTTTTATTCCCGCTGCTAAAACTAATGTATTGGAAGGAACTGAAGTTCCGTTTACGGAATAGGTATAAGGCGAAATACCACCTGTACTCGAAATAATTGTACTTAAAGTGCCTCCAAAACAAGGCACTAAAGTGGAGTTCAATGTACTTTCAATTTGAGTATTTTGTCCAATTGTAATCGAATTGCTTACAGAACACCCTTGGCTGTCTTTAACAATGACGGAATAAACCCCCACCGCTAAGCCAGTAGCTGTTTGGGCGTTACTACCATTACTCCATGTATAACTAAATGGAGGTGTTAATGCGCTTCCAAGAATATTAGCACTTGCAATTCCAGTACTCGAACCAAAACAGGATAGACTGCTCGTAAATACAACATTAGATGCGTTAAATGGAACGGTAATTATAAAACTAGGAACCGTTACGGTACAAGCAGCGCCATCCATTGCTATAACAGTATAAATACCAACAGGAAGCCCTGCAAGTGTTCCAGAGCCAGTACTTGAAGTTCCTGTTGATACAGCAAAACCAGCCGAATTATAAATCGTTACGGAAAAGTTAGGAACGCCACCACTTGTAATCCCATAACTAACATATGACAGCCCAGTCTGGCAATTAAATCCCGCAGTAGGACTTATAAACATGCATTGTGCCTCATACTTTTGAAAACAGAATAAGGTAATAAATACAATGAATAGTATGCTTTTAAGATATTTCAAATTATTAATAATATGCCCTTCTTAAAGATAATCATACAAAGTTACAAAAAACAAATTATTGAATAAGTGGCTATATTTTTTCAATAAGTGGTTAAACTGACTTATTTTTATCCAATGAATTTTAATTCAATACCGTTTAAAGAACTCAGTGCGCAACAACTGTTTAATATTTACAAACTAAGAAGCGAAGTGTTTATTGTAGAACAACACTGCGCTTACCAAGATGTAGACGATTTTGATTTGAAAGCAAACCATATATTACTCTCAAACAATAATGAATTAATTGCTTATGCCCGCATTTTACCACCAAACACTAATTATCCTCAACCTAGCATTGGAAGAGTTTGCGTGTCTATAAACCATCGCTCGCACAAATACGGAAAACAATTAATGAACTTTTGTATAAAAGAAACAAAAGGTTTATACCCCAAACAGCAAATTGTGATATCTGCCCAAACCTATTTATTAAAATTTTATACCGAACTTGGCTTTACTGCCATTGGCGAAGGTTACCTTGAAGATGATATTCCTCATATAAAAATGTACTTATAGTATTTTTTTAGTTTTAGTATTTAATTTACCTTTATCCCCACAAAAACACAATTATGGAAGTTAAAGACAGTAATGGTACCTTATTAAACGATGGTGATTCAGTAACCTTAATTAAAGATTTAAAAGTAAAAGGCTCTTCTTTAACTTTAAAAAGAGGTACAGTAGTTAAAAAAATAAAACTTACCGACGACGAACAAGAAATTGATTGCCGCATTAATGGCAGCAGCATTGTTTTAAGAACAGAGTTTTTAAAGAAGGTTTAGCCCTACCTTATTCTATCGGCACTTTTTAAAAGCTCAATGTCTTTTTTAATAAATACGGTTGCTAAATAGGTTGCTAGTATGGCAAAAGCACTGCACAAATAGCCAAAATAATTTTTCTTAATTTCAATAATAGTTTCTGCTGGTTGTGCAAACGGGCAAAAAATAATCAACGCCAATACCACCAACCATATTGCTATTAATACATAGCACAGTTTAACTTGTAATTCTCGTTTTTTATACAAGAATATAGTTACAAAAGTAATAACAAGTGCCAAAAAATTTAAAGCTATGGCTACTATATGAAATGTTGTAGATCTATAATTTACCAAAGGAAGCATGCACACGTAATCAGGATTGGCTTTACTGTATATTATTTGATGTGGCACAAACAACATAGCTACACTAAAAAGTACAAGCTGTAATAAAAAAAGAGTCTGTTTTCGTTGAATCATGGCGTAAATTTACGTTTTTTTCAAAAAAATTAATTTTAAAACTATTTCTTTTTAATTATTACTTTTAAAGTCTAAAAAAATTAAAACAGTATGCCAATACGAATGAGTAAAGACGATGACTCGAACGAAGGTTATTCGGGAAATCAAGGTTCGGGTAGTTCAGGTGGCGGAGGCGGTTTCCCAGGAGGAAATTTGCTTGGTTTTTTATTACCTCTATTCTTTCGCTATCCAAAGTTACTTATCGTTGTTCTTATTTTAGGTGGTGGATATTATTTATATAATAAAAGCTGTTCCGGTCCTTCTCACAAAAATCAACAAAGTTCGTATGCCAAAGGTGCTACATTAGACCAAGCTGTTTATGATAAAAATGAAGTTTATGCCGCTTTAGATAATGGTGAACCTTTGCCTGACCGTGTTACCTTAGAACAATTTGCACCAACTCCTAAAGACCAAGGTCAACAAGGCTCTTGCGTTGGTTGGGGAAGCACGTATTGCGGCCGCACTGTTTTAGAATCAGTCATCACTGGTCAAAACCCAAATCAAATTGCGTTTAGCCCTGCTTTTACTTATAACCAAATTGGCTTAGATGGTTGCCAGGGAACTTACATTACCAAAGCCGTTGAATTATTATCCAATACCGGCAGTGTTCCTTTTAACCAATTTCCTTACACCGACCAATCTTGCGATAAACAACCTGATAACAGCTTGCTGCAGGAAGCTCGTCAGTTTAAAATGAAAGGTGCTACCCGCCTTACTTTAAACGGCGACGACTACACTGTGGATGTGAACGCCATCCGTCAGAATTTAGCGCGTAATGCTCCGGTTATTATTGGCATGAGCGTGGGCGGAACGTTTATGCAAGATATGGAGGGGCAAGAGTTTTGGCAACCTTCTCAAAACGATTATAACAAAAATGGTTTTGGCGGCCATTGTATGTGCGTTATTGGTTACGACGATAAATATTTTAAAGACGACGGTGCCTTTTTAATTCAAAACAGTTGGGGACCAAAATGGGGTGTAAATGGCAGAGCATGGATTAGCTATGGCGATTTTGTGCAATTTACCAACGAAGCCTATGGCATTAATGCCATGCCAAGCAAACAAGATCAAAGCAAATTGGATTGCAGTATTAGCCTTATTGATAAAGAAACAAAAGAAGAAATAACTTTAACGAGCAAAGGCAACAACGTGTTTGAAAGTGCCTCACCTTTAAAAATTGGGCAAAAGTTTAAAGTAAAAATTACGAATAATGTAGAATGTTACATTTACATTTTTGGTAAAGAAACCGATAACACCAGCTACGTTTTATTTCCATATACCCCTAAACACAGTGCTTATTGTGGCATTACAGGAACACGTATATTCCCAAGAGATTACAGTATGGAGGTAGATAAAATTGGTAATAAAGATGTAATTGCCATTTTAGTCAGCAAACAAAAATTAGATTTTAAAGCCTTTAATGATAAGTTAACGCAGGATAAAAACACAGATTTTTCGAATCGCTTATTTAAACAAGTTGAAAATGAAAAAATAACCAACGTTACTTTTCAAAAAACAAACGGCATTAGTTTTACTTCAGATGTTGAAGATAAAAGCATATTGCCACTCATCATAGAAATTAATAAATAATGTTTCACTTTTTATTACGCACTATACCCCGCCCTATTTTAATTAAGCTTAGCTTATGGTTTAGTAAAATTGCCCCAATTGTATACTATGGCAAAAAATACGAAGACCCTATTAGTGGCAAAACCTATCGTAAATTTTTACCCTATGGTTATGGCGGAAGAGCCAAACGTAAAAATGTATTATGTCCGGGCAGCCTGTCTTTAGAACGACATAGACTTTTGTGGCTTTACTTAAAACAAAAAACCGATTTTTTTACAAAACCCTATAAAATGTTACACATTGCCCCCGAGCAGTGTTTTTATAAACTATTTAAAGCACAAAAAAACTTAAACTATACCACAGGCGATTACAACAGCCCTATTGCCGACATACATTTTGATTTACACAAAGCACCTTTTGAAGACAATACTTTTGACGTGATTTTTTGTAACCATGTACTAGAACATGTGGAGAATGCAGATGTGTGTATGAAAGAACTGTTTAGAATTATGAAACCAAACGGCTGGGGTATTTTTCAAGTACCGTTAGATACCAAACGTGCGGTAACATATGAAGACAAAAGCATTGTGACCGAAGAAGACCGCGAAAAACATTTTTGGCAAAAAGACCATTTACGCTTGTTTGGTTTAGATTATA
This sequence comes from Bacteroidota bacterium, assembly GCA_033763945.1. GTDB lineage: Bacteria > Bacteroidota > Bacteroidia > B-17B0 > Aurantibacillaceae > Aurantibacillus. The sequence continues at coordinate 47,477 of JANRJN010000005.1, read as the reverse complement.
AAGACAAATTAGCCAATGCAGGCTTTAAGGTAACGGTTGACGACTTTGTAAATACCCTAAGCCCTGAACTGATTGACAGATACCGCCTACCGGCAGGTGAAATGATTTACTTGTGCCAAAAAGAAGACAAGGAAATGCCTCACGGGCCTAAGGATTAAATTTCGTTAACCTATTCTATACTATTTTTCAAATACCTTTATTTGATTTAGAATTATACTGCCATCGAGTAGCCCTTATCAGCAAACCATGTGTTAGATAACCGAAACTTTGTGGCGGGGATGAGGTAGTTATAGGTAATGCGCCCATATACTGACATAAAAAATAACGATATGACAAGAACGGCATTCTCTTGGTTAAGACTTCGACATTTTAGAACATCGACAGGCACCGAAACGGTTTTTAGTTTTTTTCTTCCCTCCGCACGTTTCGGGTTTGACAAACCCGTTAAGGCTAACACTAATTTAGCACATTTGTTTTTGCAAAAAGGCAGGCAAAAAACAAATAAGCTAAACTCCTACCACACACAAATAGGCGTGCTTTGCACTTTTTTTGCGCGTGTGCTTGACGCACCAAAACGCGTGCTAAGGGCGTATGGTATTTTTTTAGTTTGTTTACTTCTCAATATTAATTCACACGCTCAAATTAAAAACCCCACAACTCCAACTTTTGACAACGGATTTAAACAGCAAAATACAGGCACAACTAATAACACCAATAATGACAACAAAACAAACGTTACGAATACAAATTACCACAACTCTACTGTTATCGAAAGCAATAAAACATTTTCCACAACCTATAAAGCACCTACTCCCAATCCTGCACAAAATAATCAAACTGTAAAAATACTCGACCTTTATACAGATGCGGATATTAAAAGCAATTCGACAATAAAAAAACAATTATGGGAATTGAAATTACGTTCGTTTAAATACGCAAATCCTAATTCCGAAAATTATAAAAAACTTCAACCTCTATATGAAGTTGCTTTTGATAGCATTAATCAAATGCTCACAGGTGTAACACAACTCGATTTAAAAAAGGCGGTGTTCTTAGTTGAAAATGTGTATTACCAAAACAAATTAAAATATGCCAACTTCTGCAAACTTATTGATAATAAGGTTTACATCATTAATCAAATTATTAAACAAGAAAATCTAAGCGTGCAAAATAATGTTGCTTTAAATTACGCTATTCAGCAGTTATTTTTAAAGCCTATCAAATACATTGATAAAAACGGAATAGCAAAAATACACCAACCACTTAAATATGATTTTAATGATTATGCAGGCGATTTAGATTATTCCAAACAATTTGTTTCCAAACTACTTTTTACAGGCAAAGGGCAATGCCATTCTATGCCCCTGCTTTATTTAATACTTGCAAACGAAATAGGAGCAAAAGCAAATCTTGCCTATTCGCCAAGCCACAGTTACATTGCGTTTCCTGATAATGAAAACAACTTTTATAATTTTGAATGTACTTCCGCATGTTTTCCTTCTTATTCTTTTATTATGAGTTCAGGCTACATTAATAACGAAGCTATTAAAAGTGGTATTTATACAGTACCCACAAGTTTAAAAGAAACAATTGCCAACCAACTTAACGACTTAGGGACACAACAATTATTTCAATACAAAGGCATCGACGATTTTCAACTAAAATGTGCCAAACGTACTTTAGAAATTTCCCCTAATAATATTATGGCTTTACAAACGGTTTCAAATTATCAATCTGCAAAAACAGAAGCCACCGCCTGCTATGCAGGTTGGCCTCTTGCTAAAGACATACCAAATATCCCCGAACTAAAAACTGAATTTGATAACCGAAATAATTTATACGATTATATGGATAACTTAGGTTATGCCCCTATTCCTAATAACGAATATAACTCTTGGCTCGAAGCGATTAAACTTCAAAAAGCCAAACAAGAAAGTGAAGAAATAAAAAAACAAATTTTAATAAAAGCAAAACTTCAAAACTAATTGAAACAAAAAAACTTGAAAAAACTATCTAACATAATCTTACTTTTTTCCTTAATTATTTTGGGCAACGGCTTCGCCCCCGCCCAAAATAATAATGTGTTAGATAGTATTTACGTTAAGCAAACTCAGCAAAATTTTGATAATGCCTATAACGAAATCGTTGCAATGCTCGATAATAAACAGCCTCTCTCTTTTAAACGTGCCGTTTTTTTGGTAGAAAATGCTTATTTAAACGATAGCTTAAATTATGGTTTGTATGTAGAAGTAATTAATCTCTACAAAAAATTAGTCTTAGCCTATAATAAATCAAACAAACTTTTAAACTACAATTTTGCCGATAGTACAAATGAAAATATAAATGCTTCAATATTTAAAGTATTTACTGATACTTTAAAAGACGAAAACAATAAAATCATTTCTTTACCTTTTCGTTATAATTTTGAAGATGCTTTAGGCAGTAAAGATTACGAAAGCACTTTTGTAAATTATTTGCTCTTTACTAAAAAAGGCAACTGCCATTCATTACCTTACCTCTATAAAATTTTAACCGAAGAGTTTAACACAAAATCCTATTTAGCATTAGCACCTATGCACATATACATTAAGCAACGTAATAAAAATATTGGTTGGTACAATGTCGAATTAACCTCAGGGCAATACCCTAAAGATGCTTACTTAATTTCAACAGGTTATATTAGTCACGATAATATAATTAGCGGTTTGTATATGGACACCTTAAGTTTAAAACAAAGTATTGCAATGTGTTTAATGGATTTATGCCAGGCCTATGCAAAAAAATTAAATCAAAACGCTTCATTAAATTTTCAATTACAATGTACCGATAAAGCATTGCAAATTAAACCCAATTATTTAGATGCCTTACTTCGCAAACAACGTTTGCATAAAACGCTTTGGTTAAGTTATCAAAAACAAAATAATACCGAATTTGCAAACTCAAATAAAACAACCTATAATGAAATTAACAATAAATTAATACAGCTCGATTACCGCGATGTTCCTCTAGAAACCTTTCAAAAATGGTACACATCTTATCAACAAAACAAATCCAAGTTCCAAAATCACGAAATAAACACTAATTTTAAATCAAATAAATAAGCAATGCAAAAACTAACTTTATTTTTCGCAACTATACTTTGTTATACTGTCGTTACTTCTCAAAACGTTCCAAATCCATACTCCTCAATTGGTAAACCCACTCCCAAAATGGTTACCTTAAGCAACGGTGCTTACGACGAGTTTTTGTTAAAAGAACCTATCGTGTTGATTAATGGCGATGCTATTAAACGGGAAACAGGAGAGTTGGTTTATTCGCAAGAAGAAAACCCTAAAGAAATCGAAAAACTTAAAAAACAGCAAGAGGAAAAATTTAGGTTTTTGAGTGTAGATCCTGTTTTTAAATCCTTTCCTTTTCTAACTCCTTATCAATACGCAAGCAATTCTCCAATTGTAAATATTGATTTTGACGGGATGGAAGGATTTAATGCAGCTGGAGGAGGATATGTTACATCTCCAGCATCAAATTGCAATGGTTGCGTTCCTATAACTCAAGCCGAATACCAACATTATCAGAGATTATATGAAGCTGATAAATTAAAAGGGAAAGGGAATGATTGGAAAAAATTACCATATATTTTAATATACAAACCATCTGGGTTTACTGATTACGGTTCTGGCACATACTATAGTGCACCTAATAAACCAAAATTACAAGTTTCCCTTGCAACTCAGTTTAAAGGAGGTAGTTATACGGAAATTTTGAATGAAGAAACTTTAGACAAACAAATTAATGATTTTGTTGATCAGTTGAAATCATACGAGGAAATTCCAACTATAGAGATAACCACGTTTACAGGCAAAAGCGGGTCAAAAAGCAAAACAGGCAGTACAGAGGAGGTTTATAAGCAAGGATCAAATATATATAATCCAGACGGTACGGTTAATAAGAAAGGCACAATAGGAGAGTTAATGGAAAAAAGAGGAGAAACAATGAAAAAGAAATTAATTGATAAAGGTATACCTGAAGATAAAATAATATTGAAAAAAGGAACTCATGAAAATGATGATAAAAATCGTAAAGCAACAATTGAAGCAAAACTTGAAAGCTAAATACAATCAAAAGAGAATATTATTAGTTCTTTCGATTATATTAAAAATTAATGTATTTAGTCAGGAAGGAAATAATTTAATTTATTTGAATGAAAATATCTCTAACATTACATTTTATAGGTCTGAAATAATTTTCAAGAAAAACTTTATTACTTCAGATGGGAATTATATTTTATTTGAAAATAAAACAGATAATAAGATTATTGGAATAGGTAGCTTAATTAAAAACAAAAAACAAGGAGTAGAGGTTTTTCTTAGTAATAATAAAATTAAAAGATTAGCAAATTATCTAAACGATACATTAATCGATTATGAATTTATATATAGTGATTCTAACAAAGTTGTTGAAAAAAACAAGTATAATAAAGGAATTTTAATTTCGAGCGTTAAATACAATAAATATGGTGAGCTTGAATACTCCTTAAGTCAGTCAGATTCATTCTATGTAGAAAAACAATTTAATTATATTGAAAGTACTACTAAAATCGACACACTAAATAAAAATAAATCGATTTTTAGTTCATCAATTTATTGCAATGAAAAATTAGTTTTATATCATCGAAATTACAATTATCCTAATAAATTTAAATTTTTACTAAAGTATTGCAATGGGAAAACGCATATTCTGACAACATGTTTAAAAAACAATTTATGCCATATAGGTGATTACTTTGAATATTACGAAAATGGTAATTTAAAAGTAAAAGGTCAATTCAAAGATGGTAAAGAATTAAAAGACACTAATATAAAAATCGGTACATGGTATAGCTATCTTGAAAATGGTAAAGTTAAATCAATAGAAAAATACTCTAATGATGGTCAACTTGTTAAAATTGAATAACTATTAGGGCGTTTTAACCCGCTTTCCGTTGCAATCTTTTTTCCTTTGCACAAGCCTTGCTAAAAAAGGATTTCCGCTACAATCGGTAACGCAGTTTTGTTTTCCAAAATAAATGTTTTAATTTTATTTTATAAATGCCTAAAAACTTAAAATTATGGCAACCTTTTCAGAAGTAGGTCACGCAAAAAACGTAGCAAATTTTGAAGACCTCATTACCATATGTACTGGTTACGGAGCAACTTACAACAACCCCTATAAACAAGTAAATCTAAAAAGTTGTTCGCTTACTTCTGCGCTGTTTTGTAAAAATATAAAGCCACAAAACTAAAAATTATATTGGGGGTCCAAACGGCTAATATTGCAGGGGCAGAGGTGGTGGTGGCAATGGTAGTAAACACGTACATTAGCATAATATAAAAGCAACTTAGTAATAAGCCCAAAGCTATTTGCAAACCCACCCCGCCGCGTACCTTGCGAGACGATACGCATACGGCAATAACAGTGAGAATAAACGTTGCAAAAGGAAAAGACGTGCGTTTATATTGTTCTACTTCAAAAAAACTTATAGCATTTGAGCCTCTTAATCGCTCGCGAACAATGTAATCTTTTAATTCAAAATAGTTCATCGCTTCTATTTTACTCTCATAGCGCCACATATCGCCCGGGGTAAAAGGTATTTTAATTTTTTTGTTTTTATAAAAAGTATTAATTTGTTTAAAAATTGGCTTTTGGTTTTTTAAAGTATCCAATCTATCTTGCTCAGTAATTTTTCGTTCATATACATTGTTAAACATCCACTCTTTACTAATACTGTCCCATTGCATGTTGTCTGCGGTTAAAAAGTAGGTTTGTTTATTGTTTACTACATCTTCTATACTCGGCTTGTAGCCTGTGTTTACACGGTTGTCATAGCTTTCCATGTACAATAACTTATTTGCCCCAATTTTTTTATGAATGTTATGTTCGTCGCTTGTATACGCATCATTTATCCATTTATCTTCAAAACCTATTTTTATTTCAAACACTCTGGGTAAAATAAACTGATTAAGTACTAACGATGAAAAACCAATAATAAACGCCCCAATTAAGTAAGGACGCATAATACGTCTAAAACTTGTGCCACTGCTTAAAATAGCAATAAATTCCGACTGGTGTGCCATTTTTGAGGTGAAGAAAATAACCGCGATAAACGTAAACATTGGGCTAAACAAATTGCCATAATAAGGTATATACATTAAATAGTAATCAAAAACTATTTCACTTAACGGAATACTTTTTTGAGTAAACGTGGGCAGTTTATCTTTAATATCAAACACTATAAATATTAACAATATCAGTGTGATTGAAAAGATAAAAGTTTTTAAAAACTTCCCTAAAATGTATCTATCTAGTTTTTTTAATAACACATTAATTTTATTACAAACGTTGGGCCAATTGAATTACCATTTTATTTTTCCATTCAACAAAAGTTCCGTCCAGTATTTTTAGTCGTGCTTGTTTCACCAAGTCTAAATAAAACCCTAAATTATGAACGCTGGCAATTTGCGCTGCCAGTAATTCGTTGCAAATTAACAAATGGCGTAAATAGGCTTTTGAATATTCCTTATCCACAAACGTGGTTCCGTTTTCATCTAACACCGAAAAATCGTTTTTCCATTTTTCGTTTTTAATATTTATAATGCCATTGCTGGTAAACAATAAGCCGTGGCGGGCATTGCGCGTTGGCATAACACAATCAAACATATCAATACCTAAAGCAATACCTTCTAAAATGTTGATGGGAGTGCCCACGCCCATTAAATAACGTGGTTTGTCTTTTGGCAAAATATCCGTAACCAAATCCGTCATGGCATACATTTCCTCAGCCGGTTCGCCAACGCTCAAGCCACCAATAGCATTACCAAAACAGTTTTTGCTAGCTATGTATTCGGCACTTTGTATGCGTAAATCTTTGTAGGTACTGCCTTGCACAATTGGAAATAAAGCTTGTTCATACTCGTATTTTGGTTCGGTTTCGTTAAAACGTTTAATGCATCTGTCTAACCAACGATGCGTAAGACCTAAACTGTTTTTTGCATAATTATAATCACAAGGGTATGGCGTACACTCGTCAAAAGCCATCATAATATCGGCGCCAATTATACGTTCGGTATCCATTACACTTTCGGGCGAAAACAAATGAGAACTACCATCAATATGGCTTTTAAACATCGCTCCTTCTTCGGTTAACTTTCGCGAATTTGATAATGAAAACACCTGATAACCGCCACTGTCGGTTAATATAGGTTTATTCCAACCATTAAATTTGTGCAAACCGCCCGCTTTTTCCAACACATCTAAACCCGGACGTAAATACAAATGATACGTATTCCCTAAAATAATTTGGGCATTTATATCATTATTTAACTCGCGTTGATGCACTCCTTTTACTGTACCTGCAGTACCCACAGGCATAAAAATAGGTGTTTGTACTAATCCATGGTCGGTCTTCATTTCGCCAACTCTGGCTTTGGAATTAGGGTCGGTATGTAATAATGTAAATTTCAATGACTGTAAAGATAAAGAGATTTTATTTGTCGATAATTTGTTTAATACCTTCTAATGCTTGGTGCATATTGCTGTATTTATAATCTGCAATACCGAAACGTTCATCTTTATTATGATCAACATCGGGTACGGCAATAACTTTCATTTGTGCCGCCTTACCAGATATACAGCCATTTACAGAGTCTTCAATGACCAAACAATTTATTGGGTGCACCGCCAATTGATTAGCACAAGTTAAATACACTTCGGGGTGAGGTTTGGCATAAAGCATATATTCGGCTGAAATAGTGGCATCAAAATAGCTTTCAATTTCAAGTTTATTTAACACTTTTTTCATTAATTTAACTGATGAGGAGGTGGCTAAACCTATCTTTAATTGTTTTTTGTGGCAAAATTCTAAAATATCTATCACGCCGTTTATGGCCTTTCCTTTATTTTGTATCAACTCTGTTAAATTATCGGTTACCTTGTTTTCAAAATCCAGCGCTGAAATAGAAGTTATTTTAAAATGATTTAACCAAATGTCAACCACTTCTTTAAAGCGCATGCCTGTTGTTTTCCGGCAGTCGTCTTCGGTAAAAGGCACGCCAATATCTGTAAATCCTTTTACCATAGCTATACGCCATAGGGGTTCACTATCTATTAATACCCCATCCATATCAAAAATTACAGCTTTAATTACAGTTTGCATTGTTAATTATTTTGTTAAGTAGTTACAAATATATTTTAATTATATACTACTTGTAAAATTACTTTTGTAGACATGTACTTACCCGAATTTAAAACCATTGGTTTACCTGAAATACTTTGCATTATATGTTCGGTAGGATTTATATTTATAGTAATTAATTATTTACTTAATTATTTGCCTTTAAGCAGGTTTAAACCCACTCATCTGGCAACCGAAAACAACAACGAGCCTATTTCGGTAATTATTTGCGCTAAAAACGAAGACGAAAATTTAACCGAATTTTTACCTAAAATTCTCACTCAAAATTATCCAAATTTTGAAGTAATTGTTGTTAACGATTGTAGTATTGATAATACCGAAAATGTGATAGACGAGTTTGCTAAAATTTTCCCTAATCTTCGCAAAGCAAATATTAAAGAAGATGCCTATTACAAGCACGGCAAAAAATTTGCCATGTTGGTAGGCATTAAAGCGGCTACACATAACCGTTTGGTTTTTACCGATGCTGACTGTTATCCCAATTCGGCTAATTGGTTACAACAAATGGCGGTGGGCTTTACAGCTGAGAAACAAATTGTGTTGGGTTATGGTGCTTACGAAAAAAGAAAAGGTTTACTGAATAAATTAATTCGTTTCGACTCCTTTATAATTGCAACCAACTATTTGTCTGCGGCAATAAAAAGTAAAGCCTATATGGGTGTAGGTAGAAATTTAGCCTATACAAAAGATTTATTTTTTAAACAAAATGGTTTCAAAAGCCATTATCATATTAACTCGGGCGATGATGATTTGTTTGTGAATGAAGCGTCAACCGACTTAAATACCAATGTTTGTATAAGTACAACTGCCATCACGGTATCAAACCCTAAAAAAACATTTAAGGCCTGGCGCATACAAAAAGCCCGGCATTTAACAACATCACCATTTTACACTTCTTCTACCAAATTAAGATTGGGCTTTTATTACTTTAGTCAGTACTTTTTTTATTTATCTACTATCCTACTATGCTGTTCATTAAATACAATTGTTTTGACGCCGGGAGTATTGCTTTTAAAAATGATTATCCAATGGCTAATTCTTAATAAAGCTACTAAGCGGTTAAACGAACCCGATTTGTTAGCAGGAAGTGTAATTTACGAATTGCTTTTATTAATAATTTATCCTATCTTTCATTTATCTAAACTCTTTTATAAACCCAATAAGTGGACGAACTAAACGACATAAATCAAAATCTTTCTACTAAAGGTGTTTATGACTATAATTTAGTGCAAAATGCATTAAAGGGCAACCAAAAATCTTACGCCGAATTATTGCAACGTTACAGAGAAAGCGTTTTTTTTATGATGCTTAAAATGTGTAACAATAAGGATGATGCGGAGGATTTAACCATTGAGGCCTTTGGTAGAGCTTTTAAAAAACTAGAACAATACAGTCCTGATTTTGCATTTAGTACTTGGTTGTTTAAAATAGCGAGTAATAATGCTATTGATTTTTTAAGAAAGAAAAAACAAACCACTACCTTTTCCATTGATACCAAGGGCAATAATACTAACGATGGCGAAAACCATTCGGCAAACTTAAAATCTGGTGTTTTAGATCCTGAAGAAACGTTTATCAAAAAACAGAAAATTGAACTTGTAAGACTTTTGGTAAATAATTTAAAACCAAAATACAAAGAGATGATTGAGATGTTTTATTTTCAGGAAATGAGTCACGAAGAAATATCTCAAAAATTAGATTTACCCATTGGTACAATTAAGGCACAATTGTTTCGTGCAAGAGATTTACTATATGCGGCATTAAAGAATAAGGGTGAAAAAATATAATTAACCTAATTTAAATTAATTATATTAAAACATTATTTAAATTTGTAATACTATGCTAGCTACTATTGATTTAAAAATAAATACTGCTCAAAACGAATTCAAACACCTAAAAAAGGTACAGCTTACTTATGAAGATAAGATAAACAAACTGTTAGATAAAATGAACGAACTAAGTGGTATGCTTAGTAAATTACATGAAATTATTTTGGTTTTAACTTTTGACTTGGAGCGTGATATGTTAAGTTTTAAAAAATCGGAAACCGCCCATTTAAATATCAAACTGCTAAGTAAAGAAATTAGCAAACTTCTAATTACAGTTCGAAAAAGTGATTTATACCCTGGTGTAAAAACTATATATGGTTTAATAAAAACCGAAAACAATTACTTAAAGGAATTAGTGCAAGACAAACTAATGGGTATTGAATTGGATAATGATACTGAAATGCAAAACATCATTTTTAAAACAGTAGGCAAAAACAATTAAAATGGATGTTTATTGCACAACTCGTTTTATAACCGAGATTGTAAAATTAAGTAAAAACAATTCATATAACCTTGTAATAAATGATGTTTGCGACTACCTAATAAACAAATCCATTCAAGAACTTCATATAACAAACGATCTTTTGGTTAATGGAAATGACACATATAGCCTACATAAATATCGCATTAAAAACAGCCTAACAAATAAAGGTAAAAGTAGCAGTTATAGATGCGTAAGTGTATGTTTACCCAAAACTGACTTAATAATACTTGGAAGCATTTATCCAAAAACCGGTAGTGATGGAATAGAAAATTTATCTAAGGAGGAATATAAAACAATAGCTAAAGAAATAGCCGAAGGTAAAAACAACAATACTTTAAAAAAACTAGATATAAAAAATAAAATAATAAACATTTGATTTCAATAATTACAAAATATTTTCCTGATTTAACGCCAAAACAAATTAATCAATTTGAACGATTGTTTGATTTATATAGTTTGTGGAACAGCCAGATAAATGTTATTTCGCGTAAAGATATTGATTTATTGTATGAGCGTCATGTCCTGCATTCTCTGGGTATCGCTAAAGTCATTTCGTTTAAAGCCAATACTCAAATTTTAGATGTTGGCACCGGTGGAGGTTTTCCCGGTATTCCATTAGCAATTATGTTTCCTGAAAGTAATTTTTTGTTGGTGGACAGCATTGGCAAAAAAATAAAAGTGGTAACCGAAGTAGCCAAAGCTCTTGGTTTAACTAATGTAGAGGGCAAACACCAACGTGCCGAAGAAATAGATAAAAAATTTGATTTTGTGGTAAGTCGTGCGGTTACAGAGTTTCCGGTATTTTACAACTGGGTAAAAAACAAATTTTTAAGCAAAAGTTTTAATGATTTACCAAATGGTATACTTTATTTAAAAGGCGGCGATTTAAAGGAAGAGTTTGGTACGTTTTATAGCAAAGCTAAATTTTACGAACTAAAGGATTACTTTACCGAAGAGTTTTTTGAGACAAAAAAGGTGGTTTACTATTAATTGAAATCACTCCTCCTTAAACGGATTCCTTGCCACCCATTCGCCAGGTTTTAAAAAATTGACAAACGGTTTTTGGATTATTTTTGAAAGCGTATTTTGAGGCTTTAAATAACAGGTTAAATCTTGAGGTTTTGCTCCCACTGTTGTTTTAATCTCTGCGGCTGTTCTACCTAAGTTTACTTTTTGTTTTTTGTGTTCAATTGCAATTGAAATCATACAGTACAAAATATTTTGATACAATTCATACTGCGTATTCAATCTATAATCTAAGCCAATATAATGCGCCTCCAATACATTATTATGCAACGTAAAGCAACTATTAAAAGCAACCAACTTGCCCTCTAAAAAAAAACCTTTCATAACAAAATGCTCAGGATATAGTTTTTTTACATCAGAAAAATAATGCTTTGGTAATTTAATTAATTTAAACTTCGCACGTTGATAAATGTTATCATACAAGGTGTAAATATCTTCTTCCAATCTCTCAATATCAGATAGATTCAATAATTGTTGAGTAATGGCGCTGCCTTTTTTAAAAATTGACTTTGCTCTATTTCTATATTTCTTCGAAAATAAATGGATGTATTCTTCTATCCCAGTTATATTTTCCGGTAGATCCACTACTAAATTAGGCTCAACAAAAAATTGAATATATTTTTCTTTTTTTATTAAATCATTAGGCTGCAAAGGCTGTTCAAAATCTTTTATTAAAATGGCAGAAATAGTTCTACTTAATTTTTCTTCTTTCGCAATGACTTCGGTTATTTTAAGTACTAGTTCTAACTGACATTCTTGACTTAAAGTATTACTAAACTTAAACCCATAATCGCCACTCACTAAATTATTACCGCAAGTAAAGAGTCTTAAAATAGTTCCATTTTTATGAACATCAATGTACTTTTCAAACAAATGCACTTTAGCCGATTTAATAGTTTCGACCTTATCAGCCAAAATACTCCCAAATACCTCAGCTTTAAAATCAACTATTTGAAAATAAATTACGCCACACGGAATTTGATTTTGATAAACAACTACATATCTCGAGAGTAAATTAGTGTTTTCAATGCTCTCCAACACTTTCAAAAAATCAATTTCTAAAAAAGTAGTTTCGTGGTTTGTAATACTTGCCCACTCCTCTTTATTTACTCTGCTTGCTTTTTCAAATAAAGTAAACATAAATTCTGTATTAATCTCACGAAAAGGGATATATCTTTTCTTAGATGAAACAGGTTTACAAAAACTAAGCATAGCCCATAAAGATATATTTTATGCCTGTATTAAAATTACTAAAAAAGTATAAAATAATTATTACTTTTAAAGTGTTAACGTTATGATAGATTTTAATCACACCCCTGTAATTGACCAAGTTGGTATTGAAGAACGTGTTGCCCGTTTTAATACCCGAAGTATAAAAAAACAAACAAAACTAAGCGGTTTAAAACTGGCTTTAAACATGATTGATTTAACTACTTTGGAAGGAAAAGATACCGAAGGAAAAGTAAAACAAATGTGTTACAAAGCCATGCATCCGGCGGATGATATTATTGGCTTGCCAACCGTTGCAGCTGTATGTGTTTATCCTACTTACGTTAATTTAGCTAAAAAAACCTTAGGTAAAAGTGGGGTTAAAGTGGCATCTGTATCTACTGCCTTTCCTAGTGGTAACTCCACTCGAGAAATTAAAATTAGCGACACAAAATTTGCAGTTGACAATGGAGCTGATGAAATTGACATGGTAATAAGCCGTGGCGAATTTTTAAAAGGGAATTACAGTTTTGTATTTGATGAAATTGCTGCTATAAAACAAGCCTGCGGCAAGGCACGCTTAAAAGTAATTTTAGAAACCGGAGAACTAAGCACTCTTGATAACGTTCGTAAAGCCAGTGATATTGCCATTTATGCCGGTGCTGATTTTATAAAAACCTCAACCGGAAAAATACAACCCGCCGCTACAATGCCTGTAACGCTTGTTATGCTTGAAGCCATAAAAGATTATCATTTAAAAACCGGAATAATGATTGGTATGAAACCCGCAGGTGGTATATCCTCTGCCAAGCAAGCATTACAATATTTGGTAATGTTATACGAAACTTTGGGAGGAAAATGGATGACAAACGAATGGTTTCGCTTTGGTGCTAGTAGCCTTGCCAACGATTTAATATTACAATTGGCTAAAGAACAAAACGGTGGCGTTTATTATAGTAAAGATTATATAAGTATTGATTAAAATTTTATGAGTAAAATAGAAACTACCATGGCTTCATTTAACTGGGAATACGCCCCAGCCCCGGAGTCTAAAGACCATGCCAAATTAAAAAAACAATACGATTTGTTTATTAACGGGCAATTTGTAAAACCAAATTCAAAAAAATATTACGAAACGATAAGCCCAAGTAGCGAAGAAGTTTTATCCCAAGTGGCCGAAGCCAACGAAAAAGATGTTGACTTAGCTGTTTCATCAGCTCGCAATGCCTATGAAAAGTATTGGAAAAAAATGGCACCAAAAGAACGTGCCAAATATATTTTTAGAATTGCACGTGTTATTCAGGAACGCAGCCGAGAATTGGCTGTGATTGAAAGTTTGAATGGTGGCAAACCTATTCGCGAAAGTCGCGATTTTGATATACCAACAGCAGCCAATCACTTTTTTTATTATGCCGGCTGGGCCGATAAGTTGGAATATGCTTTTCCTAATCGTCAACCTAAATCATTAGGAGTTGCAGCACAAATTATTCCATGGAATTTTCCATTATTAATGGCTGCATGGAAAATAGCACCTGCTTTGGCTACAGGCAATACTGTTGTTTTAAAACCAGCAGAAAGCACACCTTTAACAGCTCTAAAGTTAGCCGAAATAATACAAGATTGCGATTTACCTCCTGGCGTCGTAAATATTATTACTGGCTTCGGTAAAACCGGTTCCGCCATGGTAAATCATAATGATGTAAACAAAATTGCATTTACCGGAAGTACTGATGTTGGAAAAATAATTCAAAAAGCAATTGCAGGTACCACTAAAAAAGTAACCTTAGAATTGGGCGGAAAAGCTGCCAATATTGTGTTTGAAGATGCTCCAATTAACCAAGCTGTTGAAGGCATTGTAAACGGTATTTTCTTTAATCAAGGTCATGTGTGTTGTGCAGGCTCTCGCCTATTTGTTCAAGAAGGTGTTGCTGATGAAGTCATTAGCAAATTAAAAGCACGTATGGATACGCTTATTGTTGGCGACCCATTAGATAAAAACACAGATATTGGAGCCATTAATAGTAAAGAGCAACTAGAAAAAATAAAATCCTATTTAAAAATTGGTGTAGACGAAGGCTTGGAATTATTTCAATCTTCTTGTTCTGTTCCTAAAAAAGGATTTTTTTGTAAACCGACTTTATTTATTGGTGCTGCGCAAAGCAACCGTGTGGTGCAGGAAGAAATTTTTGGTCCGGTATTAACTATTCAAACCTTTAGAACTATTGAAGAGGTAATTGAAAAGGCCAATAACATACCATATGGTTTAAGTGCGGGAGTCTGGACTGACAAAGGCTCCAAAATATTTAACCTAACAAGCAAAATGCGAGCTGGGGTTGTTTGGGCAAATACCTATAATAAATTTGACCCAACATCTCCTTTTGGAGGTTACAAAGAAAGTGGATTTGGTCGCGAAGGTGGCTTACACGGGTTAATGCCTTATTTACAATTTTAAAATATAGTAAAAATGGAATCGTTAAAAGTAAACATAACCCTTCCCGTAAGTGCTGAAATATTGTACAATGCCTGGTTAAACAGCAAAGAACATACTGCTTTTACTGGGGCACCAGCTAAAGCAAGCAATAAAGTGAATGGGAAATTTACAGCTTGGGACGATTACATTAGAGGTAAAAATATTGAACTTATTCCTACAAAAAAAATTGTGCAAACTTGGCGAAGTATTGAATTTGATGAGGATGCACCTGATTCTATTTTGGAACTAACTTTTGAAGAAAAAAGAGATAGCACAACATTACACCTACATCATTATCATTTGCAAAAAGGCGATGCAAAAAAATACACCGATGGCTGGAAAGAAAGCTATTTTGAACCTATGAAAAGTTACTTTAATAGCCAGAAAACAAACAAATAAACAATGCAATCGCCCAATTCATTAAGCCTAGAACCAAATCAACTAAGTGAGTTTTACGAACAGAATTTTAGTTATTTTAACAAGTTAAATAACCACTGGCAGAATATATTTATTGGAAGGTGCATAGAATTTATTGCATTAAAACAAATAATTAGCCATAATCACAAAAACGTAAATAATTCTATTAAAGCTATTATTGCCGCAAGTGCAGTACAACTTACTTTAGGCATAGATACTTGGCAACTAAGTTACTTTGACACCATAATCATTCATCCTGAAGATTTTGAAAACACTTCAAATGGATTAATTTATAAAGGAGAAACAAGTTTAAACGGTATAATCAAATTAAGCTTTAAAAGTTTCATTAATGGCTATAAAAACTCTACGGATAATATAAATCTTGGATTACATGAGTTTACGCATGCACTTAGATTTAATTCCGTTCGTGGACACGAACAAGATTATTTTATCGATTTATATTTTTCAAAATGGTTAGTTTCTGCTAGTGAGGCTTTTAACAATATTAAAAACGGAAAGGATGACTTATTCAGAAAATATGGTGGCACAAACATTAACGAATTTATGAGTGTTTGTATTGAGCATTATTTTGAATCTCCTCATCAAATTAAGGAACGTTACATTCATCTGTATTACAACACTGCAATATTGCTTAATCAAGAGACAACTGAAGCAAATGTTTCGGTTAATGTGAGACAGAAATTTTTTGAGGAAAAAAACATGATATACTCTCCTATAACTAATATTAATTTCAAGTATAATTATTTACAGTATGGCTGGTTAAAGGCTTCTTTAATTGTTTTTTCAATTGCTTTATTTACAACATTTAAAATTGGCATAAATCAAGGTCCATCGCTAATTCTATTTTTAATTGCCATTTTATTGTATTGTCGATTTGATTATTCATTTACAAAACTTAATTTTACTAATAAGGAAATTGAAATTAAGAAAGGGTTTTCCTTTTTTTCATTTTTAAATCCAAAAAAAATATTGCTATCTCAATTGATAAGTGTTTCATCATGTAATAAAGAAAACAACATTGATTTAAATTTGATTTATTATCAAAGTTCTGATACCTATTTTTATGAAGAAAATTTTAATTTTAAACCCTTTAATACTAAACAACTATTTGATGAATTAAGAGCAAATAAAATTGCTATTTTTAAAATGTAACTTTACAAATAAAACTCATAGCCAGAAATAATAGATAAAATATGAAATACGAAAAAATAGACAATAGCTTATTTACCGAAAACCGTAAAAAATTTAAAAATTACTTAAAGCCAAACTCCATGGCTATATTTGTAAGCAATGATATTTTACCCACTAATGCTGATGGCAGCATGGGATTTAAACAAAATAGTGATTTATTTTATTTATCAGGAATTGACCAAGAAGATACAATTTTGGTAATTTTTCCGGACGTAAAAGACGGAAAGCATAAAGAAATTTTATTTGTAAAAGAAACTAGTGAGTTAATTGCTATTTGGGAGGGTGCTAAACTAAATAAAGAACAAGCTACAAAAACAAGCGGCATTGAGCATGTGTATTGGTATCACGAATTTGATAAAATTATGAAAGCATTTTTTTATCAGCCAGATCATATATATTTGAACAGTAACGAACACACTCGCCGTTACATCGATACACAAACTGCAGAAATGCGCTTTAACAAAACCATTCAAGAACGTTACCCGTTACACGATTATCAGCGCAGTGCCCCAATTATGCATAAAATTCGTGCCATTAAAAGCACTCAAGAGATTGATTTAATTCAACAAGCTTGTGATATTACAGAAAAAGGCTTTCGTCGTTTATTAAAATTTATTAAACCCGGCGTTTGGGAATACGAAATTGAAGCTGAATTAATCCACGAATTTATTCGTAACCGTTCAAATGGTTTCGCATATGGCCCTATTATTGCAAGCGGATCAAATGCTTGCGTATTGCATTACGTTGAAAATAACAGACAATGTAAAGATGGTGATGTTGTTTTATTAGATGTGGCTGCAGAATATGCTAACTATGCAAGTGACATGACACGTTGCTTACCCGTGAGTGGTAAATTTACTGCCCGACAAAAACAAGTATACAATTCAGTTTTAAAAGTAATGAAAGCCGCTTCTGCGATGCTTACACCTGGCAATACTTTTGAAAAATACAATAAAGCTGTTGGAGAATTAATGACCGAAGAATTATTACAATTAGGTTTATTAACCTCAGCAGAAGTAAAAATTCAAAATCCATTATGGCCGGCTTATAAAAAGTATTTTATGCATGGCACCAGTCATTTTTTAGGATTAGACGTGCATGATGTTGGATTTTTTTATGAATTTATGCAAGCAGGTATGGTATTTACTGTTGAGCCAGGCATTTATATTCCACAAGAAAATTTAGGAATCAGATTAGAGAATAATGTTTTAATTACAACAACTGGTCAGCAAGACTTGATGAAAAATATACCATTAGAAGCTGAAGAAATTGAGAGTTTGATGAATTAAAAAAACCGTCATTGCGACGAAGGAAGCAATCTGTCGCTCTGGCAGATGTAACCGTTTTCAAATTGAAACCTTATATTAATTTCAATGAATAATCTTTCAACACTAAATATTATTATACTGCTATTAGGTTTTTTCGCAAGTTGTACAGACAAAGAAAAGCAACTTGAAGAAGATATTGAGTTGCTTAATGTTCAGCAAAAACAATTAAACGATATATTCTATTTAAATAATCAATATTTAAATTTTAATGCAAAAGAGTCATATTATGAGGGTTTTACAAATCAACCCTACTTTAAACTATACAACACTGTAGTTGATACTATTGATTTAGGAATAAATAAACTAAAAAGTTTTCAATCCATAAAGAATCTTGAGCCCTATAATGATTCTATAAACTTTTATGAGAAGCAAACTTTATTAAAACTGAAAAGTATTTTTAAAAATTATTTAAAAATCCATCAAATTAAAGAGAAAGATTATGGGAAATTTTATGATGGCGATGCTAAATTTATAACCAAAACATTAGATTCTGTATATAATTCTAAAACGATCCTACATTCATTGAGATTAAACTTGACTTACAAATTATTTGAATTAGAAAACATTAAACTGAAATTGGTTGCTATAATAAATAATACCACAGATAAAGAGATAATTAGATGCGGGTACAACCCACTTCATAATATGATAGAGTCAAGAACATATTTAATTGGTGAGAAAACCTGTATAGAAATTAATTTACCCAACAATGTAAATAATTTTAAAATAAAGAATATTTTGGTAGATAATGATTCTAATGAAATTGTCAAAGAATCCTTATATTCTATTACATACACTGATAAAAATTATGATAAAACAATAGATTCAACTCATTTAAAAGTATTTTGCTCAAAAATGGAAAAAGGAGAATATATAATTAATGGATACTCAACTCTAACTTTCCCAAAACATCTAAAAACTGGAGCATTATATACTGTAAGATATAGGGAAAATGCGGAAGGTAAAAAAGCTTACTATCCATTTCACTTTACTGTATATAAATAATTAATTAAACGACTGACAAATCGTATTAAAATCTTGAGCTTTTAAACTAGCCCCACCTATTAAGCCTCCATCCACATCAAGGCAAGAAAATAATTGCTTCGCGTTTTGTGCATTGCAACTACCGCCATATAATATAGAGGTATTTTCTGCCGCTTGTTTTGAGAAGATTTCAGTTATAACAGTTCGCACATAAGCATGCATTTCCTGCGCTTGTTCTGGAGTTGCTGTCTCTCCTGTACCGATGGCCCAAACAGGTTCGTAAGCTAAAATAACATTTTGTAAATCGTTTTCAGAAAATACAGATAACACTTCTGTTAATTGTTGTTTAACTGTATTAAAATGTAAGTTTTGTTTGCGTTGTTCTAATTTTTCACCAAAACAAAAAACAACCTTAATATTAAGTGTCAACGCATTTTTCATTTTTAAAATGAGTTGTTCACTAGTTTCATTAAAGTATTGGCGACGTTCGCTATGCCCAATTAATACATAACTACAGCCAATAGAGTGCAACATACTTGCACTAATTTCTCCTGTATAAGCTCCATTTTGATATTCGCTGCAATTTTGAGCGCCAATAAAAAAATGAAGGTTGTCTTTTGTTATTTGACCAACCGAAGTTATAAATGGAAATGGTGGGAAAAGTATTTTCTCCACTTCTAATTTATTATCAGAAAGTTCGACAATTTGTGTTGCTAATGTTATAGCCTCGCTAAGAGAGGTATTCATTTTCCAATTACCGGCAACAATTTTTTTTCTACCCATTTATTTTACTCTAACTCGAGGATCTAAAATGCCATAAACTATATCTACAATAATGTTTATAAACACAAAAATTGTAGCAAAAATAAGAGTTGCACCCATCACAACGGGTAAATCATTTTTACTCAATGCTTCAACCACTTCGTAACCAATGCCTTTCCAATTAAAAATTTTCTCCACAAAAACTGCTCCTGCCATTAAACCGGCAAACCAACCCGAAATAGCAGTAATTACTGGATTTAAAGCATTTTTTAAAGCATGCTTAATTATAATTTTATTATAACTTAAACCTTTAGCTTTGGCTGTTCGTATGTAATCTTGAGATAGCACATCCAATAAAGAACTCCTCGTTAGTTGAATTATAATGCTTAAAGGACGCATACCAAGGGTAATTGCAGGAAGAATTAAATTTTTAAGTTTTAAAACCTCACCGTTCCATGCATCATAATCATATAAGCTTCCCGAAGGATCTAAACCAGTGTATGCTGATAACTTATATCCAAACAACCACATAATAATTAATCCCACTAAAAACGAAGGTGCACTCATTCCGAATACGGTAGCTAAAACAAATACGCTTCTATCTAAAAAAGAATTTTTACGAGTTGCAGTTACAATACCTAAAGCAATACCGATAATTGATGCCATAATAATGGCACTAAAAGCCAAAACAGTAGTTTCAGGCAAAGTATCTTCAATAATTTCAGAAACCTTCCGCTTTGTTATATAACTCTGCCGCAAATAGGGCATTTTTAAAACCAACACATTTTCTTTACTATAAGTAAAGAGTGGTGTCCAAGAATACTTTTGAGGATTTAAATACCATAAATCATTTGCATTTTTATGATTATGAACAGAAATGGGAGATAAATCGTTTAAATAGTGGAGGTACTGCTCAATCATTGGTTTATCGGTTCCTAAATCACGATGAATAGCCTCAACAGCATCTTTACTAGCATGCTGTCCAAGCATAACCGCAGCAGGGTCTCCAGGCAAAACATTAAATAAAAAAAAGATAGTAGTAATAACACCAAAAAGTACTATTACTCCATAACCAATTTTTTTAAGAACAAATTTTATCACTAAGCACTTTTTAGAGAAAGCTAATATAAATATTTATAAGAAATTAAAAAGGTTTTTAGATAAAGATTAAATTTGTAAAGACTAAAACCTATTTGAAAGCATTTTTTAAAATAACTACCTTACTTTTCCTCTGTATAAATTCATTTATTTTAAAATCTCAAAAAGTTGGTTTAGTTTTAAGTGGTGGTGGCGCTAGTGGCATAGCTCATATTGGGGTCATAAAAGCTTTAGAAGAAAACGGCATCCCTATTGATTATATTACCGGGACTAGTATTGGTGGCTTAATTGGCGCCTATTACGCTATTGGGTATTCGCCAAAACAAATGGAAGAATTGGTAAAAACTACTTTTTTTAGAAGCATTACACGAGGAGATGTACCTGTAAAATACGAATACATGGTAAAAGAGCGCGAAAGTTTCGCTTCTTGGATCACTTTTAAAATAAATCCTTCAGATCCTTACCTTAAAAATTTGCCAACCAACGTAATAAATTCAATTCCAATAGATTATTACTTAATGGAAACTTTTGCCAGCGTTTCAAACAACGTTAATAATAATTTTGATAGCCTTTTTGTCCCTTTTAGATGTTTGGCCTCAGATGTGGAAAGCAAAAAATCTGTTGTGTTTAAAAATGGAGACTTACCAAGTGCCATTCGATCAAGTATGAGCTACCCATTTTATCTTCGCCCAATATTTATTGACGGAAAGCTACTATTTGATGGAGGGTTATACAATAACTTTCCTATAAGCGTTATGCAAAGCGATTTTAAACCCGACTATATAATTGGTTCAAATGTTTCCGAAAAAACGAAAAGCCCAGATGACGATGATTTGTATTTACAATTAAGAAATTTATTAATGAGCGAATCGACCTTTAACCCAATGAACGAAAATGGTCTTTTGTTGGAACCTTGGAGCGAAGTAAGTATCTTTAACTTTGATGACGCCAAACGATTAATTGACAGTGGTTATTATGCCACATTGCGCAACATTCCAAAAATAAAAAAACAAATTCAACGTCAATCAGTACACAAAGATTTAACTGAAAAAAGAAAAGCATTTGCTTCTTATCAAAATTTAGACAGTTTAACTTTTAATAAACTAAATGTGGTTGGTTTTAATGAAAAGCAAAGTCAGTTTATAACTAAAAGCTTGTTTTTTAAACAGCAACCTTTTACACTTAATAAACTAAAAAAACGTTATTTTAGGCTTGCCAGCGATGATAAAATTAAACATATTTTTCCTGTTGCGGTTAAAGACAGCACTACAAAAAAATACACTTTAAAGTTAATTGGAAAGAAAGAAAAACCGTTTTATTTGGATGCCGGAGCCATTCTCTCAAACCGACCGATTAGTGAGGCTTTTGGAGCTTTACAATACAATCATTTAGGAAAAATTGGATTTAACGCATATATAAATGGATATATCGGTAAATTATATTCGGGTACATTTGCTAAGCTACGTTTTGATTTTCCTGGCAAATTACCCGTTTTTATAGAACCATCTTTTACTTTTTCGCGTTGGGACTATTATACTAGTAGTGCTTTATTTTATGATTTTCTAAAGCCAGCCTATTTGGTTCAAGAAGATAAATTTGGTGAATTAAAAATTGGCGTACCAGTTGGAAATATTTCTCAATTTAATGTCTCTGGGGGATTTACCGAATGGCGAAATCAATATTATCAAAAAGATAACTTTACAAAGTTAGACACTACCGATAATACATATTTTGATTATTGGTATGCTCAAGCAAATTATAAAATAAACACATTAAACCGTAAAATGTATGCAACAGAAGGAATGTATCTTAACCTCAGAGCAAGGGCCCTAGAAGGAACCGAAACGCATATACCAGGTAATACCTCTACTGATACCAGTATATTTGAAAGAAGGATACACCCAACCTGGCTACAATTAAAATTTACAATAGACAACTATATTAAAACCTTTAAAGGATTTAAAATTGGTATTTTTGGAGAAGCTGTTTATTCAACCCAAACTTTTTTTAGTAACTATCAAGCTACTATTTTATCTGCTCCTGCCTTTAATCCTACACCCGAAAGTCAAACCTTTTTTATTGATGCTTATAGAGCACACAATTATTTGGCTGGAGGCTTAAAAGCAATTACTACACCAATAAAAAGTTTAGATATTAGAGTTGAAGCTTATGTTTTTCAACCAGTATTAACCATTTTAAAAACTGCCGATGACAAAGCCATTTACAGCACTCCTTTCTTAACACCACATTTTAGTGGCATGGCAACTGCAGTGTACAATACAGCTGTAGGACCAGTTAGTATTGGTATAAACTATTACGAGCAAAATCAAAACCCGTTTTCGTTCTTTTTCCACTTTGGATATATTATTTTTAATAGAAAAAGTATTGATTAATTGCTAAGCAAACGTAAACCTTTGCAACACAAAAAACAATCCTAGTTGAACAAATAACCCCAAAATAAATCCTGTGTATAGCTGACTAGGCTTATGTTCATTTAAATACAATCTCGCAAAACCAACAAAACCAGCCAAAATAATTATTAGAATATAAAATAGAGTCATATCATATTTTATTAAATAGGATAAAGAAATTAAAATCCCTAATAATCCTCCAATACCAACCATGTGCGCACTAATTTTATACCTTAAATTAATTAATGCAGTTAATAATATTGCTAAGCCTGCTCCAATAATAAATACTTTTATACTGTTCCAGATATTTATATCCATTAATAAATAAAACAACCCAAAATAAAATACCGATGTCATAACATACGGAAAGGTTCTATCACGGGGATTAGAAAGTGTAATGGTTGGCAAACGTTTCATTTTTACTAAAATAAGAATATTTAAAGCCGGAAATAAAAACGAAAACAAAAAAACGATTAATGTAATTCTCCATTTCGTTTCTATAGGTGTCATAAAATCGTACACCGAATTTTTTATTCCAAAAAACAGTAGCAAACAACCATAAGTAGCCATTAGCATGGGATGAAATAAAACGGAAATAAATAAAGCTAAACCTTTCATTTCTATGAAAGCAAGTTGGATAAGTTTATAATTTCCTTTTTTACATCTTTATTTTGATAAATAATATTGTAAACCGCATTTGTAATTGGCATATGCACTTTATGAAATTTATTAATTTCGTAAACACATTTTACGGCATAATACCCCTCTGCCACCATATTCATTTCTAATTGAGCTAACTTTACGCCATAACCTTTGCCTAGCATGGTTCCAAACATCCTATTACGACTGAATTGCGAATAGGCTGTTACCAATAAATCGCCCAAATAAGCCGAAGCATTAATATCTCTGTCAATAGGGTGAACAGCATCCACAAACCTCTTAATTTCTTGAATGGCATTACTTACCAAAACCGCTAAAAAATTATCACCATAGCCTAATCCATGACAAATACCTCCCGCCACAGCTACAACATTCTTCAACACAGCACTATACTCGGTACCATAAATATCATCACTTACCGTTGACTTTAAATACCTACAATTTAATAAGTTACTAACGGTTTGCGCATTGGCACTATTTTGTGAGGCAATGGTTAAATAACTTAATTTTTCTAAAGCAACTTCTTCTGCGTGGCAGGGTCCGGTAATAACGCCTATATTTTCAATAGGTACTTTGTAAATTTGATTTAAATATTCGCCTACAATTAAATTATGTTGAGGAACAATTCCCTTTATGGCCGAAAAAAACCGCTTATCTTTAAAATCTCCTTCTGTCAAACCAGCAAAGGTATCATTTAAAAATGCAGAGGGAACAGCTAAAACAACAATATCAGAACTAACAATACAATCTTTAATGGAATTATAAAAATTAATTTTATTAATTTCAAATTCAACGGATTGTAAATACTTAGAATTGTTTGAAAACTCCTTAAAATAATCGATATCTGATTGATTTCTAATAAACCAATTAATAGAATTACAATTATTTAAAAACAATTTTGATAGAGCGGTAGCCCAACTCCCACTACCTATAACGGCAATACGTGTTTGCATAGTTAAGCAACAAATTTACGCATAAATAATGTCATCTTCCGACAAATTACCTAATCCTGTAAATCGGTTATAAACCCTTGCTAAAGTAATAACATCCTTTTTACAATATGTTGAGATTTTTTGTAAATCCTTATCTTCATAAAATGTCTTGCT
The DNA here is from genome assembly GCA_033763945.1 of Bacteroidota bacterium. GTDB lineage: Bacteria > Bacteroidota > Bacteroidia > B-17B0 > Aurantibacillaceae > Aurantibacillus. Next base: position 22,251 of record JANRJN010000005.1, on the reverse strand, counting down.
TACAAGGCTTCCGTCAATTTCATCCTTTGGAGATGGAATACCGAAAATGTGCGCTAACAAATTTAAAGATGTGAAATTTTTTACATCTCCAAACTTCCACAAATCCATAGTATCAATATGTTTTACCTCCCAAGGCTTCATTCCTTGAATTTGCAATAACTTTGGCAATGGTAAATTATTAATTAACAACCTTCTACATAAAAAAGGGAAATCAAATTCTTTACCATTGTGAGCACATAAATAATGGTTGGGTGTATTAAAATGTTTGGTCATTAAGTCACTAAATTCCTTTAAGATAAGAACTTCGTCCGTTCCTGAAATGGTTTTTACCCTAAATTTATTTTCATTATAAAACCCTATTCCAATACAAACAACCTTCGCAAATTCAGCATATATGCCGGCTTTTTGGTAATGTTGCTCTCCGCTTATTTCTTTATTATAAGCCCATTTCTTATCCCACAATTCTTTGGTTTCAGTTTCCAAATCGCTATATTTATAGGTTTCGGGAACTGTTTCTATATCCAAAAACAAAATATTTTCAAGTTTAATAGATTGCATAACGTTTTTATGTGAATTTAAAGAATTAATTTAATTTTAGAAAGGCAAAAAAATATTTGCAAAAAAAGTGAAATTATTTTTATTTTTTTGTCATTTTTTTTTGTTAATTGTAAAAATACTATTACCTTTGCCACCCTTTTAAAGGGAAAAGTTCTTTTAAAGTACAAAATTAAGCCGAAGTAGCTCAGCTGGTAGAGCCACTGATTTGTAATCAGTAGGTCGGGGGTTCGAGTCCCTTCTTCGGCTCTTTTTTTTGTAATCGGGGATATACCAGAGTGGCCAAATGGGGCAGACTGTAAATCTGCTGATTCGTCTTCGGAGGTTCGAATCCTCCTGTCCCCACTGGCTTACCATTTTAGTTTAAATTTAAGATGTCTTAAATCGTAAATCTAAAATATACTAAGCGAAAGTAGCTCAATTGGTAGAGCTCCAGCCTTCCAAGCTGGAGGTTGCGGGTTCGAGACCCGTCTTTCGCTCATAAGTAATGTTGGAATGAGGTGGTTGAAAAGAAATTGTGAAGTTGATTAGAAACATAACCCGCAAATTTATTGTGGGACAAGAGAAAAAAAACATTGTGTATCACGATTTTTTTCTATCTTGGCAGTCCCCAAAAATGAGGGACTTTTGGAGTATATAAAAGTAAGTTCTTTAAAAATAAATGTTGAACAGAATTTAGAATTTAAAATTTCGATTTTATAATTTTGATTCATTGAATTAGCTGTTGTAGCTCAGTGGTAGAGCACTTCCTTGGTAAGGAAGAGGTCGGCAGTTCAATCCTGCTCAACAGCTCAAAAAACAAAAATTAAAAAATAAATAAACAACAAACAACAATTAAAAATAAACAACTATGGCAAAAGAAAAATTCGACCGTTCCAAACCACACGTAAACATTGGAACTATTGGTCACGTTGACCACGGCAAAACTACATTAACAGCTGCAATTACAGTTGTATTAGCAGAAAAAGGCTTATCAGAAGTTCGTGACTTCTCTTCAATTGATAATGCTCCTGAAGAAAAAGAACGTGGTATCACAATCAACACTTCTCACGTTGAATATGCAACTGCTAACCGTCACTATGCTCACGTTGACTGTCCGGGTCACGCTGACTATGTAAAGAACATGGTTACGGGTGCTGCTCAGATGGATGGCGCGATCCTCGTAGTAGCTGCTACAGATGGTCCTATGCCACAAACCCGCGAGCACATTCTTCTCGCACGCCAGGTAGGTGTTCCAAAGATTGTGGTATTCATGAACAAAGTTGACGCAGTAGATGATCCAGAACTGCTCGACCTCGTTGAAATGGAAATCCGCGAACTCCTTTCATTCTACGATTACGATGGCGATAACACGCCAATCATCCGTGGTTCTGCATTGGGTGGATTGAACCTCGACGGTAACTGGGTACCAAAAATCATGGAACTCATGGATGCTGTTGATAGCTACATCCCACTGCCTCCACGTGAAGTTGACAAGCCATTCCTTATGCCAATCGAAGACGTGTTCTCTATCACAGGTCGTGGTACAGTAGCAACAGGTCGTATCGAGCGTGGTGTAATCAACTCTAACGATTCAGTTGAGATCATCGGTATGCAATCCGAGAAGTTGACTTCAACTGTTACCGGTGTAGAGATGTTCCGTAAGATCCTTGATCGTGGTGAAGCTGGTGACAACGTTGGTCTCCTTCTCCGTGGTATTGAGAAAACAGATATCCGTCGTGGAATGGTTATCGCGAAGCCTGGTTCAATCCAGCCGCACGCGAAATTCAAAGCTGAGATTTACGTATTGAAGAAAGAAGAAGGTGGTCGTCACACTCCTTTCCACAACAAATACCGTCCTCAGTTCTACTTCCGTACAACTGACGTAACAGGTGAAATCACACTTCCAGAAGGACGTGAGATGGTAATGCCTGGTGATAACGTAACAATCACAGTTGAGCTGATCCAGCCAATTGCGATGGATAAAGGTCTCCGCTTCGCGATCCGTGAAGGTGGCCGTACCGTAGGTGCAGGTCAGGTGACTGAGATCCTTTCGTAATCAGCAATAGAAAAATGCAGGTGATCGTCCCGGCCGAATGGTTGGGACGCACCTGTTTATTAAGAGGACCAGGATTTACCGTAAAAACCGGTTGCTGAACGCAGAAATCGTACGAAACACCGATGTGACGGATACTTCCGGACCAGGTGAAAATGATCGGCTGAAAGGTGGATCATTCGAACGAAACCTGGATTCACAATAGGTACCAGGGCAAACTGAAAACCTCAGAAACGGGTGTAGCTCAATTGGTAGAGTAGCGGTCTCCAAAACCGTTGGCTGGGAGTTCGAGTCTCTCCACCCGTGCGAATACAGAATGAGAAACTGAGCGAAGAGCAAAGTAGACCATCCGCCCGGAGCAGCAATGTTGCAGCAACGAAAGCAAGTGACAAAGCTGATACGGCAAAACAGAAGACGAATAAAAAAATAAATACAGTCGAACAATGGAAAAGATCAAGGCTTACATTCAGGATTCGTACAACGAGCTCATGAACAAGGTATCATGGCCTACCTGGAATGAATTGCAGGGAAGCGCGATGGTGGTTCTTGTTGCTACTTTGATTTTCGGACTGGTGATCTTCATGATCGACGCCATCTTCTCGGGATCATTGAATCTTATCTATAACCTTTTTGCATAATACCCGCCATGGCTGAAACAACAACCGGCAACAAGAAGTGGTATGTGATCCGTGCCATCAGTGGCAAGGAGAAGAAGGTAAAGCAGTACATCGAGAGCGAGATTATCCGCGCGGGACTGCAGGACTATGTATCACAGGTACTCATCCCTATGGAGAAGTACTATCAGATAAAAGACGGGAAAAAGATCAGCAAAGAGCGCAGTTATTTCCCGGGCTATATTTTACTTGAAGCAGATTTAGTGGGAGAAATTCCCCATATCATAGAAAATACCTCCGGAGTAATCGGATTTCTGGGTGCCAAAGGTGAACCACCTGCACCACTCCGTTTATCAGAAGTAAACCGCATCCTCGGAAAAGTGGATGAGCTGGTAGAAAGCGATGAGGTATTGAATATTCCATATGTAGTAGGTGAAACAGTGAAGGTAATTGACGGACCATTCAACAGTTTCTCCGGAGTGATTGAAGAGGTAAACGAAGAGAAGAAGAAGCTAAAAGTGATGGTGAAAATCTTCGGACGTAAAACGCCTCTTGAGCTCAGCTACATGCAAGTAGAAAAAGAATCGTAAAACTGTACATCGTAACTCGAACGCCGGTGTGCTTCCAACCCGGCCGAAGAAACATCTCTCCACGACAACAGTTCCGACTATAATTAAACAGAAACAATGGCAAAAGAAATAGGCGCACTCATCAAATTACAGGTGAAAGGCGGCGCTGCTAACCCTGCACCTCCAATCGGACCGGCACTCGGTGCGAAAGGGGTGAACATCATGGAGTTCTGCAAGCAGTTCAACGCACGTACGCAGGACAAAGCAGGACAAGTACTGCCGGTAATCATCACTGTATACACCGATAAGTCTTTTGACTTTATCATTAAAACGCCTCCTGCATTCGTGCAGTTACTTGAGGCGGCAAAAATTCAAAAAGGTTCAGCTGAATCCAATCGTAAAAAAGTTGGAACCGTAACCTGGGATCAGGTCCGCAAAATTGCAGAAGGCAAAATTCAGGATATGAACTGCTTCACCATCGAATCAGCAATGAAGATGATAGCAGGTTCAGCCCGTTCTGCCGGTATCAATGTAGAAGGAACCCCTCCCTGGCAGCAGTAAGACTGATCGCGGCATCGGGAATCGCTCGCTGCTTCCCGTGATCCGGTGCCGGAACAATTATAAACTCAGAATCAGAAAATGGCTAAGTTAACGAAGAACCAAAAGGTAGCTTACGCGAAAGTAGATGCGAACAAAGCCTACAGCCTGCAAGATGCCACTAAACTTGTGAAGGATGCAACCTACACAAAGTTTGATGCATCAGTTGACCTGAGTGTACGTCTTGGTGTGGATCCACGTAAAGCCAATCAAATGGTACGTGGTATCGTGACCCTCCCGCATGGAACAGGTAAAACTGTTCGCGTGCTGGTGTTGTGCACTCCTGACAAAGAACAGGAAGCCCGCGAAGCCGGAGCCGATCACGTAGGACTCGATGATTATATCCAGAAAATCGAAGGCGGTTGGACAGATGTAGACATCGTGATCACTATGCCCGGTGTAATGGCGAAAGTGGGTAAGCTGGGTAAGATCCTGGGCCCCCGTAACCTCATGCCTAACCCTAAAACCGGTACCGTTACCAACGATGTCGGCAAAGCGGTTACAGACGTGAAAGGCGGTAAAATCGACTTCAAAGTAGACAAAACAGGTATCATTCATGCCTCTATCGGCAAGGTATCATTTGACGCTGCTAAGTTGTACGATAATGCTCATGAATTGCTCCAGACTATCGTAAAGCTCAAACCATCGGCTGCAAAAGGAACATACCTCAAAAGTGTGTCTGTAAGCAGTACGATGAGCCCGGGAATCCGCATTGATGCGAAAACAATCGCCGGGTAAAACAATTAACACGAATTCGTCAAATGACAAGAGAAGAAAAGAACCAGATCATCGATGAATTAGTGGCGACACTGAGTCAGTATCCAAGTTTCTATATCACCGATATCGAAACCCTGAACTCAGAAAAAACCTCCAAACTGCGCCGTCTCTGCTTCAATCAGAAGGTACAGTTGAAGGTAGCGAAAAATTCGCTGATCAAAAAAGCTCTGGAGAAAATCGAAGGCGACTTCGCGGATATTCTTCCTACCCTGAAAGGCTCTTCAGCTATCATGGTAAGTGAAACTCCAAGTACTCCTGCTCGTCTGATCAAGGATTTCCGCAAAGACAGTGGAAAAGACGCTACTAAGCCAGCATTGAAGAGCGCTTATATCGACGGTGGAATTTACGTTGGCGATAATCAGCTGGATGCACTCGCATCACTGAAAACCAAGAACGAACTCATCGGAGATGTTATTGGCCTTCTTCAATCTCCTGCAAAATCAGTTATCTCCGGCCTCAAAGGTCAGGGTGGCAAAATTGCAGGCATCCTCAAAACCCTGGAAGAGCGTGCAGCCTAAGCTTCGCAGCGTAGCCTGAAACGTGGGTTTAAATCCTTCCGAAAACATCATTCACAAACAAAAAACAACTAGTAACTACTAAAAATTATAATAAAATGGCAGATCTGAAAGCATTCGCTGAGCAACTCGTGAACCTGACAGTTAAAGAAGTTCAGGAACTTGCAACTATTCTGAAAGACGAATATGGCATTGAGCCTGCTGCTGCAGCTGTAGCTGTTGCTGCTCCTGCTGGTGGTGGCGCTGCTGCCGCTGAAGAGAAAACTTCTTTCGACGTTATCCTCAAAAGCGCTGGTGCAAATAAACTTGCAATCGTGAAATTAGTAAAAGACCTTACCGGTCTTGGACTGAAAGAAGCAAAAGACCTCGTTGATGGTGCTCCAAAGCCTCTCAAAGAAGGTGTTTCTAAAGACGAAGCAAACGCACTCAAAGCTCAGTTAACTGAAGCTGGTGCGGAAGTGGAAGTTAAGTAATTGACTTTCAAGTAATTTACAGACCTGTTCCACCCGTTCGGTGGAACAGGTCTTTCCCATTTTCATGCCCCTGCTTATCGGGGTAATCCGAACGGTTGTTCATTAACTAAAAAAACTCCTTCGCCTTGACTACAATAACCAGTCTCACCACAGAGAAGTCAGTAACCAACCGAATTAATTTCAGTAAGAGTAAACACAGGATCGAGTATCCTGATTTTCTCGAGATTCAGCTGAAGTCTTTTAAAGATTTCTTCCAGCTGGAAACAACGGCTGATAACCGTACGCAGGAAGGCCTCTATAAGGTTTTCAGCGAGAACTTCCCTATCACTGATTCCCGTAATAATTTCGTGCTGGAATTCCTCGATTATTTCGTGGATCCTCCCCGCTATTCGATCGAAGAATGTATCGAGCGTGGTTTGACCTATAGCGTTCCGCTGAAGGCGAAACTGAAGCTCTATTGTACCGATCCGGAGCACGAAGATTTTGAAACCATTGTGCAGGATGTGTACCTGGGTACTATTCCGTACATGACGCCGAAAGGTACGTTCGTGATCAATGGTGCGGAGCGTGTGGTGGTGAGTCAGCTGCACCGTTCACCCGGTGTGTTCTTCGGTCAAAGCCGTCACGCTAACGGTACGAAGCTGTACTCGGCTCGTGTGATTCCGTTTAAAGGATCATGGATCGAATTCGCGACTGACATCAATAACGTGATGTACGCGTATATCGATCGTAAGAAAAAATTCCCGGTGACTACCTTGCTTCGTGCAATCGGTTTCCAGACAGATAAGGATATCCTTGAGCTGTTTGGTTTGGCTGATGAGGTGAAGGTGAGTAAGGCCGGTCTGAAAAAAGTAGTGGGTCGGAAACTGGCTGCGCGTGTTTTGAAGAGCTGGCTGGAAGATTTCGTGGATGAGGATACCGGTGAGGTAGTTTCTATCGAGCGTAACGAGGTGATCCTCGAGCGGGAAACATTCCTGGAAGATGATCATATCGATATGATTGTGGATGCGGGTGTGAAATCCGTGATCCTGCATAAAGAAGATGCCAATACCAACGATTACGCGATCATTTACAATACCTTGCAGAAGGATACATCCAACTCAGAGAAGGAAGCGGTGGAGCATATCTACCGTCAGCTGCGTAATGCTGAGCCACCGGATGAGGAGACTGCTCGTGGTATTATCGATAAACTCTTCTTCTCAGATAAACGATATGATCTGGGTGAAGTAGGTCGTTTCCGTCTGAACCGTAAATTGCAATTAAACATCGCTGAAGATACCAAGGTATTGACCAAGGAGGATATCATTGCGATTATCAAATATCTGATCGAACTGATCAACGCGAAAACTATCGTGGATGATATCGATCACTTGAGTAACCGTCGTGTGCGTACCGTGGGTGAACAACTTTATTCGCAGTTCGGTGTGGGATTGGCCCGTATGGCTCGTACCATTCGTGAGCGGATGAACGTTCGTGATAACGAGGTGTTCACTCCGGCTGATCTGATCAACGCCAAGACGTTGTCGAGCGTGATTAACTCGTTCTTCGGTACCAACCAGTTGAGCCAGTTCATGGATCAGACGAATCCGCTTGCAGAGATTACGCACAAGCGTCGTCTCTCCGCACTCGGACCAGGCGGTCTTTCCCGTGAACGTGCCGGTTTCGAGGTACGTGACGTACACTATACACACTATGGTCGTCTCTGTACAATTGAGACACCTGAAGGTCCGAATATAGGACTGATTTCTTCGCTGTGTGTGTATGCGAAGATTAATAACCTCGGTTTCATTTCAACTCCTTACCGTAAGGTGGAGGATGGTAAAGTGGATATCGGTGGTAATGTAACTTACCTCACCGCTGAGGAAGAAGATACCAAGGTAATTGCTCAGGCAAATGCTCCGGTTGATGAGGCCGGACTCTTTACGAAAAACAGAATTACCGCCCGTTTTGAAGGTGACTTCCCGATTGTGGAACCTAAAGATCTTCACCTGATCGACGTAGCTCCGAATCAGATTGCGTCCATTGCAGCGTCCCTGATTCCGTTCCTTGAGCATGATGATGCGAACCGTGCCCTGATGGGATCAAACATGCAACGTCAGGCTGTTCCATTGTTGCGTCCGCAGGCGCCAATCGTGGGTACAGGTCTGGAAGGACATGTGGTGCGCGATAGCCGTGTATTGATCAATGCCGATTACAGTGGTATTGTGGAATATGTGGATGCGAATGAAATTCATATCCGTAACCAGCGTACGGAAGATGAGAAACTCATCAGTTTCGATGATGATGTGAAAGTATATCGTCTGACCAAATTCCAGAAAACAAACCAGAATACCTGTATCAACCTGAAGCCGATTGTGAAGAAAGGCGACAAGGTGAAACAAGGACAGGTACTCTGCGAAGGTTATGCAACACAAGGCGGTGAACTCGCATTGGGACGTAACCTGAAAGTAGCCTTCATGCCATGGAAAGGTTACAACTTCGAAGATGCGATCGTAATCTCTGAGCGTGTGGTGCGTGAAGACATCTTTACATCGCTGCATATCGATGAGTATAGCCTGGAAGTGCGTGATACAAAACGTGGACTCGAAGAGTTAACAGCGGATATTCCGAACGTGAGTGAAGAAGCTACCCGTGAACTCGACGAGCATGGTTTGATCCGTGTTGGTGCTGAAGTAGGTGAGGGAGATATCCTCATTGGTAAAATCACCCCGAAAGGTGAAACAGATCCTTCTCCGGAAGAGAAACTGTTGCGCGCGATCTTCGGTGATAAAGCCGGTGATGTGAAGGATGCTTCATTGAAAGTACCGCCTTCTGTGAAAGGGGTGGTTATTGATAAGAAATTGTTCTCCCGCGCGATCAAGGATAAACGTGGTCGTGACGAAGAGAAAAATATTGTTGCCCGCTTCGATGCTGAACAGGATAAAGAACTGGCAGAATTGAAAGTGCAGTTAATTGATAAACTCTTTGTTCTTGTTAGCGGAAAAACTTCTCAGGGAGTAATGAATGCTTACAAAGAAGTAGTGATTCCGAAAGGCGCGAAGTTCACACAGAAGATGCTCGCTGATCTGGATTACAATAATATCAATCCGACCAAGTGGACAACAGATAAAGACAAAAACGAAATGATTACCCGTCTGCTCACGAATTACAACGTGAAGGCGAATGAAGTAATCGCGGCGTTTAAGCGGAAGAAATTCCAGGTGCAGATCGGTGATGAATTACCAACCGGTATCATGCAGCTGGCAAAAGTGTATATCGCGAAGAAGCGGAAGCTGAAAGTGGGTGATAAGATGGCAGGTCGTCACGGTAACAAGGGTATTGTAGCCCGTATCGTTCGTGATGAAGATATGCCATACCTCGAAGATGGAACACCGGTAGATATCGTGTTGAACCCACTCGGGGTACCATCCAGGATGAACCTCGGACAGATCTATGAAACAGTACTGGCCTGGGCCGGAGAAAAACTCGGAGTGAAATTCGCTACCCCGATTTTCGATGGTGCTGAGCTCGAAGAAATCGATCATTATGTGACCAAGGCAGGTCTGCCGAAATTCGGATCATCATACCTCTATGATGGTGGTACCGGAGATCGTTTCCACCAGCCGGCGACAGTAGGTATTATCTACATGCTGAAACTCGGACACATGGTAGATGATAAGATGCACGCCCGTTCTATCGGACCATACTCGCTCATCACACAGCAACCGTTGGGTGGTAAAGCGCAGTTCGGAGGACAGCGTTTCGGTGAGATGGAGGTGTGGGCGATCGAAGCATTCGGTGCTGCCAATATCCTGCAGGAGTTACTGACCGTGAAATCTGATGACGTACTGGGACGTGCGAAGGCATACGAATCTATCGTAAAAGGCGATAACATGCTGCCTCCGGGAATCCCTGAATCATTCAACGTGTTACTCCACGAATTACAAGGTCTCTGTCTGAAAGTAACCCTCGACTAAGACCGGGGAAACACCCGATTAACATTTAACACCGACTAACGTTCACGTTATACCGAAAAACAAAAATGGCGGCTAAAAAAGAACAAAAGCTGAAAAGCAATTTCACGAAAATAACCATCAGTCTTGCCAGCCCGGAGAACATCCTCGAGCAATCCAGCGGAGAGGTGCTTAAACCGGAAACCATCAATTACCGTACCTACAAGCCGGAACGCGATGGTCTTTTCTGCGAGCGGATTTTTGGACCTGTAAAAGACTGGGAATGTCACTGCGGAAAGTATAAGCGTATCCGCTATAAAGGCATCGTATGCGACCGCTGCGGTGTGGAAGTAACCGAGAAAAAAGTTCGCCGTGAGCGCATGGGGCATATTACCCTTACCGTTCCGGTTGCACATATCTGGTACTTCCGTTCCCTGCCGAATAAAATCGGTTACCTGCTCGGACTTCCGACCAAGAAACTCGATCTTATCATCTACTACGAACGTTATGTGGTTATTCAGGCCGGTGTGAAGGCAGAGTCAGGGGTGAATTACCTCGACTTCCTCACCGAAGAAGAATACCTCACACACATGGAGACGCTGCCGAAAGAAAATCAGCATCTCGATGACAAGGATCCTGCTAAGTTCATCGCGAAGATGGGTGCAGAGGCCTTGTTTGATCTGTTGGGTCGTCTGGATCTTGACCAGTTGAGTTACAACCTGCGTCACCAGGCAAATACCGAGACAAGTCAGCAACGTAAAAACGAAGCATTGAAGCGTTTGCAGGTGGTGGAATCTTTCCGTCATGCAAATTCGCATATTGAGAATCGTCCGGAATGGATGATCGTGAAAGTGGTTCCGGTTATTCCACCTGAACTGCGTCCACTCGTTCCACTGGATGGCGGTCGTTTCGCTACGTCCGATCTCAATGACCTCTATCGTCGTGTGATTATCCGTAATAACCGTCTGAAGCGTCTCATCGAAATCAAAGCGCCGGAAGTGATTCTGCGTAATGAGAAGAGGATGTTGCAAGAAGCGGTGGATTCGCTCTTCGATAACAGTCGTAAAGTGAATGCAGTGAAAACGGAAAGTAACCGTGCACTGAAATCACTCTCCGATTCATTGAAAGGTAAACAAGGTCGTTTCCGTCAGAACCTCCTCGGTAAACGTGTGGATTACTCTGCCCGTTCTGTAATCGTCGTAGGTCCGGAAATGAAATTACACGAGTGCGGTCTGCCGAAAGATATGGCGGCTGAGCTGTTCAAGCCATTTATCATCCGCAAAATGATTGAGCGTGGTGTGGTGAAAACAGTGAAGAGTGCGAAGAAGATTGTAGACCGTAAGGATGCGATTGTATGGGATATCCTCGAGAATGTACTCAAAGGACATCCTGTAATGCTTAACCGCGCTCCAACCCTGCACAGATTAGGTATCCAGGCATTCCAGCCGAAACTGATCGAAGGAAAAGCGATTCAGTTGCACCCATTGGTATGTACGGCCTTCAACGCTGACTTTGACGGTGACCAGATGGCGGTTCACCTTCCATTGGGACATGCTGCAATTCTCGAAGCACAGATGTTGATGCTGGCTTCACACAATATCCTGAATCCGGCGAATGGTGCGCCAATTACCGTTCCTTCTCAGGACATGGTACTTGGACTGTACTACATCACCAAAGGGAAAAAATCAACCGACGAAGTGAAAGTGAAAGGTGAAGGCCTGGCTTTCTATTCTGCGGAAGAAGTAGTGATTGCATTTAACGAAGGACGTGTTGAACTGCATGCTCATATTCGTGTGAAAGCGAATGTGCGTGAAAACGGTCAACTCGTAAATAAACTCATCAACACAACTGTGGGTCGTGTACTCTTCAATGAAGTAGTACCGCACGCTGTTGGTTATATTGATGAATTGCTGACGAAGAAATCATTGCGTGAAATCATCGGACGTGTATTGAAGTCTACCGGAATTGCTGAGACTGCACGCTTCCTCGATGATATCAAAGACCTCGGTTTCCGTATGGCATTCAGAGGCGGACTTTCTTTCAACCTGAACGATGTAATCATTCCGGTACAGAAAGAAGAGTTCATCGGAAAAGCCAACCAGGAAGTAGAAGAGGTGATGAACAACTACAACATGGGTTTCATCACCAACAACGAGCGTTACAACCAGATTATTGATATCTGGTCACGTACCAACTCCCGTATTACCGATACACTCATGAAGCAGATGACAACCGATAAACAAGGTTTCAACTCTGTGTTCATGATGCTGGATTCCGGAGCACGTGGATCTAAAGAGCAGATTCGTCAGCTGGGAGGTATGAGGGGACTGATGGCAAAACCAAGTAAATCCGGTTCTACCGGTGGTGAGATCATCGAGAACCCGATCCTTTCAAACTTTAAAGAAGGTCTCTCCATCCTTGAGTACTTCATCTCTACCCACGGTGCGCGTAAAGGTCTTGCCGATACCGCTCTTAAAACAGCAGATGCGGGTTACCTGACCCGTCGTCTCGTGGATGTGGCGCAGGATGTAATCATCACTGATCCGGATTGCGGAACATTGCGCGGACTGGCGATGACAGCATTGAAGAATCAGGAAGATGTAGTAGAAAGCTTATATGACCGTATCCTCGGTCGTGTTTCTGTACACGATGTGATTCATCCACAAACAGGCGAAGTGCTTGTTGCCAGTGGTGAAGAAATCACAGAAGATATTGCAACTACTATCGAGAACTCTCCGATTGAAATGGTAGAGATCCGTTCTGTATTGACCTGTGAGTCGAAGAAAGGGGTATGTGCCCGTTGTTACGGACGTAACCTTGCTTCCGGCCGCATGGTGCAGAAAGGAGAAGCGGTTGGTGTAATTGCAGCACAGTCCATCGGTGAGCCTGGTACACAGCTTACTCTCCGTACCTTCCACGTGGGTGGTGTGGCGATGAAAGGTGCTACTGAAACACAAATCGTGGCCAAGTTCAACGGTATTATCGAATTTGATGAAGTGCGCAGTATCAAGCCGGGTAAAGATGTAAATGCAAACTATGAAGTAGTAATCGGTCGTTCCGGTGAGATGCGTATCATCGACGAGAACACACGTGCCGTATTAACTTCCGGTATCATTCCTTACGGTTCTCATCTCTTCGTGAAAGAAGGACAGAAAGTAGAGAAAGGTGCACTCGTTTGCGAATGGGATCCGTTCAACGCGGTGATCATTTCCGAGTTCGGTGGTAAAGTAGGATTCGAACATATCGAAGAAGGCGTAACGTTCAAGGAAGAGTCCGATGAACAAACCGGCTTCAAAGAGAAAGTTGTGGTAGATAGCCGTGACAAGACGAAGATCCCGGTGATTAAAGTCCTGAGCGGAAAAGAAACATTGAAAGCATACAACATTCCGGTAGGTGCTCACATCACCGTGAATGAAGGCGATAAGATTGAACCGGGAGATATCCTTGTTAAGATCCCACGTCAGTTAGGCCGTACCGGCGATATCACCGGAGGTCTTCCACGTGTTACAGAGCTCTTCGAAGCACGTAATCCAAGTAACCCGGCTATCGTTTCTGAAATCGATGGTGTGGTGAGCTATGGTGGTGTGAAGCGCGGTAACCGTGAAATCGTGATTACTGCACGTGACGGGGAAGTTAAGAAGTATCTCGTTCCATTGAGTAAGCATATCCTTGTTCAGGATGGTGACTTTATCCGCGCCGGACAACCGTTGTCGGATGGAGCAATCACTCCAAGCGATATCCTTGCAATCAAAGGACCTACGGCAGTACAGGAATACCTGGTGAATGAAATTCAGGAAGTGTACCGTCTGCAGGGTGTGAAGATCAATGATAAACACTTTGAAACGATTGTGCGACAGATGATGCGTAAAGTAATCATCGAAGATCCGGGTGATACCCGATTCCTCGAGCGCGAATCAGTGAACAAAGTGGATTTCATGGAAGAGAATGATACCATCATTGATAAAAAAGTAGTTGTTGAACCGGGAGATTCTCCACGTTTCAAAGCTGGTCAGATTATCACTCTCCGTCAGTTACGTGATGAGAACTCACAGTTGAAGCGGAAGGATATGAAGCTGGTGGAGGCGCGCGATGCTACTCCGGCAACTTCATCACCATTGCTGCAGGGTATTACTCAGGCTTCGTTGCATACGAAGAGCTGGATTTCTGCTGCATCGTTCCAGGAAACAACCAAGGTACTCAACGAGGCTGCTATCAAAGGAGCGGTGGATTACCTCAACGGTCTGAAAGAAAACGTTATCGTTGGTCACCTGATTCCTGCCGGAACCGGTCTCCGCGAGTACGAAAAACTTATCGTTGGATCACAGGAAGAATACGATCTGCTCATGGCTTCGAAGAAAGAAGCGCAGGAAGCTTAATCGTTTGCCCATAGAAAGACGCCCTGAGGAATACTCGGGGCGTTTTTATTTTGGGGGTATTGGTCTAAAGCAGGTTTATTTATCCGGAGATAGAACCGCAGTCAGCTCTTTACCGTACAATTACCGGAAAAGACACTGTAATTCGGCCCTGTTGAATTCGTATATTTGCATAGTAAACCTGTTCCCGGTCCGTTTCGGCCTGCAGAAAAAATCAAAAACATCTAAATATTCATAAAAATGGACAACAACAATCAGTTAAACATAGAACTCACCGAAGAGATCGCGGAAGGTATTTATTCCAATCTGGCTATTATAACCCATTCCAATGCAGAGTTTGTAGTGGATTTTGTGAAAGTGATGCCCGGTGTGCCCAAAGCACGTGTGAAATCACGGATCGTTTTAACTCCGCAGCATGCAAAACGACTTCTGAGCGCCTTGGCAGATAACGTAGCGAAATTTGAGGCTGCTCACGGCCCGATAAAAGTAACTGAGGGTGTTGGACTCCCCATGAACTTTGGTGGTCCTACAGCCCAGGCATAAGCCTTTAAAACACATTTTATCCGGCGGAGGGCTAACTTCACCGGTTGCGGAGATAACCACAGGAGTTCTTTGTTGATTCCTGTGGTTGTTTCAGTTTATTTTGAACATGACGGATAAACCATGGTACGAGCGGAGTTGGTGGCTGATAAAGGCCATTGTGTTCCTGTTGTCGTGCTGGTTTATTTTCCTGCATATCCGTGAAGAGATGTCGCTGGTGGGTGATTCCCGCCGCTTTTTCCTGCAGGCCATCCAACTGAACACTACCGGCTGGTGGCTTTGGTTTCTGCTCTTTCTTTCCTTCATTAACTGGAGCATCGAGGCAGTGAAATGGAAGTTTCTGATGCGTTCACTGGAGCAGGTAGATTTTGTAAAAGCTTTGCGGGCGTTTTTTAATGGTGTTACACTTAGTTTTTTTACTCCTAACAGAGCCGGTGAATTTGCCGGACGCGTCATCTATCTCCGTAGTGAAAATACTATTAAAGGAGCTTTATTGTCAGTGATCGGCAGTTCGTCGCAGCTGCTGGTGACCTTGCAGTTCGGATTCCTTGCATTGATGTTTTATGTTCAACGGCTGGTGCAGTGGACTGATACCAAAGTGCTGGTTTTGCGTATATCCGCCGCCGTTATGATTCTCCTCTGCACCTGGGCCTGGTTCCGATGGCCGCGTCTGGTAAAGCTGACCGACCGTTTAAATATCCGTACCGGCTGGAAAGAAAAACTGCATGTATGGGAAACCTGTTCCTCTGAAGATTTACTGAAGATATGGTTGCTATCAGTACTTCGTTATACGGTATTTACTGCTCAATCGGTATTGTTGTATGGATTGCTGGGTTTTCAGCCGGGAATTGCAGAGATGGCCGGTCTAACAGCATTGTCATATCTCTTCATTACCTTGATTCCAAGCATTGCACTCGGAGAATTAGGAATCAGAGGCAGCGTTAATATGTTTCTCTTCTCGGGAGCCGGTGCTGCACCTTCTGTTATTCTGCTGTCAACATTCGGCATCTGGTTTATCAATCTGGCATTTCCTGCACTGTTCGGTGCAACATCTGTATTGTTTCTTAAATTGCGTAAGCGGGTAACCGGAACCACAGCATGATTATTCTTGGACTGAACATACTCTATGCGCTTGTCCTGTTGGTGTTTTATGCTGCTGTGCAACGATTACGCAGCGAAGTGTCCGTTACCATCGATAGCTTACCGGATGTTGCGGTGCTGATACCTTTGCGAAATGAAGCAGCACATCTGCCAGAACTGATCAATGCGTTGCAATCGCAGGATTTTCCCGCCGAAAAAACAAAATGGATTTTTATCGACGATCACAGTGATGACCGTTCCTTAGAAATTATCCGCTCCTTCAATGATCCGCGGATTATACTTCTGCAACTTCCGCCGGATAAAACCGGAAAAAAGGAAGCCTTGCGTCTCGGAGTAGAAGCATCATCGGGCACATGGATCTGTACCACCGACGCTGATTGTGTGCCGGAAAAAGGTTGGCTGAAGCAATTGCTAAGTACTGCGGTGCACAAGAATGCAGTAATGGTATGTGGAATGGTGAAAGTATGGCCGGATGATCATTTCTGGTCAGGGTTTCAGGCAATGGAGACCGCTGTCTTGCAGAGTGCAGGTGCAGGTTCACTGGCTATGCAACGACCCTTGCTGAACACCGGAGCCTCTCTCTGTTTTTTAAAATCAGCCTGGCAGGAAGTTGACGGGTACAACGCACATGCACACATTGCATCAGGCGATGATACCTTTCTCATGCTGCACTTCCACAAACATTTCCCCGGGAGGGTTATCTCCCTGGTTCATCCGGAGGCAGTTGTGCGCACCTATCCAATGTCAGACTTTTCTTCTCTCCTGAAACAGCGGTTGCGGTGGAATGGAAAAGTAAAACATTATGAACCCGGATATATTCATTTGATTGGAGCAATTGTTATGTTCTCGTCAGCCGGATGGGTTTACCTGGTAGCAGGAGCACTTCTTGGCGGATTTGACCTCGAACTTATTCCGGTGATACTGGCTACACGGTTCATTGCAGAAACGATCCTCACCTCGGCATGGACTGCCATTACAGGGCAATCTTTTAAACTTATTTCACTGCTGGGAATGTCGGTGTTTTATCCCTTTTTTACCTTGTATTCCTTTATAATCAGACCATTTATGAAGAATGGATGGAAAGGACGGCCGTTGTGAATAATTGATCGTGTACACAGGCAATAAAGGCCATTATTTTTCCCTTATTTTGCAGTACAATTACAAGGCTATGAAAAGAATTTCACTGTTTATACTTCTGTTCCTCCTCACCGGTAATCTTGTTGCGCAGAAAAAACAACCTGCCATCAAGCCCTACACACCGGATGAAGCAAAAGAATTCAAAAAAGAGGCAGAAGCACTCTACAAGGGTCTCAGTTATGGTGATGCGCTGAAGATTTATGAGCGATTGGTGCTCACCGAGCCGAACAATGCTGATTTCAATCATAAGCTCGGCATGTGTTACCTGCTCACCAATGTGGCCAAACACAAAGCGGTATCATATCTCGAGTTTGCATCGAATGCGAACACGAAGGAAAAACCAAAAGATGTTTTGTTTGATTTAGGGAAAGCGTATCACTATGCCGGACTCTACGACAAAGCCATCGAAACATATGAAGCATTTCGTGTAGAGAAAGGTGGTACGGTTGATGCAAAGCTCAAGTTTGACATGTGGGTAGAGTGGAGTCACAATGCGAAAAGTCTGACTGAAAAACCAATGCCCTGTACCTGGACCAATCTTGGAAAAACCATTAATTCTGACAGAGCAGATTATCGCCCGATCATGGGAGCAGCAGATACTATCATTTATTTTTCTACCAGGAAGAAAGGAACAACCGGCGGACTCGTTGATGAACTCGGCGAATCTCCATCGGATATAATGTTCTTCACGCAGAATGATACCGGAAGATCCAAAGTGAAAAATGTTGGGATCACCGTGAATACAGAGTTCTATGAAGAGACGATGTTTCTGAACATGAATGGTGATCGCATGCTGATTTACCGCGAAGGGCCGGATGCAAGTGGGGATATTTATATTTCCGAATTACAAGGTAAAACCTGGACAAAGCCTGTGCTTATCAATAAAGATTTTCAAACCAAGGTTCTCGAAACCGGCGCAACTATGACACCGGACGGACTCACACTTTATTTCTCCGCAGAGGCTGTCGACGGTAAAACAGGAAAGGATATCTACAAGAGCACACGTACAGAGTCGACAGGTTGGGGAAAACCGGAACGCCTCAGTGATGTCATCAACACCAAAGGCGACGAAGATTACCCTTTGATCTGGTTAGATGGAAAAACGATGTTGTTCAGTTCAACCGGACACCAAAGCATGGGCGGACTCGATGTATTTGCAACGATGAAAAACAGCGAATCGGAAGAGTTTACCAAGCCAATCAACATGGGATATCCTATTAACTCCGTATACGACGATTATAACCTCGCTATTACTTGTGACGCTAAAACTGCATACATTTCAGCAGTTCGTGACAGTGGTCTGGGTGATTACGATATTTACAAGGTGCAATTCGAAAAACCCATATTGCCATCAAGTTTAACATGGGTGCAGGGAAAAGGAATTACCAACCTGGGCACACCGGCAAAAGGAGCCTTCGTATACATCACCTCTGCCGCCTCCGGAACATCAGTCGCAACGATTGAAGCGAATGGTGCCAATGGAAGATTTGACATTGCCTTGCCTCCCGGGACGTATAAGATCGTCATGAAACATCCAAAAGCCGGCAAAACGGAAACTGAAATAACCGTTGATCCCAATACTTCCAAAGTTGTAGTAGATTTAAAATTCCCATAACGGTTACGCCTTAACGAATTTCCATGATAAAACTTCATAAACCACTTGCCTTTTTCGATCTTGAAACTACCGGTATTACTGTTGGTGCTGATCGTATTGTAGAGATCAGTATTCTCAAATTACACCCTGATGGATCAAAGCAGGTGTACACCAAACGGATGAATCCGGAGATACCGATTCCTGCAGGTGCATCCAAAGTACATGGAATTTATGATGCTGATGTAGCGAATGAGCCTACCTTTCGTCAACTGGCGCCGGAAATTGCTGCCTTCATCGGAAATGCAGATCTGGCAGGTTATAACTCCAATAAATTCGACGTTCCCATGCTCGTGGATGAGTTTTTACGGGTAGAGATTAATTTTGATATGAAAGGCCGCCGCCTGGTAGATGTGCAGAATATTTTCCATAAGATGGAGCAACGCACCCTTGCTGCAGCCTACAAGTTTTACTGCAATAAAGAGATCGTGAACGCTCATAGTGCAGAAGCCGATATCCTCGCCACCTACGAAGTGCTGATGGCGCAATTGGAGCGATATGAAACACTGGCAAAGGATGTAGAAGGGTTGCACCAGTTTAGTTCAATCAATCAGAATGTAGATCTCGCCGGCCGTATCGTTTACAATGAGAAAAAGGAAGAGGTGTTTAACTTCGGCAAACACAAAGGGAAGACAGTCGCAGAAATTTTCGAGAAAGAACCCAGTTATTACGACTGGATGTTAAAAGGTGATTTCCCATTAGAAACAAAGCAAGTGCTGACTGCGCTCCGGTTAAGAGGGTTGAGTTCGAAGTAGAGTACATGCTTGTTTTGAGTAGTTGGTTTACGAAAGTGGTTAAGGAATTATTAATTCTGGTTTGATTATCAGGTAGATTTTCTGAAAATGTCTGCTAATATCACTTCAGGTCGCTCGTAGTTTTCAGTAGTTTGGGCCTATAAAAATTCCCCTTCAGTTTTCGGCTTGAACTTGCTGAAAGCTGAAGGGGAATTGTTTTGTTAATTGAATTATAGTTTAGAAACTTTCATCTCGTATGTCGCATTGTTAGTGATGACTTTGAGGAAGTACATAGCTGCTGGTAGTTCCTGCAATGAAAGTTCAATGACATTTCCGGTTGGGTTACGTTTTTCTGTTATCAGACTTCCATTCACCGAAAACAATTGAATTGTCGCATTTTGATGTTGCTGGTCTATTACAATGTTTAGATTATCGGAAGTCGGGTTGGGGTATACCTGAAGTTGACTTGCAGCGTCTGTATATTCAACACGGGAGATAACAACTGTGTAGCAAGCGGAGATGTCTGTACATCCGTTCACAGTTACTTGTACTGCATAGTCGCCGCTGATTGTTGGGGTGAATGACGCGCTGTTTGCACCTGAAATCGGCGTTATTCCTGTGCTGCAATGTACCCATTGATACAGGCCTCCCGACTGATTAGAGGTCAAGGTCGAATTATTTAGCGTTATCGAGGTATCTACACTATTGATTGTTAAATCCAGTGTAACTATGGAATCACATCCATTCGTAGATGCACCTGTTAATGTATATACAGCTGTATTATTGCTCGATGTATAGGTATTCCCGTTGATCCATGTATAAGCATTGCATGCAGATTGAACATCAGTACCTGTTACAGGCTGATTAATTGTGAGATCAAGTGAGATAATGGAATCACATCCATTCACTGATGCACCGGAAAGAGTATACGTAGCTGTATTGTTGCTCGATGTATAGGTGTTCCCGTCGATCCATGTATAAGCATTACAGGCCGATTGAACATCTACACCTGTTGCCGGCTGATTAATGGTGAGGTCTAATGTAACAATGGAATCACAGCCATTTGCAGCCGCACCTACGAGAGTAAATGTTGCCGTGTTATTACTCGATGTATAGGTATTCCCGTCGATCCATGTATACGCATTACAGGCCGATTGAATATCTACACCTGTTGCCGGCTGATTAATGGTGAGGTCTAATGTGACAATTGAATCACAGCCATTGGCGGCTCCACCGGAGTAGGTGTATGTAGCGGAATTATTACTGGAGGTGTAGGTGTTACCGTCAATCCATGTAAAGGAATTGCAGGCTGTTTGTACGGAAGTACCCGTTGCTGGTAATGTGATAGTCAGGTCGAGATTTACTATCGAGTCACACCCGTTGGCTGCAGCGCCCGGATAAACATAAGAAGCAGAATTATTACTCGATGTATAAGTATTGCCATCTATCCATGTATAGCTGTTGCAGGCAGTTTGTACATCTGTACTCGTGCCTGGATTCACAATAGTGAGATTCAACGTTACGATAGAATCACAATTATTGGAACCGCCTGCGGGAATAGTATAAGTTGCGGAATTATTGCTGCTCGTGTATGTATTACCGTCAATCCAGGTATAGGATGTACATTCTGTGCGAGTGTCTGTACCGGTTACATTGGTGTTAAATAAATCTAATAACTCCTGTTCAGTAAGAGCACGACTGTATACTCTGAATTCATCAAGCTTCCCACCGGATGGTGCACCATAGCTCGAGCTGTATCCCATTACTTTGAATGGGCCCGGTCCAACAATGTTTGGCGTGTTTTGTGCAACTGTACTTACTAATACACCATTTAAGTATGCCTTTACAACATTTGTTGTGTGGTCATAAACGAATGCATTCAACGTCGGTGTGGAAATCGCTCCTCCGGGTAATGGAATGTCCGTCAGACCACCACCTCTCATCATCCAGTTGTTTGCCCCTGCAACACCGTTGGTGAAGCAACGGAAACTGGAAGATCCGGCATCTCCGAAGATGTAGTACAAAGTCGAATTGCCTCCTATTCCTGATGACCAGAATGCAATTGTCCAGGATGTTCCGTTCGCCAAGTTAGGAGCCCAGCCGGTATTGAGGTAATCTGTTGCAGAGCTGACTCCGGATCCGATCAGAGCTCCCGAACATTGTCCGGTACTGCCTTGTGTCAATGATCCCATTAATGTAGCTGTTTGGGTACCTGCAGGTGGATTTGACGCGTAGTTGGTTACAGTGTAACCATTTTCATCAAATCGGTAGTGTAAAATGTCAGGGCGTGATTGCGCTGTTGCAATTGCAGTCTGAATAAAAAGCAATAAACAGATCTGCCATCCAAAATTGAATTTGGAGAATTGGGGTAGTTTTTTCTTCATGGGGGATTTTTTTAGAGGAATACACTTTGGGGGGGATTCTGCTCTTTAACGATGTCCTGGAAAAAAGGTTGCGCTTTGATAATTTTAATTTGCTGATATACAATAAAATATACTGCGTTTTTATGGGTTGTAATTTGTTTTGTTTCTTCTTTGAAAGGAAGGTTGGGACTACGCTTTAAGGAAGAGGGGAAAATGCCGGGTTTTATTTGGGCTTTTTTTTGAGTGAAATCACGAGTACCATTAAAAAAAGTAGTACTTTAGAGT
>JANRJN010000004.1:0-246561 GCA_033763945.1 Bacteroidota bacterium | reverse complement strand
TTGCTTGGACAACACCGAAGCAAACAACTGCACCTAACAGGCGGCTCAAGCGCAATGCCTTTTTTTGAAAAATAATTGTTACCTTCGGTAACGACTGACACTGATGGTAAAAGGCACTGCGCCTAGCCGCCATGACGTTATGTGTAACCTTAAAGACCGACAATGGGACTAGAAGCATATTTATTTAATATCGAATTTAAAGAACCTGTTTTAGAACAAGAGATTGTTGGCTTGTTCGAGACAATTGGTATGATTCATTTGGTTAACAAATTTGAAAAACGGACAGACAAAAATTATGGCTCATATTACTTTGAATTACGGACAGAAAAGGGTTTGACCGAGGGACATTGCATTCTAGCACCGACAGACAAGGAACTATCAGATTTTAGTTTGCGATTTTCTGTGGTTAGTCCCAAAACTGTTATCGACCAAACATTTGACTTGCTAAAAAAGCTGAATGACATCAGACCAATAAATGTTTATGACACAGAAATAAAAAATCATGTTTACAGACAATTACGCAAAGACAAAAAAGTTGACGATTGGTTCAGTGGACTAGAAGGGACTGACGAAGAAGAGAAAATTGAAAAGTCATGCTACATCGACATTGACGTTGATAATTTCAAACGAAATCAACTTGGAATAATGAAACGACAAATCGTAACTAATAACGACAGAGGTGAAGTTATTGAAAGTGGTTCGACAACAATTGACCACATAGAAAAAAAAGGACTATTTGAACGCTTTATTGGTTGGGTAAAAAACGAATTGTAATGACGGACAAAAGAAAGGCTACACATAACACACGGCTTGCTCCAGCCTTGCAGACAACAAAGCAATTGCAAAAGCGGTAGAAACTTTTTAAATTTTTTCTTTGCAATTGCATAGCAACATGGTATCTTTATTTAAACATTTCGGTAGACAACGGTTTCAAAACGGCCGAAAGCAAGCCGCGAAAACGCTAGCGATTAGTCTAAAAAAGCCGATTATGAAACATCTTATCATACTATTTATATCTTACTTTCTATGTCAGGTACTGTGTGCTCAAGAAAGTATGTATGGCTATGTTAAACTTGGCAAGTATCGAGTAGGCATAGCAGATACGGTTATTTTTGATTCAAGGTATGACTACAAGCAATTTGAATACAATGGAAAGAAACCATACTTTATAAAAATTTGGCATCCTATTCAAAAAAAACAAAAAGGTAATTATTTAAATATTAAAGACCTATTTGTTCTTAAACAAAATGAAAGTTTGAAAGGGGGTCAAGACTCACTTGAACTAATCTATAAAAAGCACTTTATTAGAGATTATCTCTTTGAAAACTTAGAAAATGGGAATGAAAATAATTACGGAAAATACTCTTTTGAGAATGTTTTTGATTTAGTGGGAAAAATAGACACGCGAAGTATTAGAGCGTCCATAACACGGAAATCAAATTTACCTGTTGTAATATATTACAATGGTTCACAAGGACATCCATTTGAAAATTTTATATTAGCCGAGTATTTTGCTTCAAGGGGTTATATTTTTGTTGCTGCCAGTTTTGAATTGCAATTTGGAAATAGTCCATTCGGAATGTTGCCTTACGACAGATATCATTCTAATGAATATGAAGAAAGTTTAAAAACAATTTCCAAATTTGCTCAATCTTTAACAAACTCTTCCAACATTTTTTTTGTGGGACATAGTATGGGTGCTCAGATGGGTTTGAGAACCTTTGGACAGGATTCTGCTATTAAAGGATTAGTTTCTTTAGAAACAAGCATTGAGTTTAAATCAGATTACGATAAGATAAAGGAAATGTGGCCGGAGGTTTACAAAAAAATTATTACCGACAAGGTAAATTACCCTTTCCCAATTTTATTTTGTGCAGCAACGGGCGAAAACAAACCATTTAACTTTTTGGAGAATGTCAAAGCGCCACAAATCACTTACGTTAGTACTTTGAAAGAATTTGAGCATAATGCCTACTTGTCTTTATTTTATCTAAAATATTTTTTGAACAATTCTGTTGAACAAACTGATAAACATATCATAAAAAAAAGACTTCCCTTATACGTGAAACACCTTGAAACAATTTATAGTTTTATAAATAAAATAACAGAGATTAAAAATGTTTCAAAATTAGAGTCAATACTAATAAGTGAATAAAACCTCACTAACGGCAGTTTGGCAAAATAGTGCGTTCGAAGCTAAATCGAGCATTCTGAATTTCAATCAACATTTGTGCTTTTAAATCCGCCACTTCGCTTAGCTGCCTGCACGTTAAATAAAAAAAGGCTTCCTTTTCGGGAAGCCTTTTAAATGTTCTTAAACTATATATAAAATTAAGCTAACTTAACGTTTACAGCATTTAAGCCTTTTTTGCCTTCTTGAATTTCAAATTCAACGGTGTCGTTTTCACGAATTTTGTCTTTTAAACCAGATACGTGTACAAAAATTTCTTGTCCACCATCTTCTTTAATAAATCCGAAACCTTTAGTTTCGTTAAAAAATTTTACTGTTCCTTTTTTCATTTTGTTGTTTGTTTGCTTCTCTTGTTTTTAATTTTAAATGCCAAAGGGTAAGAGAAATTCCCCAATTTCATTTTTTAGGTTAGTTAGATTACAAAATTAATATTAATATTTTTTAAATCAAAAAAATGTTTTTTAATAGCAATTCGTTAACTTTTTAATAAAATATAACTATTGTTACAATATCTATAATCCAAATTAATAATACATTTACTAAAAAGAAAATAACATGAACAAAGGACTAATAATAGTAATAGTAGCAGCAATCATTTTTTTATTTGGAGGTGTTTGGGCTTGCAAAAAACGTAACAATTTTGTGTCGCTGCGAGAAGAGACACGAGCGCAATGGCAACAACTTGAGAGCCAATACCAACGTCGTGCCGATTTAATACCAAACATTGTAGCCTCTGTAAAAGGTGAGGCAAATTTCGAAAAAAGTACGTTAGAGGCTGTGATTAATGCCCGCGCGCAAGCTACACAGGTTAAAGTAAACTTAGACCAATTAGATGATGCTAACATTGCAAAATTTAAACAAGCACAAGGCGAGTTAAGCTCTGCCTTATCTCGTTTATTGGTGGTAAGCGAAAACTACCCCAATTTAAAAGCTAATCAAGGTTTTGCAGATTTAAGAGTAGAATTGGAAGGTTGCGAAAACCGCATTAGTAACGAACGCATGAAGTACAACAATATGGCTAAAGACTACAATAAAGAACTTCAATTATTTCCGGGTAGTTTGATGGCAGGTGGTTTTAGTCCGGCTGCTTATTTTGAAGCAGATAAAGGTGCTGAAAAAGCTCCGAAAGTAGAGTTTTAACCATTTTAAAAAAAAATAAATGTTTAATAAAAAGTTTTTTTCAGAACAAGAAGAGCAGGTAATTATTAAATCAATTACAGAGGCAGAAACTAAAACCTCAGGCGAAATTAAAGTACATGTAGATAGCTTTTGTTTTGGCAATGCTTTTGAAAAAGCAAAAAAGGTGTTTCTTAAATTAAACATGCAAAATACCAAATACCGTAATGGTGTTTTAATATACATTGCCACGTCTAGCAAAAAAATTGCCATTATTGGAGATGAAGGAATTAACAGTAAAGTACCTACAAATTTTTGGGATGAAATAATAAACGATTTAGGATCAAATTTCAGAACGCAAAAAGCAAATGTTTTGTCAAAAAATATTATTAAGTGTGGTGAACAATTGAGTACATTTTTTCCGTTAGAAGATGGAGATACTAACGAATTAAGTAACTCCATTTCATACTAATGCAAAAAACAATTGTAATACTTCTAGTTTTTTTAAACGGAATTATTTTTTCGCAAGTACCGGAACGGCCTCGTCCTCAAAAGCTATACAACAATCTATCAAACGAACAACCCAGTTTTTTAAATGAGCAGGAAGTGAATCTAGTTGAAACAAGACTAGAAACATTTAGTAACGAAACCAGCAATCAGATTTGTGTTGTAATAACCGACGATTTAAAAGGCTTATCAGACGAGCAATACGCTACAGCTATTGGCCAACAATGGGGTGTAGGTAAAAAAGATAAAAACAATGGTGTTGTAATTTTAATTAAACCCACCGGAGGGCAAGGAAAACGCAAATTATTTATTGCCGTTGGCTATGGATTAGAAGGCGCTATCCCTGATTTAGCCACAAAAAAAATAAGAGAAAAAATGTATCCGTTTTTAAAAAGCGGCGAAAATTATAAAGCTTTGGATGCCGCCCTTACGGATTTAATGGGTTTGGCTAAAGGGGAAATTAATGTAAAAGATTATTCATCTGAGAGCTTGGGTTCTCATATATTTAATTTTGTGGTTATAATATTTTTAATTATCCTTCTTATTCGTATTTTTTTCGGAAAAGGTGGTGGTGGCGGTCATACCTATTCTGGAGGAAGTTCGAGTGGATGGACAGGTAGTAGCAGTAGTTCGAGTTCAAGTAGTAGTTGGGGTGGCTTTGGCGGTGGCAGTTTTGGTGGCGGCGGTTCAGGTGGTGATTGGTAGCTTATTTCTCAACACTCCCCCAAACACCCAAAGGTAATTTAACACCACTTTTAGCATTCAAATACAATTCGCCAATTTCTAAATGTGATTTATTTTTTTGCGCAAAAGGGCTCAATAAATTCTCAGGTACTAAGGCCGAAAAGCCTAACGAATAGGCATTTAAAATCAACAAATGATTGTCTTTATCTAATAATTGTAAAACGCCCTGCATCATTTCGGCAATATTATCTTCCAGTTTCCATTTCTCTCCGGTTGGTCCATGCCCAAATGCCGGTGGATCTAAAATAATGGCTTGGTATTTATTTTCTCTTCTGATTTCTTTTTTTACAAACTTCAGCGCATCATCGACCAACCAACGGATGTTATCTAGCTTCGATTTTTGCATATTTTCGTTGGCCCATGTCACCACTTGCTTAATACTATCCACATGGGTAACATCCGCCCCTGCTGCTCTAGCAGCTATGGATGCACCACCTGTATAAGCAAATAAATTTAAAAATTTTGCTTTGGGTTTGTTATGTAAAAAGGTAAAAAGTTTATCCCAATTTACTGCTTGCTCCGGAAAAATCCCAACATGTTTAAACGAAGTAAGTCCTAAACGAAATGTTATTTGTGATTTATTTGAAGTTTCCAGTTTCGGGTTTAAATTCCCGTCCTGCTTCCTGCCTCCTGCTGTCTTGTCTCCTAAATTCTTCAAAGTATAGTTTATAGTCCATTGCTCCGGCATCTTCTTCAACATCTTCCACTCGCCGCTGCTGCTATTTTTTGGTATAAATTTTACATGCGCTTGTTTTTCCCACTCAGCATTCGAATATATTTTTGGCCACACCGCCTGTGGTTCAGGACGAATTGTAATATAAGTTCCAAAACGTTCTAGCTTTTCAAAATCGCCACAATCTAATAATTCGTAATCGTCAAAATGGGTGGGGGTTAGTAATTGCATGCCTTGAAATTATAAATTTTAAATGTTGAATGTTGAATTATTGTGCAAAGTAGTAAAAAGCCTCATGTTAATAAATGAATTTAAGCTCATTAAACTGTTACCTTAAAATTATTTAGTTTAGAATAATTAATAAAATGTCATTGCAACGAAGGAAGCAATCTTAACCGTTTGAGATTGCTTCGGGTAAAACCCTCGCAATGACGAGTTATTTAATCGTAATAGAATTATGCAAAAACTTCAATCATCCTTTGTAGCGCTTATCTCCGTTTTTTTCTTTTGGGGATTTGTAGCTGCCAGTAACGGCATTTTAATTCCTTTGTTTAAAGATAAGTTTGCTTTATCGCAATTTCAATCACAATTGGTGGACTTAGCTTTTTACACAGCCTATGCCATTGGCTCACTGGTATATTTTTTTATGTCTCGTGCCAAAGGCGATCCCATTGATAAAATCGGTTATAAAAAAGCCTTGATATTAGGATTATTGATTTCAGCAGTTGGTTCTTTGTTTTTTATTCCGGCGGCAAAATTGCAATCGTATCCGCTTTTATTATGTGCTTTATTTATTATTGGTTTGGGCTTTGCCTTGCAGCAAATTGTAGCCAACCCCTTCGTTATTAATTTTGGCGACAAACGTACCGGTTCTCAGCGATTAAATTTAGCAGGTGGCATTAATTCTTTTGGCACGACTATCGGTCCGGTTTTATTAAGCTTTGCCTTGTTTGGCAATATTAATGTTCCTAAGCCTGATGATTTAAGTTTAGATACGTTAATTGTACCTGCACTAATTTTATGCAGCTTGTTTATTTTATGTGCAAGCATTTTATGGTTTAGTAAATTACCAAGTGTTACTTCTGCCGAAAAACTAGATAAAGATTTAGGAGCCTTGAAATTTCCGCAATTGCGTTTGGGCATGATTGCCATTTTTGTGTATGTGGGTGTTGAAGTAACCATACAAAGCAACATGGGTGCTTTACTTGCTTTACCCGAAATCAAAGGATTAGACCACACAAAAATTTCACATTTTATTTCTTTGTATTGGGGCAGCTTGATGATTGGCCGTTGGACAGGCTCTTTAGCTGTATTTAATTTTAATAAAACAACAAAAATTATTATGCAATTCGTTACGCCTTTAATTGCTTTTGGAGTGATTTATGGTGTAAATTATTTAAGAGGAAGCCATGTGGATGATTTTATTTTTTACATTCCCTATGTAATTTTAGCTTCTATTTTATTTATTATTTCAGGCGATAATGCGGCGCGTACTTTACTAATTTTATCCGTTTCAGCGGCAGTGATGATGATTGTAGGTTTAGTAACTACAGGCAATTTATCGTTGTATTCGTTTTTAAGCGGGGGCTTATTTTGCTCGGTAATGTGGCCGTGTATTTTTGCGTTGGCAATCAACGGTCTTGGGAAGTATACCAATCAGGCGTCGGCATTATTAGTAATGATGATTATTGGAGGCGCTATTATTCCACCCATACAAGGTTTAATGGTGGATTCATTAAATGCACACACTTCTTACATACTAACGGTTGGCTGCTTTGCCTATTTAGCTTGGTATGCTTACAAAGTAACTTCTGTGTTCAAAAAACAAGGAATTAGTTCTCAGGTAGAGACGGATGGAGAGTATTAATAAGCCACTTCAATTACTACCCTAGTATTTTTTTCAACTTTTTATCAAGAAAAAGTTGAGCAAAAATCGAGTCTTCATAAAAATTTTCTAAAATCTTATTTGCAATTAAGCTTGCTGATTTAAGCGCTTCGCGAGATACAAAAATCAGCCGTCATACTTGCCTCTTCCTTTAATTGCAAATAGATTTTTTAACGAAAATTTTTATGAGGACGGAAATAATTAACTGCTTAATACATCTATGAGCTCTTCCAAATCTTTATTTAAAGTTTGAATGTGTTTAACCGCTTTTTCAAAAGGTGTAAATACCACCTGCTTATTAATGATACCTACCATTTGATTTTTATGTTTTGCCATTATTGCTTTTACGGCATTAAACCCAACAATGCTTGCATTTACACGCTCCATACAGGTAGGATTGCCACCACGCTGAATATGCCCTAAAATGCTAACACGTAAATCAAATTCAGGGCAGTGTTTTTTAATTATTTCGCCTACTTTAAATGCACCACCGCTTTCATCGCCCTCAGCCACTATAATAATTTTACTGCTTTTTGAACTGCGCCAATTTTTAATTTTTGAAATTAATGCATCCATATCTTGTTTAATTTCTGGCACCAACAAGGCCTCTGCCCCACTCGCTATAGCACTCCTCAAGGCAATTAATCCCGCATCGCGACCCATTACTTCTATGACAAATACTCTATCATGACTTTCAGCTGTATCGCGTATTTTATCAATGGCTTCTACTGCAGTGTTAATGGCTGTATCGTAACCAATGGTAAAATCTGTTCCTACCAAATCATTATCAATCGTGCCTGCGCAACCAATCATAGGTATATCAATATGTTTACTTAATTCAATGGCACCTCTAAAACTACCATCACCACCAATAATGATTAAACCATCTAAATTATTCTCTTTGCATGTTTCTGCTGCTTTCTTAACCCCCTCTTCAGTTCTGAAACGCTCACTGCGCGCTGTTTTTAAAACAGTACCGCCTTTTTGTATAATACCTGAAACCGATTCGCGTTTTAATTCTATAAACTGATTATCAATTAAGCCTTCGTAACCTCTAATAAAACCAACTACTTCAATAGTATTGAAAATAGCGGTTCTCACTACCGCTCTAATACAGGCATTCATGCCGGGTGAATCGCCACCAGATGTTAATATTCCAATTTTTTTTATCATTCTAATTATTTATAATGTTATTTTAACTGTCTGTTCGAGTAATTTCTATGCGATAGCGAAGAAATATATCGAGAACTTCTATCGGAACACTTCTCAATACGTTCATTCCTCGCTACTCGAAATGACAACCACTCATTTCCAATTTGTCAGTTCGAGTAAGCGCTGTCTCCTTGCGCTGTATCGAGAACTGTGATGTGCGACTTCTCGATACTCATTTGCAAAGTGCAGGCAAATGCTACTCGAAGTGACTTACCTCTTTTAATACTGCTTTCACTTCGTTTAATATCATTGCCGTGGCGCCCCAAATTTTATATTCTTTCATTTCAAAATAAGGATGATTGATACTTAAATCTAATGTCACACTTCCATTCTTTACAATATTATCATCCAACAATTCTTCAATACTTAAATTTAAAATCGATTTCACTTCACGCTCATGCTTTACAAAATTAGGATTTTTAACTTCAAAATATCCCAAATAAGGCTGCACTAAAAAACCACTCACCGGAATATAAACAGATGTTAATTTACCTAACACCTCAATACTTGTTAAACCAATTTCTTCAAAGCATTCACGCTTGGCAGTAGTTTCCAAATCAAGGTCCTCCAAATCAAACTTACCGCCCGGCAAACTAATTTGTCCGCTATGAGTGCCATTATAGGTTTCTCTTTCAATTAAAGGTATAAAAAAGTTATTTGTTTCGTCAACACATAATACCACCATTACCGCACTTTGCTTATAATCAGTTATTTTTAAATGTGTTGAATTAATAATGGGTCGGGTACTTGGTGCCATTTGCAATTGTATTTTTTCGCCGGGTAAAGGCTGCTGTAATGCATTTTTTAGGATATTTATATTTAGTTGCAAAACAAAAAGACGTTTAAAATGGTTTATTCTGTAAATTTACAAACATATTAAAGTATGAGCGAATTTAAATTAAATACAATAGAGGAAGCCTTAACCGATTTAAAAAATGGCAAGGTAATTATTGTGGTAGATGATGAAGACCGAGAGAACGAAGGTGATTTTATTACCCCAGCAGCCAATGCTACACCCGAGGTTGTAAATTTTATGGCCACCCATGGCCGTGGCTTAATATGTGCTGCCGTTACTGAAAAACGTGCTAAAGAATTACAATTAGAAATGATGGTGAGTGCCAACACCAGTTCGCATGAAACGGCTTTTACGGTTTCTATTGATTTATTAGGATTTGGATGCACAACCGGCATCTCCGCATCCGACAGAAGCAAAACCATAAAAGCCTTAATTGACCCCACTATAAAACCATCGGACTTTGGAAGACCAGGACATATTTTTCCATTAAAATCCAAAGAAGGCGGTGTGCTGCGTCGTACTGGACATACTGAAGCGACCATTGATTTAGCGCGTTTGGCAGGTTTTGAACCTTGCGGTGCCTTGGTAGAAATAATGAACGAAGACGGCACTATGGCGCGTTTACCCGAATTGGTAAAAATTGCCGAGCGTTTTGATTTAAAATTAATCACCATTAAAGATTTAATTAGCTATCGCTTAGCTAAAGAAAGTATTGTTGAACGCCAAGTAGAAGTGCAAATGCCTACCAATTGGGGCGATTTTAACTTAATTGCCTACAACGTAACTACCAATAACCAAGAGCATTTGGCTTTAATAAAAGGCACCTGGGAAAAAGATGAACCTGTGATGGTACGCGTGCATAGCAGCTGCGTCACCGGAGATATTTTTGGTAGTTGCCGTTGCGATTGCGGGCCACAGTTACACGCCGCTATGGAAATGATAGAAAAAGAAGGCAAGGGGGTAATTGTATACATGAACCAAGAAGGCCGTGGCATTGGTTTACTAAATAAATTAAAAGCATACAAATTGCAAGAAATGGGGCGCGATACCGTGGAGGCCAATTTAGAATTAGGCTTTAAAATGGATGAGCGTGATTACGGCATTGGCGCTCAGATTTTAAGAGATTTAGGTTTACAAAAAATAAAACTAATGACCAATAACCCTAAAAAACGTGCCGGACTAATTGGCTACGGATTAGAAATTGTAGAAAATATCCCCATTGTTATAAGCCCTAATAAACATAATGTTCGCTACTTAGAAACGAAGCGAAACAAAATGGGGCATAGTATTTAGAAATCTATATTTGGGTGTATTGGTTTCATAAAATTACGCATATAAGCGAGTTACAAGCAATTATAACCTACCACATAGCAATGACAGGACAAAGACTAAAAAACATTTACATTTTCATCGGGGCAGCAATCCTGTTAACATCTTGCGGACTTCCTAAAGAACTTTTACAAGTTGTTGACAGCCGACCAAAAGAAATAGTTGAACTTCCCATAGAGTATTGTAACTTGTTCCCGACAACAACTTTTGAGAAGTGGGACAAGGACTATAACACATTTGATCGTTATCTAACACCTGGTATCATGCGGACGCAAATGGGACTTTCTTATACTATCAATGGTGTTAATATTTGGTGGTGTGTTCCTTCTGCTCGGACACACGTTCAACTCGACACAACAACAATGATAACTGATAATAATGCAATCATTGGAAATTGGAGAATAGCTTGTAACAGAACGATAGCTTATGAAGACTCTGTTGTTTATGCTAATAAAAAATTTTATCGGACATCTAAAGTAGTTAATGACCTCAAAGACGATGATGTTTTTCTTTCACTGACGGCAGACAAATTCAAACTTTATGCAAAACAAAAAGGTAACAGTAGCTTCAAAAAAATTTCTATTAAAAATTACCATATAGAAAGCAAACGTTACTTAATGCTTTACGGACTTTCAAAAGCAGGGGCAGCAATTTCCTTTATTGGACTTGACAAAGAAGGTAGGCTTATAATAAACAGTTACTATGTTCAAGAGCGTAAAGTAAAAGGCATTTACATTGTTTACCAAGCGACAATGTCGCAAATGATATTCAAAAAAATGACGATATGAGAATAACTTCTTGTTACGGCAAATAGGTAAAAGATATTAAGCAAGAAACTCTTTATTATTTTTCTCTTTATATTCCCTCGATTACATTCCTGTAATTTTTTAAAACACTTCTTGAAAGGCTTTTACATCTGAAAATTCACTAAATACTATTTTTATACCTATTTTTATAAAGATGTATTTTTTAGACAGATTATTTTCCAGTACACTTTATCTGACAATAATTGCTATTGTTACTATGTTTTTATTTGTTGGATTATCATTTTTAAGCCCCTTCAAAAAAAAGACACTTAATTATATGTATAAAGGCTTTATGTACTGTTGCAGTGCAGCATTTATGCTGTCATTTAATTTTGTTTACCTCGGTTTGGCTCATACGTTCGAAAAAATTCTTGTTGGAGACAAAACAATTTGTCTATTTGAACAATACGAACGTGGTGGTGAATCGGGAAATGAAAATGTATGCAGACTACATTTTATAGATAAAAAAACAGGAAAGAAAAAAGATAGAAATTATATTGGGCAGAATGCCTCTATTACAGGGATTAGAAACGACACCTTATGTTATATTTCTGATAAAAATTTGGTAGTTTTTGATGCAACAAATTTAAAAACAGTTTACGAAATTAAATTTAATGAATGGGATAAAATTTTACCGGAATTAAGTGTGGGGCTTGAATCCATTTCTGATAATCAAAACAACTCGTATAGTTTTGTACCTTACATTGAATTAAATTGTAAAAACGGAAAAAAATATTGGTTCGAACCCTTTTCTAAAAAAATACTCCATTCCGAACCAAAAAATATTTTCAGGCCGGAATTTATAGGAAAAAGTTCTGAGCTATGTATTTACAAATCTTACCAAAAACAAGATTGCTTTTTGAGATATGCCTATTCTAAAAACGGGACTTTAAAACGTATTGTTCCTGATGAAAGCAGAAAACAACTGTTTCAGGTAACAGATTCTTCTGAATACATCGAACCCTTTTTTCTTTGCATTGATACTTTAAAAAAAGTTTTTGTATTCGGGCATTATACTACTACTGATAAACAAGATTTTTTATTAGAGGCAAAAGATTTTAATTTCAAATCCATTTGGAAGAAAACAAGCGTTGATTTGGAAGTAACGGATTCAAATAACATTAATGAAATTACAACTTGCAAATACTCTGTAAATATCCTTTATTTTAATTGTGGTGGATTTATTATCGCCATGGATCCTCTAAATGGAAGTATTATTTGGCGAACTCGACTTTGATAAAATTGAATGCTGCTAATAACAAAATGACAATTCTGTTACCCAACAGATGAAATATTATTGGCTGTTTATTTGGGTAGTATTTTTACTTTTTCTGATCTGGTTATGAACTAATACCCCAACTATTTTCAATTACAATGCCAAATCAAATAATTGTATATTTGTATAAATAGGGAAAAGAAAATAAACTCTAATTACACTTTTAAAGTTAAAAAATAAGCTCTATTTGCAATAAACATGACAACTCAAGAACTTGAAATATTAGAAGTTCACAGCATTTTTTGGGACGGATTATGTAAAAGAGACTTGAATCAGAGATTTTCTGTATGTTCAGATGATATTACTTTTTTTGGCACCGCCCAGCACGAGCATGCTATTGGAATAAAACAATACCGAGAATTTAACGAACGTGGCCTTCTTCAAAATCCAGATCCTTTTGAAATGGAGACATTATGGTCCAAAGTGTCCGTTTTGTCTGACGTTGCATGGGTTGAGAGCAATGTTATGTTTGTTGAAAATGTAAATGGGAAGGCGTTTAGAGAAAATACCAGACTAACTACTATTTTTAAAAAGGAAAATAACAAATGGAAGGTGACACATGTTCATGGTTCTCAACCAGATTATAGGCTAAAAGAAGGGGAGCACGAGCTAACAGAGGATGTGTTGGAAAGAAATAGATTCTTGGAAAAAGAAGTTTTTGATAGAACGCTAGAATTAACAAATCAAAAAGTTTTAATTGAAGGGAAACAACAAGAGATACTTGAAAGTATTGCCTATGCAAAAGGACTCCAGCAAGCACTTCTCCCACCTAAAGAATTTCTTGATTATCACATACCTGACAACTTCGTTCTATACAAACCAAAAGATATTGTTTCTGGTGATTTTTACTGGTTAGAAGCCTTAAATGATAAATTTTATATTGCTGTAGCTGACAGCACGGGTCATGGTGTTCCTGGCGCTATGGTTTCATTGATTTGTTTAAATGCGCTCAATCGTTCCGTTAAAGAATTTAATGAAACAGAAACCGGAAAAATTCTAGATAAAACACGCGAACTTGTTGTTCAAACATTCGAAAAAAGTATCAACGAGGTAAAAGATGGTATGGACATATCCCTTTTATGTATTGATTCACAGAACAAAACAATATTTTGGAGTGGTGCTTACAATTCATTATGGTATATTACAAATGATGAGATTTTGGAAATAAAGGCAGACAGACAAGCAATTGGAAAGGTTGACAATCCAAGACCCTTTACTACCCACCAAATTGAGTATAAACTGGGGTCGACATTTTATCTATTTACCGATGGTATCGCCGATCAATTTGGTGGTCCAAATGGCAAAAAATTTAAATACAAACAACTTTCAGAAGTATTGACTAAAAATAGCACTCTGCCAATGGAGCAGCAATCTTCTATAATTTACAAGATTTTTGAAGAATGGAAAGGGGATTTTGAACAAATAGATGATGTTTGTCTTATTGGAATAAAAATATAACAACATAAACAAAAAACACAATCCAGATTTAAAATAGTTGATATTCATTCAAGCTTACCTTACTTGTAAATACACGGATAGCAATTATAGAATGGGTACTAAACACAGTTTTAAGAATAAGGCAATGAAATTATTTTTTCTTTTGTAACTCTAAAAAACTTAAAGTAGCACCAACTACCGCTACGGCAGGACCAAATACAACACCAATTATATCGCCAAGCAAAAATGGTAAGCCCATAAACACACTATAAACAAAACCAATACCACAAGCATAACCGCGATTTTGTTTTATAAATTGTATGCTTTTACTTACACCATATTTGTGACGTTCGCTATTATAGTCTAATAAAGAAAAACCGATAAAATACCAGCCTAATAAAAACAAAAAAGGAGTGGTAATAAAAAATAAGGGTGGAAAAAACAGGTTTAATAAAAAACAAACAAAAATAAAAAGGTATTCTAATATCATATTACGTAAGCTAATCGCAATACCTCTAAACACATCTTTAAACAGTTGCTTTAAATTAAACGGAAAGTTAGCTCCTGTTAGTTTTTCATCCGTTTTTTCAGAAAGTAAAGCAAATACCGGCGATAATACCATTAACCACACATACTTAACAAAGGTGCCACTGATGAACCAAAAAATTAATTTTAAAACGAGTCCAATTAAAAAACTCAATTTACCAACTAATACCGGGCGTGCAAATGATAACCAGTGACCAGTTTCGGGTATGGATTCAGCATTAACATAACCGCTTAACCATTCAGAAATATACGTTGCTAGTGACATTAATCCAAAAATTGTAGCAATCCAAACACCAATCCAAATTATGAGTGGAATAAACATATATGGCCATAAGCCTTTTTCGAATAAAACTGGGAAAGCTTTAAAACAGTTGCCAATGGCTTTAAAAAAATCAGAAAAGAATTTCATAATTAA
This sequence comes from Bacteroidota bacterium, assembly GCA_033763945.1. Classification (GTDB taxonomy): domain Bacteria; phylum Bacteroidota; class Bacteroidia; order B-17B0; family Aurantibacillaceae; genus Aurantibacillus. The sequence continues at coordinate 231,628 of JANRJN010000004.1, read as the reverse complement.
TTTATTTACTTTAAAAATTACTCGTCAGTTCGAGTAGAAAATTTTGTCTCTTTAAATTTTCGTATCGAGAACTTCTCGATACGCTCGTTCCTCGCTACTCGAAGTGACAACTAATTTATGAAACAATCTTTTTAAAGGTGTTAAAAATTATCTTAATGTCTGTTAATAAACTATGCTCTAAAATGTATTTTTTATTCAATTCTAATTTTGCTGGCATAATCTCTTCAATGTATGTTTTTTCGGGATTAGAAGATTTTGCCAATAATTCGTTTTCGCTAAAATACTCTAAAGAGGCATAATCAGTAATGCCGGGTTTTACCAACAACACTTTCTTTTGTTCGTCAGTGTATAAATCCACATATTTACGAACTTCAGGTCTTGGACCAACTAAACTCATACTTCCAAAAAATACATTTAATAGTTGCGGCAATTCGTCTAGTTTATATTTTCGCAAATAATAACCAACCGGAGTAATGCGAGGGTCTCTTCCGCCAACAGTTAGTAAACCTTTTTTATCTGAGTTGGTGTGCATGGTTCGGAATTTAAATAATTTAAAATCTTTATTATTTTTTCCAACACGTGTTTGTAAAAAAAATATACCGCCTTTAGAACTTAAACCCACCAGCAAGCAAATAATAATAAATAAAGGGGATAAAAGAATTAGACCGATAAATGAACATAAAATATCAAAAATACGTTTTAGCATACTTTGTTTACTGCTTCAATCACAGCATTTGCAACGGTTTTTATTTGTTCGTCGGTTAAATCATAAAATACAGGCAATGAAATTTCTCGGCTAAAATTATCGTAAGTGGTTTTGTAATTCGCCATATCGTAACCCAAATTTTTATAAAAACTAGTTGCGGGCACAGGAATAAAATGCACATTCACGCTAACATCCGCGTCAAAAATATGTTGCATAATGGCGTCGCGTTGTTGCTCGGTAATATTTTTAATACGTAAAGGGTATAAATGATACGAACTTATTTTTGTGTCCGTTTCAAATACAGGTAATTGAAAACGAGTGTCATTTTTTAGTAAATTAGTGTAACTATCAACAATATGTTTTCGTTTTACTAAGGTATCATTTTCGTAACGCTCGAGTTCTATCAGGCCAATGGCAGCTGTTAGATCCGTCATGTTACATTTGTAACCGGCCTCAACAATATCGTATTTCCAATTCCCCTTTTGAGTTTTCGCTAAAGCATCTTTGTTTTGTCCATGCAGTGTTTTAATGCAGAGTTGTTTGTATATCTCTCCATTATCAAATGGAGCCGGTAAATTTAAAGCCACTGCGCCGCCTTCGGCTGTGGTTAAATTTTTTACCGCATGAAACGAAAATACACTAACATCTGTTAAACTGCCTGTTTTAACACCATTGATTGAAGCACCAAAAGAGTGCGCCGCATCACTTAATATTAAAACCCTACCTAATGATTTTTGGATTGAATTGTTTGGGGCAAAAATATCTTTACGACTTTCAACCAATTTATTTATAGTTTCATAATCGCAAGGAAAGCCACCAAAATCAACCGGCATAATTACTTTTGTTTTCGATGTAATGGCTTTTTCAATTTCAGAAACGGAGATATTAAAATCATCTGCATTCACATCTACAAAAACCGGAGTAGCGCCGCAGTGAATAATAACATTGGCCGTTGCACTGTATGTGTAGGCCGGTAAAATAACTTCGTCGCCCTCCTTTACACCAAACCAACGCAACATAATCTCCAGCCCAGCTGTGGCAGAATTTAAACATAAAGTGCTTTTGTTACCACAGTATTCGGTTATTTTTTTTTCGAAAGATTTCGTTCTTGGACCGGTAGTTATCCAACCACTTTTTAGGGCTGAAACAACTTCGTTACATATTTTATCGTCAATGCGAGGGGGAGAAAAAGGAATCATTATTTAAGTAACAGTTAACTACAAAGTTACGAAATTTTGAGGAGTTTTAAAAATTGACAAATTTGTAACGTAATTACTTTTTAAACAAAACAAATTTCCAATATGATTTTACAATAACGCTAAAAGCTACAGGCTTTAAACCTTTTTTTATGTTTATAGCAGAAATACTTGAAAGTCGTTTCCAGTGCCAAAGCAAATCTTTATAGGCTTTAAATAGTGTAAAGGATGTGTCGTAAATATGACCCGGTTCGGAACTTGCTCCATTTAATTCCATAATTTTTATATTTACTCCGTTTTGTAAATCACTTATACTTTTTACTTTTAAATCGTACCTGCCATAATAAAAACCATTTATTGGCACGCTAATTTTATCGAATGTTTGGTGTAAATTTTGATTTATGATGTGATTAAAATTTATAAAACGGGTTCCACGGCAATGGTTACCAATTGGTTCTAATAAAAATGTTTCGTTAGTACTTAAAACTCTATTTATCTCGTTTCCCATTTGTTTTTTCAAGCGTTTCAGCTGAAAACGCGCCCGTGTACTTTTTTGCATTAATTGTAAAATGGTGGATTTTCCATCACCTATTACAGTTAAAAATTCTTTTAACGTTACCGATGTTACTATGCCGCTTGTTGAATTTGGTAAACGACTATACAAAACACCGAATTCGAATTCGTAATCAATAAACTCTTGAATAATATAACTAAACTTTGTATTGGTATGATAATATATGAGTTCAGTTTCAGAATTTATTTTACAAACATCATTTCCTCGTTCTCCAACATCGGGTTTAGCAATTATAGGGTAAAATATAGCTTGTTGTATCAGTTGATTTTTTAAATCCATAAAATTTGCTTCAATTTTTACTGAAACACTCTTTGGTAAATACTCTTTATCTATCAACGCTAAAATTTCGGATTTACTCTCTCCAAAAAAACCGCCTAATTCTATGCCTGGGTTTGCAACACTAAAATAGGCCAACGATTTATTTTTTATAGCTAAATAAAACCAATAAGGTAATACGGGAATATAAAATAAAAGCATTGGCCAATATTCATACTTAAACATTTTATAAAATAATAAGGGTAAACGCATTTAAGCTGTAATAATTTTATTACTATAAAATTTTTTATTTATTACATCTTCATAAATTATTTCCGTATCGGTGGTATTTATTTTGTTTATACAACAAATGCTAACTGTTCTTTTTGTAGGTCGGTTTATTACTATGTCGTTTTGATTATCGCCAGTGCCACCAAAGTGATGAAACATCAATATTGCATCTCTTGTAAAAATCGAATTATTTTTTACCCAATCGTTAAACCAATTTTGTCTTTGATGAATTACTTCGTCGTTGTACAATGTAACAGAAGACCAGATATGAGGCAATGAGGCATCGTAATTTATGTGATGTGTTTTTTCACCATCCCATCTTAGTTCGCAAACACCAATGGTGTTATTAGTGTGTTTTACAAAAATCAATGTAAAAGGTTCGATATTAGAAAAATCGTACTGTTCAATAAAATCATACTGCGAAGTGTAATTAAAAAAATCGAGTACCACCAACCCCCTACTTCTTTTGTAATTCCCACTTGATGTATGCGCTTTAAAAGCACCGTTTAGTAAACAGACAGTAAAACCATTTGAGCCAGTTGCAATCCAAGTTCCTCCAGCATTTAGATCTTTTGGAAAATAGATGCTTCTGTCATTTACAACATATTTAGCAACTGGTAAAGCTATTTGTCTGGCAATATCTTCATCCCTATTTGAGGTTAAAATAAAACCATTATTGTTTTGTGGAAGATAGGTAACGGTACACATTTATTATCGCGTCATTTTTTGAGATTTTAAATAGCTAAGTGTCGAATCGGCATAACCAAAGCCATCTGATAATTTTATATAATTCAATTCTGATGAAACAGCAATACGAATAATTGCTAAATGATGCACTGTATGCTCAATATTGTAAGTTATTTCACGAAACAAGGAAGTTTCTACTATAATTTCTGCAGCGTTATATTTAGACATGAGCAATAATCGTTTATTTGCAGTAACCTGCTCTAATGTATCAATTATTTGGAAAACATAATCGGTTGCATAGCGTACATTTTCTTCTAATAAAAAATTACGTTTTCTATCGTCGTAACAAATAGTATCATTTGTATTTGAAATAAACAAACACTCATAAAATTCTAAAATATGCCTAACATGTTTGCCAATTGAGCTATTATCCAAAACTTTTAAAGGTTTAGAATAATCTTGTTCGTTTACTTGGTTTAGAATAGATTCTAATTGAAGTAATTGTTTTATTGAGTTTTGTTTCAGCATATTATTTTTTTATAACATTTACTTCTAATGTTAAGTTGGCATTATTTGACAAAATCATACTTGATGAGCCGACTCCATAATCTAACCTATTAATTGTGAAACCGCCTTTGAAAGTACCTTTTCCTTCTTTTTCCACAAAGGTAAAAGGAATAACAATATCCTTGGTTGTATTTTTAAGTGTTAATTTAAAATAGCCTTTAAAGCTGCCGTCTGGTTGCTTAGCGAAAGTTGTTCCTGTAAGTGAAATAATTGGAAATTTATCTACCCCAAAATACTCTTCCTTTTTTAAATGGCCATCTCGGCCTGAGTTACCTGAATTAAGGGTTTTAGCATCAACTGAAGCTTCAATTGTATTACTATAAGATTTAGAAGCATCGAAGTTAATTTTTGCTTTTAGACCGCCAAAAGTACCGTCGACATTAAATCCGGCATTTTTTATTTTAAATGTTATTTTAGACGTTGTTACCGTCCACTCTGTATTTTGAGACTTAAGGACTATATTTAAAAAAACACAAAGTATTGTTAAAGTGTATAATTTATTTTTTTTCATTATTTAATTATCTGAAAGGTGAATAAGTAATTGCCAACAATGGCATTAATGATTTATTTCGCCAGCGGTTGTTATCTAAACGTAATTTATTGACAGTTGTATATTCGCTAAAGAAAAACGAGGCACCAGCTTTAATTGCCAATCTTGGTTTAAACCAGTAACGAAAATATAATTCGGAGTTTAATGAGCCTATATCATTATCACTAACTAATAAAAGATTAAAAGGTGTTGGAGAGGCTGTTTGTAAAGTATTATTATCAGCGGGAGCTTGATAGCTTTTATATGTTCCGGTAGTTTTTGATCCAAAAGAAACACCAATAGCATCAATATTAAAACCAACGTCAAATTTTTGTTTTATGGTAAATTGTAAATTTATACTCAAATTTAAAGAGTTTTGCTGAGAATTAGAAACAAAAAAAGTATCTATGTTTTCATAAAATATTTCAGAAAACAATACGCCAGGGTCTGTTCTTTTAGAAGTAAGTTTCGCAGGAGCTGTAACGTAATTTAAATTATTACCGTAATAATTATTAAAGCGAACACCATATCCGATTTTAAAACGTTGTTTTTTGGTAATTGGATGTAAATGTACCCAAGATAATGCGGCCAAAAAATGTTTACCTGTACCTGCTAATGCTAAATCAAAGTGGTTGTTGTATTTATAACCCTTTTTTATATGACTTGTATCTTGCGCTTGAGTGTAATTTACACATAAAGTAATTAAGAATATATGGAGCACTATTTTTTTCATTTCAAAATATTTAAACAAAATTAATTTATTGGCAAAAATTAATTTGTCGGTTTAGCGACATTAACATACATTTTTAAAGCTTGTATGGTGTCAATAATACTTTGTGGATTCATATAACGCTCACGACCATTTGCCTGCATTTGTTTTATACCTTTCCATTGTATTAAGTTTAATTTCATTCTTACTTCAGTGCTCCAGCTTAAAAGTTGATAACCCAAGCCATGTTGAATACAGAGCATATCTGTATTATATTCAAATTTATCTATAGATTTTTTGCTTAAATGCATTACAACCAATTTTATAAAATAAAAACTGTTGCGCTTATTGTAAAAACTAATATGGCTTAACTCATGCCCTATAACTCCTATTTGTGAATTAAACGTAAGATTTTTTAAAAGAATAGAATCAAATTTTGAATGCGTAGAGGTACTTATAAAAATAATATATTTTCGTTTTTGGGCCTTTTTAAAAAAGCTAAATAGAGTCGGTCGTGCTGAAAGTGGAGAATTATTTTCCTTGAGTTTAAATTTTATAGATATATTTTTTAATTCAGGGAAATACTGTAAGGCAATTTTTATAGGATTTTCGAATTGAAGAGGAATATATTTTCTAATCATTGGAATCTCATCTTTTAAATAAGTAGTAACTGAATCCATATAAAAATTTTTCACAATAGTTTGTGAAGTACCATTTAGTTTGATTAATGAAATTAAAGTAAAACAAATTAATCTAAAATGCTTCAGCAAACACCACATATAAACCTTGAGAATCTTTTGTGAGACCATAATCAATCCTTAAATTCGTGTTTTCTTTTTTATTTATTTTTATTCTCAAACCTGCACCATAATTATAGTGAATTTCATTTTTATAAAAATCGGGTAAAGTTTTTGAAACGGCACCCAATCCACCGAAGACAGCTATGCCCAGTCGTTTGTAAACCGGCAATCTCATTTCCTTTTGCATTATAATCATATTATTATCTCTAAATCTGCCATTATAATAACCTCTTAAAAAGCGAGCTCCACCAATTGTGGCAAGCATTCTAAAAGGAACTTCGCCTTTGTTAACATGAACATATACATTGCCATTCCAAACCAGTTTTTTAAAAAAGGTTTTGTATTTTCTTACATCTAAAATAAATGATTTGAAATTTGTTTCGCTGCCAATTTGTTTATTAAAATATTGAAATGAGGTTTCGACATAGGCACCGCTTTCGGGATTAAGAGGATTATCTCGTTTATCAAAAATAAAAATTGGGCCTATACCACTTGCCTTGTAGCCTGCCGCTCCAGTTGTTGTTTCGCACATTTCCGATGCTACTATTGCAACATTTTGATTATACAGTTTTTGATACTGATAAAACACTCCTCCATAAATATTATTATGTAGGAGTTTTAAATTTTTTGCTTTTATTTTAAAAATATCAAACGAAATCATAATCCTTTCATCTGTTTTGGTATCATTTCCAACGCCGTAAAAATATTCCGGAAACCTGCTAAAATCTAATGAGCCAGTAAAATAATAAAGGTTTGATTTTGTCCAAATCCTATAGTCGTTTTCAATATAAATTTGTTTGTTTAAAGTGTAGGAAGCGTAACTTTGTGTATTAGATTTCTTAGTAAGCGAATCGTTTTTACCAAACTTAAAATAAGTATAAATTAATCCACCAAACCCAAAGCGGGTTTCGGGTGTATAAAATGCAGATGGCAAGGCACCAATTTTAAACTTTATTGAGTCTGTAGGATTTGGGAAAATACTTTTGCAAATTAAAAATACAATTACTAAAAAAATATATTTATTAATCTGCATTTAGTGATTTAAAATTTTACAGATGAGATACTATTTCTTTAACACTTACTCTATTTCTATAATCTTTATCAAAATATGAATATGTAATTTTTCCCTCTTTATTAATTACGTATACTGCAGGCACTGGTAAATTATTTCCGTTGCTACCATTTCTTTCATTTAAACTAATACCATAACCCTTATACTTTTCGGTAGTTTTAGCATCTAATGTAAAAGCTACTTTATAGGCATTCATTATTTTTAAACTGTCATCTGAGAGCACAGAATAAGTAAGTTTTGTTTTAGTAATAGTTTTATCTACGTTTTCGCGTGTTTCGGGTGTAATTGCTATTAACGTAGCTCCTTTTTTTACTATTAGGGTTAACGAGTCTTCAAGGTTTTTCAGCTGTTTATTGCAATAAGGACACCATTCTCCACGATAAAACACTATTACTATTGGTCCTTTTTTTATAAGATTTGTTAACGTAACAGATTTATTATTTTGATCTTTTGCTGTAAATTCAGGGGCTTTGTCATTAACTACTAAACCAGTTGGATACGTTTGAGCATTTAAAAAATTAAAGGCAACACTTAAAAGTAAAATTGAAATATTCTTTTTCATAGTTTTGGTGATGTAAAATTAATTCCATAAATAATGTAAAATTGTCGTTTACACGACTTTTGGATTACATTCTCTATTATATCTTTGAAATTGAATAATTAATTAATAAAAATGAAAAAATTAACCCGTTTATTTGCTTCGTTACTAATTGTAGGTTCAATAAATGCTCAAGTGCCAAAAAAAGTAATTGTAGAACATTTTACAAATACAAAATGTAGTATTTGTGCATCACGTAACCCCGGTTTTTATACTAACTTTAATGCACAAAGTGGCGTTATACATCTGGCTATTCATCCAAGCTCTCCCTATGCTGCTTGCGTTTTAAGTCAGCATAATGTAACAGAAAATGATGGCAGAACGAATTATTATGGTATATATGGTGGCACTCCTCGTTTAGTAATTCAAGGCGTTGTTATTTCTGGGTCTGCCGATTATAGTAATGCATCCTTATTTACCCCATATCTTGCGCAAACATCGCCTGCAAGTATTAAAATTCGTCAAACTAAATTTGGTGTTGATTCTATTCGTTCCACAGTCATTATAAAAACTATGGCAACGCATACATTAACCAATTTAAAATTATTTGTGGCTTTAGCCGAAGATACTGTTTTTTATACAGGCAGTAATGGTGAACCGAAACATTATAATGTATTTCGAAAATCTTATACTGGAACATCCGGTATTTCTATCACCCTACCTTCGGTTATTGGTGACTCGGTAGTTTACACACAATCTTCTCCGGCAAATGTAGCATGGAATTTTGCAAGAATGCAAACAATAGCAATTTTGCAAGATGGAACAAGCAAAGCAGTTGTGCAATCTGAAGCTGTTGACGCAAATTCAAACTTCGCAATACCAACATCAATTAACACTAATAATATTGCGAATTCTACAATATCTGTATTTTTTGCTAGCGAAAAAAATATTACAGTTAAACAGGATAAAACAACTGATAATTTAGATTTTGTTCTTTACGATATTTCCGGAAGAAAATTAATAACTAAAACTATAGAATTACCTACCGAAACAATTGATGCTTCAAGCGTTTCGCAAGGGATATATTTATATACTATTAAATCAAAAAATAGTGTTATAAAAACTGGTAAGTTGATTATTGATTAGAACGTTTGCCCGTGTGTTAATGAAATTAGTTTTTGCAAAAGTTGAGGAGTTTTAGACAAAAATTTTAAACTTACATGTGTAATTTTATTTTTACCTAAAACTTGTTGTAGGTAATAACCTACTTTTATTCGCGTTGAAAAATTAGCGTCCCATTCTTTTTGATATAATTTTATTAATTCGTTTTTTGAGATTGAATTATTAAAATAATTAGTTAAACCGATTGCTAAAATCTTTGATGTGCGCATGGCCATACTCATCCCATTACCACATAGCGGTGCAATAGCGCCGGCAGCATCGCCTAATATAAAAAAATCGTTGCTATAAGTGCTTTTTTTATTAAATGTTATTTGGCTTACTGTTACCGGTTTTTCAAATAAAAATTGCGAACTACTAAAATATTTTTTTAAATAAGGGTTTTGCATTAATATAGCTTCTTCCATTTTTTTGATGTCGTTACCGTTATCTTTTAAATTTTTTGAGGTGGTTATATAACATAAACAATAGGTATCATTATCTACCTTAGATATGCCACAATAACCATCTTTAAAATTATGTAACTCAATTCTATTATCTATAAAACTTGTTTTAATATGGTATTTAACGCCAATATAATTTTGGGTCGATGTTTTAGACTTTTTATCCATAAACATTGGGCTATGTCTTCCATAACTACCGCATAGTATTTTAGAAGTATAAACGCCATTAGTTGTATGAAGTGTATAAATATTATTACTCGTTTTTACATCATTTACTTTACAATTTTCGAAAACAGTAACGCCATTTTGTTTTGCTAATTTAGCTAGTTCATTATCTAATGTATATCTACTTATGCCAAAACCACCCATTTTTAAAGGTGCTTCTAACATAAAACCTTTGGTGGACGAGACGCCTAATTGATTAATTTTTGGCAGATTCATATTAGAAAGTGGTACTCCCAATTCTTCCAAAAAACTCCAACTCTCATTAGAAATATACTCGCCACAAACTTTATGAAATGGGTATTCGTTTTTTTCAAACAAAATTACTTTATGTCCGGCTTTTACTAGTTGTATAGAGAGACAAAGTCCGGCTAAACCACCACCAATAATAGCGCAATCGTATGTTAATTTATTAGTTTGCATATACAATTACCTCATGGCGAAAAGCCCATTTATAGTTTATTGAATAATTTTTCACTTCAGCCTGCTGAATCATTCCTTTCCATTCTGATTTTTTAAAACCACGTAAAACAGATAAGGGCGCATCATTTTTCACTAAATAGGATTTTGAAAATAGTTGCGTTAACACTTTAATTGCGTAATAGGCAATCGGATTCCGCTCTAAATCATTTATAATTAAAGTTATTTGATGCGATTTACAAAATTTTATTAGGTCAACTATTTCACGCTCCGTTAAATGGTGGCAAAATAAACATGCGTGAATTATATCAACCTTTGGAATATAATTTAAAATAGCTTTATAATCGTCACAAACAAATTTAATCTCTGTATTATTATTTTGAGTTGAATAATCAATACAAGTTTGTTTTAAATCAATGCCTATTAAATCTAGCTGGTAGTTTTGTTTAATATTCCAACATTGTATTTGTTTTAAGGTATCACCACCACCACATCCAATGTCTACTAATACCAGTGGCTTTGTCTTAGCTAATACTTTCTTTAATGCATTAAAGCTAATTCTGTATCCTCCTAATAAATTGTTTATGGTATTTAACTCTTTTAAATTTTGGTACAAGTCTTTATCTGGAATTGAATCTCCATCTAACAATTCTTTTTTATAACTTCTATGTTTAAACATATCGTAACAGCATAGTTTCGATACTTAAACCCGGGCCAAAAGCAGCAGTTAAAATGCTTTCATCAGGTTTATTATACCTGGTTGAAGAAATTAGTTCTTTTAAAACAAATAAAACTGTTGGTGACGACATGTTTCCATAATTTCTTAAAATTGTATAGGAAGCTTTTAAATCTTCTTTCGATAAACCCATCACTTTAGCAAAATCATCAATTATTTTTTTGCCTCCCGGATGTATAGCCCAATAATGAATGTTTGACGATTTAATTGGTAAAGCCTCTAGCATGGTTTTAATATTATCACTAATTAGCTCTGAAACATAAGAACTTAAATTTAAAATAAATCCTTTGTCTGAAATATTCCAGGTCATATCGCTTTTACCTTTATGCAAAATAGAAGAATGAAACGAATCTATTTTAATTTTTGGGCAATCAATTTCGTAAAGACTTTCTGAACTTACGATAATTGCGGCACAACCATCGCCAAATAAAGAAGTTGAAAGTAGATAATCATCACTAAAATCGGTTTGAAAATGCAAAGTGGATAACTCGGTACAAACAATTAAAACACTAGAGTTAAAAGTATTTTTGCAAATTAAATCGGCCTGTTTTAAGGCTAAAATAGCTGCATTGCATCCCATAAAATTTATCGAAGTTCGGTGTATTGAACTATTCAACCCAAGCTCACGTATTATTTCTATATCTAAACCAGGAGCATATAATCCGGTGCAAGTTACGGTAATAATATGCGTAATAGTTTCTTTTAAGGTTTCAAAACCATTTAATTTTTTTATAGTTTTTAAGGATAAGTCAAGCGCATGATTTTTAAAAACTGCCATACGCTGATTCAGTGTAGGCTCAGGTATTAAAAATCTGTTTTTAGGAAAAAAAGAAAAATCATTTTCTGTTTTACTAAAATCATCAAGTACCGAGTATCGTGTATCTATAGCTGCCTTTTCCCCAATAATCTTAATTTTCCGTTTCGTACTTTCATCATCTATAGCATTTTGATAAAAGGCAATAATATCCCTTTGATGATGTTTATAATCGGGGACTGAGGTCTGTATTTGTGAAATGTAACTCAATTTAATTTATTTAAAATTATTAGTATGCCAAAACAACCATTCATGCATAACGAAGCAATTATGTTCATTCGCATCGTATTTTTATAGTTCGCTTGGTTGCTATTTTTTAAAACTTTTAAAAACCAACTACTAAAAAAAATAACTATGGGTAGAAAGAAAAGTTGTAAAATATAAAATTGCTTTAATTGATTTTGGGAATTAAAATAAAAATAATAAAAAAGGTTACACAAACCGAACATTATTGCGGTAAACAAAAATGTTCCCTTATACCCCAATTTATAACTAATTGTTTTTACACCATCTTTTAAATCTTGTTGGTGCTGATAAATTTGGGTGAGTGGATAAGCTCCCGCAATCTGTAAAGATGAAGCCATTAAAATAAACCCATTTTCTGGAGAGAAAATAAAATCAGAATTTGTTATACCTAATGTGCTCATAAAATAGGTAAAGCCTCCTTGAAATATAGTAACAACTAAGAAACCAAGAATAGGATACTTTTTTAAACGAATTTGTTTTGAACTGTAGGCTCTAGAAGCGATTACGTACATTAATATTGCAAGTGCAAAATTTATGTTCACGAAAAATATCGAAATTATTATAGATAAAACATCCAAAATCAATGTTACATAAAACAATTGTTGTGTTGGTAAAGGCGGCTTCTCAATACCGCCAATACTCTCTTCATCTTTATCAATATAACTATTGTAACCATTACTGGCTGGGTAAACCAATAAATGAATAATTATAAACGCAAAAATTGCTTTGTAAATATTTATATCTTTTACTTGACTAACTGCTAACAAAAAAATGGGCATTAGCAAAATTGAAAACGGAATGCGTAATAATTTAAGTGTGTTTTTGATTTCGAGAGAAAATTCGGGCATAAATTTGTTTCACCTTTTCTTTGTCAAGATACAGACATATTCCGCAACCAACAAATACAATTATTCCAAGTACAAACAAATAACCTCCATCGTTTTGCACTGAAATTCCTAATTTTGTTAAATGCGCAAATAACGCTCCAGTTATTATTCCTAATCCTAAACTTGCCCCAAGCCATCTTAAAGAAGGAATAATTATTAATATAGAGGCGATTAATTCACCTATTCCGCTCCCAATCCTTCCCCATGGCTCAATACCTAAGGTCGAAAAAATGTAAACACTTTCAGGCGCAGCAGAAAATTTAAAGTAAAGCGTTTGCAACATTATTAATGCCGAAATAATGGCAAAAATCCACGATATTATATTTTTGGTTTTATTCATTATTGTAAAACTCCATTTCCAAACAAAACTGAAAAATCTTCACACCAAATTAATACGTGTTTATACTCTCCCAAGTTAACAGAATTATCTAAAGTGTAATTAAAATTCCCACTTAATGATTTTAAAGCTCCTAAGTCTACAATATTAGAATTACTTGTAGATTTTGAGAGGTATACTTTTAAATCAGGTCCACTATCGGTTTTGAAACCCTCAAAAACTAAACTTTTAGTGCCATTTAGTTCATAAACACTAACACAACCTGTTGTTGGATGAGCGTTAGAAACAAAATTTGCTCTAAAAAGTAATGTAGCATTTTCGGTATCATAATTTTGATTTAATGATTTGGAAGTGCCATTTTTTTTCTTACAGCCAAATACTGAAACTATAAGGATGAACAGAAATATTTTTCTCATTTGTAAAATATTAACCAATTTTTATCAGCTTTAGCTTTTAAATTCATTTCATCTTTATTCCATTTAGGCAGCGTATTGTTAAAGTAAGCATTATAAAAAAGATATAATTTTCCTTCTACAATTTTATAAGTCTTAGGGTCAATCTCTACTTTTTCGCCGGTGGCTCCCATCGCATACGCGCACCAACCTCCGTACGCAGGCTCATATTTAGTGGGCGATTTTTTAAATAAATCTAAATTAGTTTGTGAAGCGAAATAATACGTAATACCACTATTAGTATAGCTTAAATTTATTAATCCTTTTTTAGGGTTACCTAAAAAATAACTTAGTGGGTCATAACCCTCAATTGCTAAACCATCAGCAGATATATTAAATTGTTTTTTCCGTTTATCATTTTCATTAGTTTGAGAAAAAAAAGAAACAGAAAAAATCAAAAATATATTTAAAATAAGAATTCTCATATCCGAAAACAAAGGTAGATGATGAATTAATTTTAAAGTGTCGTTTAAACGACAAAAAGAAATAATTATAATTTACTAATATCTGGTATAATAACTTTTTTTCGGCCTTCGTAAATTATTTTACCGCTTACAACTAAATTATTAACAATTGAGGTTACAGATTGACGAGAAGACGCAGTATAATCGGCAATTTCTTGATGAGTTAACATCATTTCCATTTCTAATTTACCATTATTAATTTTTCCGTGGTGTGTAGCATACTTCTTAAAAAAGTCAGCTACTCGTGTTTCAACATCTTTAAAAATTAAATCTTCGTACTTTTGCTTAAACGATAGTAATTTTTCATTCACAGTATCTGTGTATTTTAGAGATAAATTTGGGTTATTTTTTAACACATTCATAAAATTAGCCTGTTCAAAAAAACAAAGTTTAACATTATCACTTATAACAATTGCATATTCTGCCTTTTCATTTGCGATTTTAGTTGAACTTATATGTCCAAAAATGTCACCTTCGGTAAGCAGTTCCGATATTATTTCTTTACCATTACTATCTTCTCTACAAATTTTTACAGTACCAACTTTTAGAATAAATACTTTTTTAATTTCAGAATCCGAAAAAAATATAGTATCGTTTTTATTGGCATTTTTCATATTTGAAATAATACAAAGTTGATCCACCTCTTCATTAGTAAGTTGTTCAAATAATTTATGATTCTTTATGTACCAGTATTTTGTATCTTCAATCATAATAACGAAATTATTTGGTGTATGGCTATTAAAACAAACAACGTACCAAGAAGTTTATAGTAATATTTATTGTTTATATAATTTATTAACTTAGCTTTATATTTATTAACTGTAAAAGTAATAGTAATTAGTAATACTAAGGCCCCTGTACCAGCACCTAATATATACGCAATTTTATGTAAGTTAGTTTTTATTGTTAAAAAATTAACAGAATTAAAATACACCAGTACAAACAGCCAATATACTACGAGTTGTGGATTAAACAATGCCAACCCGAAACCCTTTATAAAAAATTTCGTATTATCATTAATGTTGTTTTTATAAATATCAGTTGAGTTATTTATATTTTTAGGCTCTTTTAAAAAATAAGAACACGCCAAAATTACTAAAACTAATGTTAACAAGATTTTAAACACAAAAAAAAACAATTTATTATTTAAAAATAAATTGCTTGAATAAACTGCAAAAGCACAATAAATAAACTCTGGCAAGCAGCCTCCTAACGACACCCACAACGCACTTCTTTTATTTCGATTTAATGACGTGTCTATAACAAACAGGTTTACCGGACCCAATTGCAATGAACCTATAATGCTTGCAGTGATAGAAAATACTAGTATATAAAAAGTATGCATTCGTCAATAAAAAATCTGATTATTCTTTTAACAATAACGAGCTGTCACCATAACTTAAAAACCTGAAATTATTGTTTAAAGCGTAATTGTATATTTCTTTCCACTTTTCGCCAACAATAGCACTTATCAATAATAAAAGAGTACTTTGAGGTTGGTGAAAGTTAGTAATAATTCCTCTAGCTATTTTTAATTGATAAGGCGGTGCAATTAAAATTTGGGTTTTACAAATTAACCTATTTTGTTTATTTTTTTCTAACCAACCAATTAAGTGATTTAAACTCCTATCAACCGATAAACTTCCATCTAAGTCATAAACATCCCATTGTTTTATCTCTAATTGCTCTATAGACGCATCGGGTTGCATTTTTGCCTTTACACCCATCCAATACAATGTTTCAATTGTTCTTAGCGATGTTGTTCCAACAGCAATAACAAATAATTGAGACCCTAAATCCTTAATTGCACTCAATTCAACATCAATCCACTCAGCGTGCATAGTATGATTTTCAATTGTTTCTGTTTTTACTGGTTTAAAAGTGCCTGCCCCCACATGTAACGTAACGTTTAAAGTTTTAATTTCTTTCGATTCTAAGCTTTTAAAAACTGTTTGGGTAAAATGTAAACCCGCAGTAGGAGCCGCTACTGAACCTTTGTATTTGGCATAAATAGTTTGATAACGGCTGTTATCCAATTCATCACTTTCGCGTTTTAAATATGGTGGAATTGGTAAAATACCAATTTGTTCAATTACCTCAGCAAACGTGAGCTCGTTTGATTCCCAAAAAAAATCAATTAAAACAAAATCTTGCGTCCTTTCAACTATTTTAATATTTAAAGACAGATTATTTTTTGTTAGTGATAAAATTTCTTGTTTCCATTTTTTTAAATTACCTACCAAGCATTTGTAACGCACCTTTTGCTTTGATAGCATGGCCACACTAACATCCTTATAAGAATCATCCGGTTCTAAACAAAATACTTCAATTGGCTGGTTTGAAGATGAAACAAAATGCAAACGTGCTTGTATAACTTTTGTATTATTAAATACTAAAATTGAGTTTTCGGGAATTTGGTCAACTAAGTTCTTAAAAACGGTTTCTGAAATATTATTGTTTCTATACACCAATAAATTACTCTCATCTCTGTTTTCCAAAGGATAATTCGCAATTTTTTCGTTTGGCAAATCGTAAGTAAAATTTTTAATTTCGAGCTGAGAAGGATGCATTACCCAATGTGCATTAATCGTAATACTTTTTCAATGTCTTCAGGCGTGTCAATACAATGACTATCGTAATTTGTAACAGCACATTTTATTTTAAAACCATGTTCAAGCCAACGTAATTGTTCTAACGATTCTGCTTTCTCTAAATTAGAAACGGGAAGTTTGGTAATTCGTTCAAGCACGTCTACCTTGTAAGCATACATGCCTACATGACGATAGTAATCAAAGTGCATGTGCCATTCTTTTTGCTCCACATTTTTTATAAAAGGAATAACATTTCTACTGAAGTAAAGTGCTTCGTTGTTTGTATTTAAAATTATTTTTACTTCTCCAGTATCAAACAACACTTCATGGTTTGTGCATTTAATCATTTGGGTAGCAATTTCTGTAGAACCATTGCAAACCTCAGCTAATGAATTTATTTGATCGGGATGTAAGAAAGGCTCATCACCTTGGATGTTTATGACGTAATCAAATTTTTTATTTACTAATTGATAGGCTTCAAAACAGCGGTCTGTCCCACTAGGGTGATTTGGATCTGTTATCACTACCTCAGCGCCAAAACTTTTTGCATGTTCTTCAATTCGTTTATCATCGGTTGCAATTACAACATCTCCTAATAATTTGGAAAGCTTTGTTTGCTCGTATACACGCTGTAACATTGACTTGCCTTTAATTTCAACTAGCGGCTTTCCTGGAAAGCGTGACGAGGCATAACGTGCAGGGATTATTCCTAAAATTGATGGCATACTTTTTAAGAGTTATTAGTTGTTTGATTTTGGTTGTTGGATATGCTTTCAGCTTTTGTCTCCTCAGTCTCTTTAATCCCTTTGGTCTCTTTAATCTCTTTCTCTCTGCTTCGTTTATAAATAAATACAGATAACATTATAATGCCTGCAAATGCAAATAAACCCAATATGCCCCATAACAGACCTGCTGATGATTTTACCACCACTAAAAACACAATGGCCACTAAAAAAATTGTTCCTAATTCGTTAAATAGTCTTAATCGTAAAGAAGTATATTTAAAAACTCCTTGAGTTTGTTGCTTATATATACGTTGACACTCCAAATGATATAAAGCCAATAAACTAACAGCAATTAATTTTAACCACATCCATGGCATAGTTAGCAATGCCATATTTGTAAATAACATCCAAAAACCAAAAATAAATGTTCCAATCATCGATGGCCAGCCAATTATGTACCATAATTTTTTTTGCATAATTAACAATTGTTGTGTTAAAATGGGCTTGGCAATTTCATCTTTTTTCTGAGCTTCGGTAGTGTAAATAAACAACCTAACCATGTAAAATAAAGCAGCAAACCAACATACCACAAAAATGATATGCAATGATAGTATATATCTGTAGTTCATACTTCAAAAGTAATTATTATACTTAAATTTGTGTTATTAATTTGTAGTTAATAGGCATTAGTTAATTATTGTTTATTCACTTTTAATTTTTAATCTTTAATTTTTAACCTTAAACTCTCCATAATGAAATCTAAAACATCCGCTCAATCGCTTACTATAAACACAGAAGTAGTTTTACCTAACGACACCAACCATGTTGGTAATTTGTTTGGAGGAAAATTAATGCAATGGGTAGACATTACCGCTGCCATCGCCGCTCAACGTCATTGTTCACGAGTTGTAGTTACAGCGGCTATTAACCATGTGAGTTTTGATAACCCAATAAAACAAAACAGTGTTGTTACTTTGGAAGCAAAAGTAAGCCGGGCTTTTACAAGCAGTATGGAGGTGTTTGTAGATGTATTTGTGGAAGATACAGTTACTGGCAATCAAACCAAGTGTAACGAGGCCATTTTAACCTTTGTGGCCATTGACCAAAACGGCACTCCACTTCCTGTTCCTGAATTAATACCCGAAACGGAGCTAGAGAAAATGCGCTTTAAAAGTGCCTTGCGTCGCCGTCAGTTGTCTTTAGTATTAGGAGGGAGAATGAAGCCCGAAGACGCTACAGAACTAAAAGCTCTATTTTTCAAAGACGAAAAAAGTAGCACATAGCATAATGAAGTATTGGATAATCATAATTATATCTCTTAAAGCGTTTAATGGTTTATTTTCTCAACAATTAATTAAAGGCAAGATTGTTGAAAAAGACAGCAACACCGTTATGCCATTTGTATACATTATAAATAAAAGTAATGGTAATGGTACTATGAGTGATAATGACGGGCGTTTTTCATTATACCTAAAATCCGAAGACACCTTAATTTGCAGTTATGTAGGTTATGCCAAATTAGTTATACCCTTCAACAAACTAATAAAGCAAAGTACAGGTGAATATAAAGTAATTATGACTCAAATGCCTGTTAATTTGAGCATGGTTACTATAAATGCTTTTAAATATAAGCCCTACGAACGTAATTATATGAATAAAATAATTGACGAAAGTAAAATTAAACCTTTAGATTATATTGGCAGCCCAATATCAGCTCTATACATGCAGTTTAGTAAAGAAGGGAAACAAATACGAAAACTAGCAAAAATATTTGAAGATTTGCTGATAGAAGAGCAAGTACAAAAAAAATTAAGTCCTGAAATATTACGAAAACTAACCGGTGATGAAAAAATTGATTATGATGCCTTCAGAAAGTACTGCTACACCTGCAACAATCAATTTATAATTACTCACGATGGCGTTGATTTATATGGTCGAGTAATGGAATGTTACAAACGTTGGGTGGATGAAAAAGGGAAACGGTAACCTGGGTGACTAGTGAATAAGAACGTTTAATTGTCAGTTCTAGTAATTTTAAATTGAAACATAGAAATATATCAAAAACTGATTATTCATTACACTTCTCAATACGGCTTTCGTGCCTAAGGTATACTCGAAGTGACATTTGTCCTTTGTGCCTATTAGTGACCTTTGTGTCTTAGTGGTTATTTTACTTCTGTAAATAATTATAAATTGCCAAACCAATAAAATCAACTCTGCTGTTAGAGTTAGATAATACTATAAAACCACAGTTTTTTTCCTTTATAAACCCACAAAAGCTCGTAAATCCTCCTGTAGCGCCATTGTGCCAAATAAGTTCTTTGTTGGCTTTACGTTGCATTTTATGCCACGCCAAAGCTATATTTTGTCCATTATTAAATGTTGTGATGTGTGCTAATTTTGTTGATTCGTCCGCTTCTAACAAATTATAATTTATAAATTTCAACATGTCTTCTGGGCTTGAACGAATTGCACCTGCAGCAACTAACCCCTCAAATTCCCAATGATTGGTATATTCACCATCATCATTGTGTCCATCCGCTAAATTGGTTAATTGGGTAGTTGATAAATTAATTTTTGTATCTGGCATTTTATTAGGGTAACAAATTTTTTCTATAATTAATTCTTCAAATGATTTTTTGTACACCTCTTCTAAAACAAGCCCCAACAAAGCCATTCCTAAATTGGAGTATTCGCATACTTTACCAGGCTCATTTGCCAGAACCAATGTACTCAAATAGGCATATAACATTTCTTTAGTATAATTTTTATAAGGATTTAAAACATCATAATCTTTTTGAGCATCAATGTTAGAAGGTATTCTGGCCAATCCACTGGTATGATTAGCCAAATGTTTAATTAAAATGGGTTGATTATTTAACTCCAAATTTTTAAACCCTTTTGGTAAATATTTCCGAATATCATCCTCTAAATTTATTTTTTTTTCTGTTACTGCAATAGCCAATAAATTTCCGCAAAAGGTTTTGGTTATGGAGCCAATTTCATAAATGGTTTTTTGAGTTGGTAATTCTTTGGTTCCTTTTTTTGTTTCGCCATAATTATAAAAAATGGTTTGTCCGTTTTGAATAACACCAATGCTTAAACCACAATTTTGACCATTTAATACATAATCTTTAACCGTGTTATCAATTAAAGAATCCAAGGGTGTGATGAGTTTATTATCTGTCTGATAGTTTAAGTTCTTAGTGGTAATTTTTAAACGAATGGGGTTAAATTCAATCTCCTCAATTTCCTTGAGTGTATTAACCGCTAAAATTAACTTTAAGGTGTCTTTTTGAAAAAATGACATGTAATAAAAATAATCTTTATCCTTATCAATGTAGTCTACTCTTAAAAACTTACCAAATTTGTTGTAATAGTAGGCGTTATAGTAACTTGAAAACTGTTTTTCACCGAGTTGCTTTTTTATCTTTGGGCTTAACAAATTATAAATTGCATCAAATTTTTTGGCATTATAGTACTTTTTAATAGAATCTGTAAACCTATCATGTGTACTTTTATCTGCCAATTGTGCCGAAAGACTGAATGGGATTACTAGAATTAAAAGCTTAAAAATCAATTTCATTTCTTTATATCCTACAAAAAAAAGCGAGTACTTAGACTCGCTTTTTTAATATACTTATAATATGTTTATTTTATGCCTTGTTGATCGCCCGGTAACTGTTGACCTCCTGGTACTTGTTGCACCGGAGCTTGGTTAGGCGTAATTGCTTCTGCAGCTTTCTTTTTTGCTATTGAACCCGCTTCAGTATCAGAAGATTGAGTAATACTGCTTTTAGGAGCCATTAATACGCTAAGAGCAATTAGGGCAATTGCTAAACCCCAAGTAGCTTTTTCAATAAACTCAGTACCACGTTTAACACCCATTATTTGAGTAGCTGCGCCAAATTGACTTTGAATACCACCACCTTTACTGTTTTGTACTAACACAACAAGTATTAGTAACACACACACTATAATTATTAAAATTGAAAAAATCATATTATTTATTTTATTGGTTTTCCTTTAATTTTTTAATCAGGGATGCAAAGTAAACACTTTTTTGTGGAAATTTCAAACTTAATATTTCATAAGCCCTAACTGCCTTATTTACATTACCTTGCATTGCATAAATTTTGGCCAATGTTTCGGTTACAAGGTGCTCATTTTCAATTAAACTCTCTTTTGCCTGGGTTATTGGCACAAAAAACTTCTTTTCCTCTTTATTTTTGATGGCACCCGGATTAATTTCAATTATTTTGTCAATTAAAGCCTTCTGCTTTTGCTTTTTAAGCTCAGCTTCGCTTTGCTCTGCCTCTAGTTGTTGATTTGTTTTTAATACTGGCTGTTGTTTTCGAGTCTCCTTAGCAACTTGTTCCTTTATATCTTCGCTGGATTGTCCGTTGTTTTTCTTTAACAATTGCAACCAATCTGTAAAATTTTCAGGTTGCTTTTTAATTAATTCAGGATGATGAAGTTCTGGTGTTTTTATGATTTCTTTCTCTACAAAGGCATTCACCAGAGCTTTCTCTATCTCTTTTTCTAAGGGTTCATCCTTATTTTTCTCATTTCTTTCAGTTTCAACAACCTTTTTTTCGTCAATTACCTCACCAAAATTATTTTCAACTAAAATTGTTTCTTCCTTACTAATTATAGGTTCAATGTTCGACTCCTCTTTTACATTTTCCGTAGCAAGTTCGGTAGCTTTTAAAATATCCAATTCGTGCTTAATATCCTCTATAGTAGTTTTAAGAGCCTCTAGTTCTGTCTGAGTATTATCATTTGCAAATACTTCTTGTGTAACTTTTTCTATTTCCTCCTGCTCTTCAACTTTTGAATCAATAACAGAAGTTACCTCTTCCATGCCATTTATTAAATTAAATAAATGCGCACGGTTACTAATAACAATAGCCGTTTTTTTTAGGGTTTGTTGATAAACGTTAGCATCCCACTTTTTTGCCGCCAAACTTAATAAAATGTGCCCTGCTTGAAAATATGGAAAATCATGTACCAATTTTTGTAATTGTGGCACACTTTCCTTATCCATCAAATGCGGATTTTTTATATAATTAATAAGCGTTTGGGCTTGCATGTACACAAAATTAATGTTTTTGTTTTGATATACTAATCACATAATTACTTATCTTTATTTTATAATATTGTACTTAATTCTTTATGCAAAAAATTTTAATTGCCAATCGTGGCGAAATTGCTTTACGCGTAATGCGCAGTGCCCGTGAAATGGGCATAAAAACTGTAGCCATTTTTTCGGAAGCCGACCGTAATGCCCCATTTGTAATGTATGCCGATGAGGCAGTGTGCGTGGGACCTCCTCCAAGCGCACAATCGTATTTACAAGCCGATAAAATTATTGAAATTTGCAAGCAATTAAACGTAGATGGCATTCATCCTGGTTACGGTTTTTTAAGCGAAAATGCAGGTTTTGCTCGTAAGGTAAAGGCTGCGGGTATCATCTTTATAGGACCCAGTGCCGAAAGTATGGACATGATGGGCGATAAATTAAGCGCGAAAGCTACCGCTAAAAAAATGAATGTGCCGATGATTGAAGGATCTGATGGTGCTATTAATGACGTTGCTGAAGCCATAAAAATTGCCAAACAAATCGGATTTCCTTTATTAATTAAAGCCAGTGCAGGTGGTGGTGGAAAGGGTATGCGTTTGGTAGAAAAAGAAAGCGAAGTGGAAGAGCAAATGAAACTGGCTGTTAGTGAAGCTATTTCTAGCTTTGGCAATGGTGCGGTGTTTATTGAGCGTTATGCTAGTCGCCCAAGGCACATCGAAATTCAATTACTAGCCGATAATCATGGTAATTGTGTGTATTTATTTGAGCGCGAATGTAGTATTCAACGTCGCCACCAAAAAGTAGTAGAAGAAGCCCCTAGTAGCGTTTTAACACCTGAACTCAGAGCCAAAATGGGAAAATGCGCAGTTGATGTTGCAAAAGCTTGTAACTACAGCGGAGCTGGAACCGTTGAGTTTTTAGTAGACGATAAATTAAATTTTTATTTTTTAGAAATGAATACCCGTTTGCAGGTAGAACACACCGTAAGCGAAATGATTACTGGAATTGATTTGGTAAAAGAACAAATTAAAGTAGCCCGTGGCGAAAAATTATCGTTTACGCAGGAAGATTTAAAAATTAATGGACATGCGATGGAAATTAGGGTATGTGCCGAAGATCCATTAAATAACTTTTTACCAGAGGTTGGTACTTTATCTGTATATAAAACACCTA
Organism: Bacteroidota bacterium; assembly: GCA_033763945.1. GTDB lineage: Bacteria > Bacteroidota > Bacteroidia > B-17B0 > Aurantibacillaceae > Aurantibacillus. The sequence continues at coordinate 207,932 of JANRJN010000004.1, read as the reverse complement.
CAGGAAATGGCGTGCGTGTAGATGACGGTTTTGCTCAAGGAATGGAAATTCCTATTTATTATGATAGTATGATTGCCAAATTAATTACGCATGGCAAAGACAGAACCGAAGCCATTGAAAAAATGTTACGTGCCATTAACGATTACAAAATTGTGGGGGTTGAAACAACGTTAGATTTTTGCTCGTTTGTTTTAAAACATGAAGCGTTTGTTAGCGGTAATTTTGATACCGGTTTCATTGCAAAATATTTTACACCAGAAGTTTTAACAAACACAAATGCTGAGTTAGAAGAAATTTCGGCATTAGCAGGCTCATTGGTATTTGATAGTGTTAAAAATGCAACGCCACATGTAATTGTTAATTCTGTTAAAAAAAGTAAATGGAAAGAGAATAGACTAAATTAACACGCAACTTTAGGTTACCTTTTGCGTATACTTATATAAACATAAAAACGTCATTGCGACGAAGGAAGCAATCTCAAACAATAAATATTTAAGATTGCTTCGAGTGAAAAACTCTCGCAATGACGGAAACAAAAAGTTAAAATGGGAAATTGTTTTTATATACCAAAAAACAAAATTTTAAAAACACTGGTTTTTGCCTCGTTTTACTTTATTTCAATTTCTTCTTTTTCACAAACTTCGGTTAATGATATTACTGTTCCTCCCGAAAAAGGATTCCGTTGCCGCGCCGAAATTGTAAATGGTGACACTGTACCCGTAGTAGATTTGTATACTGTAGATGTTATTACCGATTTTGTTTTTAGAAATTACCGCACTTACGAATTATGGACACGTACAAAATACAACGTAAAAAAAGTATATCCTTATGCCATTTTAGCGGCTGCTAAATTAAAAGAATACGATAAAGTACTTGCGAAAATTAAAGATGAAAAAACGAAGAAAGCCTATTTAAAATTGTGCGAAAAAGATTTACGAAATGAGTTTGAGGATGAATTAAAAGCTCTAACTGTAAGTCAAGGTAAAGTACTAATGAAGTTAATTGACCGTGAAACCGGTAAAACAACCTATGAAATTGTTAAACAAATGCGCGGTAGTTTTCAGGCTTGTTTTTGGCAGGCTCTAGCCAGTTTGTTTGGCAACAGCATGAAAGTAAGTTATAACACCGAAGAGGATATTATGATTGAAAAAGCGGTGAAGTTGGTTGAGGCGGGGCAATTTTAGTTTTTAATTAGTTTCCATAAAACCATTTTATCTTCCCATTTTACTTTTAAAAAATAAACGCCGGGAAGGAATTCGGAAGTATTTATATCAATAGTTTTTTCTTTAGAAGAATAAGCGTTTATTTTCTGACCTAAAATAGAATAGATTTCGATTTCTTTTTGAGAAGTATTATTATTGTTAATTGCAATTAAATCTTTAAATGGATTTGGGTAAATTGAAATTTCATTATTAGTTTCAATGTTAGATTCTAAGGCAGTTATTGTGCTGCAATAGGCTATTTGTGCTGTACCAGTATTACTAAAAGTACAATTGCTATTAACACCACTATAATTTGACACAAGCAATACAAATATTTGACCCGCCAAAACCGATATCGTGGGCTGATAATTCCCGGAATCACCTCCAAATTGTAAACTACCCATACCTGTACCTCCACTAGGCGCTGCATTCCAATTACATGATACAGGCGCCAAACTGTCATTAAAAATGTTTATGCAAGTGCTGGATAAAGAAACAGTTGAAGTCCATAAAGCCCAGTCTATATAACCCAACTGAATAGCTGATGAGCCATTAGCTCCAAGAGAAAAACCTAAATCTCCAGAAACAGAAATACTAAAAGTTATCCACCTAGGCTTAATGCCATTATCCAAAAGACACCCTGAATTTACGCCCTGAGGATTCGTTGATGGATTACTAATTATTAAGGAGTTAGGCAACCCACTACCTGCCCCATTATATAAAGCGAAATCAAAAGAACTAGTACAAATTGGTAAAGCATTTATACAAACTGTCGAATTTTGACAATAATTTTTTCTTACAACAAATAGTAAAAAGATTACAAAAAATATTTTAAATAAATTCATATTTTAAGTTTAATAGGACTTAATAAAGGTAACTATAAAACACAACTTATTTCGCCTTCTCAATCTCAAAACCAAAATCCATAATTAATGGAAGTGGGTCGACACGCATAGCTTGTTCAAATGTAAATTGGTAATTGCCGGCATTTGGGAATTTTATATTTTTTTTAATAGGAATTTTAAAATCAAAAATATCGCCGGCCCCACTTCCCTGCCACTCACCTTTTTGGTTGGCTAACACAACTTCCATAGTATCGGTTAATGTTTTTCCATCAGGATATTTTGTGGTAACAAATAAAAATAAATTGCTGTAAGGATAACTATCAGCATGGCGAACCATTAAGGAGATATTATTTAACGAAGTTACATCGGTAATATTTACATCAAACACTGCCTTATCCTTTGCGTACCATTCATTTTCCTTAAAGGTATGGTACTCGCTATACACCACATTTTTATTGCAGGATGAAAAAAATAAAAGTAAAGTCCCGATTAAAAAAAGTTGACTTATTTTTTTATTCTGTTGGAGTAGTTTTGTTAGCATCATTGTTTGGCTTGTTGTGTTTGTTACGATTGTGATGAGGCTTACGGTTATTATTAGAGGTTTGAGGTTTCACGTTTGCAGTTGGTTGCACTTTACTATTCGTTTTTACCTGATTTGGATTAGGTTTATTGTTTTGCCCTTGCGTTTTTTGTTGATTCGGTTTTTTGTGTTGGTTATTTTTGTGCGGATGATTACGGTTATTTCCCTGTTTGTTGCCTTTTGTTTTATCAAAACGCGTTAAACTATCTTGTCCAACCACATTTTCAAAATTGTGTTCAATAACTTTTACTTTACTGGTTTCTTTAAACGCTACCTTAAAATCATCAGGCAATTCGCCCTTGGCATTCGCTTCTAAAACTTCTTTTACGGCAGTTACATTTAAAGGAATAAAAACATCCGGTTCGCTACGGTAACTAAAATACATGGTGCGTTTAAAAATATCTGTTTTTTGTAAGAATGCATCTCCTTTTTTGGTTTGCAAACGTTTCCCTTCCATTTCCGGAAATTCCTTTAAAGCATCCAAATAGCTGTCTAATTCATAATTCAAACAGCATTTCAATTTACCGCATTGTCCTGCTAATTTAAGAGGATTTAAAGACAATTGTTGGTATCTGGCAGCGCTGGTACTTACCGCTCTAAAATCGGTTAACCAAGTACTACAGCATAATTCACGGCCACAAGCACCAATTCCGCCTAAACGTGAGGCCTCTTGCCTTGCACCAATCTGACGCATTTCAATTCTAACCCCAAATTCAACAGCTAAAACTTTAATTAATTCTCTAAAATCAACACGTGCTTCGGCAGTATAATAGAAAACCGCTTTTGATTTGTCGCCTTGATACTCTACATCGCTTAATTTCATGGCTAAACCCAACTTTAAAGCAATCGTACGGGCTTTATACATGGTATCTACCTCCAAAGCTTGCGCTTCTTTCCACTTATCAATATCGTTTTGCTTGGCTTTACGATATATCTTCTTAATTTCTTCACTATCAAGGCTTATGTTTCGTTTTTTTAATTGCAACTTCACCAACTCTCCTGTTAAAGAAACAATGCCGATATCATGTCCGCTAGAAGCTTCCACAGCAACGGCATCACCAACGTTTAAGGGTAAATTATTAACATTTTTATAATATTCCTTACGTGAATTTTTAAATCTAATTTCTAAGACTGGAAAAGCAGATTGTCCATCAGGAAGATTCATATTTCCTAGCCAATCAAAAACCGTTAATTTATTACACCCACTCTCCGTGCCACACGAACCGTTATTATTGCACCCTTTAGGTATTCCGTTACTTTCAGTGCCACATCCACTACTACAACCCATTGTTAAAATTTTAATTTTTAAAGATAATCAAAAAATACAATCTTATTAAGCGGAATTTTTAAATATTCACATTATTTAGTCTAATAACCGTACATCTAATAAATTGAGTAATAAAAAATAAATTAAGTACTTTTATCTTCGATTTTAAAATGAAATTATTTTTAACATTATTATTTTCTTTTATTTTTATTGGGATTAAAAGCCAATCTGCTTGGGATTTACAACAGTGTATTACCTATGCCGCTAACCATAACATTAGTTTAAAACAAAGCGCATTAAACAATGAAGTAAACAAAAACAACACTTTGCAGAGCAGGGCAAATATTTTACCCACATTAAATTTAGGCGCATCGCACACGTATAATTTTGGTCAAACTATTGATAGATTTACAAACACATTTGCAAATACACAGGTTCTTTCTCAAAATTTTTACATCAGTAGTAATGTTGTTTTATGGAGTGGATTAAGTCAATACAATAATATTAAGGCTAATGAATATAAATATTTGAGCGGTGTTGAAAATTTAAAACAACAACAAAACGATTTGGCTTTAAATGTTGCCAATGCCTATATTTCTGTAATTTTTGCAGACGAATTATTAAAAATTTCTCAAAATCAATATTCGATTACAAAAGAACAACTAGAACGTACGCAAAAACTGGTGAATGCCGGTGCGCTAGCGAAAAGTGTTGAATACGATGTGAAAGCACAATTGGCAACTGAGGATGTAAATGTAACCACTGCGGATAACAATAGTCAGTTAGCACTTTTAAATTTGAAACAGCTCCTTAATCTAGATAGCGTTACCAATTTTTCTATTTCGCGTCCCGTAATAGATGTTCAAGATAATGCTTTGGTAACAACAAATATTCAATCCGTTTACGAAACAGCTTTAAAAAATCAACCCAGCATCAAAAGTGCTGAATATTCTATTAAAAGCGCTGAAAAAACGTTGGCTGCCAGCAAAGGGAGAATAAGCCCAACCATTAGCTTAAACGCCAGTATGGGAACCGGGTATTCGGGCTTAGCAAAAGAACTTGTGAGTGCAAACGTGTCAGGATTTCAACCTAGTGGAATTACCAGTAAAGGTGATACAGTGTATACCCCTACTACGGACGTAATAACGCGTGATAAGCCGTTTGCTGATCAATTTAACGACAATGTTAATAAAAGTATTGGCTTTACATTAACTATACCATTATTTAATGGACTACAAACCTATACTTCGGTAAAAAATGCTAAAATAAATGCATTAAATGCAAAGTTTAGCCAAGATTTAGTTGAACAAAATTTATACAAAACCATTGCTCAAGCCTTTGCTAATGCCAAGGCAGCATTAAATAAATACAATGCAACTAAAGCTAGTGTAGAAGCTGCCGCTGAATCATTTAAATATGCGCAACAAAAATTTGATGCTGGTGCATTAAGTGCTTTTGATTTTAATTCTGCAAAAAATCGTTTATTTGCCGCTGAAAGTAATTTATTGCAAAGTAAATACGATTATATTTTTAAACTAAAGGTGTTAGATTATTATCTGGGCAAACCACTTGTATTATAAGATAAATGTGTTATCGCATAATTTTAATTTTACTTTTTTTTGCCGAAGCCTTTTTTTCACAAACGATTTCCAATTGGCATTACTTTGGTCCAAAACAAACAACCGAACAGGTTAAAGGACTGTTTCAAAGCGTTTGGGTAGATTCTAGCAATGCTAATTTTGTATTAGCGGGCAGCGCATGTGGCGGGCTTTTTAAATGCGAAAATGCAACCGAATCTTTACCGATTTGGGATAATATAAGTGATTCCTACCACGGAATGAATTTTGGCGTGAGTGATATTGTAGTAAAACCAAATACTAATAATAAAGTTATATACATAAGTACTTCGCAAATTGGCGGTGGCATGCCATTAATTTATGGAAATGGTATTTTAAAAACTATGGATGGTGGCATTACATGGCTATCAATTGGACCAAAAGCAGAAAAGGAAAATCTCTTTCCTATTTATGGATTAAAAATAAATCCGGAAAATTCAGACGAAATGATTGCATACTCTAAGTTTGATTTGTACATAACAACTGATGATTGGAAAACCTATAAAAAAATTGAATTACCCCTTGAAAGGGAAAAGGAGTTAAATGTTTGTGACGTGGAATTTGCCCCATTTGAAAAAGGTAAGTTTTATGTAAGTACGCGCACCTACAATCATTTTAATGCAAAAATTTTTCAGTTGAAAAATTTTGGTGAGATCATTGAAGACCTCACTCCAAAAAACAAAGAAATAGAAAGAATTGAAATTTCAACTATTTACAATCAAAAATATAAAGGCAAATTTTTTATTGCTTCAGGAGTAAGTGAAATAGTTATAAACTACTTTAATGGTAATTTGTATAGTGAAAATTTAAATAAACAAGGTGTTTATCAAACTGCCGGAGGTGCTTACTGGAATTTAGAATTTGAAGTTAATCAAAAGGATACAAATGTAATTTATGTTGCGATGACAGAAGTTTCTAGAAGTTTGGATGGGGGTAAAACATTTATGAAAATTGCTGGTTATAATGGCCCTAACACTCATGCAGATGTTAGAGGAATGTATTTAAGTAACAGCAGTAACAAGGGGCTTAAAGACAAATTATTTCTAGCCAATGACGGTGGCATTTCGTATTTAAAAGATAGCGAAACAATTACATGGAATAGTCTTAACGGAATTGGATTAAATGCCAATATGTTTTGGGGAATTGATGTGGCACAAAGCGATACTCTATTTGTTGCCGGTGGAACACAAGATAATGGTGATTTTATATTAAAAGAAAACACAAATTACAATAACATTTATAGTTGTGGTGATGGTTACTTAGCAGCAGTTATTAATGAGCATTCAATGGTTGGAGAATGCAACGCCCCTTCTTTAATATACTGGGATTTAAAAACACAACATTATAATTACTTAACAGTTAGTGATAATAAGTATCAAGGTAGAAGACCCCTACTTTTTATAGATTCTACAGTTTATATTGGCCATCACGATATTTGGCAGATGAAACAAAATCATTTAGAAGCTCATCAATCACAATTTGATACATTAACAAAAATCCCATTCTATTATAACGAAAATGGTTCTCTAAAAAATAGCGATATAAAAAGTTTTGCAAAAAACAAAAATAGGCTAGTTTTGTCTTATTCCAACCCAAATTGGGGAGATAAAAACAATACTGGCAAGTTGTTTTATTGTGAGGATATTTCAAATAAAAAACCAAGTTGGTTAGATTTATCATCTATGGCAACTTACACTAATGGATTAGAAATTTGCCGTTGGTCAGAAATCACTTCTTTACAATTCGATATTAAAAATTTAAATACATTTTATTTTATCAGTAGAGATGTGTTTAATCAAACTAACTCTCACATTTACAAAATGTGTTACTACATCGACTCGAATAAATGTTCAATTACAGAAATTACCTACAATCTTCCCAAATTAGGGATTAATAAAATTATTATTGACAAATATAGCAACGTTATGTATGCCGGCGTTGACGATGGGGTATACTACAGAGATATATTAAATGATACTTTAAATTGGTATAAATTAAATACATCTGCCAACAAATTACCAAATGTCATGATTTTAGATTTAGTTATTAATTACGCTACAAACACACTATTTGCAAGTGCATTTGGTAGAGGTGTTTATAAAACACAACTGATTTCAAATACAAAAAATGAAATAACCATCTCCAAAAACAAAACAGAATATCAACCAATAAAAATTGATGGTTTATTAACTATCGGGAAAAAGAAAATTTATACCGTTAATTCAAAATTTATATTAACGAAGGGATCAGTCATTCATCTTCACAAATGGAGTCTTTTAATTATAAAGGATAAAACCTTAATAAGAGATGAAAATAATAAAATAATACCTATTGAAAACTTTATTAAGAAGCACAAAACTTCTAAAGTTATTTTTTTAAAATAACTAAGTCTAATCCTGTTAAGTTTTATTCACTTTAAAAGTTTGAGTTAAATTTGTCATCCCGAGGAACGAGGGATCTAGATTATGAAACCAATTGGCACACATAATTATTTTGTTTATTTAGTTACTAATATCACAAAAAATGTCCTTTATTGTGGAGTAACGAACAATTAAGTTACTAGATTATATGAGCACAAACTAGATAGCTTACAAGAAAAGAAGCATTTCGCCGGCAAGTATAATTGTTATTATTTAGTTTATTATGAACGATTTCAAAATATTGATCAAGCTATTATACGAGAAAAGGAAATTAGATGATTTAATAAAAACTACAAATCCCGAATTGAACTTTTTAAACGAAACTTTATTATAAGATTCCTCCTTCGTCGGAATGACACAAAAAATTATTTAACTACTTTTACAAAATGCTATTAAACCTACTAAAAAAAGAATTTCTTTTAGAGTTTCGCCAAAAATCAACTTTGGGTGGAGTTTTAGTATATGTTATAGGAACAGTATTTGTAAGCGCCTTATGTTTTAAAGCTCATGTGGATAAACCCACTTGGAACGCGTTGTTTTGGGTAATTACGTTATTTACCTCGGTTACTATTAGTGGAAAAAGCTTTCTAAAGGAAACCGGAGGTCAAGCTTTGTTTAATTATTTGCACTATTCACCTCAGCAATTTATTTTTTCGAAAATAATTTTTAACATGGTTTTTATGTTTGCTCTAAGTTTTATTACCTTCTTTTTTTACGCCTTTTTTATTACCAATCAGGTAGAGAATTTAAGTTTATTTTTTGTTGTATTAATTCTTGCTTCTACCGGATTAGCAGGTGTGCTAACGCTTATGAGTGCCATTGCAGCAAAAGCCAATGGGAATTTTGCATTAATGAGCATTTTAAGCTTCCCAGTAATAATGCCATTAATTTTAGTGGTTATCCGTTTAAGTAAACAAGCTGTAGATGGGATTGAATGGGCAGGTGTTGGCTTAAATTTTTTAGCAATACTTGCTGCTCTAAATTTTTTAACGATAGCCTTATCGTTTTTGCTATTTCCATTTTTGTGGAGAGATTAAACCAAATCAAACAAATTATTTACGCCAATATATCTATTGGTTGTAAATCCCTCTGCATAAGCTACACCAATGCTTCGGCCCCAAATACTCATTTTACTGTACAAGCTATCTAAAAATTCTTTGCTTGAAATTGGCGTTTGTGGTTCGTTACTGTTTGGATTGTAAAATTGAGATGAATAGGCCATGATGCTCTCTTTCTTTTTTTCTGTATAGTCTGTTACGTCAATAACAAAATCGGGATGAATAAAATTATCTTGTATGTAATGATAAACCGCTTTTGGACGCCAAGCAGGTTGCAATTCATTGTTGGCATAAGTTGTTTCAATTTTAACCAAGCCAGAATAAAAACAAGCTTCGGCAACTAATTTGGCAGCACGTCCATGGTCAGGATGTCTATCACTAATTGCATTACATAAAATAATTTCGGGTTGATGTAAACGAATTTGTTTAATTATTTCTAATTGATGCGTTTCGTTATTTTCAAAAAAACCATCCTTGAAATTTAATTGTGTTCTAACGTCAACTCCTAAAATCTTAGCTGCTGCATTTGCTTCTTTTGTTCTTAATTCTGCATTGCCACGTGTTCCTAATTCACCACGCGTTAAATCAAGTATACCAACTTTCTTACCAAGGGTAATGTGTTTTAAAATAGTACCGCTACACGATAACTCCACATCATCTGGATGAACGCCAATTGCTAAAATATCTAATTTCATTTTTTTATTTAAAGTTATAATTAAAATTTATTTACCGGATATCAGTTCGAGTAAATTTTTGCCTGCCTCTTGCAAAAATTGTATCGAGAACGATTTAATTAGCACTTCTCGATACGCTCTTTCCTCGCTACTCGAAATGACAAAAAAAGTCGTTTCACAATTGAAACGACTTAATATTGAAACAACACTTCGATTAGTGTAACATTAATTACATTTGCGCATCTAATTTAGCCGCCAATGTAGCTTTAGGTACAACGCCAACTTGTTTATCTACAACTTGTCCGTTTTTAAAATATAATAATGTAGGTATGTTACGAATGCCGTATGTTGAACTAATGTTTGAGTTTAAGTCAACATTAACTTTTCCTATTACTGCTTTACCTTCATATTCTTTGCTCATTTCTTCAACAACAGGACCAACCATTCTGCATGGTCCACACCATTCTGCCCAAAAATCTACTAATACCGGTTTGTCGCTTTTTAATACTAACTCATCAAAATTTGCGTCTGTAATTTCTATTGCCATAATTTTATTTTTTAGTTTATTTATTGTTTAGATAATTTCTTACTCAAAGTTACTTTATGTTCTTCAATTTTTAATCTTTAATTTTCAATTCTTTTTCCTATTTAACTAACAATAACAGTATTCTTTTTATTTAAATATATTCCAAATGCCACCGTTAATAGCACTAAAATTGAGCCTATTAAGGCAATAGTACCACCGGTTTTATATGATTGAGGCTCAAATTTAAATTCAATCTTATGTTTGCCGGCAGGTATGTTTAAACCTCTTAAAACATAATTGACATTGGCATGAGGTTTTAACTGACCATCAATGTAAGCATTCCATCCTTTAGGGTAATAAATTTCGGAAAACACTGCAAAACCTTCCTGACTATTATCACTTTCATATTGTAAATCGTTTGGTTTGTAGGAAACTAATTTAATGGTTCCACCAGAATTGTATGTATTTTTTAGCCCTAATTCTGTTTGATATTTTTGATTAAGAATGGCTTGCGTTTTTGTATTTATATTATATAGCCCAACAATTTCACTATCAGCCGAGGTTACAGTTTTTAAAGTAGACACAAACCAGGCATTGCCATTAGCTTGTTTATTGGCTAGAGGAATGTTGCCTTGCTCATCACCACCTGGAATCAAAAAATACTTAGTATTAAGCATATTAATTACTTGCAATCTGCCCATCAAATCATTTAAAAGACTGTCTTTTGCAAAAGCTTTCCCAGCATTATTTTTAAATAAATCTAACTCTTTGTCAATATGAAAATCTATCAATTCGGCATAACGTTTTAGTTTAGCCCCATGATAACCTCCTATTGATTTATGATAATAAGATGTTTGGGCATCGTTAAAGGTATTTACAGTTAAGTTCAAAACACGATAATCCAAAGCAGAATCTTTTAAAATATCATCATCTGCTGGTGTTTTTGCAACAATACTCTGTAAATTTTGTTCTTTGGTTACAAATGACTTATCATTTAAATAACGAGCATCTACGGTCCATAAATCAATAGCAATAAATAAACCTATGGCCGCAAAAAATAATTCCTTTTTAAGCTTATTGGTTAAATACAAAAACAAAGTACCAAATCCTAAAATTATGAATATCAACGAACGTAAGGCATCTGCTTTAAAAATGGCCTTACGTGCCAACTCAATTTGAGGCATAATTTCGGCAATTACAGGTCTTACCTGTGCTTCAGAATTACCAGCTTGTACAGCTTGTCGCACCATTTGTTCTTCTTCACCTCTGGCTGTAAAAGAATTAAACATATCTGGCATAACATAACTCAATAAACAAAAACCTCCCACAATACTCACTGAAATAATTACAATGCGTTTTAAAGCAACCTCTCGTTTTAATAAGCCCAGTTTAATTTTTTCGTTCCAATTTTTGGCCTTTAAAAGCTCGTTAATAGCTAATATTGCCAACAAAGGCAATGTTAGTTCAGCAACTACCATTATCATAGCTACAGCTCTGAATTTATTGTATCCAGGAACATAATTCATAAATACATTTGTTAAACCCATAAAATTACTTCCCCAACCCAAAGCCACTGTTAATAAAGTTGCAAAAAATACTGGCCATTTAATTGGATTTTTAACAACAAACATCCCTAAAACCGACAGTAAGATAATAATAGCACCAATATAAACAGGGCCGCTAGTAAAGGGCTGATCCCCAAAATAAGCGCTACTTCCTCCAACTTGCTGACGATAATCAGGATTTACTTTCTTTAAAGCCTCAGGATAAACATTGCCTATTGCTGAACTTGCCCCACCTTTAAAATCAGGTATTAAAAAGGTAAAAGTTTCACCAATACCATAACTCCATTGCGTTGCGTAATCTTTATCTAAACCGCTGGTTTTATTATCACTATTAGGTTTTAAACTAGCGTTAATGGTTAATTCAGATTTGCCACGAGTGCTATACTTCCCATATTCATTTGTGGTCATTAGATTACCTGCGTTTGGTAAAACACCGATAATTGAGGCGATTACTAAAAAAGCAGATGCTTTAAAAAAAGTGGGCAGTTGTTTGTTCTTAAAAGCTGTAAAGCCATAGCCTAAAATAACAAAACCAATTAAAATATAGCCATAATATGTTATTTGAACATGATTGGCATTTAATTCCATCGCGGTAAAAAGAGTTGTTAACGCTAATCCAAAACCAAGTTTTCCTCTATATAATAACACTACACCACCTAGTAAAGCAGGTAAATAGCCTAATGCGTTTGCTTTAGAATTGTGTCCCGCTTCCAAAATAATGAAGAAATAAGAACTTAATCCGTAAGCCAATCCTCCTATTAATGCGAGCCAAGGATTTACTTCTAAACACAATAACAAAATAAAAAATCCTAGAAAATATAAGAACACGTAACCCGCGGGTAAAGGGATAAATAATTTAAAAACGTTATCTAGTTTAGCAATCCAATTATTAGGATATAAAGTAGAAATTTGATAGGCCGGCATGCCTCCAAACATAGAGTTTGTCCAAAGCGGCTCTGATTTATTTTCAGTACGATAATCTGCTATTTCTTTACTCATGCCTTTATGACGTGAAATATCATCCTGACGCAATTCCTTTCCGCTAAGAAGAGGTTTAAAATAAATTAATGTTACAATAACAAAAATTAATATTGCAACTGCATGAGGAATGTATTTTTTTAAATCAAATTTCATATGTCTTAAAATTATTTGTTTTTTAGTTATCGTATGTTTTAGCCATGCTAAAAACACTGATTTTTATGCTTTATGCAACACGTTTATTTCATACTTCAATAAAACGATAAATATATTAATTTATTATTGGGCTAATTTGTTTTTTTACAGCAATATTATTACGAATTTGTGCAGTTAAACCACTATTTTTTATATTTTTGCATACCTTTTAAAATTTATGGATACTAACAACTATTACGCCCACCCTACTGCCATTGTTGATGATGGTTGTAAAATAGGTGAAGGCACAAAAATATGGCACTTTAGTCACATAATGCCCAATTGTATTTTAGGCGAGAAATGTAATATCGGCCAAAATGTCGTAATATCCCCCGAGGTAGTTTTAGGGAAAAATGTAAAAGTTCAAAACAATGTGTCAATATATACGGGAGTAACGTGTGACGATGATGTTTTTTTAGGTCCGAGTATGGTTTTTACCAATGTTATTAATCCACGTAGTGCCATTAATCGAAAAAGCGAATATGCAAAAACTCATGTCGGTAGAGGTGCCAGTATAGGTGCCAACGCTACAATAGTTTGTGGTCATGACATTGGTGAATTTGCCTTTATTGGAGCAGGAACAGTAGTTACCAAAACTATTCCTGCATTTGCATTAGTGGTAGGGAATCCGTCCCGTCAAATTGGTTGGATGAGTGAGTTTGGACACCGTTTAGAGTTTGATAAAGATGGTAATGCTTCTTGCAAAGAAAGTGGTCAAAAGTATAAATTAGAAAATAATATCGTAAAACGGATTTCTTAAGATGACAAAAATAAAATTTGCTGTAATTGGTCAAGGCCACATTGGAAAACGCCATGCAGAGATGATTCGAAGAAATTCCGCATGTGAATTAGTTGCAGTTTGTGATATTCTGCCAAAGGACAAATTAGGCTTAGAAAGCCTACAAGAAAAATTTTATAATTCAATTGAAGAATTGTTATTAAATCATAAAGACATTCAAGTAGTAAACGTTTGCACTCCAAATGGCTTGCATGCAGAACACGCTTTAAAAGCTTTAGAATCAAACATGCATGTAGTAGTTGAAAAACCAATGGCATTAACTAAAGCCGATTGTGAAAAAATCATTTACAGTGCCCTGCATCATCACAAAACCGTTTTTTGTGTAATGCAAAATCGTTATTCGCCTCCTAGTGTTTGGTTAAAAGAAGTTATCGATAAAAAAATACTTGGCGATACTTACATGGTTCAATTAAATTGTTACTGGAATCGTGATGAAAGATATTATAAATCAGGCGGCTGGAAAGGCACTCAAGAATTAGATGGGGGTACACTTTTTACCCAATTTAGTCATTGGATAGACATTATGTATTGGTTGTTTGGTGATATTAAAAATATTCAAGCAAAATTTGCGGATTTTAATCATCAAACCTCAACTGCTTTTGAAGATAGTGGCTTTGTTAGCTTCGATTTTGTTAATGGAGGAATGGGCAGCATTAATTATAGTACCGCGGTTTGGGATAAAAACTTAGAATCTTCATTAACCATAATAGGAAGCAAAGGAAGTGTTAAAGTTGGTGGACAATATATGGATCAGATTGATGTTTGTAATATTAAAGATTACACAATGCCAAAACTTGCCGAAACAAACCCTGCAAACGATTACGGGGCTTATAAAGGCTCTGCAAATAATCATGCAAATGTTATAGAAAATGTGGTGGATACTATAAGCGGTAAAAACAAAATTACCACTAATGCACTAGAAGGCTTAAAAGTTGTAGATATTATTGAGCGTATTTATACGCTTAGACCTTCTAACGTTATTAAAAACTAAAATTCACAAAAATTAAATCTAAAATCTTACTTATAAAATCTAAAATTAAAATGGGAATTCACAAAGACATACTCGACAAAAAAGCTTCTATTGCTGTAATAGGCTTAGGTTACGTTGGTTTACCAATTGCACTTGCATTTGCCAAAAAAGTTAAAGTTATTGGTTTCGATATTAACGAAAAACGTGTAGGCATGATGCAAAAAGGCATTGACCCAAGTCAAGAATTAACAAAAAAAGATTTTGAGAATAGCGATATTACGTTTACTCACAATTTAGAAGACTTAAAAAAAGCAAAATTTTTTATTATTGCTGTTCCAACTCCAATTGATGAACACAATTTACCCGATTTAAAACCTTTAATTGGATCAAGCACTAGTGTTGGTAAAGTTCTAAAAAAAGGAGATTATGTTGTTTACGAATCTACTGTTTACCCAGGTTGTACCGAAGATGATTGCATTCCAATTTTAGAACAACATAGTAAATTAAAATTTATTAAAGACTTTAAAGTAGGTTACTCTCCAGAACGTATTAATCCAGGCGATAAAGAGCATACTATTACAAAAATTTTAAAAATTGTAAGCGGTTGTGATAAAGAAAGCTTAGAAGAAATAAGTAAAGTTTACGAAATTATCGTTGAACCTGGTACGCATAAAGCCTCTTCTATTAAAGTAGCTGAAGCAGCTAAAATTATTGAAAATACTCAACGCGACGTTAATATCGCTTTAATGAATGAGCTTTCTATTATTTTCAATAAAATGAATATCAATACTTACGATGTTTTAGAGGCAGCAGGAACTAAATGGAATTTTTTGAAATTTTTCCCTGGCTTAGTTGGCGGGCATTGTATTGGGGTTGACCCTTACTATTTAACTTATAAAGCAGAGAGCCTTGGTTACCACGCACGTGTTATTAACAGTGGACGCTATGTAAACGACAGCATGGGCTTTTACGTTGCAAAAACAACTGTTAAAAAAATTATCGCTGCTGGAAAAAACATTTCGAAATCAAAAGTATTGGTAATGGGTGCTACGTTTAAAGAGGACGTTAGCGACATTCGCAACAGCAAAGTAGCTGATATTGTAAAGGAATTAAAGAGTTTTGGCGTAAAAGTTGAAATTGTTGATCCCCATGCAGACAGCGATGAACTAAAACATGAATATGGTTTTGGATTAAACAAATTGGCTAAAGGTTACGATGGTGTAATAGTGGCGGTTAACCATAAAGAATACAAAGTCTTGGATGAAAAATTCTTTAAAGCCATTTTATCAACCAAAGGTGTAGTGGTGGATGTGAAAGGGATGTATAAAAATAAATTTAAAGGGCTTACCTATTGGAGTTTGTAATATAGTAAGCGTATTTCTTTATTTAAATACAAAAAACACAGAATGAAGTTAAATTTATATTAATACAAGTTAATAATCACAATCTTTACACATTAAATTCACGCTTAATACAAAATAAATATGATGAGAAAAATAACATTTGTAGCCATTACAGCAGTAATTGTAGCTACTTCAAATTTAAACCTTAATGCACAACAATTAAAAGTGCCTGCACCAAGTCCTTTACAAACTGTAAAACAAGCCTTTGCTTTATCAGATATTATAATTGAATATTCTCGTCCTAGTGCAAAAGGCCGGGTTGTTTATGGTGATGTGGTTTCTTTTGGAAAAGTATGGCGTACTGGCGCAAATGGTGCAACCAAAATTACATTTGGAGAAGATGTAAAAGTAGAAGGTTCTGAAGTAAAAGCGGGTACTTATGCTTTGTACTCAGTTCCAAATAAAGATAGTTGGGAATTGATGTTATATAAAGATTTAACTTTAGGTGGTGATGTTGCTGAATATAAAAAAGAAAATGAAGTGTTGCGTTTTACTGTAAAACCAATAGCTTTAACTGAAAAAGTAGAAACATTTGAAATTAATGTAGCAGATATTACTTCTACAACTGCTAACATCCAATTATCGTGGGAAAAAACTCGTGTTGCTTTTAAAGTAACGGCCGATATTGATTCTAAAATTATGAAAACAATCGAATCAACCGTTATTAAAGACAACAAGCCATATTTTCAAGCAGCTACTTATTACTACGATAATGATAAAGATTTAAAACAAGCATTAGAGTGGGCGGATAAAGCGTTTACTACTAACCCAAAAGCATATTGGGTGGCAATGCTTAAAGCAAAAATTCAATTCAAAATGAAAGATATGAAGGGGGCTACTGTAACTGCTGAGCAGGCAAAAGCTTTAGCAACAGCCGATAAAGATGATGCTTACGTTAAACAAGCTGAAAAATTAATTGCTGATGCAAAAAAATAGTTACACAATTGATTATTAAATTAAATCCCGCTCCGTGCGGGATTTTTTATTTAACTACTATTCGTTTATTAATGATAAATTGAATTATAAACGCAAATACCATCACTAACAAACAACCAATCACATTTAACCATAAAAAAGCTGTTAAATCAGTCATCCAAGCGTATACAATAAATGATTCAGCAATTAAAGATGCATAAAAAACGGCAGTTCCATTAACTCGTTTCATGTAAAATGCCACTAAGAAAATCCCTAATATAGTACCATAAAATAAAGAGCCTAAAATGTTAACGGCTTCAATTAAGTTACCAACTCGGCTGGCATAAAAAGCCACCATTATACAAAACAAACCCCAAATAACAGTTGTCCAGCGCGATGCAGATAAGTACGATTTGTCACTTTCTTCTTTTTTAAATAAGCGTTTATAAAAATCAATAATGGTTGTTGACGCCAGTGAATTTAATCCACTAGCCATAGATCCCATAGATGCTAGAAAGATGATAGCAATCAATAATCCAACCACTCCAATTGGTAATTGTGTAGTGATGAAATTTAAAAAAATATAATTCGTATCGTTCACGTCCGCTTTCGGATTATTTTTTTGCAACAATGCGGTCGCTTCCTTCCTAATGGCACTACTTTTTTTATTGGCGACTTGGACATTTGTTCTTGCTGTATTAATGGCTTGCTCATCTTCACTATGAATGGCTTCTACAAGTTTATTAACTTCCGTTTGTTTTTCAGCATGAGCAATCACATACGCCTTTTCTAAGTCTCTAAAATCTTCTCTATACTCGCTGTTTTGGATGCGATTCACTTCAACCTTATTAAAAAATATAGGTGATTGATGAAACTGATAAAAGGTAAAAACCATCACACCAATTAATAAAATAAAAAATTGCATAGGTATTTTTACTAAGCCGTTCATCACCAAACCTAAACGACTTTGTGCAATGGATTTTCCTGTTAAATAGCGTCCAACTTGAGATTGGTCGGTTCCAAAATAAGACAATTGTAAAAAGAAACCGCCAATAATTCCCGACCAAATATTGTATTTATTATTCACATCAAATTTGGTATCAATAGCGTTGAGTTTATTCATTTTACCAGCAATGTGTAAAGCGTCACTAAAACTCACGTTATCAGGTAATAAATGAACGACCATGTAAGCTGCTAAAAACAATCCTGCAAAAATCACACTCATTTGAAACAGTTGTGTGTAGGATACGGCCTTAGCCCCACCATAAACGGTGTAAGCGATTACAATGAGTCCATTTAAAACAATGGTATAGTTAACATCAATATTTAAAATGGTTGATAAAATAATGGCTGGCGCATAAATAGTAATACCAGTGGAGAGTCCGCGTTGCAATAAAAATAAAAAGGCAGTGAGTGTTCTTGTTTTATTATCAAAACGTTTTTCTAAAAATTCGTAAGCCGTAAAAACATTGAGTTTATGAAAAATAGGAATAAAGGTAATACAGAGTACAACCATGGCTAATGGCAAACCAAAGTAAAATTGCACAAAGCGTAAACCGTCAGTATAACCTTGTCCTGGAGCAGATAAAAAGGTAATTGCACTAGCTTGCGTTGCCATTACTGATAAACCAACATGATACCAAGGTAATTGCCTGTCGGCTAATAAAAACCCTTCTATATTTTTTGTATGGCGGCTTTTCCAAACACCGTAACCAACAATAGATAAAAGAGTAATACTTAATATGATCCAATCAATGAAACTCATTTATAATGTTGGGTAAAAAAGTAAAGAGAAACAATAACGGCCACTAATGCTCCAATAACTAAGGCGTAAACATTTTTCCATGAACCTAAAATGGGTGATTTATTTTCTTCTTCGTTTTTCATTACTTATTTTCAGGTAAACTCAATAAATTTACAAACAACCTATAAGCACCAGGAATACCAGCCGGTAGCTCTCTAAAGAAAACCAACCCTGTATACACAAAATTTCCTTTTCCATACTTGCCAATAATTAAACTTCCATCATTTGATTTTTCGTTAGGATCCTTCATTGTAATAATGGTTTCGTATTGCCTATCAATATCTGTGGCAAAATAAATGCCTCGCTCCTGAATCCAACCATCAAAATCCTTTTGAGTAATTTGATTAGGGAAGTTTAATGCTGAATGTTTTTCGTTACTAAATTTTACTTCTGCTTTTTCGTCTGTCACCCTGTCTCTCGAAATAGTAAATGGAAAAGGACCAATATTAGCCTTCACTGGACCAATACGGTTATTAGTATTATACTGAACAATTAAATTTCCACCGCTTTTTAAGTATTCCATTAATTTAGGGTAATGAACTTGTAAACGGTCGTTGGTATTATAAGCACGAACGCCAGATACAATTGCGTTATATTGAGACAGGTTTCCGTTAACTAATAATTCATCCGTTAAAATAGTAACGTTATATCCAATTTGTTTTAAGCATGCAGGCACATCATCTCCAGCACCAGGAATATAGCCAATAGTTGTTCCTGTTTTCTTTAAATCAATATTAACTAATCCAGCCTCGGCATCACTTAAAATAAATTGATAAGGAATATGATCATATTCAATGCGCCTAATGCTTTTATTATAAGCTGTATTATTAATTAAAACAATTGCTTGTAACTGGCCATCCTTTGCATTTTTATCTGCAGCAATGGTTGCTTCTATAATAGCTTCATCTCCTTTGTTTATTAATTTAAATTCAGAGTTTTTAATTTTGATATTCCATCCAGCACTTCCCTTTAATTCAAGTTTGCCATTTGTATTAGCTGTATTTGCTTTAACGGTTATAGAAATTGTTTTTGGAGTGGCATCTGTAAATACAAATACTTTTTCAGGAATATTAATGGTTGCGGGAGGTAATATTTCAAACGGACGATAAATTTCTCCTTTTACAGGATCAGTAAATTTATAGATTAAAGGTCGTTCAATTTTTAAATTTAAATCTAAAATAGACAAATTAAAAACTATTTTAGTTGACGATTCGTTTTCTGGTTTTCCAATTAAATCAGAATTAGTGACCGTATATAAACCAATATCGTGTTTTTGGTTTAACCAATAAGGATTTGAAAATGCTAACGAAGATGATAATTTTTCTTTACGTTTAAAAGTATACAATTCATTTGATTTTAAAGTCAACGCCGTTGTTGTATCGCTATTTAAATAAAAAACACTATTTAGTTTCACATCACTTTTATTACGATTTACAATTTGTGTGGTGATAGCAACATCTTGTCCTGTGATGCCAATATAATCAGCGGTTGAAGCTTCCAGCCATAAACCCGAGCACGCTAGCAACAATGTTTCAGCTTCTTTTAATTTTTGTTCCTTCCAGTATTGTTGATTACTGTTTGATTCATCTAATACTTTAATTTGTTTATAAATGGTAACCAAATCAGGAACACTTTTTTCGGGAGATTGTGGATTATATTTTTTAATACACTCATCAATTAATTTTTGAATTTTATCTTGATCTTTAAACTTGGTCCAAGTAGTATTAATGCCTTCAAACAAATCTGTTGCAACACTATCACCTTTTAATAATTTAAAATATTCGATATTTGAACCACGTTGTTTAGCAGAACCAAAGCCTTGACTTTTATGACATGAGCGACTTTCAGCTGCAATTTCGCCATAGCTCTTTCCCAATAAGGGGTTATATACACCCACATCTATTTTTAATTGATTAGGAGCAGTGGTGTTGGTTGTACCAAAATTAAAGGTGTTCCAAAAAATACGCTTTGCTTGCCATACTTGAACAGATTTTAATTGTTCAGGAAAGCGTTTAGGATCGGCCGCTGCCTCAAATGCTTCAACCGCTAACATAGCAGAGGCTGTATGATGTCCGTGTCCGCCTTCACCTGTTGTAGGAAAACGACAAATAATCACATCGGGTTTGAATCTTCTAATCGTTAAAACCACATCAGCCAAAATGCTGTCTTTATTCCAAATGGAGAATGTTTCTTCCGGATTTTTAGAGTAACCAAAGTCATTGGCTCGCGTAAAAAATTGCTCTGCGCCATCTATTCTTCGGGCCGCTAATAATTCTTGCGTTCTTATTAAACCTAAAGGTTCACCTTGTTCTTTTCCAATTAAATTCTGACCACCATCGCCACGCGTTAAAGATAAATAGCCGGTTCTTAATTTCTTTTCATTAGCTAAATAGCCTAACAAACGTGTGTTCTCATCGTCAGGGTGTGCCGCAACATAAAGTACACTTCCAACAGTATTTAATTTTTTAATTCCTTGAAAAATTTCTGCTGAATTTAAAGATTTATTAGTTTGCGCCGACGCATAAAAAACAATAAAGAAGGTTATTGAAAGAAATATTATTTTTTTCATTTTAATGCTGAATAATTTTTTTAGGAAATAAAGATAGATTTATTGTTTTTATTAATTTAAACTTTGTTTATCTTATTTTATCTTTAACATCATTCTTTAATTTCAAATAATAGAGTTTTATGTAAATTAGCAAAATTAATGCGTTTGATTATTTGTATATTTACTCTGCTCACACTAAACATGGTGTACGGGCAAGAAAATGCAAAATCAATTTCTGCAAAAAAAACGTCCGAAAAACTGAAAATTGATGGAGATTTGTCAGATTCAACTTGGTTAAACTCAGAAGTAGTAGGTAATTTTTGGCAAAATTTTCCTTTTGATTCTTCTCTGGCTAAAACAAAAACAGAGGTTATGATAACCTATAATGAACAGTTTTTATACATAGCTGCAATTTGTTATGATTCGATGCCGGGCAAGTATGTTGTTCAAACTTTAAAGCGTGATTTTACATACGCCAATAGTGATGCCTTTGTTGTTTCAATAGATCCTTATAGTGATTTGCAGAATGGTTTTAGCTTTGGTGTTAACCCCTTTGGTGTGCAACTTGAAGGATTACTTGCTAATGGTGGTGGGGGTGGAATAACGACTAATTGGGACAATAAATGGTATAGCGAAGTAAAACGTTCCCAAAACAAGTGGGTTGTTGAAATGGCAATACCCTTTAAATCGCTTCGCTATAAAAATGACTTAAAACAGTGGCGTATTAATTTTGCAAGACATGATTTAAAACGAAATGAAAATAGTACTTGGATTAAAGTGCCTCGTCAATTTAGTATCTCTTCTTTGGCGTTTACAGGTTTTTTAAACTTTGACGAAACACCAAAAAAAACCGGTGGAAATATTTCAATCATACCCTATGCAATTGGGCGTTATACCGAAGATTATCAAAATTCCGGTAAACCAATATACACACCAAATATAGGAGGGGATGCAAAAATTGTTTTAGGTTCATCTTTAAATTTAGATTTAACTGTAAATCCCGATTTTAGTCAGGTAGAGGTTGACAGGCAGATTACAAATTTAACCCGCTTTAGTTTATTTTTTCCGGAACAACGTCAATTTTTTATTGAGAATAGTGATTTGTTTGAGCGTTTCGGATTTAGGCAAATACGCCCTTTCTTTTCGCGACAGATTGGATTAAATAATGGCAACGTAATTCCTATTTTAGCGGGTGCTCGTTTAAGCGGAAAACCCGGCAAAAAATGGCGTATTGGCGTTATGGATATTCAAACCGATAAAGCAAACTTCAATAATATACAGCTTTATTCACAAAACTATTTTGTTGCGGCTTTCCAACGTAACATTTTTAAAAGATCGAACATATCAGCAATTTTTGTTAATCGGCAACAATTTGACACCTCCGGGTTATCTCCTACGAATTTTAACAGAATAGCTGGTTTAGATTATAATATTTCGAGTGCTGATAATAAATGGTTTGGTAAATTATTTTTTCATCACTCGTTATCAAATAAAGGAAACCAGAATGCTTTTGCACACGCAAGCTGGATTAATTACTCAACACAAAATGTAAACATAGAGTGGAACCATGAGTATGTTGATAAGAATTACAATGCCGAAACTGGCTTTGTACCTCGTATAATACAAACCGACAATTTTGGAGTAGTGAATAAATTATCTTATTGGAGACTAGAACCTCATGTATACTTTTATATATATCCCAAAAATTCTATTATCAATAAAATGGGGCCAATTTTTTATCTAGACCACTACTTAAATCAAAAATTTGAAAATACCGATATATATTTATTATCTGGGTATGATATCAATTTTACCAGCACTGCCGGCCTATACATACACCACAACTATTATTACACCCGACTATTGTTTCCAACTGATGTAACTTTTACCGGAAGAAATGATTTTTTAAATTCTGGGAATTACTATTATCAAAACTTAAATCTTCAATACAAAACCAACCAACGCAAACCACTCTATTCAACCATAACTGCAAATTATGGCAGCTATTTTATAGGGAATAAATTTACTGGCACACTCGATGTTTCCTACCGTTTTCAACCCTATGCCATTTTTTCGATGAATTTTACTCACAACAGAATATATATGCCATACATTGATAAAGAGGTTGAAATTAATCTAATCAGTCCACGTGTAGATTTTACATTCTCAAAAAATTTATTTTTAACTACCTTTTGGCAATATAATAGCCAAGCTAAAAACATTAACTTTAATGGACGATTGCAATGGCGATTTAAACCAATGAGCGACCTATATATTGTTTATAGCGATAATTATTACAACAACGACTTTAGTATTAAAAACAGAGCTATTGTTTTAAAATTTGTATATTGGTTTAATGTTTAATTGAACGCTCACAATACAGATTTTGTATGATTTATTTGATATTTCTAAAAGTTAGTGTCAAAAAACTTAGTGTATCTTTGTGTACTTAGCATCTTAGTGGTAAAAGAAATGAAAATAGTTTTTATGGGGACTCCCGAATTTGCGGTACCGTGTTTACATATCTTATTAAAAAATAATTATAATATAGTTGGAGTTATAACTGTGCCCGATAAACCTGCCGGCAGGGGTCAACAAATAAATCAATCGGCAATTAAAAAGTATGCTTTAGAACATGATTTAAAATTATTACAACCCGAAAAGCTAAAAGACGAAACATTTATAACTGAATTAAAAAGTTTAAATGCCGATTTACAAATTGTGGTGGCTTTTAGAATGTTGCCTGAAATTGTATGGAACATGCCTAAACTAGGCACCTATAATTTACACGCATCTTTGTTGCCAAAATATAGAGGTGCGTCGCCTATTAACTGGGCTATAATAAATGGCGATACTGAAAGTGGGGTAACCACGTTTAAGTTAAAACACGAAATTGATACGGGCAACATTCTATTTCAAGAAAAAGTACAGATTTTAAATACAACAACTGCCGGAGAGTTACACGATAATTTAATGGAGGTTGGCAGTAAATTAGTCTTAAAAACTGTTCAACAAATTGAACAAAGCTTCCAATCAAACACGGCATTAGAATTTATACCTCAACAAGACGTTGAAGCTTCTCATGCTCCAAAACTATTTAAAGAAACCTGTAAACTAAATTGGAATGAAAGCGTAATCTTTATTTACAATTTAATTCGTGGCCTAAGCCCCTACCCTACAGCCTTTGCAGAACTGGATAATAAAGACAATAAAATACAGTTAGTAAAATTTTACGCCGCAACCTTTGAAGAAACACAACACCAACAACCAAATGGGTTAATATTAAGCGATAACAAAACTCATTTAAAAGTATACTGTAAAAATGGTATACTAACGGTTTGCAACTTACAACTTCAAGGTAAAAAACAAATGAATGTAGAAGAGTTTCTAAGAGGATTTAAATTTAATCCCGAGGCAAAATTTATGTGATAACACACCTTTTAGGCTTAAAGAGCTTGTAACCCCCCTATTATTAACAAAAATAATCGTTACTAACAAAAACACCCCTACTTTTAGGCACATACAGGGCTTAGTTATTAACAAAACGCCTATTTTTCAACAAAATAAGCACTTTTATGGCGCTAACACTTGACAAACAAGGATTGTACAGTATATTTGTTTCACAATAAATTAATGTTTAACCCTTAAAACAAAAAACAAATGAACAAAGCAGAATTAATTGATGCAATTGCAGCAGGTTCTAAATTAACTAAAGCAGACGCTGGACGTGCTTTAGATTCAACAATCGAAGCTATTCACAAAGCTTTAAAAAAAGGTGACCGTATTGGTTTAGTAGGTTTTGGTTCTTTCTCGGTAGCTAAACGTGCTGCTAGAACAGGTCGTAACCCTCAAACTGGTAAAGAAATTAAAATCGCTGCTAAAAAAGTAGTGAAATTTAAAGCTGGTTCTGACTTAGCTGGTTCAGTTAACAAAGGAAAATAATTGCTAACGCAATTAAGCAAAAAAGCCGTCTTAAACTAAGACGGCTTTTTTTATGCACAATTTTAAATAGGCTTTTCTATTCACTAGAAACAAATTGTCGTAACTTTGCGCTCATCAAAAATCAAAAAACATACAGTTTAATCGTAATAACCTGTGTTATTCTATTTTCTATCGTCTGCCTTTTTAAACTGCAACACTTAAAGTTTAACTACGATTTTGAGGCCTTTTTCCCAAACGAAGATAACGAGTTAGAACTTTATAACAATTACAGAAAAACATTTGATCACGACAATGAATTTGCCTTAGTTGCAATTGAAAATAATAAGGGCATATTTAAAAAAGATTTTTTAGTAAAAATAGATAGCCTTACTAAAACACTAAATAACCTAAATTTCGTAAAGCAGGTTACCTCTCCCACAAATTTAAAATTTCTTAGCACCTCGGGTTTAGCACCTACACAAAATCGTGTACTGCATTTCGAAGAAGAAAGCTTATACAAATCAGATAGTATGGCCATTTATCAATCCCTCAATTTGATTGGCTCCTATTTTCCAAATAACGCCAAAAGCTTAAGCATTTTTATAAAAACCGAAAACGCCTTAACCAAATCAGAATGCGACACTTTGGCAAAATCAATTGAAACAGCTATTAAAAGTTATCGTTTTGACGAAATTCATTACGTTGGCCGCATTTTTGCTCAAGGGGTTTATCTTAATAATCTTCAAAAAGAATTTGTAGTTTTCTTAGCCTTATCATTTATTGTGGTTATTATTTTTTTATGGTTCAGCTTTAAAAGCATTTATGGTATAATAATCCCCGTGGTTATTGTTTTAATTTCTGTATTATGGACCTTAGGTATTATGACTCTTTTAGGCAAACCCATCGATATTATGAGCACCATGTTGCCCACCATGATTTTTATTGCCGGCATGAGCGATGTGGTGCATTACTTTAGCAAGTATTTTGAAGAACTTGCAAAAGGCACTGCAAAAGAGAGTATTCATAAACTTATTTTAAAAGAAGTCGGCTTTCCAACATTTTTAACTTTAATTACAACAGTAGTTGGCTTTTTATCATTACTTTTTTCGAGCATTGTACCCATTAAAGAATTTGGTATTTACACCTCAGTAGGCGTTGTAATTGCTTTTGTTTTAACTTACACCTTGTTACCCTCTCTACTTTACTTTTTTACACCCAAACGCTTAATAAAAGTACATGGCTCTTCTAATAGAACCAACAATGCCATGCGCACGGGTTTATTTTGGATTTTCAGAAATCAAAAAACAATATTAGTCATTACCAGTATTTTAATTTGTTTGTCGGTAATTGGCATATTTAAAATAAGAGTAAACAACATTTTGTTGGAAGACCTTAGCGACAAAGTAAAAATAAAGCAAGACTTTAATTTTTTTGATAAATATTATAGCGGGGCCCGTCCTTTTGAAATGCTTGTTACCGTTAAAGATAAATCAAAAACTGTTTGGGATTATGAAGTATTAAGCGAACTAAACACCGTTGAAGAATTTATAAAAAAAGAATACAATGCCGGTTTTTTAATTTCACCGGCCAGCTTGGTAAAAACATTTTATCAAAACTCCAATCAAAATTCTGAGTATCTATTTCCTTCAAAGGCTGACTACGAGGACTTATCGAAATTTATTTTGAGCAATAAAAAAAATAAAGATTTAAAAAAGCTGGCAACTGTTGATGGCCTACAAACTCATATAAGTGCAAAAATTAGAGATATTGGCAGCATTGCCTGTGCCGAACACAATAAACATATTTTTGAGTTTATAAAAAACAACACTCAACTTTTAACCTATGAAATAACGGGCGCCGCCCATTTAATAGATAGGAATAACGAATACATGGTAGATAACATGACGCAAGGTTTTATTTTTTCGATTATTGTTATTGGCATTCTTACATTCTTTTTGCACCGAAGTTGGCGCATGGTACTGGTATTTATTTTACCAAATGTTATTCCATTAATTATTATTGGCGGCATTATGGGTTTTGCCAGTATTGAGTTAAAAGCCGCCACCTCTTTAGTATTTAGCATTGCCTTTGGCATAGCTACCGATGATACCATACACTTTATTTCGCGTTTAAAAATTGAACTGGATTATGGAAAAAGTTTAATGTACGCCTTTAAACGCACCTATTTTGAAACCGGCAAACCCATTATTTTAACCACTTTTATTTTAATGGGCGGCTTTATGAGCTTAATGATTAGCGATTTTAAAAGCACCTTTTATTTTGGTTTTTTAATTTGTATTACCATAGTTATTGCCGTGTTGGCAGATATATTTTTGCTACCTGTTTTGTTATTTTTAATTTATAAAAAGAAGAAATAGCCATCCATATTACCAAACCGTTAAGTAATTATTAGCTGTTTTATTATTGCCATTATATTTTAAACAAAGCATTAACTAGTTGTATTCCTCTAAAATTTTTATTTAGATTTACCTCACATTTAAAAAACTAAACAATATGAAAAAATCAATGACATCCTTTTTTGCAGTAGTAGCGTTTGTGCTCATCTCAACAGTTGCCTCTGCGCAATACAAAATGGACAGCGATGGTAAAACCTTGCGTAACTCTAGCAACTCATCTGTTGGTAAAATTGACAGCGATGGCAAAACCATTCGTAACTCCAGCAACTCATCCGTAGGAAAAGTTGACAGCGATGGCAAAACTATCCGTAACTCCAGCAACTCATCTGTATTAAAAGTGGATGGTAATGATATCCGTAACTCAAGCAATAGCGTAATTGCGAAAATGAGCGATGTAACCAGTGCCATAAAAGGTGCTAAACCGGAAGCTGTTTATGTAGCTTTGTGGTGGTTTATTGTAAAAGGAAATAATTAAGCCATTGTTTTAAATTAAATTTAAAAAGCCTCTAACAAATTGTTAGAGGCTTTTTTATTTGAGGGAATTTACATACCTTTAAGATATAACAAAACCGACAACAAGTACTTACAAGCGCTTACAAATACTTACAAACGGAAAAGGTACGCTTAGCGGGTAGTTAGTGGCAACTGCATGACAGACAACAAAGAAATAAAAAAAGACATTTTAGTTGAGCTATCATCTCAACTGACAAAGTACGGCTTTAAAAAAAAAGGCGACTCTTTTATTCGCGAGACAGAATCTGGACTATATCAAATTATTGACATCGGACTCGGGCGCTCAACAACAATAAAAGCTAATCATGTTGGTGTTGGTTTTGGCATTGCGACAGAGGAATGGCTTAACAATCTCATAAAATGGAAGCGACCAAAAATCCTGACAAGTGCAGACTGCGAAATAAGAGACTGCTTTTGTAATCTTGTTCCAATTAGCGACGAGACAATTTGGTATCCTATTTCATTGGGCTTGACCCCATTAATTAATAAAATCGACTCCCACATACAAAAAAGTATAGTTCCTTATCTCGACAGGATAAAGACTAGACATGACATTATTAATATGTGGCGACAACACCAGCACGACATCGGTTTTGCAGAGGGTAGACAACTCCTAGCTATCGGGACATTAATGTTTTTAACAGGCGACAAAGACGAAGGCGAGCGAATTCTTAAAAAATTAATTGTTGACAATAAAGACAACTCTTATTTCACATCGACAATTAACAAAACACTAGGACAATTAAGCAGCAGCCACTAACAGCAAGCAAGCCCAATGCGGGTTGACAACATGGGCTCCGGCCACACTAAAGCCCTACGGCGCATTCGCGCCTTCGGACATTTTTAGTGTTGCCTCCGCTAACGAACATTATTTCCTTATATTTATATTGTGTAAGTAGACAGTTGACGGCTTCGATTGACGCACTGGGCCTGCTTGCAATCCGTTAGCTGCAAGTTTAATGACAAAAAGTATAATAGTTATATTAGTAATTTTCAACCTGTACTTTAGTCACGGACAAAATACCGCTTCGACACGAAAAACCATAAAATATCCATTAGGCTATTCTAATACGATTCATATTGACAGTAATGGTGTTTTTCTATTTTATACCGTAGACTATCAAAATTTTATAACTCGTAACATTGACAGAAATGACTCAATAGCTAAAAATGTTTTTTATAATCGCATTTTACTTGCAGACCTTCTTAACATTATTAATAATAATATTTATTCAACCCCAAAAACCAAAACTGCCTCGTCTGGACAAATTTATTATTACTATGCGCCCGAAGACAGGTTTATATCACACCAAACTCAAACATGCTATATTAAACAAGTTACATACAAAAAGACATCAAGAAAAAATTTTACAATGTTAATACAAGTAAGTACAAATGATGCTGACGAAAGTTTTGAGTTTAAATATCGTTCTAAAAAACCTTTAAATAAATATTCAAATATTACCGACAAATTAAAAAACTCTAAGACAATCTATCGAAAGTATATTCCGAGAGACTAAAAAACCAGCAGCTAACACGGGGCAATTACGTCAGCGGGCGGACGAGGTCATCGCAAAGCAAATTAATTGCGTGGCTAACGCCACAAATTTTCTTTTGCTTTGCTAAAAAACATTCGTACTTTTAATTTAAGTTTGCGGTTGTAGACAGTTTGACGGCTTCAAAATCCGCACAAGTTCTAGCTGCAAACCGTTAGCTGCAATAAAACTGACGACAACCTATGGGACTATTTAATTTCAACAAAAAGAAAAACGAACCACTAAAAACAAAGACGCCAGTAGAAAAGTATCTGGAGCATCTGGACAATATTTTTCAGAAAGAACCAGAATTATTTAAAAATGACAGTCTCATTGAGGGTATTCCAGGGGTTACATCAATAGTTTATAGGGACATTCCGGAAAAGGGCTATACTACTGCTCTGACTTATGGACTTTCACTCGTTAAACATCCTTCATGGAAGTTTGGTAGACCTGAACTTTGCATTTCTGTTGAGTCATCAAAAATAGACTGGGGACAAGTTGCTGGATTCCTAGCCAACAAACTGCGTGGAGACTGCCCATTTAGCTACGGACAGACGATTAACTTTTATGAACGCATAAGTGATGATTCAGAAATGGACGCATTTTTCATTTTTGCACCCGGCACTTTAGACAAAAAAGATTATCTAAATATTGACATAGGGACCGATTATAAAATATGTATTGCTGGACTATATCCAATGTACTCTAATGAACTTGAGGCTTACCAAAAAATCGGATTAGAAGCATTTTGGCATCATCCGAATTTTGACACTTATAGTGTTAGACGAAAACGGATAACAATATAAAAATATTTACTACAGGTAACCGCACCTAAAACTTATGCGGGCAGACACGAGAGCATCTGCAAACTCAAGTTCGCAAATATTTTCATTTTACAAAAATCCTATAACTTAATCTTAAAAAACATTCTTAATGGTAGGTTTATTAATGCTATTAATTTTACCTTTAGTAATTTAAATGAAAAGATTTAAATTAGTACTACACCTAACAAAAAATGAAATTAACAAGACTTTATAATGATTTTTTTAACAGCGAAAAAGCTGGAGGGCTAATTTTAGTAGTTGTTACCATTCTATCTCTTGTGCTTGCTAACTCCGCATGGCAAAAAGATTACATCCATTTTTGGCATATTGAATTGGCCGGCCATAGCCTAGTTCATTGGATAAATGATGGCCTTATGACCCTATTTTTTCTTTTAATTGGTTTAGAGTTAGAACGTGAAATTTATAAAGGAGAACTTTCTGACATAAAAAATGCCTCATTGCCAATTTTTGGCGCTATTGGCGGCATGCTGGTTCCGGCAGCATTATTTTTTACCCTTAACTTTAAAACTGTAACTCAAGCCGGCACCGGTATACCCATGGCCACCGATATTGCTTTTGCTATTGGTATTTTATCGTTATTGGGCAATAGGGTTCCAACATCCTTAAAAATATTTTTAACTGCGTTGGCCGTAATGGATGATTTGGGGGCAATTATTGTTATTGCTGTTTTTTACACCGGTTCTATTGCATTTATAAATTTATTTATAGCAATAGGTATTTTTGTAATGCTACTTTTTTTAAATAAACTAAAAATTTACAACTTAATTCCTTATTTAATTGGTGGCATTGCCATGTGGTACTTTATGTTACACTCGGGGGTTCATGCCACAATAACCGGCGTTTTATTAGCCTTTACCATTCCATTTAGAAAGAACACCGAAAAATCACCTTCTTCTACCCTTCAACATTACTTACATAAACCGGTTGCTTTTTTTATACTTCCTTTATTTGCAATTGCTAATACCTGCATTGCGGTAGGTAACAATTGGCAACATAGTTTAGCAGAACCAAACAGTTTGGGAATCATTATTGGCCTGGTAATTGGCAAACCTATAGGCATTTGGCTCTTTTCGTTTATTGGTGTAAGTATTGGACTTTGTGCGCTGCCAAAAGACTTAAAATGGAAAAATATACTTGGGGCAGGTTTTTTAGGTGGTATAGGTTTTACCATGTCCATCTTTATAACACTGCTCGCATTTGGCGATACGACAATTATAAACAATTCAAAAATTGCAATTCTTATTGCTTCATTCATTGCTGGAAGCATTGGCTTCATTTTTCTTAAACTAACACTAAAAAAAACATCAAAAGACACTGAAATAGTTGGATGATTTAAGGCTATAAGAAAAAAATTAGGTTTACTAATACATAAACCAAATAGGTATAGTTGTGTGTTTGACTATGGTTATTTGTTAAGATATTTTAAGTAAAACAACAACCGCTCGTTCGTAAGCCAAATGATTTTTTAAATATAAATGGTAAGGTTGAAAATTTTGATGTTTTAACCGGAAAAGAAAAAAACAACTATGTAAAAGCGTATTTAAAAAAATTAAAAAAATCGAAGTAATTAAAAATATTACTATTCATAAAAAACCCCAAATCAAAAATTGATTTGGGGTTTTAATTTATTATATCTTTCGACTACGCTCAGGATAAGCAATCTCTAACCTTTCGCTTCGCAAAAAGTGAAAGCTAAGATAGATCCCGAGGCAAGCTCGGGATAACAAATATCTAACCTTTTGCGAAAAGCAAAAGCTAAGATATTTGTTACATCATTCCATCCATACCACCTGGCATTCCGCCACCCGGCATACCGGCAGGTTTTTCTTCTTTTTTCTCAGCTAAAACGCAGTCGGTAGTTAATAACATACCAGCTACCGATGCAGCATTTTCTAAAGCAATACGACTTACTTTAGTAGGATCGATAACACCTGCTTTTAAAAGGTTTTCAAACACCTCTGTGCGAGCGTTAAATCCAAAGTCGTCTTTTCCTTCTTTTACTTTTTGCACTACAATACTACCTTCAATACCACTGTTGGCGCAAATTTGACGTAATGGTTCTTCAATAGCACGTTTTACAATTTGAATACCGGTAGTTTCATCTTCGTTAGCTCCTTTTAATTTCTCTAAAGCGCTAATAGCACGGATGTAAGCTACACCACCACCTGGTACAATTCCTTCTTCAACCGCAGCACGTGTTGCAGCTAAAGCATCGTCTACGCGATCTTTTTTCTCTTTCATTTCTACTTCAGTAGCAGCACCTACATAAAGAACCGCAACACCGCCAGCTAATTTAGCTAAACGCTCTTGTAATTTTTCTTTATCGTAATCGCTAGTTGTAGTTTCAATTTGTGCTTTAATTTGGTTTACACGGCTAACAATGTCCGCTTTTTTACCGGCACCGTTTACAATGGTTGTATTGTCTTTATCAATTGTAATTTTTTCAGCACGACCTAAATCAGTTAATTGTGCATCTTCTAATTTACGGCCTTGTTCTTCGCTTATAAATGTACCGCCTGTTAAAATTGCAATATCTTCTAACATGGCTTTACGGCGATCGCCAAAGCCCGGAGCTTTAACGGCACATATTTTTAAGTTAGCGCGTAAACGGTTAACCACTAAAGTTTGTAATGCTTCGCCATCTAAGTCTTCAGCAATAATTAACAATGGTTTACCGGTTTGTACCGCTTTTTCAAGAATTGGTAATAATTCTTTCATACCGCTAATTTTCTTTTCAAAAATTAAAACGTATGGGCTTTCTAATACTGCTTCCATTTTCTCAACATTAGTCACAAAGTATGGAGAAATATAACCACGGTCAAATTCCATACCTTCCACTACATCTACAGTAGTTTCGGTACCTTTTGCTTCTTCAACAGTAATAACGCCTTCTTTTTTAACTTTGTGCATTGCTTCTGCAATCAGCTTACCAATAGTACTATCATTGTTAGCCGAAATAGTAGCAACTTGTTCAATTTTTTTGTTATCGTTACCAACTGACTGTGATTGTTTTTTAAGATTTTCTACAATTGCATTCACAGCTTTGTCAATACCACGTTTTAAATCCATAGGATTTGCTCCAGCAGCTACGTTTTTTAAACCACCTGTAACAATTGCTTGCGCTAATACAGTAGCTGTAGTTGTTCCATCACCCGCTAAATCAGCAGTTTTGCTGGCAACTTCTTTTAAAAGTTGAGCACCCATATTTTCAACCGGGTTGCTTAATTCAATTTCTTTTGCAACAGTAACACCGTCTTTTGTAATTTGCGGTGAACCGAATTTTTTATCGATAATAACGTTACGACCTTTAGGGCCTAATGTAACTTTTACGGCGTTTGCTAATGCATCTACACCGCGTTTTAGGGCATCGCGCGCCTCTATGTTAAAATGAATGTCTTTTGCCATACTATTTTTTGTTTCTAGTTTATTATTTCTTGTTTCGAGTTTGTTGTTAAGGGTTTGAGTTTCCTGTTTCAGTTTACTGTTCCATACTTGAAACCTGAAACCCGAAAACTTGGAACTTAAATTATTGCGTAAATATCGCTTTCTTTCATTATCAGGTAGTCTTTACCATCAATGTTTAATTCTGTACCGGCATATTTTCCGTAAAGTACAGTGTCTCCAACTTTTACAGTTAAAGGTTCGTCTTTTTTACCATTACCTACAGCAACAATTTTGCCACGCATTGGTTTTTCTTTTGCGGTATCAGGAATAATGATTCCGCCTGCAGTTTTTGTTTCGGCTGGTGCTGATTCTACTAGCACTCTGTCTGCCAAAGGTTTAACGTTTATTTTTGCCATAATTTTTTATAATTTTAGGTTTCGCCTAAGGTACTCATAAATTATGCCAATGCTTGTTTTTTACTTTATTCAGACAAAATGTTAGTTTATGATTATTTGTGAAAGTAAAAATGGCAGAGTTATTGGCAGATAGTATTATATTTAACAGGATTCTATTTTTGACTTTATGATTGAAGAACATTATAAACCAGTAAGTTACTCGCAAACCACCCTTACCGAATTAATGATACCCGCTTACGCCAATTTTGGCGGAAAAATACATGGGGGCATTTTATTGTCGCTAATGGATAAGGTGGCTTATGCCTGCGCTTCAAAACATGCCGGAAATTATTGTGTAACGGTTTCTGTTGAAAATGTTGATTTTTTACAACCCGTTGATGTTGGGGAAATGGTGAGCATGTACGCTTCAGTAAATTATGTTGGTACTTCGTCGTTGGTAGTTGGGATTAAAGTTATAGCCGAAGATTTTAAAATTGGAACGGTAAAACACACCAATACCTCTTATTTTACAATGGTAGCAAAAGATGAAACAGGCAAACCAACAAAAGTACCAGGTTTGATTTTAGAGAATAAAGAAGATATTCGTCATTTTATGGAAGCTATCAAACGTAAAGAATTAAGACAATCTTATAAAGTTGAATTAGATAACGCCAAAACCAGTATTCAAACTGAAACTGAAAGACATATTTTAGAAGGAGAACGTTGTAAAATAGGGTTCTAATAAATTTAAAAAAATTACGTTATTACAAAAACAGGCCCTTTTTTTGAAGCTAAATATAAACTACATACTGGCATTTTATATGCTTTTTTTGCATTTTGACTCATTTTCGCAATGTGCAATTAATGGTAGAGTTTTAGATAGTTTGGGGGCATCTTTGCCATTTACTCAAATTGGCTTATTGCATCAAAAAGACAGTGCTATTTATAAAGGTATAATTTCAGATCAAGACGGTAAATACTGTTTTGAAAACATTAAGAAAGGAAATTACTTTATTAAAATTACTGCTCCAGGTTTTAATGTGTTCTATTCTGAGAGGTTAGATTATGATAGTTTAAATCCGATTTCGCTAACCTCATTTACTTTAAATTCAAGAGGCATTAACCTAAACGAAGTATCTATTACCACACAAAAACAAATAGTAGAATTTAAAAACGGCAATATTACGGTAAACATTGATGGTACTGCCTTAGCTGCAGGCAACACCGCTTATGATTTGTTGGTGAGATTACCCGGAGTAAGTGTAAACGAATCGGATATTTCAATAAACGGAAAATCGGGTGTTAAAATTTTAATTGATAATAAGCTTCAGCAACTATCTGGTTCGCAATTAATAAATGTTTTAAAAAGTATTAATGCCTCTCAAATAGATAAAATTGAAGTCTTAAAAAAACCACCCGTTAAATACGATGCGGCGGGTACGGGAGGTATGATAAATATTAAATTAAAAAAAGTAAAATTAGTTGGGTTTAGTGGCAATGTATTTGGTAATTATTCGCAGGGGTTTTATGGCAACCCCGAGGGGGGCTTTACGTTGAATTATAAAGGGAAAAAATTTAATTTCTTTTCTGGAGTAACTGCTATTAAACAACTCATTCACAAAGACCTTAAAGAACTCCGAATTGTAAATTACGATACATTAACAACAACTATTTACCAACATTACATTGAAACAGAGCATAACAATGTGGCAACTTACAATTTAGGAGCCGATTGGTTTATAAATAAAAATAATTCAATAGGTGTAAAAGTTTCGGGCGCAGCGGGCTCAGAAAGTGACAATAGAGAATCCATCACAACTATTAGCGATAATAGCCTTGGTTATAAAAATTTGTTATACGATTTTAAAAAACCTAATCCCTGGATTTATCCCGAGTTTAATTTAAATGCAGAGCATTTGTTTGACACAACTGGAACAACACTAAGATTATCGGCAGATTACAATCCTTATTACGATTTATACGAAGCTAATTTTAATAATCGTTTTTTAGATGATAATTTAAATCAAACGATAGCGCCCAGTATTTTCAGGTCAGCCAATATATTGTATTTTTCTATCTTATCTTCAAAATTAGATTTTGAAAAACAATTTAATAATGGTTTAAAATTAGAAACAGGCTTGAAACATGCCTATCAAAACATGCTAAGCGATTTTAAATTTGAAAATTTTAATAATGGGCTTAACCAATACGAAATTAATACTTTATTTACCAATGTATTTTCTTACAAAGAAAACATTAGTGCCGCTTATTTAAATCTAAATAAAGAATACAAAAAATTCTTTTTTCAATTAGGGGCACGAGGCGAGAACACAATTATAAATGCTGAAAGTAAAACCAGTACAATCAATTATACTCGCCAGTATTTTAATGTATTCCCTATGTTGAGTGTAGAATACAAAAAATCAGAGAAACATAATTTTCAATTATCAGCAAACAAACGAATTAATAGACCCGACTATAATTCGTTTAATCCTTTTAAACAGTTTAGAAGTGTTTTATTTTATAATGAAGGTAATCCATACTTATTGCCTGAATACAGCAACTCAGTTGATTTTACCTACTCATATAAGTCTATTATGTACCATACTCTTTCATATAGCAGAACCGATAACGTATTTATTGGTTACAACTCACAAAATGATAGTAGCAAAGTTTCGTTAAGTAGCACCACAAATTTAAAAAATGCGGATTATTGGAGTTATAATTTATATTTCCAAAAAGAGCTCAAAAAATGGTGGCTATTGAATATTAGTATAAATGTATACTCTATTGAAGCTACTGGAACTCTAAATAAATTACCATACAAAATTTCAACCATTGGCTTTAACCCTTATATTTTTAGTAGAATTATTTTGCCTAAGAAATACACCGTTGAATTTAATGCCTTTTACTTAGCTCCTGTTTTAGAAGGAATTACTAATGTAAAAAGTCGTTCGTCGTTAAGTGTTGGTCTAAAAAAAGAATTTTTAGAAGATAAACTAACTTTTTCAATTGCCGTTACCGATGTGTTTTTCAAAAATAACTTTAATAGTTCTGTCAACTATCAAAACATAAATTCCATTGGCAGATTTACATATGATACACGCCGTTTAAACATTAATATAAATTACAATTTTGGTAAATTAAAAGTAAAACAACGAGAGATCAAAAGTAACGAAGAGGAAAAAAACAGGGCGGGGCATTAATTACTCTGCAATTTATTTAACTCAAAATAATTCCCCTTCAAGTTCATAAGTTGTTGATGCGAACCGCTTTCAATAATTTTTCCGTCTTTTAAATACAAAATTAAATCCGCATTTTTTAAACTCGATATGCGGTGACTAATGATGATGCTGGTTTTATTTTGCATTACTGATTTTAAATTTTTTAAAATTAATTCTTCAGTTTCGGCATCAACCGCACTTAAACAATCGTCAAATATTAATAATTTAGGATTGCCAATAATTGCTCGAGCAATAGATATACGTTGTTTTTGTCCACCGCTTAAGGTAACCCCCCGTTCGCCAACGAGTGTACTAAATTTTTCAGGAAACTGATTGATGTTATCAAAAACACCTGCCATTTTAGATGCCTGTTCAATATGCTGTTCGTCAACTTTTTGTTGAGTACCAAAGGCAATGTTATTGGCAATAGTATCGCTAAATAAAAAAACTTCTTGAGGAACAATACCGGTATTTTTTCTTAATAAATGGGTATTGTGCTCTTTAATGTTTTTTGAATCAATGATTATTTCTCCGGCTGTAACATCGTATTGCCTGGTAATTAAATTAGTTAAAGTAGATTTGCCACTGCCGATAGCACCTGTAATACCAAGGGTTTGACCTTTGTTAATTTTAAAGGAAATATTTTGTAATGCGGTTACATTATTTTCAGGATAAGTAAAACTTACGTTTTTAAATTCTATATCACCATTAAACTCGTATTGGTTTATATTTTGGTTTTTTATTTTTGGCTCCGTATTTAAAAATTCATTAATACGTTTTTGTGAAGCAGAAGCTCTCTGAACTAGGGATGTTACCCAACCAAGCGAAGCAAAGGGCCAAGTTAATTTATAAACATACAAAATAAATTCCGTAATATTCCCTGCCTCAATTTTATTTTGAATCACCAATTTACCCCCATACCAAACAGTAATCAATACACTCATGCCAACCATTAACATCATAACAGGAAAGAAAAAACCTTCAATACGATTTAATTTTAAAACAGTTTTTTTATAAATATCGCCTTTGATATTAATTTCATTTACATAATATTTCTCGCGCGCATATGCCTTTATAACACGAATAGCACTAAACGTTTCTTGAACCTGAGTAGTTAAATTTCCAAGCTCTTGTTGCACCTTAGTACTTTGCTTATTTATCTTATCACTTACTTTATAGATAATGAAAGATAAAATAGGTAATGGCAAAAACACTAAAAAAGTTAATTGTACATTTACGTTAAACATAAAAACCAGCACCGTAACAGTTGTGGCAAATGTATTTACAATGTACATAATTGCCGGACCAGTATACATACGTACTTTGCCTACATCTTCACTTATTCTGTTCATTAAATCACCGGTTGTATTGGTTTTATAAAACGAGGTATCTAATTGCTGATAGTGACTATAAATTTCGTTTTTTTGATCGTACTCAATATGCCTGCTCATTACTATTATGGTTTGTCGCATCAAAAACATAAATAAACCACTAATAAGGGCAAAGCCTATCAATAATAAGCCGAATTTTACAAATACAGTATTTTCAACCGTAGTTTTATGATCAATTATTTCAAGTATTTTATTGGTCCCATTCCTTACAATAACACCTTGATACGTACTAAAAATAGTTGAAAGTGTAACAAATATAATCCCTCCCAAAAAGTACCATTTGTATTTTATAAAATAAACATTTAGAGATTTTAGCGCGTTCACAAAAAATGTATTAATAATAGGCGATTATACAAGTTCAAAAGTACATATTTTAGTAAACAAATAGTATTAAATTTGTAATTGAATTATATATGAAAACTGTAAACTCCATTAACTTTTTAAACAAGCGTGCCGTTATTCGTGTTGACTTTAACGTGCCCTTAAACGATAATTTTGAAGTAACTGATTCTACAAGAATTAAGGCCGCAATTCCAACTTTAAAGAAAATTCTTAAAGACGGTGGCAGCATTGTTTTAATGAGTCATTTAGGCAGACCTAAAAATGGTCCAACCAATGAATTTTCTTTAAAGCACATTGTTAACGAGGTAAGCAATCAATTAGGAACAACTGTATTTTTTGTTGACGATTGCATAAGCGACGAAGCATTCGCAAAATCTGCTGCTTTAAAGAATGGTGAAGTACTTTTACTTGAGAACTTACGTTTTCACAAGGAAGAAGAAAAGGGAGATGAAACATTTGCTCAAAGATTAAGTAAACATGGCAATATTTATGTAAATGATGCTTTTGGCACCGCGCATCGTGCCCATGCCAGCACAGCAGTTATGGCCAATTTTTTTACACCGGAAAATAAATGTTTTGGTTTTGTAATGGCCGGAGAAGTGGAAAGTATTAATAAGGTATTAACGCAATCTCAAAAACCATTTACGGCTATTATTGGCGGCGCAAAAGTAAGTGACAAAATTTTAATTATTGAGCAATTACTGGGCAAAGCAAATAATATCATTATTGGTGGTGGTATGGCATTTACTTTTGTAAAAGCAATGGGTGGACAAATTGGGAAATCGCTTTGCGAAGACAATAGATTAGAAACTGCAAAACAACTATTAGAAACGGCAAAACAAAAAGGAGTAAATATTTACATTCCAACCGATGCCATAGTTGCCGATAACTTTTCGAACGATGCTAATACTAAAGAATGTAATATTATAGAAATCCCCGACGGTTGGATGGGATTAGATATTGGCGCTGCAACCACTAAACAATTTGGTGAGGTAATAAAAAATTCAAAAACCATTTTGTGGAATGGCCCAATGGGCGTGTTTGAAATGAGTAAATTTGAAAATGGCACCAAACAAATTGCATACGATATTGCTGAAGCTACTAAATTAGGTGCCTTTAGTTTAATTGGTGGTGGAGACAGCGTAGCTGCCATAAATAAATATAATTTAGCCGAACAAGTTAGTTATGTTAGTACTGGTGGCGGCGCGTTATTAGAATACATTGAACAAGGTAGCTTACCTGGTGTAAGAGCCATAGAAGAATAATTAAAACTATAAAAATGAAAAAATTAATTTATTTAATCAGTGTATTTAGCATAATGGCCGTTTCTTGCAAAAAAACAAGAACGTGTGAATGTAAAAATTCAAATGGTACCTACCCTGCAGGTGAAGTAGAAGCCACAAAAAGCAAAGCAAAAAAAGTTTGTAAAGATTTATCTACTTCTGCAACCGAATGCTATCTAAAATAGTTTTCAATTATCAATTCAACAATCACATATGAATATAAGAATAGGTTTTGGTTACGACGTACATCCTTTAGGTACTGAAAGAGAATTGTGGCTAGGTGGGATTAAATTAGAATTTGAAAAAGGCTGTGTTGGTCATAGTGATGCAGATGTTTTACTTCATGCCATTTGCGACGCCTTATTAGGTGCTGCTAATTTGCGCGATATTGGCTTTCATTTCCCGAATACCAATCCTAACTACAAGGGTGCAGATAGTAAATTATTATTAAAAGAGGTTATTAATCTATTAGATAAAAACGGTTATGCTGTCGGCAACGTTGATGCTACCTTAAGTTTAGAAGCTCCAAAAATAAATCCGCATATTACTAAAATGCAAGAAGTTATTGCACCGATTATGAATGTGACTACAAATGACATCTCTATTAAAGCCACCACCAATGAAGGTTTGGGCTATGTAGGTAAAGGAGAAGGCGTAAATGCTTATGCGGTTGCTTTAATTTACAAAAAATAAATTCGTTGTTAAAAACCTGTATATTCAAAAACGAAACCGTCACCTTTTTTGATAAAGGAAAAGGTAGAGTTGTTGTTTTATTACATGGTTTTTTAGGTTCGCACCAAATTTGGGAACAAACCATTACAAATCTATCAAAATCCTATCGCGTTATAGCCATTGATTTACCGGGGCACGGCAACACGCCTTGTTTTGGTTACGCACACAGTATGGATTTAATGGCAAAATGCGTAAAAACTGTTTTAGACTTTTTACGATTAAAAAAATATGTCATTGCTGGGCATAGTATGGGCGGTTATGTAGCACTTGCCTTTGCGGATTTATTTCCTGATAATTTAAGAGGTTTATGTTTGTATCATAGCACCGCTTATGCCGACTCAGACGAAAAACAAAAAGACCGTTTACGTGCCATTAACGCTGTTAAAGCAAATAAAAATATTTACACTGTTGCAACAATTAAGAACTTATTTGCATCCAAAAATTTAAAATATTTAAAACCTGAAATTACTTTTGCCACTGGCATTGCTAAACAAACTTCAAAAAAGGGTATTATTGCTGCCTTACATGGCATGAAAGATAGACCCAGTCGTGATATTATTTTAGGTTTGGTAACCTACCCCACTTTAATAGTAATTGGCGAACACGATAATGTTTTACAAGCCCCTCAATTATTAGAACAAGCAAAAACATTTAAAAACGGTTCGGTTTTATATTTAGAACACGATGGACATTTTGGTTTTTTAGAATCACCAAAAAAAAGCAATATAGAATTAAGAAAGTTTTTAAGAAAGTGTTATTGAATTTTTTTTACTTCAATTAATCCTTCGTGTTCATGAACCATCATACAAACAGTTTTATCTTCAAGTGCCTTGCATGATTCTAATTTTATAAAAGTGGCCTGAACTTTTGTTCCATTTGCATAATTTGAAAAAATGTTTTCATTACAAATTAAATAATCCTTTTTATCAACACGTAAATAGCTCCCTGTGCAATCTTTTATAACTGTTGCATCATTACATACCTTTTTCTTACATGATGAAAACATAAAAAATACTGCAAAAAAATAAAATAATAATTTCATCATTTTTAATTCTATACTTTAAAGATACAAAAAAACACTCAAACAAAAACCTTTAAAAATCAACTAAATCTGTGGCAAAAAATCACCCTCTTTCTCTAAAAACCAAAAAGTCATCTCAAAAAACACATCCATTCACTCATTCAAAATACACTTTCACCCTTATTAAAACTATTTTCACTCATTTTAACTAAAATTTTTGTAACTGATAATCAACTACTTACTTATAAAGGTAATGTTATTTGAAATTTTGATGTAACCCTATGCCACTGTTTTGCTTATAAGTATCATAATGTCTAACTCAACGGCTCATATGACAATTAACTCACATTATCATCACACTAGCAGTCAGCTTAATGAAGAGTTAGTAATTATTGAAGCTGCAAAACTAAATCCAGAGCGCTTTGGTCCGCTTTACGATAAATATTACAAACAAATATTTAACTACGTTTACCAACGAATGGATTGCAAAGACACCGCCTTTGACCTAACCGGTCAAGTGTTTTTAAAAGCCCTAACCAATCTACAAAATTATCAGTTTAAGGGAGTGCCTTTTGCAAGCTGGTTGTATCGCATAGCTCATAATGAGTTAATGCAATTGTTTAGAAAACTAAAAGACAAACGTGCTATTAATGCTGACATTGGCGATTTACGTTTTATTTGTGAAGAAAACGAAGAACCTTTTTTTGAGGAATATATCCCGGCAATTAAAAAACTAATTTCAGAATTAAATGAAGACGATTTACAAATGGTAGAACTGCGCTATTTTGAAAAACGTCCCTTTAAAGAAATTGCTGAACTTTTAAATATAACCGAAGTAAACGCAAAAGTTAAAATGCATAGAGTTATTGAAAAATTAAAAAAAGAAATTAAAAAATTGAAACTATAGTTATGCAACCAAAATTTAATATTAATCGCCCGAAGATTAGTGATGATGAAATTAATAAAAACAAAAACTTTGAACAATTAGTAAAACAGTTTAAACAACAAAGCATACAAAAAGCCAAACACGACAAAAGTTGGTGGAAAAGCAAAAAAGTCCGGTACTCGGCAGTAATAGCAGGCGTAACTGTTATTTGCACCATCTCCTACTTTGCATTGTTTAATAAATCTAACTCAACAAAATCTGATGAAAAAATAATTACTCAAAATAAAGAGACAAACGTAACTGAAGTAAAAAAAGAGATTGAAGGAACAAAAAAGACTAAATTTATTAATGCTCCTTCGCAAAATTTAAAAATAAATTACACTGCTTATAAAATAACCAATTCAAAAGGCGGCGAAATTAATCATCCCACCTCTTCAAAAATTAAAATCCCAAAAAACAGTTTTGTAGACAAAAACGGTAAAGACATTGTAGGAGATGTAACCATTGAATACAGAGAGTTTCATGATATTGGCGACGTCATTCTTAGTGGTATTCCCATGGAGTATGACAGCGCCAATATAAAACGCAATTTTGAAACCGCCGGTATGTTTGATATTAAGGGGACACAAAACGGTGAACCTGTTTTTATAAAATCCGGACAATCGTTAGAAGTTGATTTAGCATCGCACACCGATGAAAAAAAGTTTAACCAATATTATTTAGATACAATTAAAAAAACCTGGGAATATTTAGGAAACGATATCTTGACTGACGAACAGCCAGTTGCAAAAAAGAAAGCTACTACTGGAGGTCTAGCTACAAATC
The DNA here is from genome assembly GCA_033763945.1 of Bacteroidota bacterium. Lineage (GTDB taxonomy): Bacteria > Bacteroidota > Bacteroidia > B-17B0 > Aurantibacillaceae > Aurantibacillus. Next base: position 163,850 of record JANRJN010000004.1, on the reverse strand, counting down.
CAAAGGTTGAAAAACTAAAAAATGAAATTGACATTATTATTCCCAAAAAAATAGATAGTGTAAAAATTGTTTACACAAAAAAAGTTGAAAATCTTCCAAAAGCTGTTGAACCTACTAAAATTAACAAACCAAGCGGCAAACAAACCTTTCAACTAGATGCTGATAAAAAAGAATATCCTGAGTTGGCCGCCTTTGACAATATTTTGTTTGAAATTGGCGACGAAAATAAAAATTACACCAAGGAAATGAGCGACATTACTTGGAGTGATGTTAAAATTAGTGAAGGTCCGCAAAAAGGAAAAAACTATTTGCTCACATTAATTTACCGAAGCAGAAAAGAAAAATTAATTGTGTACCCTGTTCTTACAGGAAAAGATTTAGTAAAGGCACAAAAACTATATCAGGAAAAATTTGCGCAATACGAAGGCTTGGTTGAAAAACGCAAAGCCGATGAAGCCAAATTAATGGAAGAATTGAAAGCCAAACAAATGGCCTATCTAGCAGACATTAAAAGGAAACAAATTGAATACGAAAAAGAAATAAAAAAAATGGAAATACAAATGCAGCAGGAGCAACAAAACCAATTAGCAAGTCAATTTAACACCATTGGTAATGTTACAAAAGCTCGCCGGATATTTCAAGTTTCTAATTTTGGAATTTTTAATTCCGATTGCCCTCATGCACAACCGCAAGGTAAAAGTGTTGAACCTATTTTTGTGAATGGCAACACCACTATTATGCCCGATTTAATTTATGTAATTGAACATACTAACAAAACCGTAGTCACTCTAAGTTATGAAAATAACTACAAATTCAACTACGACTCAAAATACCAGTATTCGGTAATTGCTTTTAAAAACAACAAAATATATACGTGCTCAAAAAACGAATTTAAAGGCACAACCAACAATAATTCTAACAAATTTAGTGTAACCGAAATGGAAAATGGCGTTGATAATATAGGCGACTTTAAAAAAGCCTTAGAAATATGAAGAAATATATTTTAATTGTTAGTTGCACACTTTGCTTTTCATTTTCAATTAGAAAAAGTAAGAACTTTATCCCTCCGGGAACGGTTCAAATAACGGAAACTTTTTTTGCCGACGAAACTGAAATTTCAAATCTTAGTTGGCAGGAATACGAATTTTCAATTCTAAATAAATTTGGTCAAAATTCCAAAGAGCATTTAGAAACATTGCCTGATACCCTTGTGTGGCGGCATAAAAATTCTTGTAACGAACCATACGTAAAATATTATTACCGTCATCCAGCCTATAAAGATTACCCGGTAGTTGGAGTAAATTACGAGCAAGCTCAGGCGTTTTGCAAATGGCGAACACAAAGAGTTAAAGCATTTTATTATATAAAGAATAAAAAAGAACTAAAAATTGAGTATCGATTACCATCCAAGGAGGAATGGGAATTGATTAGCAATAATGGGATTAATATTTTTGAAAATGAAGGCAAAAATAAAAAAGGCCAAATAGTTTTTAATCACCGATGGATGCCTGACAGCATTTCGAAAAAATATTTCGAAGAATATAATCAATACCAAGATGTTACTGCTCCCATTTATTCTTATTGGCCAAATAGTTTTAAATTATTCTGCGTATTTGGTAATGTAGCCGAAATGATTTCAGAAAAAGGAATTTGCAAAGGCGGCAGTTGGCGCAACACAATAGACGAATGTCGTCCTGGAAAAGATATTCCTTACGAAAAGCCAACAGCCTGGTTAGGTTTTAGGTGCGTATGTGATATTAAAAAATAGAATTATTTATGCGCTTTGTTATAATTTTATTTTTAATAGTAAATGTTTTTTTAGGCTTTTCTCAAAGCTATAAAGGTAAAATCGATAACGCTATTGCTATGGCTAAAAAAATAGATTCGGACCTAAATACCTACACCAAAATCGAAAAATATAAAGACAGCTTAAGCTCCAAAATTTTTTATACACTTAACGATACCATTCAAAAAATAGAAATCTCAACAATTGAAAATAATACACTCAAAAAAGTAAACTGGTACTACCAAAACATTAATCTATTTTATATTGAAAAATTATGGTGTGAAAACTCTACTCAAAAACTAATTGATTCCGAAAAAATAATTATCGAAAGCAATAAAATTATAGCTTGGTTAAACGCCAATAACCAATTAATAGATTTTAATACCAACGAGTATAATCAGCTCTGTCTAAAAATAATTGAATACGGAACGTATCAAAAAAACTTAATTGAAGATTAGTAACATGAAAAAAACGATCTTCTACATATTAATTTTATTTTGCTTCGTCAACTTCAACTCTAAAAAACTTAAAGTTAATTTACCACATAAAACCATTCATGTTTTTGTTGCTTTGTGTGACAATAAATACCAAGGCATTGTTCCTGTTCCACCAAAAATTGGTAATGGTCAGGATTTAAACAATAATTTGTACTGGGGTTGCGGTTATGGTGTAAGAACCTTTTTTAAAAAAAGTTCAGAATGGAAATTAGTAAAATCTATAAAAATAGATACTCTTGTTTTAGAACGACTTATTTTTAAACATACAAGCAAAGATTATTTCTTAATTGCCGATGCCTATAATGGAAAATATATAAAACAATGTACTGTCGATTTTTTAAAAAGCTGTTCAGGTCAATTAAAAGACACCATTCAACTTAATAATACAACTTTAGGAATTTTTGGAAATGCAAATCTTGTCACTTATTCAGGACATGATGGATTAATGGATTTTAAATTAACAGATTCGTATACTAATTCTGATCAGCAAAAACGAGATTGCATTATTTTAGCATGTTATAGTAAATCGTATTTCACATCTTTTATAAAAAACGCCAATTCGAACCCATTGGTTTGGACAACAGGCTTAATGTGCCCTGAAGCATATACCCTTCATAATGCCATAACCGGTTATGTGAACAACGAACCCCCCGAACAAATAAGAAGCAGAGCCGCCAAAACCTATTCGTCGTACCTAAAATGTAGCGAAAAAGCCGCTAGAAACCTGCTTGTTACCGGGTGGTAATTAAGCAAAAAAACGTTTCCTTAAAAATCAATTTTGTAGTATATTTATGCCATATATGGCACAATTAGTAATATTTCGTCACGGACAAAGCGTTTGGAATTTAGAGAATAAATTTACAGGTTGGGTAGATGTTGCCCTAACCGAAAAAGGCATTGAAGAAGCAAAGCAAGCCGGTTTAAAAATTAAAGGGTATCATTTTGATTTTGCTTACGCTTCTGACTTACAACGCGCTCAAAACACATTAAAAATAGCACTTGAAACAAGCGAGCACACCCCTATTACACCAATTTACAATAAAGCATTAAATGAGCGTATGTATGGCGACTTACAGGGCTTAGATAAAAGCGAAACTGCTAAAAAATTTGGTGAAGATCAAGTGAAAATTTGGCGAAGAAGTTACGACATTGCCCCACCGAATGGCGAAAGTTTAAAAGATACAGCTGAGCGTGTTATACCCTACTTTGAATCTGAAATTATTCCAAAATTGAAAGAAGGCAAAAACGTTGTTATTGCAGCACATGGTAATAGCTTACGGGCTCTTATAATGTACTTAGAAAAAATGACCCCCGAACAAATTTTAGAATTTGAAATTGGAACAGGTCAGCCACGTTTGTATGAATTAGACAACACAATGAAGGTACTAACCGCAAAAAATTTATAATGATGCAAAATTTTATAAACGAAAATAGTAAAGTAATTGCTGTTGATTTTGATGGAACTATTGTAGAGCACAAATATCCTGCAATAGGCAAAGAAATGTTATTTGCATTTGCAACATTAAAAGAATTAAAGAAAAAGGGTCACAAACTAATTTTGTGGACATACAGAGTTGGTGTACATTTAGAAGAAGCAGTTGAATTTTGCAAACAAAATGGCGTGGAATTTTATGCAGTAAATAAAAATCATCCCGATGAAGTGATGGACGAAACTGTGGGTAGAAAAATAAATGCAGATATTTTTATTGACGACAGAAATGTGGGTGGTTTTTTAGGGTGGAGTGATGTTTGGCAGGCCCTGCATCCCGAAAGTGGCGAATTTTTACATCAATTAAAAAATCCAGAAGCCCATTACAATTACAATAAAAGCGAAGGTTCCATATTTAAAAAGATGTTTGGCAAAAAATGATTTATTTAAAAAACCGCGAAGAAATTGAATTAATGCGCGAATCGGCATTAATGGTATCGAGAACATTAGGTTTAATTGCAGCGCATGTTCGCCCCGGTGTTACACCCTTGCATTTAGATAAATTAGCCGAAACATACATTCGCGATAATGGAGGAGTACCTGCTTTTAAAGGTTATAAAGGCGGCAGGGGCGTTCCCGATTTTCCGGCTACGTTGTGTATCAGTATTAATGAAGCAGTAGTTCACGGTATTCCAACAAATCAACCCTTAAAAGAAGGTGATATCATTTCGGTAGATTGTGGAGTTAAAAAAAATGGTTTTTTTGGAGATCATGCCTATACCTTTGCCATAGGTCAAGTAAAACCTGAAGTTCAAAAACTGATTGATGTGACCAAACAGAGTTTGTATTTGGGGATTGAACAAATGGTGAGCGGTAATAGAATTGGAGATATTAGTTTCGCTATTCAGCAATATGCCGAAGCAAATGGCTTTAGTGTGGTGAGAGAATTGGTTGGACATGGTTTAGGGAAAAATTTGCACGAAGAGCCTGAAGTGCCAAACTACGGTAAACGTGGCGATGGACCTAAATTAAAAGAAGGAATGGTTTTAGCCATTGAACCTATGATTAATATGGGAAAAAAAGCCATTAAACATTTAAATGATGGCTGGACAATTGTTACCCAAGATGGCATGCCTAGCGCTCATTTTGAACACGATGTAGCCATTATTGACGGGAAACCTGAAATATTGAGCAGTTACGCTTACATAGAAGAAGCTTTGGCTTTAGTTAATTATTAAATTTCAACATTTAGCAAAATACCTATCCCTGATTTACGGCGACTTGTGCTTTTAAGGCGTGAGCGAAAACTTTCCATTTTTAATAAAATAATGCTTTGGTTGCATTACCTTGTTATCGTTAGTTTATTCATTTCCATTATAGCTAAATACATTTCCCCTCTTATTTTTTGGTTACCTGCATTTTTCGGTCTTGCTTTTCCGTTTTTATTTTTATTAAATATTTTTTTTGTTATATTTTGGTTTATACAATTTAAGCATACTATCATCTTTGGGCTAGTGGCATTATTGCTCGCAACACCAACAGCATATCGTTATTTGCAATTTAGTTCACCTAATACGAAAAGTAACTCAAAAACTTTAAAAGTAACATCGTATAATTGTATGTTATTTGATTTGTATAACTGGAAAAAAAATACGGAAAGCCGAAATAATATTTTTAATAGTTTAAGTGAAATTAATCCGGATATTTTATGCCTTCAGGAGTTTTATACTTCCGAACAAAAAGGCGATTTTAATAATATTGATACCTTAAAAAATCTACTCCATACACCCTACTTTCATACAGAGTATACTACAACCCTTAGAAATCTTGACCATTGGGGTGTTGCAACATTTAGCAAATACCCAATAGTAAACGAGGGAAAAATTGTTTTTAATACAAAGTCAAATAACATTTGTATTTATAGTGATATTGTTATTAACAATGACACTGTAAGAATTTACAATGTGCATCTACAGTCTATAAGCTTTAGTAAAGAAGATTCAAAATTTATTGATGATGTTGTTTCTGAAAAAGATGCCAAAGAAGAATTAATGCATGGTAAAAATATTCTGAGACGATTAAAACGAGCCTTTATAAAACGTACCAAACAAGTTGATATGATTGCCCTACACATGAAAACGTGCAGACATAAGATTATTTTATGTGGCGATTTTAATGATACTGCAGCCTCATATACTTACCATGTTTTATCAAAAAAATTAAACGATACTTTTGTTGAAAAAGGAGTTGGTTTTGGAAGAACTTATGCAGGTAAATGGCCACAATTTAGAATTGATTACATTTTACATGATAAAAAAATAAAATGCAAAAGTTATACCAGATATGTAGAAACTTTTACCGATCATTATCCAATTACCGCATATTTTGAGAATTTATAAATTTATCCTACTTTCGATTTACAAAAACTAAACTTAAAAAAAATGAAAAAAATTACTTTATTTATTTTGATATTTATTTCGACTAGCATCACTTTTGCACAACGCGATAAAGAAGAAAACACAATCAGCGAAGATCCTTTATTTAAAGCCGCATACGATAAATTTGAGAAAAAAGAATATAAAGAATCTTATGATGCTTATACTGAATTTTTAGCAAAAGTGCCAAAAGATAAAGTTGCGCTTTATAATCGTGGCTTGTGTAGTTACAATTTATTGGATTACAAAACGGCTATTCGCGATTTTAACGAAAGTATTTTTTTAGGACGCAAAACGGCAGATGTATTTTATATGCGTGGTTCGTGTAATTATTCATTAGAAAAATATGAAATTGCAATAAAAGACTTTGACACAAGCTTAATATATAATCCACAGCACCATAAAGCCTTATGTTATAAGGGAGCTGCTTTAAACGAGCTAAAAAAATACGATCAGGCTTTAATTTCTTTAAATTTTGCAAGTACCATTAAAAGTGATTATGAACCAACCTATTTTTACAGATTGGTAGCTAAATATTACCTAAAAGATTATGCCGGAAGCCTTGAAGATTGCAATAAGGCTCTTGCTTTAAAAAATTATAATGAGACACATTTTTGGAAAGGTACTAATCTAATTGAATTAGATAGAGATAAAGAAGCTATTGTAGAATACGACACAGTTATTGCACGCGATCCAAAATATGCAAAAGCCTATTATAACAGAGGTTTGGCGCATTACGATAATGCTGAGTATGAAAAATCCATTTCAGATAATTCAAAATGTATAGAGTTGGATCCTAAACACTCTAAAGCGCATTACAATAGAGGGTTATCATACTTCTATACCAAAAAATATGATAAAGCTGAAAGTGATTTTAACTCTTGCATAGCTATGGGTTTGGCCGATTACAAAGCTTATTGTTTTAGGGGTGCCACCTATTATTTTCAAAAGAAAGACGAGTTAGCGATTCAAGACCTAAATAAATCAATTGAATTAAAAAATAATTATGAGACCTCCTATTATTACCGTGCCCTTGTAAAATATGCTGGGGCAGATGATAAAGGGTGTGTAGAAGATTGTAACAAAGCTTTAGAATACAATAAAGCTTATGATACTTATTATACTAGAGGCATAGCTAAACATCAATTAAAAGATTATGAAGGCGCAATTTTAGACTTTAATGAATCTTTAAAACTAAAACCAAATTACTTTTTAGCGACACTTGAGCGAGGCATAACATATTATATGCTTGAAAAAGATGAACTTGCTAAAGTTGATTTAAACAAAGCCATCGAATTAGATAATACTACGGGTAGAGGTTACTATTTTAGAGGAAAACTAAAAAAATATGGTAGTGATTTAACCGGAGCCTGTGCCGATTTAAAAATGGCGCAAAAATTAGGTTATTCAAAAGCTGCTGACGAAGTGATAAAAAATGGCTGTAAGTAAGATTTTTTAATTTTTTCTTATCCTATTTTTTTCCTCTGTATTCGTATTTGTTTCTCTTAATTTTAGTTTTGTATTACCAAAATTATAGGTAAACGTTATACGTCCTCTTCGTGTATCATTCCATTGACTAAATTTAAGATTCTGGTTTTCAAATTGAACACCCACCCTTGTTCGATCTGTATAAAACACGTCTGTAATTCCAATTAGTAAAGTCGCTTTTTTATTCCAAAATGCCTTTTTAATGCCAATATCTAAGCTTCCTTGTTGCTGCAACTGGAATATTCCCCAAAGTAAGGATGAAGTATATTGCCCTGACAATTCGATGGTAACATCTTTTGGTAAAACAAATTCGTTGGTTAAATTAGCTTGCCACGATGGCTTTCCCCTTTTATACACCTTTCCATCAATACTTCCTTCAAAATCCATATACCAAGCAGAAATAGAAAGCTGCGCTGTCCACCACTTTTTTATTGGCAAATAGGCAAATATATTATAGGCATAGTTATTGCTTGCTGTTATATTTCTTGTTACTTGTTTGGTTTCTTTAGTGGTATCATTCTGTGTGGTAAACTGTTGCATTACATCTGTGGTGCGCTGGTAGGAAATAGTATTGTATAAAAACTGCTTAAAAATATAAGTAATACTTGCATTACTACTTTTTTCAGGATTTAAAAATGGATTTCCTTCAGATAAGGTGTATTGGTCTAAATAATATTTAAAGGGATTTAACTGAAAGTAGTTAGGGCGATTTATCCTTCTGCTATAACTGAGTTGAAATTTGTGCTGCACCGATTTGCCCCAGTCTAAACTTAAATTTGGAAATAATTGAAAATAATTTCTGTTAATTTTAGAATTACTAGTAATATTAAACCCTTGCGCCAAAGTATGCTCACCTCGCAATCCTATTTGCAATGATCCATGCGGAATTTCTCTTTGCAAATTAAAATATCCTGCAGAAACTTGTTCAGTATATTTAAAATCGTTACTAAAACGAATATCGTTATAAAAATTCTCGCTTAAGGTATCTTTTCTTTCAAACAACAAACTATTTATGGTTTGCACTTGACTGTATTTTAAACCTGACTCTAGGTTTAATTTTTTAGTAAGTTTTTTAGTAAAGTTTAAGGCGCCTAAATATATATCAATATTTGAAACAGTATTGTTGTTATATATATTCGGAAACATAGAATTAACCTCTAAGTCATTAACATCATAAAATCGATTAGAGTATTTGTTTTTTGCATTATCAATGTAGTTGGTGTAATCCAACGAAAAATCGATTTGAGAATTGTTTGAATCTAATTTATGCACTCCATTTAAATTAATGTTATTATTATAAAACACATTAGGATTATAACTCAGAGACACTAAATGATCAAAACCTACTGTATTATTCCCTGAGATATGTGTTATGTTTTTTCCATCACTTAGATTTTTTCCTGTTCCACCATCGTAAACAAATCCTAAAGTTGTTTTATCATTTACAAACCAATCAGCACCCAGTTTATAATTTTCGGAGGTATTGGTTTGAACCTCGGTGTTGTTTTGATTAAATACAATTTCGTCGGGGGTACCTGTTGAAACTTTACGATCAAGATTTGTAATAATGTATCTATTGCGCTGATTAGCGTCTATGGCGCCAAATACAGAAAATTTTTCGCCCTTATAATTTAAAGATAAACCGCCGTTCCCTCCCCATAGCTCTCCTCTATTTATACCTCCTCTAACCGTACCATTAAACCCAATTAATTTTGCTTTTTTAGTCTTAATATTAATAATTCCTGCAGTTCCCTCTGCATCGTATTTTGAAGAAGGATTTTTCATTATTTCTATCTTATCCAAACTTTCAGCGCCCATCGATTTTAACATATTCGCTAATTGATCTGGGGTAAGATGTTGCAATCTTCCATCAATCATTACTTTTACACCCTGCTTACCCTGTATGGCAATGTTATTATTATTATCTAAGGTAACACCCGGAGCCCTCTTTAATACATCGTATGCTGAGTTTCCGGCGGCAAGTGCTGTGCCATCTATATTTAAAATGGTGCTTCCGTTTTTAAATTCAACCAAAGGTTTGGTAACACTTATTTCTACTTCCTTTAAATCTTGTGATGATTTTTCATAACGGATATCTGCTACTAAAAATTCTTTTTGCTCTTCGGAAATAACAAAAGATATCGAATTCCTTTTCCCCAAGCCTACGGCCTGAACTTTTACAAGATAATTACCTTTGTTAACCTTCTCAAATTCATAAAGTCCTTCATCGTTAGTATAAATTCCTTTTACTAGAGTACTATCGGGTAATTTTAATAAAGCAACTGTGGTAAATGCCAAAGGCTGATTATCGTTATTAAGCACTTTACCTTTAATCAAGGTTTGGGCTTTAGTGAAATTATGAAACAAAAGGACGAAGAGTGCAACTAAAAAAAGTGATTTTTTAATCATGTAAGATAGTTTTTTTGCTTAAGACGTATTAAAGATTAAAAAAGTTACAATTAATTAAATTATTTTTTAAATATCTGGTATTAAAGCATAATAAAAAAACGCATTGAGTGTGCTCAATGCGTTTTTATGATTTTTTAATTAAATAAAGTACTAGTGTTTGCTCAAGTAATCAGCAACACCTTTATGATCTGCTTTCATACCGTCTTTTCCTTTCGTCCAATTGGCAGGGCAAACCTCCCCGTTTTCTTCGTTAAACTGTAAGGCATCTACAACGCGTAAAGCCTCATCCACATTACGACCCAAAGGTAAATCATTAATTAATAAATGACGTACGGTACCAGTTTTATCCATTAAAAACAACCCTCTAAAAGCAATCATTGGTCCGGTTGCAATTAAATTATCATTTTCGTCCACATCATAATCTCCACTTAGTGTTCCAAAAGCTAAAGAGATGGTTTTTGTAGTATCGGCAACAATTGGATAAGTTACGCCTTTAATTCCACCATCATTTTTGCTCATTTGTAACCATGCCCAGTGGCTTTCTTCGGTATCAGTACTACAACCTACAATGGCTACATTGCGACTTTCAAATTCTGCTAATTTCTCTTGAAATGCATGTAATTCTGTTGGACAAACAAAAGTGAAATCTTTAGGGTAAAAGAAAAAGATAACATACTTTTTACCAATGTATTGGTCTAACGAAAAATTTTCAACAATGTCTTTTCCGTTTATTACTGCACCTGCTTTAAAAGAAGGTGCTTTTTTTCCGATTAAATTTGTCATATTTCTATTGTTTTTTTTAATTATTAATAATGTGTAAAAATATACATTCCTTTTTAAACCATTTTAATGTAATATTGTTTTAAAATTAAATCATTAACAAATATTAATATGAGTTCATTATTAAATCAATCGGCGCCAAATTTTAAATTGTTTAATACCGAAAAAAAAGAAATTAATTTAAGCGATTATAAAGGTAAAAACGTGGTTATTTTATTTTTTCCTTTAGCATTTACGAGTGTTTGCACAGCAGAGCTTTGCAATGTACGCGATAATTATAACATTTATGAGCAATTAAATGCTGTTGTTATTGGCATATCTGTTGATTCTTTATTTACCCTTTCTAAGTTTAAAGAAGAACAAAAGTTAAATTTTGATTTGTTAAGCGATTTTAATAAAGAAACCTCAAAAGCTTACGGCAGCTTATATGAACAATTTGGTTTTGGCATGTTAGGCGTGAGTAAGCGGAGTGCGTTTGTAATTGACAAAAATGGCATTGTTAAACACGCTGAGATTTTAGAGAATGCTGGCGAACAACCTAATTTTACAGCAATTAAGTCTTGCTTAGATAGTCTACAATAATTACTAAACACATCTCTTTTTGCCGTAATTAGCTTAAATACTGACAAATACACACATTTAATTACAATTTATTACCTTTAATAGCGTTATTAAATGGTGTTTTTAAGGCGTTTATTGATTGTAATTTTGTTTTCTTTAATTTATTTAAAAGGAAACGCTCAAGCATTTAAAGCTAAACAAGTAAAAAAGTATTTATCAATTAGTGATACTTTAATTTTAGACAGTTTAAGCCTTGTTCCCGGTAGTGTTATTTTTAATGCGTTTCCTGAATTGGATAGTTTGGACATTCCAAAAATTGACTACACATCCCACTCTGTTATTTTTAGTAAAAAACCAGATAGCGTTATTGTCAGCTACACGCGGTTTCCGTTTAATTTCGAAAATAAGTATTTTCATAGAAATCCAAATGCCTTGTATACCGATCTCTCAAGGCCAAATAATCCATACAACATTAATTACAACACTGCCAACAAACAAAATGATTTGTTGCAAAATGATGGATTGACTAAAAATGGAAATGTTAGCCGAGGGATAAGTTTTGGAAATAATCAAGATGTGGTTGTAAACTCCAATTTAAATTTACAAGTTAACGGTAAACTTACCCCCGAAATTGATATGGTGTTAGCCGCTACGGATAATAATATTCCTTTCCAGGCAGACGGAACTACTGCGCAATTGCAAGAATTTGACAAAGTATTTATTCAATTAAATAATAGCTCAACAAAATTGGTAGTGGGAGATTACCAACTCAGTAAGCCATCTACAAGCTATTTTATGAATTTTTACAAACGTGCACAAGGAGCATTTTTAGAAAACATATACAAAGATACTACGAGTAAAAAACCGCTTACTTTTAAAACACAGGTTGCAGGTGCAGTATCAAAAGGTAAGTTTTCGAGACAGGTATTTTTTGGGACTGAAAACAATCAAGGTCCATATAGATTAAAAGGTGCAAATAACGAACCTTTTATTATTATTCTAAGTGGTACGGAAAAAATTTATATCGATGGGAAGTTATTACAACGCGGACAAGAAAATGATTACATTATTGATTACAATACAGGTGAATTAACCTTCACAGCACGACAATTAATAACCAAAGACAAACGAATAGTTGCCGAATTTCAATATGCTGAAAGAAATTATGCGCGCTCGCTTTTTATGTTTAGCGAAGAAATTCAGAGTAAAAAATCGAGTTATTATTTTAATCTCTATAGCGAACAGGATAATAAAAACAGACCCCTACAACAAACCCTATCTCAAGCTCAAAAAAATGTACTAATTGCAGTGGGAGACACCCTCGATAAAGCCGTATACAGTGGTGCCGAACTTGCCTCATACAACAATAGTGATGTGTTTTATTGGAAAAAAGATACTCTAGTAAGTGGAGTGCTTTATAACTCAATATTTGTTTATAGTTCAAATCCCGATAGTGCTAAATACCGATTAAAATTTAGCAGTGTTGGGGTCAATAAGGGAAATTATAATCAGGTAAGTTCTACTGCAAATGGTAGAGTTTATCAATGGATTGCACCTATTGCCGGTATTCCACAGGGGAGTTACGAGCCCATCATTCCATTAGTAACTCCCAAGCAAACTCAAATGCTGACAAGTGGAATAAATTATTCTATGACTCAAAACAATTTTTTAAACATTGAAGGCGTATATACTAATAATGATGTAAATACATTTAGTAAAGAAAATAAAGGAAATGATGAAGGTAGTGGCGTGAAGGTAGTCAGTAAAAATCAGATTGTTTTTAAATCTGATTCGGTTAGAAAAAATGTAACAAAGTTTATTTACAATACGAACTATGAATTTATTCAAAAACAATTTAATCAAATCGAACGCTTTAGAAGTACCGAATTTGATAGAGATTGGAACCGTCCATTAACATCAATTTTGCTTAACGATCAACACATAGCAACTGCTGAACTAGGTTTGATTAATACAACCGGAAATGCTATTACCTATAATTTGAGTCTTTTTAATGAAGGGAACAACTACCAAGGGTTACGAAATAACTTTTCAGCAAAATATGTTTCAAGAAAATCAACTGCCTCTTACATCGGAAGTTATTTAACGACCAATGACAATTTAAATTTTCAGTTAACGGAATTTTACCGCCACAAAACACTTTTATCGCATAAAATTGACAAAATAAAAATTGCTTACAGCGACGAATTTGAAAATAACTTATTCAAAAAAAGTTTTGAAAAAACCCTACTTGCCAGAGCTTATCAATTTTGGGAATGGGAAGGAAGCATTAGCAATGCAGACAGTAGTAAAAATAAAATAAAGTTATTTTATAAGGAACGAAGGGATAAATTGGCCTATGGAGATATGCTGAAGGATAGCACCTTTGCTCAAAACATTGGTTTACAAAGTTCCATTTACTCTATTAAAAATAATCCAATTACATTATTAGTTACATATAGAAAATTAGAATTAAAAAATGTTATAGGTACTTTTTTAAAGCCTGATAATACTCTTTTGAATCGTCTTGAATATAATCCACGTTATCTGAAAGGACTAATATCTTCGAGTATTTTTTATGAAACTGGTTATGGGGTGGAAAATAAACGCGAATTTTACTATTTAGAAGTTGCTCCCGGACAAGGACAATACGCCTGGAACGATTATAACAACAATAGTATTAAAGAATTAAATGAATTTGAAGTTTCGCAATTTAGTGATCAAGCCAGGTATATTCGTATCTATACGCCTACTAATCAGTATATAAAGGTGTTGCAAAATCAAGTTAGTATTTCAACTACGATACGGCCTTCGTCAATTATAAAGCAACCCAAACGTGCATGGGGAAAATTTGCCAATAGATGGGTGATACAAACAGTATTTAGAAAAGACAATAAAACCTCAGATAATAAAGACATTAATAATTATAATCCTTTTTTTAATCCTACTGACAGTTTGCTATTATCAAAAAACAATAATTTAAGAGGTAGTTTGTTTTTTAATCAAACATCCGCTGTTTTTGGTGCTGATTATTCATTTATAAATAATCAATCACGTCAGCTTTTAACCAATGGCATTGAAAGTAGAAGTTTAAAATCTCATGAAGTAAAAGGAAGAATTAATTTTTTTAAAGCCTGGTCAATTAATACTAACAATACACTTAGTGAAAAAACGAATACCTCTCAATTTTTTAGTAGTAGAAACTTCTTTATTGAGGGATTTGAAACTGAACAAAAATTAATATATCAACCCAACACCAATTTTAGAATGAATGGCATTTACAAGTTTACTAAAAAAGAAAATAAAATTGAAAGTGGGTTTCAAAAAGCAATACTAAATACTTACGCCTTAGAATTAAAATATAATCAAACAGAAAAAGGAAGTTTAACTGCTAGAGCGGACTTCATTGTTATTTCTTTTAATGATTTGCAAAATTCCTCCCTCGCATATGAAATGTTAAACGGATTAAATGTTGGGCAAAATTACACTTGGGAAATTAATTACCAACGTAACTTAAACAGCAACATTCAAATTAGTATAAATTATAACGGAAGAAAAACACCAAATTCAAATGCGGTGCATTTGGGTAGCGCTCAGATTAGAGCATTTTTTTAGAGAATGTTTGTAATAATTATCAATCATCTGAATTTACCAATTCCTTAATAGTTTGGTAATATTTATTGGATAGAGTTTTAATATCAAAATCGGAATAATCCGTATTTAACTCTTCAGATTTTTTATAAAATGAAATACGTTCGAAAAGTCTAATATTTGACTCTATTGAGTTATTTGAATGAAAAAAATCATACTCGTTTTCATACTTCTCTATTAGAGAATTTTCTTTTGAGATAAAAATAATTGGTCTTGAATATAACATAGCATCAAATATTTTTGAACCATATGCATAATAAAACTCAGCATCATTAATAATTAAGTGAAAGTTTGCGTAATATAAAAAAGGACCTAAAAATTTAGAAGGAATGTGTTCTATATGAGTAACATTCTGCAAATTTTTTATTCTTTCTTTTAAATACTCACTAATTGAACCAATCAAATAAAACATAATTTTATCCGAAATATTTTTGGAAGAAATCAACTTTAAAAATTCTTTATCCCTTCCAAAATCCAAAGTTCCAAAGTGGCAAATATTAACTTTACTTCTGTTAAATTCATTTGGAAAATTTAAATTTTCATCAAAATAATCTCTCTTGTCATAACCATTTGTAATAACATACGATTTAATCTTATTATTTGTATTTTTCGTTTTCAGTTTCTGCAATAATTCAGGAGTTACAGTAACAATTGCATCACAATTATTTAGGGAAAACTGCTCCATTCTCACTTGCTTTTTGTATAAATAACTTTCTTGTGTTAGTGTTTTATTCCACGAAAAAAAACCATCAATCCATGCATCCCTATAATCATTTATCAATTTTATTTCCGGAAAAGTTTCTTTGAACTTAGAGGCAAAATAGCATGTAGAATATGCGGGACTAGATGCAATAATTATACTTGGTAATATTATTTCTCGATTTTTTTTTAAATACTGGATTGCTTTTATTGAAAAACCATATCCTTCGTCAGTATAACTCAGAATTTTAGTTTGAATTAAATTTATTACTCTACTATATACACGCCCTTTACTTTTTAATCTATCTAAAAAGCTATTTAAATACGTTATATTAACCTTTGCTTTATCAATTTGTATATTCCAAGGATTTGCACTTTGAGAGAAATAATTTTGTGTGAGTATATAAATCTTCAAATTCTCATTTTTTTGCAAGTAATGTACAAATTTAGACCATCGCCTTGCTCCTACTTTATCATAAGGACTAAATCTCTGAACAATTAAAACTAAATTTATCATTCAAAACTCACTTTTTTAAAAAATAAATCATGCAAAACTATTTCTACATATTTTTAAAATCTGTTTCAATATTGAAATTATTTAAACTATATTTTAAAAATTTCTCGAAGCAATAAATATGATGTTTTGAAATCATTTTAGGATGAGATATAAAGTGCATAAAATTATTACTACCCAAGAATTTTTTATAATCATTTAATTTTACAGCTGTCATTAATTCTATAGACGTCATTTCGATACTTTTCCCAAAATCAATCTTCTTTGGACTACCAATTTCCTCCGAACTATCATTTCGTTGTGCTGAAATTCCATCTCCAAAGTTTACATAATTCAATCTGTAAGCAAATTTTAAAAAGATACTATTGAAAACTATCTTTGCCTTAGAATAGTTAATACTTGTTATAGAAAATTCCTTAAATTTTCCATTATAAGATTCAAGAGAAATGTCATCTTCAAAATTATAAACATAACTTTTAGGAAATCCTTCAAAATTGTAGAAAGATTCGTTATGATTTAGTCTAAAATCTTTAAGCACCGAAAAATCGTATTTTATTCCGTATTTAACAAAAAAAGGTTTAAAGTCTTTAAAAGGCTGAATGCACCAACCACCTGCTCGATAGCAATCAATATCATAATATACTTTTGCCCGATTTTGAATAGCTTTAATAAAACTAATCGAAAATTCAAAACTTTCTTCTTGCTTCTCTTTGCTTATTGAATGAAAGCGATAGAGTGACAAATCATCTAAATTCCATTGATTAAACAAACTGTTATAAGTTGCATTATACCAATGAGTATGAATATGAGGGTAAATGAAATGTCCATCTTTCAATATTTGGGTTAATTGATTACAAATTTGGCTATAATCATTTTGAGCACTTGAATTCTTTATGGCACTTAATCTATAAAGGTAAAGAGTATCAATAAAAAATAATGCATTTTTAATCCCTATTTTCTCTAATGATTTCAAAACTATCTCTGTAGGTTTTAAAATACTATTATAAGCAGACCCAGAATCTTTTCCTAAAAAAAGTTCATAATCAAATGTAAAGAGAACGTTCTTTGTTTGTTTTATAGCCTGAGTTCTTTCTAGTGGCTTATTGATAACATCAATTACATTTTTAACTATGTTCTCAACAGAATAGACTGAAATGTCAAATTGTGAAGTTTCTTTTTCATGAACAGAATTACTTAAAGTCTTCAAGCATTCGAGAAAATCTTTATAAGAATTCTTTGGCGAAATCCAATATCCAAGCTTATTTGAAGTTATAAAATTTGCGGTTGGTCCATTATTTGAGACAACAATTATTTTTTTATTTTGACTTACATATTCGCAAAATTTAGTGCTCAAAGCAAAATTGTAAACATCATTTAAAAATAAAAGACATGCGGTTGAATTTTTAATTTTTGAATAAATTTCCTTTAGTGAAATGCTCTCATTTATGGTAAATCTATCGTCAATATTGTACCTTTTAATTAACTCCTTATAAGAAACAGGAAACGTACCATAAAATTGAAATCTTATTCTTTCATAAAGTTCTGGGAAGTTTTCCTTAACTTTTATAATTGCTTCAAAAAAAGGTATTAAAATATAGTTTAAATTTATATATAAAGTTCCGGCAAACACCAATCTAATTTCATCGTTCAAACTTTTTGCATGATCCGAGATTTCAACATCAGAAAAATCATCTTCATCATAACCATTTGGTATAGTAAGTATTTTTTTATTTACTGATAAGTCTTTAAAATAATCGCTCATTTTTTCTCCAACAGTAAAAATATAATCTGCTTGGTCTATTGTTCTTTTTTCAAATTTTCTCTCAAATTTGACTCTATCTTCGGAAAGAGCGGAAAAAGATGTTATTTCCGAATCTGATGTCCATAAATCTCTAAAATCAACAATAAATTTCACATGCGGTAAAGTTCTCTTTAGTCTTGTAACATAATAAGAGAGAATAAAAGGACCCGCTGTTACAATAACCGTATCAATATTTTTAGAATAGACATATTGCTTAACTTTTCGCTTTATTTGATTTTTCCAAAAAAAACTTCTATCATAAAAATTTCCTCTATTTATTATTTTAAGTATTATTAACCAAAACCTATATTGTATTTTATCCAGCACATTTTGATTATTAGATGTCATAACCTTTGGAAAATAACTCGGCAGATATTCGACATCAATACCTTTTATGTCATTATTCCATTCTGATTGACTTTTTTTTGAATTTTTTGAGGCTAAGACAAAAACATTATTCCCATTTCGCTTAAGATATTTAGCAAATTTAGCCCAACGTCTACCAGCAACTCCTGGACTAGGCGGGAAACCATAACAAATTATTAAAATATTTTTAGTACCTATTTCCAAAATCTTATAGCTTTAATAAGCTTAAAATAAAAACTCCAATACTTTTGAATACTATTAAACTCAAGATGGGAACGAGGTGGAGCTTTAATGTATGCTTCAAACGTTTGATGTGTAAAGTTTAACTTTTTTATAACGAATTCTAAATCACTTGTTAATTGTTCTTTATCATAAGCTGGTTTATTATATTCTTCCAATGCCTGTTCTTTTGTTATTTGTCCACTTTGAACAAGAACAGACAGGTGGAATTGTCTTTTGTCTATTTTAAATTTTTCTTTTAATATATAACCTTGATAAAAGCGCGTAAAAATATTTTCATAATGTTTACCTCCATAATCCCGCCAACTCATCTTCTCCTGTATAAATTTTTTAACCTCGTCTTTATTGTAACCAACAAAATTTAATAGATTAACGTAATGCAATTTTTTATCTAAGAAAAGTTTTTGTCGGAAGAACCCGTAATAGGGAAATGTTTTCATTTTTACAGACCCAAATTTTTTATGAATATCCAAAATATTTAAAATATCCATTTTATCATGTCTCCAGCTTTTAGGTAAATAGGTGCCTTCGGTGGCGACGTTATGTCCTGTTAATACATACTTTACGTTAAATTTAAGTGCCGCCTTATAGATAGAAATCGTTAAAGCATAATCATAAGGCAATTCAACGTCAACAACGTTGGCTTTAAAAAAAGACAGCTGTATGTCTTTAAACTCTTCCCAATCTAATACTAATGTATATAAATCAAAGCCAGTATAATTACAAATATTTTGAATATTCTGGACTGCTAATTCAGAATTCCAACCATTATCACAATGCACCAATAAAGCTCTCAAACCAGCCTCTTTTGCTATATGCGCTAAATAAGTACTGTCTACTCCTCCACTAACGCCAATCATGCAGTCAAATTTTTTTGACTTACCATCTTGTTTCATTTTTAAAGTAAGTTCTTTAAAACTTTCTTCTGCTTTATCTTTAGGTGGTAATTTTGCAACTGCAATATCAAAATTATGACAATGATTACAAATTCCATTTGAATCAATAATCAAATCTGGATCATTGATATTATCCATTATACATCTTTTACACACTAACATATTACTTAATATTATTTACTTTAAACCAAGCTCCTAATGCGTAGTTTAAAAAAGGATTAGATGGTTTATATTGTTTAAGTTCTTCTGGGATATAGTTTAAATAATTATCAAAAACTTGTTTGTGATTTTTTATCCACTCTGTTTCGGGTGTTGTATATCCCTTCTTATCTTTTCTATATCTAATTTTTTCTGGTAGTTGAGTCATGCATTCACGTAAGATATTTTTTTGCCAGCCTTTTTTAATTTTTATACTATCAGGCATTGAAAAACAAAAATCAACCAATCTATAATCCAAAAATGGATGTCTTGTTTCTAATCCAAATGCCATAGCATCTCTATCATCCGACCTTAAATAGGTTGGCAACATTGTATGCGAAAAATCAATCTTTAATAATTCAATTAATTTATTTGCATTGTTCCAATCTTTTTCAAGACTACTATTCATTCTAGTTAAGCCAAATTTAAATTTAAAACTTAGCTTAACTTCATTAAGAATTATTTTATGTAAGTCATTTACTTTTATATTTTTAATTTCAGCAAATGATTTTGCCTCAGATAAGTATTTAATTATTTTTCCCTGTATAATTAATTGACGGCAATACCTGTAAAAATGATGATGATATCCTGCCAATAATTCATCACCACCTTGCCCAATTAGTAAAACTTTAACCCCTGAATTATGAACCAATTGTGCAACACACCATTCGGCATAATAGGATGTAGAAGTTATTGGCAAATCCTGATGATAAATGTGTTTTTCAAAATCCTCAATTGAAAATAATTCCAAAGGGTTAGTATAATACGATTTTACTTTTAAATCATTCTCTATAAATTTTATGTATTCCGACTCATCACCAGACATACCGGGGAATATAGCAGAAAATGTATTAACAGCGAGGTGATTATTTTCGGATTTAAGAATTTGGAATGCTTTATACAATATCGAACTTGAATCAAGTCCGCCCGAAGAAGCAAAACCTAAAGGAACATCACTTCTTAATCTAAGCTTTACGGAGTCACTAAAAATATATTCAAATTCCTCCAAATAATTCTTTTTGTGAATTATTGAATTAGGTAAATTATAATAATTTTGAAAATTTAAGCTTTCAAAATTATCATCAAGATGTAATTTACTGAAGGAGGCTTTAGGAAATCTTCTTACTTCATTATAAAACGTTTCATTGTTATGATCAATGAAACCATTAGTCGCAAAAGTTTTTATAGCCTCAGAATTTATACTTAAACTTAATTTAAAACTATAAAATTGCTTTATTTCTGAAGTAAATATTAACGAGTTTTTGTCTTTATAATAATACAATGGCTTTACACCAAATCTATCATTAGCGATGAATAAATAATTTTCTGTGCTATTATAAATAATAATAGAAAACATTCCATTAAATTTACTTAAACACTTTTCTTTCCATTTATCATAAGCCGCTAATATTACCTCGGTGTCTGAATTAGTCATGAATTTATACCCATATGTTAATAATTCATCTCTAATTTCAATATAATTATAAATTTCTCCATTAAACACTATTGTATAATTCAAATAATTCATGGGTTGATGTCCACTTACACTTAAATCCAAAATACTTAAACGCTTATGTCCTAAAATTAAATTATAATCATTTAAATTTATTTCATTTAAAGGTGTTGTATTACAAACTTCAGCATGAGTTTTATCAGTTCGAGCAATTTTATAATTAGCATTTTTAGCATCTATTAAAACTACTCCCTCATCATTTGGCCCACGGTGATTAATTTTTCTTAATGAACTTAGAAAATCTATATATATCTCCTCTGTTATGTTATTTTTATTAAAAAGTACTGATATTCCACACATAAGATGTAAATTTTAAGTACTGAATGAGGGGCTTTGGTATACAAAATCGGATAGTTGATTTTGTTCGAAAAACTCATCAGAAGTAAGATTTATGTTTTTTTCAATTAACTCAATAATGTCATCACTTGATCTTGAACAAATATTTGAAAACGAACTATTTGGAACAAAGCCCTCATGATAGCCCCATGGAGCGATGATTGTTTTAAATCCTAAAACTAATCTTTCAAACATTAATGTACTATGCAAAGCAATTCCTAACTCGATTGTATCAAAACCTTCAATTGATTTTGTATTTTTATCGGCAAAAAAAACTGTTTTATTGTTAATAAAATTTTCGTAATAACTATTTACTACTTGACTGTAAATTTCTTTTTTTTCTAGCGGATGCAAAAACACTTTCATCTTAATTTTATTTTGAGTACAATAATTAATTAACGTTTTTAGAAGCAATTCCTCATTCGCCTTACCGTTAAATCCTAAATCAAGATCGTTAATATGATGTCGAAGCCAATTACCACTCGAAAAAAAGCCAATTTTAAACTCCGTATTTATTCCTAATGAACCTTTGCTTAAAAATCGTTTAGGCGCTTCAAACAAAGTTTCAGGTACCCAACTTGTTACTTTATCAATAAACATAGTTCTTTTATAATATTCAACCTCTTGCTTTTGATAGCCAAAACAAGTACTTAATTCGTTTGCTATAATAATTTTATTCCAAAAATGTAACGGTACTTCTGATGGAATTTTGTTAATGTAAACACCTATTTTCATTAATATAAAAGCCCAAATATTTGCCTCTCTTTCATAAATACAAAAATAATGAAGATGTGTTATCTTGTTTTTTTTTACTAAATATTGCAGTTGAATAATCTCAATAAATTCTTGCATTAATAATGCAGGGTGGTACATTTTATTATAAAATAATGATGCTACAAAAACTGGAACAAAGGTAATTGTGAGGCAGATTAAATAGAAAATAGTTAACCATAAATTAATAAAACTTATTAAATCCTCTTTAATAATAAATCCACCACTATCTATTCCAGTTAAATTTTTAATGTAGGTATTCCTTAAATAAATGGAAGAAAAATTGGCGTCAAATATGTAAGTAGTATTTTTAGCATTTAAAACCTCTAAAGGTTTCTTCTTTTTAAGCAAATTAAAAACTAGCCTTTTATAAATTCGAAATGTAATTAATACATCGCTTTTACTATTATCTGGCAATCGAAAAGTTAGTCGTTTATTGCTAACACCAGCATAATACAATCTAACTAAAACTTTAGGATTTTTTGAAATAGCTAATACATTAGCCAATAAATAATACCAAATTGTTTTTATAATTACAATAACCATTACAAAATAGCGTCCCAAATTAAGGGCGTCCCAGCTACCAAGTTCTCATTTGATTTTCTTCCTAAAATTAAATCGAAAAACTTAGGCTCAATCCCTTTACCTGGCCTAATTACTTTTAAATTATCTTCGGTAAAAACATCGCCTTTACTTATGTTTTTTGATACGTAAATAGAACGTTTAAAAAATATACTTTTTTCCTCTGCTTTTTGAACACCGTATTGCACTTTACCTAGAGCTAAAAAAGCTCTTTCTGTTTCAGTAACCAATGCTTTTAACTCTTCAGGTTCTAAAGAAAATGCTGAATCTACTCCTCCATCTGAACGACGCAAAGTAAAGTGCTTTTCGATTACCCTAGCGCCTAACGCAACAGCTGCAACACTTGCCCCAATGCCCATTGTATGATCAGATAAGCCAACAATGCAATTATGTAGTTGAGATAAGTGAGGTATGGTGTTTAAATTAGTATTTTCGGGTGTTGCAGGATAGGTGCTCGTGCATTTTAATAAAATAAATTTTTCGCACCCTTCTTCCTTTAAGGTTCGAACAGCCTCATCAATATCTGCAATAGAAGACACTCCAGTTGATATAATAATTGGCTTACCTGTCTTTGCTACTTTACGAATTAATGGCAGATGAGTGTTTTCAAAAGAGGCTATTTTATAGGCTGGAACATTTAAGCTTTCTAAAAAATCAACAGATGATTCATCAAAAGGAGAGCTAAAAGCAATCATACCTCTTTCTATTGCCCGATCAAAAATAGCTTTATGCCATTCCCACGGAGTATAAGCTTCTTTATACAAATCATGCAATTCTTTTCCATTCCATAAAGATGTAGCATCATTAATGGTATGTGTTCCTTTCATGGTGATGGTGTCTGCCGTATAGGTTTGTAATTTTAATGCGTGAGCGCCGGCTTCTGCGGCGGCATCAACTAATTGTATAGCACGGTCTAAAGATTGGTTATGGTTTCCGCTCATTTCAGCAATCACAAATGGTTTGTGATTAGCCCCTATAGTTACATGTCCTATTTTAATATCGTTCATTTAATTGCTTTTTGAAATTTATAACTCTTACATTCATTTACTTTCAAATTTTCTACTTTTATAAAGCCTGCTTTACTAAACTGATTAATTGATGCTATATTTTCCTCTTTTATATAGGCAAAAATTTTTGCTTCGGGGTATTTAAATAAATAGTCATCGCAAGCTTGATTTAACATGTTAAAACCTAATCCGTTTCCTCTAAATTTTTCATCAATCGAAATGCCAATTACAATTTCATCATTTGATTTATCAATTCTTACTTGTCCAACTGGAGTGTTCTCCTCATTTAAAAACAAGTAAAAAAAGCAGTCTTTCGAATTTAATTTATTTGCAAACCAATTAATGTGCTGTTCATACTTAATTTCAGATGTATTAAAAGAGTTATGCCTAACCAATAAATCATTTGCCCATTTATAATACAAATCAACATCATTTGATTTTGCAAAACGAAACTTCAAATTAAAATAGTAAGTATGAATCACTACATCTTTTAATTCCTTGCCTATTTCAATAAAATTTTTGATTCTTTTTGTTTCTTTAAAACCAGCTTTTTCTAATGCAGTATATAAATTAGGCCTAATATCATAGGCATAGGTAAATATACTTTTGAAATTTAAATATTTTTGAGTCATGATTTTCAGTATCGATAAATAAAAATACCAATCTGAAATAAACTGTTCCTTAGTTTTATTTCGGGATGTTTCCGTTAAAAAAGAAATCTCTGCAGTTTTGCTTTCCCAATCAATATGTACTAAACCACCATACCCTATTAATTTTCCGTTTTCTAAAAACGACCATAGTAATTGTTCGGGGTTATCTTGCTCAAACAACTGAGCAATAGTGGTTTTGAAATAATTGTCTTGATGCTCTTTTGTTAATGGAGATTGTTGTCTTAAAACATCTATTTGCTCATTCCGCCAATTTAAAATATCATATTTATCCTCATCTCTAATTGGAACTAATGTATAATTACCAAATGTTATAAAATTTAAATCAATTGATTTATAGATTCTTCCCACAATAAATATTTAAAATTAAACAACTATAAAATTAAATGGCAATTTTTAACACAATTTTATGAATGTTTCCAGTGAATAAACCTCCAATGTGAACATCAGAAGGGAACAAAATACAAAACTCATTAGGTACAATTTTCAATTTCTTAGTTGGCTGATCATCATACAAAACATAATCATCATTAATATTAAATTCGCCTATTTTTTGAGTACAATTATCAATTGAAGACCATCCCATTATTTCCTCGCCCTTTATAATGTAATGAATATCAATATATTTTTGATGCGATTCCATTTTAATTGTTTCAGGCATAACAACATTCCCATTAAAAACTATTGCAAATATTTCATCATTTTTTATACTATGTTTACCAACTGACAATTCACTTATTTCTGTATTAAGTAAATAACGAAATGCTTCCTCAAAGTTACGATTTAATGAAGTGTATAAATTATTTTTAGCTATTGTATCTATTATCATTTATTATCAATTTAGGTTTATTTATTAATTTTAGTAACTCTATTTAAAGTATCGATTAGCTCTTGGTCTGTTTTAAATTTTAATCCAATATGTGCGTTGATAGATGCAACAGAGGGATTATTATCCAAATAATTAATCAAATTTTCTAAAGTAAATTTTACGTGATTTGTTTCAAAATATTTTAAAATAATATTATACATTTCCAAATCTTCCTGATAATCTAACGTTAAACGATAATCACGCTTCCATTTTTTAGGTAAGTCTACAAAGTTAAGTTTAAAATGTTCGGCATTATTTGTAAAATACCATGACATATACTCTGAATAATCTGCTCTGGTAAAATGAGTTTTTACTTTTTCAAGAGCCTTTGAATTTATTATTTCCAAATTTGTTCCAATTGGGGCACCAACACCAACAGTGTAATCTGATCCGCTCTCTAAATGAGATTTAATTAGAAATTCAGCTAATTCAGAACAAATAAATGCATTGTCACCTGTTACTCTAATCACAACATCAATATCTAGTTTTCTTACAATATCCAAATAACGCTGAATAACATCATCCGGATCACCTTTGTGAAAAACAACTTTTTTCTTATCAAACGTGTAATTTTCTAACTCCGCATCTTGCTTTAGATTAGATGTTGCTAAAATAGTGTAATCTACATCTTTAAAATTTAATGCATTTTTAATACATAATTCTATTGAACTCAATTCCCCTATTTTAAGTTTAGCTTTCTCTTTTAAACGAGACGATTTAAGTCGTGCTGCAATTATAGTGGCTATTTTTATTTTTTTTAAATCTGATTCGCAAAATGTAGATCCGGCATTTATATCATGTGAAAAAAAATATCTATTATTCAACTTATTTTTAAGGTCTGAAAAATACAAGCCCTTTTGGGAAGTTCTTCTAAAAGAAATTAAATCAGATGTAAATAATGAGTCTTTTGAAATATTTTTTATCGAAACTGGTATTTGATTTGATTTATGAAAATACTCAAGTTCTCTTACATTTATAAACGACTGATTAAAAGAGTTTGATACTACTTTTTGTTGCTCAATTATTTTATTAAATTGTTTGATGGTAATGCTAGAAAATTTATCAAATTTTGTTTCTAACTCACTATGCATTACATGTTTTTCAATTATATCAGCGCCTGCAATCATGGCGTACAAAGGAATATTAATTGCATTTTCATCAGTTCCATCAAGATGATCAGCAAATACAATTCGTTTATTGAATCTATCTTTTAAGTATTGGATTTTACTTAAACCACTATCTTCAAATTGTGTAGGATAAGACTGAAAGCCAACTTCAAGCAACAACTCTTTTGGCTTTACATTTTCCTCAAAATAATTTACAAAAAATCTAATCTCTTCTTCGGCACGACCTGCAATATTTATAATCAATTTCTTATCATTAATCTTTAAATTTATTAAATTATTTAGTACTTCTTGATTTTCTAAAACAGAAGTTTGCAATTTAATACCTATTATGTTTTCCCTATTTCGAGTTAAAATCTCAATACCATAAATATCAAAAATATCCAACCACACTTGTTTAGTTAAAGAGGCTTTTGTGATTATTTTTTTCCAATCCTCCTCTTTAAAAAATAATGTTTCATAAACCGAATAATATTCAAAATCCTTTAAAGCTATTCCGTCAGGACTAAATGCTTGAAATTTTATGCCACAATTTTCTTTTTCACCTAAAAATTCAAATTCTTCAATTAAAGACAACATGTAATTTAAATCACCACCATGCGTATTTGCTACTTCAATAATATTGTAATAATTCATATGTTATTCTAATGATATAACTATTTTAGTTAATAATTAAGCTCTTTACTTATTATGTTATTTAACAGTCCAACCTCCATCAACTATAAAATTTTGGCCAGTAACAAAATTAGCAGCGTCTGACGAAAGAAATGTAAATATACCTGCCAAATCTTCTGGCATTCCTATCTTATTTAAACACGTTTTAGATCTAAGCCTTTCCATAAAGCCTTCGTTTTTTTGAATACTAGTCGAAGGAAATGGTCCTGGGGTAACTGCATTTACTTGCACATTTAATTTACCCAAATAACTAGCATAATATTTTGTTAACTGTATAACAGCAGCTTTAGCTGCACCATAATGAGGAGGGTTTAAAAACGCAGGAAATTCGTCATAAATACTAAATTCTGGAGCAACAACTCCATACATAGAAGAAACATTAATAATTTTTCCTCTACCTTGATTTTTAAAAATAGGAATAATGTCTCTTATAGTTTTAAAAACCGAATTCAATGTGCCATCAATCCCATAACTCCACTCTTCATCTGTCATCGTTTCGGGCGACTGACCCTTTAAATAAAAAGCGTTATTAATAATAACGTCAATTTTTTTATACTTTTCAAGTACTTGATTATAGCCACTAATTATAGAATCTGCGTTAGATATGTCAAAATTTACAAAATCAACAGATGGTACATTTATCAATTCCTCATTAAACTTATCTATAGTTCTTGCAGCAACAATAACAGTAGCTCCATGAAAAGATAAGCTTTCTACAATAGCCTTTCCTAAATATCCGTAACCACCTGTTACAATTATAACTTTATTGTCTAATCTAATAGAATAAACACTCATTTTAATTTTATTTAGCTGGCCATTTATTTGGCATTAATATATCATCTGAAACATATTCATTCCAATGAATATGTTTAGTAGAGGCTTTCAATTGCAAGTTTGATATATTTTCAATTAATTGAACTTCTGTGTTAACACCAAATATTAATTTATCAACCTCAACTTTACTTAAAACAAAATTCATTAAAAAGCCAGCTATTTGATTATTATCTGAAAAAATCTCACGAAATTGTAATAACAATGGCTTTATTGGCTCAAAAAAAGAATCAAGACTAGTAGGGTTTAAAAAAAACAATCCTTGCAAAAATGCAGACCTTGCATGAATTTCGCAACCTATGGATTTAAGATGTTTAAAATGTGGTTCAAATCTTCTGTCAACAAAACTATATGGCACTTGTATAATATCTGGTAAATAATTTAAAGCCAATAATTGTTCTAATTGGTTTGGTAAATATAAAGAGTATCCAATTTTTTTTACAATCTTTTCTGTTTTAAATTCAAGTAAGGTTTGCCAGAGCTCAGGATGGTGTATCAAACTATCTGCGTTATGAGCTAAATATCCATACAATACTGGTGTATTTAAATTTTGAAGACTTTGCTGTAAAGCAATTCTTAAATCTTTACTTGTTTTTACTGTTGTTGGAAATTTTGAAACTATGTCAAACTCGTTTAAACTAATTGTTCCAATAACCTGTTCACTATCGCCATAAGCAATCGCTGTATCAAGAGTATGTATACCGAATTTATAGGCGGTATTTAAAATTTTAAAAACCTCATCGCTATCTGTTTTACCTGAAACATTACTTACACCATAGTTTAAACCAAACTGAACAGTACCCAGAGCAATGCGACTAACGTTCATCATAAATAATATTCTAAAATAATTCTGATAACGTACTCTTGCTCTTCATTTGTTAAAGTTGGATAAATAGGCAGGCTTAAACACTCATCATAGTAGCTTTCAGATAAAGGAAAATCACCTTTGTTAAATCCTAATGATTTATAATAAGGCATTGTATGAACTGGGATATAATGTACCTGAGCAAAAATTTGATGTTGTTTTAGATAATTATATAAACCTAATCTATCTTTAACTTTAATAACAAACAAATGAAACGCATGGCCTTGGTGCATATTCATTGGCTGAATGGTAATATTCAAATTATTACTAAAAGCCACATTGTATTTTTCCGCAATCTTTCTTCTTTTTTCCAAACGATCATGGGCACATTTTAATTGCGTAATTCCTAAAGCACAAAGCATATCAGGTATACGATAATTAAAGCCCAATTCTTGCATTTCGTAATACCAAGCCCCATGATTTTCTGTTAATAAATCAGGATTTTTAGTAATACCGTGCGTTCTTAATAAGATTAGTTTTTCATATAAGTTTTTGTCGTTAGTGGTAATCATACCACCTTCACCCGTAGCAATATGTTTTACTGGATGAAAAGAAAAGATTGCTAAATCGGCAAAATTACCATTTCCACATAATTGCTTATTTCCTTTACTATCTATAAAGTACCCTCCTGGTGCATGACAAGCATCTTCAATAATCCATAAATTATATTTAACAGCCAAGGCTTTAAACTCTTCCAAATTATTAGCTAAACCTGCAAAATCAACAGGGATTATTCCCTTAAAAAAACCGGCAGGTTTTGATAAAATAAGTTCTTCAACTTTAATTAAATCGATTAAAAATGTGTTGGGATTGATATCTGCGAAATACACACTACCTCCACAATATTTTACACAATTAGCACTGGCTACAAATGTAATTGGCGTTGTAATAACATTAACTCCTTGGGTAACATTTAAAGCCATTGCACATAAATGAAGGGCTGCTGTGCCATTACTTACAGCAACCGCATATTTAGCACCTACATAATTTGCAAAAGCATCTTCAAACTCTTTTACTTTCGGCCCTTGAGTTAAAAAATCTGAAGTTAAAGTTTGTATAACAGCATCTATATCTTCTGGTGAGATGTGTTGTTTGCCATACGGTATTGAATGTTTCATTATATAAAATTAATTAGATAGTAAAATTCTCATCCACCTGAGTTTTAATTAATGTCCGAATTTCTTCTACTCCAACCCACTCATTATTTTCGCCAGAATTATATTGGAATCCTATTGGAACTGGTGTTGCATTAAAAGCTTTAATATATTCGGGCAAATTCCACGATATTACTTGTGGCAAAATAGCATAATATTTTCCTAAATCGTAAGTTGAAAAAGAATCAGATGACGTAATCATTTCTTCATGAACTTTTTCACCTGGACGAATACCAATTAATTTATGTTCGCAATTAGGTCCAATTGCTTTAGCAACATCCGTAATCTTGTAAGATGGTATTTTTGGAACAAATATTTCGCCTCCCCAAGCAGATTCCATAGCGTGAAGTACCATATTAACCCCTTCTTGTAAAGAAATATTAAAACGCGTCATGTTAGGGTCTGTTATTGGTAATACACCTTCTTTACGCTTGCTCAGAAAGAAAGGAATTACCGAGCCATTAGAACCCATGACATTACCGTAACGTACTACCGAAAATTTTATATCTCTAAATCCTTTAATGTTATTTGCGGCTACAAATAATTTATCTGAACATAATTTAGTTGCTCCATATAAATTGATTGGTGCTGCCGCCTTATCGGTAGATAATGCAACCACATTTTTTACATTGGTTGCCAAACATGCATTAATTACATTTTCTGCGCCTAAAACATTAGTTTTAACACACTCCATCGGATTATACTCAGCAATGTGCACATGCTTCATTGCCGCAGTATGTATAACGTATTCAATACCTTCAAAAGCCCTCACTAAACGGTCATAGTCACGAATATCTCCAATAAAATAACGCATAGCTTTATATTTATTAGCCGGAAACTCCTGATTCATTTGAAACTGCTTTTGCTCGTCGCGCGATAGAATTACTAAGCGCTTAACATTAGGCCATTTATCTAAAATTGTTTTAGTTAATTGTTTTCCTAACGATCCTGTACCGCCAGTTATTAAGATTGATTTTTCGTTTAAGTTAAGCATAGTTGTTTTTTGAAAATTTAATTAATATGATATAAAAAAATAACTTTATGATTGAGACGGCTTACAAAAATACGCTTTAATTTAATTTGGAGTTGGTCAACATTAGTTATTATAATTGATGAAAAAATATAGTGACAATTCATTAATTTTAGTTGATTGGTATTAATATTTAACTCATTATCAAATAAAATACCATCTTTAACCTCTAGCTTATTTTCAAAACTTCTGGCCGATTCTAAATAACAGCGCGAACCCCATTTATCGAAATAGTTTGTTAAACTCTGAGATTTATTTAATTCGCCTTCTATTACTTTTCTGAATTCTATTTTATATTTTTTAGGATAATCACCTTGATAGTCATCTAGTACATTTAAGCCAGCATATTTAGATGGGGAAGGAAACAAGCCATAATGTATTACATTGCCAGTGTAATTTTCTCCTAACTCTAGTTTTAACTTACTGTAAAGGGCTTCATCAAAAAACTCATTGAAAGTTGTTTGTTGTTCATTGTATATTTTAAACCCTGTAGTATTGAATGCACTTCTATTTAAACTTAAATTACCTCGCCAAATAAATAAAAATAAAACTATTGTGGAAAGAGATATCGCAACTCGTATACTTGTTTTTTCTAGTTTCAACAAATAAAGGAAAATTGCAACTGAGATACAAAAGAATAGACCAGGTAATAGGCTTGTGAAACGTTTAAAATTAAACACCTTGGCAAAGGCAAAATTCTCATAAAATCCAGCGATGCTTTTCCAATCGAGTATATTAATAAGTAATGAGAAAATTACATAGCAAATTATTAGTACTAATATTATGTTGCTTTGTATGCTTACTTTTCTTTTAACCAAGTAGTAACTAAAAAGCAAAAACAAAGGAATATATGCAAATCCAAAATAGTTGGCAGTACTGTAGTCCCCAAAAAAGAAAGATTTTAAGGTTGAACCTAACACACCATTAATATTTAATCCTAATAGTTTATCCATTGCCTCACGCGACGTAACATAATCTTTATTAAAATAGTGCATGTAGAATAACATATAATCAGAGGCTATGTAACAAGTAAGCAGTGCGAATAGGTAAATAAAAAGGTGGTAGTAAATTTTTTTATTGGTTATACAAAACCACAAAGTCATACCTCCTAAAAGCAATAATAAATGAAATCCGACTAAGACGAAGTTTGACCATAGCACAAAAAGTACCATAATCATATAGGAAATCATTAGTTTTTTCTTTTTATAAACGTTAAGAAATGCCCAAAGTAAAAGAGGAATACCTGCAACTGTTAATCCGTGAATTGCAAAGTAAGGCAAGCATGCAAATACCGAGGCCACAATAAATACAATTCCTGTTTTTTGTGAGCTGCTATGAATATGATCTCTTGCAAATAATACTATGCCAATAAATGCAAGTAAACGAATCAATACAAATGTAATGGCATAACCTGTAAGCGACCCGAACATGAACATTAAGACGGAAGTAATTTCAGTATTGCGAGGGAAAACTCCACGGGGCAATCCGTTCATAATTCCAGGTACTGTAGCGGTTGGGCTTGTATCAAATAAATGTCCTGATTTTATAAGAACATGTCGCGTAGTGAAATTGCCATCAAAGATGTCATGCACCCTTATTTCATGATTAGGTGAAGGAATGAAATAGAAAATGAAACAAACAAAAATAGAAATCGCTATTGCACTTTCTATTTTATTTAGTTTTTCTATGAAATTAGTTTTATCCACAAAGAAGTTTTACTTTCTCAATTACTGTTTCAATCTCTTCATTTGTCATTGGATAGAATAAAGGTATGATAACACTATTATCTGCATATTTTTCTGATAATGGCAAAGAAACCTTATCACGAATCTCTTTGTAAGCTGATTCTCTGTGTGCAGTCATAATTCCACGACGAGTAGAAATACCTAACTCCAACATTGCTTCCATAAATTCGTTACGCTTAAGTTTTGCTGTATCATCAAAATTAAGTGTATACGATTGGTAATTTGTAAAGTATCCATCCATTTCAACCGAAGGTTTAACACCTTTTAAATTTTTGAATGCTTCATTATAGCGTTTGGCAATTTTTCTTCTTTCTTCAATGATTAGATCAAGTTTAGCAAGCTGATGAATACCCACCGATGCTTGAATATCTGTCATCCTGTAATTATAACCAACCTCTAAATGATCTTCGAAGATTAATTTGGTTGATGAGTGTCTTTCTCTATCATTAACCGACATTGCATGTTGACGAAGGAGTTTTAATCTTTTATAATAATCTTCATTGTTTGTAGTAACCATTCCACCATCACCTGTAGTTATAACTTTACGTGGGTGGAAAGAGAAACAAACTAAGTCAGAATGTGATCCGATTTTTTGACCTTTATAACTTGAACCAGCTGCACAAGCCGCATCTTCAATTAACAGTACATTGTGCTTTTTGCATATTGCTTTAAACGCATCAATATCTGCTGGCATACCAATTTGATGAACTAATAATATAGCTTTAGTTTTAGGAGTTATTTTTTTCTCCGCATCAGCTACATCTAGATTGTAAAACTCATTTACTTCAGCAAAAACAGGAGTTGCACCTACATACATTATACTGTTTGCGGTAGCCACGTAACTCATGCTCGGGCAGATAACTTCATCGCCTGCCTTAACTCCGCCAACAATCATAGCTAAATGCAATGCTGTGGTGCAATTGGATAGTGCCACCGCATATTTTGATCCTACATAGCTTGCAAATTTCTCTTCGAATTCTTGAACTCTTGGCCCTTGTGTTACCCAGCCAGTTAGAATTGTATCGTAAGCTGCCTGAGCCTCTTCTTTACCTAAAAATGGTTTAGCAATTGCAATCATTAGTGTTTAATTTTTTGTTTTTCGAAATACCAGTTTGATAGTTCTTTTAATCCTTGTTCTAAAGAAATGGATGGCGTATAACCTAATAAGTTTTTTGCTTTGCTGATGTCAGCTAATCTTCTACTTACAGGATTTACCGAATTTGCTTCTTTAAATACAGGCTCAAGGTTAGCATCATTTACTTTTAGTAAGGCATCAAGCATTTGTTTTAAATTAGTTTCTACTTGATCACCCACGTTAAATGTTTCATCGGTCACTTCGGCTAATAAAGCAAGTTCATTCGCTTTCGCTATATCTTTAACATGCACAAAGTCCATACTGTCAGTACCATCTCCAAAAATGGCTGGTTGTTTTTTATCTCTTACACAATCTAACCATTTAATCATTACCTCAGTATATTTTCCATCGGTATCCATTCTTGATCCATAAACATTAAAGTAACGTAGTGCTACGTAGTCTAAATTGTACATGAATTTATATGAACGGAATAATTGCTCACCCCAAACTTTTGCACCTCCGTAAAACGTTTGATTGTTATATGGATTGTCTGTTTCCGGTGTAGGGAAGTTTTGTGCTAATCCATAAACAGAAGCAGTTGATGAGTATATTACTTTTTTAACTTTATGTTTAACGCAAAGATTTGCAATATTAAATGTAGCTTGAACCATAACGCCAAAACCGTCTTGAGGATTTGCAGCACAAGCATTAATACGTAAAGCAGCCATATGATAAACATAATCTACTCCGGTCATTAATTTATCCATTAATTCCATATCTCTGATATCACCTTCATGAAATTCAACAGCAGGATTATCCTTGAAGTTTTTCATGTTTTCGTGACTACCGCGGATTAAATTATCTATAATGATAATTTTCTTTGGATTATGTGCTACTAGTAATTCAATAACATAAGAACCAATGAAGCCAGCGCCTCCGGTTACTAAAATGGTTGAATTGGTAATTTTAGTTGTCATTTTTTAATTCTATAATTTGATCAATAATAAATACAGGTCGTTTACGTGTTGCATCTAAGTTGCGCCATAAGTATTCGGCAAGTATACCTAATGAAATATTGGTAATGCCAAAGCCAACAGAAAGAATGGAGGCTAATAACGGCCATCCAGAATTCAAATCATTAAATAGTATCTTGCGTATAATTAAATAAGCTGAGAATGAAATACCAGCAATAAACAATAATATCCCAACATAGGTTACAAAACGGATTGGGGCAAAGGAGAAGGCGATGAACGAATCTACAAAAAGTTTTATTTTTTTACTTAATGTCCATTTCGACTTTCCTTTTTTGCGAGCAGATTTGTTGTAATAGATACTCGTTTGTAAAAATCCAAAAGTGAGTATTTGAAGGAATATTGAAGAGTTAGCTTCAATATTATCATTCAATAATTTTTGAACTTTTGTATTAAACATCACTATATCAAATCCTTTTTCTGGAAAGGATGATATAGCATATTTTTTCATTAAGTAGGCATAAGCATACGAAAATGCCTTTTCAAATGCACTATTATCAGCTTTTTCACGGGTTGCCCAAACTATATCGTATCCGGCCTTACATTGTTTTAATAGTTGATCAATTAATTCTAATGGGTCTTGTAAGTCGGCATATATAAAGCAAATGAAATCACCAGATGCTTGTTGTATACCAGCTCTTAGCGCTGCATGTGAACCAAAATTTTTAGAAAACGATATAACTTTGGAACTATAGTGCGCATGTGTTTGTTCTTTGAGAACCTTTATGGATTCATCTGTTGAGCCATCGTTAACAAAGATTACTTCTGCCTTTATATGACTATTTTCTTTGAAATAGTCATTCAAGCTTTGTGTTAAGAATGGAATATTTTCCTCTTCGTTTAAAAAGGGTATGATTACGGATACCATACTCATTCAATAGATTTAGCAGGGTTTCCAACAACTTTAGAGTTTTCTCCTATCGATTTAATCACATTAGAGCCTAATCCAATCAACGCATATTTCCCTACAGTAATGTTATTTATGAGTCTTGATCCACTTCCTATGTAACAGTTTTGACCAATGATAGTGGATCCTGCTATAGATACATTTGATCCTATTAACGAATATTTACCAACCACAACATCATGATGAATAACCGTGTTTGGTAATATGCATACATGATCCTCAATAACTGCATTACTTGTAATTACAACACCAGCCATTATCATAACATTATTGCCTATTTTGGCAAGTGGCGATACACTGGCTTTGGGATGAATAACAGTTGCATAATTTTCAGTTGAAATACCTAGATCTGAAATGATTTTATCACGAACTTTATAACTTGCTGGACTCCCAGGAACGGCCAATACTTTAGCATTTGAATGATGCTGTAAATGCAAACGTGTATAAACCATCTGACCAAATTGATTCATTCCTTGTTTTTCGGGCGTATCATCAATAAAGCCTAGTAGGTTAAATTGTTCACCTAAACAATCTAACGCCTCAACTCCATTACCGTTAAAAGGGAATATGAATAAATCGTGCTTCATTAAAACTTATTAAGAACCTCAATAACACGAGTTACTTGTTCGTCCGTCAATTCAGCATACATAGGCAGTGATACGCAATGTGAAGCCAAATATTCTGAATGAGGAAAATCTCCTTTTTTGTAATTTAAATGTGCATAAGCTTTTTGTAAATGACATGGTACTGGATAATGGTATGCTACATTAATGTCATGAGCATCCATGTGTTTTACTAATCCGTCTTTATCATCTGTGGTTACTACAAACAAGTGATAGATTCCATCAGACCAAGATGGCATAGTTTGCATTTTTATTTTAGGATTTTTCATTTCAGCTTGGTATCTTTTAGCAATCTCTCTTCTTCTATTGTTCCAGCCCTCTAGGTACTTTAGCTTCACATTTAATGATGCACCTTCTAAACCACCCATACGGTAGTTGTATCCAATCTCATCGTGATAATACCTAACTGTACTTCCATGGTTTCTAAGCGAATGTAAATGTTTTTTATAATCTTCGTTATTAGTAGTTAAACCACCAGCTTCACCGCAAGCTCCCAGATTTTTACCAGGATAGAAACTATAACAAGCCATTTCACCAAATACACCAACAGTTTTTCCGTTGTATCTCGCACCTTGTGACTGCGCTGCATCTTCAACTAAAAACAAATTATGTTTTTTGCATATTGCCGCTACAGCATCTACATCAAATGGTTGTCCATATAAGTGAACACCAATAATAGCTTTGGTTTTAGGAGTTATTGCAGCTTCAATTTTTGTTGCATCAATTTCCCAAGTGTGTTCATCACAGTCAACAAAGACTGGAGTAGCGTTTGCATGCGAAACCCCCCAAGCAGTTGCAATAAATGTATTTGCAGGAATAATTACTTCATCACCTTCGCCAATGCCTAAAGCTAGCATAGCTAAGTGTAATGCGATGGTACCGTTACTTACACCAACTGCATAATTAGCGCCAACGTATTTAGCAAAGTTGTTTTCAAATTCCTCCACAAATGGGCCACCGGAAAAGGCAGTCTTTTCATATACCTTTTCAAAAGCAGCAAAAATCTCAGCTTTAACCTGTTGGTGCTGTCCTTTTAAATCCAGACAATTAATTTTTTCCATTATCGTTTATTTTAAATATTTAATAATTTTTGCTGGATTGCCAGCTACAACTGCATTTGCAGGAACATCTTTAGTTACCATTGCACCAGCACCTATTAATGCGTTTTCTCCAATGGTAATGCCACATAATATAGTTGCATTACTTCCAATAGATGCGCCTTTTTGAACGTGTGTTTCAATCATGATCCAGTCAGCATCTGTCTGTTGCGATCCATCAGGATTTGTAGCCCGAGGAAACAAATCGTTGGTAAACATTACTCCGTGACCAATAAAGCAATTGTCTTGTATGTGTACTCCTTCACAAATAAAGGAATGCGAAGAAATCTTACAATTTTTACCAATACTTGCACCTTTCTGAATTTCTACAAATGCACCAACTTTTGAGTTGTCATCAATAGAGCAGCCATATGCATTTACAAAATTGTATATTTTTACATCCTTACCAACTTTAACATTGTTAAGGGTTTTACGGGGTTCGTCAATTGTAATGATTTCCATGTTATAGTATAATTTCTTTTCCGTTTTGTTTAATTGATAATTGCGCAGCTTCTAAAATCTTAATAACATCAAGTCCGAGTTGTGCGCTTGACACAGGTGTTGTTTTATTTTTTATTGAACTTACAAAATTATCGGCCATGCCTAATAACGCTTCTTTCATTTCTACTTTAGGAATAAAAACATCGCCAGTTCTATAATCCACTAGCAAACTTTTTTTTTCTTCATCAGACTGATAATTGTAACCAGTGTCATACACTCTAATTTTTTCTGATGGTTCAAGATCATTAAACAACATCATTTTTTTATCACCACCAATTAATAAAGTTCTAAGTTTAACTGGAGAGGTCCATGAGCAACTAAAGTGTGCAATAAAATCTTCCTTGTAATTTACTGTTAAATAGGCAATATTTTCAATGCCGTTTTTGGTATGTGACACACCAGTGGCATTTACACTATATGGCTTATAGTCAGTTAAGAATAATAACATAGAAATATCATGAGGAGCAAGATCCCAAAGCACATTTACATCTGGTTGAAATAAACCTAAATTGATACGTGAAGAATCGAAGTACTGGGTGTTACCAATTGATTTATTATCTATAAGTTCTTTCATTTTTTTAACCGCACCTGTATAAAGGAAAGTATGATCTACCATTAGTAATAAACCTTTCGCATTTGCTAATGCGATCAACTCCTCTGCCTCTTTAACTGTTGAAGTCATTGGTTTTTCTAATAACACATGCTTGCCATTGTTTAAGGCTCGCTTAGCAAGATCGTAGTGCGTAAAAACAGGAGTAGCAATAACTACTGCCTCAATTTCATTCGACAAAATAATATCATCCGGATTGGTAGTGGTATTAATGTTGGCGTTAAATTTTTTAACGGCATTAAGACGTTCCTCCCTATAGTCAGAAACTATATGAACTTTACAGTTATTTAAGGCTGAAAAGTTACGCACCAAATTTGGTCCCCAATAGCCATATCCAATTATTCCTACATTCATTATATTATGTTTTTAATTTTGACAAAAACTGATAATCTTTTTAGCGAAAGATAAATAATTATTCTCTGCTTTAAATGTACTTTCCCAATGTTTTCTGCACATTTTTCTAAATTCTGCACTGTTTTTAGGAGAATCTTTAAATCCATTGATTTTTTTTGCTACCTCTAATGGATTAAAGTCTTTTTCAATTAAAAATCCCGTTCCTTCGTGACAAATCTCTTTGCACCCACCAACATCTGTACTCATAATTGGCATACCGAAGCTTTGAGCTTCCATCATAGAAACTGGTAAGCCTTCGGAGTAACTTAAACTGCAAAACAAGTTTATAGAGTTTTTTTTATAGAATTGTAGTATTTCATCGTTTTTAAGATAACCATGATAATGTACTTTTATGTTAGCTGGCAAGGTTTGATTTAATTGTTTAATTTTTTCTAGGTCTGGCCCGTCACCTAAAATGTGCCAATCTAATTCAAATTCTATATGCTTTAGAATTTCTGGCATAAAATGTAACCTTTTAATATCACGGATATAGGAACACGTTGAAATAGCAAATTTTTCTTTTTGATTAAACACAGCCTCACCAAGATCCTGTGTGCCAACATAAGCAACATTGTTTTTGTGTTTATAATTCCAATTTAATTGATTTGAGTCTAAATGTTTCTTCCCATTTTCTGAATCAGCAAATATCTGTGACAGATGTTTATATTGAAATCTTCGAAATGGAATTACTCTGTTTTTAGTTTGTTCTTCAAAAATCTCAAATCCGTGACCTCTTGTAACAACAATTGTTTTATGGTAATTTTGATGAATGATGGACGCTGTTGTGGCCAAATTATCGGCCCAATAAGCGTATGTTATATTTGGTATTTCAAAACATTCGTTATAAGTACTGATTTTTTTTGCCTTTAAATGCAATTCTTTAAGCAATGCGTAATTATATCTAAATGATTTAAAATAATTCGTTTTGTTAGGATAAGCCTTGTAGTCATACAAGTTAATAAGCAAACAATTAATTAATTCAAGCAAATTTAAATGAACTTCATTTTTTAACTTGTAGTTAATTACTTCACAATTAATAGGCAATACATTGTTTTCCGTATTATATATTTCTGGAAAAATATATATCTTATTATATAATTGCGCTGTAATTCTTAACTCATCATATATCCAATCTTCACCTTTCACGCCTACTGATGGGAATTGGTTGGTTAAAATTAAAAGATTAGGTTTCATCTTCCATAATTATTGTTTTTGGTATGTCTATGATCTAGCTGGTGAAATTATAAATATTTAACTCCGTAATTTTTTATTAACTACCTTGTATTATGTTCCAGCAAGCATGACATTATATAAAACCAATTTACTTATTATTATTTCCCTCAAAAATTATCCTTAATCCTTCTTCAATATTTGTATTGGGTTTAAAGCCAACAGCATTAAATAATTTTTGAGAACTGCCAAAACGACGTTCTACTTCAAAATCATATCGTTTTCTAGGTGCTTGGATATAATCGATGATAGATTTTGATTTTGTAACTTTTACCACATAATCCGCCAATTCTTTAATCGTTAATTCATTTTCATTAGCCACATTAAATATTTCACAGCCATTAACCTTCTCTGCCAATAACAAACAAGCATTAATGGTATCATCAATATAAGTGAAATCTCGGGTTTGATTTCCATTCCCAAAAACGGTGATAGGCTCGTTATGAAGAGCTTGTTCAAAAAAGCGTGGTACTACCATTCTGTTGTCTTGATTAGTTCCATAAACATTAAAAAAACGAACCGATATAGAATCTAATCCTTTTTCTTCATAAACTGCTTTTAAGTAGATTTCATTGTAACGCTTTGCAATAGCATAACTTGTACGCGGATCCACCTGAATATTTTCAGTTACTGATTTTTCAATAGCTGAATGCCCATAAATACCGCTTGTAGAAGCATAGATAATTTTATTGACATTGTTTTGAAGAGCCGCATCAACAATGTTTTTCATGCCAATTACCTCTGTATCCATTGTCTCTACGGGATTATCGGCAACTACATCTACTCCAAGAACAGCTGCAAAATGATATATATGATGACAACCAGCGCTATATTTTAAAACTGCCTCTTTATTTCTCACGTCTTCCTTAACAAAAATTATTTTATCAAAAACATCCTTATTAATTTTGTTGCCACGTAATAAAGTATCCATTACTATCACTTCATTTCCATCATCTACTAGTCTTTTTACTAAATGAGAACCAATAAAACCAGCGCCTCCT
The DNA here is from genome assembly GCA_033763945.1 of Bacteroidota bacterium. GTDB lineage: Bacteria > Bacteroidota > Bacteroidia > B-17B0 > Aurantibacillaceae > Aurantibacillus. The sequence goes on along the minus strand of JANRJN010000004.1, from coordinate 122,466 downwards.
GTTACTAATATTTTTTTCATTTTTTTTATTTTAGTTTTCCGATACATAACCGGAATGATTTATACTAAATTGAATAATTACTTTTTAATAAATTTGCAGACTCACTTACTCCAACATTCATCAACATATCAATAATTGACATTCCTAAGCAAAATTTTTCATTTCCTATTTGCTTATAAACAGGATGGGTAAATTTTTGAAAAGATATGTGTATGCCATTTTTTTCAAATTTTTCTAATTCCAAAAACTCAGATGAGCCCCCCTTTCCAGATAAATAATTAACAACTCCAAAATGCTGACAGGTTTCGATAATATAATCTGTTTGGCGCTTTTCAGAAGTCATCAGTTGAGGATTAGAAGATGTTCTTAAAAATTCAATATCTTTATCACTCAATAGTTTTGTAATTTGCTTTATTAGATTAATATTAAAATCACATAACAATTCGTAGTCTACCTCCAAATGACTCTCGAGTATTGGAAAAATTTCTTTAAAAAAAGGCGACTTCAAATAGGCCTGCCGAATTGTTCCCAAATTTTTTCGCCAATTATGTTTAAAATCCAGCAATTCTGTTTCACATATTTTTTGTCCAGAGTTACCAGCTTTCTTAACAGGTATTGTTAGCCAGCGTTCTTCACCATTAAACAAAATTTTAACTCGCGTTGTATAACTCTTACCACTTGATATCTGCACAGAATCAAAAAGTATTACTTTATCACTAGATAACACTTTATGAAAATAACCTATCCAAGGAATAAAATTTGGTTGATGTATGGAAAATATCATATAAAAAAACTACAATATAAGTCTAGTGACCTCAAATGTTTCAGCATACTTTTTCTCAATTTGCGTCCCGCGAACTTTAGCAAGCGATGTAATGAAATCTGCATTGCAATAGTTACGGTGGGCCTGTGACCTATAACAAGCTAAGGCATCTACTTTTTGTTTCACATACTCTTCCTCTAGTTCTATAAAGCAGGTTGAGTTAAAAGAAAAATTATTCCAAGGTAACTCATAATTCAATATGGTTGAAAATTTAAAAGCACGCATAGCTTCATTGGTAATCGTAAAATGATCTTGATGTATATCATTTATCGAAGGCATAAAAACTACCTGTGGTTTCAGTTCGAGCTTCAGGCCAATCATCTTATCAAGTATGTCTTGACGGTGATAATTAAAAGTCCGTACTGCAAAATCATATAAAAATAAATTCTGAGGTTTAATCCCAAGAACCGCGGTTGCAGCCTTTACCTCGGTAATTAATATATCCGATGGAAATTCTTTAATAACAGATTGTTGGCAAGCAGAAAATGCTGCATAGTACACTTCATTTCCAGCACGTGCCAGTTTACTAATTGCTCCACCACAACCCAATTCGCCATCATCCGTGTGAGGTGCTAAAATTAAAATACGTTTGTCGGTAAAAGATAAGCTATTCATGAATGATTTTATTTAAACTATCCGCCAAATCGGCTGTAAATATACGGGATCCCTTTTCATTAAAATGATTATTATCATAAAAATTAAGGGTATCGTTCGCCATTTTATATACCGGAGTGTCAAATTGTATATAAGGAACGTTGAGACTATCTGCTTGCCTCCTTATTAATTTATATATAGCTGCCGTATTTAGCTGAAAACGACGCGTTTCACTATAAAAAGGAGCTGTATAAAATATAAGTCGGGTTTTATTGACTTTAGCAAGCTCTATGATTTTGTTAAAGTACTTCCAATCAATTGGATTGACTGTCCAATAGCGATATGCATGATTATTATCACGATATGGAATGTTTTCGTAAATACCACCTCTAAGGGAATCATAACCCAAATCCCGGCTACATTCAAAACCACTTTTTAAAGTCTTGTAAAGTACGTACCGATTGCTAAATTCCATATAGCGCGCAAAAGGAATAAATTTCCATATAAGATACTTGTGTAAAGGACTATTATCTTTGTAAACCTCCTGTATCTGCGCATCATTAAATAAGTTCATATAGGTTGGCAAATGCAATTTAAAGGGGAGCTTGTTATAGTCAAAGCTAATCATATCCAATTGCATCAACAGAAAATCTGTTTTGTTACCTCGTTTATAAAACTGATCGAGTATTATAAACTGTTCTGACAAATTACTACCTGTAACACCAATATTAATGACACTCTTAGAAAGCTTCTTTTCCAATTGTGGCGCATCCAACATATTATAAACGCGTGAATTTCCAATGAAGGCCAAATTATATTCTTGGTTTTTATGAGAAAAAATCCAGTCAGGTTTTTGACAAACATTTAGATGTGTTGTGTAATAATGAGTATAATATTTATCAAGCGCCAGAAGCAAAAGGAAAATAATGCCAAAGAAAATTATACTATTGATAACTATGCGCTTCATTAAAACTGGAAATAAATAAATTCAGAATCGCTGTGAAAAACACCTAACGTACAAATCATAATCAACAAAACTAAACAAAAAGCCCAACGTAAAATTTTGTTAGAACCGTTAAACAAAATATTATTAAAATTTGCATTAATATATTGAACCACTTCCATAAATAAAATGACAAAAACAGCCACTATGAAAAAATCTTGACCACTATTCAAATACAAATCCCGCTGAACACTAAGGCTATTTAACTTAAAAGAATTTTTAATGACATAAATGGCATCATTAAGACTTTGCGCTCTGAAAAACAACCACGCAAATGTAGTTAAAGCGAATACAATGCCCAGATTAATGAGATTATAAAATAATTTTAAGAACCCTTTTTGAAAGATTTTTCTTATTTTTTCACCAATAGGTCTCATTATTATTGCAAAAATTAAATAAAATCCATGAATAGCTCCCCATATTATAAAGGTCCAATTTGCACCATGCCAAATTCCACTAACTAAAAACACAAAAAATAAGTTAAAATACCAGCGCGGTACTTTCACCCTGTTTCCGCCAAGAGGTATGTAAAGATAATCGCGGAACCAAGTCGATAACGATATATGCCAACGACTCCAGAATTCTGAAATAGTAGTTGAAGCATATGGACGATTAAAATTTTCCATTAAACGAAATCCCATCACCCTAGCTGAACCAAGGGCAATATCGGAATAACCAGAAAAATCGCAATATATTTGTATGGAAAACATGACCGTTGCAAGTACTAAAGGAATTCCAGTATATTCATGTAAATTATCATATACTTCGTTAACTCCTATTGCTAAACGATCAGCAATTACCACCTTTTTAAACAAACCCCATAACATTAATTTCAATCCTGCTGAAATATTTCCGTACAGCAAAGGATGCTTTTCATGAAACTGGTGTAAAATATTCTGCGGTCGTTCAATGGGACCTGCCACAAGCTGAGGATAAAACATTACATAAAGGGCATAAATTCCAAAATGTTTTTCAGCTTTTTGATTACCTCTATAAACTTCTATAGTATAACTCATAGCTTGGAAGGTATGAAATGATAACCCGATTGGTAGTAAAATTTTGAGGAAAGGAACAGGATTTTTCATTCCTATTTGTGTCAAAATCGATGTAATATTTTCGTTAATAAAGTTATAATACTTAAACACCAGTAACACCCCAATATTAGCAATAAGACTTAATATTAAAAAAAACCTCTTACGTTTTTGATCCTTTATTTTTTCGAGTTGTATGCCTGCCAAATAATCAATTAAAATGGTTCCAGCCAAAATAAGAATGTACACAGGCTTGAAAAACATGTAGAAAAAACAGCTTGCCGTCAAAAGTATAAACCATCGGAAGCGGTGAGGCAGCAAATAATAAATGGTCGTAACCACTATAAAGAAAAAAACAAATGAGAGTGAATTAAAAATCACGGAAAATTATTTATGATTATTATCTATTAAAAATGATTTCACAAAATCGGATTTTTTTTCAACTACACCGTCGCCATGAACGGTAGAATAAGACTCTATAATTCCTGATTTTACAATCGTATTTGGCATTACTACCACATAATCTTGAATAACAACACCCGGAGAAATTGAACAATTCGGACCAATCCACACATTATTGCCAATTCTAATTGGCGCTCTAAAATCTAACGATTTAATGTCGGGTTTGTATCCAGGATTACCGAGATGTTCTCCATTAAGAGCCATCTTAATACCAGAATGCGTATAAATACTGGTTCCTGGACCAGCAATATGAACAGAGTTACCTAATTCAAGTCCTGCATGCCCCTCAATCCATACATATGGTCCAATATAACAATTTGAACCAATCACAATTTTTTCGTGACTACTATATACTGTAGCATACTTATTGAACCAAACTTGATCTCCAATTTCTAAATTTTTTACAGAAACACCCTCCGAAAAAAAACAATTTTTTCCATGCTTTATATCTGGAAAATCAGATATGTAATTTCGAAGATAGCTTGGCAAATTAGAGTCAATAATAGACTGAGCAGATGACTTAGCATTTACTTTAATAGGTGATTTATCAATAATATCATCTTGATTTGTAGATTCAATTTTTTTATGAATACTTAAAGTCATTTCACCAACATTTTTCCAATTAGAAATTTCCATTGAAGAAAATTTTACTTTGAAATGTTTTTCAATGGCTACGATTAATTGGATATGGGTTAATGAATCCCATTCCTCAATATCATCAGAAGTTGTTTCATTTGTTATTAAAATATCTTCTACATCTAAAACATCTTTGAATATATTCGTTATTTCCTGTAGCATATCTTCTTTTTTCATTTTGGATTTTTTTAATTAAAAAATATCTGAAGCAGAATTAATAATCAGATTTGTTCCATTTATTTCAGTTTTGTCAAGCAACCGTTGAACCATTATTGCAACGTCTTGTGGATTTAATAATTTTTTATCTGGGTGCACATTTATCATTTCTTCAATAACCCTTTCATCTGTATCGGCAGTTAAAGCCGTTTGCATGAAAGAAGGGGATATTGCAATAGAACTGATATTAAATTTTACGTTTTCTGTTGCCCAAGATTTACATAAAGAAAGTAAATAATTCTTCTCTGCTACGTAGGCACTTAAACCTATTGGAGGTTTATCCAAAATATATGAAGAAAGGATGGTTATTACTTTTCCACTTTTTTTCTTCCGGAAGTAAAGAAGAGCACTTTGTGTTATTTGAATGACAGGCAATACATTTTTCATAAAACTTTGAACAAAATAACTTGATTCGATTTTATGAAAATGCGTTGTCTGAAGTCCAGTTAAAGCATTATTAATCAAAACATTAATGTCAAATTTTTCAAAAGAACTTAGCAGGGAAAAAACAGATGAAGCATCTTCAAAATTACAATGAATGGCTTTTGTGTTTGAAAATTGAATTTCAATTGCTCTTGCAAGGTCAGCTGACTTATTATAAGTAAAATATACTTTATTAGAAGTGACCATAGCAAGTTGTTTTGTAATGGCAGCGCCTAATCCTGATGCTCCCCCTGTAACTAATATATTCATGTTAATCCTATTTGAATAGTACCTTTTGCCACTTTTTTACTTTCTGAATTTTTAAAATAAAATTTAAATTTTACCACTTTCACCGACTCATATACTTCATCAACTTCAGCTTCAAATTCCAAAACATCATGCATATAAACAGGTTTACTAAAATCAATTTGCTGACTATGTATTATCACATCCTTCGTAGGTAAACATTCCCCAATAAAATAGGACAAAAACCCGTTCAAAATATTGCCGTGCATAACACATTCTTTAAATCCCCTTGAAACAGCATAATCAAAATTTGTGTGCAAAGGGTTATTGTCTTGAAACAGATTTATAAATCCTTTGTAGATCGCTTCATCAACCACGAACTTCAATTGTATTTTATCCCCTTGATTAAACATCACTTGTATTTATAAAACATTTTCTGGGAGAATAGCTATTTACATCTAACTCCCATAAATCATTTATTTGGGTAAACCCTAAATTACTATAATGATCTTTAACCATTCCATTTTTAGCTGATGGTATGTACTCACCTATCACTTTAGAGCAATTATTTTGTATAGCTATTTGGACAATTTTATTTAAAGTAAAGTTTTCCATTCCTCTTTTTAATACTCTACAACTCATTAACCAAGTCTCAATAAATAATATATCCTTCCGCTCTTCTAAAATAACAACTGCAATTAAACCGTTATTTCCAAATTTATCTTCTAAGGTAAAAGAAAGGGTTTTGTAATTACTAGATTGCATCAATTTTTCGATATCATCTTCTGTATACCTTACCGTGCGCAAATTAAACTGATTAGAACGTTGAGATAATTGCGCAATGCGAGGTACAGTAAATGCATCAAACGGCTTGACCTGAGAAACCATTTTTAAATTTATTAAAAAATCATCTTCATTCGTAAAACTTTGCTTAGCAATTGCCCTTCCCGCTTCTTCCTTATATTGTTTGGTTCTATGTTCATCTTCTTCCGAAAAAGAAGCTGTTTCAAACAAATTTAATTTAAATAAATAATCTAAATATAAAGTAGGATCTTCAGGCAATTCTGGAACAAATACCTCGGGAATGTGTGTTCTAACCATTTCACGTTCAGCAGGATTATCATCTAAAAACACCATCGAATCAAAACCAATATTTAATATACTTTGAATATATCTAATATTATCTGCTTTATTATTCCAATTAGCAACAAATACCGCGATATCATCTAGAGATAAAACCATATCTGGATGTTTTTCAAAAGGCTCTTTGGCAATTGATTCTGTATTTTTGCTACATACTGCTAAAATAATTCCACGCTGCTTTAATTGTTTCATCCACATTTGAAACTCCGTAAAAGCCTTTCCAATACCTAAATCACCAATTTGAATATTTTCAATCCCATCATCTCCAATAATTCCGCCCCACATTGTATTATCCAAATCCAAAATCAAACATTTTTTAAACTTGCCTACTAATGAGGAAACAATATCAGTAATATTCTTAGTAACAACAGGTAATATGTCAATACTTAAAACCATATCAGAAGTATAGTAAACCTTTGGATCAAATGCAAAGTTTTTACCGTATTGAGAACTTAGAATGCAATAATCAAGAATATTAAAATTCTTTTGACTCATACTCAAACGCATAAGTTCGAAATTGATTTTACGAATTTGATAAACGAATGACTGTTCTAACTTATTAGAGAAATTACCAAACACATTATCATTTAATTCAGGAAAATTAAAATATATCACTTTGGCATTTGAACTGCAAGTTAATGTTAAATAATAATGGGATACATTCTCAACATGTTTACTCGCAAATGATACTCTATCTGATTTATAAAATGCTTTAGCTAATTTCTGCACGCTTTGAAATATAATAACGAAATCAGGTTTAAAGTTATATAACTCCGAAGAAGTATCTAATACCTGTCCCTCTATCTGATTATAATCTGCTTCATAGATATCGAAATGATATCCTTCTTCAAAACCATAGCCTTTAAGTGCCAGATTTAGGAACTGTGTAGCTGAATCGCCAATTAAGGCAATTCTAATATTCTTTAAACCAGAAAAATCTTTTTTTAAATTTTTCTTAAGTGCATTGAAATTTGTTATAATTTCTTTATTAGACATTCGTATAAATTAATAATTCAATGTTTTTGACCAAAACGATTCGATTTGCATTTTAAAATTATCAAATGTGTGCACTTCTTTTGTAAGTCTCACACTTTCATCAGACATACTTTGGTGCAATTCTGGATGCTTGATAAAGTATTCAATAGCTTCAGCTAATCCTTTTTCGTCATCTTGTTTTAAAAGTAAACCATTTACATGGTCTTTTACAAACAAATTCGTTTGTCCAACATTTCTTGATATAATTGCATTACCAGCTGCCATTGCTTCATTCATTGATAATGAAGGAAAATTCTCGAAATCCTGTGTTGACACAAAACACTTTGATTCTTCGAAGACCTTTGTTAAATCAAGTGCATGTGACACAGAGACAAGGTGTTCTATACCATACTCGGCGATTTTAGTAATAATATCATTTTCTAAATTACCTTTCCCATACATAAAAAACTTCCAATCTTTAAAATCTGTTTTATTGTGTTTCAATATATTAATTGCTTCCACAAAAAGCATCGGTCGTTTTGCTATCGTAAATCTACCCGCATAAATTATATGATTTTGCTTTTTAACATTACTAGCGAATATTTTTCCTGTGTATCGCGAATTTATACAAAAAACTGGAGGGTTACTTTTAATTAAATTATTTGTCAAAGAAAACTCCTTGAAAAGCTCGTACCAACTAATAACAGAATCAATGTTTACCTCTTGAAAAAGTGGCTCAAGAATATTTTTAAAATTATAACCTCGATTATTATCAATAAAGTAGTAATAAGGAATAAAGGCGTCTGTAATAGTTAGGCAAATTTTCGGTCTAATTATTTTAGGTAAAGCATCTATTGATTTAACTAAAGAAAAGTAATGAATATTGTATAAAGGAATTTGAATCAATTTAATTCTGTAACGAATTATCAATTTTGCGATCTGAAAAGATTCAATAATACTTTTAAATCTGTTATTAATAATTTTAAAGATTACTACATTACTTTTGCTTTTTAAACTACCTACGGAATTAAAATGCTTTACTGATTCACTGTCTGTTATAAAAAATAACTTATACTTTGACTCAGAATTTTGATGTTTATCGAAAAAGTCGGAAAAGAATCTTTCTGCACCTCCTCCGCCGGATAAACTTCCAATGCCTGTAAAAAGAAATGCTACATTAGCCATAAATCTATTTCTTAAACATGGCAATTAGGTCTAGTATGGGACCGATTATTTTTCTAAAATAGAAATACTTTCTAAAATGTTTCTTATCCCATTGTGTTCCATAAAAAACATGTGGAATCGGTTTTTGGTTCATGTAACCTTCAAATTCTTCCTTTGTCAAATCAAATTTTTTAAGCGCATATTCATAATCTTGCTTTTGCAAATCTAGATTATAAGTAGGCTTACTTAATTCATCTAACGCTTCCTGACGCGTTATGATTTTTGCGGCAACTAATGTAGATAAATGAGCTATTCGCTTATCTACCTTGAATTTTTTTACCAAGATGTACCCTTGGTAAAAGCGAGTAAAGATAGATTCATAATGTTTACCACCATAATCCATCCAGCCAAATTCATTTATTAGGATTTCCTTAGCTTTATTTTTATCAAAATCAAGAAGGTTTAAAGGTGAAATTGAATATAAAGAATGTAGTTTAGCATTGATTAATTGTTGCGTTAAACCAAGTTTAGGAAAACCTTTCAGTTCGCGAGTTCCGAACTTTGCATGTATTGCCGTTAAGTTAACAATATCTAATTTATCTGGATAGTACCATGTTGTAGGTAATATTGCTTCCGAAGAAATATTATTCCCGTTTATTATACTTTTGATTTTATATTTTTTGGCTATTTTATGTAATGTTGCATAAATCAACTGATCAGTTGGCACCTCTATATCAATTACAGAAGATTTTATGTATGAAAGTTGCAAATCCTTAAAATCTTCCCAATTTATTACATAGGTGTATAGATCAAATCCGGTTTTTGCAATTATGTTTTCGATATTTTTTGTGGCCAATTCGCTATTCCAACCATTATCAAAATGAACCACTAAAGGGCGTAAGCCTATTTTTTTTGCCCAATAACAAATATATGAACTATCAACACCTCCACTTAAACCAACTAGGCAGTCGTATTTCTTATTTTCGCCTAGTTTTTTTATTTTTTGAATACCTTCTTCAAGCTCTTTTAGCCTAATATCTAGTGGTCGCCAAATTGTTTTATGCGCTAGGGTTTCAAATTCAGTACAAAAGTTGCAAACACCCTTTTCATCGAATTTTATTTCGGTGGCAGTGGTATCCATAACACACTTTGTGCATTGTTGATATAATCTATTATTATTCATTGATGATTAAAGCATTTAGAATGCTCCATGTTTTTGAAGCATTTGAACTATTCCAAGAATTGTTTGTATAATTCTCTTTTACAGATTTTAGTATATTTTGACTGTTTAAAAATCCAAGCTCCCTTATTTTATTTGAGTTTAAATGATCTAATGTAAATTCTTTCATTGGGTCAGCAATCCATTCAGCTATAGGAGACCCAATTCCAATTTTTAAAGTTCGTGTTCTTATTTTTTCTGGTACTATTCCTTTCATTGCATCTCTAATTATTCTTTTTGTATATCCATGTCCTAGTTTACTTTCTTCAGGAATAGAAAACATAAAATTCACTAATCGATAGTCCATAAATGGCATACGTATCTCGATACTGTTTTGCATTGATGCTCTATCAAAATCCCTTAAATTAATAGGTAAGCTGTTATAATGAAAATCATTAAACAGCATTTTTGTTATACCGGTAAATGGATTCGTAAAAGAATTTAATGCCACTATCTCGGCATCCTTTTTGAACCAATCAGATTTTCTCGAGATTGAATTATTGATCTGGTTTTTAGTACCTATAAAGGCTTTAATTTTATTTTTAATTTTAGCTTTGATTGAATTAGCATTGTAAAATTCATTCATTAGCTTTTGAAAACTATAATTAGGAGATAATCCATTTAATATTTTTACTGCTTCAATTGCTTTTGCTTCATTATTGGTTTGTAATGCCTCATAAAACATTTGCAATGAATAATCACTATATCCAAACGCATATTCATCTGCCCCGTGTCCATCCAATGAAACCACAATGCCATTACTACGCATACTTTTATAAATATCACTAATAGCAATAAGTGGATTGGCAATAATTCCGTCAAAAAGTTGGGTTGATGTCGTAATATCCTTTAAAAGATTTATGTAATCTGGTGTAATATAAACTGCATTTCCTTTAGTGTGATTTATTACTTCCTCGGCATACATTCGTTCATCCATGCTTGTACCTGGAAAAGTTGCTATAAATGCTTTTTGCCAGTTTGAGGGTATACGCTCCAAATTACTAGTCTCGTTTTTAAATTGCTGTAAAGTGCAATAAACAGAACTCGAGTCTAAACCCCCACTGAGAGCCGAAGCAATTGGAACATCACTACGCATACGCAATTTACATGCGCTAAAAAACAACTCTTTAAATTTCTCAACTTGTTTTTCATAATCGCTGTCAACTTCCACTAAATTGCCTGCCGTATTCCACCAGCGTTCAATAATTAGCTCTTTATTAAATGAAATGTTAATTGTATGTCCAGGTAATAACTGATAAATATCTTTGAATATTGTTTTACCAGAAGCTTCAATATGACTTGAATTTTGTATTGCTGTAATTAAATTAGTTTCATTAAATCTGCGTGTAAAATTTTTTAATTTTTTAAAGGCAATAGTTTCAGATGCAAATGCAAATAATTTTCCAGGCAAATAAACATAATGTAATGGCTTTACACCATATCGATCCCTTGAAATGAACAACCTTTTATCTTGCTTATCCCAAATAGCAAAAGCCCACATGCCATTAAATTTTGTTAAGCAATCTTTACCGTAAACATGGTAAGCCACTAAAATAACTTCGGTATCGGTATCGGTTTTAAAGGTGTAACCCTTTGCTTGTAATTCGTTTCGGATTTCTAAAAAATTATAAACTTCGCCATTGTAGGTAATAGCATATCTATCTAAATATTGAAAAGGTTGTTTTCCTGCGTCTGTTATATCAAGAATGGAAAGTCTTCTATGACCTAAACCAATAGTGTTCTCATTAAAAAGCTCGTACCCAGCACCATCGGGCCCACGATGAATCATTGTATCTGTGAAACATTTTACATCGTCAATGTGCAAGTTTTCATCATTAAGGTTCCATATGCCGGCAATACCACACATTAGTTTAAGAATTGTGCGTTAACAATTTCCAATATTTTTTTTTGATTTTCCTCTGCGCTAAGCTCCATCGCATAATTATGAGAATTTAATTTGTACTTATCAATTGCGGTTGGGGTTAAAGTCATTATTTTTTTTGCCATACTCTCAGGTGAGTAATCATCAGAAACTACGCCAAGATTATATTTTTCAACCAAATATTTCATGTCAGAATTTGGAGAGACAGCGATTGATAATCTTGCTTGAATAAACTCGAACAACTTATTTGGCAGAGCATTAACCCAATTAAAATTTACAGGTGGTAAAATAAATAAACCAATATCATACTGATTACATATTTGAGGTATTTCAGCGACATTAACTGGATCAATAAATTCAATTCTATTATTAGAATTATGCAACTTTTTTAATTCTGCCAAGTAATTCGGATCACTCGGAGTTAGCATAAGATGCAAAATAAAATCGTTACTCAGATAATTCATCATTTCGATCATAAGTTCAATTTGTCTCGCTCTAATCGCGGCACCGTGATGAATTATCTTTATTATTGAATTTGTTTTATTTATTTTAAGGTCAATATATTTAGTTGCATTTGTAATTACCACAGAATCAATTTTACATTTTTTTTGATACTCTTTTTGAATGTTTTCTGAGACGCAAAACATTTTTGTGCATTTAGGCAAATATTTATCTATGATATAACTTGATTTAGCTCCTTCAGTTTTTAACCAGATTTTATCCTGCTCAAATTCTAATGGATAATACTCATGTGCATTAAAAATTACCGGCACTTTGTGATTGGCAAGTTTTATTGCCATTGGCAGCATATCTACTCCATGACTGATAATTATATCAAACGGTATTTTTTGAAGAGTAACTAAATCAGCTTTTCGAGCATTGTTCCAATATTGGCTTTCATAATATAGTGTTTTACTAAACTGCTTTTGCTTAATGAATTTATAATAAAAGGAAACAAGAAGTCTGATAAAAAAAGGTTTATTAAAATGCCAGTTTTGAGTTTTGTTTTTTAAGAGGTTTGGTGCTAAATCCGTAAAATTTAACTGGTGTAATTGACTATCGGAATAGCCAGCTACCATAATCGCATAATCGGTCTTCAAAGCCTCAATAGTTCTTAAAACCCGTGGTTGTTTATCGTAGTTGTCAGAACAAAGAATAAGTATATTTTTTTTATTGCTCAAAATTTTATATAATTTATAAAATAGGCTTATCGATTAAAAAATTGCTCCATTAATGCACTCTTAGAATAGTGATTAATTATAATAGTAATCTTTTTTGCTAAATATTTTAATATTTAATTCTCTCTAGAATACCAATTTGTTCTTTTGTTAGCATATTTTCTTTTACATAATTAAAATCTGGTGTATAATCATAAGTCATTGCCCTCACTTCATCCTTATCTTTTTCCATCGCAACTATCATATCTTGAATAACTTTGTTAAGTGCATTATTTTTTAATAAATAATCCCTTCCCTTCAGAGCTAACGTTTTTCGTAAACCTATATCTTCGACAACCTCTTTTAATTTAGGTTTTAGATTATATTTTGTTACAGAAATTATCGGAGGACGAAAACAATTTGGTGATTCTTCGTAATAACGTGTTAAAACTACACAACCTGAGGCCATTGCTTCAAAGGCCAATAGGCCTGGACCATGACAAAATAATTCATCAATTAGTATATCTGATTCGGAAAGGCATTTAATTAACTCAGAATGTGGCATATTTTTTAAATATTGAAATTGAAATTGAACCCCTTCATTTTTCAACTCTTCAATAATTTTTAAAACAATAGATGTTCCCTTTGAATCTGTATTACTAGGGCAGTGAAGTATTCTGGGTATATTTAATTGTACAGGATTAAACGTGAACTTGTCTGTGTTAAATGGTAGTTGTAAATGTAAATAAGGTCGTTTACTTAGTGACATTTGGTCAGGAACAGAGTATATAAGATGAGCAAATTTCTCAAAATAATGCAACTTTTTTGCCTTATCTACAAACGATTCATTCAAATACTCACCTAATAAATTACCTTCTACGTCAAACTGTTTGCAAAATAAATTATAAATTCTGATTTCTGAACCAAGAAAATATCCTATTATTTTAATTCCATTTTTACTAATTCTCTCAAAATCTTCCACTTTAATAAAATGTGTATCATAAATAGGAAGATAAAAATCTACTTTCTTAATTAAGATATTTATCTGAAGTTTTCTTAAAAATTTATATCTAAATTCAGGTTTGAATTTATTTATAAAAATTAACACCAATCTTGTTAGGAATGCGAACCGTAACAGCTTTAACTTAATTAAATCATTTACGAAATTATATTTATTAATATCGTAAGTATAATTATAAAATTTATTCTCCTCAGCAAAAGTAATTACATTATATCCTGCATTTTTGAAACCTTCTTTCAAATCATGAATCAAGCCTGCTGTTTCATAACCTTCTATCCAGATAGTTTTCATTTGATACAAAATTCAAGTTAGAAAAATATTTAATTATAATAATTTTTCTTCTTTCAATACACAAAACTTATCATAAAAGCTTTGAGTAACGTAACCCGCTTTTAATAATGTAAAAAACAAAGGTCGCATTCGCTCAAATGTTTTTTTATAGGTAGGATAATCCGTATAGTGCTTATTTGGCGCTAGCATGATATTATTCCAGTCATTATCAGACAACCCTAATCTTGATTTTATTTCAACTAATAATTCGCTATCATAAGGTTTAGGTTCTTTAATTTTAGAAAGTGCTTCTTCACGCCTTAAATATCCACTCCTTATTAATGCTGAGTATTCGCACCATCTTAGATCAATTCCAAATTTTACGGGCAAATAATAATTATTAATAAAATAAGAAGTTCTATTTTCCATGTGATGACCACCATACCATTGCCAACCGTATTCTTTTACTAGAAATGATTTAACTTCTTCTTTATTGTAATCTAAATAATATAACGGTCTAAATTTTTTTATTTTATTAATCACCATCCATTTAATCCATTTACTTAACCATAGCAGTGGTGTTGATTTAATTATTCCATCACCAAATTGTTTATGTATAGATTTAATATACTTAGCATCCATATAAAACCAACCTGGAGGAGAAACCCCTTCGGTTCTAAATGAATGTCCTTCCCAAATATGTTTTATGCCATACTTAGATGCAGCCATATAATGACTGGTAGCTAACGATAAGTCTGTTGCGGCTTCAAATTCAGGAACTGATGCTAATAATAATGATCTTTGAATTTTTTCAAACTCCTTATTATCTACTACATAAGTGTATAAATCAATATTTAATTTATCTAATACAATCTTTATGTTTTCTACAGCAATCTTTGAATTATAAGTATTGTCGAAATGTGCCGCTAATACCCTTAATCCATAAACCTTTTTTGCTAAATGCAACATATAAGATGAATCGCAACCTCCACTCACACCAATCACAACATCATAAGGTTTTCCTTCTCCATCTTTTTTCATTTGAGCCACATACTCTTCAATGACTTTTTTACCAGCTTCACCAGTTGGGTATTGTAAGTTCATTGAATCGTACTGTTCGCAATAGTTACAAATTCCATCTTCATTAAATGAAATTTTTGGTATAGATGAATTATATATACAGCGTTTACAATTTTGCATTATTTAAAATATTCGAAGGTTATATCATCCTGATTAATTATCACTTTTCCAATTTGTTTTGCTGGTACTCCAGCAATAATAGAATTATTGGGAAATGATTTATTTACAAAACTATGAGCTGCAACAACTGAATGATGCCCAATAATTACACCTTTTGAAATTATCGAATGCGGAGCAATATAGCAGTTATCTCCAATTTTTACAGAATCATGTTCTATAGGAATTTGTTTATTTGATAATGTAGATTTTAAATTATCGTGAGTATAAATATGCACACTTGCTGATATTGTACAATTATTTCCTATGGTCAAATTACCTGATCCATCTAAAATTGTAAACATTCCAATCCAACAATTATCACCAACTTTTACATCACCAATCACATAACTTGAATCATAAATATTTGTCCCCTTTCCAAAGCCTAAACGTTCTGCCCTTTCCCATCTATCGTTAATATGATCAGGGAAAGGTAAAGATCTGTTATAGTTTTTTTTGAATTTTGATTCTAAAAAAATATTCAAATCATTTAAACGCTCATACTGTGCAAGAAGATTTGGACTTGTATTTAATTCTTTTTTTTTATCCATTTTTGGTTTTCATCCATTCAGCTGTTCTTAAAACGCCTTCTTCTAAATCTACCTGCGCTTTAAAATCTAAAATTTCTTTTGTTTTTTCTACACTTGGTATACGTATAGCAATGTCTGCAGATAATGGCGCATCAAATACAATTTTTGAATCCGATTTTAAAACCCTACAAACTAATTGTGCTAAACCTAAAATAGTAATTACAGCTCTTGAGTTACCTATATTAAAACTTTCGCCAATTGCTTTTGGATGTTCAACACAACGAATCAAACAATCCACAAAATCATCCACAAAGCACCAAGCTCTGATTTGCGAACCATCTCCATCTATATGAATATCTTCGTTTTTCAAAGCTTTTTTTATAAAAATTTGTATAGCACCTTCTCCAGTTTGTCCTGGTCCATATACATTAAATGGCCTAACGGTTACAACTGGTAACTGGTATTGCTTAAAATAAGCATGTGCTAAATGTTCACCCGCTAATTTACTTACAGCATAAGTCCAACGCGCTTCGCCTGCACTACCTGAAACGGTTTGATCAGTTTCTGAAGATTTAAATGCCATTGACCCAAAAACTTCTGAAGTTGAAAAATCAATAAAACGGTCTTTAATTCCATTAGCTAACGCTGCTTCTAATGCATTTGCCGTGCCAATCATATTAACTTGCATGGTACGAACAGGGTTTTTAATTACCGTATCTATACCCGCAATACCAGCTGCATGAATAACGATGTCAGCCCCTTTCATTGCATCTGTTAAGGCTGCTATATCCAACACATCACCTTTAACGATACCTAAATTTGCGTGACTTGCAACAGTACTTGATGTTAGAGTATCTCTATGAAAATTATCATATACTACAATTTTATTGTTGTTTATATAATGTTTAATGAGTGTATTTGCTATAAAACCAGCTCCGCCAGTTATAAAAATTGTTTTGTTTGTTATCATGCTATTAAATTGTTTATTGTTTCAGATATATAATGGATTTGTTCTTTATTAACTAAATCATAAATAGGTAATGCAAGCCCTTGTTTGTATGCTCTTAATGCATTAGGGAAAAGCATTTCGCAGTTGTAATTGTATTTTTCTTTAAATGATTTCATAGATGGCATACATTGAGCACCATAATTTGCGCCAATATTATTCTCCTTTAATTTTATGATGATTTCATCCCTGTTTATACTTTCATCTAGAACTACATGAAACGTTTGCCAAGTATGCGAAGTGTAATTGGGAATAATTGGCAATTGAATTTTATTTGATTTAATTTCAGTAAAATAAATATTAGCAAGCTCATTTTTATAATTAATACTGTTTTGCAATCTATCTAACTGTGATACGACTAAAGCAGCTTGAAAATCTGTCATTCGGTAATTAAATCCAAATTCTGTAAAATCCATTTTGCCATTTATTATTTCAGTACCATGATTTCTTAATATTTTTATTTTTTTATCATAGGCTAAATTATTTGTGACTAAAACGCCACCCTCCCCACTGCTTATGGCTTTCCGTGGATGCAATGAAAATGAACCAAAATCGCCAAAGCTTCCAACATGTTTATTTTTGTAAAAAGCTCCTAAGGCACAAGCCGCATCCTCAATAACAAACAAATTATGTTTTTTTGCAATAGCAACTATGGCTTCAATATCACATGCTAAACCAAATTCATGAACAGAAATTATGGCTTTAGTTTTTTTTGTAACAACTGTCTCAATTTTTGAAACATCAATATTAAACGTTGTAATGTCTATGTCAACAAAAATTGGAGTTGCCCCCACCAGTTCAACAACGTTTGCTGTAGCTATGTATGAAAAAGCAGGGACAATAACCTCATCTCCAGCCTTAATTCCTAAAGCAATTAATGCTAGATGCAAAGTTGATGTTCCATTACTCAATGCGCTAGCGCATGAGGTTCCACAAAGTTTCGAGAAACTATTTTCTAATTCTGCGACGTATTTTCCCTGAACAAGCATTCCGCTTTTCAGCACTTCAACAACAAGATCAATGTCTTTTTGAAGTAGATTTGGTTTAGCTAGTGGTATAAAATCAAACATGATTTATTGATTGATGATCCATTTTGTATTTGGACGATAGTAGCCTAATTTAAAATCATAAGTTAACCCTTTCATATTATTCTTGGCAACGTTAAGAATATTAATCTCGAGGATATGTTCTAAATAATCCAAAGTTGAACCATCGTTATGATGCGCACCTAGGTTAATGAAATATTTACCAGGTTGTAATTTATTTTCGAGTTCAAGATTAACTTGTATAACTCCTTTCTTCACATTAATAAAACTACCATCGTAAATATTCATGCTATGTAAAATTTCAATTCCATCTGCACTTATTATTCTGGCATCAAAGAAAACGTTATCTATATTATTTAAAAATTCAATTGAACAATTAATTTGAATATTGTTGTTAAAATAAATACTATTACCAGTTTTAAACTCTTCGTTTTCAACGTTTACCTTTCTGTAAAAAACTTCATTTGTATTAATAGTTCTATGAATTGGCTCAATGGTTCCAGTGTTACTTCCAGTGTCTAAACCTCCCAAATAATGTGATATACTATCAGCCACATTGCCTTCAAATGTAATAGTACCTTTTTGCATTACTATTGCCTTTTTGCAAAGTGCTTTAATAGATGCCATATTATGGCTTACAAACAAAACAGTTCTACCTTGGCCCGCAACATCCTTCATTTTATTGAGACATTTTTCCTGAAATTCGATATCTCCAACAGCTAATACCTCATCTACAATAAGGATATCTGGATCTAGATGTGCTGCAACAGCAAACGCCAGGCGAACATACATTCCACTACTGTAGCGTTTTACGGGTGTATCTATGTAGCGTGCAACTCCACTGAAATCAACTATTTCATCAAATTTTTTAGCTATCTCTTCTTTTTTCATTCCAAGAATTGCCCCATTTAAAAAAACATTATCTCGTCCAGAAAGATCAGGGTGAAAACCTGTACCAACCTCTAGTAAAGAGGCTAGAAGACCTTTGTATTTTAACCTACCACTAGTTGGTTCGGTAACACGAGATAAAATTTTAAGAAGAGTTGATTTTCCTGCTCCATTTTTTCCTATTACTCCAACTACTTCCCCTTGATTAATTTCAAAATTAACATCCCGTAAGGCCCACACAAATTTTGAATCACCTGAATCTTTTTTCTCGCGGTTATTTTCTTCTCCAACTTTCAAAAAAGGATCTTCCTTTCCTCGTAACTTTGCAACTAGACGCTGAACATCATCAGTTAAGTTAGACATACCAACCGAACCAAGTTTATATTGTTTCGAAATATGTTCTGCTTTAATTACAACACTCATTTTAAACGGTATCCATAAAACGTTTTTCTACCTTAGAAAAAACGAAAATTCCAAAAATCAATATTAATCCAATTACTAACGCATCAACAAGTAGCACACTGATACTAAATAAACCATTTGAGGTGAAGGCATATTTACATGCTTCAATTATTCCTGTTAAAGGGTTAGCAAGAAGAATTTTGTAAAAAATTGAATTATAAGGAATTGTAAAAAAGGGGTATGCAATTGGAGAGGCGTACATGAGCAATTGCACACCAAAACCAACCAACATCGTGAGGTCACGGTATTTTGTGGTTAATGAGGAAACAATTAATCCCAAACCAAGAGCAAATAAAGACAATAAAATAATAAATAATGGAAGCAATATGATAGTTCTGTTTATTTCCAAACTATACCCTTGAACAAAAACGCCATATAAATAAACTATCAAAAATAATATGAACTGAATTGAAAATTTAAAGAGACCGGAAAGTAAAACTGAAATAGGGACAGTTAATCTTGGAAAATATACTTTACCAAAAACAGAAGCGTTCATAACAAAGGTAGCTGAAATTTTATTGAAACAGTCTGCAAAATAGTTCCAAAATGAAAGTCCGAGTAAATAAAATGCAAACGGTGAGATGTTTTCATTGGTTGGTATTTTTGCGATATTACCAAATACAACAGTAAACACAATACTAGTAAAAACAGGTTGTATTATTAGCCATAATGGGCCAAGAATAGTTTGTTGATAACTCGATTTTATATCACGCTTAAAAAACAGAATAATTAAATCCTTATAACTAATAAGATCTCTAAGTATCTTCTTTATGTTAAATGGGTTACCTCTTTCTACAACGTTCCAACTTTCAGCCATAATTAATTTTCAATTATCACGGATCCTCTTTCGGGGAAATTTATTAACACTCCCATCCCTTTTTTACTATATACCGCCATACTTCCTATTGCTGCAGCATTGGCATTAGTTTTGTATAAAATCTTTTTTAAATCATCTACATTTCCACAACCGCCGCAAGCAATCACCGGAATATCAACGCTATTTAAAAGTTGTCCAGTTATTTCAAAATCATAACCTTCCCATGTTCCATCATTATCTACACTATAAAGCATTAGTTCTCCAACACCTATTTCTGTTTCCAAATATTTAGCATAATCTAACAAGTCCATTTTGATTTTATTTCCAATGTACGAGTATGGTGCTTTCGCTCCAAATAGAGGTTTTTTAAAATCAATACAAGCTACTACGGCTTGTGCACCATAGTGCTCCACCACTTTTTTTATAATATCTGGATTTTCTTGAACCAATGAATTCACAATAACCTTTTCAATTCCTAACTTATAAAGGGTTGCAAAATCTTCGAAGGTTTTTACACCGCCTCCATAAGCAAATGGCATAAAAGCTTCACTTGCCATATCTGCAATTTTATCAAAATTTGGTTTACGTTTTTGCTTAGAAGCATTAATATCTATTACAATTAACTCGTCTACTTCTTTATCATTGTATATTTTGATGGCGTTGATTGGATCACCGATGTAAGATGGATTTCTAAACTTAATCGTTTTTACTAAACCACTTCCGTCATAAAGCAAACAAGGTATGATACGTTTTAGAGCCACTGCAATGATTGATGATTAAATATTGAAGATTAAAGATTGATAAAGATTATAATTTCGTAAAATTTTCCAGAAGTTTCATTCCAAATTTCAAGCTCTTCTCGGGATGAAACTGAGCACCGTAAATGTTATTTTTATTTACCATACATGTAAAATTTGTTCCAAAATTACTGGTGGCAATAGATTGATTTTCGTCGAAACATTTTACGTAATACGAATGAACAAAATAAAATCTATTTTTTGTTTCAGAATCAATTAATGGATTTTTTTTTGTTACTTTAATATAATTCCAACCCATGTGTGGAACTTTTAATTTAAGAGTAGGGTCTAAATTAAATTTTATTGTTTCTGCATCAATCCATCCTAATCCATGTTTTAGGCCTTCTTCGCTTCGTTTAGTAAGTAATTGCATTCCTAAGCAAATACCTAAAATGGGAACTTTTTCTTCAAGAACTTTTTTATTTAAAATTGGTATTAATCCTGAATTCTCAAGATTTGAAATACCTGCGTCAAATGCTCCAACGCCGGGTAGCAATAGTTTTGTAGCTTTAGAAATCACCTCTTTTTCACTAGAAATAACAACATCTTTAACTCCTATTTTTTTAAACATGTTAAAAACTGAAGCCAAATTTCCTATGCCATAATCTATTATTACTATCATTTAAAACTATTTTGCTTGTACCAATTTATTGTTTTCGTTATGCCATCTTCCAAGTTAACAGTTGGGTTGTAATTAAGTAATTCATTTGCTTTTTTAATAGATGCAAAACTATCCTTTATTTCACCCACTCTTGAGGATAAATAACCCGCATTTATTTCGGAAGATAACTTTTGCTTAATAAATGCATACAAATCGTTTACACTTTTTGTTGAGCCATAAGCAATATTATATACTTGATTTAATGCGCTAATATTTTGAGTAGATGCCGCTAATAGATTAGCTTGAACAACATTATCTACATAAGTAAAATCTCGGCGATTGGTTCCATCGCCATAAATAGATGACTGTTTATTGTTTAAAATATTATTAATAAAAATTGGGATTACGGCCGCATATGGTCCTGTAGGATTTTGTTTTGGCCCAAATACATTGAAATAACGTAACCCAATAATTTCAATATCATACAAATTAGCAAAAACATTAGCATACAATTCGTTTGCTTTTTTACTAACGGCATAGGGCGAAAGCGGCTTACCAATTTTTTCTTCCACTTTTGGCAAATTACTATCATCGCCATAAACCGAAGAAGAAGATGCATAAACAAAGCGTTTTACTTTATTTTGTTTTGCTGCCTCCAACATGTTTAAAAAGCCAGTAATATTTGTATTATGAGTATCTAATGGATTTTCAATACTTCGCGGCACACTTCCTAAGGCTGCTTGATGCAACACAATATCACAATTTTTTGTAACACCCAAACAGTCTTCATAATTTTTAATATTGGCTTTAATAAAAGTAATCTTTGGTAAATGCACTTCAATGTTAGATATGAAGCCTGTTTCAAGATTATCAATTACCACAATATTTTGATGATTTATTGACATAAAATAATCAACGATATTACTCCCAATAAAACCTGCACCGCCTGTTATAAGAATTTTTTTAGAAAGTAAATTATTAATCATCTGTTTGTTTTTGTAAAATTTCGGACGATACTTTTATAGTTAAACTATAATCTATACTTTGAATTGCAATATAGTAAATTGTTTCTGATGCTTTTGACTTAACTATACCATTGTATCCTTTAAAAGGTCCATGCGTTATTAAAGTAGTTTCGCCTTCTTTAAAGTTAATGCCAAATTTGCCTTCAACAAAATAACCTTTCTTTTCTATGGATTTTAAAACTTCGATTTCATCTTCCCTTATTATAGCATCTCTTCCATTTGAACGTACATATTGAATAACATTAGCCACTTTAAAAACAAAATCACGGTTCTGCTCAGAAGTTTTTACGAATACGTAACCATTAATTAATGGAGAAACAACAGTTTTTTTTCTATCGCTCCATTGTTTTTTTTCTGTTTTTAAAGGCAAATAACTTTCCAACCCCAATTCCTGCAATGAAGAATTTACTTTTTTTTCGGAGCGTGATGCCACATAAAGTGCCTTCCAATATGATAATTGATGATTGGTAATTGTTAATTGGTGATTAATCATATTAGTAATATCTTACAGCTTCGCCACCTCAGTCCCACAGAGGAAATGATGAATGATTAATTTTAAATGTTTTAAATTGGGAATGAGTTTAATTTATCATTCAAAATTTAACATTTATAATTTTATTTATTCCAAATAAGCAACGGGTGCAAATCCGGTTCTTTAATCTTATCTATATCAAATTCATTCTCGGCGTAGACAATGAATTTGATTTTTTTATTTATTTTCTTTTCTGCCTTCACAATTAATTCGGCTAAGTAAACCTTATTAATATCGCCAACTAACACTAAATCAATAACATCTGAATCTAACCCTTTAGCTAGTTTCCCTACCAAATACACCTTTTCTAACTTACCAATACGTTGTAATATGTAATCAATTACATAATCTATCCCAACCATTTTTTTAACAATGCTGTTAATGTCAAAAAATAAGGGGTGGTTGTTATTTGCTTTAAACAGTTTTTTATTGCCTTGAAAGAATGAAGTTAAGAAGCCGGCCTTTTCGAAGCGGTTTAATTCAACACGTATTGAGTTTGTAGATTCGCCGAATTCATCCTCAAGTCCACGTAAATAAGAAGTCGAACTAGCATTTAAAAAAAACTTTAAAAGAATTTTTACCCGGGTTTTTGAGGATATTAATGCTTCAATCATTATTGAGTAACAATATTACTCATTATTATTTAATTTGCAAAATTATTTTTTATAACCATAACCTTTACCATAGCCGTAGCCGTAGCCGTAGCCATAACTATAACCGTATCCTTGATAATAATAACGCTTACCCATGCGATGCGTTCCGTTTAACACCAATAACATATTGGTAATACTATTTTCTTCTATAACTGTTTCAATAAAAGTAATTACCTTTTTAGTAGTGGTTTTGGTATTCAAAACAAAAATAGCAGAATCGACGTATTGTATTAAATAAATAGAGTCAGAGAGAATACCTGCTGGTGGAGTATCTATGATAACATAATCAAAGTTTTCTTTTGACATAGTTATTATTTCTTTAAGTTTTTCAGAAAGAACAAATTCTGAAGGATTTGGGGGTATAGGTCCACAAAACATACAAAACAAATTTGGGATTTGTGTAGGGCTAATTATTTCTTCGTAGGTATTTTGTCCACTAATACAAGTTGTTAACCCTACTGTTTGTAAAGGTAATCCAAATCTTTTGTAAATACGAGGTTTATGCAAATCCAACTCCATTAGTAAGGTTCTTTTGCCGCTTCTCGCCAAAATAGTAGCCAAGTTGATACTAGTAAACGTTTTGCCTTCTCCAGGCGAGAAAGAGGTAATTAAATATGTTTTAGATTGCTTATCAACGTTCGTGTACTGTAGGTTAGTTCTAAAATTTCGAAAAGATTCAGCAATCAATGAGTTTGGTTTTTGCTCAACAATTATCCCCTCATTGGTGCCTTCTTTAACAAATGGAAAAACACCAACAAGAGGTAATTCAGTTAATTCTTTTAGATGATCAACGGAGGTGATTTTTGAAAAAAAGAATGCTCGAAGAACTATAATTAATACTGATATTACAAGACCCAAAGACATAAATTGCTTTTGAATAGCTGCTTTATTGGGCTCAACTACTCCTATATTACGGGGGGATTCAATAACCTTTATATCGGGAATAATACTGGCTCTGGCAATTTTTGTGTTTGCTCTTTTTTGCAATAAAAAATTGTATAACTGTTCACTAACGGAAGCTTTACGTTGAATGTTTACAATATCTCTTTGTTCATTAGGAATTAACTTTGCTTCAGAAATATATTTACCAATTTCTTTATTTACATTTTCAACCTGCAATAGAGTGGCTTTTCGTGTGTTATTAATGTAAACCAATAAATCTTGTTTAATTTTTTTTATGCTCGATTTTAGATCAATGACCAGTGGGTTAGTTTCTTTGGCGACATTGTACATTTTATTTAACTCAATTTGCCTTGCATAAAGTTCAGCAACAGCAGAATTTAAGAACCCACCTTTTTCAGCAATATATGCATTTGGAGGCAAAAACTGTGGGTCTTTATCTTCTATAACGTATTTTTCTAAGTCATTAAGGGATGCTAATTGCAATTTAAGTTGGGACTGAGTTCCATCATAGGCTGATATTTTTCCTAAAAAATCTGTTTCCTGCCATGTCAAATTAATAATCTGCTTTTTCTCTTTATAATTTTGCATAGTATCCTCAATACTTTTTAAAGAGAAACTAATTTCATCCAATTGCTTGTCAATATAAGTAATTGTTCTATCGTTTAAGTCGAACTTAGATTTTATGCGATTGTTAGCGTATAACGTATTTAAGGTATCTAAAATTAAAATTGCCCTTTCCGGAATAATGTCTTTTAAGGAAATCTCCAATATATTGGTATACTCCGGGTTATTAATTTCCATATTCCCTTGTATGTTGCTAATTAAATATTCAGAGCTATGAATGGTGAATTGATAAAAAATAGATTTTAAACTTTCTAAGGTTTGATGAGTAAAATTTCCTTCTCGTAAGATGGTAAGGTTAAAATTATCATCAATTAATTCTGTGCCAAATTTCCCAGTTTTAACAGTCTCTGTTCCATTGTCATTATAAGAAATCTCATATGTATTATGATCAATAATTTTGAAATCAATATTTTTTTCATAATAGCTTGAATTTATAGAAGTAACATGAACCTTAAAAGGCATTCCCTTAAATTGCTCAGTTCTTCTAACCTTACCAACAATAAAGTAAGAAATCTCTAAATAATCTTTTAACCTACTAACAACTTGACTAGCTAAATCATAAGATTGAATAACCCTTTGTTCATTTAAATTATCAACATAAGAGTTGTAACTGTAAAAGCCCTCATCACTTAAGACGTTAGCTTGGTAATATGTGTCGTTTACTTTTAATAATACTTGAGTGGAAGCCTTATAAATATAAGTAAGTCTATAAACATAAAATGTTCCTATCACATACAAGATAGGTATTATTACCGCAGGAACCCACCAATTTGATTTAATTATCCGCCATAAAAGGTTTAAGTCTTTTTGCGATACGATGGACTGTTTTTTGGTTTCTGCCACAAAAAATTATTAGTTAGCAAATATATATGTTTTTATTAAATATTTTTTTTTGTTGTATAATATTCCTAAATTTACGAATCTTAATTTAAACTAAATGAAATCAATTTTCACTTTATTATTTTTATTTGCAGTTAGTGTTGTTTTTTCGGCTCCTCCTCCTCCTCCTGCTGGATCGCCCGCTTGCTGGCCACCTCCTTGTATCCCGGTTGATAATGGTATTATTTTTTTAATAGTGGCAGGTGTTATTTTGGGTTTAAAAAAGATTTACGACTTACGTAAAAAACAACAAATTATTTCTTAATTTTTAATTTTTTCTATGATTTCGCTTAAACAAAATGCCTTTTTTAGGTTTATTGTTTTTGCTGCATTACTTTACGCCATATTATTTTTTGTTTATCAATATGTTATCAAAAAGTATACTTATTATGACCAAAAATTTATTGGCTCTATAATTACCTCGTCTGAGTATTTTGTGAAATTGCTTGGGTATAAAACTTTTACGGTACTTCAAGACAGAGATTACCAAGTTGTTGGTATTGATGGAAGCAATGGGGTTTGGGTAGGTTCAAACTGTAATGCAATAACCTTATTTTCTTTATTTTCGGTATTTATTATTGCTTATCCGGGCAATCAAAAAAACAAATTATGGTTTATACCAACCGGTATTGTTTTAATTCATCTTTTAAATTTAATTCGCGTCGTTGCCCTAGTACTTATAGCTTATTATTCCCCAACTAGCTTAAATTTTAATCATACTTATACTTTTACATTTCTAGTTTATGCATTTATCCTCTTTTTATGGATAGTTTGGGTTAATAAATTCTCTCAAAAAAAAACAAAATCAAAAGATGAGAGTTAAACTAGTTCTACTTTTTTTAGTGCTTTTTGGTGGTCTGGGTTATTGCCGAGAATTTTTTTTTGTGCACTTAAACAGCATTATGTTTGAAAAATATTACCATCACACCCCACTTCCTATTCCTAAAATAATGCTTTTTTTTACCTCTTTCACTTATGAAACCTTGTATTACTCAAAATACGTATTTACACTTATATTTATCTTATTCTTTTTTGCACTAAGTTACCTTGCTATTAAAAAATTAGGTAATGAAAAAAAATTATTAAATTTCCTTGTCATTTCTTATTTGATTTTGCTACTTTTAGCTGCACTAATAATGGCGTACGGTTTAATAGTAAATGGTAGGTTGCAAGATGATGAATATTCCATCAGCAGATGGTTGTTAGGAATTACTCAATCACCCATTATCTGTTTTATTTTAATAGCTTCTCAAAAATTATACAAAAAATCATTCCAATCTTAAAAAATTAAGTTATGCTAAAAAGAGACACAACCATATTTAAATTAATAAAAGAAGAAGAACATCGTCAAACTCAAGGCATTGAGTTAATTGCTAGTGAAAACTATGTGAGTAAGCAAGTTATGCAAGCTATGGGAAGCGTATTAACAAATAAATATGCCGAAGGCTTGCCTTTTAAACGTTATTATGGCGGATGCGAAGTAGTTGATAAGGTTGAACAATTAGCCATTGACCGTGCAAAAGAATTATTTGGAGCTGCTTGGGTTAACGTACAACCCCACTCAGGAGCACAAGCTAATGCTGCTGTTATGTTAGCTTGCTTAAAACCGGGCGATACAATTTTAGGTTTCGATTTAAGTCACGGTGGCCATTTAACACACGGTTCTCCTGTAAATTTTTCAGGAAAATTGTATCGTGCCACATTTTACGGTGTAGAAAAAGAAACTGGCTTAATTGATTATAATAGTATTGAAAAAACTGCGAAAGCAGAAAAACCAAAAATGATCATTTGTGGTGCTAGTGCTTATTCTCGCGACTGGGATTATGAACGTTTTCGTAAAATTGCCGACTCGGTTGGAGCTATCTTGCTAGCAGATATTTCTCACCCAAGCGGTTTAATTGCCAAAGGCATTTTAAATGACCCAATTCCTCATTGCCATATTGTTACCACAACTACTCACAAAACATTACGTGGCCCCCGCGGCGGTATGATTATGATGGGTAAAGATTTTGAAAATCCGTTTGGAGAAAAAACTCCTAAAGGCGAAACTAAACTAATGAGCAATTTGCTAGATATGGCTGTTTTCCCGGGCACACAAGGCGGTCCATTAGAGCATGTTATTGCCTCTAAAGCGGTTGCTTATGGCGAAGCATTAACAGACGATTATATGCACTATTGCATTCAATTGGTTAAAAACGCAAACACTATGGCTAAAGGCTTCATCGACTTAGGTTATAACATAGTAAGCAAAGGAACCAGTAATCACATGTTTTTAATTGATTTACGCAATAAAAATTTAAATGGTAAAGAGGCTTTGGCTGCCTTAGAACAAGTGAATATTACCGTAAATAAAAACATGGTGCCTTTTGATGATAAGAGTGCATTTGTAACTTCAGGTATACGTATTGGTTCTCCGGCTATTACAACACGTGGTTTAAAAGAAAAAGACTGCTTAAAAATTGTTGAGTTAATCGATATTGTTTTAAAACAAAAAGACAATGCGAAAGAACTGGCAAAAATTAAAAAGAAAGTAAATACAATGATGGAAAAATATCCATTGTTTAAAGATTAATTTTCTGACCGCTAAAAAACAATTGCAGCCGTTGTTCCTGCGACAATTGAAGCAATTAATAATGTAATAAATGTATTTACCTTTCTTTTCCCCGCACTTGCATCAATCCTTCGAAGCATTTTTCCATCTTCAGTATTATAAAGAGTAAAGCCTGTATATACTATTGAATTTGGATCTCGGATGGAAACTGCAATTTTAATATCCTCTTCGGTAACAAATTTAATATTTGATTTATCCAATTTTGTTTTTTTTGAAATATATCTTATAAATTTATCTTTTTGTTTTTCCGTCTTTTTTGAATCACTCAGGTTCATCATATAATTTTCTAAATCTGATTGTGATACCAGAAGCATTTTATTGGCATAACTTTTTAAATTGTTCTTAAAATTTGCCTTTGATAAAGATTTTTTTGTTATTGATTTATATTCATTTTTATTAGACATCAAGCTTATATCGTAATTTAGTTGTTTTATCATTAAACCGTAAATGAATTCATAATTTAAATCAACAACTTCTCTATTCTCCGTTTTAACAGGTAGTTTAAACTCAATATATGGCGAATCAAATACCTCTACTCCGCCCAACTCTTCAGTAATATAGTATTTCGTATAAGCCCAATCCTTTCTTTTTTTCTTTAAGCGCTCATACGTTTCTTTTATTAAATAAATTCTGTTTGGCTTGCTAATTTTACTTTTTCTTATTTCATTCATCTCATCCTGCGAAATAAATTGATACGGAGTTTGTTTCCAATATCTTCTCACCGCAGTCATTAAAGCTCTATCCTCAGGGCTGTTCCAATCTTTAATAGGAATTAACAAAGCTGAAGATTGTATTATTTTATATAATTTTTCACCCTTTCTAATACTATTCGTCAATCGTGAGTTTTGTCCAAATAAATTTGATAAACAAAAAGTAATTGATATTAATATTTTTAAAAATAGCTTCACTAATAAAAATTATTAGAAAAATACCAGCTAAGCTAATAAATTAAACGAATCAAAGTGTTTTCAAAAAATGACTAATTGATTAAAAATAATAACATTAAAAATAGAGTACTTCTTTAGTTTCGCCTTCCTGCCAATAAAAACATTACAGCCATTCTAACTGCAACACCATTTTCAACCTGATTAAGTATAATAGACTGTTTGCTATCAGCTACGTCGCTTGTTATTTCCACACCACGGTTGATTGGCCCGGGATGCATTACTATTATTTTTTTAGATAAACTATCTAATAAATCTTTGTCTAGACCGTAAAGCTTGGAGTATTCCCGAAGAGAAGGGAAATATTTTATATCCTGCCGCTCTAATTGAATTCGTAACATATTTGCTACGTCGCACCATTCAAGTGCTTTACGCAAATCTAACTCCACCTCAACCCCTAAACTAGTTATGTATTTTGGAATAAGTGTTAATGGCCCACACACTTTTACTTTTGCTCCTAATTTTTGCAAACAAAAAATATTCGATAAAGCAACGCGCGAATGTAAAATATCACCAACAATTACAATATTTTTGCCCTTTAAATCACCCAATTTTTCTTGTATGGAAAAAGCATCCAATAAAGCTTGGGTTGGATGTTCATGTGCTCCATCGCCTGCATTAATAATTTTTGCATTTACTTTTTTTGATAAATAGACCGCAGCTCCTGCACTTGCATGTCGCATCACAATCATATCTACCTTCATCGCCAAAATATTATTTACAGTATCTACCAAAGTCTCTCCCTTTTTAACAGAAGAGTTTGAAGCCGAAAAATTAATTACATCAGCACTTAACCGTTTTTGAGCCAATTCAAATGAAAGACGTGTACGTGTTGAGTTTTCGAAAAATAAATTAGCAACAGTAATATCGCGAAGTGATGGTACCTTTTTTATAGGACGATTAATAACTTCCTTAAAATTTTGAGCAGTGTTTAAAATTAAATCAATATCATTTTTAGTAAGTCCTTTTATTCCGAGAAGATGATTGACGCTTAAACTATTCATTCGCTTTTTTGAAAAGAAATTTCAAAAGTTAAATGTACTGTTTTATTTTAAAATAAATATTACTTTCTATAAATATCTTTCCTTTACAACATTTAAATGATGTAAAGTATGACCGCAAATAAAAAAACCAATAGCCACCACCGATACTTGACCAGAAGCTACATAACCCATTTTTAAAAGTGCTTCCTGATTAAAACTGCGGTATAGCGAAATAGTTGCTAAGCGAACATGTTGTAACTCTTCAAAGATTTCAGATAATTTCTTTGCATCTACATTTGAGTTTGCTGCGTATGCGTTTTCGTCAAACGGTAATGGCTGTTGCGAATCATTTCTTGCAAAACGTAGTGCTCTGTAGGCTAATATTCTTTCTGTGTCAATTGTATGTTGCACAACTTGCTTTACTGTCCATTTTCCCTCTGCGTAAGCAAAATCCTCTTTTAATAAAGGAATATTTGAAATAATAGTTTTTATGCTCTCTAAATTATTTGTTAAAGCTTCTATTACCTTGTCTTCTTTAACTAAAGAAATATATTTCTGATAATATACTGGGTAAGTTTGTTCGTTAGGCCGCATAATTAAAATAAGTTTTTTAAAATTAAGGATTAATTTCTAAAAAAATAACGAAATTGCCAAGTATTAAATGCACCAACTATTTATATATTTTATTTCGTTTGGTTTAACCGATGCCATTGATATTATATTAGTGGCAATACTTTTATATGTTGCTTATAGTTTAGTAAAAGGCACCTCCGCCATAACCATTTTTATTGGGCTGGCATTAATTTACGTAGCATATATTGTTATTAAAGCTTTTGATTTAAAGCTACTAAGTTCAATAATTGGCAAGTTTGTGAATGTTGGTGTAATTGCAGTAATGATTGTATTTCAACAAGAAATTCGTAAATTTTTATTATATATAGGGTCTAATGATTTTATTCGAAAACAGAATCTCAAATCACTCTTAAAGTTAAGATTTAACAGTACCCAAAATAATGAAATATATTTAGATATTGAGGCTGTTGCTAATGCGTGTTTTGCTATGAGTGCAACAAAAACAGGGGCATTGATTATTGTTTCTCGAAAATCTGATTTAAAATTCTATGTAAATACCGGTGATAGTATTGATAGTGCCTTAACAAGTCGGATGTTAGAGAATATTTTTTATAAAAACTCGCCTTTACATGATGGTGCGGTTATTATTGAAAATAACCGGATAATTGCTGCCCGATGTGTTTTACCGGTTACTGATAAAGAAAATTTTCCGGCCCATTATGGTATGCGACATAGGGCGGCCGTTGGTATTACCGAAAATACCGATTCTGTTGCGATAACTGTGAGTGAGCAAACAGGTGCAGTATCTTTAACTATTGCCGGCGAAATAAATGCCAATTTAAGCAAAGAAAAGCTAGTATTTCTGTTAGAAAAAAATTTAAAAGATTTGAACTAGCTTTCAAATAATTTAAATACTTTCACGAAAATTAAAAAAATACATAATGAAAATTTCAGAAGACAAAGCCGTGACGGTAAATTATTATTTATCGGCAAGTAAAAATAATCAACCCGAAGAATTGGTTGAACAAACCAGTCCTGAACACCCCTTTGCCTTCTTATTTGGTTTTGGTGGTGTATTACCCGACTTTGAAAGTAATTTATTAGATAAACAAAAAGGCGATAAATTCGATTTTAAAATTGTTGCTGAAAAAGGTTACGGAAAATACGAAGCGGATTATGTTGCTAAAATCGATAAACAAGCCTTTATAGTTGACGGTGAATTTGATAGTAAGCGCATTAAAGTTGGCGAAGACATTGAGATGAATGATGCTGAAGGAAATGTGTTAGTTGGAAAAGTAATATCAATTGATGAAACTATTGTAACTATGGATTTTAATCATCCGTTAGCTGGCTATGACCTGCATTTTATTGGAGAAGTATTAGATGTTCGCGAAGCTACTCAAGAAGAATTAGATCACGGTCATATCCACGGGCCACACGGGCATCATCACTAAATTATTCGAGTAAAATCAAAGTACCTTTCAACTGTTGGTATTCTCCACGCGAGTTTTTATAATTGATTAAATAAACATATACATCAGGCAAGGCATTTTTACCATCCCAACCTTTTGTATCATCGTTTGTTTCAAAAATTTTTGTACCCCATCGGTTAAAAACACTAACGTTGTAATCTGTTTTGTCAATAAAATGTGTAATTGGCAACCAAATTTTATTTTTGCCTTTGGGTGCAAACGCAGTAGGAACAAATAATCTTCCTTCTAGATAAACATCTTCTAAATTTGATTTACTGGTTTCCATAAATCCATAGGAATTGCCAATGCCCTCTACTGCCTCAATTACATACTCTATTTTACTTCCGTTTGGAGCCTCCTCGTTCACATCATCGGTAAAAGTAGTATCAGTTGGTCCTTTACTTGAAACTGGCGTTGCATTTTGAACATCGTTAACTACCCTATAAATATTATAACCGCTTACACCGCCGTTAAACCCTAAATAATTATTCCAACTAAGGTGCTTTGTAAATATTGCTTCTTTGTCCTCTTGTACATTTAACAATACTGTTTTTGCAATTTGGCTCTGAGTACGTTCATTGCCGCACGCATCGTTTACAACCGCCCTGTAATAATAAAAATTATGTTTTGTGTCTGCATTTTCATCTATAATTTCGTAAAATGGTGTACCATTAAATGGAACAGTTGTAATATTCATATAATTTATCGCATCCAACGATCTATAAAGTGTAATACCAGTACTAACTTTTGTTGTGTCTAAAAATAGGTTTATTCTATTGGTCTTTTTGTCAAAAACCGTGGCCGTTTGTATGTAAACAAAATTAGGTGCCGATAATTGTTTACTATAAAAACAACTTCGATTGCTTGAAGAAGTAATTGTTTTATCGTTATTAATTGCTCTAATAAAATAACAGCAATTAGCACTAGGCAGCGTATTGGTGTGGGTAAACGCCGTTAATGTTGTAGATCCTACTTGTAAAAAAGCACTACCATTAACAGAGTAATAAATTCTATACTCCAATAAACCTTTAGGTATATTTCGGTATGGTGTCCAACTCAAATTTGTGTGATAAGCACAACTATCGTATTTAAAAGTTAAATACATTGTACGAGGCAAACTGTCATACGTAGAAATATTTTTGCAACTGTCAATAGCAGACACATACATACCCACCCAATTTGAACTTGAAACGTTAACCGTATAAACAAAAGAGGTATTAGTTCGACCTGAAATAGTTGGAGTAATGGCCACAATTATATTATTTGTCCCTGTATTTTTAGCAATTTGATATCCAATTATATCGGCATCATGAGGAATATGCCATGCAATAATAGTATTACCATTTGATAATACGCTTACCGAATCAATAAATGGTTGATTAGGCGGCTTTTGATCTTTATAAAGCCCTCCTTGAATGTTGGAAGTAGAAAAACACCCACTTACATCTTGCAAGGTAGCTTGATAATTAATACTTGCCTGGCAAATACTTATGGTGTCATAATAATTTAAAGCAGATGTAGTTGCTAAATTATTCCAAATTGTTGATGGAAATTCCTTTGTAAGAAGAAAATTTGGCGCCGTTGAAGATAAACTTGGTTGATGAATATTATTGTAAATTAATCTTACGGCAGGAGAGCCTGCGTTTTGAAGACAATTTAAAAAAATAGTTCTTAATGTGTCGGAATTTTGAAAACTGTTGTTGGCGCTAAACTTTGTTTTCATAAAATAATAACAACTATGCGTATTGGCTCCAACACCCGTGTGAGTATATTGTGTGGTTGCAAGAGCTCCTATGGTTCCAACTAAACTATATGGTCCCGATGAGGAGTTAGCTGACCAAACTTCGTATGAACTAAAGGTGCCGTTAGGATCTGAAGGCGGAATCCAAGTTAACTTCACATCTCCATTAGAAAGGACTTGCAAGCAACGCAAACTAGGTGGATTTACCTGAGCAACCAACTGCATTGTTATCAAAGCAAGTATAAATGTAACGACCTTCAAAAAAGTATATAACGTACTAATTTACAAATTATTATACAGATTTATACGGTTTTACAGGTGATAAGGTTGGATTTTACTAAAACTATTTGGTAACAAGTGCCTTTGTAACCCGCAAAACAATAATTGAGGCTATTTTTGAAGCGTATTTATCTATAATTTTTTTAGGATTATTTAAAGTGCTTTCAAATTCTTGTTCGGCAATTCCTGAATTTATTTCTTTAGCATCGTAAGTATAAACTGTATAATGCACAATTAATTTGCGGTTTGCACTTCCCTCACCCAATTCGGCAGGTCCTTTACTACCACTCGCTTTAATTTCTAATTGATTAATAAAAACAAAAATATCGGTTTTATATTTGCCATATAGTAAAGGAACCACTTTAGCGTTGGTAACTTTGGCATTCATAAAACGGGCATCTGTATTGGTTTCAACATTTAACTGCCCTTTTTCAATTTGTTTTTTATCTTTTTCTTTTTTTGGTGGCTGGTAATTATCCTGATTGGGTACTTTTTGAAATTCGTAGCTCAAATATTGATAAATTCCTTCAATATCTTTTCTATACTTGGCGGTATCTTCCATTAAATCAACAACACCAAATTTTGCAGATTTGAATGCAGTGTATAATTGTTCATTTATACCATCTCTAAACTTATGCTTAATTTCTTTTGCTGTTAATTTTGTTTCAACATTAATGTTATAATCAATTTCGCTTAAATATAATTTAGGCTCGAAAGGAATAAGCATTACTTTGTGAGTAGAAGGCGTTTCTCGCTCCGTTTTCTCTTTTTTGTTAATTGTAGTGTTTTGGCAATAACAATTAAAAATTAGAATATTAAAAAACAAACATATAGCAAGCCTAATAATCATTATAAAAGTATAACCAAAAATTAATAATTAGTTACGTAGCCAATCCGTATTGGCATATATCATTAAACCTAATACAATAAATAGGCCAACATTATTGGCATAATAAATAACTTTATCACTTACTTTTTTACCGGTAACCATTTCCCATAAAATAAACATAATGTAACCTCCATCCAACATTGGTATTGGTAAAAAATTCATAAAGGCTAAAGCCAAAGATAAAAATCCGGTAAACATCCAAAAACTTTGCCAATCCCATTCAGGATTCATTTGTTGAACCATGGTATAAAAACCACCCACCTGTTTATGTGCATCTTTAACAGTAAAAATCACAACAAACTGTTTGGCTTGCATTATAATTTGCTCCCAACCATCTTTTATACCCTGGGTTAAAGCACCAAAAAAACTGTATTTGGTCTCAACAATTTTAATATCCGTTGGCGGGCTTTGATAAATTCCAAGAGCACCATCACCATTAACATTACAAGTGGTTTGCAAAGTGTCGTTTCCTCTTAAAAGAGTAATACTTACTCTTTTTGTGATATTTTTTACTAATTCGGCCTTGTACTCATCAAAAAAAGTAATTGGTTTATTATTTACCAAAATAATTTTATCACCCTTTTTAAAATTTGCATTGGCTGCGAAACTTGTTTTATCTACCGAATCTATTTTCCCCATCAAATAACGAGGTGCAATAAACTTAGATTTTTTAATGCGTTTCAGAATCAAACCTCTATCATTGTTGCTTACAGGAATTGAGTATTTTTCGCCACTTGCATGTATGCCCTCAATACTCTCTGCACCATTCATAATTATTTCAATTGGAATACGATTAACAGAAGTTACCGGTCTTCCACCTATAGAGGTAATAATATCTCCATTTCGCAAACCCATATTATAAGCAGTACTATCAACAGCAATTCCATGTGTTAAATTTGACATTGGTAAAGTTTCTTTGCCCCAAACAAACAAAGCCATCCAAAAAATTAATATTCCTAAAACAAAGTTCACAATAATTCCACCCATCATTACCAATAAACGCTGCCATGCTGGTTTGCTTCTTAACTCCCAAGGTTTTGGAGGAGAATCTATAACTGATTTATCCATTTGCTCATCTACCATTCCTGCAATTGAAACGTAGCCACCAAAAGGAAACCAACCAATACCATATTCGGTATCACCAATTTTTTTCTTAAAAAGGGCAAAATTGGCAATGTTAGCAAACGGAAATAAAAAGTCGAAAAACAAATAAAATTTTTCTACTTTACATTTAAAACGTTTAGCAAACCAAAAGTGACCAAATTCGTGAAGTGTAACAAGTATTGTAAGACTGAGAAAAAGCTGAGCAATTTTTATAAACATATTTAATAATTAAGAGCGTAAATATACGTACAAATAATTTCTGTTAAAACTAAACAAAAGATCTAATATTTAGCTATTATAAATATTTAAGTTAAATTTTTGTAAGAATTGATTATTGCTTTTATTTTTTGTAACTTTATGTGATAAAACCAAATCATTAAAATGAAAAAATTAATTGTATTACCTGCCTTAGCAATAATTTTTAGTCTTGTTTATTCTTTTTCAATCAAAAAGGTAAATTTTGATGAAATAGCCATCAATACAGCTATTCCTCAAGCCGACTTTAAAATGAAAGATGTAAGTGGAAAAGATGTAAGCTTAAACGATGTAAAGACAGCAAAGGGTTTACTTGTTATTTTTAGTTGTAATACTTGCCCATACGTAAAATTAAGCGAAACTAGAATAAAAGAATACAGTGATTTTTGTTTGGCAAATGGCATTGGTTGTATTTTAGTTAATAGTAACGAAGCACAGCGAACCGAGGATGATAGCTTTGATGCCATGGTAAAATATTATGCCGCCCAAAGTTTAAAATGTTATTACACAGTTGATGCTAAAAGCACATTGGCTAATGCCTTTGGAGCAACTCGTACACCACAATGTTTTTTGTTTGGTCCGAAAGGTTTAGCTTATAAAGGTGCCATAGACGATAATGTAAAAGATGCAAGTGCCGTAAAAGCAAACTATTTAAAAGATGCATTAACTGCAATTGTTAAAGGTACAAACCCAGCCACCCAAGAAACCAAATCAATTGGTTGCACCATTAAACGTGTTGAGTAAATCTAAAATTTTTTAAATTTACTGCTTAACAATTAAGTAATAATTGTTTAAAATTTAATTGCGTTTACTTTCATTAGTTTTATTGATTATGTATTACCTAATCGTATAAATAATTAATGAAGAAAAAATCTAAAACATCGTTTTGTAAGCTTCCTAATTGGGCGTATTTGAACTTATTTGTTTTATTATTTATTTTAAATCCCTCTTCTTTAACTTCTCAAACCGTTTTAACCCCAGGAGATATTGCCGTAATAGGATTTAAAACAAACACCTCAACCGATGCCGGCAATGATGCTGTAAAATTAGTAACACTAAGGGATTTGGAATGTAATACAACCTTTATTGTAACAGATAATAATTGGAGTAATTCGATTCCAGGTTGGGCTTGCAATAATGATGAGTTTGGAATACAAATTACATGCACTTCTCCAATTTCACAAGGAAGTGTTTTTTACATTGATGTTTCGGCTTCGGGTGCTGCAGCAAATTGTTCGGGAGGAACGATTACACGAACTGATTTAGGAAATCCATGGGGTACAGATTATGGCATGAGTAGCGGTGGGGATAATATTTATGTTTTACAAGGAACAAGAGCTGCACCGGTTTTTATTTATGCCATTAAAAATAATTCTTCATTTTCCGCAAACACTTGCACAAATAAAGATCAAGCAGGTTTGCCTGCTGGTTTAACGCTGGGTACATCGGCAATTGCAATGAGTTCTTCTCAAAACCAATGGCACTACAATTGTGTTACTAATAACACAACAAGAGCTGCAATGAAAACAGCCATTAGTACCGCTGCCAATTGGGTTTCAACCGGTGGACAAAGTTGGACTAACCAAACCGGAATTTTTACAATTACCGACCCTGGTTTTTCTTACGGCGTTTTGGCTGTTTCGGGTCCAGGCTGTGGATGTTTGGCAAATTGTAATTTAGCTTATTCTGGAGGTGTAAATTGCGGTGCTGTTGGCGTTTCTGGCAATTGTACCGCAGGTTACCAGAGTATGTCTAAAAATATTATCGTACCCTCAGGCTGTACTTACAGTGTTACTGCGGAAATGAAATTACGTCCAAATGGTTGCACTTCTGGTTCAGGTGCCGATGGTAATTGCCAAGGTTGTGACAATGTTAAAGTAGATATTTTAGGGGGAGTTAAGCTTTTTCAGCAAGCTGGAAGCGACCTGCCACTTATAGATAGTTATTCTGCGACAGGTCCGGCCACAATAGTAGTATCGGGTAGCGCCAACAGAGCAGATGAAATTATTACTTATAGCATTAGAGTTACACCTTGCAACTGTGTAACTACAGTTCTTCCAATTGAACTTACAAAATTTGAAGCCACATTAACCCAAGATAAAACCGTTAACTTAACTTGGACTACAGCCACCGAATTTAAAAACGAGTATTTTACAATTGAGAAATCAAAGGATGCTATTACTTGGGAAGTTTTAAATAGTGTTAGTGGTTTTGGAGATTCTCATCAAGCAATTGATTATTCTATTTTCGATTCTTCTCCTTATGAGGGTATTTCTTATTATCGTTTAAAACAAAGTGATATGGATGGTAGATATTCTTATTTTGGAACTGTTTCTGTTAATAATTCTTCCGAAACAAAAAAAATCATAAAAAGAACAAATATTTACGGTCAGGAAGTTGACGAAAATGAAACCGGAATAGTTATTCTTATTTATGATAATGGAGATGTGAGAAAAATAATAAAGTAATTTTTTACATTCATTTTGTAACAGTGCCTTATAATCAATTTCCTATTTTTTTTAAATTAATCTCTTATTTTTGCTTTAATGTTTAACAAACAACTAGAGCCCGAAGATTTTTATCACAGCCCTGAAGGGTATATTGTTTTTACTGAAAAATATCATTTAAAACGTGGTTATTGCTGTAAAAGTGGTTGCAAACACTGCCCATACGGTTATAATAAAAAAACCGGCGGATTTGATGCTCCTAAAAAACCATAATTTTTAAAATTAATTTTGCACTACTAACTTTCTACTGTAAGTGCCGTTTTTTGTTTTTAATGAAATAAAATAAACCCCATTTTTAAATTGCGAAGTAGTAATAATAGGATTATTAATTGCAAAATAAACTTCTTTTCCCATATAGTCCTGAATGGTAAAACTATATTCGGTTTCATCCGTAACAACCGCTGTTTGGTCTTTTGATGGATTAGGATATAAACTAAAATTAGGTATATACTTTGTATTTTCATTTATACCAATTTGTATAGGTAAAGTGCTAGCTCTTAAACGTACACTATATGAGTTATTCGTATTATTAATATTTCTAAATCCAACTTTTACGCTTCCGCTATCGGGTATTGCATCTGTATAAAAATCAAGACTAAACAATAACGAATCGTTAGGGAGAATAGTAAACTCAACACTATCTTCACTGGCAGAGTAACACACATCTGCACAAAAAGCTGTTTGCCATCCAACTGGGTGATTTTTTTGTATTTTTTTTGTTTTTATGGTTACATTCACTGATTGAGTGTTTACAATCTTAACAAAATCATATAGTAAATCTTCTGGATTTCCACTAACAAAACTGTTAATTACGTTAATAGAAAAATTACCGGGTGCAGTAGTTGTAGTGCAAGATCCACTAGTAATTGCTAATACATTGTCAATATCACAAAAAATTTTGTCAGGGGCTTTATCAAACCAACCGTGTTTTTTTGCAACAACACCATTGGGTTTAATTAAGTAAGCATTATTTGGAGCCGGACCAAAAGTTTTCCACCATTGATTGCAAGGTCCATCAACAAAAACAGGGGCATTTAACGAAACAAATGAACTCATGGTATCTACCATTTGTTTTCGCGCACCATAAGTTGTGGGTTGCGGAAAAAGAATACCGGCTGAAGTATTTTGATTGGTTACATTAATATATCCAAAATATACTGAAGTATCTGTTGGATGTGCCTCAATTGTATAAATAACAAAAACTTTTATAGCCGAACCGTAAGTAGAAATTACCTGATTGATGGTGTTTACCTTATTTCTAAATACCGGACATGTCAGGCTACCGGAAATAAGTAAAATTGGTTTACCCGCAGAAAGTTCATTTGAAAGAATTAATGAATCTCCATTAATAGCGTATAATTTAAAATCGGGAACAGTATCTCCAACCGATAACCCAGATGTGTAATAACTTCCTAAATAAAAAGGTTCATTACAAATTGTTGCAGAATTAATAGGCTGACTGTTTAAGCCTATTGTTGGCAAAAGCTGACAATAAAAATTTTTCGGCAGACAAAAACAAAAAACAATAAAATATAAATACTTCTTCATACTAGTTTAGACAACGATTTAAAGCATTGGTTTAATTGTTATTTAAATTTAACACTTAAATTTTGGATATTTTTTAATAATAATGTTACAATTAATTTAACTAGTTTTTCTAATTCGATTTAAAATAAGTATATCTTCAACCTATGTCAAAAATTACTTATATTTTCTTATTAGTATTTGTTTCTGTAAAAGGTTTTTCGCAGGCAGCAGCAACCTTGTTTTCGGTATGTACTTTACCTTCAGTGCTTAACGAATCGTCAGGTATAGAAAAAACTGGATCAAATACATTTTGGTCACATAATGATAGCGGTGGGCAACCGGCATTATATAAATTCGATTCTAGCGGAACACTGCTCAAAACATTAACCATAAGTGGAGCAACAAATTTTGATTGGGAAGATATTGCCCAAGACCATTTAAAAAATATTTACATAGGCGATTTTGGAAACAATAATAACGACCGCTCTGTAGCCAACTCAAATCAGTTGCGTATTTATAAAATTACAGATCCCGATTTAATAGCAGGAACATCAACCACTGCAAGTATAATTAATTTTGAATATGCCGACAGAAATTTTTCGGCGCCCGCAGGCAATCATAATTTTGATATGGAAGGTTTTTTCTTTTATAATGATTCGTTACACCTTTTTACAAAAAACCGAACAAGCCCGACTAACGGTTGGATAAAACACTACATACTTCCTAGTATAGCAGGTACTTATTCTGCAATGGTAGTAGATAGTTTTAATAACGCAGGAGTTAGAATTTGTGCGGCAGATATTAGTCCTGATAAAAAACGAGTGGCGCTATTGGCAAATGATAGAATTTGGTTGTTTTCTTGCTTTAAAGGCTCTAAATTTATTTCTACCGGAACTAATACCGTTTTAACATTACCTCTTACTCAAAAAGAAGCAGTTGTTTTTTCTACTGACTCTATCATCTACATTACTGATGAGCTAACCGGTCCAATTGGGCAAAAACTATATCGTTCCAATATTTCAGCTTCATATCCTCCTCCGGTTAATTTAAATATTACTTCTACAAATAATTTATTATGTGTTGGTCAATCGGCCACTTTAAGTGTTTCCGGGGCAAGTACCTATGTTTGGAATACATCAGCAAGTGGTTCATCCATCATTATTTCACCAAGTTTAACTACAACCTACTCTTTAACCGGCACAGCTTCAAATGGATGCCAAAATACAAGCAGTTATACTCAAAGTGTTTCAATTTGTAATGGTTTAAATATTCGCAATTTAATTGAAACCAAGCAAATCAACACTTATCCAAATCCTTTCCAATCAAAATTTAGAGTATTGACTGATTTTAATATTGACTCAAATATTGAAGTATATAACTACTTGGGACAATTAATTTTTAGTTCAGAAATTATAAATGAAAGTAATGAAATTGATTTAGAAAATTTT
The DNA here is from genome assembly GCA_033763945.1 of Bacteroidota bacterium. Classification (GTDB taxonomy): domain Bacteria; phylum Bacteroidota; class Bacteroidia; order B-17B0; family Aurantibacillaceae; genus Aurantibacillus. The sequence goes on along the minus strand of JANRJN010000004.1, from coordinate 79,869 downwards.
CCTTCAGGTATATACACTATACGTATTAAAAACAGTAATAACCATCTTTTCAAAAAAGTGATTAAAGAATAACTATTAAAAAAAGTATACCCCTGTTATAACTGTTAACAATGCCAACACAATTGCAATTGGTATTGCCAAAACTAAAGGCATGCCAGGAGCCTTAACTAATAACGATACTGTATAAATAACAGCCAAAAAAATAAATAATATTGTATACAATATAAACTTCACAACCTCAGCTGTATTTCCGTTATTACTCGTTTGCTCATCAATTGAAACAACTAGCTTATCAGCGCAATTTAAGGTGAATTTTTTTTCCTTTTCACGAGAATGCATACTCATAGTTGTAAACCCTAGTTTATCTCGTAAAACATCCTTTTTTGTTTTAAAATTGCTTTGGAGACGTCTATTTTTCTCCACACCACTTGTGTATCCAATCGTGCCATTATCTATACCTGCATAATTAACCTCTTCAATTTGATTCTTTTTTAATTTGTTGATTTTATTAGAGGGCTTCGAGTTATGTGCCTCTAATGTTCTATTGGAATGCTTACTTTCAACAAAATAACCTTTGGTATACTTTCTCTTAACAAACATATTTTTTTTAAATATGTTACAACCCGTTAATAATAGTAATAATATTAAACTTTTTAATACTAATTTCATTAAGTTAATTTTTCACTAATTTAATTAATTTTACAATAAATATTTAGAATATATCTATGTCATACTCTCAAGCTCAAATAAATTTTAAAGACTTAATATTACAAGGTATTCCAAACGAATTACCCGAACTGAAACCCTATGAAACAACAATTAACCATGCTCCAAAACGTAAAGCCATTTTAAATGATGATGAAAAAAAATTAGCACTTAAAAATGCCTTACGTTATTTTGATAAAAAACATCATGCTATTTTGGCAAAAGAATTTTCTGAAGAATTAAGTACTTATGGACGTATCTATATGCACCGTTTTCGTCCTGATTATAAAATTTATGCTCGTCCCATTTTAGAATATCCGCATAAAAGCATACAAGCTGCAGCTATCATGCACATGTTGAGTAACAATTTAGACTATGCTGTTGCGCAGCATCCACACGAACTTATTACATACGGAGGTAATGGATCTGTTTTTCAAAACTGGGCGCAATACTTATTAACCATGCAGTATTTAAGCACCATGACTGATGAGCAAACATTAGTGATGTATAGTGGGCATCCCATGGGTTTATTTCCCTCTCATAAAGATGCGCCAAGAGTAGTGGTAACTAATGGTATGATGATTCCAAATTACAGTAAACCCGATGACTGGGAAAAATTTAATGCATTAGGCGTAACACAATACGGACAAATGACTGCCGGAAGTTTTATGTACATAGGCCCACAAGGTATTGTGCATGGTACAACCATAACGGTGATGAATGCCGCACGTAAAAAATTTAAAACCGAACAAGAGCGTAAAGGAAAATTATTTGTGACTTGTGGTTTAGGGGGCATGAGTGGCGCACAACCTAAAGCCGCCAAAATTGCAGGGTTAGTATCGATTACTGCTGAAATAAATCCAAAGGCAGTTAGCACACGTTATTCACAAGGTTGGGTAGATGAAGTATATACAGACTTAGATAAATTAGTTACTAGAACAAAACAAGCTCTAGCTAACCTGGAAGCCGTTAGTTTAGCTTATCAGGGTAATGTAGTTGATTTGTGGGAAAAACTATTAAAGGAAAACATAACCGTTGATATAGGAAGCGATCAATCTTCTCTACATAATCCATGGTCTGGCGGATACTACCCACAGGGTTTTACGTTAGAAGAAAGCAATGTTATGATGGCTGAAAATCCAGAACAATTTAAAAAAGAAGTTCAAAAAACTTTAGTCAATCACATTAATGCCATAAACGCTTTGCATAAACAAGGGATGTATTTTTTTGATTACGGTAACGCTTTTTTATTAGAAGTATCGCGTGCCGGTGGCGATGTATTTAAAAATGGAAAAAACGGTGATTTTAAATACAACAGTTATGTGCAAGATATTTTAGGCCCAATGTGTTTTGATTATGGTTTTGGTCCGTTTAGATGGGTTTGTACCAGTGCAAAACCTGAAGACCTTGCTATAACAGACAAACTAGCACAGGAAGTTTTAGAGAAAATTTACGAAACAGCTCCCGAAGAGATAAAGCAGCAATTACATGACAATATTGTTTGGATAAAAAATGCCCAACACAATAATTTGGTTGTTGGCTCCCAAGCGCGTATTCTTTATGCCGATAGCGAAGGGCGCATAAAAATTGCGCAAGCAATAAATAAAGCCATTGCCGAAGGAAAAATTTCAGCCCCGGTTGTTTTAGGAAGAGACCATCATGATGTTAGTGGTACAGATAGTCCTTATCGCGAAACATCCAACATTTATGACGGTAGTAAATTTACCGCTGACATGGCTGTACAAAATTTTGTTGGCGATGCATTTCGTGGTGCTACATGGATTAGTCTTCATAACGGTGGTGGTGTTGGTTGGGGAGAGGTAATAAATGGAGGTTTTGGCTTAGTGTTAGATGGTAGCAAAGATGCAGACCATAAGTTAGAGCAAATGTTATTTTGGGATGTAAACAATGGCATTTCTCGCAGAGCATGGGCACGTAATGACGAAGCTTTATTTGCGATAAAGCGTGAAATGGAAAGAACTCCTAATTTAAAAGTAACCCTGCCAAATATGGTAGATGACTCGCTAATTAACCAAGTTTTATGATTCTTTCAATATTAAAACATACTAATTTATCTTTCAAACAAAAACATTGTATTTTCATATTGTATTTTGTTTTTACGCTTAGCTTTCTGTCGGCACAAAAAACGCCAACTGATTCTATAAAAGATAGAATATTTGATAAAAACCTAAGCGACTCAATAAGAGCGGTAAATATAATTGCTTACAGTTTTTCGTGGCCACGCCCCCCGTTCAACGAAATGATTCCAATTTTGGATGAAGGCTTTAAACTTACTACCAAGAGCAAACTTCACCATCTATCCAGACAAATACTCTCTCAGAAAATCATGTATTATGTAAGCAATAACAGAGGTATAGAAGCCTTTTCGTTTTGCCAAGAGATGATTCGGCTGGGAGAAAGTGATTCAAACCTTGAGACTATTGCAAATGGCTATTATTTAAGAGGCTTTATTTTTCTTAATTATGGAATGCAGGCAAAAGCCATAGCCGAAGAAAAAAAATCTCTTGAACTTTACGTAAAGTCGGGTAATAAAAAAGAAATTGCAAACGCCAACTACCTTATTGCTTGGTATAGCTTTAATTTTAAAGATTACCAAGCCTCTTTAAAAGGGTTTACAGATGCTTACAACTATGAAATAAAAAATAAAAACCCTTCCAAATCAACTCTAGGCGAATATTCGGGTTGGCTTGGTAATACTTATTCAGCTTTAAAAAAATTTGACAGCGCAGTTTACTATAAACGCCAAAGTATTTATTATTTTAACGAAGCAAAAGACCGATTTGGCTATGCCGATGGCTATCGCTATCTGGGCAATATTTACCGTAACATGAAATTATATGATAGCGCTTTGGTTAATTATAAAATTTCTTATAGTTTATTTGAAAAATTAAATTCAAAAGACCGGATGTGGTTAATACAATATTTTACTGCTGAAACTTATGCAACCTTAAAAGACTATAAAAAATCTGCACATGAATTGGACGAGCTTTTGGATACAATTCATGGTTCACATGATTTATTAAGCCTTGAATTGGGAACAAAATTGGCATCAAAAGTATATGAAAAAAATAACGAGTATAAAAAAGCCATAGATTGTTATAAGCGTTATATCGTTTATAAAGATAGTTCCGAAAAAACTTCGCAACAAGGTGCCTTAACTGAACTTGATGCCAAATTAAAATTTGAACAAGAGGAAACCCTCTTTAAAATAAAACAAGCCGAGAAAGACGCCAATGTTGCTCGCGAAAGAGAAAAACAGATACTAATAAGGAATTTTTTTATTGGTGGATTTGTTATAATGACCTTATTCTTAATTGTAATATTTAGAAATTATAAACAAAAGAAGAAAGCTAATCAGCTTCTTGAAGTTCAAAAAAATGAAATAGAGACTCAGAAAAAGGAAATCCAAGATAGTATTAATTACGCCCAAAACATTCAAAAAGCTGTGCTTCCTGAAACAAAAGACATTGAAAAACACTTTAAAGAACTATTTATTTTATATAAGCCAAAAGATGTTGTAAGTGGCGATTTTTTTTGGTTTAGCGAAACCAAAGAAAATATTCTATTGGCCGCCGCCGACTGCACCGGACATGGTGTTCCCGGTGCATTTATGAGCATGATTGGCAGTTATGAATTAAACAACAGTGTACTGGAAAGAGGTATTATTCAACCCTCACGAATTTTATCTTACATAAATATATCGTTAAAATTAAGGTTAAAACAAAACGAATTGCAAACTAAAAATAAGGATGGGATGGATATTGTTTTATGTTCATTTGATAAAGAAAAAAAACAATTACAATATGCCGGTGCCAACCGCCCTCTATTTATTATACGGAATAATGAGGCCATAGAAGTAGCTCCTACAAAATCAGCAATCGGGGGGCATACCGAAGACAGTTTTGAATTTAATAACACTACCATCCCATTAGAAACTGGCGATTGCGTATATATGTATACCGATGGCTATGCTGACCAATTTGGAGGTGAAAAAAACAAAAAACTCACTACAAAAAATTTTAAAAATCTATTAAAATCAATAGCTGAAAAACCTATGGGAGATCAATACAGAATACTTGAAGATTATTTTTATAAATGGAAAGGACACTTTGATCAATTAGATGATATTTTAGTAATTGGAATCCGAGTTTAAAAATGAAAAGATTAAAGTTAATACTAGTTTTTTTTGCTTGCATTTATAGTTCATTCTCGCAATTAAAGGATATAAAACTTATTATCCCTAAGGAATTAGGATACAGCTATTATGATTTCGTGCAATTTTTACCTGGCGAAAATTATTTTGTTATATGTAGTAACTATGCACTTTCGGTTTATAATACCGAGACAGCTGAAGTGGTAGATGAATATGCTATAAATTATGGCGCTAAAAATTTATCGATAAGTAATGATGGAAATTCCATACTAATAACCATTAATAATGAATTATTTGTGTTTAGTTTTAAAAACCAAAAACTAGAATTAGAATTTAAAACGAATACAGCCACTTTAATTGAAGGACAACCTAACAGCCAATACTATGGCGGTTTGCCAATTGGTGGCTGTTTTTTTACTCCTAAGAAAAATGAAATCTACGTTAGTTTAGGTTCATTTACATTAATATACGACATCGAAAAAAAATCAGCCGTCAATTCATTTGCATTTCCGTTAACAGATTATGTAATGAATAGTGGCTTGTATGCAAAAAAACAAGAAGTAATAATGGCAAAAACTACTGGTACCATTAATGCCATCTATCGTCAATCTTTAACAGACTTAAACTCAACTTCTGAAATAATTAAAACCACAAGCGCCTTGGCTAAAATAAGAGTGCGTGATTCGTTACTATTTGGTTTTACAAGTACAAACTATTTTATATTGAATTTAGAAACAGGACAAATTGTTCACGAAGTAGAGATGATGAAATACAATTACGATTACTTAGATAAAACCATGCAAGCTCAAGCAAATAAACGACCTGCTATGAGCGTACCTGACAAAATAAATTTTAGCAGCGATGAATTTATTTATGATATCGATTTTCAATCAGGCACTAATCTAGCTGTTTATGCAACTAATAAAGGATTAAAATACATTGATTTAAAAACAAAAAAACTTGTAAAACAAACTAAAAACCTTCTCTTAAACCTTCGTTTTTCAAATAAAGGAAACCGATTAATTGCAAATACCTGGTATCCCTACAAAGCACTTAAAGTATTTGACCCAAAACAAATGAAACTTATTTCAGAAAAACACAGCTACGGTAATTCTATTAACTCGGCTGATGTTAGTCCTAACAAACAATGGATGTTTACCAATTCGGGAAATAGTGGTTTTGTATGGGATTTAACAAACTTTACTAAACATGTTAACATTAAAGATATTTCAAATAGTGATTCATCCTTTATTTACAATTCTGTTTTTTTAAATGACTCCGAACTGGTAGTAAATTCAGGTAAATCCTTTAATCATTTAAATTTATCCATTTATAACATCCGTAAAAAAAAATACACCAAAACACTTAAAAAAAATGTATATTCTTTTATTTCTGGGTTTATAAAAAATGAATTTTATTATTCTGATTACAACACACTAACAATAGTTAATTTAAAAACATTAACCGAAGAAAAGTATGAAGGTATGTTTTCGTTTGCAGCTAGCAATCCGGAGCAAATAATTAATTTTACTGATAAACTCATTTTTATTCCTTTAAGCACAGGATTTAAAATAGTAAATCGCAAAACAAAAGTTACCGAATACGAAACAAAAGTATGGGCTTCTACAGCCAGAGTTATTATTAGCCCCGACGAAAAATACATCTTCACTTCTTCACAAATAAAAAAGAAACAAAACGTTAATGGATATGAAATGGAAATGGATGTGTTTGCAATTGTGAGAATTGACATGACAAAAAAACAAATCGTAAACGATTATGCTGTTACTTATTTCCCTTACGATTTTAAAATTAATGGAAATACTATTGGCATGTGGTATTTAAAACACGATTATGCTTCAGATAATAAAGAAAAAGAAACCGTTTATAGCGAATACGACATTGAAACCGGTAAAGAAATTAGTACAAAAACAATTACCAAAACCAAAGACATGCTTTCCTTTCATTATACCAGTCCAACAGGCAAGTATATTGGGCTGCATTCTCCAAACCCCAATTATCTAAAAATATTTGACGATAAGGGAAATGAAGTAATTGATTTAAGTGATTTAAAATTACTAACACCAAAATGTTTTTTTATTGAATCATCTGACAAATTAATCATTACAAGCCCCTTAAATTCATTGGCCACTTTTGTTGATTTAAAGAATAAAAAAATAATTGGTCAGTTGGCAAATGCCAGCAACGATAATTATTTTTTAGTAACGAGCGATTTACATTATTTAGGTTCGAAAGAATTTGTAAAAAGCATTCGGTTTAAATATCAATCTGAAATTTATAGTTTTGAGCAATTTGATGCGTTTTTAAATCAACCTCATAAAGTATTGCGTGCCTTTGGATGTTCAGATAGTTTGTTGATTCATTCCTACGAAACAGCCTATTTAAAGCGTATGCGCATCTTAGGCTTAAAACCCGAAGGAACCATAAATTTCTCTAACCTCCCTACCATTGATGATGTGAAAATTAAAGAAGAAAAGCCCGGCATTGTAAATTTTTTAATTAGTGCCAATAAGGGGAAAAACAAATTAAGTAAGTTAAACATTTACAATAACGGTACTTTAATTTCATCAAACGACATTAAAGAAACTGAAAACGCAAGATTTGAAACGAGTAAAACCTTTGAAACCTCATCGGGCATAAACCGTTTTGAGTTTACGGTGAAGGATGAAAAAGGAAATGAAAGTCCTAAAATTTCACGTATTTATAATAACACCTCTGATGTAAAACCTAATTTGTTTTTGGTAGTAATTGCCAGCGAAAAATTTAAAAACAATAAATTCGATTTGTCTTATGCTTTAAAAGATGCCGGCGATGTTGCCACCACGATGGCTAACTCAAAAGCATTTAATAAAATTGAAATTAAAAAACTATTTAACCAATCCTTCGCTGCCGACTCGGTTAAAGATTTAAAAAACTTTTTTTCAAAAGCTACCATTAATGACGTAGTGATGGTTTTTTTTGCAGGACACGGTTATTTGGATGATGATTTCAGTTATTATTTTCCAACTTATTATACTGATTTTACTGACCCGAAAATAAATTCGGTGGCATATACCAGTTTTGAAAAATTATTTAAAAATATGAAGCCTACTCGCAAGCTTATGTTTATTGATGCCTGTTTTAGTGGTGAAGTAGATGAAGACGCAAATAATGAAAACGTAAATCCAAATAACACTAAAGATAGCACCCGAAGTATTCGAATTGCAGGAACTACTTTTGCACAAAGCACAGCCTTAGAGATGAGTAAATCTATTTTTTCGGATATACGCGAAAATTCGGGTGCCACCATTATTTCTTCGGCAGGTGGAACTGAGGCTGCCTTTGAAGGCGAAAAATGGAATAACGGTTTGTTTACCTATTGTTTATTGAACGGAATGAAAAGTTTAAAAGCCGATTTAAATAACGATAAAACCATAACCCTTAGCGAACTGCAAAAATTTGTGGCCGAAGAAGTAAATCGTCTATCTGAAGGAAAACAAACACCAACTTATAGAGTTGAAAATACCGTTTTGGATTATGAGTTATGGCAAAATTAATTAAAGACTTTATTTAACCTCAACCCACTTACTAATTCCAGAACTGATTGAGGTAACTTTAATACTTTTAAAAACCACTTTTGGCCACTGAATATTATAGCTTAAACCTGATTTAATAATTTGTGTTTTTATTGAATGAACCGAATTAGAGCGCGTTTCTGAAGACTCAGTAAAAAATTCAATTTTGTAGCTATCATTATCACTACCTTCATTATACAATTTTATATTTTGAGAATTATTTTTATTTAGTGAAATTACAAAGTAATAAGGATAAAGCGAACTGCTATAATATGCCCTGTATTGCGGAAAAATACCAAATGGAAAAACAGGTAGTGTTTTTGCTTTTAAAAATAAATCCCAAACGGGTTCTTTGCTGGCAGTTACTTCTAATATCCGCCCATTCATTCCTCCGCAAATTAAATAATTGCCATTACTAAGTTGTTCGGCACCACCATATTTAATAGCTTTTCCGGGTGCAACTGAATCAATATCCAAATCTAATTCCCATGTTTTTTTTACTGTTTCTTTTCGGTTTTGAGGCAGTAATAGTCTCATTACATAACTTTTTCCTTTTGGGCTTTCTTCGCCGTTATTAAACAACAGCACTTCATTTTTACCAATTGGTTTTACGTCGTGCTGGCGTGAGAATAAATTTGTTTCGTAAACTTTAGTATCAAAAGGGGTAAGCTTTTCCCCATACTCCCCAATAATTTTTTTTGTGGCTTTGTCTATCTTTATTATTCGATTAAAATCTCTGCAACCCAAGTAAAGATGGGTATAGGTTGAGTCGTAACTCACCGAATTGCAGTGTACCATTACAGATAGTTTATTGTTTTTAGCACCCTTGGTTTTTAACACATCTTTAATTAAAAGCGTATCAAAATGTTTTGAAAATTCCCAATGCCATATCAATTTACCAAGCGAGTCGAATTCTAAAATAATACTATTATCGTAAGTAAAAGTTGCGGCATCTTTTTTATCTAATTTAAATTTTTCGGTTGTTGCACCTAATGCCAAAAAATTGCCATTTGGTAAGCGATTAAACACATGATGAAAATTACTGACTTTTACAATTTTATTAAGCATACTGGCGTGGCAATACCAAATTAATTTTAAGTCGCGGGTAAAATAGTAGACGGAGGTATCGTTTGAAAAAGAAATATTGCCATTATCATACATATGTAAATCCACCATATTGTCGGGCATAAACGGTTTTTTAAAACTTTTAGGAAATTCCCAAACAACATTGCCTTTGCGATCGAGTGCACAAAAATATTTATCTAGCCATACAATACCACCGTTATATTTTTCAGGTTTATTAATAAATTGTTGTACTAAGTAAGTTTTTGGGTCGTTGAAATCGTTTTTTAAAAGCGAAAAACTATAAGTTGGCGAAACGGAAATTAGTTGGTCAATTTGGCTGTAGGCTTCCGTACGCCAGAGGTACTTTTTACCAAAAGCCAAATCTTTAACTAAACTACAGGTATTAGAATCTACAATAAGCTTACTTGATGATGGCGTTAGCGCAGTTAAAGAATCGTATTCATCCAAAATAATTTTATAAAAACTAGCCTGACTAATTTCGTTATAGCTAAACATTACCTGATTATAATTAAGTTTTGCACCAATAGGCGGAGACAACTGTGCCCGAAGTTGGCTACAAAAAAACACCAGTGTTATAAAAATTCGGATTATAATTTTCAAAAAGATTTTTTTTAATAATTAACAACAAATTTAGTCATCCGTTTCAACCTAGCAGTATTTTTTAGTTTAAAAATTAGTTATATAATACCTTCATCTGCAAAACTAAAATAATTTCTATCGGCAATAATGAGATGATCAATAAGTTTTATGTCAAAAACTGAAAGTCCATTCTTTATTTTTTCAGTAATTGTTTTATCTTCATTGCTTGGGTTCAAATTTCCGCTTGGATGATTATGAGCAATTACAATAGCCGAAGCGTTGTTCTCAATAGCTGATTTGCAAATTAAACGAATGTCCACTACCGTTCCGCTAATTCCACCTTTACTAATAAATTCAAATTTCAAAATTTGTTTTCGCACATTTAATATCAACATCCAAAATTCTTCATGTGGCAAATCGCTTAAACGTGGGTATAAAAATTTATAAGCGTCTTTACTTGATTGAATGCTAACTTTATCTTCTGTATTAAATTCATTTCGTCGTCTTCCTAATTCAAATGCCGCCGAAACAGTAATTGCTTTTACTGCACCAACTCCTTTATACTTTTTTAAGTCGGCAATACTTAATTTTGCCAATTCGTTTATATTGTTTTTATGCTGCGACAACATGTACTGGGCAAGTTGCACCGCAGTTTGTGTTTTGTTTCCAGACCCCAAAATTATTGCTAATAATTCGGCATCACTTAAATTTTGCCTACCAAGACTTAATAATTTTTCGCGCGGTCTATCATCTTCTGCCAATTCTTTTATGGAAAGATGTGTTGGTTCTTCGCTCATAAAATAAAATTACAAATTATTTTATTTCTATTTCTACGAAATATTATTTTACTAAATAGTTATACTATTATTAAGAAAAATTAGTTTTCGTTATCACAATAAATTAATAGTTAATTTCTCCTTTAAGTTATGTTATATTTACTAACAAGTGATTGAAATTCCGTTAAAAAAACTAAATTTGTTTAGTATTCTTTAAATATGGCCCCAAAATTATTAAAATACTTACTCTTTTTTACTCTTTTTTTATCCCTACATTGTTTTAGTTATAATAAATTGCCTATTCTTTTTGAAGAAAACAATGGTCAACTTCCAGAGTTCTCTGGTTCAACCAATAAGATACTTTTTCAAGCAAATCTTCCTAATTTAAGTATCTGGGTTACAGAAAAAGGTCTTATTTATAATTTTTATAAAGTTAAAAACGCTTTAAACTCTAATGCCCTGATTTTAGAGAGGGCTTCAAGTCAGCAACAAATTGATTGGTTTCGAAGTGAAATGCTTTTAAAAGGAGCTGTTATCTCTTCAGGAAATTTAATAAAAAAAGGAAAGGCCGATTTTGAAAACCGCTATATTAAAGAAAAAAATGCGAATCAAATACAAACTAATTCGTTTGAAGAATTGTATTTTACAAATGTTTATGAAGGTATAGATTGGCGAATTTTTATTGAAAATAATCAGGTAAAACAAGAATTTGTTGTTCAATCACATGCAAATAGTAAACTCATTAATTTAGAATACATTAGTACAGGAAATATTGATGTTAAGGAACAAGAGATAAAAATTTCTAATAAATTGGGGGTGTTTACAGAAGGCAAACTAGTTTGCTATCAAGCAAATAAAAACGTAAAAGCAAAATACAATTACACAAAATCGTTTTCAGGAAATGGACAGGACAGAATCAGTCACTATTTTGTTGGCATAACCACTGAAAAATATAATGAAAATGAGAAATTAATTATTGACCCAATACTGCAATGGTCTACTTTTTTCGGAGGGGGAAGTGATGAGGATGCTCACTCCATTTACAGCGATGGATCGAATACATGGGTGGCAGGCCATTCACAGTCTTTTAATTTTCCAACATTAAATCCAGGCTCTTCTGCTTACTACCAAGGTTCAAATGCGGGTGGATTTGGCGATGCGTTTATTTTAAAATTTAGCTCTACAGGTGCATTAATTTGGGGTACTTACTTTGGAGGTACACAAAACGAAGAGGTGCTGTCAATATTTAGTAGTGGTACTAATGTATGGGTTGCCGGTTACACCAATTCAACTGATTTTCCTGTTTTAAATCCGGGTGGTGGTGCATTTTACCAAGGCACAATGGCTGGGGTAAGTGATGCGTTTATTTTAAAGTTTAATACAAGCGGAGTATTGAATTGGAGTACATTTGTAGGAGGCGTAAATGCAGAGTATTTTAGTGCCTTACAGTTTAAAAACAATGAATTGTATGTGGCTGGCGTTAGCAGTTCCACTAACTTTCCCGTTGTTAATGCCGGTACTTTTTTCCAAAATTATAGTGCCTTAAATGACGGAGTAATTTTAAAATTTAATGCGTCGAACAGCTTAGTATGGAGCACTTATATTGGTGGTTCTGGTAACGATAATATTAACACCATTCAGGCTAATGCAACAGATATTTTTATTGGTGGTTATACAAATTCACCAAATTTTAATGTTATAAATTCTGGGGGGTATTTTCAAAGTACTTTAACTGGAAGTTATGATGCTTTTGTGAGTAAATTTGCTTTGAATGGCACTTTATCTTGGTCAACTTTTTTTGGTGGCGAAAATTTGGATAAAATTAATTCGCTTACACTTGACAATAATAATGTTTGGATAACTGGAACTACAAGTTCTACAACTCTACCAGTCTTTAATGCAGGAGGTACCAGCTATTTTCAAGGAACGAACAGTGGTTTTAGCGACGGTTTTATAGCTAAGTTTAATTTGGCAAATACAAGTTTAAAATGGTCAAGCTACTATGGTGGAAGTTCGAACGACTTATTCACGTGTATGACCAATGATGGAGAAAATGTGTTTATAAGCGGTTACACTAATTCTACAAATGTTCCAGTTTTAAATCCCGGAGGCGGTTCTTTTTATCAAAATAATAATTTGGGGTTTTACGAAGGCACCATTCTTCAATTCGACACCTCCTGTACACGAAAATTGGCTACTTATTTTGGAGACGTTTCTAATGAATATTTAGAAGGGATTGCTTGTGATGGCAACAAACTCCTAATTACTGGTTATACCCAATCAAATTTTTTACCAACCTTAATTCCAAGCGGTTCATACTCCCAAACTATTAGCTCAGGTGGAATTGATGTTCTGATTTCTGTTTTTAAAAATTGTAATAATCCTATTATTAATGCAAGCGCAAATAGTCCTGTTTGTTCGGGAAGTTCAATAAACTTTACGGCAAACACTATTTCTGGTGCCAGTTATCAGTGGTTTGGACCTATGAGTTATTTTTCATCCGCTCAAAACCCTATTATTACAAATTGTACAACTTCACAAGCAGGAAATTATTCTGTAATCCTCTCTTTGCCGGCAGGTTGCAGTTCAGCTACAAGTGTCAGTGTTTCAGTAAATGCATCCCCAAGTCTTTCAATATCATACAACAATCCGGTTTGTAAAGGCGATACAATTAAATTGTTTAGTAATTCAATGTCTTCTTATACGTGGACAGGTGTTTCGGGCTTTACAAGTAATATACAAAATCCGATGGTTGTTAATTCCAATTCATTGAATACTGGGGGGTATTCATTAACGGCTCTAAGCAGTAATGGATGTAGCGGCTCTGCGAGTTTGAGTGTTGTTGTTTATAGTCTTCCAATAGTTTCAATTACAACCAACACAAATGTTTGCGTTGGAGCAAATATAAATTTATCTGGAAATGGCGGCGTAGCCTATAATTGGCAAGGTCCGAATAATTTTAATGCCGGCAGTGCAAATCAAACCATATCCAATGTTACATCTCTTAGTCAGGGTTATTACGTTTTAACGGTTACAGATGTAAACAATTGCAAAAAATCAGATTCAGTTTTTGTTTCTGTTAGTCCTTGTACTGAAGTTTTTGAGACTATAGATAATAATAATGATATGATTATAGATTTTCATCCAAACCCAACCTTTAATACACTTTATTTGCGTTCAGAAAATAAAAATATAGGAAATTATTTGCTTACAGTTATAAACTCGATTGGCCAAAAAGTTATTGTTGAAAAAAATGCCACACAAATTAACGTTAATAATCTGTCAAATGGTGTTTATATCTTGTTAATTGAAAATGAGAATAAAACTTTTCTTTCAAAAAAATTCGTAAAAATTAATTAATATATGTTACAAACTTTTACATTATTTAACCTTATTTATCTTTTTAATTTAAAAATCAGACCCCTTTCTGGCTTTAAAGTCATTTTTTTTAAACTAAACCAATTTATATTTAGTAAGAAGTATGTTTGGGTTAGTAAAAAAGAACCTTTTTTGTCATTAAACTTTTTATATTTAACTCATTCAAAGTTGTCAATATTCTAAAAACTAAATTATATATTAAATGAGAAAATTTTTAACATATCTATTTCTGATAATTGGCTTTACAAGCCAGGTTGCAGCCCATTCAGTTCAAATTGCCTATTGTGTAGATTGTTCGGGTAATTTAAGGATTTTTGTTGAACACTGGCATGGTTCACAGAATCCAAATAGTACAACCATGACCATTCAATTAAATGTTGGAGGCGTTATTACTACACAAACCAATCCTCCTGCATTCGGTATTTTAGGTGTTCCTTTCGGATCTTTGCCTGGATGTGCAACTCCAATTACGGTTGCCGGTAGCTGCGCTGGTTCTGCTAACGCTTATAATGATTGGGTAATTTATGATTATTTTGGAATAACTCCTGGAGTTCCTTGCTCCTTTACAATTTTAAGTGGAAATAACTCCTTTACCTCTGATGGTTGTGGTATGTATCCATTAACCGTAAACTTTACCGTTCCGTTAGGCATAAATTCTGGTACTCTTACCACAGTTTGTCAAGGTGGCAATACCCCTGTAGTTAATGTACCGGTGGGCACCAACTGGACAAATAATAGTACATCAACAGGTTTAGCCGCCAGTGGTACAGGACCTATTGCGTCTTTTGTTCCTACTGGAATAGGTACTAGCGTTATCTCTTATGCAACAGGTTGTGGAACCACAAGTAATACAATTACTGTAGTTGCTGGTCCGGTAGCTAGTTTTAACACTTCCGCCCCTGTTGGTGGTGTTTGTTTAGGAACTAACGTTAACTTCACGAATACAACACCGGGTGGTCTTGGCTGGACATGGAATTTTGGAGATGGAACAAGCTCAACTTTACAAAATCCATCTCATTTATACTCTGCTCCTGGAACTTATACCGTGCAGTTAAATGTTAATAATGGTACCCCTTGTCCTGGTATAATTACTCATACAGTTCTCATAAATCCAATGCCTATACCAGCGTTTACAATCAACAATGCCTGTCAAGGTATAGCCATACCAATTAATAATACTTCAAATATTGCCAGTGGCACTCTCAATTATGCTTGGACAATGACAGGTTCACTTCCAAACACGTCAACAGCTACTAACCCAGTTTTAAATTACGCAACAAGCGGAATTTATACAGTTAACTTAACTCTTACGTCAAACAGTGGTTGTGTTAGTTCTTTAAGTAGAACAGTAAGTGTTTTTGGAAATCCGGTATCCAGCTTTACCACCAATTCAGTGTGCTTCAATAGCCCTACAAATTTCACAAATTTAAGTTCAACGCCTAACCCTAATACTGGCGCTATAACCAGTTACAGCTGGAATTTTGGTGCAACATCAGGAACTTCTTCGGCAACTAACCCTGTAAATACATATACTAATCCTTTAAATTTAACGGCAAATACAATTTATACAGTAAGTTTAGCTGCTACTACCGCTAGTGGCTGTACTAATGTCTCTACAAATACTGTAATGGTTTACAGTTTGCCAACAGCTACTTTTGTTGCAGACTCGGTTTGTATCACCAACCCTACTACACTTTCAAACGTTGGCAATAACAATGGCAATCCTTATTTTGGTTTTAATTGGAGTGTTAGCGGCTCAACAAGCGGAACTATTACGAATGTATTTCCTACACCCGGCAATACAAGTGTTACTTATACCGCAATTACATCACCTAATGGTGGTGTCTTACAATGTAAATCGGTATTTACAAAAAATATATGGGTAAAGGCAGGTCCAACGGCCATCATTACCAATACAAATGCTTGTTCGGGTATACCAATAGGTTTAAGTGGTATTACCTCAACAATAGCCATAGGTACAATTACAAATTATGCCTGGGCTTATGGAAATAGCACAAGTAGTATGGTAAACTCAACACCATCTACATCTGTAATATACAATCCTTCAGGTGTATATTCTGTAAGTTTAACAGTATCTTCAGGCGAAGGTTGCTCTAGTACTGCCGTAAAAACAGTTACAGCTTTTGGAAGGGCAGTTATTGATTTTGGTCCAACCAATGTATGTTTTAATACTCCAACCGCCTTTACCAATTCGACCTCAACAACCATTAATGCTAATACAGGTTCAATTGCCTCTTATAGTTGGAATTTTGGCGCTACTTCAGGAACATCTTCTGCAACTAACCCAGTTAATACATACACTAATCCTGCTAATGCCACTGCTAACACAATTTATACGGTTGATTTATATGCAACCACTTCAAACGGTTGTACAGATGTATTAACAAAAACGATTACAGTTTATAGTCTTCCTACTCCTACTTTTGTAGCCGATTCAGTATGTTTTGGAAATCCTTCTACTCTTACCAACGTTGGAAATAATAATGGCAATCCTTATTTTGGATTTAATTGGAGTTGTAGTGTTTCAACTGCATCAACAGTTTCAAGCATTTTACCATTACAAGGCAATAATAGTGTTACATACACAGTTATAACTTCGCCAGATGGCGGTGTTACACAATGTAAGTCTTCATTTACAAAAAATGTTTGGGTACACTCAACTCCGTTGGCTGTTATTACAAATACAAATAGGTGTGTAGGTTCTTTAACAGATTTAAGTGCTGCTACATCTACAGTTGCCTTTACAACATTTACAAATTATGCCTGGGGTTATGGAAACGGAACGAATAGTTTAGTTAATACAACACCATCCACTTCAGTAAGTTATACTCCATCAGGAACTTATAACGTTTCCTTAACAGTTACATCGGCTAAAGGTTGTACAAATACAGCTGTTAAAACTGTTACAGCATTTGGAAGGGCTGTTATTGATTTTGGTCCGGTTGATGTTTGTTATAACACACCAACCGCGTTTACAAATTCAACATCTACAACCATTAACGCTAATACAAGTGCCGTTGCGAGTTGGAGTTGGAATTTTGGTGCTACAGCTGGTTCGTCTACCTTAATGAATCCTACCATTACTTATACGAATCCGGCAAATGCAACTGCCAATATTACGTATAGTGCTACTTTATTTGCCACTACTGCTGATGGGTGTAAAGATTCTTTAACAAAAACACTTACAGTTTATAGTTTACCAACGCCTAATTTTATATCAGACTCAGTTTGTTTAGGTAACTTAACTACTTTGACTGATATTAGTAACTCAAATGGCAACCCGTTTACTTCATTTCAATGGGATTTTAACAACGACGGTTTAGTAGATGTTACAAATACCTCTTTATCGACGCAAACTGTTTTCCCTAATTTTGGTAATAATGTTGTCACTTATTCAGTTATCACTACACCAAATGGAACTTCTTTAGCATGTTTAGATAAAGTAACCAAAAACGTATGGGTAAACCCAATACCTGTTGCAGCAATTACAACTGCAAATCAATGTTTAGATACTCAGCCTGTTAACATTAGTGGGATAAATTCTAACATTGCTATAGGTACTGTTACAAATTATGCTTGGTCTTATGGAGATGGAAATAGTAGTTTGGTGAATCCTTTGGCTCCTACTTCTCATAGCTTTACGGCTGCTGGTAATTACGTTTTAACATTAACAGTTACTTCAAATAAGGGATGTACAGGTGTTAATACAAATACTGTTGATGTTTGGGAAAGACCTTATGGACATTTTTCATATACAAAAACATGCTTAACTAAAACTACAACTTTACAAGGCTATCAAGAACCTGTGAGTGGAACCATTGTTTCATACCAATGGGATTTTAATAATAACACCAGTAGTGTTGAAGCTACAGGAGCTCAGGTTACTACCACTTTT
This sequence comes from Bacteroidota bacterium, assembly GCA_033763945.1. Lineage (GTDB taxonomy): Bacteria > Bacteroidota > Bacteroidia > B-17B0 > Aurantibacillaceae > Aurantibacillus. The sequence continues at coordinate 61,683 of JANRJN010000004.1, read as the reverse complement.
GTTTCCGCAGGTACTCAAACGGTTAATATGCTTTTAACTACCGATAAAGGCTGTACTAATATAATTCCGGGTACGGTTTACATTAACTACATTCCTAAGCCTAATTTTTATACACCAAAACGTGCAGGTTGCGCTGATTTATGTATCCCAATTTTAGACAGTTCTGCTGCACTTACAGGACCAGGGAAAAACGCGATATGGACATGGACGTTTGGGAATGGTCAAACGATTGTATATACCAATCCTAATAATTCAACAAATATTTGTTATTCAAATACTTCTAATTTTACCGTTCAAAATTATTCGTTACGTTTAATTTTGAGAAGTGATAGCGGTTGTGTTGACTCAATTACTAAGAGAAATTATATTACTGTTTATCCTAATCCAAGAGCTGACTTTAGTTGGGAAGGGGATGATGGAACCATTTTAACTCCACTTGTTCATTTAACAAATACTTCGCAAGGTTACAGCAATTACCAATGGGGATATAGTGATGGAACTCCAGTTGATAGTGTAAACAGAAATCCAACCCACTATTTTAATACCGATGTTACAAATACTTATAACGTTTTCTTGGCGGTTAGAAATCAATATGGTTGTAAAGATACTATATCGAGACCTGTCGATATTGGCCCTAATTTTACATTTTACATTCCTAATGCATTTACGCCGAATGGCGATGGTGTAAATGATGTCTTCACAGGAAAAGGAATTGGGGTTAAAACCTTTAAAATGTATATTTTTGATCGTTGGGGTGAAATGGTTTCGTACACCGAAGACATAATTAAAGGCTGGAACGGTACTATAAAAGGGAATAATATTGATACTAAAATGGATGTATATCAATATAAGGTTATAGTAACTGACATAAATAACAAACAACACGAATATGTTGGTCATGTTAGTTTAATAAAGTAAAAGTAGCGCACTCGAACAATTTATTTATACAAAACAAAAAAGCATCTTATTATTAAAGATGCTTTTTTGTTTTGTTAAAGTACAGGTGAAGGGACTCGAACCCCCACGCCTTTCGGCACCAGATCCTAAGTCTGGCGCGGCTGCCAATTACGCCACACCTGCGTTCAATTTTAGGATGGCAAAATTACTAATTTTTTTGAACTTCTACAAATTGTATTACAATGTTCCTCTTAAGGCTTGTTCTCGCTCAATACTTTCAAACAAGGCTTTAAAATTACCGGCCCCAAAACCTTTAGCTCCCATACGTTGAATTACTTCGTAAAACAATGTTGGTCTGTCTTCAACAGGTTTTGTAAATATTTGTAATAAATACCCTTCCTCGTCAGCATCTACTAATATGGATAGTTTTTGTAATTCCTTAATATCTTCTTTCATCATATCCATGTGAACTCCTAATCTTCTTGGAATATCATCGTAATAAGCCTGAGGTGGTGGCGGTAAAAACTCAACCCCACGTGCTTTTAATTCTGCAACCGTTTTAATAATATCATCTGTAGCTAAGGCTAAATGTTGCACACCTGCTCCTTCATAAAAGTCAATGTATTCTTCAATTTGAGATTTTTTCTTCCCTTCAGCAGGTTCATTAATTGGAAATTTAATACGCCCATTTCCATTACTCATAACCTTACTCATTAAAGCAGAATATTCGGTAGTAATTTGTTTATCGTCAAAAGTTAAGAAATTTACAAAACCCATAACCTCTTCGTACCATTTTACCGTTGCATTCATTTGATTCCATCCCACATTGCCAACCATGTGATCTATAAATTTTAATCCAACCGGCGCAGGATTATAATCGCTTTCCCACTTTCTAAACCCTGGCAAAAAATCGCCTTTGTAATTTTTACGCTCTACAAACATGTGAACAGTTTCCCCATAAGTGTATATCCCTGCACGCACCACCTCACCATGTTCGTCTTTTTCTACTGTTGGTTCTTGAAAAACTCTTGCACCGCGTTTTACGGTTTCTTCAAAGGATTTACGAGCGTCTTCTACCCAAAGTGCAATTACTTTTACACCATCACCGTGTTTTTTAACGTGTTCTCCTATAGGCGAATCACTATTTAATGCGGTTGTTAATACTAAACGAATTTTATCTTGTTTTAAAACATAAGATGTTCGATCTCTTAAACCCGTTTCCAAACCTGCATAGGCATAAGACTGAAAACCAAATGCGGTTTTGTAATAATGTGCCGATTGCTTGGCATTACCAACATAAAACTCCACATAATCAGTTCCTAATAGAGGTAAGAAATCTTGAGCACCTTCAAATATTTTTTCTAATCCGTATTCTACATTTTTAACTTCTTTTGTTGACATTTTTTTTATTTTAAATAGTATAGATTAATAATTGATAAATTGTAGTTTGAAAATTGTATAACCAAAGTTAATTAATTCAAACGATAAAAGAAAAAGAATACAGCCGCAGCTGCCCAATTTTTATTTACATTTTTAGCATAACCAATAGTTGAATAGTTTTGGTTTTGCAACGTTCCGTCGGATTTAATGTATCCAATGGTAGAATAACTTTGATTTTGTATTGTACCATCTGATTTAATATAGCCAATAGTGGAATAACTTTGGTTTTGAACTGTACCATCTGCCTTAATATATCCTATGGTTGAATAGCTTTGGTTTTGAACTGTACCGTCTGCTTTAATATATCCTAAAGTTGAATAACTTTGATTTTGAACTGTTCCATCTTCCTTAATGTAACCAACAGTGCTGTAGCTGCTATTTTGAATTGTCTGAGAAAAAAGGGAGTACCCGAGCAAAAACAAAAAAATAAAATAAATAATTCGCATACTGTTTTATTGAAAATTGATTCTTAAACTAAATCCACCGGTTGTATTTGAAGTTGGGAAAGAAGCTGATGTTTGTGGTTTGGTTCGTATCCAATCGCAAAACAAACGTAAATTAATATTTTGTGTTAATTGATAATCGGCACTTGACCTTAATGAAATAATATTTGTTCCTCCGGTTGGCGTGCTGATAGGGTTTAAATCATCTACTCTTCGAATAACAGATAAGTTTTGACGGAAACTAACATCGACTTTTACCAATAAATTACTTTCTAAAACTTTTCCTTGAATTTGAATGCCCTTAATTTTTAATTTAGGATACATATACCCTAAACCTAAAATGTATTCTTGTCCTTTTGTTTCAATAATTTGAGGTAATGTAATATTTAAGCTGGTGGTCTTATCCCGCTTAGTTTCTATATTGGCACTCCAACCCTGCTTTACAAATTGGAAATCGAATTTAATTAATGGCGCAAACGCCTCGGTTATTGTAATGGCATTTATCGTATAGTAAGGAACAAAGTTGGGATTTAAAGCGGTTGAACCACTCACTACTGTTATAGGCATGCGTGCGCTTTGGTCATCTCCAATAAACAATAAATTATTACTGTAACCCGACATATTATAAGTGCTTCGGTAACCATGCCTTACGGTTATACTTCTAAATGTTTTTTTAAGTGTTGGTATTTTTCCTAATCCATCCCAACTTACTGTCCAGTTTGGCAGTGGAATGCCCGGAAATACATTTTGTGTGCTATAATTTTTTATTTTTCTTCCAGTATAGGTTTTATAAAACGCTCCTAATAAAACATCTTGTTGATTATTGTCATAACCATCTATATAATTACTTTGTCCACCAAGAATATTGGTGTAATTTATTTGACCGCCTGAATTAGAGTTTTTATCTCCTAATTCTTTTGCCACATTTCTTCTTTCGGATAAAAATTCAGTAAACAAAGTTGACTCCGGCCCTTTACCTTTATCACTGAAAGAACGGAAAAATGTAAAGGTGGAAATATTAAAATTACCAGTAACATTTCTACTTACATCAAACACAAAACCACCATCACCTGGTCTGGCATTAACCGGGTCATAAATCATGTATTCGCTTCTATTTTGAGAATGAGTCATACTGCCATTTAGTTCTATTTTAAAACTACCATGTGGCTCAATGCTCGATCGATAGGTAAGTGTTTTACTGTTTGTTTCGGTATAAGGTGTTGTTTGGAGCGGAACCCTTGCCAACCAACCATTTTGAGCACTACGCTGCCTAATAGTAGCATCGTACCAGCCCGTTGTAAATTGGAAACCAGGCGCCTGCTGATTTGCAAAGTCCATACCCATGTATTGCGAATTTGGTTTAAAATTTGGTAATGCCTGTCCACCCTGCAATTGGTAGCTAATTGAGACATTTTTTATCATCATTATTCCACGAGCCAAAAACTCTAAAACATCTTTAAAGTTTTCATCTTTTTTAGGATTAGTACTATCGGTTAAAGCCTTTGCCTGTCCTTTGGAAATATTGGCAGTAGAAGTGCTTGCACTTTTTGGTCCTTTCTTCTTAATTTCGTCATTTTTAAAAGCAGCATTACGTGGCTGACCAGAATTAATCCGTTTAAAATATGGTATTTTATTATACAACTGCGTCATATTAAAATTAGCAGTGTAATTGTGGGTATTGGTATTTTGTATGGTATTGCCTATTGAATCAATCGCCGCAAATGGTCTTCTGTTCCAAGTATAAGTCCCCCCATATTTATAAGTTACTGTCATAAAATCTAAAACTGGGATTTTATTAAGTGGTAAATTCACATCTAAATTCACCTGCTGGCGGTAGATAGTATTTGTTCCACCCTTTTTTAAATTACTTATTACGGTATCTCTATTTTCTTGATTGGTTTTACTTACATCGCCTTGTGGTTCTAAAATTCTACCATCGTTATTTGCTAAAAAAGTAAATTTAATAGCTTTACAAAAATCCCAACGCAAATTATATCCGCGCGTTATTGTGAAATTTTTGTTATACAACACGGGCGGAGTAAATTCACTTTTACCAGAATAAAGACTGGTAATATCTCGGTTCAATAAATCGGAATACGTTCTATTTAAATCAACAGTGGCCCCAAACTGATTTGGTAAAAGTTGCACATTAAAATCTTTAATTAAGGCAAACCATTTATTGTCAAACAATTTTATTTTTGAAAATGGTTTGAGAGTAGGTGGCGTTGGTAAACTAAAAGCATATTGTAAATTACCTCTAAACTGTCGTGTTGTTGCATACTCGATATTTACACTGCTTTTATTAATTTCGGTATAAGCGTAGGTTGCCGAAAAGTTTTTAATATCCCATGGCATAGGTTTTGCGTTTTTTCGCTTTAAGCCATCTATTCGCATGTTGGTAATATTAAATCCTTTTCGTTCAGTAAAATCCTGCGTTTGGCGTTTAATAGTGTCTTTTAACCCGTCGCTAATTTCATTATTCTTCAGTAAATCTCCTGTTCTCACATCAGGGTCTAAAGGATTAAACAGAGGTGTGATAATAGTTCTTCCAAAATTATAAAAAACAGGAAGCGTAACTTTCCATTTGCTTGGGAAAAATTTACCCATGTTTAATGACGTACTCATGTCCCAATTTAAATTCGTTTCCTTGCTCCGTTCATTTATTTTTTTATCTACACTTCCCCAAAACGGCGTACTATAGGTGCCGGCTAAACTTACCATTCCTAGGTCTGCTAATTTAGCTTGTATTTGACCGGTTGTAGCCCAACCTCCTTGATTATTAAAATCGGTTAAACGTAACTCGTTTATCCAAACCTCAACACAATGCGCCAAATTATCCGCACCTTTTGGATTCCGAATACCAACCATTACACTTTTTATTGAACCTAAATTTGGATTACCTACTACTGTAACTGTATAGCCACCTTGATTAATTGAAAAAGGTTGTGTGATTTGATTAGAAGCGGTGAAGTAGCCAAACTTATCGTTTCGTTGGCGTTTTACCTCTGTAATATCCTTTACAAAATTAAAATTAATTTCATTATCGGCAGGCCAAATAGCATATCTAGCATCGGTGCTATTAGGGTCATAGTTACCTTTTGGCGTTAATTTAAGTGGCACCTCATACTCGTAAAAATTATTATTATAATCGCTACCCACTCTAAAGAAAAGAGTCACATCACCATCATTTAAAGGAATGTTGTTTAATTTTTCGGCATGTACGTTCATTTTAATATTATTAAACATACGTGTATCTAAATCCACATTTTTAAATATGGCTCTACTATCTCCATCTTTTAAATCGCAAACACGCATTTGCAAGGCCTGCTCGTTTTGTAAAACAAGATTGGTTGTTTGCACATTTTGTTGTTGTTGAATGTCGGGAGGTAATACATAATTTACTGGAACTTTTGTAGCGTTCTCTTGTAAGTTAACCGCACTTACGTCAAATGTTGTTCCGTTATTATCTACCGCCAAATATTCGCCTGATTGCCTTAAATCAAATTGATAACGACGCCAATCACTTCTAACCAACTCAAAACGAGCCAACCTCAGCAAAATAGGTCGATCAAAACCTTTCATGTAAACGCGCATAAAGCGGATGGAGTTAAAGCCTTCGATGCCGCCAACAGTTGATTCAAACTGCGAAATAGGAATTTTAAATTGAAACCATTTTACAGTTTTTTTGGTGCCACCGAAATCGGCGGTTCCATCAAAGGCATCTACTAAATAATTTGTACCTACTGACGCTGGGTTAACATCATTAGGCGAAATTTTAAGATGATATTGGTAATAGTTTTCCGTCTCACTTAAAGTATTATCACGGTTTACATCTTCAATATTAGGAAGGTTTGTTGCAGCCGTTGAATAACCATCAGAGTTTAAGTTTTTGTATTGTTCTTCGGTGGGTGAATTACCAGAAGGGTTATTAAATTTAGAGTAACGTACAAGGGTTTTTTCTTGATTACCATCATAATCATCGCCCCTGAAGTGATGATAATTATCGCTACTTGGGTCATTGTTAAAGGCATCTTTAACGGATTGTGGAAACGACCCACTATTCATATCGTTAAGAGCTTGTTTAAAACGGTCACGCTCTCCATCATCTGTTAAGCCATCATACCCAACATCTTGAAAAGGGCGATCATTCGGATCTTGTGAAAAGGCATTTACAGTTGGAGGAATTAATGGTACATTTGATACGTTATTAGTATCAATGGGAAGTGAACTTGAAAAAGAACTTTGGCCTGGCAAACCATTTTCGTAAACCATACGTCCATCTTTAATCACGTCTTCCGACACGTTTCCTAAATTAATATACAAATCCCCAACAGGTTTTTTTGACGGATCAAAATCGGGGTGAGTAGTTACATCGTAATCTTCATTATAAGGATCCATCATCCAGAATTGGATGTATTCAATGTTTGCTGCTTGAAAATCATTAGTTTCTAAACGGCGCATAATACCACCCCAACGGCTTTTAGGATTATTTAATAACCCATTATTATCTATACCTGCCGAGTTGGATGTTGGTTGTACATCGTAGTTATAAGGTCCGCGTTCGGTTGGATAAAAGCCAAGATCTAACACCGGAAGGATAACCTGCTGACCGTTAGGCGGTGTTTTACCAGGAAATAACTCAGTTTCAAACACCTGACGCCACATATTGTTTGAGAATACAGTGGTGTTGTAATACGATGGTGTTGTTCCACTTTGACTTCTAGTAAACATTGGATCAACAGTATACCAATTAAATCGTGCACGGTTTAAACCAGTTGTAATGTCATTTGAAAAATTAGCTTCAGGAAATAATGATGATTGTCCTTGCGGGATACTTGATAAATACCAACCATTAGGATTTCGGACATCAATTAAAGAAATAGACCCCTCAAAATCATCAATATAAGAATTTCCGCCATTTTGTTTAATTGCCGCAGCGTTACCTGGAAATAAACGAGCATATTCGCCCCTCATGCTAATGCTACTCATTTCTTTTGTACTGTATAATGGCAACTTATCCAATAGGCGTGTTAAAAAAGGTATTTCGGTTTTATAGTTAAAATCTATTCCTGCAACAATGTTACTTACCGGTTCATCGCCAATGCTTACTTTTTGTGTAATAGGCCGTTCATTAAAACGTAAAAATGTCCCCCCTAATTTTAAGTTTCTACCGGCATTATAATCAAACCGAGCTCCCCATAAACTTTTTTGTTGCACATTAAATAAGGAGTTACTTTCTAAACTTACTTTAACTTGTGCGCCAGAATTTAAAATACCTTCGTTTATAATTTTTACACGCCCCAAGGTGTAATCAACTGTGTAATCTGTGTTTTCAACCAAAGGCACACCATTTGCTGTTACCACTACACCGCCTTGAGGAATGTTAAGTGCATTTAATGCAATCTCCGATCCGGAAGCCGATTTGTAACTTCCTTTAATTTTAAAGCGGTTTTTGTTTTGAATAAAAGTGGCGGCCGTTTTTGTAGAATCGTACAACTCTCTAAATATATATTTGTCAGCTTCCGGAAAATCGGACGAAGAAAACTTAGCTTCCAAACTTCTACCAAAAGGTTCAATAGTTGGTAAAAACACACGGCCGTTATTCGGCAAAATAGTATAATCCTTAATAAAATCAAATACACCATCAGGCGCTCTATCGCCATTGGCACTTAGTTTATCACAGTTCATTACACGTATTAATTGTTGACCGTTAATTGCTCCAAAAGGTAAATAAGGCACATCAACTCCTGTTTCGATATTATTATAATACACATCTAACTTAAAGGCATCTGCATTTAAATTGTAAGCTCCTAATGAATAAACGTTTTTCATCATTAACTTCCACATAGGGTGTTTAACGCTAACGGATACTGTTTTTAATAATTTACACACCAACAACTTTGAATTATCCGGAATTTGATCGCTAAACTCCCCTACTTGATATGTTTTGCCGCCATAGGTGTATTGGTATGAAACGGCAAGAGCTTGTTCGTTATTTAATTGTTGGTTTAATGAAATAAAACCGGTACGTGGATTAAAAAAGTACTCGGTAGCATTTAATTTACGGGCATTTTGAATAGTGTTGTAATCGCGTGATGGATCCATGTATTTACCACCATCATTATTTATATTGCTGATAGGAATAGAAGTTGCTAAAGCTTGAACATCTACCAAGGCTCTATTTTTTAAAATACCAGTTGCTGTATTGGTCATTAAAGAATATAAATTATTGGCATCGTTATAAGGGATACTATCATTAGGCGACGTATCTATTATTGCATAACCGGGCGTAATAGCTGAACTAGCCGTTGGGGAAGCTAAACCCGGCCAAACGTCTTTTATATCTTCTCCTAAATCTTGAAAAGCAACAATGTTACGTGTTTGTTCAGCACTACCATTAATACCTAAAATATATACCTCCACTTTTGTTATTACTACCGGTGTATTAATAACAGGCAAGGTTCCCATCCATCTGTCATAATGGTCTCTAAAATAATGCCCTAAAAAATAGTGTCGATTTTGTTCGTAAGCATCTGCATTTACCGCGAATTGCTGTGTTTGCGAACCTCCTTGAACCGTTACCTCTTGTTTTTTACCTCTTTGTTGAGAGAAAACAGTTGTAACATCTAATCGACCAAATTGTAATTTTGTTTTTACACCAAATAAGGTTTGGCTACCGCTAATTAAAGAGCTATTTAAAGGCAAAGTAACATTACCGGCTTCAATTTTTTTAAGAATTTCGTCTTCGTAGCCGGTATAATCTAATTTTACTTGATTTTCCCAATCAAAACTGGCTTCGGTATTGTAGTTAGTAGTAATTTTTAATTTATCGCCAATTTTACCAATTAAGTTTAATTGGATGCGCATGTTAAAATCAAAATTGGTTATTTTTTGCTGACGTTGAGGAATGGCAGGGTTTAAATTTTTATTGCGATTTAAACCAAAAATTAACTCTGCGGTACCAGTTGGCTTAATATCTACAGTATTACCTCCAAAAATACGGTCAAATAACTCGCTGTTTACTTGCATTTTCGGAATCATGCCTTTACGAGGTTTATTATTTAAATCGTCTGCGGCTACACGCGAACGCCAGTAATCGCGCATGGATTTTTTGAACATGTAGTTTTGGTACTCCTTCATGCTCATGTAGGTTTCCGGACGATAATCCATATCACCAATTTTTTGTTTTACATCGTATTGCCCTGTTTTTGGGTTGTAATTGGTTTCGGTTTTAATATTGCTTGGATCCTCTAAATACAATTTAGATTTTGGATCCAATTGCGGCGGCTTACCATTGTTATCGTTAAAATTGTAGTGTAAATCGGGGTCAGGCGTATCTACCACCGCAATGTTTTTAAGAGAGGTAGTATCTGTATAAAAGGGATTGCTGTTGTCTACATCCAACTCGTCGGATTTAGTAACAACACCCATTAAGCAAGCCGTGGCGCTTGTTAATAATACAAAATTTATAATTCCGTTGGCTCTCAAAAAGCTTTAAAAATAGCTAAAAATTCTTTAATGCTTGTTTAATTAACATTTCCACATTATCGGTTCCTATGCCTTGCTGTTTAATGGCTTTTTCAAGCGCTTTTTCAGCCGAAGTTTTAGGAAATCCTAATGTTGTGAGTGCTAATAACGCCTCCTCTTTATTTTTATTGTACGACGGTGTTAAAATCTGCGAAATTCCTCCTTCGTGCTTACCTAACTTGCCTTTTAAGTCCACCACAATACGCTGAGCAGTCTTGTCACCAATACCTTTTATACTTTTTAACATAGTAACATTGGCCGTATTAATAGCCCCTGCTATTTCGTTGGCAGTAAGACTCGATAACATTAACAGTGCGCTGGCTCCACCTACCCCACTGACCGAAATAAGTTTACGGAACAATTCCCGCTCTTCTTCATCGGCAAAACCATAGTGTTTGGGGTTATCATCCCGAATGTAAACGCTTTCGGTAAATAACTTAGCGGTAGGTTTATCTTGAATTTGGGTAAAAGTAGTGAGGGAAATTAACAACCCATAACCCACCCCGTTGGTCTCTAAAACTACAAAAGCGGGGTTTAAATGAGAAACAGTTCCAATAATGTAGGATATCATATATAAAATAGCCTTTAAAGATAGTGTTTTTTAGATTAAATGATTGAGAATAATTTGGAAAGATTAGGAATGATTAAATTTTGTTTAATTAATCTTACTTTATAATTTCTGGATTCGCTTTTTGTTATTGACAACAGCAACCGTTAAAGTTAAAAATACACCCTATCTGGTTTTATCGTTTGCTTCTGCCCTTTCTTAATTAAATTTATTTGTAAATTATAGATATTCCGAAGGATTACAAATACGTGGAGGGCGGGCTAACCTTTTATGTTTAAAATATTAATTTACAATGATACTTTTATAAAATTTATTTTCTCTTTTTGCTAGAATACTTTTTTTTCGGCCGTTTTTATTTTCTACTTTTAAGATTATAAAAAATTCTCCTGAATTGGGAAAAGTGAACTCGAAAATTGGACTTTCGGTTATGGTATCTTTAATTCCTAATTTCCAATGGAACTTAACACCATTCTCAGAGCAACTGGCATCAAACCTAATTTTATTAAGCCCAATTCTTTCTTCTGTAAAGCAAGGTCTTGGTACTTTAATACATCCAACTAAAAAAATGATTAAGAGTATGTAAGCTTTTATGATTTTTTTTCTGTACATAGTCAATTTAAAATCTACTCCTAAGGGATGTAACTCTGTGGTTTAAGTTATATTTTTTCTCAATTACATAAATTTATTTCTAAAATTATTCCGAAGGATTTGCAATCCTTCGGAGCGAGGTAAATAAAATAGCCTTTAAAGATAGTATTTTTTAGATTAAAGATTTGGAATAATTTAGTAAGACTTTAGTTAGAATAATTTTCGATAACAGTATCTAAAACTGTAAACACTTCGTTACTAGAATCTAATGTTACCAATTTGGTTCTGGTCTCTTTAAAGTTTGGTATCCCTTTAAAGTAATTGGCGTAGTGGTTTCGCATTTCTAATAAACCTAATTTTTCGCCCTTCCATTCTACGGATTTTTGCAGATGTGTTTTGCACACTTCTACTCTGTTTTTAATAGTTGGTTTTTGTAAATGTTCTCCCGTTTTAAAATAATGTTTTATTTCATTAAAAATCCAAGGGTAGCCAATGGCGGCTCTGCCAATCATAATGCCATCTACTCCGTATGTGTTTTTGTATTCTAAGGCTTTTTCGGGACTATCAATATCTCCATTACCAAATATTGGAATTTTAATACGTTGATTATTTTTAACCTCAGCAATATATTTCCAATTGGCACTGCCTTTATACATTTGTGCACGGGTACGCCCATGAATTGCTAATGCAGCAATGCCAACATCTTGCAAGCGCTCGGCTACTTCCATAATATTTATGCTAGTATCATCCCAGCCCAAACGCGTTTTTACGGTAACAGGTAAATTGGTGCTTTTAATAACCGCTTTTGTTAAGCGAATCATTAAATCCACATCTTTTAAAACCCCGGCTCCGGCTCCTTTACATACTACTTTTTTTACCGGGCAACCAAAATTTATATCTACCAAATCGGGGTTGGTGGCATCCACAATTTTTGCACAAAGTGCCATTGCTTCTTCATCACCTCCAAAAATTTGAATGCCAATAGGGCGTTCGTAATCAAAAATATCCAGTTTTTGTCGGCTCTTAATGGCATCTCTAATTAAACCTTCGCTACTAATAAATTCGGTGTACATCAAATCCGCTCCATATTGTTTGCATACGTATCGAAAAGGAGGATCGCTTACATCCTCCATGGGCGCCAATAATAGAGGGAATTCAGGAAGCGTTATATTTTCACCAATTTTTATCACACTGTAAATTTAGGTAATAATACCTATCGAAAACTGATTATTACACATCTCGATACCCCTCCTATTGTCGGCTGCTCGATGCGACTATTGTTTGATGAATGAAATACAGAAAAGTTTTAACAAGAAAAACCCCTGACAGAATTAAATCTATCAGGGGTTTAATGTTTATATAGAATATAATTATTTAATTAACGTTACATGGCCAACATATTCTTTTTTACCTTGCCCACTAGCACCAACTACTTTTATTTTGTAAATATATACGGCATCCTGAGACATTCCACTTTTCGACATTCCGTCCCACCCCTTCATAACATCTTTTGTGTAATAAATTGCAGTTCCCCAACGGTCAAAAATTTCCATGCTAAAGTTTTCAATTTTAAACCCTACACCTTTAATATTAAATATATCATTTAAACCATCACCATTAGGGGTAAAGGTGTTTGGTATAAAAATATTTAAATCTTCTACTACCTCAAGAAATTTAACCACGGTATCTTTACAACCTTTATCTGTAGTTGACATTAACATAACTGGGTATTTACCATAATTTTCATAAGTACGTTGTGGCGAATTTGTAATAGTTGTATCAATACCTGTGATTGTAGAACCAGTAAACTGCCAAGTTGTATTCACTACAGGACCGTACTTAGAACTAGGCTTAAATGTTACTTGATTATCTGTAGTAGTTACTAAATCCGGTGTCCAACTGAAATCAGAATGTGGTTTTGGGAATACTACAATTGGTGATGGGAAATCGTATACACCACTACAGCCGTTTATACCTTTGCTATATATTTTTAAGTTATATGTGCCAGGTTGTTCTAAACAAAAATTAAAGCTATCTGCTTGCATTTTATAAATACCTCCAAAATCATATGTTGTAATAGCAGCTTCCGATTGTGTTTTTGTGTTATAAAATAAGCACAAAGGTTCACAACCTTGAACTTTATCAAGCACTAAATCGGGCATAGGAGGTTGATTTACATTAACCGTAAATGTATATCCTAAAGTAAACTGAGGGCAAGCAATATCATGACCGGCAACCTGATAAATTGTTGTTGCTAATGGCATACCAATTTGCATACTTCCAGTTGGCGAACCTAAATATGTTTGTGGATTCCAAACATAAGCGTAATTACCGCTTCCATTTGTTGATCCCATAACAAACTTAACGCTATCGCCACGACAAATTGTTCTGCTATCTGGTGTTAAGCTAAATTGCATTGGAGATAATACATCAATATTTATACTTTGGTTTGTTTTACAAGGACCTAGGTTTACTTCCAATTGATATACGCCTGCTTGAGACGCTTGAATATTTGGTATTTGCAAATCTTGTAAATTAGAACTAAATCCGCTTGAACCTGTCCAAGTATAAGAAGTTGCTCCCGCCGGTCCATTAATTAGTAATGGTGAATTGTAACAAACTTGTTGATATGGCGGTAAGGTAAAAGTTAAAATAGGGTTAACCAGCAACGAAGTTACATTGGTGTTGTAGCAGGTTAAAATTCCATTATTGTATGAAGTAGTTACGGTATAGTTTCCAGAATTTGATGGGTTCAAATTTAAGAACTGAGGATTAGTTACGTTTGAGGTATAACTTCCCGGTCCACTCCACGAGTAGGTAACTGCGCCAGGCGAACTTGCTAAAAAGGTTGCTCCACTCGGCTCGCAAACTGTAATATTTGGAATAACAGTGATTGAGTTTACAGGTACCACACTTATTTGATTTGAACCAGTAATTGTACAACTTACTGTACCAATAGCAAACATAGCAGTAGCAAAATAAGGACCAGTAGCTATTGGTTGAATATTAGGAATACTGTTGGTTGTTGCAGTTGAGGTAAAATTATTTGGTCCAAACCAAGAATAACTAATTGCGCCTGGAGCATTTGCAGTAATACCTGTTGCATTATCGTATTGACAAATGTTATTAGGAAGAGTTACTGCCACAGGAGATGTAGCAACTACTGAAACATTAGATACTGCATTTTGAGAACAAGTAATAACTCCATTTGTAAAGAATGCAGTTGCAGTATAATTTCCTGCGTTAGCAGGCATTACAGAACTAATTAATGGATTTTGAATTACCGAACTATAAGCCGGACCAGCCCAAGAATAACTTGAAGCTCCAATTGCCGAGGATGATAAGTTTAAGTTTGCCCCTTGACATAAAGTAAAGCTAGGAGTAACATTTACTGAATTTGTAGCAACAACATTAACTTGCGTTGTATTTGTGCGAGGACATTGTTTTCCATTAAAATTAATGTTAGAACTTACGGTGTAAATACCACTTGATAATGGTTGAATATTATTAAGTGTTGGGTTTTGAACTGAAGAAGAAAAGGCATTAGGGCCAACCCAAGCATAAGCTGTAGGATTTCCGGCGGCTGGCATTAAAGCAGTAAGGTTAACCGTTCCACCTTGACAAATATTGCTAGTTGAGTTAACTGTTAAAGAATGATTTCCTGAAACATTTACCGGTGTTGTTCCGGTTCCGATACAACCTGTAGAATACGTGGCTATTAACGAAAAAGTACCAATATTTGTGGTAGCAGAATTAGGAATAACTATATTATTTGTATTAAAGGTAGTGGTAGTAACGCCAGGACCAGTAACACTATAAACTGTGGCACCAGAAGGATTTGCTGTGAAAGTAATATTTGAGCCATAGCAATAATTAGTAGGATTAGTAATTGCTAGAGTTATATTAGGGTTTGTAATGTAACTGAAAGTGGTTTGAGCGTTTACAGCTTGCCCAGCCGTATTAGTTGATGCAGCTAAAACGGTAAATACAGTATTAGCTAATGCACTAACAGAGATTACTGAACTTGTTTGAACTATACCGCCTGGATTAATAGTATAAGTTGTTGGATTAGTTATTCCAAGCCAAGTGGCAGTTGTAGTGGCTGTTTGTCCTGGACAAACAGTAACACTTGGAACAATTAAAGGACTACAACTCAAACCTGCGGTACCGGTACTTTGAAAAGTTACACTACCATTTACACCACTATAATTAGAAAATAGGAAAATGAACTGCTGACCAGCCGTAACAGGGACAGATGGTTGATAATTACAAGCACTCGCACCAGCCGGTACAGTGCCCATACCAGTTCCACCACCAGAAGTACAATTCCAGTTACAAGCTGTTGGAGCTTGAGTACCTGCAAAGATATTTGCACAAGTTGTAGCTAAATTACCTGTAACTGGCCATAGAATCCAATCGTAATAACCTGCTTGCGGGTTAGGCGATCCAGCTTGACCTAAAGAAAATCCTAAATTACCATTGGCGCTTACTGTTAAAATCATCCATTGTGGTCCAGGCACATTAGCAAACATACAACCGCTATTTACACCTTGAGGGTTTGAAAATGGATTACTAACAGTATTTCCCAACCCCGGTATACCAGTTCCACCTACTGTCATTGGAAAGGCCGGATTATTACAAAAATTTTGGCTATTGTTACAAGATGTAACATTTTGTGCTGTATGTGTCTGAACAAGTCCAGAAACAAACACAAACACTAAAAGATATTTTATAAACAGATTTTTCATAGTTCTTTGAATAAATTAATTATCGGGTAATAAGTTGGTTAAAAGAAATAAATATTTTATCGGCACTTAAGTTCTCATAAACTTTAGCTCCAGTATTGTCGTAAACACAATTTGTACCCGCAGCTAAATTATTTAAAAAATCATAATCCGACTTGTTTAAGGTAATAAGCTTTGTTATACCGTCTTTTGTTATTGAAATATTCCCGGTAGTAACATCATCAACATTGCAACTTATAACCACTGCACCTTTGCTACCGTTTTTTAATTTAGCAAATTCCCATAATTTGTATGCTTTGTCAAATTCTTTATTTGTTTCGCGGCTGGCTGCATTTGAAGCAGACCAAACATTAATTGCCACAATTTTATTATAGACATCTAAAGATGGTAATTTTGCTTGAACAATTGAAACCAATTGGTTATAACTTGGCGCTTGAGCCTTAGACGAAAAACTTACCAAAAGTAAGCCGAAAATTAAATTTAAAACTATTTTTTTCATATTTCAGGTATTTCCTTTTCCAAAGTTAGATAATTAGGTAAGATTGAGCTAATTTTTTAATAATTGAATGCCCCCATTCACTCAATGTGAACTTAATGTTATCATTTTAATCATTCAAATTAGTGATTTACTCATTTTTTCAAAAAATCTTTTGATTTTGATTCCAGTTTATACTTTAGGGCAATTAATACTTTTTATTTTTTATACCTAAAATGGCCAATTATTGTGTAAGAAAACAGCATATCCTCAATTTGATTTCCGGCACCAATATTATGGGCTATTAAATACCTTTTCCCATCATTTGACTTTTGATTAATTACAATCCCGATGTGAGTAATACCGCTTACAACATTTTTATTTTGTAGGTTCCAAGTAACGATATCTCCAGGTTTATAATCCTCGGCTGAAGTTGTAACCTTTAAATCTGCGTGTTTATTCTTAAAAAAGGTCATCAAATTGGGAACCCTGCGATGATCAATATTTGTATCCGGTGCCTTTAGTTTCCATAGTTTGGGATAATTTTTAAAATTTTTCACCATATCCTCATGCACCTCCTTTTGTAAGTCAATATTAAGTCCTCGGTAACTTCTAATTACTAAATCGGTGCAAACACCTGTATTAGAAGGCACATCGCCATTCGGATATTTAATTTGAACATATTCGGGCACGTATGTAACCTCTATTTTTGTTTGCAGTATGGCTTGTTGTACCAATTTTTTATAGAAATCATCTTCCTGTCTAAAGGACAAAAAGAACAAAGCCAAAATCCCTGAAATAAAGAATGTAAGTGTTTTATTTTTCATTCTTAAAAATACAACATATTTATAATTTTATACATTTGTAAATACAATTTTTAAGAAATCTTATGAAATAATCATTCTTCAAAAGACTAAAGAATCAGATGATGATTTGATTATAAGACGCAACAACTAAAAACAAATGCAATCTAAAATATGAAAGGAATAATTTTAGCAGGGGGTTCGGGAACACGTTTACACCCTTTAACTTTAGCAATGAGTAAGCAGATGATGCCTATTTATGATAAACCCATGATTTATTACCCGCTTTCTGTTTTGATGATGGCAGGCATTAATGAAATATTAATAATTAGTACACCCCATGATTTACCACATTTTGAAAAATTACTGGGAAACGGTGAAAATATTGGCTGTAAATTTACATATGCCGTGCAAGAAATACCAAACGGACTGGCGCAAGCGTTTGTAATTGGCGAAAAGTTTATTGGAAAAGATAAGGTTGCTTTGGTTTTAGGTGATAATATTTTTTATGGGGTTGGTTTAGGACAATCTTTAAAAACTATTAATAATCCAGAAGGTGGCGTTGTGTTTGCATACCACGTGAGTGACCCAGAACGTTATGGTGTTGTTGAATTTGATAAAGAGTTTAACGTTCTTTCTATTGAAGAAAAACCAAAGGAGCCAAAATCGAATTATGCCGTACCAGGTTTATATTTTTACGATAACAGCGTTGTTGAAATTGCTAAGAACTTAAAACCCAGCTCTCGTGGCGAATACGAAATTACAGATGTGAATAAAGAGTATTTAAAACGTAAACAGCTTAAAGTGAGCATTATGGATAGAGGTACTGCTTGGTTAGATACCGGAACTTTTCCTTCATTAATGCAAGCTGGTCAATTCGTTCAAGTTATTGAAGAACGTCAAGGTTTAAAAATTGGATGCATTGAAGAGGTAGCCTTTAAAATGGGTTACATTAATAAAGAACAGCTTATAAAAGTGGCTACGCCCCTTACAAAAAGTGGTTATGGTAGCTATTTAATTGATATTGCTAATCAGAATTAATTAACAAATTAATATCCGTGAAGCCCTATCAAAAATTTCTGGAATTATTTCTGCAGCATTTAGAAAGTTATACTTCTAATTTAAAAACCAAATCCCCACAAGAGCTTTATGAGCCCGAAATTTATATTTTAAATTTAGGTGGTAAGCGTTTACGACCTTTGTTGGCTTTAATTGCAGCAGATTTATTTGACAAACAACCTCAAATTGCTTTAAACTCTGCCCTTTGCGTTGAACTGTTTCATAATTTCTCACTTATTCACGATGATATTTTAGATGCAGCACCTTTAAGACGTAATCAACCCACTGTACATACAAAATGGAATACCAATATTGGAATTTTAAGTGGTGATGTAATGTTGACTAAAGCATTTCAAGTGCTTGAAAGCTATGACGGCAATGAGTATAAGCAATTAAACAAACTATTCAGTAAAACTGCTATTGAAGTTTGTGAAGGCCAACAGGAGGATATGAACTTTGAAACTGCAAAGTTGACAACCGTTAGTAATTATATTGACATGATTACAAAAAAAACTGCCGTACTTTTAGGTTGTAGTTTACAAATGGGAGCCATCAATGCAAATGTGGATATTGAAACGCAACTGAATCTCTACGAATTTGGTAAACATTTAGGCATTGCTTTTCAGTTATTAGACGACTTATTAGATGCTTACGCAACTGACAAAGATAAATTTGGAAAGCAAGTTGGCGGAGACATTATAGCCAACAAAAAAACTTTTTTGCTCCTAAAAGCATTTGAATTAGGAAGTCCTTTGCAAAAACAAGAATTAGAAAAATTAGCTTTCGAAAAAAATCACAGCAAAAAAATTGAAAATACTTTAAAATTATTTAGCGAATTAAACGTAAAAAACTACTGTCAACAAGAAGCTGATGCGCATACTCAAATCGCAATTAGTTGTTTACAAAAAATTAAAGCTTCGGAAGAAAAGAAAAATAATTTAAAACAATTCGCTTTTGAACTTTTAAACCGCCAAGTATAATGCAATTTGAAGATTACAAACATAGTGTTCCATTACAAATTCGTTTTTGTGATATTGATAGATTAAATCATTTAAATAATTCTGTTTATCATAATTTTTTTGAATTAGGGAGAGTAAACTACTTTAATCAAATTTTTAAAGATAGCATCAATTGGGATGAAAGAGGATTTGTATTAGCCCGTACAGAAATAAACCACCTAATGCAAGTATACTTAAACGATACTATTTTTTGTTTTACAAAAGTTATAAAATTAGGTACAAAGAGTATTACTTTAAAAAACTCCATTTGTAAATTTGAAAACAACAAACTAATTGAAAGCGCAAATGGAATAGGTATTTTAGTGGCTATGGATTACCTTAAAAATGAAAGCATAGAAGTACCGGAAGAATGGCGAAAAGCTATACAGGAATTTGAAACTTAAATTGTTTTGACGCGAATTAACACAGATTTACTTAAATATTTTTAATTATCATAATTATAAATTAGTAAAATTGATGCTAATAAGTATCCCTAAACTAAGTAAAAAATGCTATTTTTGAACATCATTAAAAAGTACAATTATGTTAGATAAAAACGGAATAGCGAAGCGCATTGCGCAAGAGGTAAAAGATGGGATGTTTGTAAACCTTGGTATTGGAATTCCCACTTTGGTTGCCAATTATATCCCTGCCGAATTTAAAGTTGTATTACAATCTGAAAATGGCATTTTAGGCATGGGGCCTTTTCCTTTTGAAGGAGAAGAGGATGCTGATTTAATTAACGCTGGTAAGCAAACCATTACTTTACAAAGAGGAGCCAGCATTTTTGATAGCGCTACTAGTTTTGGTATGATTCGTTCGCAAAAAGTTGACTTAACAATTTTGGGTGCCATGGAAGTTAGTGAAACTGGTGATATTGCTAACTGGAAAATTCCAGGGAAAATGGTAAAAGGCATGGGCGGTGCAATGGATTTAGTGGCTAGTGCAAAAAATATTATTGTGGCCATGCAACAAGTAAATAAAGCGGGACAAAGTAAATTATTACCAAAATGTGATTTGCCTTTAACAGGAATAAAATGTGTTAAAAGAATTGTAACAGAATTAGGTGTTTACGAAATCGTTCCTGAAGGTGGATTTAAATTATTAGAACGTGCCCCGGGCATTAGTGTAGATGAAATTAAAAACGCCACAGCCGGCAAATTAATTATTGAAGGCGAGGTAAAAGAGATGACCGTTTAAAATGAAATATTTTACAAAAAAAAATATAATCATTTTTATACTTTTACTTGCCACTTATTTCTCAATTTTCTTTCAATTAGATAGCTATGGACTTCAATTATGGGACGAGGGAACTTATGCCGTTAATGCCTACGAAATGTGCCTTAATGGCGACTTGCTTGTAAAACATTACAATGGCGCTCCAGAAATGTGGGCTACCAATCCTCCGCTGGTTTGCTATTTTCAAGCCATTTGTATTAAAATTTTTGGTCCAAACGAATTTGCAGTAAGATTGCCTTCAGCATTAGCCGCTTTAGGTGTAGTTTTATTAATTATACGATTTTCTATTAAAGAAAAACTGGGTTTAGACTTTATGGCGTACGCCGTTTTAGGCTTGATATCTACAAAAGGTTATGTTGGTTTTCACGTCACCAGAACTGCAGATTTAGATTCTGTTTTAATATTTTTTGTTACTGGATCCATTATCTATTTTTATAAATTCATTGAATACGAAGATAAAAAAACAAAATACTTAATCATCTTTAGTATTTTTGTTTTATTGGGTTATTATGCCAAAGGCATTGCCTGTTTTATGGTATTACCCGCTTTTTTAATATATGGTATATTAAAAAATAAAGTAGTGTATGTTCTTAAAAACAAATACTTCTATCTATGTATTATCTCTGTTCTCGTTTTAATTGCCGGATACTATCTTTTGCGAGAGCAAAGAAATCCCGGCTACATTAAAGCAACCTTTACAAGTGAGGTAGGCAGATATTATACTGCCGGAAACGACTGGTCTACGAAACCGTTTTATGATTATGTTCAACAAATGTACCAAGGCGATTATCAATTCATTCTTTTTATTCCTGCCATTATTATTTTATTTGGTTTTTTACCTAAAAGTAATATTTATAAAAGCAAAAGCATCATATGGTTAACTACAAGTATAACCTACCTTTTAGTTATTTCTTTATCTAAAAACAAAACGCCGTGGTACGATGCGCCACTCTATCCCATGCTTAGTATTTATTTAGCCTTAGGATTAAAATCGATAATAGATTATAAGAAATTTACCGTTAAATTATCCTACTTAGCAAAAGGTGCTTTTTGTTTTGGATTATTTGCATTACCCTATTCGGCTGTTTTAGAGCATAATTTGAAAGGGGAGCCAGGCTGGCACGACACTCAATTTGGCGATGCTCTGCACCAATACAATGAATTAAAGAACGTGCCTAAAAAATTTGAAATGTTAACTGCCGGTTACAATGGTCCTGCTTTGTTTTACAAGCACGTGTACAATAACAAATTCGGTTATAATATAACTATACGTGATATCTCAAACAAAGACATTAATATGCAGCCGGGAATAACCTACCTATTTACTCATCCCGCAGTAAGAGAATACATGGATAAAAACTTTAACATAAAAGTGTATTTGTGCTCTGATGGAATGATTGTTGCGACAATACTTAGTCATAAATAAATATTATGGCTCATAAATTAAGAGCCATTTTATAAGCTTTTAACACATGCTTCCTCTATAGTTAATTAATCTTTAACCAAAAAGAACCTCCATGTTTTTCTACGCCTTTTGTATTATCGCTTTGCCATATTGATTCTAACATAGCCGCTAAGGCTTTATCTTCACTCACAAAAATACAAGGAAATATTGGCTCATATTTATTTGGATTTGCCATTACAAAAGCAGCTAACATATATTGCTCAGAGTAAAATCGATCACACATAAACTGAGGATAATCATAAGGCAAATAAATATCGTGAATGTGAACAATTACACCTTTTTTTAAATAAGGTAACACATCTAAAAAACATACCATTGCATCTGAATTAGGTAAACAACGGTGAGAATTATCTATAAACAAAATATCGTTTTCTTCAAGATCGTTAACAATAAATTTTAAATCTTCTATATTTTCAAGTGGTTTTCTAATTACTGTATCTGCCAAATGGTCAATAGTTGCTCTTGGAAAAGGATCAATTGAAATTATTTTTGTATCTAATTTATTATCCTTAATGCTTTTTTTTGCCACCTTAGTTGAATTGCCCGAACCAATTTCAATGTATTTTTTTGGCTTAAACTCGTTTATTAAAGTGTATAAAGCTATTATATCTAGACCGGTAAATAACCATTGTTCCATGCCGGTTCATTTTCGTTGGTTTCTTGCTCCGTTTTTTTAATTGCATCAAAAACTGGCTTAAATTTTAAAATATTATCAATTTGCTTTTCATAAGCAGTTCTGTTCGCATCAATAAGTTTATATAATAATTCATGCGGTTTTTTGCCATACCCATAACGAGGCTTAAACTCTACTTTATAATCTAGAATTAATTTTTGATACTTTGGAAGCGCTAACTTAATCGATCTTTTTAAACTCACTACTTATTCGTTTATTAGTTTATAAGCGTTAAAACTAATATTATTTTCTCCTGAAACAAAATCATTTAATTATAAAAGGATGATTATTAATAAATGTCGTTTTTGCATTTATTTTCATGATCACATTTACAGTTGATGGTCTAAATAAAAAATTATCAATATAATAAGGGTAATTCCCTCCACCATTCAATACAAAATCATATTTGGAGTTGGGGTCAATTGTAATTTCTTTTTCAAACACAATTTTATCGCTATAAATATGTGTTCTTCTTACACTTGATATTGATTCCCAAGTAGGGTTTTTTCCATCATCTTTAGCAAGTATAAAATTACACTCGATGTACTTGAACTTAAATTCTTTAAAGTAATAATGAAAACTAATGATGTAATTCCCTGCCGGTAATTGTCCTTTCTCAACAGTATATAATCGCTCGTAATCTTGTCCAATGGAAGTAATAAATGGTTTTCGGTTTTCGGTTTTTATAAACTTTAAGCCTAATGTATCTAATGTATTACCTGTTACAACAAATATTTTGTAGGTACTGTCAATTTTATCTTCGCCAAAATTCAAATCTTCTTTAGTAATAGTAAACAGTTTATAATCGCCAAACTGATTAATAAATTTAGAGTGTTTCATTAAATCAATTTCATCTAACATATAATTATCTGAAGGCGTTTGTATTAGAGTTATGGGTTTTCCATCAAACTTCTTAAATATTTCTTTATGATTGATATACTTATTTAATAAGCCAATTTCCTCAACAGATTCAGGCACGGAAGTACGTGATAAATGCGCGCCAATAATTGGAAGATTACAATGGTAAGCAACTAACATTGAAATATAGCACAAATCCGTTCCTGATCTATCAATTACTTCGCTGCCGTAATGATAAAAAGGCATTGGTAATATGGCCTGTGGTTTAATTTCTTTAACCTTATTAATTAGTTTCTTCTCCGCATCACTCAGTAAATTGTAATTAAAAACGTTTTTTACTTTAAAGGCATTGCCAAACATCATTCTGTTGTAATAATGTCCCTCTAATAAATTAAAGGATAAAAAAAGAAGGGCAATCGGTATCATCCATTTTAAAGAATTCTTGTTAAACAAATCAGTAAATAATTTATTTAAACTTACAATTAAAAAAATAGGTAAAATGTAGTAAAAAAACCATGCAAATCTGCCTGGTGATCTAAATTGATTCAATGCAACTATTTCAATATTCAAACTTTTTAATAATTGAGTATGCAGCCCAAAAGAAAACAACAGCATAATTATACCACACAAAAACAACACCAACGCTATTTTATTAAAACGGTATTTTCTAAAAAAAACAAGTGCTAAAATTGCTACTAAAACAATTAAAAAATTAGCAAAAAAGCCAACATAAGCAACTCCCTCCCATTCTCTATTCCCCACTTTTATTATTTGTTTCATAAAATGTTCAAATGGTCCGCCAAAATAAGAAACAAAAACACATGGCACGTTTGAGACATACACATCTGCACCAAAAGGAAAGTCAGATCTTTCAACATGCTTATCTGTTATAAACATAAATACCTTAAATAATATAATAGGCATTAGTCCCATTAATAATGTTGCTGTTAACCATTTGCCCCAATTAATTTTAGCTACCAGCTTAAATAAAGCCAAATAAAGCAGGGTTAGCAAACACAAACCCATACCCATGTAAGGATGAATAAAGAACAATAAAAAATTATAAATTAAAACGGCTATATAAATTTTTCTGCTTGGCTTTAAACTGTACTTAATTAAAAAATAAATTAATAATGGGATACAACACCCATAACTTAAACCAAAATGGCCACCTATTCGCATCAATTGCGGCGAAAGTATTACAATTGCTAATCCGCTTAAAAAAGCAATTAACGCGTTAACATGAAACAACCTAAATATCTTGAAATAGATACAGGGAGTTACTACGTAAGAAAACAAAATTAAAAGGTGTAATATGCCAATTAAATAATTCTGCGTAAAAGGCAGTAATCGAAGAATAAACGTTAATAACGGCTGACAGTCTGTATAAACCAAATGTTCACCAAAAGGATAATTTAGACCCGAAAAATTTAATGCACTTTTATCATTTACTATATGATAAATAAATGTGAAATAATTTTTAGTTGAATCCCCACCAACTGTCGATAATATAGAATTAGCATTTAAAAAAACTTCTTTTAAATAAATAAAGTAATAAAGAAATGTGCAAATAAACAATGCTATTACAATTTTCCAATCTTTATTTAAAAGTGTATTGGTAGCCTTCATTTAGAATAATTTACTTTTTCAATTATAACAAAACTAATCTATTTGCTATTCGACAAATATAATTATTTATATTTACCGTGTTGGTTATTAGTATAAATGACAAAAACCTGTATTATAATTCCCTGCTATAACGAAGCCTCTCGTCTCAAAGTAAATTTATTTACTGATTTTTTAAATAATAATAAAGGCTACGATATTTTATTTGTTAACGATGGTAGTAGTGATAACACACTTGATGTAATTTACAAAATAAGCAACAATTACCCTGACAATTGCTTTGTTTTAAACTTAGAAAAGAATGCTGGTAAAGCGGAAGCTATTAGACAAGGCATATTAAAAATGGCCAGTTCAAACAAATACAAGTATCTAGCTTATTTAGATGCTGATTTAGCGACACCATTTTCTGAGGTTCTTTTAATGGAAAACATTGCCGAACAAAATCCGGATTTATGGCTTATTTTATGTTCTCGTTGGAAACGGCTAGGTTCTAATATTATCAGAAAACGAAAAAGGCACTTATTAGGTCGTGTGTTTGCGACCTTTGCCAGTATTATTTTAAAACTTCCCGTTTATGATACTCAATGTGGTGCCAAGTTAATTAGATCTGATATTGCCTCCTCAATATTTAACGAACCCTTTATTACAAGTTGGTTATTTGACATTGAATTAATTGCCCGAATTCGTAACCTAAACAAAGCAAACATTGAACAATTATTATTTGAACACGCCGTTATGGAGTGGCAAGATGTTGAAGGATCAAAACTTAAATTGTCACATATGTTTAAAGTGCCACTTCAATTATTAAAAATAAATCGTAAATACAATTAGCTATTTATTACATTATTTTTAAAACAAAAAAGCTACCGTATTAAATACGGTAGCTTTTTTTATGATTAGTGTTTTTATTTATTATTGTTTAATCAAGGTAACATGGCCTACATAGTTTTTCTTATTGCCTTCTAAATCCACCACATATATTTTATAAATATATACGCCATCTTGAACTATTTCGCTACCACCTTTTGCTCTACCATCCCATCCTTTTTTAAATGTATTAGTTGTAAATAACAGCTCACCCCAACGATCAAAAATATCCATTCTGTATTTATCCTCATTAATACCAAATCCTTTCGGTTGGAAGGTATCATTCAAATTATTATCATCTGGCGTAAACGCATTTGGAATATAAATTGCCATTTCTGGAGTAATCTCAATCGTATGCATCACAGTATCTTTACAACCTTTAGCATTTATTGCTACTAAGTAAATGTTGTATTGACCCACAGCGTCATAAGCATGCGAAGGATGTGTAAAGCCTGAGGTGTTATTTAATGAAGCATAATCTCCAAAATCCCATACATATGAAGTAGCCCCCATAGACTGATTTGTAAACGATATTACCGGATTAAATAACGTAGTACTTTGCGGATTAGGAACAAACTCTGCCATTGGTACTCCGTAAACTTCAACCACATAAGGAGATATTATTTTTCGTGTACAACCAAAGCTATTTGTTGCCACAACTTGAATACCGTATACACCTGCTGTAGTATATGTCATCAATACCGGATTACCATAAGAAGAATTATCCCCGCCAAAACTCCAGAAGTACGTATCATTACTAGCATTGTAATTAGTTGCTGTTGATACTGCTTGGAAATTAACTGTTAACGGAGCACAACCTTTTATACTATCAGGTGTAAAGTCAAACTTAGGAACCGGATTAACATTAACTGTAAAGAAGGCTACCGCATTAGGAATAGTACAACCATCACTAATTAATACCGAGTAAGTATTTGGATTAGTATTGTAATTTGTAATAACCGTAGTAGTTGGCCCGCTTGTTGTATTTGACCAATTATACGTAAATGGCCCACCATTTCCTTGACTGGTAATGTTTGGCGTCAAGGTCACTTTTCTATTATCACAAGCTGTTAAAGTAGTTCCTATAGCCGTTAACGGTGCATTTACATTGACGATAATTGTATGAGGTGCAGTACTGCATCCATTTGCATCTGTTACCGCCACTGTGTATTGTGTAGTGGTAGTTAAAGTATTAATACTGGTAATACCATTTGATGTGGTAGATGTTGTACTTACGCCACTGCCTAATTCTGTTAATGTATAACTATATGGAATCGTTCCGCCAGAACCTTGTCCGTAAACATTAGCATTGGTTCCGTAACAGATGGTTTGTACCGGAGATTGATTTAATACTAACACCGATGGTTGTACCACATTTACTGTAGTATTCGTTTTACAGCCATTCGCATCTGTTATTGCTGCACTATATGTTGTTGCTCCTATTCCACTGATAACTGCTGTGGTTAATCCACTCGGTGTCCAACTATAAGTAAACGGACCTACGCCACTTGCTGTTAATGTTGCACTTCCTGTTGATTGACCAAAACAGTTTGGATTGGTAACCGCTGCTATAACCGATGGTAATGCCGGTGCAGGCACTGTTACCGTTGTTTGTATCACACAGCCTTTGTTATCTGTAGTCGTTAATACCCAGTTGGCCGGTGCTAAGTTACTAGCACTGTTGCTTAATTGTGGAGTCGGTGTATTCCAACTATAGTTATATGGGTTAGTACCACCTGTAATTACCACGTTCGCTGTTCCATTTGAGTTACCGCAAGTAGCTGCTGTTGTGTTTGTGCTTACTACGCTTAAAGCAGATGGTTGATTAATGGTGTAAACGCTATTGGTTGTACAACCTTTTGTATCTGTTACCGCTAAGCTATAGCTACCTGCCGCTAAGTTTGTAATCAAAGGATTACTTGGTTGAGTCGGTGTCCATGTAATACTATAGGTTGGTGTACCGCCTGTGATACTGGTATTAATTAATCCATTGTTTCCGCCATTACAGTTTACGTTTTGTACAGAGTTAGTGGTAATAATTAATGGGTTTGGTGTAGTAATGGTAACTGTGCTAGTTGTTGAACAGTTATTCACGTCTTTCACCAAAACAGTATATGTACCCGGATTAGCATTGGTGAGGGTTGCTGAGATATTGCCAGTTGGTGTCCAACTGTAAGTATATCCTGGATTTCCTCCATTAGCCAACACCACCGCCATACCATCACCTGCACCTGAACAGGTTACATTGGTAAAGCCTCCTATAGCACTTACCACTTGTGTTGGTTGTGCAATGTTTACAGTACCAACAGTAATACAGTTCGCCGCATCTTTTACAGTAATACTATGTATACCGTTTGGTAAGTTAGTTACGGCTGTAACTGTTTGACTTAACCAGCTCCATAAATAGGTTAAAGCACCGAAACCTGTTGCCGATACGCTCGCTGTACCGTTTGATTGTCCAAAACAGATAACTGATGAGCTGGTTAAACTGTTAATAGTTGGACCTGCAATGTTATTAATAGCAGCTATTTGAGACGTTTGACATCCGTTTAAATCTGTAACTGTAACAGTATATGCTCCGGCGGTAACGTTTGTTATATTATTATTCGTAAATAAAGGATTAGAAGTCCATTGATAAGTATAACCTCCTGCTCCTCCACTTACTGCTACCGAAGCACTACCGTTGGACTGGTTACAGTTTGTAAATACAACATTATTAACTGTTGCTGTTAAAGCGGTTGGCTGTGTAATATTTAAGGTTTTAGTTAACGCACAACCATTAGCATCTGTTAAAGTAACAGTATGTATTTGTGGTGCTGTTAAATTGGTTGGGGTTTGAACAACCTGTAAGCCCGGTTGCCACAATATACTTGGTATACCAACCCCGCCTCCATAATTTACATTTCCGATACCATTGTTTAAACCAAAACAAGTTACATTCGTTCCTGTAACAATTGCAGTTAATCCCGCAGGTTGTATAATAGTGGTATTAGCAGTTGCTGAACAACCTTTACTATCAGTTACAGTAACTGTATATGCTCCAGCAGATAAAGTACTGCTTGTTGCGCTGGTTTGTCCATTGCTCCATAAGTAATTATACCCTGGCGTTCCTCCATTTGGAGTAGCTGTAGCAAAACCATTGTTACCACCACTACAACTAATACTTCCTGTAGAGGTAATACCTACTGTTAATAAAGGTGGCTGAGTCACTGTAAATACAACTGAAGCAGTACATGAGTTTTGATCTGTTGCCAACATCGTATAGGTAGCTGCTGTTAATCCACTCACGTTTTGTGCGGTTAATGGCAATGTACCTCCTGTATAATAATAATTTACGGTACCTACTGCATTAGTTGTTGTTGCTGCTGCAAAACCGTTGGCAGAGTTAAAGCAAGTTAAGTTTGTGCTTGATACACTTGCCAACATTAATGGTGGATTTGATAAAGCTACTGAACCTGATTGGATACAGCCTTTACTGTCTGTTACTGTTACAATATAAGTACCTGAACCCATAGCACTTGGTGTTGCAGTAGTTACCCCTGCTCCTGGAGCTGGTAACCAAGCATAAGTGTATGGCGCTGTTCCTCCAGCTACACCTGCGTTAGCTGTACCATTAGTAGAATTAAAACATTTTGGATTTGTTCCACTTACGTTTACTGTTAAAGATGCCGGTTGCGTAATGGTTACACTCACAGAAGCAATGCAACCTGCAGCATCTGTCACTGTGGCACTATATACACCTTGGTTTAAGTTGGTGGCTGTTCCTGTATTTTGTCCGTTACTCCAGTTGTATACCGGGAAACCTGGTCCTGGTGTTCCACCAGTTACCTGAGCAACTGCGATACCATTACTGCCTCCAAAACAACTTACATTCGTTTGACTAAGTATAGATAACGAAGGGCCAGCCGCATTTGGTACGGTTGCTGCTAGGGTATATAAACAGTTATTGTTGTCTTTTACCTGCACGGTATAAGTACCTGCAGGTATACCTGTTAAGTTGGTTCCGTTTGAGCCTGTACTCCAAGTATAAGTATACGGTCCTGTTCCTCCGGTTACGGTCGAACTAATAGATCCGTTAGATTGGTTACACGATGCTGTTATTGTACTTGTATTAATAGTTACTGAACTTGGTTGGGTGATACTAACAGTTTTTGTTGAAATACAACCATTAGCATCAGTCACCTGACAAGAATATAATCCTGCAGCTAAACCTGAGGCAATGCTTGTTGTAGCACCACCAGGCGTCCATAAATATGTAAATCCTGGAGTTCCACCACTTATAATCGTGGTTGTTGCACTTCCTGTAGAACTGTTAAAACAAGTAGCAGGTGTTGCCGTTAATGTAGAGTTTATTAAACCCGGTTGAGTAATGGTAGCAACTGTACTTGATTTACATCCAAAAAAGTCTGTTACCTGAACGCTGTAGGTGCCTGGAGCTAGTCCGCCCACTGTTTGTAGGGTAGATGATACTGGTGCACTCCAGCTATAAGTTAATGGTGCTGTTCCTCCTATCATATTTGCCGTAATAGCTCCGTTAGCCGCCCCAAAACAACTAACATTAGTAAAGCTAGATATAACGGCTGTTCCACTTATAGAAGCGCCTACGGTTACAACACCAGTTTGTGTACAGCTTTTGGTGTCTGTTACTAACACCGTGTAACTGCCTGCAACAACTCCTGTTGTTTGAGGTCCAGTTCCTCCGTTCGGTGTCCAACTGTATGTATATCCTGGTGTTCCCCCTGATGCTGTTACGCTGGCGTTACCACTTGCAAAAGTACAATTTGCACTGTTACTTGACATTGATAAGGCTAGCGCTGGAGGTTGACTTACTGATACGGTTTGACTTAAGGTACATCCTTTATTATCTATAACAGTAATATTGTATGCGCCTGCCGAAATAGATGTTGTAAATATGTTACTGGCTTGATTAGCTCCTGCATTTAAGTTATATAAATATGGTGTGGTTCCACCACCTGCTGTTGCAGTGATGGTACCATTATTCCCTCCAAAACACGATGGTTGATTAGAGCTTAGTGTTAAAGTTAAGGCTGCAGGTTGTGAAAGTGATGTGGTTACAGTTGTTACGCAGCCTAATGCGTCTTGTACATTTACAGTATAATTCTGAGCTGTTAAGCCTGAGAATTGACCAGTCCCACTAAGCATATTACTTGGTGTTAATGTATAACTATAGCCCGGTGTTCCACCACTGGTAGATATACTAAAGGTACCATTATTACCTCCAAAGCAACTTACATTACTTAAGGTTGCTACGGATGATACCGGACTCCCGGTATTGCCTATTACAAAGTTTACTGTAAAGGTACAGCCATTAACGTCTTTTATCACTACGTTTTTTGGACCGGCTAACAAACCACCTTGATTGTTACTAGTTCCAAAAGCTCCACCATTAAAAGAGTATTGATAAGCCGGAACACCACCCGATACAGATGTTACTGTGGCACTTCCGTTAGGGTTACCGCATGCAGCACTTGTTGTGGCAGTAACTGCCGCTGTTGGTCCTGATACGGTATTAATATTTGCTGTAGTACTATAAGTACATCCGTTCGCATCCTTCACTGTTATCGTTTTTGGTCCGGCTGCTAAGCTATTCGTGATACTTGTTGTAGCTACGCCATTTAAGCTATAGCTAAATGCTGGTACACCGCCTGTTACACCTGTTATGCCTAAAATACCTGTATTGCCCACACAAGCTGTTGGACTGGTTGTAAAGGTTAAGCCTGTTGGAGGCAGAGTGTTATTAATTGTTACTGTTTTAGTAAAGGTACAATTATTAGGATCTTTAACACCTACAGTATAAGTTCCTGCCGCCAAACCAGTATAAGAAGTTCCCGTTCCATAAACGCCCCCATTAAGATTATAAGAATAAGTGGCGGTACCTCCTGTAACTAATCCAATATTTATAGAGCCGTTAGAGTTCCCACAGGTAGCATTTACGGTGGTAGTTGCTAAAGCAGTTATACCTGGCGTATTGGCAACATTAACAGTGGTGGTAAATTTACAACCAAAATTATTTGTCATACCTATTGTATAGATTCCTGCTGATAAACCGGTAGCTGTTTGAGAAGCAATGGCAACTCCATTTAACGAAAAACTTACTGCTGTTTGCCCAGCCGGAGATGTATTATTTATAATAATACTACCATTTGGATTACCACAAGAGGCATTGATTGGCGAACCGGTTAAACTTG
Organism: Bacteroidota bacterium; assembly: GCA_033763945.1. Taxonomy (GTDB): domain Bacteria; phylum Bacteroidota; class Bacteroidia; order B-17B0; family Aurantibacillaceae; genus Aurantibacillus. Next base: position 29,203 of record JANRJN010000004.1, on the reverse strand, counting down.
GCATTGGGTTTACCACTACAACCGAAGTAGAAAAGTTGGTACAACCACCATTTGTTACACTATGGGTAACCGTATAAGTACCAGGTGCGGTAAAACTACCTACGTAATTGGATGTGCCTCCAACAGGAGGAGCACCAACTACTGGATTAAAGCTGTAACTATGAACCCCAGTTCCCACTGCGGCATTAAAACTAAAGCTGTTGCCATTTAAACACTGAGTAGCCGAAGGAACTGAAAAGTTGACATTAGGCGCAGTCGGTACATTTACTACCGCCTGAGTCGTTGAGGTACATCCCGCAGTATTGGTTACAACGTGCACTACGGTATAATTACCCGCACTTGGGAACGACACTAAGGAAGTTGTAGCAGAAGTAGTGGTAAAACTAGGAGGTGCAGAAGAACCTATAAAAGAATAACTCTGGACAGCGGGGGCCGCAGAACCAGTATTTGTGAAGGTATAGTTAGCGCAATTATTACTACTTAAAAATGTAGAAGTAGGATTAGTGGCAAATATTAAAGTTACTGCTTTTACAATAGGTGCGCAAGAACCAGGGGGATTCATAGTTAATGTGTAAGTCCCACTTGTTGTTGTCGTAATAGTTTGACTAGGATTACTATTTATACCTGAACCCGCTGGACCCTGCCAGGAATATGGCCCGAGACCAGGTGGCGCAACTATTGTTCCAGTTGTGGCACCACACGCCGAAACCGTTGAAGCTACAGTACCAGCAGGAAAGACATTATTATTAACTGTTAAATTTATTGGAGTACACTGTGTGTCAAAATAGGCATAACCGCGGTGTCCACCATAGGCACAACCTGCAGCGGTTAACTGTATGGTAACACAAGTACCAATATACGGAGTCAAATCCAAAGATGCGGTTTTCCAACCTGACCAAGAACCTGAATAAGGTGGGTAACAAGAAGAATTATATGTATAGGTTGTTGTAACGTATGTTGGTGTACCAGACCCGACTGTATATGTGTAAGGTGGGTAATAGTAACTTCCATAATAACCATAATACCAATAACCTCCAGCTGTATAGGTTGTAAAAGTAGAATATGTTGGTGTGCTGTATGAATAAGAACTTACATAAGTAAATGTAGGAAATGATAAAAAATTACCAGAAGTCCAACCACTGGTTGTACTAGAGCATCCGCTACTACCTCCAGAGCTTGGAGCTGTAACAGATACTGAAGGGCATGATAATTGAACACCACTACAATTTAACATACTAATATTAACGTATGGAGTAGCATTACAAGGATGACTTGCAGCATCTTCAAAAACAGCAAAGTAGGCAATTTGAAATAATGCGTTTGCAGAAGTTACAGTAAAGGTTTTACTCAAACGATTAACTTGCCCTGGGGTACATAAATCACCTAAACGAACAGCCCAGGCTCCTCCAAGCGGTGAGGCCAAAGAAATATTTGTAAGCGGATCGAAAGCAGTACTAGGAACCATTGAATGGTTAGCTCCGGCTGTAGGACAACATCCACCCATGGTTTGAGAATTACTGTTTGAACCTTGACTTCCTGTCCACCCTGAAATATTGCCCAATTCAAAGTCCTCATTACTACAAGCTGCTGTAAGGATTAATGGCTGACCTCCATTCCCAATAGGTTTATTGGCGTAGGCCGGCCACTCACTTAAACTTTCCTTTAAATTATATTTTTTATTTATAAACTCGCGCTTTTGCACCCTTAAAAAAACCGGTAATTCGGTTTGTAACAACCCATTTTTTAAAGCTGTGGAAGAGGCTAACTCTTCATCAAAACCTTGCAATGAATCATAAAATACTCTTTTTTGAGGGATGTTGAACTGTTTTGGTTTAGTTTGAGAATAACCACTTATTATGCCTCCAAAGAAACATAATGTCAACGCAAATTTTAATAATTGTATTTTCATTGTAGTATTTGTAAAAATATATCACAATGTACATTTAAAATGGTTTAGCCACCAATTCATTCACTCAATAATATGATACTTTCACTAATTAATTTTACGCTAAAATGAATTATTAACCTTTAATTAACAACCCGTTAATGATTTTAACTTTGCAAATAAGTTATTTTAATTGTTAAATTAACTTTAAAAAACCGTAGTTTTGATTAAATTAACTATGCTACTTAAATTAATTCCATATTTCTTAGTTTTAAGTCTATTTAGTAAAGTATCTGCTCAAATTTTACCTAAAGACAATGAGATTCTAAATTATAATCAAATAATGTTCGATTGTAGCCCCACAAAAAATGCTACATTATATAAATTTATAATTTCAGAAGACAACTATGGGGTAGAAAAAGAAATTTTTCCGGAAAAAAAAACTCAAATTATTTTTGATTCTACCCATGCTACTTTAGTGAAAAATTTAAAATTCGGAAAGGCCTATAAATGGAAGGTTGAAAGTTACGACTTTAGTCAAAAACTTATTGAAACCTCTACTATTCATACATTTTCATTAATGTACAATGATTACGGTAGCGATCAAAAATTTAATTTAATTCAAACCTACAATGATAAAACCAAATATCAAGACGGTATTATTTGGTGTGATTTATATCATTGTGCTATTGACAGATCTGGTAATGTTGTTTGGCAATTTCCATTAATAAATAAAGGTTTGGAAAAAGGCAGGGCTTTAAGAGATTTACATATGTATCCAAATGGCAACTTAACATTCATAACCGACACTAATATATATTACATATCAAAAGATTTGGAGGTGCTATGGAGTTTAAAGGACGATACATCAAAAGTAAAACCCCACATGGCTAATTACCATCATTCTTTTAAACGTTTACAAAATGGTAATTTTATTGTTTTACAGGCAAAATCCTACTTTTTTAAATCAGAAAATAATGATACAACTAAAGCTGTAAGATTTGATGATGATTTTGTTGTTGAATATAATCCCGAAGGGAAAGAGGTTTGGCGTTGGGTTACCTCTGACCACTTTGATTTAACGTTAATAAAAGAGTTAGCGAAAATTAAAAAAGTAACTAGCGTTAGTATTCATTTAAATTCCATGTCTATTGATGAAACTGGAAACTACGTCTACTTAGGTTTTCGCGACCTAAGTAGAGTTATTAAAATTGAAAAGAAAACAAAAAAAATAGTTGCACAATATGGCGAAAAACTTACGCCGTTCGATTCCTTGGTATACGAAACGCACTTGTTTAGGCGTCAACACGATGTTAGAATTTTACCGAACAATGAATTAACTCTTTTTAATAATAATGAAATTGGCCCTAAAAATATAAGTAGTGCTTTGCGTTTAAAAATTCCATACAATAAAAACGACACCTTAAAACCCATTTGGGAATTTAAATTAGATTTTGACACTTTAACAAATGGAAAAGCCGCAAGACTGGGGAGTGTAGAGCTTCTCGCAAACGGAAATTATTTAATTTGTACTGGCGAAAATGGGAGAATATTGGAAGTTACACAGGAAAAAATTCCGGTTTGGGATTTTAGATTATATGAAAAAATAACCCTAAAAGATCGCTTTATAAAATTTCCTCAATATAAAATTGCAATGAATAGTTCGCTTTTTCCTTATTATTTTACTTCTACGAATTATAACAATATCCTAAAAATAAATAACGAAGGAACGGAAGCTGATAATTATACTATTGAAATAATTTATGGTGCATTTTTATCTAAGTCAAAAATAATAAACACAGTCCAAGTTAATCCTAATTCCTCTTTTGTGTTAAATCTTAATAATTTTAAGCACTACAAAAAAATTAAAATAAGATCGCAAATTTCTGAAACAGAAAAAATCTTGAAATAACTTTTAATCAATTTAAAAAACAATTAACTTCGTTTATTATGAAATTAACCTCGCTTGTATATATCTCATTCGTATCGCTTATTTTAATGTTTGCTTGTAAGGAAGACCATTCAAATACAGTAAAAATAAAGCAAGATTCTATTTCTAAAAAAACCAGCATAGATTCTATTGAGGCTATTTGGCAAGTACCAGATACTAGTACTATTCCTCAAAACGAATTTGGTGATGCTGTTCGTTATGGCCGTGATTTAATTGTTAATACAGCTTATTATATTGGTCCTGAAGGAAAAGTAAGTAAAAATTTAGGGAATAAAATGAATTGTACCAATTGCCATTTAGAGGCTGGCACCAAACCTTATGCGTTTAATTATTTTAGTACACATGCCCGTTACCCGCAATACCGTGCAAGAGAAGATAAAATTTTGTCTTTAGCCGAACGCGTAAATAATTGCATTGAACGTCCTCATAATGGCAAACCTTTAAAATTAGAAAGCAAAGAAATGACCGCCATTATCTGTTATATTAAATGGTTGGGACAAAACGTTCCGGTAGATAAGCATGTTAAAGGAGACAAACCTATTGAAATCACTTTTTTAGATAGACCTGCCGACCCTGTTAAAGGCGAAGAAATTTATATGCGCGAATGCAAAACATGCCATGGTGTAGATGGTGAAGGTAAAATGAGAGCAGATAATGTATGTTACGAATTTCCTCCTTTATGGGGTTTAAAATCGTATCAACCGGGTAGCAGTATGCATCGCGTTGTAAAAGCTGCGGCATTTATTTATGCTAATATGCCAAATGCAACTACAAGTTATGATAAACCTAAATTAACCATGGAAGAAGCCTTTGATGTGGCTGCTTTTGTTAATGACGATAGAATACATAAACGGCCTGTAAATAATGGAATATCAAATTACCCGAATTTTAAACACAAACCTATTGATTATGGTAAAGGACCTTATATAGATTCATTCCCTGAGATTCAACATAAGTTTGGTCCATACCAACCAATAATAGATTACAGAAAAAGCAAAGGTTTGGAAATTAAATTTTAGATTTAGCCTGAACAATTTCTTTTACTTCTTCCACTACCAAATCACTCTCAAAACCTTTACTAATGGCATGTTGAATTAACTTCTGAATTAATTTTTGTTTATTTTTTTCTGAAGTTAATCTCTGTTTCTTGTCAATAACTTTTTTTAAAGTAATTGCATAAAGTTCTTCATCAATACTGTTTAAAGTTCTGCTAATAAGATAATCACTCACCTTATGCTTTTTCAATTCAATTTTGATTTTGATTTTACCCCACTGCTTAATATTAAATTTACCACTTACCAAAGCGAAAGCAAAACGCTCTTCGTTTAAATAATTTTCTTCAATTAGTTTGGCAATAATTTGCTCAACATCTTCAGTAAATAAACCGTATTCAACTAATTTCTGGCGAGTTTCAAATTGCGACCGCTCTTGGTAAGCACACCAATTTTTGATTTTGTTATGTGCCATCTCTGGCGATAATTTTATATTGTAAAACTTATTTTCCAAAAATATTAAACACCAAATTGAGTTAGGTGATGATCGAGATGTTTGTACATCATATTGTTCCACTCTGTTTTATTTAAAACTCCAAATGAATGCGATTCCTTTCCGTCGAAGAAAGATTCGCCTGCTTGCTGTGTTTTATTAATGTAATCAATTAAACGCTTTTTTTCAGTTTCAAAATCCTTTGTTTCGATAATTAAAAACTGTGGTGCTGTTCGGCTATCACGTTTGTAAGGTGTTTCGTTTACAACAATTTTTTTTACAAATAATTTTAAAATAAATTTGGTAAAGCCTGTAGGTTTAGGATGTTTGTTTTCATAAATCATTTCATAAGTCACATTACAATGTGCTAACATTTGAGCCACTGTCATTTTCCCCCAATTTGCTTTTGTTGAATTTGTTAATTTATTAATTCGGTTAATTATTTCCGCAGAGTCGTTTTGATTAAATACATTTTTCATATTTTCATTTTACTTTTAATTCATTGATTTTAATTGTTCTTCAATACTTTTTATTTTGCTTAGCGCATCATTTTCTTTCTTTCTTTCAATAGCCAATACTTCAGGCTTTGCGTTGGCAACAAATTTTTCGTTACCTAATTTTTTCATTACACTTTCTAAAAAACCTTTGTTGTATTCTAACTCTTTTACTAAACGCTGTTTTTCTTCTTCAACGTTTGTCTCGATTCCAGATACTATTATAAATTCATATTTTTTGGTTTGATAAATAGAAATAATATTTTTATCATTTACATCATTTATAATTTCTGATACATTGGCAAGTTTTTTGATTATTGGAATAAATTCTTCAAGAAAAGAAGATAAATAATTGGATTCATTATTGATTTCTTTAATATTAAGTTGCAATGCTTCTTTTGGCGAAATTTGTTTTGAAGATCTAAAATTTCTAATTCGAGTTATAACTTCAAAAAATTCTCGAGATGCTTCATTTAATAAAACATTAATTCCTTCTTGAGATTTAGGCCAATCTGCAATAATTACACATTCTTTTTCTTTACGTTCCTTTAATAGATGCCAAATTTCTTCCGTAATAAAAGGCATCCATGGGTGCATAATTTTTAATAATTGTTCTAAAAAATGAATGGTTGCTTCATAAGTTGTTTTATCAACGGGTTGAGCAACGCCACCTATAAAATCGGGTTTAATCATTTCTAAATACCAGGCACAAAAATCATCCCACACTAATTTGTAAGTTGCCATTAAAGAATCACTCATTCTGTATTTTGTGTAATGGTCATTAATAAATACTAATTGCTCTGATAATTTATTTTCGAACCAAGTAATAGCCGTTTTTGACGATTCGGGCTGCTTTATTTCCCCTACTTCAAATCCATTAATCAAACGAAAGGCATTCCAAACTTTATTTGCAAAATTTCTTCCTTGTTCACAATAGCTTTCATCAAACATTAAATCATTACCGGCGGGCGAACATAACAGCATCCCTACACGCACACCATCTGCTCCGTATTTTTCTATCAACTCTAAAGGATCAGGACTATTACCTAAACTCTTACTCATTTTACGTCCTAATTTATCGCGTACAATACCCGTTAAATAAACATTTGTGAATGGCTTCAATCCTGTGTATTCTTTTCCTGCAATAATCATACGTGCAACCCAAAAAAATAAAATTTCGGGGGCAGTTACTAAATCATTAGTTGGATAATAATATTTTAAATCTGCATTTGCATTCTCAAATCCGTTTTTTATAACGTTGGCGTCAAATACCGTGAGAGGCCATAACCACGATGAGAACCATGTATCTAGTACATCTTCATCTTGACTTAATTCACTCGCATCTTTTATCCATTGTTTTTTTAACTCTTCCAATTCATCGTAAGTGATATTTCCTCTATCATAGGCCAATTCAAATCCAGAAATATCCGGAGCTTTGGAATTAATAATTTTCATGGCTTCATCGGCCGTTTTTGCAACAGCAGTTCTTCCATCTTTTGTGTACCAGGCCGGAATACGTTGTCCCCACCACAACTGGCGACTAATGCACCAATCGTGTACATTTTCCATCCAGTGTTTGTAGGTATTAATAAATTTTTCAGGAATTAATTTAACATCACCACCTAAAACTGCATCTAATGCGGGTTTACTTACATCTTGCATTTTTAAAAACCATTGCATACTTAAACGTGGTTCTATAACTGCATCGGTACGTTCGCTATGCCCTACTTTGTTTTTAATGGTTTCTGTTTTTAAAACAAAACCTTGCTCTTGTAAATCTTTTACAATTTGTTTGCGACATGCAAATCTATCCATGCCCACATAAATTTGAGCTGCTTCACTAATTTTACCATCTTGTGTTAGGCCATCAATGGTTGGCAGTTTGTGTTTTTGACCTAAATTAAAATCGTTTATGTCATGCGCCGGAGTTACTTTTAAAGCGCCTGTTCCAAAAGCTGCGTCTACATATTCATCAAAAATAATTGGTACAGCTCTATTGATTAAAGGAATTATTACCTTTTTCCCTTTTAAGTGCAAATATCGTTCATCGTTAGGATTAACGCATACGGCAGTATCGGCCATAATTGTTTCAGGACGGGTAGTTGCAATGGTTACAAATCCATCTTCATTTTCTATTTTATAATTGATGTAAACTAACTGTCCATCCTTTTCTTTATATATAACTTCTTCATCACTAACGGCAGTTAATCCTTGCGGATCCCAATTTACCATTCTTACACCACGGTAAATTTGTCCCTTATTGTATAAATCAATAAATACATCAATTACCGCCTCACTCATGTTGGGATCCATTGTAAATTTTGTTCTGTCCCAATCACATGATGCACCCAACTTTTTAAGCTGTTCTAAAATAATACCACCGTATTTTTCTTTCCAATCCCAAGCATGTTTTAAAAATTCTTCGCGTGATAAATCTTTTTTATTAATTCCTTTTTCTTTTAATAAAGCAACCACTTTAGCTTCGGTTGCAATACTGGCATGATCTGTACCTGGAACCCAACATGCATTAAAACCTAACATACGTGCACGTCGAATTAACACATCTTGTATGGTATTATTTAGCATGTGCCCCATATGTAAAACACCTGTAACGTTCGGTGGTGGAATGACAATGGTATAAGGAGTTCTATTATCAGGAATTGATTTAAAAAACTTTTTCTCTAACCAATAAGGATACCATTTAGATTCAGCTTCAGAAGGGTTGTATGTTTTAGATATTTCCATGTTAAATAATTACAAAATATTTTGTTAAATTTCGCAAAAATACATAAAGTATGGCAGGTGTGAACTATCTTTATGGCACGATATTAGTATTATATTTAAACAAAATTATTTTAAAACAAATAAAAAACAAAAACACATGAAAAAGTTAATTTTTACTTTAGGATTAATTGCAGGTTTATCGACTTTAAGCATTGCACAAGAAGGACACAGCGCTAACGATGGACACAACCACGGAGCTACTACTACAGAAACTATGGCACCAGCCAGTTTAGCTGATATTAAAATGGATAAAATGGTTCATGACTATGGCAATTTAAAACAAGGTGATAATGGCGAGTGCGAGTTTAAATTTACGAATAATGGCAAAGAACCTTTAGTAATTACCAATTGTATGGGTAGCTGTGGATGTACAGTTCCACAATGTCCAAAAGAACCAATTTTACCAGGTAAAAGTGGTATTATTAAAGTGAAATACGACACGCAACGCGTTGGTGGTATTTACAAAACAGTTACTGTAAATTCTAATGCAAAAAGTGGTGTTCAAACTTTAACAATAAAAGGAAACATTGAAGCTAAACCAGTTGAACAAGCTTTCCCAGAAAACAAAACTCCTCAAGGAGCTCCAGTAGAGAAAAAAGGATAAATTAATAATTAAATAATAGTACTATGAAAAAGTTTTTGTCATTATTAGTAATGGTTTTAGGTTTTAACTACCTTACTAATGCTCAAACATCAGTTGTTCCAAATTCAGACCCTAATGCCGCTGATATTAAGTTTGAAAGTGAGGTATTAGATTATGGTACTATTGATTGGGATGCTAATGGGATACGTGAGTTTAAGTTTACTAATATCGGAAAAACACCTTTAACAATTACTTCGGTAACCGGAGAATGTGGCTGTACTGCAACCACCATAGATGGTAAACCAGGTTGGCCTCAAGATCCAATTTTACCTGGCAAGAGTGGTGTAATTAAAGTAAAGTATGACACAAAGCGCGAAGGTAGATTTGAAAAAAATGTTACTGTTACAAGCAATGCAAAACTAAGTTCAGTAAAAGTACGTATTAAAGGCGAAATTAAAGCCAAGCCAACTGCAGAAGGAAATTAAAACAGTGTTTTAAATTTCAACTAAAAAAAGCCTCATAAATATATTATGAGGCTTTTTTGATTTATTGAATTATTAATTCTTCCCAAAATTCTGCAGCTCGACGAGTATGGGGAATAACAATAGTGCCACCAACTATATTTGCAACAGCAAATGTTTCATAAATCTCTTCGGTACTGCAGTTTTGCTCTTTGCACTTTATTAAATGATACTTAATACAATCATCACAACGCAATACCATACTCGCCACCAGGCCAAGAAGCTCCTTTGTTTTACTAGACAATGCTCCTTCGGTATATGTATTACTATCTAAGTTAAACAACCGCTTTAAAACCAAATTATCTTTGCTAAGAATTAATTCGTTGGTTTTAGTTCTATACTCATTAAAATCATTTACTTGTTTTCCCATGCTTTTAATCTGCTAATTTATATTTTTTAATAACGCTTGCTGAAACAAAAACACTTATTTCATACAATAAATACATAGGAACTGCTACCACCATTTGAGAAGTAACATCAGGACTAGGGGTAATAATTGCAGCTGCCACTAAAATTACAACCACTGCATGCTTTCGATATTTCCTCATAAACTGAGGTGTGAGCAATGTGAGGCGTGTTAAAAAATAAACTAAGATGGGCATTTCGAAAATAATGCCGGCAACGATTGTCATGGTGGAAATTAGAGAAATGTAATCATCAAATGTATTGTTAGTTTGAACTATACCACTTGAAGAAACCTGATAATTAATTAAGAAATTATAACTCATTGGAAACAATAAAAAGTAGCCGAAAAATATTCCTATTAAAAATAATATTGATGCGATAACAATAAACATTTTTACAGGGCCAATTTCTTTATCTTTTAATGCAGGGCGAACAAACTTCCATAATTCCCAGAGAATAAAAGGGAATCCTAAAATAATACCACACAAAAAAGCAATCCACATATGATTAAAAAATTGTTCAGATGCCCCCAGTGTTTGCAGTTTTGGGGTTTTAACAGCCATACACATTACATCACCTACTCCAATTTTATGTCCAAGAGAACAAAGAGCTTTATAAGAAATAAAATCCTGTTGTAAAGGGCCAAAAATTACAGTATCGAAAATAAAATCATTTAAACAAAATGCAGTAACTCCAAAAATGACGACAACAATTGCACTTCGCACCAAATGCCATCTCAGGGCTTCTAGATGGCCCAAGAAAGACATTTCATCCTCTTTAGAACTTTTGTTTTTGGTGTTGCCGAAAAATGCCATTTTTATTTGGTTGCAAATTTACGTTAAAAGAAATGGTAAACAAAGTTTTAAACCTCAAAGCACAAGAGCAAAAAGTTTCATCAAGTTTTTTTGACACGAATTAACACAAATAAATACCAATAGAACTAATTAAAGGTGTTGAGAGTTTATTGTAATTGAATAATTGCAAGAAAAATTAGTTTGCGGGTTTAATGATATAATTCCTTTCTTTTCTTGAAAATTACCTGTTGAATTTTCACTATCGGTAATACCATACCAAGGTTCGAGACAAATAAATTTGTCACAATTTTTTTTGGTCCAAATGCCAAAAAAGGGCCAATTTTTGCATTCAAGTGTTATTTTTTGATGACCAATAATAGAACACAAACTCAATTTATTAATTTGATTGTTTTTAAAAACAAGTGCATCATTATTAAATAACTCTGAAGAAAGTACTAATTTTTTCTCACCAAGCTCCAATTTTGTATTTCCTTCGCAAATTAATCCTTCTTTTAACTCACTTAGCCAAAATATAGATTTATCAAACTCTAAATAATAATCATTTAATGTATCATTACCATTTAATTGGCAGTTAAATGCCGGATGAGCCCCAACGCTAAAATAAAGCTGTTCATTAGAAGGATTAGTTATGGAATAACTAATTACCACTTTGTTTTTTAACAACATATATTTAATAGTAAACCTAAAATCAAAAGGGTAATTTTCTTTTGTTTCATCCGATGATTTTAATTGATAAACACAACTACTTTCATTGGAAGAAATTAAGTTGAACGCTAAGTCTCGCGCAAAACCATGTTGAGTTAAATGATAACTTTTATCCTTAAAATTATAAGTATTATCTTTTAGCTTCCCCACAATTGGGAATAAAACCGGCGCATGTCGTTTCCATTCGCTGCCCGCTTGCCATATATACTCTGTTTGATTATTATCCTTTATACTAGTTATCTCAGCTCCAAGGTCATTTATAGCTAAAGTTAATGAAGATGATTTTATTATGGTTTGCATTTAAAAAATTATAAAAAAATAATTCCTTCAATTTTTGAAGCCTTTTTATAAATCTCTATTATTTCTTCCACATCAACCACAACCACTTTGGCTGTAATACTTGTATACTTTCCATTTGCACTCTCTTTTATGTGAATGTCCGCCTCAGCGTCGAATAAATTTTCCACTAAGGCTATTTTACGATTTTCGCTTCCCACTATAAATTTATACATATAGACACTTGGAAAAGTAACTGTTTCAGAAATTCTTGCTTTTAAAGTAGCTAATTCTTGCTCTGTCATAATTTTCCAAAAAAATGATTATAGATAAGTAGCGAACCGAAAATAATTAGTAATGCACCTGTAATACGATTGATGGTCACCATTATTTTGTCGGTTAAAAATTGCTTTAATTTAGTAGATAGCGATATTTTTGCCAACTCAACTAATAATACCAAACCTAATGTAATACCAAAATATAATATCATTTTATAAACTTTATAGTCAAGGGTTTTACTTACTGCTGTTACGTTTCCCAGCCAAATTACCCAAACTGCAGGGTTTAAAATATTTAACAAAAATCCTTTAATTAACATTGCTCTGCCTGAAGGAGCCTTAATTTCCAAAGATTCATCACTTCTATTAATTGGTTTACGGAAATACAACGCACCAAAAACAATGAGAATGATGCCCGCCAAAATGCCCATGAAACGTTGATTTTTTTCATCTTGAATTATATTGGTGGCACCGTAATGTACCAGCAAAATAATGATAATACATAATAAAAAATCGCTAACCACAATACCAATTGCTAAAATAGACCCGGATCGGTAACCATGTTTTAAGCCAATATTTATTAACGCAAAAAAAGCTGGTCCGAACGAAAAAGTAAGGAATAGTACTATTATTAGGGTTTGGGTTATTAAGCTTAAAATCAAAACTAGTTATTTTTTTGTTTCTAAAAATGCAAGCCAATCGTTTAAGTGTTTCCCCTTTAATACTCTTGGAAATTTGCTTTGTCCACCCAATTTATTTTTGCTGGCTAAAAAGTCAACAAATGTTTGATTTGGTAAAACCGTTAAAAAAATCTCCTTTAAAGCATGTGTTCGCTCAACAGCATAATCGTCGTTTAAGGTTTTAAGATGCGAATCAATTTTTTCTTTTACTATTTCTGCCTCAATTTCTTTATCAGTACCAACATACCAATGATGAGCAAATAAACCTTGATAGGGTTTTCCAATTACGCAAAATTCATTAATATTTATTCCCAAGTCGGAAGACGTTAGTTTTATTGCCTGGTTCATATTATCCACACTTAAATGTTCACCGCATAGACTAATAAAATGTTTGGTACGGCCTGTGATAATTATTTCACAACGCTTTAAATGAGTAAATTTAATTGTATCTCCCACCAAATACCGCCATGCACCTGCACTATTGCTAATTAACATCGCATATTCTTTACTCACCTCAACTTCTGTAATCGTTAACGCTTTGGCGTTAGGTTTTATATTTCCTTCTTGGTCAAAATTATCTTCGTTAAAAGGAACAAATTCAAAAAATAATTTATTATCCAGCATTAACTTCATTCCTTGTTGAGGATTTGGTCTTTCTTGATATGCAAAGAAACCCTCACTTGCCATATAAGTATCTAAATAAATCAATGGCTTGGCACAAAGAGCATCTATACTTTGTTTATAAGGATGAATAGCAACTCCACCATGAACAAACACCGCCAAATTAGGCCAAATGTCGTGTATGGTTTTTACATTGTATTGCTTAATAATTCGTTCAAATACGATTTGAATCCATGCCGGGACGCCACAGATAAAACCAACGTTCCATGACTTGGCATTATCTACAATTTCTTTAAGTTTTGTTTCCCAACTAGGAAGTGATCGAATATCCGGCCCTGGTAATGTAAAATTTTGAAACCAACGCGGCTGGGTACCAGTAGTAATACCACTTAAATCGCCACTAAAATAAGAGCCGTTGAAATTTAAATTTGTACTTCCGCCCACAAATAAAATCTCGGTTTCGTATTGTTCCTTCTCAAAATTAAAATGTTTTGTGGCCACTATTTGCTTCATAGTACCTTTTTGTATCGACTTTAAAAAGTCTTTTGTTACCGGTATATGCTTGCTAGAAGCCTCTGAGGTACCAGAACTTAATGCAAAATAGTTAATTTTACCAGGCCAACAAACATCTCTCTCGCCTTTTAAAGCACGATACCACCATGAATCAAAAATACTTTGATAATCATAAATAGGAACATTTTTTTGAAAGAGCTTTATGGGGTCTTCCTGTAATAATATTTCGCTAAAACCATAATTGGAACCAAAAGCAGTAAATTGTGACTTTGCAAGTAATTTTTGCAATTGCTTTACTTGTTGCTTGTATACATTTTTACGTGCGGGTATGCGCGAACGAATGTTGATAGCACCTTTTATTATTGAACCTAAAACAGCCATAGTTTTTAATTTGACAATTAGGCGATGTGACAGTTAGACAATTTATAATTGCCACATTTTCTAATTAGTTAATTGACTAATTATTTAATGTATCTAAAATCTTGATTATTTTTTATTTGTTTTAATGAATAATAAATTAGTTTTATTACTTCCTCCACGTCTTGTTTATTTACACTTTCGACAGTTGTGTGCATGTAACGCAACGGTAAGGAAATTAATGCAGAAGCAATCCCATCTGTACTATAGGCAAAGGCGTCTGTATCTGTTCCTGTGCTGCGAGCTGCAGCAAGTCGTTGAAAAGGTATTTTATTTTTTGTTGCTGCTTCTATAATTAATTTTAATAAATTGTTTTGTACGGCAGGGGCGTAGCTTAAAACCGGCCCCTTACCACAGGACAAATCGCCACTTGTAATTTTATTCATCATGGGTGTTTGGGTATCGTGACAAACATCTGTTACAATGGCAACATTGGGTTTAATTTTTCGGGCAATCATTGTTGCTCCGTTAAGGCCAACTTCTTCTTGAACGGAATTAACAATGTACAAGCCAAACGGTAACTTGTCTTTATTTTCTTTTAATAGGCGAGCCACTTCCGCAATCATAAAGCCACCTATTCTGTTATCTAGCGCCCGACCAGTGTAATAACGGTTATTTAATTCCATTAATTCATCTTCATATGTTATAACACACCCTACATGTACACCTAACTCCTCAACCTCTTTATCTGATTTGCAACCCAAATCTAAAAAAATGTTTTTTAAAGTTGGGGTTTCTTCTTTACCCGGTTCGCGCACATGAATAGCCGGCCAACCAAATACTGCTTTAACAATTCCTTTATCTGTATGAATATTTACACGTTTTGAAGGCGCAATTTGATGGTCGCTGCCACCGTTGCGACAAACGTAAACAAAGCCATCTTTAGTAATATAATGCACAAACCAACTTATTTCATCGGCATGTGCCTCAATTACAACTTTATATGGTGCAGAGGGATTAATAACGCCCACAGCTGTACCATAAGTATCTACAAAATGTTCATCAATGTATGGTTTTAAATAGTTAAGCCAAATTTTTTGTCCACTACTTTCAAAACCCGTAGGCGAAGTATTGTTTAAATATTCGTATAAAAATTTACTTGAATTAGAATTTAATATTGACTTAACCTTGGTTTCTTTACTTTTTGCCATATAATTTTAAATTATCGAATTTAAATTAACGAAAAAAATACGGAAAATAAAAGGGTTAATTTAATTGAAATCATTAGAAAAAGTTAAAAAATTACTTTTTCGTCTTCTTCCAAATCTTATACTCATTTTGTTGTTCAGGCTTAAATGTAGGCACACGACGCAATGGTTCGCAAGGTTTTAATGTGGCGAAACAATCTGAAGGTAGTTTTTGATATAAAGCGGTACCTTTTGTTTTCCAGGCAATCATATCATCACTCACATCTTTTACCACTTTTGCCGGATTACCCACCACTACTTTGCGGTTTTCTATTTTCATTTCGGCCGGCACAAAGCACAATGCTCCAACAATACATTCGTCTCCAACCTCCACATCATCCATTATTACACTATTCATACCAATTAGGCAATTTCTGCCTAGCGTAGCGCCATGAATAATAGCACCATGGCCAACATGCGCACCTTGCTTTAACAACACAGTTGTTCCAGGAAACATGTGAATAGTGCAATTTTCTTGAACGTTGCAACCATCTTCAATGATTATTTGTCCCCAATCTCCACGTATTGCTGCTCCTGGGCCAATGTATACATCTTTACCAATTGTAACATTACCTGTTACAGTTGCATTTGGATGTATAAATGCAGTTTTGTCAATAACCGGTTTGTATCCATTGAATTCGAAAATATTTGCCATATAAAATTATTGAATGATGATTTTGAATTGAGTATAATTAGGGCTTTATAACACGCTGCTTTAATTTTTGTGCCGGATTGCCTTGATATATCCAATAGGGTTCGAGACTAGCTGTTGCTACACTTCCAACAGTTAATAAACTGTGACTGCCCATTCTTACACCAGGACAAATTACAGTTTGTGCGCCAGCCCAGGCACCTTCATCAAGCGTAATGGAGCCAACCATTAAATCAAATGCTACTCTTTTATAGTTGTGATTTCCACAAAGCAGCATAGCGCCTTGAGAAATGCATGCATTACTTTTAATTGTTACCATTGCTAAATTATCAATCCATACGTTTTCACCAATCCAAACATGGTCTCCAATCACCAACTTCCAAGGATATTTAATAGATACATGCGGCTTTATGATTAAACCCTTTCCGATTTTTGCTCCAAATAATCTTAACAAAAAACGTTTAAATCCATAGAATGGAAATGAAGATTTGAAATAAATTTTACTTACTATGTACCACATAATTCTTTTGAAAGAACTTCCTCCTGGCTTATACCAATCGTTATTAAATGCAGACAGATCAGTTGTTAATTGACTCATTAAATAATTTTTTATAGGCGTTTATGTTATCACTAATATTTATTTTTTTACTAATGTATTCTATAGAAGATTTACTTGCCAAATTATACTGCTCTTGGTTTAACTTTGCGCATTCTATTAGTTTTTCTATAAATACTTTTGTATTATTTAAAGGTAGCGCAAAGCCTGCATTGCATTGTTCACAATCGTTCCAAGGGGTTTGATCGCTAATAATAACAGGACAAGAACTTAATAAACTTTCGACAATAGAATGTCCGAAATTTTCGTTTAATGTGGGCAAAAATAAAAAATGATAGTTACAAATAGTATTTTGAACCTCTTGGAATTTTAATTCGCCTTTATGCGCAACAGTAATATTTTTTGGCAGATTATTAATAACACTCAAACATTCTTGCCAATAATTTTCATCTTCAATATTCCCGTAAATATCATAGTTAATTTTAATCTCTAATGGAATTGATTGTAGCATTTTCAAAGCAAAAAGTAAATTTTTAACTGGCGAAACACGGGATAGAAAAAATAAATTTAACTGATTTACTTCTTTAACTTTATTAACTTGAAGAGGTAAAGCGGCATTTAAATTTGGGGCTACTTTTACTTTTTCAGTTTTATACTTTAACAAAATATCACTTTTTTCATCTTGATTAGTAGCGTGAAAAATAACGTTTTTATGCCAACCTAGGTTTCTGGATAAGAATATAAACACACTTTTTTTAAACGACTTTAAACTTAAAGCCCCCTTACTTAACATACCACGAGGAGCGAGTAAAATGGGAGTTTTCTTAAAAATATTACCGCGAAGTTTTATAATGTTAACAGAAAAATTAAAGGACCAAAAACTATTTAAATAAATTAATGCTGGATTAATTTGATTTAATAGGTTAAACATATTTTTTGAAACCAGAAATTTAGAATCAAAATAAAAATAATTTACACCATCCTTATTAAATAATTTATTTTTTTCAATATTAGTATACTCTTGCTGCGAACCTAAATCTTTATTAGTGGTAATTATGTAAAATTCAAAATCGTTTTTTAAAAGGTTAACTAAAGAATATATTGAACGAACCGGGCCGCCTGCCTTTGTACCTGGCAAATACCAATCAATTAATATTGCTATTTTTGGTCTATTCACTATTTATTCTTCGAGCTTGTTTTGCTTTAGCCAATTATTTAAGACTACCAAATGCCAAATGCGACTCCAAGTTACAGTTTTATCGTTATTTAAAAAACGTTGCCACAAATTTTGTACATTTTTGGAAATACAAAAGTCGTAATTTGAAAATTCTAAAATATTTTTTTCACAAAAGTTTTTTAAATCTTCTTTTAACCACTGTTGCCAAGGAAGTGTAAACCCCATTTTTGGACGATTTACAATTTCGTTTGGCAACAAATTACCTAAACTATCAATTAACAGTTTTTTTGGAGTATACGGATACTTATGTTCATCGTTAACACTTAATGCAAATTCAATTAATCTAAAATCCAAAAATGGTTCCCTTACTTCCAAAGCAACCGCCATACTCATTTGGTCGGTATCTCGCAACAACACATTTTGCAAATAAGTATTAATCTCAGCTAAACTAACTGCACTTAATAAATAATTTTTATGCTGCGGGATTAAAGAAATTATTTTTTCCATTTCATTAGACCCGGTAGTGCTTTTTAATAATGTTTTCAATTCATTTTTTGTAAAAACACTCCTATTAAGGGGGTAAGCCGAATTGAAATTTATTTTTTCTTCACTAAGTAATTCAGCTATTTTATTCCCACTAACAGATTTTTTTTTGCTTTGAATAATTGCTCCTCCTAACTTTCTTCCAAATCGTGGCAAAGTATTTAACCATGCTTTTTTTTGAAGTTCTGCCATGCGTTTAAACACATCATAACCTGCAAATAATTCATCTCCGCCAATACCACTAAGTGCCATAGTAATACCAGCTTGTTTTGTTGCCTTACTTACAATATACGTATTTGGTCCATCGCCTGTAGGATGATCTATGGCGTCTAATGCTTCGGGAAGTTGTTTTAAAAAATCAGTGGGTGTTAATTTTATTTCGTGATGTTGCGTATTAAATTTTTTTGCAATGAGTTGCGCATATTTACTTTCTGAAAATTCACTCTCGTCAAAACTAACATTAAATGTTTGTATTTTTTCAGAACTCACTTTACTCATTAAACCTACTACTGCACTAGAATCAATGCCCCCCGAAAGAAAAGCGCCAAATGGGACATCGGCAATCAATCGCTGTTGCACGGAATGAGTGAGTAGTTCATTAACCTTATGACATATTTGAGTATAATTTAATTCTTTACTTAAATTAGAAATGGCATTAATGTTATAATATTGGGTAATTGTCGCTTTTTCATCTTCGTATTCAATATAATGACCCGGCATAAGCATTTTTATTCCTTTAACAATTGTATTTGGTGCCAACACAGTTTGATAAAGAGCATATTCTGCTAAAACTTCTTTATTAATTGTAAATTGTTTAATACCCGAATGGATAATTGGTCGTACTTCACTTGAAAACAAAAATCCCTCATCACCATAATAGTAATAGAGGGGCTTAACTCCTACTCTGTCTCTGGCTACAAATAGTTTTTTAGTTTGTGTATCAAAAATTGCAAAGGCATACATGCCGTTAAAGAAGTGCAAACATTGGCTTCCCCATCTTATAAATGCCGCTAAAACAACTTCGGTGTCGCTATTGGTGTTAAAAAAGTAGGGAGTTGTTGTTGAGCCTTGTGCGGTGCGTTGCAATTCTAATTTTAAATCTTTGTAATTGTATAATTCACCATTATAAACAATTACATAGCGTTTATCGTTTGATACAAATGGTTGATTACTTTCAGAACTTAAATCAATTATAGATAAACGCCGATGACCAAAACTAGCCAAATTATCGCTCCATAGTGAATCATTATCTGGACCTCGATGTGCTAACCTTAAATTCATTTTTTGAACGATATTGCTTTTTTGTTCTTTAGAAAATGATGCCGAAATGAATCCGTTTAAGCCGCACATATTTTATAAATCAATTGATTTTAAAAATTGTTTATTTTCTATCATTAATTTTATTCCATCTTCAACACTAATCAATTTTTTATTTAAAATTTCTTTCATTTTAGTATTATCCGGCTGACGACGAGTCATATCCCCATCCTTTAATGGTGGCAAATACACTATTTTTGATTTTGAGTTTGTTGTTTGAATAATGAGCTCTGCTAATTGCTTAACGGTAAAAAGCTCGTCATTTCCAATATTTATAACATCATTCACTAACAATTTTTTTTCAAAAATTTTATTGCATACTTCGACGTTATCATCCACATAAGTAAAGGTACGAGTTTGAGAGCCATCGCCATATATTGTTATATCTTTATTTTTTAAAGCAGATGCCAAAAAACGCGCCACCACAAAATCAGTACTTTGATTTGGTCCATAGGTGTTAAAAAAACGGAAAATGGTATAAGGTAATCGGTAGGCCTGCCAATAACTTCTAAAAAAACACTCTCCCACATTTTTAACAACGGCATAAGGTACACGCGAGTTTAATGGTGTATCAAATTCGTGTTGCGGTAATTGCACCGGCTCACCGTAAACCTCGGAACTAGAGGCGAAATAAACATGTTGAACAGAAGAGTTTTTTGATAAGTTTAAAATATTTTTAATTCCATCTATATCATTTAAAACCGAAATTGGATTATTTTGAGTACGCTGAACTCCAACAACGGCGGCATAATGAAAGACATAATGAAAATTATAAGAATGCATAATGGTAGAAATATCTGCGTAATTATTCACATCAGCATTTATAAATTTCCAATTTTCATTTTCTTTTGAAGGAAGTTTTGAGGCAAATCCTGTAGATAAATTATCAACTATAACTACATAATTATTCGAGTTTAAAAGCAGTCTTTTTACAAGTGCACTTCCAACATTTCCGGCTCCACCGGTAACTAGTATTTTATCTTTTCCTGTAATCATTTTTAAATTCTGAAATAGTATTACACCATTGCTCAACCGTAATTTTTTGTGCTAAATGATGGCTATAAGAAGCCATATTATTTAGTTGCTCGGCATCTAAATTGATTATTTTTTTTAGACAATCCAATAAGTTAGTTGTTATGTTATGATTAAATAAATATCCATTTTTATTTTCTTCTAAAAAAACCTCCTTTGCTCCAACAGCTTCACTTAAAATCATAGGGAAACCAGAAGCAGCATACTCCTGTACTACAACTCCCCAAGGTTCGAATTTACTAGGCAAAATAAAAACACCACATTGTTGCAGAATTGGTTCTAAATCAGAAGGTTGCACAAATCCAAAATGTTTTATTTTTGGATGTTGGATAGGTTCTACACTTCCTGTTCCCAGACACCATAGTTCCCATTCGTTTGGCTCTTCGTTTTGAAGTTGGATGAAAGAACTCCACAATTCTTTTATACCTTTAAAATCGTAGTATCTTCCAACATACAAAAATCGTTTTGGGAAATTAGTTTTTTTAAGCTCAAAAACGTTAGAATAAACAGAATTAAATTTCTGCAAATCACAGCAGTAAAATCCAGTTTTTATAAGGTTACTTCTAAAACCTAACTTTCTCACATAATTAAACTGGCTTTTTCCGGGCACCCAAGCATTAGAGAAAATTTTAAGTAAATAAAAACGACTTAAAACTATTGCCAAGCGTTGTTTTAAAGATCCCACGTAATGTGTATCACAAGTCACAACGGTAGGGATTTTATTAAAATAAGTTTTGGTTAATTTTAAATAATCTTTGTCTATCCAACCGCTACAAATAATAATGCTTGGATTAATGGATGTGATTAACTGACTTAATTGATTAAAATTATAATTATTTTTATCGTAAACCTTTATGTTAGTCGGTATAACAAATTTAAATGGAGCCTCTTTATTAACCGGCCACCTTATAATATGAACCACTGCATTTTGAGAAAGTTGTTTACAACAATTCAAAAAATAATCCGCTATTTCGGTATATAGAAATAAAACAATCATTTTTTACCTGAATTAAGTGTTTCTGCATATTTTGAATAGGCCACTTTATTGTAATAGTACATCCAACAATAAAGAAAAAACCCATTATAAGTATAATTTCCTTGCCGAGCGTATTGTAATAATATTAGCACTAACAGGGCATTACTTATCAACCAATAATCGTCTATTTCACGCATATTAAGGTCTCGTGAAACAAAAAATTTGATTACAAAAAAAATCAAAAATACAACACCAATTAATCCAACTTCCGATACCGTCCTCAAAAACATTGAGTTGGCATCCGTTACATTAAACTCGTAAATATTTCCTATTTTACTTGCCAAATTATATTTTTCAAAGGCAAATTCATGCGACCCCAAACCGGTACCAAAAAATGGATTTTCTATAAAATTTTGTTTTGCGGCATTGTAGTTATTATATAATACAAACGATGAACCATGAACTCGTTTTAAAAAATCTTTAATCCTCCTTAGCCTCCCAAAAGAAGTCTCACCTTGATATACTTTCTCGTCCATAATATCCTGAAAAAACAATTCATTAATTCCATCAACACGAACTTTAAATTCCTCAGTATTATTATACGCCGTTATAAATAAGATGACAACCAAAGGTATTGCAATTAAAAAATACCTAACCGCTCCATAATTTAATGTTAGAAGAATAACACACAAAAACACACCCAAATAACCTACACTCGATGCAGAAAGCAAATAACAGACAATTATAACTAAAGATTTTTTTATACTCATAAAATTACTTGTTCGAGTTATAACTTGATAAATAGCAATAAAAAATGCCGGTGCTATATAAGCTCCTAAATAGGAGGGTTCGCTAAAAACACTATTAATTCTAACACCTAAACCACCTAGTGAAAGTCCCCATTTGTTTATGGGAAATAGTATCCTGAAATCATACCCATATACAAAACCAACTAAATACGAAACAAGCTGAAAGAGCCCCAACACACATACAAAAAACGAAACATTTAAATACATCTTAAAAATTTTCTTAACGTCAAATTCATAATATTGCATAACGTATTGATAAAAAACCAAGCTAATAGCCACATTCAAGTAAATTTTCAAAAATTTTGCCATTGTATTATTATCAATAGCAACATTAAAAACACCAATAATAAGAAGAGGGAATAGAAAGTACAGATTGGGGGTATAAAATTTAAATTTTAAAATGAAAATTGGTAACAATATTAAAATTGGAATATACGAGAAATAAAACTCAAATGGATCTTTGAAAAAAACATAACTCGTAAAAAACAAGTTTAAAAATATTCCTATATCTATAATTAAGGCCAGCATCAGTTAATATTTACTTCTCTTTCAAGTGTTACACCAAATGTATTAAATACTTTTTGCAATACATAGGTAGAAAGTTCGTAAATACTATTTCCGTTACAATTATTTTTATTAATTAAAACTAAAGCTTGTTTGTCGTGAACCGCAGCTCCATTCATTTCAAAACCTTTTAAACCACATTGCTCTATAAGCCAGCCGGCTGCCAATTTATATTTCCCATGTGTTAATGGATAAGCCACTAAATTTGGATGTTTTTGTTTTAATTGTAAATAGTTTTCCTCAGATACTTCTGGATTCTTAAAGAAACTACCTGCATTTCCGGTAATTCTTGGGTCAGGCAACTTACTCTGTCTAATCTGAATGACGGCGTTTGAAACATCTTTAATACTTGGCGAGCTTACACCCATTTTTACCAACTCCTCATTTATGGCTCCATACGACGTGTTCAATTCAAGCTTTTTTTTCAATTTAAAACTAACCGAACAAATTAAAAATTTATTTTTTAGTTCATGTTTAAAAACACTCTCCCTATAACCAAATCTGCATTCTTCCAATTTGAAAATCCTTTTTTTACCTGTCTCAATGTCTAAAGCCTCCAATTCATAAAAAACATCCTTAATCTCCACACCGTAGGCTCCAATGTTTTGCATAGGACTGGCACCTACACAACCCGGGATTAAAGACAAATTCTCTAAACCGCTGTAATTTTTTTCAATACACCATATCACAAATTCGTGCCATATTTCGCCTGCTTTGGCCATAATTATTGCATCCTCAGTAGTTTCTCCAACAATGCTTATACCCTTTAAATTATTCTTTATAACAATTCCATCAAAATCTTTGGTAAATAATATGTTACTACCTCCCCCAATTATTAATTTGGGATTATTTTTGTAAATATCATTTTTTACCAATTCAAAAAAATCGTCCTCAGTATTGATTTCGATAAAATAGGAACAACAAACCTCTATCCCAAACGTATTATATGGCTTTAAATTAACGTGTTCTTTAATTTGCAACATAGCCAACAAAATTAAGTAAATTATCCTCCATAAATTTTCTATATTTAAGCCAATATCAACAACTTATTTGTTTACAACAAAAAAAATAGTTTTAGTTAGTGTAATTAACGACTTGGTTACAGATAATAGAGTTAACAAAACGTGCTTAACGTTAACGGAATGCGGTTATAGCGTTGTTTTAATTGGAAGAAAATTACCAAATTCTTTACCAATTCCTGAATGGGATTTTAAGACAACTCGTATGAATTTACTTTTCAAAAAGGGTCCCTCATTTTATCTCTTTTTTAATATTAGATTATTTTTTAAACTTCTTTTTACAAAATGCGATTTGCTTTATTCCAACGATTTAGACACTTTGTTGCCTAATTATTTAATTTCAAGATTAAAGAAAGTACCATTAATTTATGACAGCCATGAATTGTTTTGTGACGTGCCCGAACTTGTCAATTCGCCCACAAAACGCAAAATTTGGATGAGCATCGAAAAAAGGATTATACCTAAATTAAAAAATTGTATTACAGTAAACTATTCCATTGCAAAAATTTTTGAAGAAAAATATAAAGTAAATTTTACAACCGTAAGAAACATCCCGACTACTCAATTAAATTTTGTTGCAAAAACCAGACCTGAGTTAAATTTACCCCCTGATGAAAAAATAATAATTTTGCAAGGTGCCGGCATTAATATTGACAGGGGTGCTGAAGAATTAGTAGACGCTATGGCTTTTATTGAAAATGCTATTTTATTAATTATTGGCAGTGGCGATGTATGGGAAATATTAAAACAGAAAATCAAAAATCAACACCTTGAGAAGAAAGTAAAATTGATTAATAAACTACCAAAATCTGAGCTAATGCATTATACGTTTAATGCCGATTTGGGAATAACAATTGATAAAAACACCAACCTTAACTACTTTTACAGTTTACCAAATAAAATATTCGATTACATCCATGCTCAACTACCAGTATTGGCGAGTCGTTTACCCGAAATTGAAAATATAATTTTACGTTATAATATTGGTATGTTTATAGACAACCATGAACCTAATCATATTGCAAATAAAATCTTAGAAATACTTTCTTCTGCCCAATACAAAGACTTTAAAAACAATACAAAAAAAATTCTAGTAGATTTAAACTGGGAAAACGAAAAATTAAAATTAATTGAAGTCATTAAACGAAGTGAAAGATAATTATCGAATACCTATAATTAACAATTTACGCGGAATTGCCGCACTTACAGTATGCTTATATCATTTTGTTTACACAACAAAAAATTATATAACTCACGACACTATTTTAAATGTATTTTCATATGGTCAATATGGTGTACAAATTTTCTTTGTAATATCAGGTATAGTTATACCATTTTCTCTTCTTAAATCAAACTATTCAATTCTAAAATTTCCAAAATTTTTCTTAAAGCGAATCATTAGAATTGAACCTCCTTATATTGTAGCGGTTTTACTCGCAATTCTTATTTTAATTGTTCGAGGCGACATGGCAAAATTAAATTTTACCGAAATAACTTTACATATTGGTTATTTAATTCCCTTTTTTTTACCAAAATATAACTGGTTAAATAACGTATTTTGGACTTTAGGTATTGAATTTCAATATTACATTATTATTAGTTTACTAATACTTTTAGTTATAAATTTTGGTTTACTTGGGCGATTTATATTTTACTTAACGTTGCTAATCATCCCATTCTTTTTCACAGATTCTAATTTTTTCCCTTATTACGCTCCCATTTTCTTAATAGGTATTTCTTGGTGTTTTTTCTTTCTCAAAAAAATAAATCTCATCGAGTTTTTGTGTGTTTTAATTACATCCTTTGTTATTTCCTACTTAAAAATATCAAATATTGAATCCCTTTTTGCACTCGGAACACTCATTTTAATTCACTTTTTAAAAAATTATTCTAATAAAATACTTCTTTTTTTCGGAAATATATCTTACACCTTTTATCTTATTCATCCCTTAATTGGCGCCAGTTGCATTAACTTACTAAGCCATAAATTTACTTTAGGATGGCAAAAACCAATTGTTATTGGTGTTGGATTTATACTTACTACCATTAGTTCCTATATACTTTATAAATTAATTGAAAAACCCACACACGAACTTTCTAAAAAAATTAAGTTTTAGTACATTTATAGCTTATTAAAAAACTATGGAATTTACAGCACAACAAATAGCCCAACTCTTAAACGGAACAGTTGAAGGCAACGAAAATAGTTCTGTCAACAACCTTTCAAAAATTGAAGAAGGCACAGCTAACACACTTTCGTTTTTATCCAATCCAAAATACACACCACATATTTATACAACTAATGCAAGTATTGTAATTGTAAATAAGACTCTTGTTTTAGATAAGCCTTTAAAACCTACATGTACCCTCATACGTGTGGATAATGCCTACGAAGCCTTTGCAAAATTACTTGAAGTGTATAACCAAATGAAAGGCACTAAAACTGGAGTTGAACAACCAAATTTTATTAACCCCAGCGCTACAATTGGTGCAGACTGCTATGTAGGTGCCTTTGCCTACATTGGCGCAAATGTAAAAATTGGTAACAATGTAAAAATTTATCCTCACGTTTATATTGGCGATAATTGCACAATAGGCAACAACACCACTATTTTTCCGGGAGTAAAAATATACCACGAATGTGTAATTGGCAACAACTGCATTATACACGCAAGCACTGTAATTGGAGCCGACGGCTTTGGTTTTGCACCTACCACCTATGGCGAAGTGTTTGCCAAAGTGCCTCAAATTGGCAATGTTATAATTGAAGATTATGTAGAAATTGGTTCCAATACTTCAATTGATAGAGCCACTTTAGGAAGTACCATATTGCGCCGAGGAGTTAAATTAGACAATCTTGTACAAATTGCACACAATGTAGAAGTAGGCGAAAATACAGTAATTGCAGGTTTATCAGGGGTTGCCGGAAGTAGCAAGGTAGGCAAAAATTGTATGATTGCCGCACAAGTGGGCATTGCCGGACACTTAAAAATTGCCGATGGTGTTAAAATTGCCGGGCAAAGTGGCATTGGTGGCAACCTTGAAAACGAAAACGAAACCGTACAAGGATCTCCTGCCTTTAATATTGGCGAATACAAACGCAGTTATGTGTTATTTAGAAATTTGCCAAAACTAAATAACAGCATAAATGATTTGGCAAAAAAGATGGAGAAAAAGTAACTTGTTTATTCATCCTTAATTATAGCAAGAAATTAAATAACAAATTTAAGCGACTGCGTTCTAGACGCTGTTAGGTGTAGGTGCTTTATTTATACCTATTTTACATTTCTAATCTTCTCAATTATTTCGCAAGGGATACCTGAAGGAACAGCTTGAGGCTTAAATGAAATAACAGAATTATTAGACGTGTTTTCATCAATTATAACTAAATCTTTTTCACAAGTGCCATTTTTGCTATAAGTAATTTCAGCTTTAATATGTCTTTTTTGCCCATTATTTTCTAAATCTTGTCTTCTTGGCGATACAAAAATAATATCATAACCGGAGTAATGATTTTTAGCATATGAAGCTATTCTGTTAATTAATGCTTGGTCTTTAATTACAGGAGAGTTATACCCATTTTTGTAGCTTTCTACCAATTCATCAACTTTTTCAGAAGAAGCTCCTGCAAAATTTGCTTCAAATGTTCCTTTCGAAATTGTTTCGTCTTCACCTGACTGATTTACATAGGTTAAAATAGCTATAACTTTATACTTTCCTGAAGGAGAGCCATTTAATTCCAAAACTTGTTTTAAATCTCCAAAAGTAATATCCGTAAAACCTTGTTTTACAGCCTTCGCAAATGGCTTTTTTTCTGACGTGCCTTTAGCTAAATTAACTGGGTCAATAAATATACTGTTTAAAGTCTTTGCTTCAGATTCATTTGTGCTATAATATTTCACTTCAAAAGATAGTTGCCTGTCAGTTGTCTTATTTTCAAGCTCACTATTTAAATAACAACGGAAATACAATTCATTTTCATTTCCTGTAAACGAGTTTGTTATTTTAGATCTTGATGCATCGGAGTACAGTTCCATTTTTTGCCCATAAATATTTGTTATAAACAAGAATAAGCAAGCAAATGTTTTTATTGATTTCATAGAAATAGTTTATTATAATTTACTTTACAAAAATTCTATTTTTTCATAAAATAAATCTTGTCATATGGCAAGAAATTAAATTAATTTGAAATTTCTTTTCTAATTCTGCTTAAGGAAGTATCCGTAATTCCCAAAAAAGAAGCTATATACTTTAACGGAACATTTTGTGCAATGGCTGGTTTTTCTTTTACTAATTTGATGTATCTATCTTTTGCTTCATCTGCTATCGAGGAAATGTAATGCTCTTTTAAAGTATAATAACTCCCAACTAATAATCCTTTCTGTTGCTCTCTATAGTTTGGTATGCTATGAAACATTTCATGAAAATCTTCAAAAGCTATTTCCCAACAAACACAATCTGTCAATACTTGAATATTTTCTCTAGTTGGTAAAAAAAAGAACATAGAAGAGTAGTCTATTACGACATCGCCTGACGCATAAAGATTAACCGTAATTTCGTTACCTTCAGTATCCATTACATAAGAGCGAATAAATCCTGATTCAACGAACCAATATTTTGTTTCAATCTGTCCTTCTGCTAATAAATAGTCGTTCTTTTGATAGACCACTCGTTTGTATTTAGGTAAGATTAAGCTTAGCTCATCCTTTGAGATTTCACTTGATTTAAAAACAATATTTAAAAAATGTTTGTCTATATAATCCTGCATTTGTTTGTTTTTTTGGTTCGACTTATTTCGATGGTCTTGGCACTTACACCTAACGTCATGGCGGCTAGGCGCAGTGCCTTTTACCATCAGTGTCAGTCGTTACCGAAGGTAACAATTATTTTTCAAAAAAAGGCATTGCGCTTGAGCCGCCTGTTAGGTGCAGTTGTTTGCTTCGGTGTTGTCCAAGCAA
>JANRJN010000003.1:0-33769 GCA_033763945.1 Bacteroidota bacterium | reverse complement strand
ATTTGGCAGTTATGTACACAAGGGTTTCGGGCAAAGGGCAATTTGATAAAAACGAGTCTTTGGAAACTCAACGCAAATCGATTGAGGAATATGCTAAGAGAAATAATCTAACAATTGTTTCAGCGTTTGGTGATACTTATGAAAGTGCTAAAACCGATGCGAGGAAAGAGTTTCAGCGAATGCTGAGTTTTGTAAATACAAGCAAGGGGAAAATAAGCACCATCTTGGTTTACAAAATGACTCGCTTTAGCAGAACAGGAGGTAAAGCAATTTCCATTGCCGATGAACTGAGAGAAAAACATGGGGTTCATATTAAAGCAGTAACAGAACCAATTGATACTTCTAATCCAAACGGAGTTCTGTTTCATGATATGCAATTGTTATTTGGGCGTTGGGATAACGAACAACGAAAGCAAGTGGCAATGGCAGGAATGAAAGCCAAATTTGAAAAAGGAATTTGGGTTGTGAAACCACCACAGGGTTATGATATTGTTAGAACAAGTGGTGAACGTAAAATTGTAGTGAATGCAGATGGAAAGAAAATTAAAAAAGCATGGGAATGGAAACTCATGGGAATGAAGAATGAAGAAATTATTTTGAAGCTTCAGGCTATCGGAGTAAAAATGTACAAACAACAATTGCATAAAATTTTCATTAACCCTTTTTATTGCGGATTGGTTTCGCACGGAATGTTGAATGGAAAAGTAGTTGAAGGAGTACATGAAAAAATGATTTCTAAAGAAACCTTTATGAAAGTGAACGAGGTAATTTCATCTTCAACTAAATTCGGAGTACCGCATAAAGCAGAAGATGTAAATATTCCGCTGAAGGTTTTCATTAAATGCTCGGATTGTAATCAGCCCTTTACAGGCTACATTGTAAAGAAGAAGAACTTGTACTACTACAAATGCAGAACAAACGGTTGCAAGTGCAATAAAAGCGCAAAGGAAATGCACCATTTGTTTTCAGATGAACTTGAGAAATACGAAGTAAAACCTGATTTGACCGAAGCTATAAAAATCGAATTGGAAAGCACCTACCATGAAATGAATAAAGACTCAGTTGAAAAGGAAGCGATCCTTAAGGCGAGAATTGTCGAACTAACCAAGGATATAGAAACGCTTGAAGAGAAGCACTTCATAAAAGAGGAGATGCCCAAGGAAACCTATGAACGTTTTAGAGTAAAATACACTAAGGAATTTGATAAAATCAGAAAAGAAATGGCGACTTGTGGGATTTCCATTTCGAACCTAAAAGAAATGATAAATGAAGCAGTAATTCTTTGCCGAAACCTGCGCCAACTGTGGCAAGATGGCGGTATTGCACTAAAAGAAGGATTGCAAAATTTAATGTTTCCGTCCGGTTTGGTATACGACAAGAAAAATGGGGCATTTCGAACCTCTGAAATCAACTTTATAATTGCACAAATCGCCCGACACACGGGCGATTTGGCTTTAATAAAAAAGGGACTTAGTTCTCTTTTTGAGCCTAAGTCCCTTTCAGCGGAGAAGGCGGGATTCGAACCCGCGGTACGGTTACCCGTACGCATGTTTAGCAAACATGTCCTTTCGGCCTCTCAGGCACCTCTCCAAAAATTTATTCAGCTAAATTAAACGCTAAAAAAATTAAGACTGCAAATTTAATATATTTTTTTAAAAACAAAGCAATTATTCCTTGTAAAATTTGGGTTAAAAGGTTTAAAAATCTATATTTGTATATAAACACTTCAAATAATGAGATTTTTTTACCTACTACTAATTATAGTAGTTTCTTACAATGTAGAGGCTCAAACTTATCCAAGCCAAAATATTAGCTTAATAGGTTTAATCGCACCTAATACTTCTACAGGAACTGCTATAGGAAGTGATAGCAGAAAGTACTCTGGTTGTTGGGGTTGGTTTCAAGCCAACAAAAGCAAAGAGTATGCCATTTCAGGTACCAGTAATGGTGTTTATTTTATTGATGTTACTTCAGCGGCCACACCTAGTGTTTCAGATTTCGTTCAAGGGAAACTAGGATGTACATGGAGGGAAATGAAAACATATCAAAACTACTGTTACATTATTAGTGATGACGCCAGTCCGAATAGTTTCCAGATTGTAGATATGCAATATTTGCCAGATAGCGTTCATGTAATACACGATGGTAAACAATATTTCGAACGGGCACATGCTATGTGGATAGATGGCGATAGACTTTATTGTTCTGGAGTAACTTATAGCACCGGCACAACAGCTTCAATGAATATTTATAGTTTAGCAACGCCCTCTGCGCCCCTTCTATTAAAACAGCTGAATCAAGATATACCGGCTATATCCTATGTGCATGATATGTATGCCAGAAATGATACTGTTTTTGCATCGGCAGGTTGGCAAGGATTGTACGTGTTAAAGTTTAATCCGGGCGTCAATACCTTTTCTCAGTTAGGAAGTTATACAGGTTATACTACCTCTGCTTATAACCACAGTAGTTTTTTAACGCAAAATGCAAAATATCTGGTGTTTTGTGATGAGGTTCCTACTGCCTTGCCTATACGTGTTGTGGATGTTCAAAATTATTCAAATATTCAACCAATCCAAACCTTTAAACCCTTTGCAGGAACAACCCCACATAATCCATACTTAATTGGTAATGATATTGCTGTTGTTTCTTGTTACGAAGATGGATTAAATATTTATAATATTGCTACACCCACAAATGTTTGTTTAGCGGGTTATTTTGATACTTATCCACAAAGTGGTGGACACCAATCGGGCTATGTAAGTGCCTATCGTGGAAACTGGGGAGCTTACCCATATTTACCCAGCGGTCATATTATTGCCAACGATATGCAAAACGGAGTGTTTATTTTGGATGCAAGTGCCGCACTTACAAACACCAATTGTATACCATTAGGAGTAAATTCTCATAAGCAAAGTAATCCCTCAAACTTAATGTTTTATCCAAATCCTGCTACTAATAGAATTGCTGTGAGTTATAGTAGTAATAGTATTAGCTTGATACAAATTAAAACATTGTTCGGAGAATTAGTATTTGAAAAAAAGTATACTGAGGCTATTAATGATTACATATCAATTGATAATTTGGCCAATGGCACATATATTATTTCCGTGACAGAAAATAATTATACAAAAAATAAAAAATTAATTGTGTCGCACTAGATCCTCATTAAGAATGAAAAGAATATTTTTTTTAATTTTAGTTTGTGTTTTTACAAAAACAAAATCACAAACTTACGCATCATCTAATTTTTCGCTCATAAGTGTTATAAGCCCTGAAACATTTACCAATTCCTATGGCGGGAAATATTCAGGATGCTGGGGTTGGTATCAATCTTCGTTAAATAAAGAGTATGCTATTGCTTGCTCAAGCATGGGAACATATTGGGTTGATGTTACCAATCCGGCAACTCCAACAGTATCAGCATATTTTGCCGGCACATCTTCATTAGGGGTTTGGCGCGAGGTAAAAACCTATCAAAATTATTGTTATGTGATTTGCGATGACGGTGGTTCAACCGGTTTTCAAATATTTGATATGAGTAATTTACCAACCAGCGTTACCAAAGTTTACGAAGGTACATCCTATTTTAAAAGAGCTCATACACTATGGGTAGATGGGAACAAGCTTTATGTTGCAGGCATTACATACAGTAATAATACAAGTAGTAGCATGAACGTTTATAGCTTAGCTACACCAACAGCTCCAGTATTACTCAGAAGTTTAAAACAAGATGCCCCTTTCATAAGTTATGTTCATGATATGATGCCTGTAAATGACACCGTATTTGCTTCATGCGGAAATCAAGGATTATATGTTTTTAAGTTTAATACTGGCTCAAATACTTTTACACAATTAGGGTCATTAACATCTTACACAGCTTCAGGATTTAATCATAGTAGCGCGTTAACGCCAAACCGAAAAACTTTGGTTTTAACAGATGAAGTCCCAGCTTCACTTCCTATAAAAATATTAAATGTTCAAAATTTATCGAATATTCAAGTATTGACTACAACAAATCAATACCCAAATACAACGCCACATAATCCATTTATGGTAAGCAATAGCTTATGTTTTATGAGTAGTTATCAGGACGGATTGCAATTGTACAATATTTCTTCGCCTAGCACACCAACTTTAGTTGGATATTTTGATACTTTTTTTCAAGCCGGAGGTAATAATAATATTTGGTCAGGGGATGATTATGACGGACAATGGGGATCATATCCTTATTTTCCAAGCAAAAACATTTTTGCGTTAGACCAAAATAATGGCATATTTATGCTAAAAACGCCTTTATATCAAAATCCATCGGCAACGTTTAATAACCCTTCCATTATTTGCGCTGGTAACAATTTAAATGTAACCAATACAAGTACCTCCGCAACAAATTATAATTGGACTTTCTCTGGTGGAAGTCCTGCTACTTCAACTTTGGCTAACCCTTCGGTTGTTTATAATACACCTGGAATTTATACAATTAGCTTAACTTCTTCAAACTCAACAACAACAACGGCAACTATTACAAAAACGATTACAGTAACTAGTGTAGCCGGATCAGTTAGTTACACAAATGCGTCTTGCGGCACCTGTACGGATGGAATAGCGTCCATTGCTCCAATCTCTGGAACAAGTCCTTATACATATACATGGATCCCTACTGGCGGTAATTCTGCCACAGCAATTAACTTAGCACCGGCTTGTTATTCGGTAAATGTTAATGATGCTAATAATTGTTCATTAAGCCAAACTGTTTGTGTAGGGTTTAGCACAGATTTGCAAAGCAGTGGGTCAAGTATTTCTAATTTAATTTTGTACCCAAATCCAGCTAAAAATTCAGTTACAGTTGAGCTTCAAGGAACTAATTTTAATTATTCCGTATACAATAATCTGGGACAATTGCTGGTTATTAATAAAAATAATGTAAATAAAACGGTTATCAATTTAACAGATTTCTCTAAAGGAATTTATTTCATCATGGTTGAAAATGGAAATCAGAAAATAAGACGAAAATTAATAATTGACTAAAATATAACTATGAATAAAATTTATCTAATACTCTCTACTGTATTAATCTTAAGTATTAATACTTTAAAAGCGCAATTTTCAGCTTCTAATTTTACTATGATTAGCAATATTAACCCTGAACCAACAGCAAATTCTTCTGGAAATAGATACTCTGCTTGTTGGGGCTGGACAAATCCGCTTGATAATAAAGAATATGCAATTGCCTGTTCGCAAACCGGAACGTATTGGATAGACGTCACTAACCCTGCAACGCCTACTGTTTGTGCATTTAAAGCGGGAGCTTCAACAAATGCTACTTGGCGCGAAACTAAAACCTATCAAAACTACTGTTACGTTGTAAGTGATGATAACAGTGCCACGGGCTTGCAAATTTTTGATATGAGTACATTACCTACTACGGTAACATTGGTTAGTCATAATCAAAATTTATTTAAACGTGGGCATGCCTGTTGGGTGGATGGTAATAAATTATATGTTTCTGGTGTAACATATAGTGTTGGCGGTACAAGTAGTATGGATGTATATAGTTTAGCTACGCCAACAGCACCAGTTTTGTTACGTCGTTTAAATCAGGATTATAATTTTATAACTTATGTACACGACGAGTTTGTGCGAAACGATACTGTATATGCTTCATGTGGTTATCAGGGTTTGTACGTATTTAAGTACAATACTGGTTTAAATACGTTTACCCAATTGGGCTCTCTTACCGGTTACACCACTTCTGCATACAATCATGCCACTTCTTTAACCCCGGATGGGCATACGTTAGTGATGTTAGATGAGGTGCCAGCAAGTTTACCTGTTAAAATAGTTGATGTAAGTAATTTGTCGAATATTAATATAGTGGCAACAACTAATCAGTATACCGCCACAACACCTCATAATCCTTGGGTGGTAAATAATCAGTATTGTTTTATAAGTAGTTATAAAGAAGGCACTCAACTGTACGATATTTCGAATCCAAGTGCTCCATTTTTAGCTGGTTATTTCGATACTTATTTTCAAGGTGGTGGTAACACGGGTAGCTGGGCCGGAGGTGCCTATAATGGTCAATGGGGTTTGTATGCTTATTTTCCAAGCAAAAATATTTTTGCGTTGGATATGACAAATGGCGTTTTTATGTTAAGCACACACTTATTTGCTAATCCTGAAATTAATTTACAAGCCAATTCAAATAACATTATTGATGGATCCTCAACAACCAGTAATTTGGATAATACGGATTTTGGTACAGTAAATGTTGGAAATAACTTAACCAACACGTTTGTAATACAAAATACAGGAATTGGTACTTTATCAATAACTGGCATTAATTTTACTGGTGCAAATGCTAGCGAATACAACGTACTAGGTGGCCCATCTTTCCCTTTTACAGTGGCGCCTTCAGGGTCTCAAACTATAAACATACAGTATGCACCAATTGCTGCCGGTACAAGCTCAGCATTAGTTACTTTAACTAATAACGACTTAAACGAATCGGCTTATGACTTTGTAATTTCGGGTACTGGCAGTGTAGTAGTGAATGGTTTAAATTCTAATTCAAATCAAAGTTTTAATCTTTCTTTATTTCCAAATCCGGCACAAAATGAGATAGAATTTAATATGCCGTTTTATAGTAAAGATTTATTAATTAAAGTATACGATACGCAAGGGAAATTAATAATCGAAAGAACAAATACCGACATTTTAAAACTTTCTAATACAAGCGGTAAAATGAACGTTAGTGAATTAACCAATGGGTTGTATTATTTTAGTATTATTTCAAACACCAAAAGTGTTGCCTCTAAAAAATTAATTATTAATAAATAATTTATGTTTTCTAAAGATTCTATTATTGGTGTTGTTGGTAGTGGCGCTATGGGCAGTGGCATTGCTCAGGTAGCTGCTACAGCAAATCATTCGGTAGTTGTATTTGATGAAAGTGCAACCGCTCTTCAAAAAGCAGAGACCAATTTAAAAACAACCTTAACCAAATTAGTCGAAAAGCAAAAGATTTCAACTGAACAGAGGGAATCTGTTTTGGGAAAAATAAAATTCGTTTCGGATATTAACGAAATGAGTACCTGCAATTTAATTATTGAAGCGATTGTTGAAAAGCTAGATGTTAAAAAAACGGTATTCTCAGTACTTGAAACAATTGTGAATGAAGACTGTGTGTTGGCATCAAACACCTCTTCTCTTTCTATTACATCTATTTCCGCCGCCTGTAAAAAGCCAGAACGTGTTATCGGCATTCATTTTTTTAATCCGGCAACTTTAATGCCCTTGGTAGAAATTATTCCGGGCATTGCCACGTCAAATGCAATAACACAAAGTTGTAAAACATTAGTAGATAGTTGGTCTAAAGTAACAGTTGTTGTTAAGGATACTCCTGGCTTTATTGTTAACCGCGTGGCGCGCCCCTTTTACAGCGAAGCTCTTCGAATATACGAAGAGGGTATTGCAGATATCCCTACAATTGATTGGGCTATGAAAGAAATTGGTGGTTTTAAAATGGGACCATTTGAATTAATGGATTTAATTGGTCACGATGTAAATTATGTTGTTACCGAAACAGTATGGACACAATTTTATTTCGACCCTAAATTTAAACCGGCGTTATCGCAAAAAAGGCTATTAGAAGCTGGCTTTTTAGGTAAAAAAACTGGCCGGGGCTTTTATAATTATTCAGAAAATTCGGTTCAACCCGAGCCATTTAAAAATTTAGAATTGGGCGCACAAATTTTTAAGCGCATTTTAGTAATGTTAATTAATGAAGCCGCAGATACACTATATTTAAGGATTGCGTCAGTTCAGGATATTGACTTAGCTATGACCAAGGGTGTTAACTACCCAAAAGGCTTATTAAAATGGGCAGATGATTTTGGCATACCAGAGGTATTAAAAGAACTAAATGGATTGAAAGATTTTTACGAAGAGGATAGATACAGAATAAGTCCTATACTGAAACAGAAATTTATTTTGAGGCAAAATTTTTATTAGAATTATTTTTTATCCTTTACTTTTTTATTAGGTAGTTTTTTTTGCATTATTTCAATTTCCTTTGATAAAGTTAATATGGCCTTGGATAATTCATTTAATGTATGAGTAATTTCGTAAACCTCTGCTTTAGTGGCATAACCATATAGCGCTTCGTTTTCCTTTACCTTAGAAGAAGGGGAGTCATAATAAACAAAAAAATCATGGTTTAAAACCTTACTAATTGTTTGTAGCTGCCCTGTATCAATGGTTTCCTTTTCAAACACCTTATAAGCACCATTTCGGGTTAAATTTATTGATTTAGCAAAGTCTACAACACTAATAGGTGTTTTTTGTAAAATCTCTTTTATTTTTTTTCCTATATGTACACTATGCTTTGCCATTAAAGCAAAGTTGCTTTTTTATACAGGATAAATAATTTTTGAAGTGTATACTATTAATTTACTAAATGTATATAATATTTATACATTTGTATAAATTTAAATTCATAAAAGTCAGGAAATTTTAAACAAAAGTTAGTGCAAAATAAGGAGAATAAACTATAAAAGTATTTATTAGGTAACATGCTAAAAGAAAATCGCAAGACTAAAAGAAAGAGGAATAGTGTGAAAAGTATTTTAAAGCGCATAATAGAAAAGGGGGGATTATATGGGAAATGTGCGCAAATGTATTATAACGATAAAGAAAAATCCGTTAGATTCGTTTTAGAATGTTACGAGCAGTGTCACACAAACTTAATTAAAGAGAACTGGGAACAAGAACTTATAAATGATATTATCCAATGTAAATTAAAGTACTCGCAATAGTTATAAGACACAAACTATTAACGCATCAACACCATTTTGCCAAAATCTTTCACAAAGAATTTATCGGCGCCGGTAGCCGATTTTTCAATATCGGAACCATTAAGTTTAGTAACTATTTTATACAAGTAAACACCATTTGCCAGTTTATCTCCAAAGTTATCTTTCCCATCCCAAGCATAATCGCTTATGTTTCGACCTATATGCAAGTTACCCAATTCAGCACGAGTAATTTCTCGTACAAGTTTACCCGTAATGGTCATAATCTGTATGGTAAATACTTCTGGTACTTCGCTACCGGTTAATGTAAATACAAACTTGGTACTGGTGCTAAAAGGATTAGGATAATTTAATACACTTGTAATTGTTGGTTTATTATTTACTTCAAACTGTATGCGATAATCTTGTGAACCGCTGGCATTTTTACTTCTATCTTTTGCTTGCACGAGTAGTGTGTATTTACCATCAATATATAAAGTTGGGTTATATAATATACTACAGCTGTTTTTTGGCAGATTGGCCGGTGTAAATTGAAGACCATTGGCAAAATAAATACGCTGCTGAGTCGTTTGATTTGGCGCTTGAATAAAAACATTAAACGAACTTGTGTCGTTTAAAGCTAAAAATTGATTTTCATCTTTAAGGGTTATTAAAATGTTTGGTTTGGCTGAAATAATATCTCCGTTTAAAATACGAACACCGTCGAAGGTTACATCCAGTAATGGGTTGGTAACGTCTTTATTAACCTTAAACGGATACCTTCCAATATTATTAAATTGCTGTTGTTCCTTTTGATATTTAGAATTGCTTAATGGATTAACATAAATCCATAAAATATTATTGCCAACATATTGGTAGCTATTAATTTTTACAGTATCAATAATTACTTGCCCCGGTGCAAATAATTTTGGTTTTAATTTTTGAGGAAGTATTATTTTGTTTCGATTATTGTCCTCAATCCAATAAGTAATTACAAGGCTATCTTCAAAATTTTTAATACCAATATTTTCTATAGGAAATTTAAATGTTACCACATCGCCTTCCTGCAACGTATCATTGATACTTTCAAATCCTTTTAAAGGATTAATTGCACATTCAGGAGCTTCGTCGTATAAAACCTGCCAACGTTTTAACTGTGGGGAAGTGGTATTTATTTTATCCTTCATAAAGGCCACTAATTTTAGATAAGGGTATGTTGTTGCATCTGCATAATTGCTTAAATCGTAAATATCGCTGCTATCTTGAATAAATGTTTGCAATGTATCTATTTGCCCATTCGATTTAATACCAACTATTTTTAAAACAGTAGTATCACCTAAAGTAGCATCAACACTTTGCACATGCCAATGTAAACTATTCCATTTATACGAAGGTCCAATAATTTCAGAAGCAACGTAGCCACTATTCCAACGTGTAGTGATACTATCGCTCAATGTAATAATAGATGATTTTAAAGCACCAACTACTTCATGCCCTTGTCCGGCAATCATGCCCTTTTTCCCAAATAAAATATATGGTACTGTATCGGCTGCAGTTCTGATAGTGCTTGCGCCAATGGCATCAAAAGCATTAAATAGTGAATTGCTATAAGTAGTTTTTTGCGCATTTTGCAATGTATATGCCAATACGTAATTATTTACAGGAATTGAATTTAAAAAATTTTGCATTGAATTTTGCCAGTTACCAAAACCGCAATAATTACTGGCACCAAAAGAATATATATTTAGTATTTGATTATCAACACACACACAATTACTATATGTTCCAGGTCCTGCGTTCGGATAATTAACACTTACAACGTTATCGGGTATACCACTAATTGAATCGAATATCGCAAAGTTCCATCCATCGGGTGCACAACCCCAACTAGATAGGGTTAAGTTATTATAGAAAAAATTAATACTAACGCCTTCTAAATAAGGGAATAAAGCATTTCTACACGCTATACTATGTTTTGTGTTTTCAAATAAAAATTTCCGCTGTTGTTTTTTATAATTAACAAACTGATAGTTATCATTTTTAAATTGATGAAAATGCGCTTGCCCCCATCCTCTTTTGGTACCAATGGTTTGAAACGAACTTTCCCGCCATACAAATGGCGTTGTTGGGTTAATACTATCTCTGCTTACTCGCCAAAAATAAACTGTGCTATCACCATATGGTAAGTTAACCACCCATTCTATAACACCCCCTGTGCTCGTAATAATTTTAGTTTGTATTGGTGATGAAAATTTATCACAGGTATCTAATTGAAAACGATAAGTTGTTGAAGGAGAAAATGGGTCGCTGGTACTTGCTTTTAAAGTAATGGTGCTAGTTTTTGGCACAATAGCATATTTGTAGGGATAAACGGGAACAATGTCACCTCCGCTAATAAATAAATCAACCGTTCCAATTGTACTGTTATTTGATTTTGTGCTTTCTGTAATTTCATTAAAATTATCTATTATTATTTTGAATTTATTTAAGCCAACGCCACGGTTAAAATCTAAATAGGTATAAAACTTTAAACTATCTTTAAAATAGGGGGCATTAAATCGTTTGTAAATTATAGCAGAATCACCATTTGGAAAGTAGCGTTCAATGCGCACAAAAAACGAATCTCTTAGGGCTCTTCCTAAATTAGAAATATTAATTTTTAAGCCGATGGAATCGGTATGTGTTTTGGTATTGAAAGTGATATCACTATTTTTTATGGCATAATCAGGAAGGGTTCCGTTAGTAATTTTAATGGCCGGATCGCCATGTAAGGTCATATCTAAACAAGTAAATTGTATAAAGGGATCGTTAATGTAAGCACTGTTAATGGTGGCTTCTTTTACCATATCGCCAATCCCTTGAT
This sequence comes from Bacteroidota bacterium, assembly GCA_033763945.1. Classification (GTDB taxonomy): domain Bacteria; phylum Bacteroidota; class Bacteroidia; order B-17B0; family Aurantibacillaceae; genus Aurantibacillus. The sequence continues at coordinate 22,114 of JANRJN010000003.1, read as the reverse complement.
TATATTTTGTTGCTGCAAAGGCTTGGTAAAAATAGGTTGTGTAGTAGTTTAAGGCATAGGCAAAGCCGTAAGAGGTAGCTGCTATAAAACCAATGCTACCTTTTTGTTTAGCAAAAACATAATTTTCACTGACAGAACGTCTGCCAAATATATGAATGTTCCCTGAATAGCAAGAGTTGGCAATCACTAATGGATATTTATCTTTATTATCAAAGTCTTGCGGGTCATCAATGGCTTGATCAAATCCTTGATCGGAACCATGACCGAAAAAATTAATAAGAGCGGCACCATTTTTTATGGCATTTTTTACACTATCGCTCACTGTAATTTGAATAGGAGCTGTAGTATTTTTTTTAAAGGTAAGTGTATCTGCCCCAAACAAGGTATCTGCAGCGGTAAGCGCATAGCTACTCATATAGGCGCCCAGTTGATTCGATAAAGCCGGGGTATCCCCTCCAACAAAATGCAATACTCTTTTTTTCCACAAAGCAGGAGGAGCAATGGCATGTTGCTGAACTTTTTCTAAATAATCAATGACGTCGTTATTGGTTAACGCAGCCAAACGCCCAATGGGTATTTCGGGACTATAATAATTTGTATTGGAATTGGTTAAAGCCGAACTTAGCAAATTATCGCTACTTGGTATTCCCATAGTAGGAATTAGATTTTGTTTTTGATAAGCATTATCTATATCCTCAAGCTTTATACCCTTACCAATTAAAAAAACGTATTGTGGCACAGCAGGCAAACTATCTTTTAAAAAACGCAGAAAATTTTTTATTGCTGCAGGATGTTTATTTATACCATAAGCAAATTGTTCATACAGCTCATTAATATCAGCAGCAATAACATTGTAACCTCCGCCGTTTGGTGATTCTCTGAAAGCTTTATAGGCCATTGCTCCAGATTGTGTAGATTTATGATAAACAATTACATATGGTTTTACTGCTAAGGAATTTTTAAAATTAGTATAAAGATTGTTTTGATTACAGATACTTAACGAAGTAATGGCCATTGTTTGCGTTTCTGAAGCTAAAACGCATAATTTTCTTGCCCCTGAGTTTGGTATAATTGCTTTTACGCTAGACCCCTGAACTACACTTGTAATGCGTCTACCATTTGTTAAATCAAAAAGAAGAGTATTTGTAGAGCCAGCTACAGCAACATTACTAAAGTTAAAATAACCTTTAGGAGTGAGTGTATTGTCATCCACAAATAATTTATAAAAGGATTGATTATTTAAGTTTAAAGTTTGAGGATAAAAAAGGTTTATATAATGCAATATCGTAGAGTTTGGGGTGCTAAAACCACTAAAGGAAGTACTTGCCACAGAGGTAAGGGTTATGTTGGAAGTATTTCCAATATTTTGTGAATTTAAAGTAAAGGTTTGTCTAACAGGTGTAAAGCCTCTAAAAACTGTATCATACAAAGTTATGGTTGCCCCGGTAATATCTGAATAACTGGTTCGTAGTTGATGGTCGTATAAAGCTGAAGCCTCGAAGCTATTGCCCGAAAAATTTAGTGATAATAAACAAGGGAGTGATGTGGAGGTATAAGAGTTTAAATTACCGAAGGCACTACTTATTGAATTACCCATTGAAATAGCTGTTCCCCAACCTTCGGGTTGCGTGTAGCGCGGATCGCTAACTTGATTATAATAATATTCTTTAACAGTATTGTATGTGTTTGGTAATGAAAATATTTTTTCGGAATAGAAATAATTAGTGGGTGAATAGCTTGCCCAAGTGGTGTCAGTTTCTATAACAAAACGTTTGTTAGTAAAGGAACTGTTTAAGGTTAAAAAAGCAAAAACAGTATCGTTAAATATTGGTTTATAGGGATTGGGTAAATAATTTATTTGAGAATAAATCAAGGAATCAATATTTACTTTTTGTGGATTTAAGTAAAACTCAACATAGTCACCAGTGTTAATTTTGTTATCGGATTCTCCTTTTATATAAAGGTACTGTTCCTTTCCACCAAAGAATAATTGAAAATTTTTTGGATTAATGCTATTTAAATTATAGCGCTGAGCCAAGGTAGCAGAATCTATACGGTAAATACCTTCTTTTGTAATAGGAAATTTATAGTATTGTTGAGAATGCTTAATCCACTCGTTCCCATATTGAGCACTAGTATTGGAAACTAGAACAAAAAATAAAATTATGTAAAGTAATTGTCTCACTTGATCATACTTTTATTAAAATCTATTTTAAGTGAAAAAATATTTGAATACAAAGCAATTGAACGGTCTCCAATATCTGTTAACGCATAATCTAAACTAAAAATTTTATATTTAATACCTACTCCAAAATTAGGTTGCATAGTATTAATGTATCCGGTAGCCTTATCGTTTAATTGTTTTTGAATGTTTCCAATGCCACCACGCAAAAAAACTAAACCTTTATACCCAATCTCTGCACCAAAAGCAGGCTCCAAGCTCCACAGATTAGTTTTTATAATCGTGTTACGCTTGCCATCAAAGGTATTTATCAAATTTACTTCCCCCAAAACAGAGATGCGTTCTTTCCAGAATAAAAAATTTCTGGCAACACCTAAAATTAATTTTGGAGCTGTTATTTCTAAGGAAGATGAAGGAATTTCGTTTCCGGTTTGCTGGAAGGTGGCAATATCTTTATCGCTCAGGTTATAGCTCCAAGCATTAAACGTTCCGGTAACATCCCTTGCCATTGCTGCAAATTTCCAATCTTTGTATTTATACATCGCTCCGGCATCCAGTCCAAAGCCCCATGCACCGCCAAAATCACCCAGCTTACGACGGATTATTTTAAAATTACCCCCAATATCAACACCTTTTAATTTTGGTATTTTTCTGGCATAACTTAAAATAGCTGCAAAATCAACGGCATTAAACGTGCTTATGCGGCTATAATCTACATTACCGTTGGCATCTACCAAATCTAAAGTATTAGGAATATTGTCAACACCAAAACGCAATAAGGAAAGACCTGCTACGCTGTTACTGTCTATGCGTTTACTAATTCCCACATAATCGTATTTAGCAATACCGGCAAAATATTCTGCATGCATTAAACCCACTTCTAAATCAGATTTTTGTTTTAATAAACCTGAAGGATTCCAGTAACCGGCATTCACACCTTCAACAGAGGCAATGTTGGCGTTACTCATCCCTAAAGCCCTAGCACCCACACCAATGTTCAAAAATTCGTTACTGTATTTCTGTGCCGAAACAAGAAAAGAAAAGGATAGTAATAAAAATAAAACAGGATAACGCATAATATTTGAACTAATAAATATACAAAAAATAGTTGATTTTAAACTACCTTAACGGATTTGGAGCTATTTTATTGTTAAATAAATCAGACAAATATGGGGTAAATTTTAAAGCTCCTTGATAATTCATGTGGTAATGATCAACAAATAGATTACGGTTGTTGCAAAAAGGTAACGAAGAAAGGTCGTAAAATTGAATAATATTGGTTTTTGCAATAGATTTTAATTGAAGAATTATTTGGTTTTTGTTGGCCACATCCAGTTTACCTCCCGAAAAAATAGGGGAGCTAATAAGTGTAATTTTTGTATTGTTTTTTTTGCACAACAGAATAATAGAATCCAAATAGTTTCTATCTGAAGTGTTAAAAAAGGTATAATAAGGTTTAATAGAGTTGAATTTTAAATTAGGACGAAGCACCTCTTTTAAAAAACCTTTGGAATACAATGTGTCTGTTTTGTTAGGAATATGAAACCAACCATGCAAACTAGTACTAATGTTTTTTAAGCCTGTGTATGGAAAAGAGTAATAGGGATTGTAATAAAAATGATTCATGCGCCCATCTAGTTTACTAAATTCACTTTTCAGAATCGGATTTTTTAAAAACGGAAAATAATTATTAAACTCCTTTATTTCGTTGGCTTTGTATTTTAAGAAATGATAATCTATTTCATAAAATAAATACTTTGGCGTTTTGCTATTCAATAAATAAGCTTTTAATGCAGCAAATGCTATTTGCGGGGTAGCTCCGGCCAGACTTAAATTAAAACTGTTTTGCCTGGTTAAACTATCAAATTGTTTGGGGTTGTAATGCATCTCCACTCTTGACGAACCCAAGAATAAAACGTTAAAATTATTTTTTTCAAAAAAGGCAGTTTTGTATTTAGCGTAATAACCCTGATTTTGCATTAATAAACCTTTGTAATGCACATAGCGCAACCCATACATACAAGCAGTGATCATTCCGAAATATATAATCGCTCTTTTTATCAAAATTGAAAATAGATAAATGTGTTGGCGGAAAAGTTTCCTAAAACAAAAATAAGTATTATAAATGCTATATATACCAAGGGTTGTAAGACCACATGTGTTTTTTTATAACGGTTTATAACCGCGTATTCTTCATTTAATTCTTTTAAGGCTAAAATAAAAATAGAAAATACTAAAACCCCAAAAAATAAAGTATCCTGATACCCAGTTATATTAGAAATCGAAAAATAATCACTTTTAAAACTAAAAATCGAACAGTAAATGTATGATAAGTCGTTAACCGTTAGTGCTCTGAAGGCTATTAATGATAGGGTGTGAAATAGTATTAAATACAACCATCCCAACCCTTGTGGCAGTTTTGCATTAGGGAATTTCTTCATTATTAAAATTTCGATAATATATGCAACGCCGTGCATAGCTCCCCAAATAATAAACGTAGCATTGGCGCCATGCCAAAAACCACTAATTAAAAACACTAAAAAAATATTAAGTAACCAACGTTTGTAGCTAACTCTGCTTCCCCCCAAACTAATATATAGATAATCTCTAAACCAGGTGGTGATGCTGATATGATTGCGTTGCCAAAACTCATGAAGCGATTTTGAAAGTAGGGGTCGTCGCCAATTTAAACTCAAATTAATATTAAATAATTTGGCTACTCCTGTGGCAATGTCACTGTAACCGCTAAAGTCGCAGTACACTTGGATCACAAACAAAAATCCTGCTAACAACAATTCGAAGCCATTAAAAGCGGTAACATTATTAAAAACGGGCGTAACAATTAAATTTAAATTATCGGCAATCACCAGTTTTTTAAAGTAGCCCCAAATCACAAGCGTTGCAAAGCTTTTCCAATCAATGTTTTTAAAATAACTCACCACTTTTAACTGTGGCATCAAGCTGTTGTAGCGTACTATTGGTCCGGCCACCATGTGCGGAAAAAACGAGACGTACAATAAAAAATCAAACAGTGTATCGTCAGCCTTGTATTTACCTCGGTAAACATCAATCGTATAGCTTAACGACTGAAACGTGTAAAACGAAAGTCCGGCAGGAATTATTAGTTGATTTAAGATTTTAGAATTCGGATTTAAGATTTCTACACCAGAATTATAAAAAAAAACAAAATATTTAAATGCGAACAACACGCCAATATTCGAAATAACACTTAATACCAAATACATTTTTTTTGATGTTTGAGAATTTTGTATTCGCCGTGCACACCAATAATCAAAGCCCGATGTGCCAATTAACAATAGTAAAAACCAGGGATTATAACTGTAATAAAAATAATAAGAAGCCAATAACAAAATATAATTTCGGAATTTACCCGGAGTTAACCAATAAATTATAAATGCAATGGGTAAAAAAACTGTGAATATGAGCGAATTAAATAACAGATTTAATATAATTTTTTACGTAATTGTTTAATTTCGCTGGTGCGCTTTTTAGTTTCGGCAATTTTTAGTTTGCTTGATTTACTGGGTTTTGTGGGCACACGTTTTACTTTTGGTTTTAATAGTTTAGTTAAAAGTGCAATTAGTTTTTTCTGTGCTTCTTCTTTGTTTTCTAATTGCGACCGGTATTTACTGGCAACCAATTTAATTTTAGTTTCGTCAATTATATTGGGGTATTTGCTTAGAATTACTTCTTTTTGCTCGGGCAATAAACCTTTGCTTTTTTTAACGTCAAACTCCAGTTCCACTTTGGTTTCTACCTTATTTACGTTTTGCCCGCCTTTTCCGCCGCTTCTGCTCGTGTGAAATTTCAATTCTTTTCCTAAAATGTGTTGTATTTGTTCGTCTTTTAACATTGCAACTTTAATAACCAATTATGAAAGTACACATTTTTTTAAATAAATTAAATTAGTTTTAACTGTGTACAAATGGCTTTTTATATTTTGTTTTTTTGCTCAAACTTTAGTCGCGCAGAGTATTAAGCAATGCAAACAACGCTTTGACACCTATCTAAATTTCAGAGGTTCTTTAAACAATTTGGTGACTTTTGAAGCAGATGCCATTTACATCAGCGATTCAAAAGGTAAAAAGGAATTTGCAGTTTACAAGCACGAGCTAGACATGCTGGCAGAGTTTTTTGAAAACAATTCCTTTAAGCAGCAGGAACAACTATTAAAATTAAAGGGCACTAAAAAATACACGCATCGCCAACGCGACAGCCTATATATTTATATAGACGATACCAAAAAAGTAACTAAACTAAAAAAACAAAAACCCCTACAAGGTTATCGTGTGGCCATTGACCCCGGGCATTTCTCCACCAATTTAACCGATGCACAAATTGAACAAAAGTACTTATACTTTGTAAAAGACAGTATAAAAAATCCCTTAGATACTATTAAGCTATTTGAAAGTGCTTTAACCTTCAATACAGCCCAATTGTTAAAAGCCATGCTCGAAGAACAAGGCGCCACTGTATTTTTAACCCGCAATCAAAACAATTTCACGTCTTTTAATTGTACCTATAACACTTGGTTAAAACTACATAAGCAGCGCATGTTAGACAGTTTAAAAACTAACGACCTCCTATCTGTAGACCGTTATAACAAATTAATTAAACTGGGGGATTATAAATTATTTTGGGAGTTTTTTAGAGATTTTGATTTGACTAACCGTGCCAAAATTATTAACCAGTTTAACCCGCACGCTACGTTGATTATACATTACAATGTTGATGAAAAAAATGCACCTTGGGCGAAGCCCTCTAATAAAAATTTTACTATGACCTTTATTGGTGGGGCTTTTACCGAAAGTAATTTTGATAAACCCGAAACTAAAATTCATTTTTTACGATTGCTGTTAACCAAACAGTTAAACCAAAGTGAGAAATTGGCTGCACAAACCGTTTTAAATTTTAATAAAAATTTGGGAATAGAAATGGCAGGGCAGTTTGATGCCGATTATTTAAAAGACAATTGTTTACCCACCGAAAGCAAAGGTGTGTTTGCCCGAAATTTAATTTTGTGTCGCTTAATAAACTCGCCCTTGGTTTATGGCGAAGCACTTTACCAAGACAATAAAACCGAATGTGAGGCCTTAATGAAGCTTGATAAAACAGTTGGTAATGTAAAAACCAACGAGCGCATTTACAATACGGCTAAAAGCTATTATGATGCGGTGTTTGGTTTTTTGAAGACTTTGTAGAAAATCCTTAAATTTGATATTAGGATTATGAAATAAAGTTCGCAATCTATCAATGAAATTATTTAATAATTTAAGTATGGAAAATTTAAGTCACTCATATTTCTTTTTTAGTCTTCCCTTATATTCTCCAATTAAAATAACGGACGAAAACCAACACGCATTTGCTTCTATAATAGCACTGGGAGCTGGTGAGCATAAAAACATTAGTTTTGATGGTTATAATCCGTTAAGAGGACAGATAAGTACGTTTACTGGTTGGGCACCAGTAGAAGATGTAGGTAATTTTTATGCCAGTGGAGGGGTTGGAACAATTAGAATAAAATGCAAACGTTATGAAGATGTCTTTACTTTTTTAGTTCGCTTTAATAAAAAAGAAATGATTTTTAGTAAAGTAGGACAATACCCATCCGTTGCATCCTTCCATATTGATGAGTTAAAACAATATGACAAAATTTTATCAAAGGATAAGTTAAAAGAATTTACTCGTGCAATAGGATTGGCAGCAAACGGGGTTGGAATTGGTTCATTTGTCTATTTGAGAAGACTTTTTGAATATTTGATATGGACAACTTTTGATGAACAAAAAGCGGAATTAAGTTTAAAAGACGAAGATTTTTCTAGGTTAAGAATTGAAGATAAAATACAAGCATTAAAAAGTGTTTTACCAAAGTTTCTTGTCGAAAACAGCAATCTTTACTCTATATTAAGCTTAGGTATACATCAATTAAACGAAGTGGATTGTTTAAATCATTTTGATACAGTTAGAATGGGAATCGAAATAATTCTTGATGAGAAATTAGATGAGGTAAAAAGAAATGAGAAAATTAAAATTGCAAAACAAAAAATATCAGATTTGCACAGTAAGCTAAAAAATTAGCCTGTCTTATTTTTTTATGATTTATAAAACCTAATGCTTAAAATGCCTCACTCCCTGAGTTAACATGCTCAACCCGTTGGCGTTGCAACAATCAGAACTAATTTAATTATTTCTTAAAAATCTTTTTTGGATTTCTTTGAGAGTGTATTAATCTGTAAATAATTATTTCTTTGCCCTCAATTTCAAAAACCATTAGGTAAGGAAAAGTAGTTAGTGAAATGCTTCTTAATTTTTTATACTTTTTTTGATAGTGTAAAGGGTTTTGGCTTAACCGGGCTGTGGTAGTTTCCCAATCTAAAATAAATTTTTCACCTAGTTTTGGCTGCTTTTGTTCATAATACATAGCCGCTTCATTTAATTCAAAATAAACACTTTGCGGTATAATTATTTTATAACTCATTTACGCAAATTGCTTAGTATTTTTTTCTTTACTTGTGCAACGGTGTATGTCTTTTCTGTGCCATTTTTTATGGCCTTTTTTCTTGCTTCAATGATTTTTATATCGTCATCACTTAATTCAAAATTACTTGTTGCGGATGTATTATTTAATATAGTGTAAACCGCTTCTAACACATCATTATTATCAATGGTATTAATGCGTTGGTGTATTTTTTTCTTTAATGCAGCTGTTGTCATCTAAAATAGGTTATATACAAATTTACAAAAATAAATACTTAATTTTCTTAAAACGAGTTTAGTATTTTAATGCTTAAAATGCCTCACCCCAGTAGTTACCATGCTTAAACCGTTAGCGTTGCAATAATCAATACTTTCTTGGTCTTTAATACTGCCACCAGGTTGTATTACCGCTGTTATACCGGCTTTGTGGGCAATTTCCACACAGTCGGGGAAAGGGAAAAAGGCATCGCTGGCCATTACTGCGCCATGTAAATCAAAACCAAAACTTTGGGCTTTAGCAATGGCTTGTCTTAAAGCATCCACACGGCTGGTTTGTCCGGTACCGCTGGCGAATAACTGCCCGTTTTTAGCTAAAACAATGGTATTCGATTTGGTATGTTTTACCAGTTTATTAGCAAATAATAAATCACGTATTTCTTCAGTACTTGGTAACTTGGTAGTCACTGATTTTAAATCGGTTTCTACTTCTGTTTTTAGATCCTTGTCTTGTTCAATAATACCGTTTAATAATGTTCTAAATGAACTGCTGCCAAACTCTACTTTATTTTGTATTAAAATAATGCGGTTCGCTTTCGATTTTAAAACCTGCAACGCATCCTCGTTATAAGCAGGAGCAATTACTACTTCGCAAAATAATTTATTTATTTCGGTAGCGGTTGCCAAATCAATAGTGCGGTTACCAATTAAAATTCCGCCAAAAGCACTCACAGGGTCACCGGCCAAAGCATCTACATAAGCCTTATGAATGGTATCTCGCGATGCAACACCGCACGCATTATTATGTTTTAAAATCGCAAAAGTAGGTTCGGTAAAATCACCCATTAAATTAACCGCTGCGTCCACATCTAATAAATTGTTGTACGATAATTCTTTGCCGTTTAATTTGGTAAAGAGTTTATCTAGTTCGCCATAAAATGTACCTTTTTGGTGCGGGTTTTCGCCGTAACGCAAAATGTGGCTTTGTTGTATGCTTTGTTTAAATTGAGAAATATTCTCCGTTTGATTAAAGTAATTAAAAATGGCTGTATCATAATGGCTCGAAGTAGCAAAGGCTTTAGCAGCAAAATGTTTACGGTCGTTTAAATCGGTACTTCCGCTTTTAGTTTCTAGTAAATTTAATAATTCATAGTAATCGTTTCTCGACGAAATAATCACCACATCATTAAAATTCTTAGCAGCCGCTCTAATTAGAGAAATTCCACCAATGTCAATTTTTTCAATGGTATCTTCTTCACTCGCTTTGGCAGCAACCGTTTCTTCAAAAGGGTATAAATCCACAATTACCAAATCAATATCAGGAATGTTGTGTTGTGCTTTTTCCTTTTTATCGTTGTCGTTATCTCGGCGGTTTAAAATTCCTCCAAAAATAGCCGGATGTAATGTTTTTACCCGTCCTCCAAAAATTTCGGGGTAAGTAGTAACAGAATCAACAGAGGTTACCGGGATATTTAATTTTTCAATAAAGGTCAAAGTACCGCCTGTGCTATATAGTTTTACGTTTAAAGCGTGAAGTTTTTTTATAATTGGTTCTAAGTTATCCTTGTAATAAACCGAAATTAAAGCGCTTTTAATAGTTTTGTGTTGAGTCATACTAATTTTTGTAAAGCGCAAAGATAGCTTAAGAATTAAGACTGAATAGGAGTGTTACTTTTTTGTGAATTAAATTATTACGTTCTTTTTTGAATTATTACTATTCTTAAAAAAAACTATGCACGCTGGTAAACGATTTACACTCAAGGAATTTATCCTTTGGACAAGAAGAGATATTTACAAATTATTTTTTCTAACATTAATTCCTACCTCACTGTTTCATTTTTTTGACTTTACATTTTTATCCATTGCCTGGGTACCAATAGCATTGCTAGGTACAGCGGTTGCTTTTATTGTTGGTTTTAAAAATAATGCCAGTTATGCGCGTGTTTGGGAAGCCAGAACAATTTACGGTGGCATTATAAACTCCAGCAGAGCATTTGCCGTTATGGTACGCGATTACTTGCCAAAAGAAAATAGTGACGAAATAAAAGTAATTTTTTACAGACACTTTGCTTGGTTAACGGCATTGCGCTATCAATTAAGAGAACCACGCATTTGGGAAAACATGAATTTGAAGGCAAATGTAGAATATTTGGAACACGTATTTAAAATCCCAGAAAGAGAAACTAAATTAGAAGACGAATTATCTAAATATTTAAGTGATGAAGAAAAAACCTACATTTTATCTAAAAAAAATAGAGCTACACAACTGATGGCGCAGCAATCAAAGCACTTAAAAAAACTATTTGAGGAGAAAAAAATCGATGGTTACCAATACCAATTATTACAAAATGCGCTTACGAGTTTTTATGATTTTCAAGGAAGAGCAGAACGAATAAAAAACTTTCCATATCCGCGAAATTTCTCTTCCGTTACAACTATTTTATTAAATATTTTTATTGTTTTAGTACCGTTTGGACTATTAAACGAGTTTGATAAGTTAGGCACAAACTCTATTTTGGATGGTTACACCGTTTGGTTTAATGTGCCTTTTGGTTTATTAATAACCTGGGTGTTTAAAGGGCTTGACTCAGTTGGAGAAAGTTCAATGAACCCGTTTGAAGGCAATGCCAACGATGTGCCAATTAGTAATATTTCTCGCACCATTGAGATTGACATGCGTGAAATGTTGGATGAGAAAGACTTACCAGAAGCAATAACTCCAATTAATAATATTTTAATGTAATCTATATGAGAAAAAGAGAAAAATTGGCCATTATTCACAAGCATTATAAAAATGCAGTAACAACTATTGATAGTGTTAACATGCTGATTGATTTTATAGAAGAAAAGTATGACATTGATCCTAATAAAATTATGTTAGCGGATAGTTTATGCAGCGATGATGTAAACAATATACAATACCCTTCGAGAGCGCATGAATTTTTAGGACCATTTAAAATGGGAGGCCTAGACGGTTTTCCGTTTACAGGGTTAACCGGAATGGGTGCGTTTGCAAGTCATGTGCCGGATGAAGGCGCTGTTTTTATTTATTATGGTCCGCACATTGGTATTTCAAGAGATGGAACTGTTGGACAAATCAATCGTATAGGTCAATCAAAACCATCAGGATGTTGCGGCGCTGCAAGAGCAGGTTTGGCAAAGTTAATAAATGGTCAAATTGAGGAAGGTAAAATGATGGATACAGATTACCAAATGAATACCATTGAGCAAATTCTTTTAAAACAAAAAGATAGAATTTTAAAAGCAGAACATCAATTAAAAGAAGTTACCGAAGTAATTTATGAAGCCACCGAAGAAAGAATTAATTATTTGGTTGAGAATACAAAATACAATTGCAAATACGTTATTTTAATGGGAGCTATTTTAATTAATGGCGATCCTGAAATGGGTTCGTTTAGCGAAACCAAACGGTTTGACGTTATTGACTTACACAATGGTAAAAAAACAAGTCATGTGAATGATTACTTAAACTACCGAACATCGTCTTTAATTGAGTAAATTGAAATTATTGTAAGGTTTCTCTAGTTTTCTCGTATATATAGTAAATGATATATATGAAGAGGCTGTTATTATCCTTAGTGTTTTTAAGTTGTGTTTTTTATAGCGCACAAGCTCAAAAAATTAACTGGTACGCTTGGGGCGAAACACCTTTTAAAAAGGCCAAACAACTTAAAAAACCTATTTTTTTAGATGTGGGCACAGAATGGTGCACGGCCTGTAATTTAATGGAGGAAAAGACCTACACCGATACGGCTGTTGTCAATTTTATTAATGCCAACTTTATTTCGATTAAAGCAGATGCTGAGGCTCAACCTGATGTTGGCGCACGTTTTTTAGAATGGGGTTGGCCGGCTTTAATTTTTTTAGATAGTAACGGTAATCAATTAAAAGCATTACAAGGAAATCGGCAACCAGATGTGTTTTTACCAATTTTAAAGGAGTTTTTGGCAAACTATAAGGCAGGGAAAACAAAGGTTCAAGACAATGATTTTTTTTCATCTGAAACCCCCGACATGTCTAGCCTGCCAGAATTGGAAAAAAAGGCCTATGAGCAGTTGGATTATTATTATGATTCGTTAAATGCCGGCTGGGGATATGTTTTAAAAATACCTTTGTACCAGCCTGTAGAATATAGCTTTTGGCTATCAAAAACTAACCCAAATAAAAAATCAGAAATTAATAAAGCACTTTTATCACTAACAAAGTACGCAGAGGTAAGCGACAGGCAATGCGGTGGCGTGTATTTTGGCTGTGGTGGCAGTAACTGGAAAGGCGCACAGCCAGAGAAACGCAGCGAGTATCAGGGAGGAGTTATGAATAATTATGCCCAAGCTTATATGGCTACAGGCAATGTAAAATGGCTGAAAGAAGCAGTATTATTGAAGAAATATTTATTAAATAGTATGCTTTCAAAACAAGATAGTTTGTTTTATAATAGTCAAGAAGAGTACTTAACACTCAATAATTCAAAATTAAAAATCACCCCTGAAAAGTATTTTTTTTTAACTGCTGAACAACGCAAAAAATATGGCGAACCGCCTGTTGATAAAACGTTGTATACAGATATTAATTTTAGAATTGTAAGAGCCTTTTTAAAATTATATGAAGCTACCGGCGATTCGAGTAATTTAAAGATTGCAGTAAGTGTAGCAAAAAAAATTATGAGTAAGGCACATTTACAAGAGGGTTGGTTTAAAACCGTTATTGAAAACAAAAATAGTGTAGCCCGTATGCGGGAATTACCAGACGATTCGGCTCAAAAAAGTATTATGTATTTAAAACCACAATCGCATTCCGGTTTAGCAATGTTGCAATTGTACCAATTTACAAATGATACCTTTTGGCTACAACAATGTCGTAAATTAAAAAATGTGGTTATTGAAAAATTATACGATAAAGAAAATGGTGGATTTTTTTCTACCAACTTAATGCCTATTACTTTTGGCGGTAAACGTGCGGCTACAAAAGTATTAAACGAAAATGCCTTGTTTGCACGTTTTTTAATTGAGCTGGGCGACTTAACAGATGATGAATCTCTATATAAAATAGCAGATGCCACTTTAAAAGCAGTAGGTGTAGACAAAATTTTAAAGAACGAAGAACGTTTAATTGCCGATTATAATTTAGCTGTTGCTAAAGCCATAAAACATCATTTGGTATTTACAGTTGTGACAACCAATCCAAATTCAGTTGAGACTAAAAAATTAGTAAAACAAGTTCAAACGTATTACCATCCACAAAAATTAATTAAAGTGGAAGCCCCTGGTCATTATCCCGATTTAGGCTCACCGAGTTTATTTGTGTGTTCTAAACAAGTGTGTTCTTCGCCAATTAATTACTCTGAAAAAACGAAATCTAAAATTGATGAGTTTATTAATCGTTTGAAGTAAGGCTTAGTCAATTCGAGTAGCAGTCATGCCATAGCGTGAGAGTGTATCGAGAACGGATTTATAACACTTCTCGATACAGTTTTCGTTCCTCGAACTTACTCGAAGTGACACCAATTTCTTACTAACTAACGCTTTTAAAATTATTAATGTATTTACGTACATTTGTGGTTTAACAAATAAACTATGTCGGTACATAAAGAGTTTAAAAAAATTACCACACATTCTTTGCATGAAATGAAAGGGCGCGGTGAAAAAATTTCGATGCTAACGGCTTACGACTATACTATGGCCAAAATTATTGATAATTCAGGCATTGATGTAATTTTAGTTGGAGACAGCGCTAGTAACGTAATGGCAGGTCATGAGACAACGTTGCCTATTACTTTAGATCAAATGATTTATCATGCCAGTAGCGTTATTCGTGCTGTGGAGCGTGCACTGGTAGTAGTTGATTTGCCTTTTGGATCTTACCAGGCAAATTCAAAAGAAGCATTGGTTTCCGCCATTCGCATTATGAAAGAGAGTGGAGCACATGCGGTAAAGTTGGAAGGTGGTCAGGAAATAAAGGATTCAATTGAACGTATTTTAACAGCAGGGATTCCGGTAATGGGACATTTGGGGTTAACACCTCAAAGCATTTATAAATTTGGCACTTATAGCGTACGGGCAAAAGAGGAAGAGGAAGCAGATAGATTAATGCAAGATGCTAAACTGTTAGAAGAGTATGGTTGTTTTGCTTTGGTATTGGAAAAAATTCCGGCATCTTTAGCTGCAAAAGTGGCACAAAACCTTTCTATTCCTGTAATTGGTATTGGTGCGGGTGGTGGAGTAGATGGACAAGTTTTGGTTACGCATGATATGTTGGGTATGACCCACGAATTTAGTCCGCGTTTTTTACGACGTTATTTAAACTTATACGAGAGCATGGGCAATGCTTTTAAACAATATATAACAGACGTTAAGAGTAAGGATTTTCCTAATGAAAAGGAGCAGTATTAGTGTTTAGGGTTTAACTTTTTAGCAATATATTTCTCGGTAGGCAATAAACTTGTTTGAATGCGTTTAGCATAACGAATCGAATCAAGAATTTCCTTTTGTTTTTCTTCAATAATGTGTTTTTGATTTCTTGTAATTTTTAATGTGCGGAAAATAAAAAATGCAAAAACTACAACTAATAAAAAGCCTATTAGTACACAGGCAATAACAATTTTTTGAATGCGACTCTGCTCGTTTGCAATTGCACGTTCTTTTGCTTGTTGTTCTTTAAGAATAGCTTCCTTTTTTTCGAACTCGTAATTTAATTGATTTCTAATACTAATTTTTCTTGTAGTTTGGTTCTGAATGCTATCTCTAAATAAAATATACTGATTGTAATGTAAAAAAGCTCCCTTATAGTTGCCAATAGCCGAATCAAGTTTAAATTTGAGCCTTTCGGCATTAATTATGTTTAGAGGGACTCCAATTTCTTTGGAAAGGATTAGTGAACTGTCAGCGTAGGATAGGGCAATGTCGTATTTTTTTTTGCGAAGATAAACTGAACCAATATTGTTTAGCGTATTAGCAGTACTTTCTTTATCCCCAATCTCTTTTGACAGTTTTAAACTCTGTTCAAAATAATCTAATGCTTTATTATAATCACCGTAACTTTTTAGGATTAAGGCAATATTATTTAATGAACCAGCAACCCCTTGTTTAAAGCCAATTTCTTTTTGAATGTTTAAAGCTTTTATATAATATTTTATGGCTAATGAAGTATCATGTAGTAGACTATATATCGAACCAATGTTGTTATAAGAATTAGCAATACCAAATTTGTCTCCGATTTCTTCTCTTATTTTAAGGCTTTCCAAAGCATAATTTAATCCTAGTTTGCTATCGCCTTGATTACTGTATATGTAACCTAAATTACCCATTAAACTGGCAGTGCCAAGTTTATTATTGGTTTTTTGTTGGATTTTTAAACTGCGGCTATAAAAATCTAAAGCTTTCGCTATATTTCCTTGACTTTCATAAATGCCACCCATATTATTTAATGTGACGCCAATTCCTTCTATGTCTTCAATTTCTTCTTGTAAGTGTAAACTCTTATTTAAATTAATCATCGCCTTTTCTAATTGCCCATTATTGCTGAAAATAATGGCGGAGTTGCATAAAGAAGAAGCTAACCCTTTTTTAGCTTTTTTTTGAATTAAAGTATTATTACTTAATAGTAGTTTATTTGCCAACTCGAATGCTTGCTGATTATACTTAGGCCAAATATTTTCATCATCTACATTTTCTACAATCTGAATTAGTATGTTTAGCTTTGTAGTGTCATCTTTTGATTGCTTTAGTTCCGAGAATAGTGAGTCGAGTTCGCTTTTTTGGGCATAATTATTAGTGGATAAAAATGTTAACATCATCCAAAGGAAATATTTATTAAGCGTCTTCAACAATTTAATTTTTTTTCAATATATTTTTCTGAAGGCATTAAACTGGTTTGTATTCGTTTGGCGTAGCGAATACTGTCTAAAATTTCCTTTTGTTTTTCTTCTATAATTTCTTTTTGATTTCTTGTAATTTTTAAGGAGCGGAATACAAAAAAAACAAAACCTACCATTAGTAAAAAGCCAATTAATACACATGCAATAATAATTTTTTGAATGCGACTCTGTTCGTTTGCAATTGCACGTTCTTTTGCTCGTTGTTCTTTTAAAACGGCTTCCTTTTTTTCGAATTCATAATTAAGCTGACTTTTTATACTTGCTTTACGAGTTTCTTCATTATTTATTTTATCCGAATATCTAATGTATTCTTTATAGTGCTCAAAAGCTCCTTTATAGTTTTGCCTTGCAGAATCAATAATCGCGTAAGTTTTTTCGGATAGTTTTATATTTTCGGCGTAATCAGATTGTTTAGACAGAGCTAAAGCACTATCAATGTAGGTAATTGATAATTTTAAATATTTTTGTTTTCCATTATTGCTTTTTTCGGATAAGGCAAGTAAATAATAAAGAACACCCAAATTATTGAACGAACCAATTATGCCTTTTTTATCACCAGTTTCAACACGTAATTTTAAACTCTTTTTTGTATACTCTAGTGCTTTAATCGTATTGCCTTGGTCGTTAAAAATATCTCCGATGTTATTTAGGGTTGTAGCTATGCCAGATTTATCATTTATCTCTTCTTGAATTTTTAAACTTATATTATAGTACTCCAATGCTTTTACTGTGTCTCCTTTACTTTGATATATATATCCTATATTACTAATTGAATGAGCCAATCCTCTTTTATTATTTAGTTTTTTTTCCAAAACCATACTTTTTTCATAAAAAAATAATGCGTTTTTAAAGTCATTTGTACGGGTATATATAACTCCAAGGTTATTTAGTGTTGTTGCTTGGTCTTGAAAACTATTTATTTCTTCTTGTATTTTTAAACTTTTATGATAATTTTCTAATGCTTTAGGAATGTTTCCTTGCATATCATAAATACCTCCTATATTATTTAATGAATTGGCGATACCACGTTTATCTGCAATTTCATACCTAATTTTTAAACTTTTAGTATAACTGTCTAATGCGTTATTAATTTCACCTTTATAACCAAATACAATTCCCTCATTACTGAGTGCTTCGGCTAAAGCTTTTTTCGCTTTTTTTAAAATATACTCGTCATTACTTTTTAATAGCTTTTCGGCAAGCTGATGTGCTTGTTGGTTGTATTTAGGCCAAATGGCATTATCATCAATGCTTTCTACAATTTGAAATAAAATATTAAGTTTATTGGTATCTTGTTTCTCAAGTTTAAGAATTGTTAATAGTGAATCGACGTTTTGCGCGGAGCATAAAAAATTAATGAAGATTAATAAATAAAATAAAAGATATTTAGATTGTTTTTTCAAATGGTAATTAAAGAAGATTAAAAAATATTAGTTATGCCAATTTTATTCCAATAACAGTAACATCATCCACTTGTTCCAATTTGCCTTGCCAAAACATTAAAGATTCATCTAATTGTTTTTTCTGCTCATTTAATGGTAGATGACAGATTAAAGAAAGTTTTTGTTTTAGTTGTTTACTCATAAACTTCTTTCCTTTATCGCCACCAAATTGATCCGCATAACCATCGGTAAACAAATAAATGGTATCTCCTTTTTCTGCAATAATTTCTTGCTGAGTAAAAGGTTTCATGTTAGAATAGTATCCTACAGGTTGTTTATCGCCTTTATATTCTTTCATATTAATGGCATCAGCTTTTGATGAAACGAGATACATCGAATTATTTCCACCCGAGAAATTAATTTTAAGACTGTTATTAGTTGTCTCTTTAAAAATAGAAACTAAAGAAATATCCATTCCGTCTTTTCCTCCGGCTTCATTTTTTTCAGGATTAAGACCTTTAATAATAATGGTTCTTAATTCTTCCAAAATTTTATCTGTATCTAAAATATTTTTCGAATAAATAATTTCATTTAACAAGCTAATGCCAATTAAACTCATAAATGCACCGGGAATCCCATGTCCGGTGCAGTCTGAGCAAGCTACAATTATTCTATCCGGCAAATCGAAGGCTAAATAAAAATCACCACTCACAATATCACGTGGCTTAAATAAAATAAAATAATCTTTTAAAGTTTCGTTTAAAATTTTTTCAGAGGTTAAAAAACTCTGTTGAATACGTTTGGCATAATTAATACTATCTGTAATGTTTTGATTTTTTTCAGCAATTTCTAAATTGGCATGTTGTAATGCACCATTTTTTTCTTCAATAATTTCGTTTTGTTTTAATATTTTTTTGTTGGCAGTTCTAATTTTAAAATAGGAGTATACACCACTTAAAATAATTAAAAGGACAATGGAGTAAAACCACCAGGTACGCCAAAACGGTGGAGAAATTTTAAATTTAAAAACTAAAGGCTCTTTATTCCAAACACCTTCGCCATTGTTTGCGTAAATAACAAACTCGTATTTCCCAGGTGGGATATTTGAGTAAGATACCTCCGTTTTTTCCGAAAGGCGCCAATCTTTATCTATACCCTTTAGCATATATTTATAAAGTACTTTTTTGGGTGTAGTTAAACTCACTCCAATAAAATTAAAAGTTAAGTAGTTTTTATCGTAGGGTAGTTCTAAATTGAACGGAATATTTCTGTTATCAACAGAGTCGGCGTAGTTATGCCAATCTGTTTTTTGAAAAAATAAATCAATATTAATTAGTTTTGTTATTGGTTCTAAATGATTTTCTTTATCAAATTGTTTTTGATAAAACATTAGCCCTTTTGAAGTTCCAATAACCAATCCTCCTGCGTTGTTTATTAACATACAGTTTTGACTACATTCTTGCCCCAAAAAACCATTATCAATACCGTAATGTCTTATAGAATATTCGTCATTACCTATTAGCCTTAGTTTATCAATACCCGTTGAAAAACCTGCCCAAATGGTTCCATCCTTATCTTGGATTAAAGACAAAACTTCGTTGGCAGCCAAACCCTGTTTAACGGTAATATTCAAAAACTTTGTGTTTTGGTATTTGTACAAACCCGAAAGAGTTGAAAACCATAAATTATTTTTGTTGTCTTCAATTATACCTGTAATTCGTTTTTGAGTGAAACCATCTTTTTCTGTAAAGTGCTTTACTTTTTTTCCATCGTACATAAAAAGTCCGTCTTCAGTGCCAAACCAAAGATTTTTATTTTTGTCTTCAAATATTTTAAAAATATAATTTTTAGTAACCGAAAATTTTTCAAACGGTTCAATGTACCCGTTAATTAATTGTGCAACACCAATTGGTGTTCCTAACCAAATATTGCCAGCCTTGTCATTGTAAATGTCATAAATACAATTGTATTGGCTGGCTTGATCTTTACAAACAATACGTTGAAACGATTTCCCGTTATAAATGGTTAGCCCGTTACTTGTGCCAATTAAATAATTGCCATTTGCATCTTGGGTAATTGTATTTATATCAGAACTTCCATTTAAATCAGTATTTTTATAAGTAATAAGTTTATTATCGCTAATAACATTTAAGCCGGTTTTAGTGCCTATCCAATAACTTCCCTTTTTATCTTGGTAAACGCGTTTAATGGCATCTTGTAACAATCCATCTTTGGTTGTTAAACAATAAAAACGTTCACTTGCAAGTTTTGAAATGCCGTTTTGGTCAGACACAAACCATAAATTAAACTCCCTATCTTGCATTATTTTCCAAATGCTGTTATCCACCAACCCATTTTGCTTTTTAAATGCATAAAAATTATTATCATAACATTTAATTAAACCATTGCTAGTTCCAAGCCACAAAGCATTGTTTTTATCCATGTAATAGTTGTAATAGGTGGCTGCACTATCTACTTTAGGAGGATTGACGTGTTTTATTTTTTCGTGATAAAATTCCGAAAGCCCTTCTCCGGTTAAAAACCAATAAACATTTTCGCTGCGTTCCAAAACGCCAAAAACCATATTGTTTTGTATGCCATTTTCTGTGGTGTAATTTTTAGTTTCGGTGCCGGTATAATTAAAAACACCATTTCCTAAAGTGCTACACCACAAATTTTCTTTACTATCGTAGAATAAATGAAAAACGGATGACGTGTCTAATTTTTTATCAAACTTCAATGCTGAACATGTTGTATCGGCAAATTTTGAAATACCTCTCGATGTTCCTAAAAGAGCATCGTTATTTCTATCAAATATTATGGTAAATATTAAGTTATTGCCAAGCCCATTTTTAGTGGAGTAATTCTTAAATTTTTTTGTGGAAATATTGTTTGGATAATAAACCGACAAGCCATTACTTGTTCCAATTAATAAGTTACCGGTTTTATCTTTTACAATGCAATACACAAAATTATCGGCTAAGCCGTCTTTATCCGTCAGGTATTCGTAATTGTGCCCGTCATACTTAATAATACCCCCACCATTGGTCCCAAACCACATTACACCGTCTTTATCTTGGTAAACAGATAATATTTGGCCTTGAGACAACCCATTCTCAACTGTAAAGTTTGAAAAAGGGTATGTTTGTGCCTGTGTTTTTTTTACAAAAAGTCCAAGCAAAATGATAAGGAATATGTTTTTTAAGTGTTTGTACACAAATAAAATATAAACAACTAAATTAGAAATAAGAATCCAATTTTTATAAAATAAAAAACGTCTGAATAATTAATTATTCAGACGTTTTCTTGAAGTTAATTTTTTTTATTGTTCAACAATCTTAATAACATTGGTTTTATTACCAACAGTTAACTTAACAAAATACATACCTGTACTTTGGTTTAAATTTTTGGCACTAAAGCTGTATTTATAAGTACCAATTTGTTTGTGAGAGTTTTCTAAAGTTTGCACTTTTTCGCCTAACATGTTGTACACTTCTAGTAATACATTTTGCGATTGAGTATTATTAACGACAATAGTTGCTGCCGAACTGTAAGGATTAGGATAAGCACTCATAAATTCAGTTGAACTTGATTTAGAGTTTTCCTTAATGCCAATTACAGATTGGTTGTTTGGATGAATAGAATCTGTCCCCACCGTAAAATCAAGCCCACTCACAACAGCCCCATTAGAAACAGTAAAGTCGTAAGTTCCCGTCATGTGCAAGCCGGGTATGTCTACAAACACTCTGTAACTGCCGTCATTTAAATTCCCGGTATTAAAATCGCCATTGTTATTGGTTACTAAAACTCTTTCGGCACTGCTACCCGGATTTTTCTTAATAACTACCCCAACACCTTTTACAGGGCTAACAGCAGTTGGACCAAATGTACGCATGATGCTTAAATTTAAACCAATATTTCCCAAAATGTTGTTAGACCCAA
>JANRJN010000002.1:0-235812 GCA_033763945.1 Bacteroidota bacterium | reverse complement strand
TAACTTTCAAGCCCTGGTAAGGTTCCTCGCGTATCATCGAATTAAACCACATGCTCCTCCGCTTGTGCGGGCCCCCGTCAATTCCTTTGAGTTTCACCGTTGCCGGCGTACTCCCCAGGTGGATTACTTATCGCTTTCGCTAAGCCACTGAAAGTTACCTCCCAGCAGCGAGTAATCATCGTTTACGGTGCGGACTACCAGGGTATCTAATCCTGTTTGATCCCCGCACTTTCGAGCCTCAGTGTCAGTTACAGCTTTGTGAGCTGCCTTCGCAATCGGTGTTCTATGACATCTCTATGTATTTCACCACTACATGTCATATTCCGCCCACAGCAACTGTACTCAAGACCAACAGTATCAATGGCAATTTCTCGGTTAAGCCGAGAGATTTCACCACTGACTTATCAGTCCACCTACGCTCCCTTTAAACCCAATGAATCCGGATAACGCTTGCATCCTTCGTCTTACCGCGGCTGCTGGCACGAAGTTAGCCGATGCTTATTCTAACTATACTATCAGCCTCCTACACGTAGGAGGGTTTTCTCTAGTTCAAAAGCAGTTTACAACCCATAGGGCCGTCTTCCTGCACGCGGCATGGCTGGATCACTCTTGCGAGCATTGTCCAATATTCCTTACTGCTGCCTCCCGTAGGAGTCTGGTCCGTGTCTCAGTACCAGTGTGGGGGGTAGTCCTCTCAGATCCCCTATCTCTCGTAGCAATGGTGAGCCGTTACCTCACCATCTAGCTAATAGACCGCATACTCATCTTTAACCGCCGGAGCTTTCAAATCAGTTCGATGCCGAACCAACTATTATGGGGTATTAATCCGAATTTCTTCGGGCTATCCCCCTGTTAAAGGTAGATTGTATACGTGTTACGCACCCGTGCGCCGGTCGCCAGCGATATTGCTACCCTGCTGCCCCTCGACTTGCATGTATTAAGCCTGCCGCTAGCGTTCATCCTGAGCCAGGATCAAACTCTCCATTGTAAAAAAAGTTTGATTCCCTTAAATTAA
The DNA here is from genome assembly GCA_033763945.1 of Bacteroidota bacterium. Classification (GTDB taxonomy): domain Bacteria; phylum Bacteroidota; class Bacteroidia; order B-17B0; family Aurantibacillaceae; genus Aurantibacillus. The sequence goes on along the minus strand of JANRJN010000002.1, from coordinate 234,797 downwards.
AACTGCATCTCTGCAGATCTAAAATTTGCTAACGCTCATTTCATTTTTATTTTATTTAGGAAATCTTTTGTTATGTCTTTTGCAACATCCCTCAAGGGCTTTTCCATAAAATTATAAACCCAAGTTCATAATCCTATTTTTAAAGTTATGTGATATTCTTTGTATACTTCTATTATAATATCTCTACTATAATAGCGATTCACTTGCTATCATTTTAATCTATCAATCTGTCAATGAACGTCTTTAATATTTTTTATTCCTAGTTTACGTTTCAGGTTTCTATAACCTATACTCCAAACTCTCAATATCTCAAACTAATTACTCTATTAGAACGTATTCCCATTCCCTCTCTCTCAATCCCTCCGTTTCGGGGGGGCAAAAGTATAAACTCTTTTCTTAAATTCCAAATTTATTTTAATCTTTTTTGAAAAGATTTTTTAAATAAATTTTCAATACCTAAAAAACGGGGTGCAAATGTAATTAGTTTTTAAAGAACTAACAAACTTTTTTTAATAATTTTCTAGAAAAATCCAAAAAACTTCATCCAATAAAAATGCTAAAAGCGCTGTTTATTCTATTCCAAAAAAGGAAAGAATGTTCTGTAATTCGTGGTCGTTACTAAACTTTAACTGAAGTGTTCCGCCTCCCTTGCTATTTCTGGTAAACTGATAGGATTTATCAAAAATTTTATCCAATTGCTTAGTTAAAATTTTATCTTCGGTAGTAAGTGGTTTTTCAATTCGAGATACTTTTGGCGTAACTTTAATTTTTTCGCCTCTTGCTAATTCCTCTATTTGACGAACTGATAAATCTTGTTCTAATGCCAAAGCAAAAATTGCCAATTGCCTGTCTTCACTATCAATATTAATTAAGGCTTTAGCATGACCCATGGTAATTTCTCTATCACGTAAGGCTTTTTGAATTGGTGCTGGTAGTTTTAGAAGGCGCAAGAAGTTTGTGACTGTACTTCTTTGTTTACCAACTTTTTCACTTAGTTGCTCTTGGGTAAGATTACATTCATCAATTAAACGCTTGTATGATAAAGACACCTCGATTGGGTCCAAATCTTCGCGCTGAATATTCTCAACCAATGCCATTTCTAACATAGCCTGATCGTCTGCCACGCGTATATAGGCTGGCACTTCTTTTAAACCTGCAATTTGCGATGCACGGAAACGACGTTCGCCGGAAATTAATTGATATTTATCGTATCCTAATTTGCGAACCGTTAGTGGTTGTATAATACCATGCTGCTTGATGCTTTCGCTCAATTCTAATAAAGCTGTTTCTTCAAAATTACTTCTTGGATTAAAGGGATTAGCCTCAATATGTCTTATTTCAATTTGAGATATAGAGTTTACAACTGGCGAATTTTCGCCAGTTTGTTTGGTTGTAATATCTGTTTTTGCATTTTCTAATAACGCACTTAACCCTCTTCCTAATGCCGGTTTTTTAATATTGCTCATGTTTTAGTGATTAGTCACAAGCCGTAAGCCGTAAGTAAATAGTTAGCTATATCGTTACGACGGCGGCCAGATTCTGTTATATATCTTCGCTTAATTCTTCTTCTGATTCTTGTACTTTAATAATTCTATTTTTATCGCTAATTTTAGTTAAACCATTGCGTTGCAATATCTCACGCGCTAAATTTAGATAACTCGTAGATCCTTTTCCAATGGCATCGTGCATAATAATGGTTTTACCAAAACTAGGTGCTTCGGCTAACTTAGTGTTACGATGAATTAATGTATCAAACACCATGTCTTGAAAGTGTGTTTTTACTTCTTCAACAACCTGATTTGCCAGACGTAAACGTGCGTCAAACATGGTTAAAAGTACGCCTTCAATATCCAAACTTGTATTTAAATGAGTTTGAACGATTTTAATTGTTTGTAATAATTTACCCATGCCTTCCAATGCAAAATACTCGCACTGAACGGGTATGATTACACTGTCTGAAGCGCATAGCGAATTAATAACCGTTAAACCTAACGATGGACAACAATCGACAATGATAAAATCATATTTATCTTTTATTTTATCAATTGCTTTTTTCATCATATACTCACGATTAGTAAGATTTACTAACTCTAACTCAACCCCAACTAAATCGGCATTTGTAGGTAATAAAAATAAATTTGGTGTATCTGTTTTTAAAATTACATCTTTTGGGTGTACACTATCTATAATACATTCATATAATCCTGATTTTACAGATGCCGGATCTATTCCCACTCCAGACGTAGCATTGGATTGAGGATCTGCATCAATTAATAACGTTTTATACTCTAAAACGGCCAAACTTGCCGCTAAATTTATTGCTGTAGTTGTTTTACCTACCCCACCTTTTTGGTTTGCTATTGCTATTATTTTTCCCATTTTGTAGCTGTTTATTGTTTCAAGTTCCACTAGCACTCATTACTTTCCACTAGCTTGGTTTGAAATTACTTATTTTGTTACTGTTTGTCCTATTTCTAAAAGCGTTAATTTTTTACCTTGTGTTTCAAACTTATTTAAAGCTTCTGCTTTATCTATTCTAATTTGCTCGAATGTATCGTAATGCATCCCAATTATATCATCGCATTTTATAAAATTACAAGCTATAATTGCGTTATCTACCCCCATAGTAAAATTATCCCCTATTGGTAAAAACGCAAAATTAATGCTCCTGTAATCACCTATCAATTTCATATCGTAAGTTAAAGCTGTATCTCCGGCATAATAAAAGCTTCCTTCATTACTTTCAATAACAAAACCCATTGCTACGCCACCATAAGTTCCATCGGGTAAACCACTACTATGAACTGCTGTAACGGCTTTCACATTTCCAAAATCTAACTTAATTTTACCACCTGTATTCATCGGATGAATGTTCTCTACACCTTTTTTACCCAGCCATACGTTAATTTCCCAACTACAAATTACTTTAGCTCCCGTTCTTTTGGCAATGCCTTCTGCATCAGCAATATGGTCTTCGTGACCATGAGATATTAAAATATAATCTGCTTTAATTTCGTTTATATTGATAGTCTTTGCCAACGAATTATGCGAAATAAAAGGATCGAAAAGAAGATGTTTTCCATTAATTTCAACACCAAAACAAGAATGACCGTAATACGTAATGTTCATAAAAACTTAAGAAAATATAAAAATGCTTTTCGTAAAGTTAAACTTATTACGAACTTTATTTGTTGTTAGTTTTTAACAAAAGATTAATAATGTTAATAAAAATTTATGAAAAAAATTATCATTCTGAATTGCACAAACCGTACAGGTAGCAACAGTTTAAAGATTAGCAAGTTATATCAACGATTGCTAAAAGAAAAAAATAATAACGTTGAGATTTTTGAGTTGAGCGATTTGCCAGAAACCATAGTTTTTACCGAGTTATATGGAAAAAGGAGTGTAGAGTATAGTGAACTTATTAAAAAAAATATTACAGACCAAGAAAATTTTATTTTTGTTGTACCTGAATATAATGGGGGATTTCCAGGCATTTTAAAGGTTTTTTTGGATAGCATTCCTCCTAAAGAATGGGCCAACAAAAAAGCATGTTTGGTTGGGGTAAGTACCGGAAGAGCTGGTAATTTAAGGGGTATGGACCAACTAGCAGCCATTTTACATTATTTAAAAATGCATGTGTATTACAATAAACTTCCTATTTCGTTAGTAGATAAACTAATAGATGAGGATGGTAATTTTATAAGCGAAGATCAAAAAAATGTGTGTCTTTTGCAGTTAGAGGGCTTTTTGAATTTTTAAACTTTAAGGTTTAAGTTACCTGTTTCGAGCGATTTTAATTTTAGTAAAGCACCTTTTACCATAAATATAGTGGATGTAAGCATAATTAAATGCGAAATGTCTTTGTAATTAAACCAATCGCTTACAGATAATTTCAGAGAATGAACCGCTATAGAGGAGAAGGATATTAAAATACCAAACGCTATCCAGCCGCTGCCTTCTTTTTTATTTAAGTAAGTAATATAGTGTACAATTATGGAATACGTTAGTACTATACCTGCATGGATTTTTATAATTAAAAATTTATTATAAACAAAAGTAAAAATTAGAAGAACAACTATCCATGCTATTACTGCATAATTAACGTATGGATTCAATTGCTTTTTATTTAATTGTAAAAAGGTTGTTGCAGCCTTAAAACAAAAATAAATTGCAACTAAAGAAATTGCATTCATTAAAAAAATAATTACGTTTACGAATAACTTTCCTAATTGATAATGTGCACCGTGAGCTATTGAGCCAACCGAACTACTTAAACCAATTAGTAAAAAAAAGATGGCCCACTCTTTAGCCAATATTCCCTTAAATGTTTTTATCTTGAAGAAAGCGTAAAAACAAAAAATAGTTATAAACGCGTTGGTTAAAATAGTTACCGGTTCAAAAATTTTTAAGCCAAATAAAATAATGTATGTGTAATCGAAATTCAAAAAATAATTGCAGTAAAAACAGCTGGTAAAACTACTACTTTTTATTAATTTTTTTAAGAGGTTCTAATAAATATTCTAAACCGTTAAGTTTAATTTCATACATAGTTTGTAATTGCATGCCAAGCTTCCCTGACGGAAATCCTTTGCTATAATACCACACCAAATAATATTCGGGGATATCACATAACAACACATTTTTGTATTTACCAAATGGCATTTTTACGGTAACTAACTCCATTAGGATTGAAGATTGAGGAGGATTTACTTCCATTTAAACTATACTAAACGGATTTACGTTTGCCGAAACAATTTTGTTGGCATCGGTTTGCAACCAGTTTTGCAATATGTCCTTGTAAATACTTCTAAAATCAATACTGTATTTTAAATCGCCATTATCTAAATTTGATAAATCGGGTGCTGGATTTACGATCCCTTTCTTTTTTAAATTTTTACCAAACAAAAGTACATTTCCAGCAGTGCCATGGTCGGTACCGCCACTAGCATTTTCCTCAACCCTTCTGCCAAATTCGCTAAAGGTAAAAATCAAAGTATCGTCCCATTTATTTTGTTCTTTTAAATTTTTTATGAATGCGGTTACAGATTCAGCATACTGCTCTAATAATTTATTTTGTTTATCCACCTGACCGGCATGTGTATCAAAACCGCTTAAGCTTACATAATACACTTTTGTTGTTAAGCCGCTCGCAATAAAATTGGCAATATTTTTTAATTGATTACCTAATTGAGTGCTAGGATAAGAAGCCGAATTGGTTGCCACTTTGTTTTTTTCATAAACATATTCCACACTGCTTTGTGTTTCAATTAGTGTTTTGTATAAATAACCCTGATTATCTTCATTCAACACGTCATCTTTTGTAACGCCTACCAAATCATTAAAAAAAGGAGTTTTTACTTCTTTGTATAACTGATTGATGTTTTTTACAGCCAAACCATTTAAACCTTTTCCTTTTAATGCCAGAGATAAATAATTATCTACTTCTATGGCCTCATAGGAAAATTTACAAGAAGCATCTAAATATCTACCCAACCACCCAATTTGCAATATTTCATTACTATTACTTGCCGTGTGCCAAATATCCATGCTTCTAAAATGCGATCTGTCAGGATTAGGATAACCAACTGAATTTACAATACTTATTTCGCCACTATCAAAAAATTCTTTAATAGGAAGTAATGAATTATTTAAAGCCAAATCCTTTTCTAATAGGGTAACTTTATCTGCTTTTAAGCCAATACGCGGGCGATTTTTTAAATATAAATCATTATTAAATGGTACAATTGTATTTAACCAATCGTTGCCCCCTGATAGCTGAATAACAACCAGATTTTTTTGAGAAGAGGTAGTAAAAATAGTTTCCAATGGTTTTAAAAAACCCGGTAACATAAAATAGCCACTAGCAAGCGAACTGGTTTTTATAAAATTTCTTCTATTCATAGTTTATTTATTTTTAACCACCAAGGGCACAAAGCCTTTGCACAAATTATATTAAGACCCTTCGACTCCGCTGAGGGTGACATCCTATGCTAAATTATATTCGGGTAATGACACTATTTTTAAAATCATTTCTTTTTGCCCTAATGATGTATCGCTTTTAATTTTATCAATTACCTTTTGCGAAGGTTGTTTTAATAAATACACTTTTAGCAATTTGTCAAAATCCAAATCTTTTGTTTCTTCCAAAATTGGTGTCCAATTTACTTCGGTTTCTAATTTTTTATTTGCAAAAATATTTTCTCTTGATTGCGTATCTGGGTCATCTACTTTTTCTTCTACATCCAACATGCCATTATTTAAAAGTGCAGACGGCAACCGCATTCGCATTAATAATGTTGTACTGTCAATAAAGGATTTTCCTCCGGGCCAACCTGCTACATTTGGTGGGAAAAAGAGTTGCATTCCTAAAACATTTTGCAAACGAAACAGTAATTTGGTATTTGAATAGGTTATTGAAAATTGACGTGATAACCCTACCAAATAATCAATGGGAGATTTTATATTACACCCCATATTTTCCGCATCAAAAAACCATGAACTGGTGAATATTTTTTTCACCAATGCACCCGTGTTGTATTGATTTTGATAATAAAAATCTGCCAATTGTTTAATACGTTCTTCATTAACTTTTTCGTTGACGTAATATTTATACATTTTTTTGGTGATAAAATAGGCCGTTTGTTTATTACTAATCAGCATATTAATAACATCTTCGCCACCAAAATTACCTTTGCGGGTAAAAATTGTTTTTTCATCGGTATCGTGTTGTTTTTCATGAAATTCAAATTCACGAGTTTCTTTATTAATTCCCCAACCGGTAAACGCGCGAGCGGCTTCCTTAATATCATTCTCAGTATAATTACCTCTGCCTAAGGTAAAAAGTTCCATTACTTCGCGAGCAAAATTTTCGTTGGGGTGTTGTTTCCGATTTTGTTGATTGTTCAAATACAAAATCATAGCGGGACTTTTACTGACCTCTATCAATAAATCTCTAAAACTACCAAAAGCAAATTTGCGATGAATGTTGTTTAGCTCTTGCATCATGTATGGGTCGCGAACACGACAGGCAAAATGATTATGCCAGAAAAGTGTTTGTTTTTCAACCAAAGTACTTTTGGTAGTAATTAATTTTTTAATCCAGTTAATGTTAAGTTCTTCTAATTTTTCATTTATTAATTTTTGGAATTCCTTTTTGTTCATTCCATCGCCCATTGCATCCTTTTTGTGAGGAATGTCTTCCTTTTTAATTTCATTAAGATAAGTTGGAATTGAAGACGCAATAATTAAAGAATTTACAATTTCACTTAAAGTTTTTTGGGATAAAACTTTAGCCTCGGCATATGAAATACCAAAACCTAAACGGCTGTATATATGAAAAATTTGACTTAAAGGCGTTGACATACTTTTTAGACACTAAAATTATTGTAAGGTTTAAATTAGTTATAATAATTTTAACCTAAAAGCTGGAGTGTAAATAATTGATAATTTTTCAACTAGCCGCTATGACTATTTATCTGTTTGTAAGTGTTTGTAATTACTTAACCCACACACTCACAATTCCGCCCATTAAACACATACATGCCATCCAAAAACCTACATTAATGGCAATGTATTTAAATCCTTTGCGTTCAAATAAAGCATTAACGCCAATTAAAGGTAAGCCAATTAGAAACCCACTTATAATGCCATGAAAAGCCCCATGTTTAAAGGTTCGGTAGCTCATACCCAATTTGTCCATTATAGTCTTATAAAGAGCTCCCATTTCGGTATTAGGATCGTTAATTGGTTGTTTGAAAAATAATGACGTAATATGTGTTTGATGAACGGCTAAAACATTCATAGCCAGTGCCAAAATAAAACTAAACACAAAGGTTAAACTAAAAATTAAAATCATATTTGCCGATTTCATTTTTTCTTCGTCCAATCCGCTGGCTTTTATCCAAGCTTTGCCAAAAACTTTTGGGTTATACCAGATAAAACCAATTAACATAGGCACTAATGCCGCTACTAAAACCGCCAAAATATTCATGTTATTTATTTTTGATTATTACAAAGATGTAATTTTTTCTGTAATAGGAAAATCTTTTTTCTTTTTAGGATAATATAAATCGATACTCACCAAGGCGGCTAAAAAGCCCCAAAAAGGTAAAGAGAGTTTATCGGTATCTAAAAAATTATTTAAAAAGCCATGTACGAAATAGGTCATTAACCCTAAAAATAATCCTATGGTAATAATTCTTACTTCTTTGTCTTGAACAGAATAAACCAAGCGATAGCCTAGAGCGGTTGAATACAATAACAATATGAACACAATGACTAATCCCAAAATCCCCTGTTCAGACAAGGGACCTAAGTACTCACTGTGGGCGTTGCCATTAGTTCCAAAATTTGTACTAATAATGGTTCTGTCTTTACTTAACTGGTAGGGTGCGTATTTGAACATATAGGTGCCTGGTCCCCAACCTAATATTGGCTTATCTTCCCACATACGTATTGCGCAGCTCCAACGGTTTAAACGTTCGAGATTAGAAGCGTCGGTACTAATGTTTGAAACTGATTCTATATTATTTTCAAAACCTCCTTCTGCATCAGTATTATTTCTGCCTAACACCATCAAAATTTCGGTTTGAAATGATAAAAACAAACCACCTCCAATAATTATAGTTGCTATTATAGTTCTAAATTTTATTTTTAGAAACAAGGTCAACAATATTCCAATTGCAATTATAAGGCTTAACCAACCAGCACGTGCAAACGATAAAATAATTGCGAATACAAAAATTACAAATAATGCCAAGGAAATTATTTTTAAGTATTTTGGAATAGACTTTACAAATAAAAAACTAAAAACAACTGGTATAAACATAGCCAAGGCAGCACCGTAAGCGGTATGATCATTGTAAAAAGGTGATACTACCCAATCTGCGGCTTTATCATTAAAATTAAAGGCGGAGTGACGAATTGTGGTGTATATGATAACAATAATTAAAGCAGAAGAATAACAAAAAATAAAGTTTACTATATTCTTTTTGTTTTGAAAAAGGTGCGGCATTATTACGTAACAACTAAAGATAAACCATAGTCGAGAAGCAAGATATTTTAAGGAAACCACAACATCGGTACTAGTAATAGACGTAAATAACATCCATACCAGCTGAAAAATGATAATTTTTGTAACAGGATGAGAAATAAAATTTTTATCAGCAATTGATGCACTTAATTGGTTTAAAATGTAAAGCAACATAATTCCAGCCATTAAAGGCTCGGAAGGCAAACTTAAATCCATCCCCTCTGATAAGCCTAACTCTTTTAAGGAAATAGACAAAGGTGTACAAAACGCTAAAAAAAAGATTAATTTTTGTAAATGAAAAACGGCAATGTAGCCAATGATAATTAAAAACGGTAAAGCATTATAAGCGTAGAAAAAGTTTTTTCTATAAACCATTATATAGGCGTTACCTAAAATGTAAGCCAAAATTAAAATGGGCAGTAAATATGTTTTAAGAGTTTTATACAAATTAAAGGACTTTGTTGCTTCTATTTTTAATTAATAAAAAAACCAAGACCAAAAATATTGCAGAGATACCTGAGGTTAACATGATTACCCATCTTACAGGATAGCATCTCTTATCAGGTAAATTTGGTTGCGAAACCACTGTAATGTAATCATTGTTGGAGTTAATATCTAACATATAGGTGTCGTTTCTAATTTTTGTTTTTTCATAAGATTTTAAAGTTGCTTTTATTTTGCCGTTTAAGATTTTGATATCACTATTTTTTTCCTTTTTAAATTTTATATTCTCATCGGATTTTTCCTCAGGACTGTCTATAACATTGTTTTCACCTTTGTACTTTTTAATAGCCGAGTTTAAAGAATCAACTTCCTTGTTTTGCATTTTTAAAACATACTGCGAATTTGCAAAGTACTGTCTAACGATTTTTAGTTTACTTTCTTTGATAAAATCATTAGTATTATTTATTAAGGCCCAGTTAAGTTTTTGAGTAAATGCTGGGTTTTCATCTTTAACAGTAATTTCAATAGACTCATAAAGCGTTGGCGAGACTTTGAAATTTTCAGAATAAACAAAGTCAAATAATGCCTTTCCACCTTTAATTTTTGTAGTATCAATACCGTAATGTTCGTATAGTTTAAAATCTGTTGCTAATTTTTGTTTTACAACATCGCTCTGCAAATACTGCATTAATTGTTCCGTAGATGATTCCTCAGAGTTTTGGTATACATTTACTGGATATACTACTGCTACTGATTTAAATTTTTCTTTCAGTAAAAAAGATGCGAAAAAAGAAATAGCCGCAGCCACAATAAAAACAACCATAAAAAGCACAAAATTCTTGCTTATAAGTTTTAAAATAAATTGAGTATTAAAATTTTCCATCTTACTTAGTTTTTAAATTTAAATTAGGCAGGTTTTCTTTAAATAATAATATTAAAAAGGTTAAAATAAATGCTGAAATTGAAGACAAGCCTATAATGACTAAACGCTTTGGTTTGGCTTTATACTCGTTTGGTCGCGCCTTTTCAACAACAAATTTAAAAGGTAAATTTTCTCTGTAATTCATTAGTTCGTCGTCATATTTTGCTTTCAATACGGGGTATTTAAACCTATATTTCTTTAAATTCTCATTTACATACAAATATGCTCCACCATATTTTTTTAAAATGTCTAATTTTTTTTCCAATTCTAAAATAGCTGCTTTATTCCCTTTTTCAATTGCTTTAGCATAACTTTTTGTATAAGCCTCTACATCACTTTTATAATCCAAAACGCCCAATTGTCTTAGCGTTTGTAAACTATCCTCTAATTGGCGCATCATTGTTAATGTATTATCATAGGCTTCTTTCACTATTTTTAAAGCTTGCCCCGAAACACGTCTTGTCATTTCATTTCTAACTGTATCGCAATAATCTGAAATACCATTCGCTAATTGAGCTGAATTATTTGCAGTATAGTCATAAACCTCAATTTTAATGCTATTAAATTCTGTTCGCTTTATTGCTACCATTTCCTCCCATTTTAATTTTAAATAATGATAAGCAAAAGTAGTATCCTTAATTTTCCAACGCTTATATAAATCAAAAACTTTGGCCACTTTTAATTTTAATGCGTCTGAATTTAAAACTTGGATTAATTTTTCAGCATCATCTTCGTCGCCCAGTTGCATGTAGTCTTCTTGGTTACCTGTGTTCTGTTCAAGCAATAATTTCGAAGTTGAAAAATGCCTTGCAGGAAAAACAACCACAGTAGACTTATATTGCTTTGGCATTAGAAAGGAAACTAGTCCAGATAGTATAGCCGCAACTAGTGTATAAATTAATAGTGGCTTTCGCCACTTAATTAATCTACTAAGTAAAGTTGTTGCCGAAATATTTTCTACCATAGTGTTATTTATATTTTATTAAACGTAATAGCGATTTTGGATTTATAACTCCAGTAACTAAAGCCAATAAACCACTAAATATAAGCATAATTGAAAAATTAAGCATCCATTGTTTGGTTAAATGTAATGTAAAATAATTGGTAAAAATTAAGCCTACAATAAACAATAACAACGCTAACAACAATCTTTTATTTACTTTGAATTTAAACACTTTATAAGACAAGTAAACTTGAAATAATCCGGTTGAAAACTGTGTTATTAAACTCGCGATCGCACTTCCCATTGCCTGAAATTTTGGTATTAAAATAAAATTTAAAATTAAGTTAACTAAAATTCCACTAAAAGCCATAATATTTAATTGTTTTAAATTTCCATTGGCCGTTAATAGCGTGCCAAAAATACAAGTTAAACAAACCGCCGTAAAACAATTCATTAAAACCGCTAAAATTATAAATCCCTCAGTAGCACTGTATCCGGCATTCGTAGAATAATAAATTTTTTCAAAAAAATGTTCCGCGTAGAATATAGTGCTTATTGAAACTATTAAAGCTGGTGTAACTAATAACGTAAACGAAAGCTTTACAATGTTCTCCATATTTTCTTTATGCTTTATCATTCTGCTAAACATGGGAATGAGCTGAATAGAAAACAAGGTTGCAATTTGATTAGCAGCATCTAATAATCTAAAACTTTTAGCATAAATACCGCTCTGCTGTTTCCCTGAGTCTCCAGGTAATAACTCCTCTATCATTAAAGGATCCAAACGATTATAAAATGTCATTAATAAAACCAAAACAGCAAATGGCAGACTCTTTTTTAAAATTAAACGATTAAAGTGCCAATCCCAATTTAATTTAAACATATGGGTTTTCCTTAATACAACCACAAAAATAATCACCCCTGTTAGAGCATATCCTATAGTTTGCGCATAAACAAAATTCATTACACTAAGCTTTAACGAAAACATATTAAATAACATACCCAAAACAATAATAATTTGAATAACCCTATCTAATACAGAGATAACGCTATCTAATCTAAATAAATGAAGTGCCTGTAAATTTGATCGTAAAAAAACATTTAAACTCAATAAAAAACTATTAATACATAGTATAATAAGCAACTTAAAATTATAGCCAAAAATTAAATACCCAACAATTAGCGAAATAATTAAATAAAATAACCCTAATGCAAATTTTAAGCTTAACATCTTACCAAAATGTTTACTTAATAAATGCGTATGCTGTGCTATATTTTTATTATTAAAATTAGTTAACCCAAAATCTAAAAAAATATTTAAGAGTAATGAAAATTGGAATATTACAAAGTACTCCCCAAAACTAATATCCCCAATTTGCCCTTGTACCTTTGGCTCTATAATAATTGTCCAAAAAGGCTTAATTAATAAATTAAGAATCAGCAAGATAGCTAGATCGAATATGAACTTCTTTTTTTGCAATTTAAGAGGCGCAAATATAGTATTTTTTAGAAATTGAGCTAATTTTCAAGGCTTTAATGCATAAAACAAACCTCTTCAACGCTAATTTTTTTAAAATAGTATAAATAGTTTTAAAATACCTTCAACACTCTGAAATCAGTTTTTTTAAATTTCTTAAATTAGTGTTCCACTAAATTTTTAATTTATCATCTTTAATTTATAATTCACCACTTACTTATGTTCTTAATCTTTGATACTGAAACCACCGGCTTACCCCGCAACTATAATGCGCCTTTAACTGATTTTGACAATTGGCCACGCATGGTACAAGTGGCTTGGCAATTACATGATGCCCAAGGGAATTTATTAAATAGCAATTCTATTATTGTTAAACCTGAAGGTTACACCATTCCTTTCAATGCTGTTCAAATTCACGGCATAACTAATGAAAGAGCAAATGAAGAAGGACAAGATTTAAAAACTGTTTTGCAAGAATTTATTACTATTGTAAACCAAGCACAGTATTTGTGCGGACATAATATTGAATTTGACAACAATATTATTGGAGCCGAATTACTGCGTTGTGGTTTTGAAAACCTTTTAGCATCAAAACCATTTATTGATACAAAAAATGACGAAACGACCGAATATTGTGCTATTCCAGGAGGTCGTGGCGGAAAATTTAAATGGCCAACATTAACCGAACTTTACAAAAAATTATTTAACGAGACCTTTGAAGAAGCTCACAATGCAGCGTTTGACGTTTTAGCAACCGGTAAAGTTTTTTTCGAAATCATCAAACGAAAAATAACCCGAGTTAAGGAACTGGAAACATCACAACTTGAAACAATAAATTACATAGCGCCTGATTTATCAGAGTTATACAAACACGAACAAAGTTGGAAAGAAAGAAAACAGGCGAATAGTAATCAGGTATTAGTTAATAGTAAAATAACTGAAACCAATAATTCCCTTTTAACTAATAACTATTCACTCAATTTTTCTCATCTTCACAATCATACACAGTTCTCGGTACTACAATCAACCAGCGATGTGGCTGACTTAGTTAAAAAAGCGGCTGAATATAATATGCCGGCTGTTGCCTTAACCGACCACGGTAATATGTACGGCGCTTTTCAGTTTTGGCAAGCAATTGAAAAAGAAAATAAGAACATTAAAGCACACAATGAAGCCATTGATAAAGGCGAGAAAATTGGTGAGAAAAAAAACGAATTAAAATGCATTATTGGTTGTGAATTATACGTTTGTAAAGACCACAAGGACAAATCGAAACAAGACAACGGCTTTACGCAAGTATTAATCGCAAAAAATAGACTAGGGTATCAAAATTTATCAAAACTAAGCTCTGTGGGATTAATAGATGGTGCATACTATGTTCCACGAATTGATAAAACACTTTTAGAAAAATACAAAGAAGGATTAATTGCAACCACAGGCTCATTGGCTGCCGAAGTTCCGAACTTAATTCTAAACGTTGGTGAAGAACAAGCCGAAGAAGCTTTTTTATGGTATAAAAATTTATTTGGTGATGATTTTTACATAGAATTAAATCGCCATAATTTGCCCGATGAAAACCATGTTAACGAAGTATTATTGCGTTTTGCTGCTAAGCATAACGTAAAATATTTTGCAGCCAACAGCAACTATTATTTAAATAAAAATGGATTCGATGCACATGATATTTTACTGTGTGTAAAAGACGGTGAAAAAAAAGCGACCCCTATTGGCAGAGGTCGCGGCTTTAGATATGGCTTACAAAACAAAGAGTTCTATTTTAAATCACCTCAGGAAATGGCTGAGCTTTTTGCAGATATGCCAGAAGCTTTAGGAGCAACTTCGGAAATTGTTTCAAAAATCGAGCAGTTTAAACTCGGGCGCGACATTTTATTGCCAAAATTTGAAATAGCTCATAATTTTATTTCGGCCAACGAAGAAGAAATACAAGCCTCTCACCAACGCATTGTTGCATTAAAAGAAAAGGGCTGGACTGAAAAAAATTTATCGGACGAAGCTATTGATGTGCAAAAAGCAGAAATGCGCATTATTGCCGAGCAATTTATTTACATGAGTCATTTAACTTGGCAGGGTGCTCACAAGCGCTATCCAGATATGACACCTGAGATTAAAGACCGCATTAGTTTTGAGTTGGCTACCATCGAACGGATGGGTTATCCCGGCTATTTTTTAATTGTTGCCGATTTTATTTCCAAAGCGCGTGAAATGGGTGTTGCTGTTGGTCCTGGTCGTGGTTCTGCCGCAGGTTCTGCTATAGCATATTGCTTGTGGATTACAAATGTTGACCCAATTAAATTTGATTTACTCTTTGAGCGTTTCTTAAATCCAGATCGTATTAGTATGCCCGATATTGATATTGATTTCGATGATGAGGGACGTGATAAAGTAATTGACTATGTAATTAATAAATACGGCTTCAATCAAGTTGCTCAAATTATAACTTACGGCACTATGGGCGGTAAATCCGCTATCCGAGATACGGCAAGAGTTTTAGACTTACCCCTACCCGATGCCGATCGCTTGGCAAAATCTTTTCCGGATAGTTTAGAGGCCGAGTTAAAATCACTTTTAAAACCAGGAGGCATTGATCAAAAATATTTAGACAAAATAAAGGATAAGCGCGAGGTTGTTGAACAATCGCACAATTTTAGAAAATTGGCCGAAGAAAAAACACCGGAAGCTGATGTTTTAAAACAAGCTTACGAATTAGAAGGTTGCTTGCGAAATACCGGTATTCATGCCTGTGGGGTTATTATTACTCCGGACGACATGGTAAAATTTGTACCTGTAACAAAAGCAAAAGATAGCGACATGTTGGTAACGCAATTTGACAACTCTGTTGCAGAAAGTGCTGGTCTTTTAAAAATGGACTTTTTAGGCTTAAGAACATTAACTATTATAAAAGATGCATTACGTTACATAAAAGAAAATCATGGTATTGACATTGATATAGATGCCATTCCGCTCGACGATAAGAAAACTTACGAATTATTTCAACGCGGCGAAACAAATGCAGTGTTTCAATATGAAAGTGCCGGGATGCAAAAAGCTTTAAAAGATTTAAAGCCCGATTCGTTTAACGATTTAATTGCGATGAATGCCTTATATCGTCCGGGTCCATTGGCATATATTCCTAATTACATCAATCGTAAACATGGCCGTGAGCCAGTAACCTTCGACTTAGAAGGCATGGATGAATACCTTGGCGAAACTTATGGTATTACTGTTTATCAAGAACAGGTTATGCGTCTATCGCAAAAGCTTGCCAACTTTACCAAAGGCGATGCTGATACGTTACGTAAGGCCATGGGTAAGAAAGACAGAGCTACCTTGGATAAAATGAAAGGTAAGTTTATTGATAATTGTAAAGCCAACGGACACGATACTAATGTTGCCGAAAAAGTTTGGAAAGACTGGGAAGCATTTGCAAGTTATGCGTTCAATAAATCTCACTCAACATGTTATGCTTATGTCGCCTTTCAAACGGCCTATATTAAAGCACATTACCCATCAGAGTTTATGGCCTCTGTTTTAAACCACGCCAGCAGTATTGATTCTATTGCCTTTTTAATGGAAGAATGTAAGCGCATGGGTGTAAAAGTGTTGGGCCCAGATATTAACGAAGGTTTTGCAAAATTTGCTGTAATACCGGGCGGTACAGATATACGTTTTGGAATGGGCGCTATTAAAGGCGTTGGTGAAAACACCGTAAACAGTATTATTGAAGAACGCAATAAAAACGGAAAATTTACAACCATTTTTGATGTAGCCAAACGTTTAGATAGTAAAAGCATTAATAAAAAATCTATTGAAGGATTAGCACTTGCAGGAGGCTTTGACGCATTTGAAGGCTTACACCGTGCCATGTTTTTTACACCAGATGTTGATGGACAAACGTTAACCGACAAAATGATAAAGTACAGTAACCAAATGAGTTTGGGTAACGATACCTCGCAAGCCAGCTTGTTTGGTGGTGAAGACGAAATTGAAATTACCGAACCTCAACTCCCTTCAAAAATTGAACCATGGAGCGCTCTAGAACAATTAAGTCGTGAAAAAGAAGTAGTAGGATTCTTTATTAGTGGTCATCCATTAGACCCATACAAATTAATTATTGAACACCGCTGTAATGCCAACTGCGCACAACTAAAAGCTGGTTTGGAACCTTTTAAAAACCGAGATATTATGTTTGGTGGTGTGGTGGTTGATTTTGAAAATCGCACCAGCAAAATGGGCAAAGCCTTTGGTAAAATTGTTATTGAAGATTATTTGGGCAATTTAGAGATAATGTTGTTTGGAAAAGATTTCGTGGAATATAGCAAATACATGAGCAAAGGCTTATTTATTTTAGTGAGAGCCAAAGTGCAAGACAGATACAACCAACCAGGCAGTTTAGAATTAAAAATAAATAAAGTTGAACTGCTTGAAGAGGTTAAAAAAACTGCCTTTAATACTATAAAAGTAAAAGTAAAACTCAGTAAAATAAATGATGAATTAGTTGCCAAATTAGATGAATTGGCCAACCAAAATTCAGGTAACAGCAATATTGAATTTTTTATTGAAGACGAAGACCAAAAACAAAACATAAAACTTTTTTCTAAAAAAAACAAAATTGAAATTAATGATGCGTTTATTTTAGAAATGGATAAGTTGGTGGATTTGAATTATGAATTGGCTTAAATAAAAATGTAATTCGTGTATTTTATTTTTATGTATAATTCTCCAGTATTTAAACTTTAATACAATTAAAAGCTAAATAAATTATTTATTGATTATTAATCTTTTAGTTGATGATTGCGTATCGTTACTAATATTTACAAAGTAAATTCCGTTTTGTAAACTAGTTAAATTTATTTTTTGATTGACATTATCGTTTATTGAAGTATGAACCATCTCTCCCATAATATTATAAACGCTTAATTTTATAGTTTTTGATGCAACTTCGCTTACAATCAGATTAAAACTTCCATTACTAGGATTTGGATATATATTAAAACTTGGAATATTTATTCCTAGGTTATTTGATTTTGTAATAACATTTGAATACAAATTAATATCATCTAAAAATATATTGTTTCCGTTATCATTTATTATTTCAAATGCAAACCTTACATTCGTTTCGTTTGCAATTAAACTTAAATCTATCGTATCTAAAGCCCATTCTGCTGGAGATGTTGGTATAAAATTTACTGATGTAGAAAATGTTGTTGCCAATTGTGCCCCAAACTTTGAATAAATTGTTATCCAGTTTTTACCACAATCTTTAGACGCCAAAATATTTAGTTTGTCATTACTACCATCTATTCTGGCATAGGATCTTGCAAAAGATAATTTTGGGGCAACACTATTTGCTAAATTAAATGTTGGTGAATATAGAATATCTGTTTCGTTATTTTTTGAAGTTTTATTTTGTATATAAGAACAACTACTTCCCGTGTAAGCTGCTAAACCTGTAATAGACCAAGTATTATTTGCTTTTGACAAATTTTCCCAATTAGCTGTATAGCTTGCAACTGATTCAAATCCTTCATTAAATGAGTTGCTGTATGTGGCGCTTATTGGCAATACACTAACTATATCATTTTTAAAACCTATACTAATTCCTCCTGTATTAGCTCCAGTTAATGTAGTAGAAAAAACCCCGGGCGAATTATATTTTACCCAAACTACAGATAAGCTTGATGAAGAAGGAGTTCCTCCCGCAAAACTCCAAGTTCTGGTTGATGCTGCATTACTATAACTTAAATCCTCATAACGAACAGAATCGCCAGCACAAATGAATTTTTTATAACCTGGTTTAAAATCTATTTTTGGTGCGCAAACCACTAAGGGTAATGTTATACCAGTTGCAATTGCTGTAGAATTAGTAATTAAACTAGATCGTGCACCAATAGTACTACTTAAAGCCGCCCACATTCTGGTTAATTGCCCTTGAGTAAACATAATTCTACAATTAGAATAATCCATGAAATTTTGATAGTTAGAAAGCATCCCAAAACAATTAACTGCATTTGTTGGTGATGGGCAACCTGGGTTAGATGTGGTTGGAGGAGTATCGCAAACATTATCGCCATTGGAACCACAACTAGATTGTGATTGGCAGCCCCCCTGAAATGTGTGCTCTAGATTAAAAAAGTGTCCCATTTCGTGCGTAGGCGTTCGGGACGTGTTATCAAAAGCTGTATACTGAACAACAATTCCTTGATCAGCCATAGGTTGCGTAGGTGGGCTTGCAAAGCCTGCTGCGCCTCCCAGAATATTATTTACTACCCAAAAATTTAAGTATTTTGAAGGTGGCCACTGGTTAGTTTTGCTGTAGCCATTATAAGTTTGTTCGTCTGCAATACGATCGATGCCATTAGTGCAGTTACCCATTGGATCTAATCTTGCGGGAACAAAAACCAAAGAGGGAGTGCCTATTGTTGCAGTAAATTGTGGTATAACATTCACTAAATCTGCATTCGAACCGCTAAAATCAAGATTAAGTTGATTGATGGCACTAATAATTTGTGCATCACTAATGTTCTCTGCACCGTAATCGTGAAGTACATGTACAACAATTGGTATTGAAAAGGTGACTAAACTGCTTTTTCCAACAGTATTCATAGTGTTGTATTGTTGTGTTTCTTTTTCCAATTCATCAATTAAAAGTTGCATTGATGGATTTTTTTTCAACATAGACTGATTGATAGTATCAGTGACACATTGTTCTTGCGAATAATACAAATTAGATGCGTTAGCAACAAAAACAACTAATAAATAAAATATTTTTTTCATGGTTAAATGATAATTTGATTATTGAAAACTTGGAGTTTGTAAATCGTAGATATACCAATTTTTAGAAGTTGAATCGTAATACCAAATGATACTAAAATTTACAGCATGTTTTGGCTCTGTAGATTTACGCTTTTTTACTTCGCCATTACTAAACTTGTATGTCTCTGAATCGCCACTATAATTAACTTGGCAATCAACGATTTCTGTTTGCGTATCACAAGAGTAGTAAAATCCATCCGTTTTATAATTGGTAATAATTTTAATGTAGCTTTTGGTTTTAGATATTGAAATCTTCTCATTAATTTTTTCTTTCATGTCATCATCTGTTCTTTTTTCTCTTATTGCCTGAGGCGCGGCAAAAGTCCAAACGTCTTGAAGCACTATGTTTTCCGCTTTAGAAACGAATAACGTCATAAACTCATTCGATCTTTCGATTAGTTTTTCAAACATACCAGCTGGGGCGGTAGCTTGATTCATTTTTTTATATACACCTTCAAAACCAAGTTCTTTAAATGGCTTGTAATATTCGTTTAAAAATGAAGGATTACCTTGATAAAATCTTGGGCGTTGATATTCATCCTTAAATTCAAGTTGATCACCAGACCAAACCCCATTCTTTTTACTCAAATAAAGTTTAACAATTGGTTGATCAATATCCCTCAGTTCATACAAGCGTGAGTAATCTTTACTAAATATTCCAAGTTTACCTGCAATTTTAAAATAGATACACTGAGACTTAGCACTTGTGGTATTATCTAAATAACTTTCATCCACTTCAACGTTAGCAATGGTAACAATATCACTCATACAGTCGGGTTTATTTGTCTTTAAGTAGTTCCGCAGCATATTCATTTTTTCGTCATTACTAAACTTTTTAAAACCGTAGGTATAGGCCGGCCCAACACTAAACTTTTCAAATGTATAATTATCGGTTAATAAACAACCATTCATACTGCATTTTGAACGACGATAATCTATAAATATTTGGTAAACACTATAAATTCCTTCATTATCTTTTGGTGTTTCAACATCATACGCTTTGCTGATAATATCCATTGTCCACTTGTGCTTTCTTAGTTCTCCTTCTTTCGACCAATATTTTTCCCATTCATTTGCTTTTACCATTTTAAGTTTTGCAAACTCTATGCCAGTTCGTTCTTTTATTAGTTTGTGAAGTTCGGCATTAGTTTTAAAAATATTAAGTGCTTCAGCATCAGGTGGAGCTGGAATGCTTTCTTGTTGGGCATCCGCAATAGTTGATATACTAAAAAATAAACATAGATTAATTATAAGTTTTTTCATAGGTTAAGCGTTTTAAATAATAAAAGTATTTAGGCTTAAAACTATTCTAACAATCTGTTGTAAAAAAAAATACCTACCCAAGTAGGGTATATTTTTAGTGAAATGGCAAAAATGAGAGGTGAATTGCAGTTAGGATTTTAAAAATAATTGTTTCAAGAAGCACCTAACAATTTCAATAATACTGCTCGATTATTCTCACTGATTGGTATTTCTTTATTATCAATCAATACTGCCTTTGGAAGTATTTTTTCTATTTGTTTTAAATTTACCAAATACGTTCTATGAACCCTATAAAAATTATGTTTGCTGAATTTTTCTTCAATTACCTTGAGTGTTTGGCTTACCATATATTTGCCGATTGAAGTGTAAATTATTGTGTAGCTATCGCAAGCTTCCGCATATAGTATCGTATCGAACTTAAGTTTAATGTAGTTATTTTTTTCTTTTACAAAGTAAAATTCATTAATTGAGTCTGCCTTTTGCAAATCATCTGGTTGATGATCGGTATTAATTTTAAACAACGCTATTTCGATGTTAGTTTGTAAATCAGCCTTAGTAAAAGGCTTAGTTATATATCCTAAAGGATAAACCAATTTTGCCTTATCAATTGTTTTTGCATCTACCTGAGAAGTTAAAAATATAAAATGTATAGATTGTTTATTAAGTTGATGTGCGAGATCAATACCGTCTAAATTTCCTTTTAGGTTAATATCTAATAAAATCAAATCAGGCTTTTGCTTCTTTATGCTATTCAAAGCAGTTTCATAGGTATCGCTTATTGCTGTTACCTCATATCCCAATTCCTCCAGAATATCTGAAATACTATCTGCAATTAATGCATCATCTTCAACTATTAGTATTTTAGCTTTGCTCATATAACTTATAGTTCTTAATTCTTAAAGTACAAACTGCCCCATTATTATTTGCAATTTCAAAATTAGCGTCTAACTGTCGGCACATCGAATTAATTAGTTTGAAACCAAAACTCTTTTTTTTAATTAGTTCTAAATCTGAAAAACCATGTCCATTATCCTTAACCATCAAAACAAGTTCGTTGCTCTCGATAAACAAATTTATATTTATTTGTGCATCATCCAAGTTTTCGAAGGCGTATTTTATACTGTTTGTAACAAGTTCATTGATTATCAAACCTACAGGAATAGCCGAGTCTAGATATAGTTTTAATGATTGAGCATAATTATTAATCTTAATTTCATTCTTTATAGAATAACTATCTATAATAACCGGTAATAATGTATTTAGATATTCATAGGTATTAATATAGCTGATTTTTTCATTTTGATACAATTTTTTATGCAACAACAACATTGAATTGATTCTATTATTGGTTTCTTTTATTGTCGCAATACTTTTTTCATCATTAAGTGATTTAAGTTGGAGTTGTATTAAACTGGCTACTAATTGAAGATTATTTTTAACCCTGTGATGAATTTCTGACAGCAGTCCCTCTTTCTCAATTAGACTATTTTGAATAATACCTTTTTGAGATTGCAACAATTTATTTCGTTTAAATAATAAGGTTCCTAATACTAATATTATTAAAAAAGAAACTCCTATTATGGAGGCTATTAACGCATATAAGTTAGCCTGTTTTTTAGCGGCATTAATTAAATTTACTGAATTTTCTAATTGTAGGTTTTTATTCTCAATTTCGATTCTTTTTTCTAGTGAACTTAATTGTTGCTTTATACTTTCATTAAAAATTGAATCTTTAGTTTCATAAAACAGCTTTTGATATTTTATAACAGAATCTGCCTTATTCAATTTCAAGAAATTTTTTGACAGTAACTTATAATTTTCAATTAAGGCAGGCATGGCGGTCTTTTTAATTAAATAAGGCATAGCTTCAAATCCAATCTTATTTGATAAATCATAATTCTGTTTTAGCGCTTCACTCCTTGCTAAGTTAACAAGTGTAATTCCTCTAACCCTATCTAAATTGTACTTCTTACAAGAATCAATACTTTGTTTAAAGTAATTTTGTGCATTATCTGGGTTATTTTGCTTCAAGTAGCACAACCCAATATTATTTAACAAAGATGCCCGACCAGTTTTATCTACAACATTATTCAACTTCAATTCTAATAGAAAAAAAGTCAAAGCTTCATTTGGTCTATCCAACTTCAAATAAATTACTCCTGCTGTTTTATAAAAATAAGCCTTAGTGGAATCTTCACTATTAGAGAGCTTAAGTTTGGCTTTATTCAGCCAATTCCTTGCCATATTTAAAAAATCCTTATTGATATTTGCATAAACAAAGGCTATGTCAGAGTAATTTTGCACTAAATAATGATTAGATTTTAATTGTTCGTTTATTACCGAAGCCTTTAAAAAATAGGCTATGCTCGAATCAAATTTGTTTGTATAAAAAAACAGATTCCCCTTCTGAATATAAGCCAATTGTTCATTAAATCTATTCTTATCTTTGATGGCATATATCACCGCCTCTTGATTGTAATATTTTGCAGAATCATAACTAATTGTCACAAAATTTTTAGCTTTTGCATAATTTATAGAAAAAGAGCTTTGAGATTTTCCAATGAAACAATGTAAAGCAAAAAAGCTTACTAAATAAAATATATAAAACTGTTTTATGTTTATTATGTTTAATTTAAATGATTAAGTTGGTCTTATCATCTTAATTCAAAGTTATTATAAATTTTTGTTCGTTATTTAGTTCATAAGAAATAATGAATTTTAAATAAAATAAATATTATTTTTAAACGAAAAAGGCTTTCAACAAAATGAAAGCCTTTATAATATTATTATTTCTGTATTTTACGGCATTACCGTTATCCCAGCTGCCCCACCATAAATTCCGGCATAAGCCACAATAAATGTAGAACCCACTTTACCCTGAATGGCAGTTGCCTTGGCACTAGTTGTTGTTGTATTGCTTAAAGTGGCAATATTAAAAATATTGTCAATTTCTGGTACACCTGTGGTTGGTATTTCCCAAGTTAAATTTGCAGGATTAGGTATTTGCGTTAAAAAATTTGCACTACCTGCTTTATAGGCTGCTCTATCCACTTTATAAGTAGTAGCCGTAAAAGTTGCATTATCAGGATTAGGCAAAAAAGTAAAAGGATCTATTCCACCCAAACTTGCATAAAATGGATTTACAATAATTGTAGTATCTGGATTAACAACAATCTCTGTTTGCGCCATTAAACCGCTTGCCATTACTTTTACATAAGCTCCACCAATGGCCGAAGCAGTTACTAATCCTGAATTATTAACTGTAACAGCATTTGCCGGCTCATTATCATCTTCGACTTTAGGAACAACCACATAACTAAACGAAACCGAGCCAGTAACATCCGTACCTGAACTATTATATGCTTTAGCATTTAATTGCAATGTTTCTCCTCTAAATAATTCTCCCAAAGCAGGTGTAACAACGATGCGTGTTACCGGTAACGGAGCCTCTGGTATTCCAACCACCATTACCGGAACAGTAATAGTGTTTATTTGTCCATTTATTGTTGCCTTCACAAAAATATTGGTGTTTCCCACCGCATTAAAAGAAACTAATCCCGAACTTGAAACACTGGCAATACCTGGGTTTTGAGACATAAATGTATAAGTTGCAGTTCCGCCAAAATAAACAGTTTCTAACTGAATATCACCGCTACCGGTACTCCAAATTATAGCCGAAGGAACAACTGCAAATAATTGGGTACTTTTTACTGGTTGAATATTAATTGGCACTGAAGCTGAATAAGTTACACCTTCGTATTGAATAGAGGCTGAAATAATGCCTGTTGTATCATTATTAAAAGAAAAAGTAGTACCGGAAATGCCACCAATATTACTACTCCAAGATATACCGGAAACATTAATTACAGCTCCACTCGAGTTTACCAAATGTGCGCTTAAATTAACAGATTTACCCACTTCAATAGATTGCGCACCATTATCAATTACCAAAGCATATTTTTTAGTTTGGTCTACAGGTGGAGTTGAATTATCGGGGGTTGGTGAGTTTTTATCCTTTTTACAACCCGACGCAATTAAAATTACACTTAGTGCAATTGTTTTAATGATTGTGTTTACCTTTTTCATTTTATTTTTGTTTTAAATTTTTTACAAAAGTGCACTCAAATAAAAAAAAAGGCATTCAGATAGGTTGCAATAATGTGTAATTAGGTTGCTAATTCGTATGCTATTGATAATCAGATTGAAATAAAATTATTAATGATGCTTTTGCAACATTTCTGAAGGGGAATTTTTAAAATAGTCTGTGAAACATTTTGTGAAATACGATTGAGAAGAGAAACCAACCATGTATGCCACCTCGGTAATGTTACCTTTTTTAGCAATTAAAAATTCTTTTGCCTTTTCTAAACGAATAATTTTGATTAACTCGGACGGAGAAAAGCCAGTAATTGATTTTAATTTACGTTGAAAATGGCTTCGGTTAGTTGCCATTAAATCCGCCAAAAACTCTACTGTTAATTCCGAAGAATCTAAATTTGTAAATATGAGTTTAAATAATTTTTGAGTATAAGGCTCTGTTCCCACAAATTTTTCCTCAACTGTCTTTTCTGGCTCTTTAATTTTTTCTTCAAACTCAACTTGTTTTTTTGTAAGAATAGCGAGTTGGTTTTTCACCAAAGCTAATAGTTCATCCGGCAAAAATGGTTTGGTTAAATACGATTGTGCACCAAGGCTTAAAACATCTATACGAGAATTGGGAGTAGATTTAGCCGATAAAAAAATAATAGGGATGTGATTGGTAACTTCGTTATTTTTTAAATTGGTCAAAAACTCCAAACCATCCATGCCTGGCATCATTACATCGCTAATTATTAAATCGGGTAACGTTTTTTCGATAATTTGAAGCGCTTCTATACCATTATTTGCTTGTAAAACTGTGTAATTATTATTTTGTAATAATCTTGAGTTAAACTCCAAAATAGAAGCATCGTCTTCAACTATTAAAATCTGTTTTTGATCGGTTGAATGCGAAGTGTTATTTAATTCTAAAACAACATTATCAGGTTTTTTTAATTTAATATTTACTGTAAATGTGGAGCCTTTGTTTACTTCACTTTTTAAATTAATACTTCCGTTGTATAATAACACTAAATCGTTTACCAACGATAAGCCAATGCCAACGCCACTGGCATGTGCGAGTGATTCAGAACCCCTATAAAACCGTTCAAATATATTTTCTTGATCTTTCTTTGAAATACCAATTCCGGTATCCCAAACTATAATTTCTAAATTCACATCTTCTTCTAACTCATTTATATTTACGGTTAAACCAATTTGTTTATTAGACTTAGTGTATTTGATAGCATTGCTTAATAAATTACCTGTAATTTTCTCCAATGCGTCTTTATCAAAATAAAGTAAAGTACTTTGAAAATTGATTTGAGTTATGAGAGAAATATTTTTTTCAAAGGCAATGGCAGAATAATAACTGCCTAACTCTTCAAAGAATACCCTAATATCACCAAAGGCATTATTTAGTTTATATTTCTGAGTTTCGATTTTAGAAATATCCAACATCTGATTTACCAACTCATTTAAGCGTTTAATACTTTTTTCTGCCAAATTAATTTGATACTGCTCCTCCTCTGTATTTTTATTTTTCTTTAATAAACTCAACGGGGCTTGAATCATACTAAGCGGTGTACGGATTTCGTGTACCACATTTGAGAAGAATTTCTGCTTGGCTCTTTCAATTGCTTTTTGGGATTGTTTTTTAAACAAAAAATATACCGTTACAATAATTAAAACAAACACTACAAGTATAAAAAGTATAATTAGCTTGTTACGTTTATTGGCATCTTTTTCAATAATTAATTCTTGTTCCTTTATTTGTGAATCTTTTTTTTCGGTTTGGTATTTTTTATCTAATTCTTGTATTATCTGCTCCTTTTCAGAATTGATTAGCGAATCGCGCAAACTTAGTTGCAACTTTTTATAGTTTAAGGCTTTAGGAAAGTCATTTTTCTTTTCGTACAAGTGGCTTAAAATTTCGAACGTTTTTATTTTCTCAATGCCCAGATTTAGTTTATTAACTACTGATAGAGCCTTAAAAATATTTTGTTCGGCTAAATCCAACTTATTTTTTTCGATATATAAATCGCTAATATTAATGTATGCGGCAAGGCGATAGTAATCCAATTCGGGATTTGTAATCAAATCGATGCATTTTTTATAATAATATTCTACAGAGTCAATGTTTTTAGATTGTAATTGATAAGCGCTTCCTAATGAATTGTAAAGATTAGCTATAATCTCAACATTATCAAAACTTTTAAGCTTTGATTCGCTATCACGTAAAATAGCGATGGCTTCGTTGTATTTGCCTAGGCGTTGCAAAGCCCCTGCAATATTGCAATTAATGGTTGCATAATATAAAACATCGCCTTCTTTTAGTTTAATGGCGGCTGCTTTTTGCATGTAAACTATAGATTTTTGAATATCACCCAATTGATAAAAAACCATACCCAACCCATTATTATAACTTGCCATTTTCTTTTGACTTCCAATTTTTTCAGCAATAACTATTGCTTTTACGTAGTAAGCAGTTGCGCTGTCAAATTGCGATTTATTGGCGTAACACTCGGCAATGTTACCTAATGCGTTAGACTGTATGGTATCATTGTTTAATTCAGTATTTAATTGAAGGGCATTTCTCGATAGAAGAATTGCTGTATCAGGTTTATTTCTTTTATAATAATTTGCGGCTAAACAAAAGGTTTTGGCCTTTTTAATTCCACTTGTATTATTTATTTTATAAATAATACTATCTATTTGCTTTTGATTTTGCCCTTTGCTAACGCCAAAAAAAACGGAAATAATAAATAATATGTATAAATATCTTAGCAAAGTGATTTTATTGAAGGTACTCAAAATATGCTAAAAAAAAAGACTTACTGTTTTTTGTAAGTCTTTTTTTGTTTTTAAACTAAAAATTATTTCCCTTTTGGGGTTGTTCCTGGAGCTTTGTTTGGGGTTTTGTTTGGAGTTGTATTATTTGTAGCACCAGGAATAACTGCTGCAGGCATACTGTCTAATTTCTTTTTTACTGCCATTAAAATGTCGTCAGAAGCTTCGCTATATAAAACATTTCCGGTACTTGTATCTAATACATATTTATAACCCGCTTCTTTTGCAACTGCTTCAATTCCCTTTTTAGCCTTATCCATAATTGGCGCCGTTAATTCGCCATACTTACGTTGATAATCCATTTGAGCCTGTTGTCTAAAATCTTCAATACGTTTTTGCAAAGAATTTAACTCTTCTTGCTTATTTTTTTTAACCACCTCGGCCATGCTGGCTTCATTCTTTAAATAGTCTTCGTATTTAGTTTGCAACTCTGTTTGCATATTCATTACTTCTGCCTCAATACCTTTTAAATAATTTTGAGCAGCATCTTTAGCTGTTTTAGTTTCTGGCATCATACTCACTAACGAATCTAAACTAAGGTGAGCTATTTTTTGAGCATTAGCAATAGTTAAACAACCTACCGATGCAATTATTAATGCTACTTTTTTAATCGAGTTTTTCATTTTTTATTTTTTATTTTTATTGTTTCTATTATTTTTTATAACCTAAATAAACTAATACATCATCACTTTTATCATACTTGCTATTTGCATATAAAATAGATACCTGACCACTTTTATCTAAAATAAATCCCAAGCCACTTTTTTCGGCAACTGCTTTTATCGCATTAAAAACTTTATCTTGAATAGGCTTAACTAACTCTTGACGCTTTTTATACAATTCACCATCCACACCAAAACGCTGCTTTTGTAAGTCTTTTACTTCTTTTTCCTTATTAATTATTTCATTCTCGCGTTTCTTTTTCATATCATCAGTTAATAAAATTGCATCAGCTTGATAAGCTTTATACATTTTATCAATTTCTGTGTACTTTGCTTCAATTTCTTTTTGCCATTGAATGCTGGTTTTATCTAACTCGCTTTGTGCCGCTTTATATTCAGGTATTTGCCCCATAATATAATCGGTATCTACATAACCAAACTTAGCTGCCGGACCTTGAGCCTTGCTCACAAAAGCAACAATTATAATGCTTAATATTAAAATTAGTTTATTCATTTTTTTAATTATTTAATCATAAACGTGCCAAGATACGAATTATGATTTAATTAACATTCTTTATAACTCACCTAATTGCCCTCCAATTGTAAAATGGAATTGTCCTTTACCATTTCCAATACCTGGCTGACCAGGAACATTGTCAAAGCCCCAACCATAATCAATACCCAACAAACCAAACATTGGTAAAAATACGCGCAACCCAAAACCAGCGCTTCTTTTAACTTGAAAAGGATTAAAAGATTTAAATGTTGTCCATGTGTTTCCCGCTTCAGCGAAACCTAACACAAATATTGTAGCTTGAGGGTTTAAACTTATTGGATAACGCAATTCCATGGTATAACGAGCGCAAATAGGATCTCCTCCGTTGCTAGAAATAGTGTTATCAGGATAACCCCTTAGGGCGATAATTTCGCGAGCCACAAAATTTTGGAAACCACTAATACCACTACCACCCATATAAAAACGTTCAAAAGGAGAAAAACCAACATTTTTGTTATAATAGCCTAAGAAACCATAACCTACCTTTGTTCTTAAAACTAAGTTTCGCGCCTCTTTACCCTCAGTACCTTTTTTATTAGTTAATTGTGTAAACCACTCGGCCGTGATTTTATATTTTTGATATTCTATGAAGTGATACCTTTCTTGGGGTGTTAATGAATTATAATCTCTTTTACCTTCAAACAAAGAATATGGCGGAGTATATTGTGCATGAAATACAAAATTTGAACCATGTTTAGGATAAATGGGAGCATCTACCGAATTTCGAGAAATATTTAAGCCTAAATTAATATCATTTGCGTAGCCGGTACTAAAAATTGGAAAAGCACCATATTTATTTAAATCATAATAATTATAACTTAAATTAGTATATAAATTAAAATAATTATCCGGCCATTGTAATTGTTTACCAAAACCTAAGGAACCGCCTATAATACTCATACTATTACGGTTTTCGTTTAGCGATTTACTATTATCAACAGTTACATATTTTTTCTGACCATTACTAAATAAGGAGTGAAAAGCTGAAAAAGTAAGTGAATTGGGTTTTTTTCCTCCCAACCAAGGCTCTGTAAATGAAAAATTATACGATTGATAATAAATTCCGTTTGTTTGCGCTCTAATACTTAACCGTTGTCCATCGCCACTAGGAAGCGGGCGCCATGCCGACTTATTAAAAATATTTTTTGCCGAAAAATTATTAAAGGTAACGCCCAAAGTACCTATAATACCAATTCCACCTGTGCTACTTCCCGCTGTTGTGGCGTAATTGGTTCTACCACCCCAGCCACCACTTAATTCAATTTGATCGCTTGGTTTTTCTTCAACAGTATATTCTATATCAACTGTTCCATCAACAGGATTAGGCGTAGGAACAACATTTAATTTTTCTGGATCAAAATAACCTAACTGTGCTAACTCACGCTGCGTTCTAATTATATCAGAACGACGAAACAATTGACCTGGCTTTGTTCTTATTTGCCGGTATACAACACGATCATTTGTTTTGTCATTTCCCTTTATAGTGATTTTATTTATTGTCGCTTGTTTACCTTCATACATCAAAATATCAAAGTCAATTGTGTCGTTATGAATATTACTTTCTTGTGGATTTACTTGAAAAAACAAATATCCATCATCCATATAAAGACTGGATATATCAAATCCATTCGGATTCATAAATAACTTTGCCTCCAATTTGCTTTGGTCGTAAACATCCCCAGGCTGAATACCCAAAATAGTATCTAACTGCCCATTACGGTATTTACTATTACCAAACCACTTAAAATTTCCAAAATAATATTTATGCCCTTCATCAATTGTAACATCAATGGCCACGCGATTAGGACCAACAAAATAGGTCGAATCTTTAATAATCCGTGCATCGCGATACCCTTTGCTATTATATTTTTCGGTAATATTTGGTAAATCTTTTTCTAAATTCTCTTCTAGGTATTTACCTGAATTAAACGGGTTATACCATCTAAATGGCTTACTTTCTTTTAATTTACGGCGCAATTTTCCATCACTCATTACTGTGTTACCTATTATGTTAACATCCTGAATACGCACTTTTTTGCCTTTTTCAACATCTATAGTAATTATAGTGTGGGGAGTTTTGGTAGTGGGGTCAGGCACTTGTGTTATAGTAACTTTATTGTGATAATAGCCATCGTTTAAGAAAAAGTCGTGTACTGTATTTTTAATGGTACCTATCATATAATCGGTTACGACACGTTCTTTTAACAAACGGATTTTGTTGCGAATATCGTCCGCATCGCTTTTTTTAACTCCTTTAAATGAAAATTTCGATAAACGAGGACGTTCAACCACCTTTATTATCAGAAAAATGTCTTTTCCAATTACCTTATCTTGTAAAATTTGAATATCTTCAAAAATATTTTGTTTCCACAAAGCCTTAATGGCATCTGTAATTTTGTCTCCTGGTACGGCTATTTCTTCTCCTTCTATTAAACCTGATAAGAGGGAAATTACATTTGGATCAGTAAAATTTGCACCTTCAATTTTTAATGGAGCTAGCCTATATTTTTTGGGAGCTTTTAAAGCCTCTAGAAATAAACTATCGTTTAATTGCGCTAAAAATTTAGAGCTAATACTCAAAAACAGTAATAGTATTAATTTGCTTTTTGTCATTTTTAGTTAAGTTGCTCGCTGGTTTTACCAAATCGTCTTTCGCGATTTTGGTAAGATAAAATGGCTTGATAAAAATCGTTTTTTCTAAAATCGGGCCATAAAGTATCTGTAAAATAAAATTCAGCGTATGCTAATTGCCATAACAAAAAATTACTAATACGATGTTCGCCACTTGTTCTAATCATTAATTCTGGGTCAGGAAAATTGGCAGTATTTAAGTGTTTTTCTATTAAACGTGAATTAATGTCTTTTATTTTAATTGCGCCTTCTTCAATTTTACTCGCAATTTGTTTCACCGCATTTACAATTTCCCATTTACTACTGTAGCTTAACGCCAAAATTAAATTAACTGTAGTATTGTTTGCCGTCATATTAATAGACTCTTGCAATTCTGCTTGGCAACTTTGAGGTAAGCTTGTAATATCGCCAATGGCGTGCAATTTTACTCCTTTTTTATTAAGATTTGGTGTTTCCAAACTAATGGTTGAAACTAACAATTCCATCAAGGCATCCACTTCATCTTTTGGACGATTCCAGTTTTCAGTACTGAATGCATAAAGTGTTAAATACTTCACCCCTAATTCTCCACAAGCTTCAACAATTTCCCGAACAGAATTTACGCCCTCATGGTGGCCAAAAATACGATCTTCTCCCTGTTGTTTGGCCCATCTGCCATTGCCATCCATTATGATGGCCACATGTTGAGGAATATTTGCCTTATCTATTTTAAGTTTTAAATCCAATTTTTAAAAAGGTTTTTCGCAAAGATAACAAAATAGGGTAATTGATACTTTTCAGGTGCATCCTTTCACTAATTTTAACGTATTATTCTCCTTTTAGCTCTTTCAACTTTCAAATTCTACTTAAATAAAACCAATTATACTATTTTTGTGAGGTGTTGTTAAAAAAAATGAACCTTTATAAAAGATTTGCCATAACTGTTGGATTTATTTTATGTGTTGCAGGATATTTTTCGCAACAAAACTTTTCTCAATATGTAAATCCTTTTATAGGAACAGCTGGTCACGGGCACACTTTTCCCGGCGCCGTATTGCCTTTTGGAATGGTGCAACTAAGTCCTGATACGCGCATTGATGGAAGCTGGGATGGTTGCAGTGGTTACCATTTTAGCGATAGCATTATTTACGGTTTTAGTCACACACACCTTAGTGGCACTGGCTGTAGTGATTGGGGGGATATTTTATTAATGCCAATGCTTGGTGAGCCAAGTATGGATACTAAAATTTATTCGTCAAAATTTTCGCATAAAAACGAAAAGGCCACCGCAGGATATTACCAAGTATTGCTTGATGATGATAAAATTAATGTAGAATTAACCACAACATTAAGAACAGGCATACATAAATATACTTTTCCAAAATCAGAAAAAGCCAATTTAATCTTAGATTTGTTGCACCGTGACAAAACACTTAATTGCAATATTCGCGTATTAGACAGCGTTACTATAAGTGGTTTTAGAATTAGTCAGGCTTGGGCAAAAGAACAGCACATTTACTTTATACTAAAGTTTAGTAAGCCGTTTAAAAAAATGGCGTTTGCTGTGAATAAAACTTTTAAACCCGGTTTAGATTTTAAAACAAGAGAACAAGCACAGGGCGCTTACTTTCAATTTGATAATACCGATGAAAAACCATTATTGGTTAAAGCATCCATTTCTTTAGTAAATACTGACGGAGCTTTAAAAAATATGTTGGCGGAGGCGCCAAA
Source organism: Bacteroidota bacterium (assembly GCA_033763945.1). Taxonomy (GTDB): domain Bacteria; phylum Bacteroidota; class Bacteroidia; order B-17B0; family Aurantibacillaceae; genus Aurantibacillus. Next base: position 201,394 of record JANRJN010000002.1, on the reverse strand, counting down.
TTGGAATTTTGAAAACTATAAAAACAAAGCTGATTCTATTTGGAATAAACAATTACAGAAAATTGAAGTAACTGACGATGATAAAAATAAATTGACTACATTTTACACGGCTCTATATCATTGTTTTATTCATCCTTCATTAAGTATGGATGTAGACAGTATGTATAGAGGTAGAAATAACCAAACACATAAAGCAACTGGGTTTACAAACTACTCCGTATTTAGTCTTTGGGATACTTATCGTGCTTTACACCCACTATTCACTTTAATTGAAAGGAAGCGTACCGTTGATTTTATAAATACTTTTTTATACCAGTATAAACAAAGCAAACGTTTGCCAATGTGGGAATTATCTGCTAACGAAACCGATTGCATGATAGGTTTTCATTCAGCATCTGTTATTACAGACGCATTAGAAAAGGGTATTGACGGATTTGACACTTTATCAATTTATGAAGCATTGAAAGCCAGTGCTTCTTATTCAAATTTTGGCATCCCAACTTACAATAAAAAAAGATTTTTAGAGATTGAGGATGAAAGCGAAAACGTAAGTAAAAGTTTGGAGTACAGTTACGATAACTGGTGCATATCTAAAGTAGCAGAAAAATTGAATAAATTAAAAGAGGCTCAATTATATGCACAACTTGCCCAAACACATAAAAACTTATTTGATATGAGTACTGGTTTTATGCGTCCTCGCAAAAATGGTGGCTGGTTGTCGCCATTTAATCCAACAGAAATAAACAATCATTTTACGGAAGGGAATAGTTGGCAGTATTCTTTTTATGTTCCTCATGACATTGAAGGTTTAATTAAATTGCATGGAGGAAAACAAAACTTTGAAAAAAAGCTGGATGAGCTATTTAATACAACTGAAAAATTATCAGGAAGAGAACAATCAGATGTAACCGGATTAATTGGACAGTATGCTCATGGCAATGAACCGAGTCACCATATTGCTTACTTATATAATTTTGTTGGTAAACCACAAAAAACAATTAATACGGTCCAAAAAATCTGTAATGAATTTTACAATAACTCTCCAGATGGGCTAATTGGCAATGAAGATTGTGGTCAAATGAGTGCTTGGTACGTTTTCAGTGCTATGGGATTCTATCCCGTTTGTCCTGGGTCTGTTCAATATGTTTTATCGCAACCCATTTTTAAAAACATAAAGATAAATTTTGAGGATGGAAAAAGTTTTGAAATTGAAAATAATTTTAGTGAAAATAAAAGATTAGCGGGCTATACACTTAACAAAAGAAAACTAAATCGCACAGCCTTCACATACAATCAAATTCAGTATGGGGCTAAACTTGCTTATTTATTTTTAAACATCAATGACTCTAGTAATATTTTTATAAAAGACAGTGGCATGCGTACTCCAGTATCGCGAATCAATTACGAAAAATATGCTCCGGTACTACCAAAAATCATCCCAAAATCTGTAAAAGCAAAATATGAAAGTAAATTGCCAAACGGGTTAATTATTCCTGCACCGATAATTAATGCTGAATCTCAAATTTTTAAAACAAATTTAGAAATTAGTATTACTAACATAAACTACGAAACATCAACAATAGTTTATACAACAGATGGCTCCGAGCCAAACAAGTCGTCATCTATTTATTTTAAACCGTTTAAAATAGATAGCACCTCAATAATCAAAGCAAAGATTTATGATAAAAAAGATAGCAGTATTACCATTGTTGCAAAATTTTATAAGTTAAAATATAATTACGACATTACTGTTTCATCAAAAGCTAATTCTCAATACAATGCAAACGGTCCAATTTCATTAGTCGATGGACTCAATGGGGAAGCGGATTGGCGAAAAGGAAATTGGTTAGGTTATCAAAACCAAGATTTTGAATGTGTTGTTGATTTAAAAAACAAAAGAGATATAAGTTTTGTTAGTTTAAATTGTTTACAGGACTCTCGTTCATGGATTTTAATGCCAACACAAGTTGACATTTATGTGTCGAACGACAACAAAAAATTTTCCTTAGTAGGAACTGTTGAAAATCATATAACACCTGATAACGAAACAATTCAAACTCAAAAATTTGAAAAACAATTGGCAAAATTTGTTAATGCGCGTTACGTAAAAATCGTAGCGAAAAATTTTGGTAAATTACCTGATTGGCATCTAGGAAAGGGCGACAACGCATTTATTTTTGTTGACGAAATAGAAATTAAATAAACCATGCATATTTTTAAAATAGTAATCATAAGTTGTATACTGTTAGTGTGTCTTACAACGTGTACTGTTTTTAAAAAAGAAATTAAAAAACCCGTCACTGTTTCTTTAATTGGTTCGGTTTCTCCCTCGATATGGAAAAATTCCAATTACAATAAGTATGTAGTTCTTCATTCACCGGAAGAAATATCAACTTCATTTTTAAAAGGGTTTGAAGCAGAAGCAAACAGCACGAAAAATGTTAGCCTTAGTTATAATAATGAGAATGCGGATTTTGTCTTAAGTGTTAAACTTTTAAGTATAACCGAAAGCAGTAAAGTTGAAACAATTAATGATTCTAAATCGCCCTATAATGGTCAACAAATAGAATTAAATACTGTTGACTGTAGCGTGCAAATTACAATTGTAAATACCAAAAACAAAACCAAACATTTAATGGATTGTTCTGATATAAAAAGTCGTTCGGAAAAAGTAAAAAACAACCGTGATTTGGGTGATTTAATAACTGGGTCAAACAAGGATCGCACCCGATATAGAACAAAATTGCTAAGTGACAATATTTGTGTAAGTTTAGCAGAAGATGTTGGGCGAAGAGTTTGGGTACCAATAACCAGAAGAATTTCAAAAAATTTAAAATAAAGCTATATTTACTTAATAAACCTATTAAAATAAAACCACATAGTTTGCATAGTTTATACTTAGGATTTTATAAAGCATCGTGTTGAAGCTAAGCTTCAACATAAAAACTATGTATCTATGTGGTTAAACTTTTTTGAATATGAATTTAGATTTAAAAAATAAACGTGCACTAGTTTGCGGAAGCACACAAGGTATTGGCAAAGCCGTTGCCATGGAACTGGCTTTATTAGGAGCTAATGTAACTTTAGTTGCCCGCAACGAACAAAGTTTAAAACAAACTAAAAGCGAGTTGCATACAAGTGGCAATCAATTACACTCCTATTTGTGTGTAGATTTTAACGAGCCTCAAAAACTAAAAGAATTGGTGGAGCAATTTATACAACGAACCGGACCGGTAAATATTTTGGTTAATAATACTGGCGGTCCTCCGGCAGGACCCATTACCAATGCTAAGCCCGAAGAATTTTTAAATGCCTTTAACAGCCATTTAATATGCAACCATATTTTAGCGCAAGCGTGTATTGAAGGCATGAAACACAGTAGTTACGGCCGTATTATTAATATCATTTCTACTTCGGTAAAATTGCCTCTACCTAATTTAGGTGTGAGTAATACCATACGTGCAGCTGTTGCCAACTGGGCCAAAACAATGGCCAACGAATTAGGTAAATTTGGAATTACTGTAAACAATGTATTACCTGGTGCAACCGCCACGCAGCGCTTAAGCAGTATTATTGAAAACAAAGCTTTAAAAACAAATCATAGTAATGATGCGATTACAAAAGAAATGCTAAGCGAAATACCGTTAGGTCGCTTTGCTGAACCTAACGAAGTGGCCAACGCAGTCGCCTTTTTAGCGAGCCCTGCTGCAGCATATATTAACGGAATTAATGTACCTGTTGATGGCGGAAGGACAGGGAATTTGTAGTCCTTAGTTTATTTTACCCCTTACCATCTCCCACAATACGACACCTACACTTACCGAAATGTTTAAAGAGTGTTTGGTGCCTAATTGTGGTATTTCAATAACCCCATCGCAATTATTTATAACGTCTTGCTCAACGCCATAAACCTCGTTACCAAATACCAAGGCTAATTTTTCATTTTCCACTTTAAAATCATTTAACCAGATTTTTGTCTCAGCTTGCTCAACGGCAAATACTTTGTAATTGTTTTGTTTTAATTTATTTACTGCTTCGAGAGTAGTAGCATAATGTGTCCATTTTACAGTACTTGTGGCGCCCAAAGCGGTTTTTTCAATTTCTTTATTCGGAGGTGTTCCTGTTACACCGCATAATAGTATCTCTTCAATTAAAAAAGCATCCGCAGTTCTAAATACAGAGCCCACATTATTTAAACTACGCACATTATCCAACACCACAACAATAGGTTGCTTTTGCGAAGACAAAAATTCGTCAACACTTAATCGTTCTAAATCTTCGTTTTTCGTTTTTTGATTCATGTATCAAACTAAAATAAACCACATAGGCACATAATGATTTTTGAATTATAAATTAATTATCACTTCGCGCAGAAATGCCTGCCGCTTGCATTTCGTATCGAGAAGCTGTTCTCGATACGCTCCGCTACTCGAACTGACACAGAAAATTATCTACAATTCCTTCATCAACACTTGGTAGAGTTTTACCATACCTTCAATATCCTTTTTATGTACTTTTTCAGAAGGACTATGAACATTTTCTTCTGCAGCGCCTACAAAGCACCAATCCCACAAATAGTCTGCCATTTGCAAATCTTTCGCATCACTTCCCCCACTTCCTTCTACCTCCAATTGATAAGCGCATTTATGTTTATCTGCAAGAAAAATAATTTTATTAATAAAACTTCGGCGTGGTATTAAGCTATCACGCATACTAATTACGGGGCCCTTTGCAAAATGCACACCGTCTGATATCCAAGAAATATCAGAAATTAATCCTTGATTTATTTTATAGTTTTCTTGCAAATATTTTTGTAAAAACTGCACACTTCCGCCCCCATGTTCTTCGTAGGTGCTAAAAACAATGGCCCCGTCTTGTAATGTTTCCGCTACTTTTAAAGCGTTTAAAACCCCTAATCTATTGTCCATATAACAGCATTGCACAAAATTATCATCTTCTTTCCAAATAGGTTTAAACGTTAATTCAGTGCCTCTTGCAAAAAAACGCTTGCCCTTGTATTGCAAACTTTTTACTCCTGTTTTTTTATCTTCATGCACGTTTAAGGTTACTTCCTGAAAACCTTCATCGTCTTCGCCAACTAATTCAAATCCTGTTTTTGCCAAAGGACCACCAATTTTCACCAATTGATTTTCATAACGAACAGTAAAACCAATGCTATCCATATGTGCAAAAATGGCGGTTCGAGGTTTACCAAATATCAAAATAATGTTATCCTGAAATTTTTTTCCTTCTAACACTTTTGGCTTTACTTTCCATTTCTTTGAGTGTTGTTTTACATATTCCAAAACAAATTCTTTCATTGGTGTTTCATTGCCACTCGGTGCTGCAATGGCGCACATTTTTCTCAATGTTTGGTAATCGGCTTTTTGCATTATTAATATGTTTTTATATAGGTTAATTTACAAGTAAATAATTCTTTAAATTGTTGTTCAAGGTTTTGACGCTGTACTTTTTTTACGTTAAATATAATTGAATTTACAGTATCATAATCTTGAGATATTAACTTTGCCCCATTGTTTTTTAAGATACGCATTACTGCGCTGGTACTTTCAAAGTTAAATTCTACTGAATACTCCGCTAAAATGAATTTTTCTACTAAAGTGCATTCTTTAATCACATCTGAGGCAGCCTGCTTGTATGCATTAATGAGTCCGTTTACCCCAAGCAATGTTCCACCAAAATAACGCACCACCACAATTAAACAATTGGTTAAATTACGACTCTGAATTTGAGTCAAAATGGGTTTTCCGGCACTGCTACTTGGTTCGCCGTCATCGTTCGCTCTCTGACTTACATTAACTGTTCCTAATTGCCAAGCATAACAATGATGATTAGCGGAAGGATGCTCCTTTTTTAAAACTATCAGGTTCTGTTTAACATCCATTTCATTTTCAACATAAAAGGCAAATGCTAAAAACTTCGAATTTCGGTCTTTGTACATAACATGTTTATGCTCTTGTATAACAAAATATGATTCTGAAAATGACACTAAAAAGAAATTAAAACAATGGCTACAACTGCTAAACAAATTCCCACTATGTTGATAACTGATAACTTCTCTTTAAACAATAACCAGGCAACTAATGCAGACAAGGCCACATTACTTAAATTTAAAATTGGAAATAATTGTGCACTACTTAACACTTTAGCATCTAGAGATTTAAAAATAAAATATATGCTAAAATAGTTTGGAATACCTAAAACTATTCCACCAACAATATTTTTTAATTTAAAAACCGACTGAAACGTTTGTTTTTTTGTAACAAAAAACTGGAACAACACAATTATAAGCCCACAACAAAAAGCCGATAAAAAAGTAGTAATACTAAACAAGGCGCTATCGTTTGGCGAAGAAATGTAAAACGCATTTGTGGCGTTAATACTAATATCAATTAAACCACTACCAATAAACACTGCAATTGGCAACCAAAGTAATTTGTTTGTGACTTTATCTGTTTTAGGGGTTTTGGTTGAGAAATATACAGCCACCAATGCCAATACAATCCCAATAATTTTTAATACTGATAACTGTTGATTTAAAAAAATAACCGAAAACAATACAGGCATTGCCACACTCATCTTATTGGCAACACTTGCCGTTGAAACACTGATGCGTTGAGCAGTTTGAGAAATCAAATAGAAAATTGTTATAAATAACAAACCTAAAGGCACACACACAATAAGCCAATTAGCATGAAGAACTGTACTTATAGAGTAAGTTGTATCTAAAAACAGAATGCCGGTAAGCGCTGCTGTAATATAATTTATAATAATGGCAACAAAAGTATTTACTTCAAACTTTTGAAATAACTTAAATACAACTAATAAAAAAACACTAAACAGTATTGTGAGAATGATATAAAGCATAAAAAATTATAAATGTTAATGCATTAAGCTATCAAATATCACATAAAATTTATAAATTTAATTTAACTTAAATTTTGGATAAATGTTTTCTTTTAATTATAAAATTTTTGCTTTACCTGTCCTCATTTTTATTTTATCTTGTTTTAAAGCGGATAAGAGCAATGACTACCTTTTATGGCAAGATAACCGCCCTCTTACTTGGAATGATTTTAAAGGTAAACCCGAAAAACGTTTTGCCGCCGCAAGCACGTGTTACGATATTTTAAAGAGTATTACTAAAACGTCGACGGGAAATACAATTACTATTAAAGCTGTTTTCTTTTATTATAAAAGCTGGAAAAAATGGCCATTGGATGAAGTTTTATGGCACGAACAAAAACATTTTGATATAGTGGAGTTGTATGCGAGAAAATTGAGAAAACAGATTTCTGAAATTAAATATACCTCTCAACAAGATCTAGAAAATAAAGTGGACTCGCTTTACGACATAATTGATAAGGAAATGGATGAGTATCAAGACTTATATGACGAAGAATCGGAAGGCTCTATGAACGGGGAGAAACAACGCGAGTGGAATAAGAAAATCACTAAAGAACTATTTGCCTTAGAACAGTATAAAGAAATTGATATTAAAATTTAATTAATCCTATCAAAAATATGAATATCCGTTACTGAAATTGTGATTTTCCCATTTTTGTCTGCATCTTGCTGCAAACGTTTAAATTTAGCGTTCTCCACTAAATCGTCTGCCTTGTATGAGTAGCGAGAATAAACTGTTTGAGAAAATGTATCATTAATCGCTTTTATTAAAATCATGAACTCGGTATCCCTATCCTGTATATCTTTTAATGTCCAATTTTTAATCGGGCTGTTATCGTCAATAGGATGAACAATTGTCCAACTTAATGCTAAAAAACTTACACGACTAACTTCTAATTTTAATTGGTCAAATTCTCTTTTTTTCGTTTCGGGGTCATTATACGAAATACTAATCATGGCTTCGCACTCAATTAATTCATACTGCATTTTATTAGTAATTCTAAACATTAGGCCTGTTATACCTTCATAAGGAGATATTAAAATGTTTTTACTATATAATAAATCGGCTTTTGGCCGCGAAAATCGTCCGAATAAAATCCCCGTTGCCAATGCAAAACTCATTAATCCTAATAAAGACTCAAACGCAGCAACAGTACTGGCGGCATTACTAATAGGATACATGTGGCCGTACCCAAGTGTTGTAAGTGTTTGAGCACTGAAGAAAAACAAACTAAAATACCCATTAATACCCTCTTTATAATCTATACCGCCAAAACCGTCAACTCCTATCAGGTAATAAATAGTTGCAAAAATAAAGTTGACTAAAGTATAACCTAAGATAATAACTAAAATTAATTTGGAAAGTCTTACATTTATTAACCAATGATATAAATCAGTATTTTTTAGCCAACCCAAACCTCTACGCTTCACATTAACAGTTCCATCGTTATTTATAAAACGAATGGATTTATTGTAGTTTTTTGTACCAAATCCTAATTCAGGTTTATTTTTAGTTTTATTATTAAATAAAGACATATAGTAATTACCTTTGTATTAATTATGCTTAACAAATTTAACTATTATTGGCTGTTAATTCTAATTCCCGTAATTTTTATCGGGTGGTATTTCGTGTCTAAAAAAAGCGGTGAACCCATTCGTTATTTAGAATATTTCGAACCTAAAAACAATGTTAAATTAAGCAATAGTGAGCATCATTCAATTCCTGACTTTGAGTTTATTAATCAAGATGGAGAAAAATTCACAAAACAAAATGTAAAAAATAAAATTTACGTTACTGAATATTTTTTTACTACCTGCAAAAGTATTTGCCCCATCATGAATACAAATTTGGAGAAGGTGTATGCAGAATTTAAAAACAGAGAAGATTTTTTGATTCTTTCACATACCGTTGAACCCGAAATTGATAGTGTGAAAATTTTAAAGGAATATGCTAACCTTCATAAAGTAACTGATAAGCGCTGGCAATTTGTAACAGGAGATAAAAAACAATTATACAATATGGCGCGTAAAGGCTACTTATTAAATGATGAAAGTGGCAATGGCGATGAGGATGATTTTATTCATACTCAAAATTTCGCTCTTGTGGATAAAGACTTTCACATAAGAGGGTTTTACGATGGCACCGATTCAAAAGAAATTGACCGATTAATTCAAGAAATTAAATTATTAATGCAAGAATATGATTTTAAAGAAAATAATAATCGTTAGTCTAATTTTACTAACCTGTTTTGCCAAGTCGCAAACTGTAGGTGGCGTATACAAAATTAACGATTTATTAAATCGTATTAAAAACAAAGACACCACTTACGTTGTAAATTTTTGGGCAACTTGGTGCAAACCCTGCGTACAAGAATTACCAGCATTTGACAGCCTATTTACACTGACAAAAAACAGTTCAATAAAAATAATTTTGGTAAGTTTAGATTTTAAGGAAGATATTGAAACAAAAGTAAACACCTTTTTAATGAATAAAAATATGAAAAGCGAGGTTGTATTGTTAGATGAAATAAATGGTAACGATTACATTAATAAAATATCTGAAAAGTGGAGTGGCGCCATTCCTGCAACACTAATTAAAAATATTCGTCACTCAAATTTTATTGAAAACAAAGTACATCTGAAAGAACTTCAAAAACAAATATCAGATGTCACTAAAAAATAAAACTGCCCGTTCGGGTAGAAAATTTTGCCTCTTTAATTTTTAGTATCATCGAAAAATGGATTAAGTTAATTCACTTCTCGATACGCTGTCGCGCAATGGGGTAACCGCTACTCGAAGTGACTATAACTTTATAATCCTAATAACTTAATAGCTTCCTCTTTAGTTTCAGTAACTTTAAAAAGAGTATGAAGCTTTGTAATTAAAATTAATTCGTTAATTTTTTTGTTCATATTGTAAAGCACCGCTTCTCCACCACCCACTCTGGCTTTGGTTAATAATTGAATCAGCGTATTTAAACCGCTACTGTTCATGTATTTTAATTCTTCTAAATCAATAGCCAATTTTGTAAAATTCTCTTTTACTAATTCATCTGTTTGTTCTAGTAAAGCATTAGCCTGACTTTTTTCAATTAATTCGCCATTTAATTTAATAACAGCATAATTTTCAAATTTTTTTATATCAAAATCAAAATTCATAGTAATTACTTTTTAAAATGTTCACAAACACCATTCTCTTTTAATTTTCTGCATTTTGCGAAAAAGTTTAATGAATGATGAATAACGTTAAAATCCAACATCTCCTCAGCACTTCTTTGTATTTGTATAATTCTTGGATCACAAAACTCAAATACCTTCTCGCAATCCGTACATATTAAATGGTCGTGCTGTTTGTATTTATAAGCTTTTTCAAACTGAGCCATGTTTTTACCAAACTGATGTTTTATTACCAATCCGGCATCCAACAAAATTTCAATGTTGTTGTATAAAGTAGCACGACTTACCCTATACTTTTTATTCTTCATTAAAACGTACAAGGCTTCTATATCAAAATGCCCCTCATGTGAGTATATTTCGTTCAAAATAGCAAAACGTTCAGAGGTTTTGCGGTGCTTATGTTCCTCTAAATAATCAACTAATATTTTGTTTACTGCCTCTTTGGTATCCTGACTCATAACTCAGCGCCAATTTAAAGATTAATTAAACTTTACGCAAATAAAATTTGTAATTTTACACCGTTATGCAATACGGTATTTGTTTATTAAGCGTGGTACCCTGCCGCAAGGAAGCCAGCAATACTTCTGAAATGGTAACACAGTTGCTTTTTGGCGAACATTATACTGTATTAGAACTAACAGAAAGCTGGATAAAAATTAAAACCGCTTTCGATAATTACGAGTGCTGGATAAACCTAAAACAACATCAAAAAATTTCTGATAGCACCTTTAAACAATTAGAATCACAAACCCTACTCTTCTCCAACGAATTAATTCAGGTTGTTAAAGACAAAAAAACAGAAATTAGTTTTCCAATATCTTTAGGATCTGCCTTACCTTTTTTAAAAAATAATTATTTAAAAATAGAAGATTTTGAATATAGTTTCGACGGCGCTTCAACACAATCGAACTCAAAAAAATCGAGTGCAGAAATTATACTAACTTCTTATTTATTCTTAAATGCACCCTATCTGTGGGGCGGCAAATCGCCTTTTGGTATAGATTGTAGCGGTTTTACACAACTAGTTTATAAAATAAACGGCTACAAATTGCCACGTGATGCCTATCAACAGGTGGAACTGGGCGAACCCCTAAATTTTGTTGAGGAAGCCGAGGCTGGCGATTTAGCTTTTTTTGATAACGATGAAGGAAAAATTGTGCACGTGGGCATTTTATTAAACAATCAACAAATTATTCATGCCAGCGGCCAAGTACGCATTGATAATTTTGACCATTATGGAATTTTTAACAGTAGTACTAAAAAATATTCACATACTTTACGTGTTATTAAACGTATAATTTAATTCATTAATGAACAAAACGACTCTTATTATCGGTGCATCTGAAAATCCTGAACGTTATAGCAACAAAGCAGCTTTAAGTTTAATGAAACATGGTCATTCCATCTATTTGTTGGGTAACAAGGCAGGGCAAATTAATGGGGTAAAAATTGAAACCGATCAAATAAATTATACAAATCTTGATACTGTGACGCTCTACATAAATAGCACTATTCAAACGCAGTATAAAGAGTATATCTATAGTTTAAAACCCAAACGCATTATTTTCAATCCTGGTGCCGAAAATTCTCAATTTTTTAACGAAGCTTCGCAAAAGGGCATTGAATGTGTTGAAGCCTGCACCTTAGTGATGTTAAGTATAGGGAATTATTAAAAAATCCTTATCTTTAAAACCAATAAAATTTATGAGTGTTTACGATAAATACGAAGCTGTTATTGGGTTAGAATGTCACATTCAATTATTGACAAAAACCAAAATGTACAGTAATGATATAGCTGAATATGGCGCTTTGCCTAACACCAATGTTAGCGTAGTTACTTTAGGAATGCCTGGCACTTTGCCAGTTGTTAATAAACGTGCCATTGAGTTTGCAGTAAAATTGGGGATTGCCGTTAATGCCAACATTCGCGAAGAAAACCAATTTGCGCGTAAAAATTATTTTTATGCCGATTTACCAAAAGGCTACCAAATTACACAAGATAAAACTCCTATTTGTACAGGCGGTTACATTATAGCAAAATTAAAAGATGGTTCCGATTTTAAAGCGCATTTAACCCGTATCCACATGGAAGAAGATGCCGGAAAAAGTTTGCATGATATTGACCCTTTTGAAACTTACGTTGATTTGAACCGTGCAGGTACTCCACTTTTAGAAATTGTTACCGAACCTGATTTTAGAACCGGCGAGCAAGCTTATGCTTACTTAACAGAAGTTCGTAAACTAGTACGTTACTTGGATATTTGTGATGGAAATATGGAAGAAGGTAGCTTGCGTTGTGACGCTAACATTTCTGTGATGTTAAAAGGGTCGAAACAATTCGGGAAAAAGGTAGAAGTTAAAAACATGAACTCGTTTCGTAATGTGCAACGGGCCATCGACTTCGAAATAAAACGCCAAATTGATTTAATTGAAGCCGGCGAATTAATTGCCGGCGAAACCCGCAGTTTTAATGCCGAAGAAGGCAGTACCTTTGCTTTAAGAAGTAAAGAAAATGCTAACGATTACCGTTATTTTCCTGAGCCAGATTTACAACCTGTTTTTATAACACAAGAATATATCAATGAGGTAAAATCTCAAATGCCAACCTTGCCAGATGAGTTATTTAAGCTCTATACGCAAGATTATAAACTAAGCGATTACGATGCCACACAGCTTATCGATTTAAAAGAAGTAGCCGCTTTTTATAACGAATTAATCAAACATACTTCCAACTACAAAAGTGCCGCCAATTGGTTAATGGGGCCGGTAAAAGCATATTTAAACGAACGTGCATTAACCATAACAGAATTTACACTTCCGCCAAAAAAAATAGCAGAAATAATTTCTTTAATTGATTCCGGAAAAGTAAGTAATGCTGCGGCCTCACAAACTATATTTCCCGAATTGGTAAATCAACCTACAAAATCTGTCGAACAATTAGCACAAGAATTAGACCTTATTCAAAATAGCGACAGTTCTGCTTTGCAGGAATTGGTTACCCAAGCGCTTTCTAAATTTCCCGAAAAAGTAACAGAATACAAAAATGGAAAAGTAGGCTTATTAGGAATGTTTGTTGGTGAAGTAATGAAGCTGAGCAAAGGCAAAGCCGATCCAAAAATTTTAAATCAATTAGTAAAAGAAACATTAGAAAAGTAAAATATACATGCAAAAAATAATCCTATCTCTATCAACAATCGCCCTTTTAGCTTCGTGCGATGGCAATAAAAAAACAGGCTCATTTGAATTAAAAGGTACTTTAACCGACACTAAAGGCGAAACCATTTATTTAGAAAAATTAACCAATCCTCAACCAATTACAATTGATAGCACAGTTATTGACGACAAAGGTAATTTTGAGTTCACCAACTATACGCCCAAAATTGGTTTTTACCGTATAAAAACTTCTGCGCAAAATTTTGCAATGCTAGTGTTAGATAGCACTGATAAAGTAAAAGTAACTGGCAGTGTTAAAGATTTAGGAAATACTTACAAAGTTGAAGGTTCGCCTGAAACAAAACTTTTTTTAGAATTTAATGAAATTGCCAAGAAAAACAGAATACAATTAGACTCCTTAAATCAAGCTTTCCAGCGAATTGTGGAAGAGAAAAATTTAAGTAAAAACGCAAAAGCAATCGATTCATTAAGCAACACATTCCAAACTCCTTACGAAGCTATTGTAACGCCTCAAAACAAAATTCTTTCTAAAAAAATTATCGAAAACTCAACCAGCTATTCTTCTTTAATGGCAATACAAGGTATGGATCCTGAAAAATATATCGATGTTTACAAAGCACTTGATAAAGGTTTGTATGCAAAATATCCTTTAGACGCAAACGTGGTTATGTTTCATGGTATCGTATCAAAAATGGTTGCTACCACTATGGGACAAGTGGCACCTGAAATTAATTTACCTTCACCTGAAGGAACAAACATTGCCTTATCCTCATTAAAAGGAAAAATAGTGTTAGTAGATTTTTGGGCGAGTTGGTGTGGCCCCTGTCGCAAGGAAATGCCAAATGTTGTAAAGGCATATGCAAAGTACAAAGACAAGGGTTTTGAAATTTATGGTGTAAGTTTAGATCAAGACAAAGAGCGTTGGGTGCAAGCTATTAAACAAGACGGTATTACTTGGCCACAAGTGAGTGATTTAAAGCAATGGGATTGTGAACCTGCCAAACAATATGGGGTTACAAGTATTCCAGCCACATTTTTATTGGATAAAGACGGCAAAATTATTGCTAAAAATTTACGTGGGGAAGACTTAGAAAAAGCCATTGAAAATGCTTTAGCCGGAAAACCTTTATAAAGGCATTTAACAGTTAAAGTTTTTTTCGATTTTAAGTTCTTAGCGTCTTTTTAGAAAATAATTACTTGTAGATTTCGCTGATAAAAATCTTCGTGTAACTTTGTGGTTTTAGTGTCTTTGTGGTTAAAAATTAACGTTATAAAATTGAACTTAAATAAATTAATCATATTCCCCTTATTTTTAATTTTTAATTTTTCATTATTAATCAAGGCTCAACAACCCTATTTTCAGCAAGAGGTAAACTATAAAATTAATGTTACTCTTAATGACAGTGCACACACTTTGTCAGCATTCGAAGAAATTCAGTACATTAATAATTCCTCCAACTCCTTAAACTACATTTATTTTCACCTTTGGCCCAATGCCTACAAAAATAACCAAACAGCTCTGGCCAAACAAATGTTGGAACACAATAACACCAAGCTCTATTTTTCAAAACCAGAAGAACGAGGTTTTATAGATAGTTTAAATTTTTTGGTAAATGGTAAAGCCATTAAATGGGAATTTGACCCTGAACACACTGATATTTGTAAACTCATTTTAAACGAACCTTTAAAATCATTAGACACCCTTAAAATTACAACACCCTTTTTTGTAAAAATTCCTGATGCTAAATTTTCCCGTTTGGGACATACCGGGCAAGCCTACTTTATTACACAATGGTATCCAAAACCTGCAGTGTTTGATAATAATGGTTGGCATCAAATGCCCTACTTAGACCAGGGCGAGTTTTACAGCGAGTTTGGTAGTTTTGATGTCAGCATTACACTTCCTAAAAATTATGTATTGGCTTCAACCGGCGACAGAATAGATGCTGATGCGGAAGATGACTTCTTAAACGAAAATGTAAAACGAACTTTATACAGATTGGATAATAAAGATTACAGAGCGGATGAAATGCATTTTCCGGTTTCCGAGACAGAATTTAAAACCATTCGCTTTAAACAATTTAGAGTGCATGATTTTGCATGGTTTGCGGATAAACGCTTTAATGTACTGCACGATCAAATAGAATTACCAAATACCAAAAAAATTGTGGATACTTGGATATTTTTCACCAATAAAAATTTTGAACTATGGAAAGATGCGATTAGTTATGTCAACGAATCAACCATTTTCTATTCATACTTAAATGGCGACTATCCCTATAATCATGTTACTGCGGTTGACGGAACCATTATGGCGGGCGGTGGCATGGAGTATCCCAACATCACAGTTATTGGCGACATGGGCAATGCTTTTGATTTGGACATAACGATTGCACACGAAGTAGGCCACAACTGGTTTTATGGAATTTTAGGTAGTAACGAACGAGATTTACCTGCGCTGGACGAAGGGATTAATTCCTTTTACGAAATGCGTTACATGCGCGCCAAATACCCGAGCCGTAAATTAAGCGATTTTATAAATAAAGATTCCACCTTTAAATTTTTAGGTTTAAACAAGGTACCATACTATAAAGAAAAAGAAGTGTCCTATTTTTTAAGTGCCAAGGCGCATACCGACCAACCCATTAATACCGCTTCACAGGATTTTACAAGTTTTAACTATGGAAGCATCGTTTACAGTAAATCCCCGGTTGCTTTTGATTATTTAATGGATTACATGGGTGAAGAAGCTTTGGACAAAGCCATGCAATTTTATTACGACCAATTTAAATTTAAACATCCAAGCCCAACCGATTTGGCAAAAACCTTGAGTTACTTTAGTGGCATTGATTTAAAATGGTTTACTGAAAATTTAATTAATTCAACAAATAAAATTGATTACAAATTAAAACGTGTAAAACGTAATGAAGATGGTAGCTACAAAATTTTGGTTAAAAACAAAACCAATGTTATAACTCCAGTTAATATTACAGGTTTTAAAAATAACAAACCGATTGGTTTAATTTGGTATACAGGCTTTGAAGGTAAAAAAGAACTAGAGTTTCCGACCATTGATGTAGATTATTTTAAAATTGATGGAAAGGATAAAATGCCGGATATTAATCGTAAAAATAATTTTAGCAGAACAACCGGCTTGTTTAAAAAAGCTAAACCTTTGCAATTAAATTTTATTACAAAAATTGAAAATCCTGCAAAAACACAATTAAATTACGTGCCAATTATTGGCGCAAATTTTTATAACGGTTTGCTACTTGGTATGTCGTTTCATAATTACAGCTTGTATCAAAAACGATTTGAATTTAGCATCAGTCCAATGTTTGGGTTTAAAACCAAAACGCCTGCCGGTTTTGCAGAGTTTAATATAAACACTTATCCTCGCAAAGCATTCCAGCAAATTACTTTTGGCACTAAAGTCAAATCGTTTGCTTATGATTATTTTAATTTTACTGAAATAAATAAAAATTTTGAAACAAACTTTAATAATTTATATTTTAAGTACTACAAGGTTGCCCCTTATATAAACTTTGAAATTAAGAAAAGAAAGGCTACCAGTCCTATCTCTCAATTCATAACTTTAACAAATAATTTGCTTTGGATAGATAGTCTAAGTGTAACAAACAATAGCGTTTCAGCAACTACTCTATATGAAACAAAAACTAATTTATCTTACCTTAATCAGTTCAATTACTCATTAACAAACAAACGCATTATAGATCCTTTTAGCTTAAATATAAGTGTACAACAAGCAAAAGATATGTCAAAAATTTCTGCCACATTTAATTATAAAATTACTCTAACGTCAAAATATTATTTTGATGTAAGGGCTTTTGCGGGAACATTTCTATCTGGTACAGATAATGCCCGAGGTTACTATCGTTTTAGGATGCGCGGCTATAGTGGGTCTGGTGATTATCTATTTAACACCAATTACATTGCCAGAAACGAATCGGTTGGTTTAGGCTTTACACAATTTACAGATGTGGACGGTGCCTTTAAAGTGTATTCGGTTGTTGGGAATAGTTCCAATTGGATCGCAGCGCTAAATATTAAATCGCCGCAATTATATCTGTTTCCTTTAAAATTATTTTTGGATATTGGAACCGCAGACAATACCAGTTTACTAAACGATAAATTTTTATACTGCACCGGATTAAATATCACGTTATGGAAAGAAATTTTTGAAATTTATGTTCCTATTACATATAGCAACGATATTAAAAAAACTCTAGAACTAAACAATATTAACGGTGCGGATAGAATCCGTTTCACTTTAAATATTCATAAATTAATGCCGAAAGATTTTTTAAGAAATAATTTATTTTAATGTTATTTTCACTAATTAATTTATTTACCTCGTCATTGCCAGGTACGAAGCAATCTCAAACAATAGTGTTACGAGATTACTTCTGCCGATTGAAAAAATCGGCATCGTAATGATGATTAAACTGTAAGACAATTGAACCATAAAAAAATATATTTTGCTTCTGATTTTCATTTGGGCGTTCCTACGCACGAACTAAGCCTTGCCCGCGAAAAACTGGTGTGCAAATGGCTGGATACTATTAAAAACGACGCAGAAGAAATTTATTTGGTAGGTGATATTTTCGATTTTTGGTACGAATACAAATACACCATTCCAAAAGGACAAACGCGTTTATTGGGTAAAATAGCCGAAATTACGGACTCCGGTATACCTGTACATTTTTTTACCGGCAACCACGATTTGTGGATGAAAGATTATTTTAAACAGGAATTAAATGTTCAAATTCATCATGAGCCCATTTCAAAAACATATAACGGTAAAGTGTTTTTAATAGGGCATGGTGACGGTCTAGGCCCCGGTGACGGCTGGTACAAACTATTAAAAAAAATATTTACCAATAAAATTATTCAGTGGATGTATTCGCGCTTACATCCGAACTTAGCATTTTACATTGCCAAACGTAGCAGTAAACGCAGCCGCATAAACACAGGCGATAGCGATGAAAAATTTTTAGGACAAGAAAACGAATGGTTGTTTTTGTATTGCCGCGAGTATTTAAAAACCCACAAAGTAGATTATTTTATTTTTGGACACCGCCACCTGCCACTTGAATTAAATGTAGATAACAAAGCTACTTACATTAATTTAGGAGAGTGGATTAATTACCATACCTACGCTGTGTTTGATGGGGAGAAATTGGAGTTGAAGAAGTTTGAGTAAATTTTGGATTGGATTTTTTCAATCGCCAGACATTTTACAATCATAACCGCAACGAGGGCAAGCCAAATTATTACTATCAAATAGGCTCGACCCTATTGGAGTTTCAATAAGTTTAGCTCCACAATAATCACAATAATCATTGTTACTGAATGGATGTGATTTATCGTTACTTTCATTACTATATTTTTTGTAAATAGAATACACCAAAAAGCCAATTATAGAAAACGCAAAAAACAAAGAAGCTATACCTATGAAACTAAACATCCTTAAGATTCATACTTTTAAATGAAATTACTCCACAACCGCAATCACTTTCAACTCTATAGCAATTGGCGTTGGCAGTTTATTAATTTCAATAGTAGTACGGCAAGGTAAATTATCTTTAAAATATTCCGCCCAAATTTTATTGTAGGTTGCAAAATCGTCTTTCATATTGGTTAAAAAAACGGTTACGTCAATTATATTTTGCCAGCTGCTGCCGCTATCTTCTAAAATGTATTGTATGTTTTTAAACACACTGTGACACTGCGCCGCAATGTCGTAACTTATAATTTGGTTGTTGGCATCTAACTCCACACCAGGTATTTTTTTAGTGCCACGTTCACGCGGGCCAACACCACTTAAAAATAATAAATTACCAACTTTGCGCGCATGCGGATATAAACCTACCGGCTCAGGGGCTTTGCTTGATTCTATTTTAATGTTATCGTTCATATTCTTTTATACTAATTTCTATTTTCTGTCAGTTCGAGTTGTTTCACCCTTCGCGAAACGTATCGAGAACTGTTTCCCTTATCACTTCTCGATACGCTCCTTCGTCGCTACTCGAAGCGACATTACTTTACTGCAATTTTTTGTCAGTTCGAGTAGAAAATTTTGCCTCTTTAAATTTTCGTATCGAGAACTGTTTCCCTTATCACTTCTCGATACGCTTTTGCAAGAGACAGTCAAAAGCTACTCGAAGTGACAAAGATTAACTATTAACTGCTTTTTTACTTCTCCTCATTTGTTTTTTGGCAGCTCGCTTTTGTCGTCGTAAATCCTTTTTATTTCCTTTTGCAATTCGGGCACTGGGTTTATTTTTCGCACTTTTTTCTAGGTATGGGTTGTATTCCGTTTTTTTACTTCTCCATCTCCTCCAAACTCTTTTTCGCTCCTTTTTTTGCTTAAACATACCGTCGTTTTGAGAAACAACTTGCGTTGAAGAAAGAATAAATAAACACAACACGAGTTTAAAAAACAGCTTCATAAAACAAATATAACTAATTTATAAATCCCATTTTTCATCAAGGAAGAAAAGTAAAAATATTATATTTGAGTTATTAAATGAAAGTAAAAAAATTTATTTGCCGTAACTGCGGCGCGCCAAAAGTTACACCCTATACTCTCCCATACATTGTTTGCGATTACTGCAACTGTTTTACCGATATTGATTTTGCAATTGGTATGGATGTATGGAACAAAAATCCAAAACGCACAAATAAATATAACAAAGAAAAAATAAAATTTGAATCGCAACTTGCCGATTTAATAAAACAAAAAAACAAAGAGGGTTATTATAAAATGCAAATAAGTTATTGGGATTTTTATTATAAAACTTTCCCTGAATACTTACCTCCTTCTCTTTACAAAGAGGAAGATTATAAATTATTTTTAAATATTTGTGCTAAAACTATGTCAGACTACGTGTTTAATAACTCTTTAAAACATTTAGAAGAAGACTACACCCGTTTGCAGGAAAAAGTTGTTTACACATCCATAAAGAATAAAACTGTGGCGGAAAGCACATCCTTTTTTAAATTTTTTGAAAGTTATTTAGCTTATTTTAAAGCCTCTTTTAGCGATTTTTACAATGCGCCCGAAAATGCCATTATGCAGGAATTATTGCCGGAAGAATTACAATATAAAATGAAGTTATCTATGTTTGCTCAGGCCTGGATACCTTATTTAACTGAAGAAGATGGTAAAAAATTATTGGACAGATTAAACTTTTCAAACGAATACGTTGAAATTAACACGCCCACTTTAACCTCAACTCAATGCCCAAATTGCTCTGTAGAATTAAAAATAATTCCCGAATCTTTTAAAGTGTATTGCGAAAATTGCTGCACCACCCAAATATTAAAAACAAGCTACAATTGCGTTTCCTGTGGTGCTTTAAACCCAACACCGGATAATGTGGCTAAACCAAAGCCATGCGTTTCTTGCGCCACAGTGAATAATTTGGTATTATCGCATTTTTAACAAAAGAAACTAAAATTCAGAATCCATTTATTACTGACAACTATCTCAATAATTTATGTTCCCGGAACTAATTAGATTAAGAATAATTATTCTTCCGGAACAACTTGGGCTAAATTGAAATTAAATTTACAACAAAACTGCCCTCTTAATTAAATATGTATACAAAATGGAATCAAAGCCTTTATTAATGTCTGCTTCTACAAAGTCTATTTGATATTGACCGCATCGGGTTTTTAAAGCTTCGTTAAAACTTAAAACTTGTTGTTGATATTGTTGCTTTATTTGAGTGGGGTTTAGTTTAATTTCTTCTCCACTTTCTAAATCAATAAAATGGTAAGGTTTGTTTTCAAATTCAAAATCTAACTCCTTACTTTTATCTACCACATGAAACAACACCACCTCGTGTTTTTTATATTTTAAATGTTGCAGAGCAGAAAACAATTGTTCGTTATCTGTGCCATTATCAAACATATCACTAAAAATTACAACCAACGAGCGTTTATGAATTACCTCAGCAATTTGGTTTAAAGCAGCAATGGCGTTGGTTGCTTTATTTTGAACGTGGTTTTGCAACAAGTCTTCTAAAGCATTATAAATTAATTTTTGATGCAAAGGACTTGCCTTTGCAGGAAAATGTTTGGTAATTTCATTTTCAAAAAGAGTGAGTCCAACAGCATCGCGTTGTTGTTTTAATAATTCACTTAAAGCAGCAGCGGCGTAAACACTAAAAGTTAACTTATTAACCTCTGCATCTTTTGGAAAAAACATACTGCCACTAGTGTCAATTACTATTTGGCAGCGTAAATTGGTTTCTTCCTCGTAGCGTTTTATGAATAATTTTTCTGAGCGTGCAAACAATTTCCAATCAATGTGGCGTGTACTTTCACCAACATTATACAATCTATGTTCAGCAAACTCAACCGAAAAGCCATGAAAAGGACTTTTATGCAAACCTGTAATAAAACCTTCGACTACCTTTTTTGCTAAAAGTTCTAAGTTTTTAAAGGGTTCGATTTGAGCACGATTTAGTGGCATATATTTACTAAAGTTAAGTTATTTTAATGTTAACAAGTCAAAAACTTTAGATTTTTTTCATATATTCGTCGAATTAAAATAATTGTTAATCTAAAAATATGATTAGATATTTATTCGCTTTTTTGTTTGTCTGTTCCCTCTTTTCAAAATCGCATGCTCAGGTTGATACCAGTTTTTGGTTTGTAGCACCCGATATTTCGGCTACAATGGGAGATTCGCCAATAAATTTACATATTCAAACCTACTCTGTTCCTGTAATTGTTTACGTAAGGCAACCTGCTAATTTAGGCGGTGTAAATGTTACATTTACGGTACCTGTTAATACTACCTCCGTTTTACCATTAACTCCTTCAATTACATCTGTTGAAAGTTCTCCAACCAATTCTGTTTCAAACAAAGGTATTTATATAAGCACTACTGGCGACGTATCTGCATATTATTCAATAGGTTCTGGAAACAACAAGGAAATGATTAGCCTAAAAGGACAAAGAGCCAAGGGAACTGACTTTTATATGCCAGTTCCAAACTCTATTTTAACATCAACAATTGCTGATGCTTTATTAGGTTTTGATGTTGTAGCAACAAATACTGGCGTAACTACACTTTTAATTACACCAAGAGCGGCCTGTGTTGGCAGAGCTAAAAATGTAACCTTTGCTGTTACTTTAAATCAAGGTGAAACTTTTTCGGTAAAAGATAATAAATCTGTGAATCCGAGCGAGTTAGCTGGTTCAATTGTTTCAGCCGATCAGCCAATTTCTGTTACTTTAAGCGGGGCAATTAGAACAACTACTTCTTGTCCTTCATACTTTGCTGATCAAATTACGACGAGTGATAATATCGGAAAGGACTATGTGATTATTCCAGGCGAAGCAACGTCTGACATGGCTTACATATTAGCACCTGTAAACGGCACAAGTTTAACAATTAGCAACTCTACAACCACTATAAATTGGTTAATAAATAGTGGCGAAACCTATTCCATCAGTACCCCAGATTTAACTTACATAAAAACTGATAAACCAGTTTATGTAATGCACGTAAGTGGTTATGGTTGCAAACTAAGCGGTGCACAAGTAACCCCTGCCTATTGTGCAGGCTCATATACAACTAATTTTGTGCGTTTAAGTAGCGACTCTTTGAATTTGAATTTATATACACGTTCTGGGTTTCAAAACTCATTTACCTTAACGAGCGACGGTACTCCTGTTCCAATTTCCGGCACTAGTTTTACAACGGTTCCCGGCACTGCTGGTGATCTTGTTGCCGCAAGATTATATTTTCCTACCTCTTCAATACCAGTTGGCTCGCATAATGTTTTAAGAAACAGTTTGGATATTTTTGGTTTAGGAGTTAGTAACGGAGGGACAAACGGTGGTAGTTCATATGCTTACTCTACGAATTTTGGAATCACTTCTTTTGTTATAGCCAATACCGTTCCTACCGCTACCATTTGTTCTAATACCTCATTTACATTAAATGGGCAAGTTGGCGGTGGACCAATAACTGGAAATTGGTCGTATAACGGTTTTGGAACTTTATCGCAACCAAGCAATACATTAACTAACAATGTTTATACTCCAAACCCAATAGATACAAGCATTAAAGTACCTTCCAATTTAATTGGAGGTGTTGTAAAATTTGTATTAAACTCTACAGGAATATGTCCTAATAAAGCTGACACTCTAAAATTATACATTAAACAAGCTCCTATTGTTACTGCTGGAACTGCTTCAACTATATGTTCTAATAATGCTACTGTTCAATTAAATGGAAATGTTATTGGCGCCACAAATCAGGGAATTTGGTCTGTAATTGCCCCAGCAACAGGATCATTTGCACCAAGTGCATCCAGCTTTACTTCTGCGTATATTCCTACATCAAACGACACAACATTAAATCTTATAAAAATAGTTTTAACAAGTACAAATAACGCGGGTTGTAATGCAGTGACCGATACTGTCAGAATAACCATGAATCATGCTCCTATAGTTAAATCTAGTTTAGTAAAACCTATTTTAAAATGTGCCAATAACTCAACTGTATTTCTAAGCGGAACTGTTTCGGGCACTACCACAAGTACTGGTCAGTGGTCTACAAGTGGCTCAGGTATATTTGTACCAAATAATTTATCTTTAATAAATAATTATTTGCCAAGCCCTACTGATATTTCTACAGGTAGTGTATCTTTAAAGTTGGCTAGTACCAATAATTTACAATGTAATAAAGTTCAGGACAGTGTTACTGTTATTTTTACACAGCCCGTTTCTGTAAATTTAGGGGTAGATTTAAACAGTTGTAAAAACAACCCGGTCACGGCTTTAAATGCTGCTATTACAGGAACTGCAACTAATACTGGTATTTGGTATGGCGGCTTAGGTACTTTTACAAACTCAAATACGGCTTTAACACCAACCTACATTGCAACGTCTGCAGAAGTGTCTACTGGTTTTGTTATTTTAACTTTCAGTACTACCAATAATGGACTTTGTAATGGTGTTTCAGATCAAGTTCGTATTGACTTTCGTAATAAACCAACGGCTGGATTTAATGTAAATGCTGTTTGCTTAAACCAAGCCAGTGTGTTTAATAATAGTTCAGTTGACCCTGCTGGCGTTGGTATAACTGCGAATAACTGGACCTTTGGAGACGGCAATACTTCAAACACATCAAATTCAATTAATACTTATTCTACCGCAGGCAATTATACTGCTCAATTAATAGTTGCTAATGGTTATAACTGTTTCGACACCATTAACAAAACGGTGACAATATACCCATTGCCAACTGCAAGTATGCAAGTAACAAGGGCCTGCAGCGGTTCTTCATTACAAATTAATTTTACAGACTTATCAAGTATAGCCCCTCCCAGCACAATACCTTTAAATGGAGGTTATTTTTGGGATTTGGGGGGCTTTGGTACTTCAATTACAAAAGATACCTCTGTTATTTTCCCTGGAGCTGGATTATATAGTATTTCGCATGTTGTTACCAGTAATCGTGGCTGTGTTGCAACTATTATTCAATCGGTTAATGTAACTCCCAAGCCTCAAGCTAATTTTACATGGGGCTTAAATAATACACCAAGTTTAATTTCAAATGTTGATTTTTCTGACCAATCTGTCTCTGCCGTAAATTGGTTATGGAACTTTGGTAATGGTTTAGTAAGTAATCAACAAAATCCAAGCACAACTTATACTGCTAATGGTACCTATACGGTATCGTTAACAATAAGCGATGCCTTTGGCTGCACAAATACGTTTACCTCTAGTGTTAAAATTTCCAATGTTGTGTCCGAAATTACCCAACTTATTCCCAATATTATTACGCCAAACAATGATGGCAAAAATGACATTTGGCGATTAGATTTTATAAATGTTTATTTTCCTAATGCCGATATAGAAATTTATAATCGTTGGGGCGAGCAGTTATTTAAAAGTACAGGCTACTCAAATGCCTGGGACGGAAGCTACAAGGGTAATCCACTCCCAGTAGGCGCATATTTTTATACTATAAACTTAAATGACCCTAATATTGATGAAATATACAAAGGGACAGTAACAATTTTGAAATAGAGTTATGAAGTTGAATAAATATATAATTTACTTTTTATTAGTGTTTTCCTTGACATCTTATGCGCAGCAACAAACACTTTTTACAAATATTTTAATTAATCAATATTTGTATAACCCCGCATATGCAGGCACGTTTAAAGGAAAAGAATTTAATTTAGGCTATCGCCAGCAATGGACTGGTTTTGATGGTGCTCCAAAAACTTTTGTTTTAAGTGGATATAGCACTTTTAAAAAGAAGCCTTACATGGCTGTAGGTGGTTTAATTACGAACGATAGAAGTGGGCTATTGCAACGTACTTCCTTGCATGGGTCATACAGTTACCATTTAAAAATTAATAAAAATGTTAACTTAGGTTTTGGGTTAGCTTTAGGTTATGTACAATACAATGTAAAAATTTATGATGCAAAACCTTACGATTTAGACGATGAGTTTATGAAGAATAATATTCTAAACGCAAACGCCTTTGATGCAAATGCCGGTTTATATTTATATAGCAAAAAATTCTTTTTTGGATTTAGCAGTCAGCAAATTGCAAATGGTAAAATATATTGGAACAACACAATAGGGCGTTTAACACCGCATGCTTACGCATATACTGGCTACAATTTTGTAATTGATAAAAAGAAAAAAGAATGGATAATACAGCCTTCTGCCTTGGTACGCTTTAATAATCCAGCACCTTACCAATTAGAGTTTAATTTAAAAACAATTTATAAAGATCAGTACTGGATAGGTGGGTCATTCCGCTTAAATTCAACAGCAAGTTTTTTAGTTGGGGTTAATATTAATCACCAATTTGGGTTAGCTTACTCTTATGATTATACATTAAGCAATTTGCAAAAATATTCAACAGGAAGCCATGAGTTTATGTTAAGCTACAAAATTGCGGCTAAAAAACGTAAAACAGCTAGTGACAAAGTATTGGATGCTGACGAGGAAGAATTAAACACCATTGATAATAGTATTAAGTCTAATTTAAAAAATAAAAAGAAAGATGAAAAAAAGTAAACTAATCTTAGCCTTCTTTATACTCTTCTTATTAAAAACAGGAACTACCTCCGCTCAAATTGATACATCCTTTTGGTTTGCTTGTCCATGGGTAACTCCTGATCATTGGTGGAGAGATAATATCGTTGTTCATATCTCTACTTTTAATACGCCAACCACAACAGTTAGACTTAGACAACCTAGTGCTATTGGACCCAACAAGTATGATACCACTTTTAATATTCCTGCAAACTCAAATTTTGATTATGTTTTTTGGCGAGACAAAATTGCTAACGCAACTAATAGAGGTTACGATTCACTGGAAACCCGTCCCGCAAATACTGTTGTGCCTTATGGGCTATATATATCTTCTGATGCAAGTGTTACCATTGTATATGATGTAATTACTAGAGGAGGCAGTTTTTTGAATCCTGAAACCTTTTCATTAAAAGGACAAAATGGTCTGGGATATGAGTTCGTTTGCCCGTTTCAAACTAGATGGAGAAACCAGAATTTAGGGGGGGACTTAAATGGCGATGGAACCGTAACCCAACCTAAGCAACAGTTAAACATTGTGGCCTCAAAGCCAAATACCGTAGTTTGGATTACTCCAAAATGTGCGGTTGTTGGTCATCCGGCCAATATTACCTACAGCGTCATGTTACCTTCTCCAGGAAGTGCATACACAGTAGAAAATGCGGTACAAAACACTAATGTAGCAGGTAATAATTTGTCGGGTACAATTGTGGTGGCGGACAAACCTATTTCTGTAACTGTGGCTGACGATTCGGTTTCTGGGGTAACTGGTTGTTATGATTTAATGGGAGATCAAATAGTTCCCACAGACATTGTTGGTACAGACTATATATTAAATAAAGGTTATATGAATGGTCCTGAACATGAAGGCGCTTATGTTGTTGCTACCGAAAATTTCACGCAATTAACTATTAATGATGGTGTTACAACCACCACTTTAATTAATAAAGGCGATACCTATCATTATAAAACTACTCAACCTTTAACCTACATCAATGCTACTAAAAATGTTTATTGTTTGCACGCATCCGGAACTGGTTGTGAGTTAGGAGAAGCCTTATTACCACCTTTAAATTGTGCAGGTTCAAATTTAGTTGCATTTTCGAGAACTAATAATCAAGGGTTTTATTTAAACTTATTATGTAAAAATGGGTCTCAAGGCACGTTTACTTTAAATAATGCTTCAGGAACAGTAACTATTCCTATTACAGCGGCTAACTTCACTTTAGTGCCTGGTACCGGTACTTTAAGTGGTGGTCCATTTTATGGAGGTCAATTAAACTTAACTCCTTTAGCAACCCTGCCAATTGGGTCATATACGGTTTACAATCCAACGGATGTATTTGCCCTAGGTGTATTTGGTGGAAATGCCAGTACAGGTGGTTTATTCCACTATATGTCTTCATTCTTAAAACGTACCGAAGTGGTTGCCCAACCAAGTGTTGAAATATGTGCAGGTCCAGGTCAAACTGTTGCTTTAACCGGAACAGTTACTGGAGGCGCTATTACTGGAAGCTGGAGTACTGCAAATGGAACAGGTGTGTTTGGTAGTTACACATCTACTGTAAACACCATATCAGTTCCTTACGTTCTCTCCAATGCAGACACCTTGTTATCAAGTATTAAATTTTACATTACTGCAACTAATGCTTGCGGTAAAATATTTAAAGATTCTACTTATTTAAAGATAAATCAAAAACCACAAGTTTTAGTTGGAAACAATGTGAGCATATGTAAAAATGCGCCAAGTTTAGCCATTACCTTAACGGGGACAATGAGTCCAGGTACTTCGCTGGCTGGATCTTGGGTTGGTGGAAATGGAGGTTCTTTTGCCGGGCCGGGTGTAAATACCACTTATAACCCCTCCCCTTCAGATCTATCGGTAGGAAACATTGTTCTAACACTCTCTGTTGCACCAAGTTATTCAGGTTGTCCATATGCAACTAAAAGTATAACTGTCAATTTTATAAATCCCCCAGTTATTACAGCGGGTATAGATTTGACTGCTTGTACAAATTCACAATCAGTTACTTTAGCCGGAAGTATTTTAAGTGGCACTTGTAATACTGTTTGGGCAACCAATGGTACTGGCTTATTTATCCCTAACAACTCTACAACCACACCTGTTTATCAATTTAGTGCTGGTGATTTACTTTTACCATCTATTACATTCACCTTAAATTCGGTTGCTGTCGGTGGTGGATGTTCAGGCTCGCCAGACATTATGCAGGTAAGCATTATACCAAAACCATTCGTATCTGCTCCAAATGATTTTACAATATGTGCAAGTTCCAGCGCTATTTTACTAACTGGTACTGTAGGTGCTTCGGCTTCAGGGGGTAGTTGGTCAACTCCAACAACTGGAATAGGTGCTGGCTCTGGTGCATTTAGCCCCGTAACTCCGCCTGCAACACAAACCTATTCAATTAGTCAAAACGATACAATTTCCGGTGTTGTTAAATTTTATTTAACTACTACTGGGGGTATTTGCCCTTCTGAAAAAGACTCACTCTTACTTACTATCCAAAAAGCACCCGCAATTAGTATCACAACTAATAGTATTAGCGTTTGTAAAAATGCACCTATTGTTTTAAATGTAAATGTTACAGGCAGTAATTCTTTTACTTGGGTTCCACCAAGTACCTCAACAGGTTCTTTTGCTGCACCTGGTGCCACTGTTGCTACTGCTGTTTATAATCCTAGTGCTTCAGATATTTTAGGGGGGCCGTTAACTTTCACCATTTTGGTTAGTAACCCACCTTGTTCTCCAAGTCAAAAAACTGTTACAGCAAATTTTATTCCCTCTCCAACTGCCTTATTTACTATACCAAACTTGGGTAAATGTGTTGGTGCTTCGGTTCCTTTAACAAATGCCTCATTAGACAATGGTACAGCGCCACTAAGTTACAGTTGGAGTGTTACTAATGGTGCTACTTCTACCGCAACTAATCCAATATTTACGTTTACCAAAGATTCTTTATACACTATTACATTAATAGCAACTGGAGGACCTCCAAATAACTGCCCAGATACAATACGAAAAACATTAAAAATTTATCCTTTACCAATAACAAATTTCTCTGTTTTAAGTGGTTGTCAGGGTATTAATTCTGTTTTCCAAAATCTTTCTATTGTGCCAGGGGGTGGTGGTTCTGTAACAGCTATGAGCTGGTCATTTGGCGATTCGAAGCCCAACTTACTAACAGGATTAACAAGTACAGTTACTCACTTATACGACAATGCGGGACCTTATAATGCGGCGTTAACGGTAACAACAAATTTTGGATGTGTAAGTAATACCACTATTCCTATAACCGTAAATTCACAACCAAATGCTGAATTCGGCTTAACAAATAATCCTGCGGTTGCACAAGAACCCATTTACTTCTCAGACTTTAGTACACCAACAGGTGCTATTTCAAATTGGTTATGGCAATTTGGTGACGAAACCTCTGCTACAGACAATGCCCCAAGCCATAGTTATCAAGCTCCTGGAATATACATTATCAAACTCACAGTTTATGATGGAAATGGCTGTACGGATACAATTAGTAAATCTATAGAGATTAGTTTACTACCACAAGTGCCAACCGCCTTTAGTCCTAATGGCGATAACAACAATGATTTATTATTTGTAAAAGGCGGTCCTTTTCAAAATATGATATTTAAAGTGTATAACAATTGGGGAGAATTGCTGTTTGAAACGACCGATCAAAAAATTGGATGGGATGGAAAAAAAGATGGTCAAAATCAACCTGTAGGTGTTTACGTTTGGACACTTCAAGTAGATATGTACAATAATCGTCAGGTTAAAAAAAATGGAGATATTACTTTAATTAGATAAAGAAATGAGAAAATTAAAAAAACAAAGTGTAATTGTATTATTCTGCCTTGTAAGTTTACTGCGAGCTCAGGATTTTCATTTAAGTTTATACGACGCCGCTCCATTATTTCTTAATCCTGCCATGACTGGGTTAGTAGATGGTAAAATGCGTGTACATGCCCATTATAGAAATCAGTGGAATGCAGTTGCTTACAAACCTTTTACTACTGCACTAGTGAGTTTTGATATACCTAAAGGGAAATGGGGTTTTGGTGGTCAGATTAGTAATATGAGGGCAGGTTTTGGTAATTATAATGTGTTTGAAGCATTAGCATCTGTTGCTTATGCGGTTCCTTTGGATAAAAACAGATACCATAATTTATCTTTAGGCTTACAAGCAGGCTTCACTCAAAAACGTATTGAATATCAGGTTTTAACTTTTGACAATCAATGGAGTACAGGCGATGGTGGCAGTTTTGACAAAGGAATAAATAACAATGAAAATTTTCAAGGTCAGGCTCAATTTCAAGAAGCAGTTAACTTTGGATTATTATATTATTACGCCAAACAACAATCCCGTATTAACCCTTTTGTGGGAATAAGCGGTTTTAATTTAACTCAACCAAAGGAAACTTTTTTTGGCAGTGATAACCGTTTGCCCATGCGTTTTTATGCTCATGCCGGCTTACGCATTAATGTTAGTGAACTTTTCTATTTTACTCCAAAAATTTTGGTTTACAATCAAGTTAATGTTGTGCAACAAACCATCGCTTTAGATGCCGGTTACTTCTTTAAAGGAGAGCGTTTTTATGCTTTAGCAGGCTTTATTATGCGTCCAAATGATGCTAGTATTGGGTATGTTGGTTTTAGAAAAGATAACTACATCGCCAAAGTAGGTTATGATTTTAACCAATCATCGTTAAGGGGAACAACAAAAACTCGTGGAGCATTTGAAATCTCTTTAACCTATATGGGTAAAAAATCTAAATCACAAGATGTAAAAAATTGTCCACGTTTGTAAAAAAAATTATGTTTAAAAAAAGTCTACTCTTACAATTAGTATTTGTTTTAATTACTTCATACGCATTTTCTCAATCTAAAAAATTATGGATTGAAATGGCTGATAACGCATATGCTAAAAAAGATTATGCCACAGCTTCGGTATATTATGCAAAGGTATTAGATGATACTACAGTTTTAAAAAACTATGTATTGCCTTATGAAGCACAAATAGTGAACTTAAAAATGAAATCGCTTTTTAAAGTGCCTGAGTTAAAAGTAACTAAACGAAAAGACAGCACCACTACTGCAAAAGAAACAGTTATAAATTCGAGTAAATACGATTTTATTATGTACCGATTAGCTACCAGCTATCGTTTAAATTTTGACTACAAGCATGCTGCCCAGCAATATAAAAAATGCGTTGAACGTAAGGTTTATCCTGATGCTCCCTATTATTACGGCTTATCTCTTATGAATCTAAAAAATTATCAAGACGCTTTAAAAACGTTTGATGATTATACAAACGCTAAAGTTGGAACAGATTCCCTGTTAAAATTAGCGGCTAAAAAACAAGCTTCATGTTTTTTTGCATTAGATACTTTAGCAGGTCGAAAGTTAATTAAAGTAAAATTGATGGATACTCTGGTATTTAACAGGGGTACTACAAGTTTTGCACCAATGTATGACGGTACAAATACTAACAAATTAATTTTCACATCTGCGCGCAAAGGCGGCGTTGTGACTGACCCCGAGAAACAAGACTCACGGTATTTTTGCGATTTGTATCAAACAACTTTAGATGACACAATTTGGCAACGTCCTATAAATTTTGGTCGTCCCGTAAACACTTCATTGCATGAAGGTGCTGGTGTTTTTACCCCGGAGGAAGTAATGTTGTTTACTCGCTGGAGTGACAATTTTAGAAATGAAGCCTATATTTACATGGCACGTAGCGTTGATGGTAAATTTTTTGAAGCCATGAAATTGGGTACGAATATAAACGTACCAGGATATAAATCACAACAACCTTTTGTAAGTAATGATGGTACAAAATTATTTTTCTCTTCAAACCGCCCGGGCGGTAAAGGCGGATTTGATTTATGGATGGCCCCCATTAACGAAAACGGAAACATTGGTGACCCTCAAAACCTAGGTAGCACTATTAATACGAGTGGGGACGAGGTTTCCCCATTTTTTCATAACATTAGTAATACACTTTATTTTAGTTCAAATGGTTTACCCGGCTTGGGAGGATTAGATGTATTTAAATCGAGTTTAGATGTTGATAAAGATAGTACTTATAGTTTTCCTAAAAATTTAAACACACCTATCAATTCTAGTAAAGACGATGCCTACTTTATTATGGAACGTTTAGGCACTAAGGGGTTTTTTGCGAGTGATAGAATTGATTGTCCGGGCGGACATTGTTATAAAATTTTTGAGTTTATAAATGAACCGATTAAGTTTAGTCTTGAAGGTATAGTTACAGATGTTGATTCAGGGGATCCTATTCCTAGTGCGTTAGTTACTATTAGAGATGTGCATGATGGTGATGAACCATTCTTTATTATAACTGATGACAAAGGTTTTTATAGCACTCCTCTAAAACCGCATATGGAATACTTCATTAAAGCTCAAAAAACCGGTTATTTTGGTAGAGCAGATGAAGTGGCAACAAAAGGCAAAACAGAGTCGGAGTTATTTACACGTGATTTTCAATTAGGTAAAATTCCTGAAGGAGATATTGAAATTGAAGGGGTAGAATACGACTTTAATAAATACACGTTGCGTCCAAAATCGATGGAAATTTTGGATAAAATTGTGGCCATTTTAAAAGTTAACGATAACCTAAAAATTGAGTTAAGCTCACATACTGACGCGCGAGGTAACGATGCTTATAATATGAAATTGTCGCAAGGAAGAGCTCAAAGTTGTGTTGATTACATGATAAGTAAAGGTATTGCCAAAGATAAAATCGTAGCTACTGGTTATGGCGAAACGAAACCAATTATTCCAGAATCAGAGATTAACAAAATGGTACCAAAAAGCGATGAGTTTGAAGCAGCCCATCAAAAAAATCGCAGAACCGCATTTAGAGTAATTGGCGAAAGTAAAATTAACATCATTAATAAAACACAATAAAAATCCAGTTTTTAGAGGTAAGTTTGAAGTTTTTTGAAACTAAATCATCTAATAACTTAAATCAAATAACTCGCTACTTTTACGGAATGCTTCGCCATTATAACATAAATATTAAAGGCAAAGTACAAGGTGTCAACTATCGCTTTAATGCCCAAGCGCAAGCACACAAATTTAATTTAACAGGTTTTGTGAGAAATAAGCCTGATGGTTCAGTTTATTGCGAAGTAGAAGGCCTTGAAGAAAACATTAATAAATTTATCGAGTGGTGTTATGTCGGTTCTCTGCGAGCAAAAGTTAGTGAAGTAAATTCGGAAGAAAGTGAATTGGTAGGTTACCACACCTTTGAAGTGAAAAAATAAGTTTTCGGATTTTATTTTGTAAATTTAGAACACCAAATTAATCCAATGAAGGCAGTTTTTAGTATCACAATTGGTTTTACTATTTATTTAGTAAGCTCATGCCAAAATGATTCAAGTAGAAACCCAGTTTCTCTAAAGGATAGTTCTTCAATACGTTCATTTGAAATTTATAAAGGCGATACTTGTAACAGAGCAGACTGGAAAGGCCGCAAACAAGGCAAATGGTATTTGTTTAATAAAAAGAATCTTAAAGTAATAGATACTGTTTTTTACAAAGACGGTATAGAAATAAATAAAAACTAATTACCATTCTTTTAATAACTTTTCAGCCACAGGTAAAATCAACTTTTCCCATTCTGCATATTCTTTAGCAGAGGGGTGCAAGCCATCGGCAGCAACCAGACTTGTATCCTCTTTCATTTTTTTGGATAACATAAAAATATCGACTACTTGTATATTACGTTTTTTTCCTTCAGTTAAAATAATTTCATTAAACTCAGCTATGCCATTGCTTATATTTCTGCCATTACCATAATTTTTTCCTTGAGGTGTAACACCAAAATCAGGAATAGTAATTAAAATAAGCTTCGATTTATCTGGTAACTGCTTTTGTACTTCATCAATAATATATTTTAAGTTTTTTTCAAAGGTTGTTTTAGGTACTTCTCTCACCCAATCATTCACTCCAATAAGCAATGTTACAAAATTTGGTTTCAGAGTTTTAAGCAAAGGCAATTCTTTATCAATTAAATTTTGTGTACTAAACCCATTACGAGCGGGGTTCTCTAATAAATTAGTTTTAATACCCTTTTCATTTAAATGTTTCATTAAAATTTTTGGCCAAGAAGCTTCAGCAATTGCGCCAGTACAAATGGTATAAGAATCGCCAAGAGGTAAATAATTTATTGGTTTGGGCATTGGTAATTTAAATGATGTAAATAATAAAAAAATTAAACCATAACAACCATATTTTAAAAACTGCATCTTATAAATTTTTACTATAAATTTATGTTTTATTTAGCAGATTGAATAAGATTTTATTAATAGACAATTATGATAGTTTTACTTACAACTTGGTTCATTTACTCGAACAAGTTGAAGGTGTAGAAGTTGATGTTTTCTATAACAATAAAATTTCTTTAAATGAAGTAAATAATTATGCATCCCTAGTTCTTTCACCTGGAGCAGGTGTGCCAAGAGACGCCGGAATAATGCCACAATTATTAAACGAATTTAAATCTTCTAAAAAAATACTTGGCGTATGCTTGGGTATGCAAGCCATTGCGGAAGCCTTTGGTGCCAATTTAAAAAATTTAAATACCGTTTACCATGGCATAGCCACACCAATAACAATTTTAGATAAAACACATTTATTTAAAGATTGCCCTGACAACTTTGCGGTCGGACGTTATCACTCATGGGTAATAGACAAATCCTCTTTGCCAAAAAGTATTCATATACTAGCCGAAGATTCAGAGAAAAACATTATGGCAATTCGACATATAAACTTTAATATCTGTGGTGTTCAATTCCATCCCGAAAGCATTTTAAGTGAATATGGTTTACAAATTATAAAAAATTGGATTCATGATTAAACAACTAAGAGCAACCAATTACAACATTATTATTGGTAACGACGCCTTAAAACAACTTTCTATTTTTTTAAAAAAACACAAGTATTCATCGTATTTTATTTTATGCGATGAAAATACTTTGCAACATTGCCTATCAAAATTAATTTTTAGTTGCAAACAACTTAAAGATGCTGAAATAATAGAAATTGAAAGTGGCGAAACAAACAAATCTATAGAAATTGTTGCGCATTGCTGGCATACCCTGTTGGAAAATAATGCCGATAAAAACAGTCTGCTCATCAACCTAGGAGGAGGCGTAATAAATGACTTAGGCGGGTTTATTGCTTCTACCTATAAACGAGGCATTGATTTTATAAATATTCCTACTACCCTTCTCGCTATGACAGATGCAAGCGTTGGTGGTAAGACGGGTATAAATTTTTTAAACTTTAAAAATCAAATTGGCACAATTACACAGCCAAAAGGTGTATTTATAACTCCTCTTTTTTTGGAAACCCTATCGTACAGACAACTCATAAACGGTTATGCCGAAATTTTTAAAATTGCTTTAATTAAAAACAAAGCTTTCTTTAATGAAATTTCTACTAAACTAATTGACAATTCCTTTAACGATGTTGAAGTAATTTCAAAATCAATTGCATTAAAAAACGCTATCGTAAAAAAGGATCCTAATGAGCTAAACATTAGAAAAATTTTAAACTTTGGACATACTGTTGGACACGCCATAGAAAGTTTATTTTTAAACAAGGCAGATAGTCTACTTCATGGTGAAGCAATTGCAATTGGTATGGCAATTGAAAGCTATTTATGTTTACTGCTAAAGCGTATATCAACAGAGGAATTTGAAAAAATTATTTCCAGTCTAAAATTGCATTTCGAGTTTCCTGCAATTAGTAAAAATGAATTAAATGACTTTTATACTTATTTTAAACAAGATAAGAAACATAAACACAATAAGTATCAATTAGCATTATTAAACGGTATTGGTAATTGTGATTATGATGTAAGAGTGACGCAACAACAATTAGAAAAGTCTATTCTATTTTATAATTCAACTATTGCAGATGTTGTTTAAGTCCAATCATTCCAATATAGATTCAACAATTCGTTTGCCCGGTTCTAAAAGCATAAGCAACCGTTTACTTATTTTAAATAGTGTTTTAAACTTAAACTTACAATTTCAAAATCTTTCATCGGCGCAAGATACGCGAGATTTAATCGCTGCCTTAGCTCAAATAAAAGAAAACAAAAATCCCTTCATTAATATTGGTCATGCAGGAACAGACATGCGCTTTTTAACGGCTTTACTTTCTATTACGCCGGGTGAATGGATTTTAACTGGCTCAGAACGAATGAAACAAAGACCTATAGCGGAATTGGTGAACGCCCTAAAACAAATTGGTGCCCAAATTTCATATACAGAAAATGAAGGATTTCCGCCGCTAAAAATAACCGGTAAAATAATAAATGGAGGAAGTATTGAAATTGATGGGAGTATTAGCAGCCAGTTTATTTCTGCTTTAATGTTGATTGCGCCTGCACTGGAAGATGGACTTGAAATAAACATAAAAAACGAAATTGTTTCATGGTCATATATAAAAATGACTATTGATATATTAAAGCAAGTTGGTATCAATATATTGATTCGAGAGGAAAGACAAAAGTATCAACATTTAAAGCTAATAATCCACAACTCTCAATCTTTAATCTTTAATCCTGAATCTTTAATCTTTTCAATTGAGTCCGATTGGTCTTCTGCTTCTTATTGGTACAGCATTGTTGCACTAAGTAAACGTGCCGAAATTACTCTGCTTGGATTAAATGAAACATCAAATCAAGGCGATTCTGTTTTACCAGAACTTTACAAACATTTTGGAGTAACGTCAGAATTTAAAAACGGGGATCTCATTCTAACAAAAAACAACACGATTCTCGATTATTTCGAATACAATTTTTCCGATTGTCCTGATATTGCCCAAACAATTGCTGTTACTTGTTTAGGCTTAAAAATTAATTGTTCCTTAACGGGCTTAAGTACCTTAAAAGTTAAGGAAACAGACAGAATAATGGCATTAAAAAATGAACTGGAAAAATTTGGTGCTAGCGTTGAAATAACTAAAAACTCAATAAGTATTAATAACGAATCTTCAATCTTCAATCCTAAATCCTTAATTATAAATACTTATAACGATCACCGCATGGCCATGTCTTTTGCTCCATTGGCATTAATTTGTGACTCCATTCGTATTCAACATCCGGAGGTTGTGGAAAAATCTTACCCAAATTTTTGGAAAGACTTAAAAAGTGTCGGTATAAATCCTACCAACTAAAATAAGTATTTGCGATAATTAAAAAAACAAATTACCTTTATTTATCCATTTCCATAATCATGAAACACTATTCTGCTCACGCCATCGACCAATTTACACGCCATACCTTAAATGATACAAGTGGCTTTAATTGGTTAATGAATAATGGCTACAAAGAACTTATTGCTACTTTAGATGCCATACGTGATGATAAAAATGCCTTTAAATTTTTGATGGAAAACAAACATTTTGTTTTGGCGGCTTTCGTAAATGCCATTTGGGAAGACGATAAAGCTTTTAAATTTTTAATGGATGCCAAAGCATATGATTGGGCGGCTTGTGCTAACATTATTAATGGTGATGAAAAAGCAGAAGAAGCATTAAATAAAACAGGAAAAAAACACTTTGTGTTATTAGCCCACGCCATACAAAGTCGTATTCACGAAGACGGAGACAGAAATGTGAGTCCTTGGGGAGTTATGCAAAATTTAATGAACTTTAAAAAAGCCTTTAAAAAAGAATGAGAATAATTGACAGCATTCCTCACAAAAGCATGACCATTAGTATTTTTCAAATGAATGATAAATATCAGGTTAAATTTGAGGCCGGACCCATGGAACAGATTTTTAAATTTTTGGTGGAGGATGTAAAAGGGTTAGAAGGATTAAAACAGCGAATTAATGAAGATTTTGTAGAGGCAACACGCCTCCGTTTTAACGATATGTACAAACAAATGATTCAATAATTTCCCTCCTACAATCCCACCTCGACCTTTAAATATTAACAATAAATAAGATTATTTTTTTACCTTTATTTGTAATTTTGTACTAGTAACATGAGAGATATAGTTTGGACATTAATTATTGTTTGGTTAATTTATAGATTAGTTGCGATGTTTAAAAGTGCTAGTCCTAAAAAAGTAGCCTTTGGTCAACAAAACAATTCATTTGAATCGCAACATGCAAATTCTGGCAATACCGCACATACACATTCGCATTCAAATACCGATATAAAAAAAGCTGTAAAAAAAAGTGCGGATAAAGAGGGTGAGTATATTGATTATGAAGAGATAAAATAATTTAAAATTAAGTTTAATAAAAAAGCCAGTTTAAAAATTTAAACTGGCTTTTTTGTTTTTAACTTATTACTTTTTTAAAGCATCTCTAATTTCCATTAAGAGCTTTTCTTGATTGCTCGGTTCAGGCGGTGTAACAGGTTTTGCCTCCTCTTTTTTCTTAGCAGCATTCATACCTTTTATAATTAAAAATAAAACAAAAGCAGTCAGAATAAATGTAATAACAGAACTAATAAACATCCCTATCTTTGCTCCATGCCATGCATAATCTTGCAATGTGGCCACATGTGCGGCTTCTAAAACTGGCTTCAACATCAAAGGCGTAATAACATCCTCAATTAACGATGAAACAATTTTATTAAACGCGCCGCCTATGATAACACCAATTGCCAAATCAACAACATTGCCGCGCATTACAAATTCCTTAAATTCTTTAATCATTCCCATAATACTTTTTTTTTAAATTAGGCTGCGAAAATACATTAATTTTAATTACTACCTAAAACTTTTAGTAATTCATCTAATTTAGGCGTTAAAATAATTTCGGTACGACGATTTTTCTTTCTTGCTTCAGGCGTTTTAGCAGGGTCCAATGGAAAAAATTCACCTCTTCCGGCACTTGTAATTCTTTTAGCGTCAATATTTGGTGCAGCGCTTAACATAATTTTAGTAACCGAGGTTGCACGCATAACACTTAAATCCCAATTGTCCTTTATTTCTCCGGCACCTTTCATTGGTACATCATCGGTATGACCTTCTACCATCACATTAATATCCGAATTTTGTTCTAATACTTTTGCAACACTTTTTAATGCCTCAACACCTTTTGCCTCGACATTAGTTTTACCGCTGGCAAACAACAAACTTTCGTCCATACTTACATACACTTTCCCATTTTTTTGTGTAACAGTTAAGCCCTTACCTTCGAAAGCAGTTAAAGCATCACTCAATTTCTTTTTTAAATCGGCGGCGGCTTGGTCTTTTTGTTTAATAATTGCTTCCAGTTCATTTACTCTTGCCTCGCGAGATTTTAGTTGGGCCGCTAAATCGTCCAAATCTTGTTTTTGTTTATTTAACTTGGCTTCCAAAGCTTTTAATTCGTCTTGCTTTTTAAGCAATTGCTCCTGAGTTAGCTGCAAATCGCCACTTAACTTTGAGTTATCTTTTTCGCTACCAGCCAACAATTTATTTAAACGATCCATTAACTGATTATTCAAAACATCCAATTTATCATATTTGGAAGTTAAATTGCGATAATTACTACCAATAATAGTCGTATCTCTTTTTAATCCTACATTTTCCTTTTCATTTTTCACCATTTGCTCTTTTAGTTCGGCAAGTTTTGCCTCATTTTCTTGAGCTGATTTTTTAATAGATGCTAACTCAGTTTCGCAAGCCTTTTGTTTGTCTTTGCATTCTTCTAACTGACGAGCCGGAACACAAGCAAATCCTACTAAGGCGCATATAAACGCCATTGAAATATATTTTTTTACCATAGTTAAATATACACCCATTTTTTTTATTTTTTGAAGAAATATCATCTGTTTTTAACACATAAATTGTTTACAAAGTACTATATTTGGTATAAAATGAGTTCAAAAATAGTTATAGTTCTTTTTCCTTTATTTTTTTCATTCTTCCTTTTTTCTCAAAAAACAACTACCGACTCTTCATCATATTTAAGTCTATTTAAACAATATGAGATTTTTTCAAATTCCGATAGAAAAAAGGGATTAGAAGTTGTTAATGAAATTGAAAACTTGGCAATAAAAAACAAAAGCAATTTCTTTATTGCAGACGCATATTTAAAAAAAGCAATTTTATACTATTTCGAAAGTAATGTTGATAAATCTAAACAATACGGTTTAAAAGCAATAATTGCTGCAAATGAATCAGACAACAAAAAAGTATTATTACGTGCTTATAATTTGGTTGGTGCCATTTATTACAATTTAGCTGATTTTAAAAAATCAGAACTTTATTACTTAAAAAAAATTACGCTTGCTAAACAATTTAAAGATACTGTTTCAGAAATGGCTACATATTATAATATTGGTTTAATTTATTTTCAACAAGGTAATTATTTAAAATCAGCTGATTATAACTTTATTGCCTTAGATTATTTTAAACGGACAAAAGACACCTTTAATATATTAAGTTCGTTACAATCAATAGGCTACACCTATATGAACTTAGAAGATGTTCCTACCTCTTTAAAATTTTACAAAGAAGCATTAACTTTGTTTAAGCATTACAAAGATAACTACCAATTAGCTGGTTTATTAATTGATATTTCAACATCCTACAAGAAACAAAAGAAAACCGATTCTGCCTTATACTATTTAGACCAAGCATTAAAAATTTCAGCAAAAGAAAAAGATAATTTTCATTTTGCATTGGCTACAGACTCCAAAGCTTCAATATATGCAGATAATAAAAACTTTGAACAAGCATTACTGTTATCAAAAGAAGCTCTAAAAACAAACCAACAGTCACAATTACAAATTGGTATGTGCGAGAACTATGGTACTATTTCAAATGTTTATACTCAGTTAAAAAATTACGACAGCGCATTGGTTTATGCAAAAAAGGGATATAATATGTCGGTTTTGTTTGAAAAAGCTACAATTTTGAAAGATTGTGCTAAAATTTTATCGACAATTTATGAGGTTAAAAAAAATTCAGACAGTGCTTTAAAATATTTCAAAATATACTCTTCTATTAGCGATAGCTTAAAAACGGAAGGACAATTAAGAGGTATAGCGCAAAAAGAATTTTTATATGAAAAGCAAATTCAAGAAAGTTTAAGAGCCAAGGAAAAACAACTTTCTGACACCAAACTCGAAAAACAAAAACAAATAAACCTAATAGTAATAACGGCCTCCTTATTGCTTGCCATTTTTTTGCTAATTAGCGTAATTAATTTTCGGCAAAAACAAAAAGCAAATGCGTTAGTTTTGTCACAAAAAAAACTTCTTGAAGAAAAACAAATAGAAATTATAGCAAGTATCAATTATGCCAGCAGAATTCAAAAGGCGCTTTTACCAAGCAATAAATACATTAATAAATACATAAAAAACTAATTTATTATGCAATTAAAAAACTACGAAGCATATAAAACTGCTTACGATAAAAGTGTAAAAACTCCAGAAAAATTTTGGGATGAAGTAGCAAACCAATTCATTTGGAAACAAAAATGGAACAGAACTTTAGAATGGAATTTTGACGAACCTAATGTTAAGTGGTTTATTAATGGAAAATTTAATATTACTGAAAATGCTATTGATAGACATCTCGCAACTCAAGCAAATAAAACGGCTTTTATTTGGGAACCTAATACTATTGACGCAGAAAATAGAATTATTACTTATCAAAATTTACATGATGAAGTTTGTAAAATAGCCAATACACTAAAATCGTTAGACGTAAAAAAAGGAGATCGAGTTTGCATTTATATGCCAATGATACCGGAAACAGTGTTTGCTATGTTAGCCTGTGCTCGTATTGGGGCAGTTCACTCTGTTGTGTTTGCTGGTTTCTCGGCATCGGCATTAGCTGGGCGAATTCAAGATAGCGACTGCAAAATCATATTAACTACTGATGGTGCTTATCGAGGTGCTAAAGATATTCCAATTAAGGCGGTGGTTGACGAAGCCCTAGAAATATGCCCTAGTGTAGAAAAAGTTTTAATTTATAAACATACAAATACGCCTATCACAATTAATAAAGATAAAGACATCATTTGGCAAGAAGTGGTTCCTAACGCCTCGCCGATTTGCTCTCCAGAACTAATGGATAGCGAAGATATTTTATTTATACTTTATACTTCAGGGTCAACAGGCAAACCAAAAGGCGTAGTGCATACCTGCGGTGGTTATATGGTTTACACCTGTTATACTTTTCAAAATGTTTTCCAAATAAATTTAAATGCTGATTCAAAAGACTTATTTTGGTGTACGGCAGATGTGGGATGGATTACAGGTCACTCCTACATCGCTTATGGACCATTATTAGCCGGAGCAAGTTCAATCATTTTTGAAGGAGTTCCTACTTTCCCTGATGCTGGTCGTTTTTGGCAAGTTGTGGATAAGTTTAAAGTAACCCATTTTTACACAGCTCCAACTGCCATTAGAGCTTTAGAAGCCGCTGGATTAGAATTTGTTACACCCTATAAATTAGATTCGTTAAAAGTGTTGGGAAGTGTTGGAGAACCCATTAACGAAGAGGCTTGGAATTGGTACAATAAAAATATTGGTAAGGGAAGCTGTCCAATTGTAGATACTTGGTGGCAAACAGAAACTGGTGGGATTTTAATTTCATCATTAGCTGGTGTTACCCCTTCTAAACCAAGTTTCGCTACTTTACCAATGCCAGGCATTCAACCATTACTAGTGGATGATAGGGGTAATGAAATTTTAGGAAACAATGTTGAGGGGAATTTGTGCATTAAATTCCCATGGCCATCCATGATTCGCACCACTTATGGCGACCACTCAAGATGTAAACAAGCTTACTTTGAGACCTATCCCGGATTATACTTTACAGGAGATGGCTGCCGCAGAGATGAAAATGGTTTCTATCGAATTACAGGTCGTGTAGACGATGTTATGAATATTTCGGGGCACCGAATTGGAACTGCTGAAGTAGAAAGTGCCATTAATATGCACGCCGATGTTGTTGAAAGTGCAGTTGTTGCTTATCCTCATGATATAAAAGGACAAGGCATATACGCATATGTTATTGCACCATCTACTACAAAAAATCATGACAATTTGCGCAAAGAAATTATTGCCGAGGTAACAAAAATTATTGGTCCAATTGCCAAGCCGGATAAAATACAAATTGTAAGTGGCTTGCCAAAAACACGAAGCGGTAAAATTATGCGTCGTATTTTACGCAAAGTGGCAGAGGGAGAAACAAGCAATTTAGGAGATACGTCTACATTACTGGATCCACAAGTAGTTCAGGAAATTGTACAAGGCCGTTTGTAAAATGAAAGACAGCATTTATAACTATTACAATTCACCACTAGGCATAATGGAATTGGTTTCTAATAGTACCAATAATTTAATTGCCTGCAGTTTTATAGAATTAAAAGGTCTCACAAAAAAGAAACAACCCGTTCATGAAACAAATTTATTTACAGAAACTAAAAAACAACTGAATGCCTATTTCAATTCTAAATTACAAATATTCGAATTACCAATTCATATTTCAGGCACCGATTTTCAAAAAAAAGTTTGGGGAGAATTAATTAAGATTAATTTTGGAAAAACAACCTCCTACTTACAAATGGCAAAAAATTTAGGAGACCCTAAATGTATTCGTGCAGCCGCATCTGCCAATGGTAAAAATCCATTTGCGATTATCATTCCTTGTCATCGTGTCATTGGAACAAATGGTTCGTTAACAGGTTATGCTGGCGAATTATGGCGAAAAGAGTGGTTACTTAATCATGAACAATTAAATCAACAAACGCAATTAAAACTATGAAATTGTATATAACCAAATCCATTACTTATCCAGAGTATTGTTCACTTTTAGAAAAACTACTATCGGAAGGTAAAACAACCGGAACAAATCAATCTGAATATTATTTGAATTATGCTAAATTAAATTTGGCTCGGATGAATCGTTTAAATAAAACACTTAGTTTGTCGGAAAAATTAAAAACACAATTACAAAAAATTACAAAACACTATATTTGGCTTGTAATTACTGAAGGCTGGTGTGGCGATGCATCTCAAAATATTCCCGCACTTTATTTAATGGAGAAAGAAAATTCAAATATTGAATTGCGTATAATTTTACGTGATGAAAATTTAGAGTTAATGGATAAATATCTAACAAACGGCAGTCGCTCTATTCCCAAACTTATTTGTTTAGAAAAAGTTACACTTAATGAAGTTTTTGTTTGGGGGCCACGTCCTAACGACTTGCAAAAAATATCTGAAGAACTAAGCAAAAAAAGTCTTAGTAAAGAAGAAAAATCACTGCAACTCCAAAAATGGTATAACGCCGATAAAACCTTAACTTTACAAAACGAATTTTTAGAACTCACTAAATTGCTAAATTAATTTATGTATCATCTACCTCAACGCCCTCGTCGTAACCGAAAATCGCAAACCATTCGAAACATGACTCAAGAAAATTGGGTGAATACCAGTG
Source organism: Bacteroidota bacterium (assembly GCA_033763945.1). GTDB lineage: Bacteria > Bacteroidota > Bacteroidia > B-17B0 > Aurantibacillaceae > Aurantibacillus. The sequence goes on along the minus strand of JANRJN010000002.1, from coordinate 156,541 downwards.
ATTTAATTTTTCCATTATTCTTAACTGAAGGAAAAAATAAAAAATCAGAAATTGCTTCTATGCCAAATATATACAGGTATAGTAGCGACCTACTTATCAAGGAAATTGAAAGTTGCTTAAAGCTTGGATTAAGTACTTTTTGTCTTTTTCCTAGTATTTCAGATAGTATTAAAGATAAAAAAGCAACCGAAAGTTTTAATAAAAAAGGACTATATCCTACAACCATAAAAGAAATTAAAAAGCAATTTCCAGAGGTGATAATAATGACCGATGTTGCTATGGATCCATACAGTAGTGACGGACATGATGGACTTGTAAAAAATGGTAAAATTTTAAACGACGAAACAATTGATATTTTATGTAAAATGGCTTTAACACAAGCTGAAGCCGGAGCCGACATTATTGGGCCAAGTGACATGATGGATGGTCGAGTTGGAGCCATAAGAGACATTTTAGATGACAATAATTTCACGGATGTTTCTATAATGAGTTATACAGCTAAGTATGCAAGTGCTTTTTATGGCCCTTTTAGAGATGCCTTAGATAGTGCGCCTAAATTTGGCGATAAAAAAACATATCAAATGAATCCTGCCAATAGCAAAGAAGCATTATTAGAAGCTGATTTAGATGCAAATGAAGGTGCAGATTTTTTAATGGTAAAACCCGCTTTAAGTTATTTAGATGTTATTAAATTGTTAAATGAAAATTTTTCGTTACCAATTGCAGCTTACAATGTGAGTGGAGAATATGCTATGGTAAAGGCTGCTGGCGCTAAAGGATGGATTGATTCCGATAAAGTAAGAGATGAAATATTATTAAGTATTAAGAGAGCCGGTGCCGACATTATTCTAACTTATTTTGCCAAGGAATTTGCGCTGTCGAAAAAATAAATTAATTTTAGTCAGTATTAAATTATGCAGTCACTTACCGAGATACTTTACACAAACAATGTAATTTTCAGCTATTATGGCTTTATAGATAAGTATGTGCTTAATGAAGTTTTAAGAGTAACCAAAGCTAAATTACAAAGCTATAACGAGCCCTTGGTAATTATTAATAGAGTTTACAATGCAATTAATGAATGTGTAGAAAATATTATTAAACATAATTTTTTTCCAGATTCGGACATGCTGCAATATAAATCTTTGCTTTTAGTTTCAAGACAAAATGAAAGTTATGTAATTGACACCATTAATGTTATAAACATAAAGCAAAGAGAGCAAATTGATAAACAATTAGTTTTTTTAAATTCGAAAACCAAAGACGAACTCAAACAAATAAAAGCACAAATTATTTCTAACAAGAGCTACTCGGACGTTTCCACAGCTGGTCTAGGATTAGTAGATATGGTGATTAGAACAGACAGTTGTATCTATAGCTTTAAAGATTACAATTCTAATTTTTTATTTAATATACATTTTAAAATAAATTCAACTACAAATTATGGAAACGCTTGATGTAAAAGGAGACGATATTAATCCAACAGTGTTATTAAATCATATTGAAAATGTATTTGTCATTTCTGGTGAAAGTAGACCCGAAAATCCATTAAAATACTACGAACCAGTTTTTAAATGGTTTAATGATTATTTTAATTACGCATACGTTTTAAATGATTTAGCTAATTCTGAAACACTAATTTCAAAAAAATTGAAAGTTGATTTAGACTATTTTAATTCCACTTCAGCCAAAGTACTATTTGATTTATTTTCGCTTTTAAAAAATACAGGTGCCGAAAAATATAAAGTTATTTTTGAAATTGATTGGTTTTACCATTTGGACGATACAGATATGTTAGATGCAGGTAAAGAAATGGAAAGCATGTGCGGCTTGAAATTTAATTTTATTTCTAAATAACAATTTGTCAAAATATTACTTTCAAGTCATATTTATTTTATTTGTTTTAACTAGCAAATTATTTTCGCAAACATTTAAAAAAATTGGTGTTGAAGATGGTTTACCCTCTTCCATTGTTTACGATATTAAGGTAGACAAGCACAACCGCATCTGGATTGCAACATTTGGGGGTGGAATTGCATGTTATGATGGTATTAAATTTAATGTTCTTAATTCCGACATGGGACTAAATAATGATTTAATACGAAACATTTCGTTAGATGAAACAACTGGGAATATATACGTAGGCTCACAAGGTGCTTTCGAGCTAATATCAAAAGATACCATACACAATTTAGATAAAATTTTAAACGACACTACAGGTTCGAACGTACTTCTTACATCGGTTGTTGGTAATACTATATACACATCAACACAAGATGGATTTATTACTTTGGTAAATTTAAAAAAACAAAATGTTATTAAAAAGGCTAATGCAATTGCCTACTTAATTGATGACGACAAAAATCTTTGGCTACCTTGCAGGAATAAATTGTATGTAAGACAGGCTAATGGGCATTTAATTGATTTTAAATTAGATCTTAACATAAATATCGAAGGCATTTCCGATATTAAAAAATTCAAAAAAAACATTATAATTTCTACAAAGAATGGTCTTTATATTTTCGATAAATTTAAATTAGTAAATATTATAAATAAACAAAATGGGCTAAACCAAGATTTTATTAGATGCCTTTTAGTAGACGATACAACGCTTTGGCTAGGCACAAAACATGGTTTATTAAATACAACCAATTTAAAAAACTTCAATATTTTCGATTCTAAAAACGGTATCGATCAATGTGAAATAAAATGTATGTGCTTAGACAAAAACGGTCTACTTTGGCTTGGCAGCAGCACCAATGGTGTTTTTAGAATGATTAAAAGCAACATCATAAAATATAATTTTAACGCCGAACCTATTGCGTTTACAAAAGATAAAGAAAATAATGTGTATGCATTAACAAAAAACGCAATAAAAGTCTTTAATAAAGATTCAAATAATTTTGTTACCTATTTACCACTAAAAGGTTTTGAAAATTTACGACATTTTTGCATTGACAAAAATAAAGCAATCTATTTAACTCAAGGCGAAAAAGGGGTTGTAAAAATTACACCTCCCAATACATATTTGAACTTTGAATATAAAATGGATAGAACAGATAATCCTGCTATGTCTCTTTTAAACGACAACGATTATATTTGGATGGGCTATAAAAGAAGACTTCTTAGATATAATATTAACACACATAAAATTGATTCGTTAAAACAAAATGAAGGTTTTGCCTATTATTTCCAAGATATTATTCGTTCAGACTCTACTGTTTGGCTCACAACCGACAGAGGATTAACAAGGTATTTTAAAAATAAATTTTATGAAGTAACCCACAAAAACAATAAAAACTTCCCTGAAGGAATCACTAACAGCATAAAAGTTGATAAATACAAACATTTATGGATTGCCGCCGACAAGGGTCTATTTTGCGTTGAAGGAGATGAAACATTTTCAAATTACCGAAAAGATTATTTCCCAACAAATGAAATTTGGGATATTGCCATTATTGATACTTTTTTGTTTGCTGCCACTAATAAAGGATTAATTCAAGTTGCAATAAAACCAAAAAATAATAAAAACTGTATTTATCAAATAATAAATAAACGTAATGGATTAGTTGATTTTGATCTGACTGATAAAGCCATTTTTTCTGACTCCACCAACGTATGGATAGCTCACGAAAACGGAGCGTACAGATACAAACCTGGTAACCAATTAAAATTGGAAATACCAATCTATATTTCTAATGTATACAACGACTTTGGTTCACTCGTATTTAGGAATTCTAAAAATTTTACGCAACAAATTGTAGAAGCAAAATCCCCTTTAAACCTCAGTTATGATGAAAATGACTTTACAATAGAGTTTAAAGGAATAAATTATAACTTATTGGATAATGTTTTTTATTCATATAGATTAGTGGGCTTAAATTCTAATTGGAGTATACCAAGCAACGAAACAAAGGCCGTTTATACCAATTTAAATCCAGGTAAATATGTGTTTGAGTTGTCTGAATCCAACGGAAAAATAAACTTTGGTAAACCAATAAGTTATACAATTTATGTTCACCCACCTTTTTATCTAACTTGGTGGTTTAAAACATTAATCGTTCTTATTATAATTATTTCTGTATTAACTTTTATTCAATTGCGCATAAAAAACATTAAAAAGAAGAATGCGTTGTTGGAAAATAAAGTTAATGAAAGAACAAAGCAGTTAAATTTAAAATCTCAGGAACTTGAGAATACGAATACTGAATTAATATACAAGGAAAAACTAATTACCGAAAGTTTGGAATATGCTAAGAAAATTCAGGAAAGTATTTTACCTTCTGAATCTTATTTAGACACACAATTTAAAACTATTGTAAAAACCGCTTCTATTTATTTACCAAAAGATTTGGTTAGTGGTGATTTTTATTATGCCTATAAGAAAAATAACTTTAATTATTTTGCGCTTGTTGATTGCACAGGGCACGGCGTACCCGGGGCTTTACTGTCTTTTTCGGTCAACTCCATTTTGCATGGAATAATGGACAATATAACTGAGTTTAAAGAGCCATCGGTTATTTTAAAAAAACTACTACTTGATTTTTCTGAAATTTATGTTAAAGGCCAGGATGTAAAAGAAAGTTTTGCAATCTCCTTAATCTGCTATGATTCGATTTCAAAAACCATTCATTTCAGTGGCATTAGCCAGTCAATTGTATTGTACACCAACAATACAATTAAAGAAATTAAAACAGAAAATTCTTTTCTTTTTACCAACTCCGCACATATTAATGATATTAGATTTCCGGTAAATAAAGGTGACAGGCTCTATTTATACTCTGATGGTTTTTATGATCAAAAAAGTGAACAAACTAAAAAACGCATGTATAAAAGCGGAATGATAAATAAAATAGATGAATCAAAATCATTATCTCTTATTAATCAAATAACAGATCTTAAGAATTTTTATATTAATTTTAAAGGTTCTCACCAGCAAATTGATGATTCCACATTATTTGCAATTGAAATAGTATAATGCAATTTACAAAACATATTTTTATTACAGGCTTTATGGGCTCTGGCAAAAGCACTATAAGTAAGCGTTTATCAAAACAATTAAAATTAGATCTAATTGACTTGGATAAATTTATTCAAGAATCAGAAGAAATGACTATTGACGACATTTTTAAAACAAACGGAGAACAATATTTCAGAGAATTAGAATCGAACTATTTAAATAAAATTATTTCTATTAAAAAACCACATCTTATTGCATTGGGGGGTGGAACAGTTTGCTTTAATGACAATCTAACACCTATTAAAAAAAACGGGATTTTAATTTACATTGAACTTTCGGCAAAAACACTTTTCCAACGTTTAGAAAACGCAAAGAACGAACGTCCACTATTAAAAAATTTAAGCGGAAATGATTTAATGACTTTTATTGAAGAAAAACTTGAAGAACGAAAATCATTTTATCAACAAGCTCACATAAGTATAAACGGACTTAAAGTTTCACCTCAAACTATTGCATACGAATTAATTGATTTTCAAAAAAAAGATAATTAACCTTTTGATTTTAGCTCATTTAGTGAGTTCTAATATCACTTTGGCTCAAGATTTATTGATTCAAAACAATTCTTTGGGATTTTCGATAGGTGCAAATGTCGCTATTGGTAGTCATTTTCAACGGTTCGGATTAAACTTAAATTTTTATTATGTAAATAATTTTATTCAAACAAATTCTGAGGTCCGATCTTATGTTAGCTTTAAAAACCTGGGCCCAGCCAAAATTTATAATGAATTAGTATTATCTCAAGGTTTGGTTTTTGGGTATGGTGGTAAAAAAAATTACTTAAATCCGTTTTTGAACTCTATTTCTAACCAAACGAATTATAAAAATTCAATTGCTTATTCTTACAATTTTTATTTTAATAAAATTAAAACGACTCAAGTTACTGGTATTGCAGCGTTTCAATTTAATCATATTTCCTTAATTACTGAAAATGACATTTTTGCTAAGCCTACCTTAGATCGTTTCAGAACCGGTGCCTTTCTGATTCAATATCAATATTTAGATAAATTTATTACTGCAATAAATTGTAGCATGTGGACAGGACAAATGGGTAAACAAACTAATTTGGATAATCCAAACATACATTCAAAGTGTTATATAGACACCACCGGAGGAACTTACACTAAGTTTTCTCATGGTTTATTAAGCGCCCAATTTAAGTACAATATTGGCTTAGGACAAAATTTGCAGGCCAATCTGGGAATTGATGCGGAACAAATTCGGGATGTAGTTCAAAACAAATTGATTCATGATGCGCGTTTTATTCCAAAAAAACTGAAACGACGCAAAGTATGCCACATCCCAATGCTAGATGAAAATGGAAATCAATATTTGTATCATCCTGAACAAAAAATTAAACCAGCCAAATTATACTGGAATATATTTAGCAACGCCAATTTGTTTTATTAATTTCTGTTAGATTTGTCAGGTGAGGGGATTAAAATACCGAAGTCATGCTGAAATCGATTCAGCATCTCAGTTCCTATTCTATTTAATGCAGAGACCCTGAATCAAGTTCACGGTGACAGAAAAGCGTAACCCTTATCTCCGTCGAAGTGTTAATCGAGGGATTTCTATTATTACTATTCAAAGTAACAGACATAAAAAAAGCCGTATCCATTAAAAAGATACGGCTTAAGAAATATTAAATTTTAATTATTTAGTAATAACCACTTTTTTATAAACACGCTCATTAGCCGTTGAAACTTCAATAAAATATACTCCGTTGTCAATACTAATCGGCAAAACAGCAGTTATTACTGAACTTTGAGAGGCTTGAACACTTGAACTTGACAATTCAATTTCTTGTCCATTAACATTAATTAATTTTAAAGTAACATCGTTCAAATTTGAAGGTGTAATAATTTTTATTTCATCATCTGATACCGGATTTGGAAATAAGCTAACTTGAGTTAAAAGGTTACTTATAGATGATATTCCAGTGGAACCTGCCTTAACTATTCTTCCTTTCGCATTTCCATTAGCTGTGCTTGCGAAATATATAGTATTTGATGTTAAAGCTGTAATAGTAAAACTATAAGAAGTATTTTTTATTCCAAAACCACCTACCAAAGATGCAGTACCATTGGCCATCCAAGTAGCTTGACTAACCTCAACCAGTGGACAAGTACCTCCAGCACCAAAAGTAACAACATCATTAACATTTACGGTAACTAAAGTTGAAGACCATGAAGCGCAGCCTGGATTAGGAGCTATAAAAAAAGTGGAGAAGGTATTCGTTGCCTTCATGTCGATATTTGCCGAAAAATTATCATTTTGGGCTGTAACAACTGATTTAGAAATGAAAATAATTGCAATAAGGATTAAATAAATTTTTTTCATATTAGTTTTTTTTAAGGTTAAGCAACAAATATATAAAAATTTAAATAGTACACTACTAATTTATAGTTAAGGTTATCCTAATATCTAAAAAAAGTATTACGGGAGAGGTTGAGACAACATCTAGCACTCTAATTTTTAAATCCAATATTAAACTAAGAGTTGATACACCCCAAACGCCGATAAATAAGCTAATGAGGTCATAAACAGAAATTGTGCCATCGTCCACTTCCAACTTTTGGTTTCCCGCTTGGTAACGGCTACGGTACTCATGCATTGTAGCGCAAAAGCATAAAATAATAATAAACTCCAGCATACTGCTGCAGTGTATTTTGGTTTACCGTTTACATCTTTTTCGTTTCGCAATTTTTGCTTAATTCCCTGTATTTCTTCATTTGAATTGGAATTATAAATTGTGGCCATAGTACCAACAAACACTTCTCGCGCAGCAAATGAGGTAATTAATGCAATCCCAATTTTCCAATCAAAACCCAATGGTTTAATAACTGGTTCTATAAAATGACCTAATTGGCCCACATAAGACAATTCTAATTTTTTAGTAGCCAGTTGATTTAATAAAGAATCATTGATTTTTGATGGAGATTGTTGCTCAATTTTCAATTCTTGTTTTTGTATTTCAGCAAATTCATTCTTAAAACTATGTGAACTTAAAAACCATAGTACAATAGATAGAGCTAAAATAATTTTACCGGCATCTTTTATAAACACTTTTACTTTATTAAAAACCAAAATACTTATGTTTTTAGTTTGAGGTACTCGATATACTGGCAATTCCATTATAAAAAAAGAAGCTTCTTTAGATTTTATAATTTTTTTTAAAACATAGGCTGCTGTTAAGGTAATTGTAAAACTTAAAAAGTACAAAAACAATAATACTAATCCTTTAATATTGAATACACCAAAAAAAGTACCCGTAGGATACAATAATGAAATAACCAACGTATAAACCGGTAAACGCGCCGAACAACTAATTAATGGCAAAATAAAAATGGCGATTAACCGTTCTTTAAAATTACTAATACTGCGTGTAGCCATTATTGAAGGAACAGCACATGCAGTTCCACCTATTAAAGGAATAACCGATTTACCACTTAAGCCAAACTTTCGCATTAATTTATCCATTATAAAACTGGCGCGTGCCATATAACCGCTGTCTTCCAGCACGCCAATAAAGAAAAATAAAAATGCAATTTGTGGAATGAACATAACTACGCCACTAACGCCTGCAATTACACCATTTACAATCAAATCGTTTAATTGACCTTTAGGTAAATTTACCTTTACCAATTCTTGTAAATAAATAAAAAAGGATTCTATCCAATTCATTGGATACTCGGAGACATAAAAAACGAATTGAAAAACCAAAAACAGAACCAGTATCAAAAAAGCATAGCCATAAAATTTATGTGTTGCATATGCGTCAATTTTTGAGGTAATATCCTTTAATCGTAATTTTTTTGGTGTGGCTACATATTTGGTAATTAAATAGTTAATTAATCCAAAACGGTAAATTTTATCTGCATTCTCAAATTCTGAATGAGGTTTAGAATCTAAAATATAATTGCCAATTAAAGTTCTATAACTTTTTAATTTTTGAATTGTTTCATCAGAAATATTGTAAAAAAAACTATCACTTACTTTTGCTCTAACAATAGCTGATTTAATTGCCTCTATACCGGTTTTATGCCTCGAATCAATTGGTATAACCTCAACACCTAAGGCAACTTGAAGTTGCTCGACATTAATTTTAATACTTTGTTTTTCAGCCTCATCAATTAAATTTAAAGCAATTACTGTTTTGTACTTTAAATCAATAATTTGTGTAGCTAATAATAAACTCCGTTTTAAATTAGTGGCATCCACCACCACAACTACCACGTCTGTTTTTTCGTTTTCACCCACCAAAAACTCACACGCCACTCGTTCATCAATTGATTTTGGGTATAAACTGTAAGTGCCCGGTAAATCCGTAATTAAAAAACTATAATTATTGCTTTTGGACTTAAATTGAGTGCTTCCTTCATATTTGTCAACTGTAACTCCGGCATAATTGCCAGTTTTTTGGCTTAGTCCCGTTAAAGCATTAAATAAAGTGGATTTTCCGGCATTAGGATTGCCTATTAAGGCAATGTGTAAATCGGTATTTTTTAGCGTTAGAGACAAAAATTAAGCCACAAGTTCAACTAACACAGACTCTGCTTCAGAAACACGCAGGCATAATTCATAATTAGCAACAGATATAGTTAATGGACAACCCAGAGGAGCTTTTTTAGAAATACTAACCACTTCTCCAGGTAAACAACCCATTTCAATCAATCTATTACTCAAAACATCATTGTTAAACGATTTAATTATGGCGTGTTCTCCTGATTTTAACTGCGCTAAAGATCTCATATAATATTAGATTTACAATGTAAAGTTAATTGAAACCAACATTTTAACATATACCTTAAAAATGGTATTGTGTTAACTTGGATTAACCTCCAAAACCCATTTCACTGCACTCTTTGTTTTTTGATGGTAATTTTATACTCAACATGATGCCATAATAAAAATACCAATCTTTAGTACGAGGATTGCCTCGCATAAAACCGGTTTTAAGGTATTTGCCACTTACATCGTCTAAATAATCTGTAAACGTTTTTCTGGGTCCCCATTCTATAGCCAAGCCCATATTATCAGTTATCCGCCATTTATAACCAACGCCAAAAGGGATGCATATTTGAGTTTTTGGGTAATTTGCCCCTTCAGTTTTCATACGCTGCAAATCAACTACTCCATTATTAGTATTACTTTGGGGATTCATATAAAAACCTGCCAAACCGCCAAATAAATACAAGGTCATGTAATGCTTAGGATGCCCAATCCGATATTCTACAAAATTAAATTCAGCTACAGAATGAAACTCGTAAATAGTAGATTGAAAATTTAAATTACGTTCTAACTGGTCAATTTCGCTACTTTTACTGTCATCTGCACTTACTTTACCGTAATTTAAACCAAACCTAAAACCAAAACGGTAATTGGTACTATATCTAAAAAAAATACCACCGGCGGGATGATTAAATTTAAAGTGTGTACGGGGATTTAAATCACCCAAATAATAAGAGGCTCCACCAAAAACACCTATTTCGCGCTGCTTAAAATGACGTTTTTTTATTTGCGAAAAGGTGGCAAAGCTGATTAAAAAAAAGAAATATAAAGCTACTTTTTTAGTCAAAATGAACTATTGTAACGCAAAAATACCTTATATATTGCGTTTATTTTGCATTTTTGCAGTCTAAATGCAAAAGTTAGCTTTATTTATCATTTTTTTGTGTATTTCTACTTCCATTTTGGCTCAACAAAACGATAGTATTGGTCGAAAAAGCAACTTGGTTCCAAAAATCTCCTTATCGAATGATAGTAGCACTATTTTTAAAAGTAAAAAGAAGTGGTTAGAATCTGATAGTATTGATATGGCTGAGTTAAAAATTGGAGGATACGTGTCGACATATTATGCTTATTACGATGACGAAACTATTCAACAAGGCTTTGTACAGTTTCCGACTATGGCTCCTCGAAATAAAGAATTTGGTTTAAATATGGCATTAATTGATATGCATTATACCTCCACACATATTCGAGGAAATTTAGGTCTTCATTTTGGTGACATCGCACAATCTGTTTGGCCACAACAATATAATATGATTCAAGAAGCAAATGCCGGGGTTAAATTGGTTAAACGTTTGTGGTTAGATGCAGGTTTTTTTCGATCTCACATTGGTGTTGAAAGCACTCAACCTCGAGAAAACATTACCTCCAGCATGTCATTAGTAAATGTTTACGAACCCTATTATTTTGCGGGGGCTAAATTAACTTATGAGTTAAATTCTAAACTTTCTTTACAAATAAATGCATTTAACAGTTATGCAAGTTTAGTTGATAACAATAAAAATAAATTAATTGGCACAAGTATTACCTATGCTCCAAACGATAATCTTTCACTAACTTATAATTTTTTGACAGGGAACGAAAATCCTGACTCTATAAAAACTAAGCAGCAACGCAATTATAATAATTTTTACCTCACCTATACTTCAAACAAAATTTTAGTTGCCGCCGAAGCTAATTATGGCTGGCAAACAAACTCCTTAAAAAAAGACTCTACCAAAAGTGCTAAAGTATATAGTGGATTAATTGTTTTTAAATACCAAGCATCTAAACAAGTTGGCTTTTACGGTCGTGAAGAACTTTTTAGTGACAAGGATCAAATTTTAACCGGAACAACTAACATTGGTAATTTTATTTATGGTACTACAATTGGTGTTGAATATAAACCTTTTAAAAAAATGGCATTGAGTATTGAAGACCGATTATTGCAAAGTGATAATTTAATTTTTAAACAAGGAAATAATATCACAAATTATCGCAATGAAGTTATTTTCTGTTTAGATTTATGGTTTTAAGTTGGATAAAAAAAACAAATATCAGCCTATAGGAATATTCGACAGTGGATACGGAGGTTTAACAGTTTTAAAAGAAATTGTAAAAGAATTACCACAGTACGATTATTTATATTTGGGCGATAATGCCCGTGCGCCTTATGGCTCAAGAAGTTTTGAAACCGTTTACGAATATACTTTACAGTGTGTAAATTACTTATTTAACCAAGGTTGCCACTTAGTTATACTTGCGTGTAATACTGCTTCGGCTAAAGCATTAAGAACTATCCAACAAAAAGATTTACCGCATATTGATCTAAATAGGAGAGTGTTAGGAGTCATTCGTCCTACTACCGAAGTAATTGGAAACTATACAAAAACAAATTCCGTGGGTGTACTCGGTACAACTGGAACTATTAGTTCAGGCTCTTATTTAGTTGAAATTGAAAAATTTTTTCCAAACTTAAACGTGTATCAAGAAGCCTGCCCTATGTGGGTACCATTAATAGAAAATAATGAGTTAGATAATGAAGGGGCTGATTATTTTATAAAAAAACATGTTACACATTTGATGCAACAACAACCCAATATAGATGCCATTATTTTAGGGTGCACACACTACCCTATTATTGAAAAAGAAATAAAGAAGTATTTGCAACCAAGTGTTAAATTACTCTCTCAAGGAACTATTGTTGCTAAAAGCTTACATGACTACTTAATACGACATACTGAATTGGAAAAAAAATGTAGTAAAAATAAAACACTACAGTTTTTAACCACCGATATAGCACAAGTATTTGATAAATCAGCGGGTATTTTTTTTGATGGAGACATAAAATCCAAAAGAATAGACTTATAATCAAATAAACTCTTCCTTCTTAAAATAATCTATAATTGCATCAATAATTAATTTGTTTTGCTGCTTGGCATCTAAAAAAGGCAAGTTTTCTTTTAACTCCCAATGTGGCCAACCTTCGTCATCGCGCCCTTTGTATTCATAAAAACCAAAGGGCTCAAGCAAGGTGCAAATTGCAATATGCATTACTTCCAACTTCTCGTCTTTTTTGTATTTTCTATAAGGCTTATTTAATTCTTGTAACCCTATAATAAATAAAATAGAGTCATAATCCATTTGCCCACCAAAACGATCATTTAATTTTGCTTGTAATAATTGCCAATCGCTTTGCATAATCATTAGTATTTAAATCCAAAAACAATTATATCATCTATTTGCTTTTCGTCTACAGTAGCTTGATGATAAAGATTTTCTAAATTTACCTTTTGTTGTTCAAATGGTAAACTTAAATTATTCTTAATAAAATCCTCAAAACCTTTAAACCCAAATTTTTGTTTATTTGATTTATACTTAAATAGATCCTTTAAACCATCACTTGTAAAATAAAATTGATTTATTTGGCTTAGACTAAATTCATGTTCTCTAATATTAATAAGCTCAGTATGTTTCCCAAGTTCTATTCTGTGACCTTCTGTTATAACCAATTCTTTATTACTATTTACAGCATATAAATCAATTTTTGCACCAGAATAACTTAGTACATTTTGGGTTTTATCGATAATACAAATTGCAATGTCCATTCCTTCGTTAATTGATTTTTTTGAAGTTTGCTTTCGCTGCAAATAATTATATATCTCTAAATTAACTTCTTGCAAAATCTTTGCAGCTGATGTAATTTGTTTTTGTAAAATAATCTTATTTAAAAACTCGTTTGCCAATAAAGTAAACAAAGATGCCGGAATTCCGTGACCAGTGCAATCTCCAACTACAAAAAAAACTTTATCGTTTACGGATTTTAACCATAGAAAATCCCCGCTGAGTTTATCAAATGGTTTAAACAAAACTAAATAATTATTAAAAACAGTTTGCAGCTCTGCTTTATTGGGAAAAACGCTAAACTGAATATCTTTTGCTGCTTGAATTCCTTCCAGGATATCTTTATTTTTTTGTTCTAACTGATCTTTTTGCTTAGAGGTAATTGCAGTTTGTTTCTCAATAATCAATTTTTGTTTTTTAGTAATTTGAAGGCGATTAACCACAAAAATTAAAAAGAAACCAATTATTAAAATTCCTATAATTAAAGAAATACGAATAATGTTTTGGCTTTTAATTTTTGCTTGCTGCATATCCAATTGCGTAGCTGTAATTTTCTTTTGTTCAACAATTTTAATACTATCCGTCATTGCTTTTTTATCATAATCGTATTTAAATTGTTTTTTCAAACCTTCACGTTTCGTATTATCATTTAAAATGCTGTCTCGCATGGTATAATAAAGCTTCGTCATTTCAAGCGCTTTAGAATATTGATGAGTAGATTCATAAATATTTTTTAGAAGCTCGGCTGAATTTCTAATATCTACTGGGGTTGCCAACATTTTAGCCAATTCGTATGCTTTGAGGGCAAGTGGGAGGGCCTTTGTTGGATTGTTTTGAAGCATGTAGGTTGTTCCTAACTTACAGTATGAGTTTGCCTGCCCATCAATTGAATTTATTTCTTTAGATAGTTGTAGTGCCTTTTCAAAATAGTTAATAGCTTCTTTATAATTTTTACTGTCTTTATAAATTACTCCAATATTATTTAAGGATAGAACTATTCCATTTTTATCCCCGTCTTTTGTACTTATATCAAGACTTAATTTTAGATAGCGAAGGGCGCTGTCTGTATTATTTTGTTTTAAATATACAAAACCAAGATTGCTATATATATTACTTAAAATAAATGTGAAATTATTTTTTTTACTAATTTGTAAACTTTTTAAGGCATAATCTTTTGCTTTCTGGTAATCCAATAAATCTAAATAATACACTGATAAAGTATTGTATTGACTGGCAATTCCTTGCCAATCATTGTCCTCTTCGCACAATTTTAGACTTTTAAAAACATAGTCTATTCCTTTTAAAACATCACCTTGGCTCCGGTACAAAATACTTAAACCACCATAAGCTATGGATACTCCGTGCTTATCTCGCATACCTGAATAAAATTCTGCACTTTTATTTAATGCTTCTGTTGCTTTTTTAATTTCACCCAAATAATATAAGTTTATCCCCAAATTATTAAGGGTCGACGCCATTTCGGCGGTATCATTATTATGGTTTTGAATTTTTAAAGCCTTTTCAAAAAAACTTATACCTGCTTTATTATTGCCTTGGCTTATCTCAAAAGTCCCTTGAGCGTTTAATAATCGTCCATAATACTTCAATACTGCTTTTTTTTGCTTGGAAGGAAGATCATTTTTATCGAAAGACGTTTCTCCATTAAGAATTTGTAATGAATTTGACGAACTAGTCTTTAAAATTTTATCGGCCAAAGCTATAGCTGGTGAAGTATATAAAGGAATATCCTTGTATTCACAATTTTCTGAAAGTTGGGTATACAGTTTTAATTGAGTGCTATCAGTCTTGGCGTTTTTAAGTAAGTTTTTTAAAGAATCTAGTGTTGGCGTTGACTGAGAAAGTAACAGTTCAAAGATTAAAAAAAAAGTTAAGAAAAAAATTCTAAATATCATAATTAAAAATAGCCAACTGTCTTAATAAAGGTCTTAAAAAAACAGCAGAAATAAAAATAGTTGTTAGGAAATATTTTCTTGATTGGTAAAATCAATAAATTCCAAAATATCTTCCTTACCCGATTTTTTTTCGGAAGATGTAACAAAAGTATTGGGTAGTTCTTCCCAATGCTTAAGAATCTCTTTTTCAATATTTTTTATGTTTCTGATTAATTCGCTTTTACTATTCTTATCAGCTTTGGTATAAATAATACTAAATGGAATCTCCTTTTCAGCACACCATTGCATAAATTCTAAATCTATTAATTGCAAGGGCAATCTACTATCAATTAAAACAAACAAACATGCTAAATTTTCTCGTTTAGTACAATAATCAATTATTAAGGTTGAAAATTTATCTCGGTTGGTTTTACTGGTTTTAGCATAGCCATAGCCAGGTAAATCAACTAAGTGCCAGTTTTCGTTTATTAAAAAGAAATTAATTAGCTGCGTTTTTCCCGGAGTACTTGATGTTTTAGCTAATTTGTTATTATTACATAACATATTTATTAATGATGATTTTCCAACATTACTTCGTCCGATAAAGGCATATTCGGGCAAAATAGATTTATTACAGTCGCTTAATTTTGCTGCACTTTTTACAAAGGTGGCTGTTGAAATTTGCATGTTATAATAACCCCTTTTCTTTTAAATATGAATTAAAATGACGCTCTTTCTTACTTAAGTATACATCATTGATGGTAACTAAAATGCCAGTTTCCTCAACACCGCCAAATGTTGGATTAATAGCCGTTCCAAAACTTTTCATGGTAGGACTTAAATTCATGTAAGCGTTTACCAAAGGTGGGATATTTTCGCCTAAGGCGCGCACATTTTTATTTAATAATGCATGTCCTTGCTTATAATCTAATTTTTTTAATTCATTTAAAAAGTCAGAAACATCTGTTTTTAATGTAACACTGTGTATGGGGGTTACTAAATGTTCCTTATCAGGAAAATAAAAATTAATAAATGATAAAATATAATCACGTGCTTGCACATTAAAATCGGTGTACATAGTAACCTTACCGTAAAAATGTTTTTGACTTGGGTTATCCAAAACTATAGCTCCCAAACCATCCCACAGGTTATCTAAACTAAACAAGCCTTTACGAAATTGTTCACTTGGTTGATAAGCAGGTTGAATAAAAGAACGACCAAGTTCAATAGTTTCACTTAAATAGTTTTTATAAAAAGCTTCACTAAAATTAAATAATTCAGTAGTAGCTAAATGTACTTTTCCATTAATGTATTCCGCATCTTTACACAGAATAAAGCGATAAGCGCCAACAATCTCCTTATCCTCAGGATTCCAAACCAATAATTGCTGATAGGGATGGGTACTTGTATCGAATTCGTCTATATCAATTTCCTTACCCGTACCACCTCCGGCATGTCTAAATGTTACTTCGCGTAGCCTCCCAATTTCGCGCATTACATTTGGCGAATTATGATACGTTACAATATAAATTTCGTTATTGCCATTATTAGTTTTACGCACATACCGATCTTTCGATAACTCGTCCAACAAGGCTTGTTTACTAACTGGTTCTATAATTGTTTGCATAGCTTAAGTTGTAAATATACACTAATTATAAAAAAAAGAATTTTTTTTGTAATTTTATAAATCTTTTTTTAAAATGTTTAACAAAAAACATATTTTTTTCTATTTACTGTTTGCACCAATTATTTTGTTTTGTCAAACACCTAATTATGTTATCACCCTTTCTCAATCAAATGTTTCATGCAGTAAAGGTGCTGCTGGCATAAAAGTTGATTCTTTGGAAACAAGCGATACACTTCAAATTATTTGGAGTAATGGACAAACTGATGCAATCATAACAAATTTAGAAGAAGGTAACTATTCGGTACAAGTAATTATTAAGCATAAAAAAGATACTACCTTAAATTTTAAAATTGAAAAAGAAGTGTGCCCTGTAGTTTTTAGCAACCATTTTACACCAAATGGAGATAATTACAACGATTTTTGGCAAGTTTCTAACATTAGTAATTATCCAAAATTTGAGTTATACGTTTTTAATAAATGGGGGCAACAAATTCATTCTCAAAAAGGCAATTATACCCCTTGGGATGGTAACTGGAATGGCATTAGAGTGCCAGATGGGACTTATTACTATGTTTTTTATTACGAATCTGGTAAAAACGACATACTAAAAGGAGATGTAACCGTTCTGCGTTGATTAAATTACATTTTAAAATACTATTTTTTACTTGCTTGACAAGTACTGTTTTTGCACAACAATTTCCGCAATACACCCAATTTATTTTTAATAAAATAGGCTACAATCCTGCTGCAAGTGGCACCTCCGTTAGTGCTCCCTATGAATTAGTTTTTGGAGCGCGTACACAATGGATTGGTGTAAGCAATAATCCAAAAAGTGGTTTTGCATCTTTCAACTACAATTTTGTGCCTCAACATGCATACAGCAAATGGCATAATGTTGGTATTTATATCGATCAAGACCAAAATGGAAATTTTGTGCATAATGATGTTTGGTTGAGTTATACCTTTCATTTGCTTTTAACAAAAAAACTGCTACTTTCTTCAGGAGTTTTTGTAGGAATAAAACAGTATAGAATAACAAAAAACAATTTAGATAGAAATGACCCGGCGGTTTCGGGAAGTGCTAATTCTACCATTGCTTTACCGGATATAAGTCCTGGAGTTAGGCTTTCGAATAAAAAGTTTTTTGCCGACTTGGCCTTACAACAAATTACAGTTTTTTCGCAACTTGGTATTGGAGGTAAAATTGGAAGTCCTTCGAAAGTAATTCCACACTACATTTTCAGCATTGGTAAAAAAGGAAAATGGAACGATTATAACACCTTAATGTTGGCTATGAATTTTCATGGATCCATTGCAGGATTACCATCAGCTGAATTAAATATAATGAATTACTACAACAAACGTTTTGCTTTTGGTTTTAGTGTTAGAGGTAAAAATTTTATAAGCGGCATTATTCAGTTTAGAATGTTTGGTTCGGTAAATGTTGGTTTAGCTTATGATTTATCCATAAATAAAGCGTTTAGAGCCTCGCCAAACACAGGTGAAATAATGGTAAGTTTTAGTCCTGTTTTTGGAGGTGAAAAAGTTGAAAAGTCAACTTCTGGAAGACCTGTTGACGAGTGTTCATTTTAATTTTCTATTTCTGCATTTAGTGCCTTTAATAGAGCATTTGCTTTTAACAAACATTCTTCGTACTCTTTTTCCGGATCGCACAAATGTGTTATAGCACTACCAACAGCTATGCTTAAGCGTTTTGTTTCTTGGTTATAAAAAATACTACGGATAATTACAGATAATTCAAAATCTCCATTTGCCTCTATTAAACCCATTGCTCCTGAATAATAATTACGTTCAAAATCTTCAAACTCGCTAATTAATTTCATTGCACTAACTTTTGGAGCACCCGTCATACTAGCCATTGGGAAAGTAGCATTTATAATAGCTTCAAAATTTGCGTTTTCATTCAATTCACAACTCACAGTGCTTACCATTTGATGAACGGTTTCAAAACTTTCTATATTATATAGCTTATTCACTTTAACGGTACCTTTTTGTGCAATTATTGATAAATCATTTCTAGCAACATCAACAGCCATAACATTTTCAGTACGTTCCTTAATACTATTACCTAATTTCAATTTTAATCGTTCATCTTCCTCACCAGAAGAACCACGCTTTATGGTGCCTTTAATCGGCTTTGAAAAAAGTGTACTGTTTTGCTTTTTTAAAAACAATTCAGGGCTAGCACTAATAATAAAATCATCGTTTAACTTTACTAATTTACAATATGGGGCTTTGGTAAGTTGTTGAAGCTTTATAAAAACAGAAACAGGATCTATTAGAACATCTTTGGCATAAAATTCTATACAAAAATTAATTTCGTAGATATTACCAAGTTGTATATGTTCCTTGAGTTTAATTACTTTTCTTATGTAATCTTCTTTGGTTGATTTTGATTTTAGTTTCAACCCTTGGCTTTCATTTATACTTAATAGTTTTTTATGTATTAATTGAGAAGAATTTACTAAAAAATAACTCTTTTTTGGTTTCTCTATTGTCGCATTTACATATGGTAAAATACAAAATTGTGTAGTCTGTAACAGCGATTTTTTTTCAAGGATAAGTAATTCCATTAACTCAATATCTTCCTTTTGAGCTTGAAGCAAAAAACAATCTAAATCGTTAAATTTCATTTAAAAGAGTAAAACTACTATTTAAATGAGTGAAACAATAAAAAAATAACATTGAATAACTTGTAAATGTGTTACTAATTTATTAACTTAGTGTTAAATGTCTGTGTCATGAAAAAAATTATATCTCTACTTTTTTTAAGTTGTTTAATTACAAATAATTACTTTGCTCAAAACGTTGCTATTAATGGCACTGGGGCAGCTCCCAATGCAAGTGCAATGTTAGATGTTGCCTCAACCACCAGTGGATTATTAATTCCACGAATGACAACAGCTCAGCGTACTGCAATTGCTACGCCTGCAACAGGCTTGGTGGTGTATGACACAACCACCGGAGGATTTTGGTACTATAATGGTACTATTTGGGTTCAATTATTAAATGCAAACACTGGGTGGGCTTTGGTTGGTAATACGTTGGCGGGTACCGAATTTATGGGTTCTGTTAATGCGCAACCGGTAAGGTTTTTTAGTAATAATACTGAAAGAATGAGAATCTTGTCGGCTGGCGAGGTTGTAATTGGAGCTACCGTTCCTTTTGCAGGTGATGTTTTTTCGTCTTACGGTCAATTTGCCATAAACGGGTATTGTTCCACAGCAAATGGCATAGGTGGTTATTTTGAAGGTGGAGCTTCTGGTGCAATTGGTTCTTATGGTCTTTCAAATAGCAATACAGGATTTGGAGTATTTGCCAGAAACACAAACGCAACAGGTACTGGTTTAATTGTGAACGGGAACAATGCTGCTGCATCTTATTTAACTGCCGGAAGCGGTGCCGCTGTCACCGGTTTTTCAATAGGAGTTTGGGGTAGAACAACCGATGCAACCAATGGTATAGGTGGTATTTTTTCAGGAAATGCAAACGGTGCAACTACATTTGCGGGCGGTGCAGGCATAGTAGCTACTGCCCGTAATCTCGGTGTAATAGGCGTTTCAACAAATGCGGCAAATGCAACTCTGCGCGCTGGTGGGTACTTTGAAACCAATGCAGGGCAATCTTACGCATATGTTGGTGCCAGAACTGCGGCCAATGTTAACCGTAAAATTGAAGGTAACGGAACCGTAAATACAACAGTAAAAGATGTAAATAATAATTTAGTTGTCCTTTCTTGTCCTGAAGCTCCGGAAAATTTATTTCAAGATTTTGGACAAGGACAATTAGTGAACGGTAAAGTACATATTGCTATTGATCCTACTTTTAGTAAAAATATTATTGTTAACGAAAAACATCCCTTACGCGTATTTATTCAACTAGAGGGCAATTGTAATGGTGTTTTTGTTTCAAATAAAACAGAATTCGGTTTTGATGTTGAAGAATTACAAGGTGGAATATCAAATACGAAATTTAGCTATTTTATCTCAGCAAATAGAGCTGACGAAGTTTTAAGCGATGGATCAATTTCTCCGTATTCGTCGGAAAGATTTGCTCCTGCTATTGGACCTAAAGAGATTTCTCAAGCAGAAGAGACAAGATATTCCAGCAATAAAGAAAATCGAAAAAAATAAGTACTAACAAAAATATTAGATGAAACTTTGTTTAAAAATATCGCTGTTTATGTTATCCTTTTGTAACTCTGTATTTGCTCAAGGCTTAATAAATAACGGTGCCCGTATAGTATTTTCTGGTGCTGCGCAAATATATGTGGCTGGTGGTACTAATGGCGATTATTTAAGTCAAGTAGGTGGGCAAATAGACCCAAGTGCTACTGGAATTGTTACTATTGAAGGTGATTGGACAAACAACTCGGCTAATACTGGTTTTGGTAGCGATAATGGTACCGTTATTTTAAATGGTGCAGCTGAGAGTATTAATGGCACAAGCTCAACAACGTTTTACAATCTTACTTTAGCTGGTACTGTTGGTAGTACCAAAACACAAAATGTTAATACTTCAGTTGGAGGCGTTACCACCACAAATGGGGTTTTGTCGGTTGGTTCAGATATTTATAATTTAAATTCAAACATTTTAACGATAACTAACCCTGCAATTACTGCAGTTACTTATGGTACGGGTTATGTTTTAAGCGAAACCAATTTAGGCACTAACCCTAGTATTATGAGATGGAATATGAGTACAATAACTGGCGCACACGTTTACCCATTTGGTGTGGCAGGCACTCAAATTCCTTTTACATTTAATAAAACAACAGCTACTACTTCTACCATTGATGTAAGTACAAGAGCAACAGCAGCATCAAATAATTTACCTTGGGAAAGTAGTGTTAGCTTTATGTATTGCCCAAATAATGCAAGCAGTGGAAATAACTGTGCCATTGGTTCGGTAATTGATAGATGGTGGCAAGTTAATAATAATGGTGCTGTTACTGCCAATTTGATTTTTACATATAGAGGTTCAGAAAATACCATGACAATTAGCCCAACTGGTTTGGTAGGGCCGCAATGGTGGAATGGCGCAGGTTGGTTATTAGACAATAGCAATAACGCCAGCGCAAGTGGTGTTTTAGCCGGAACCGGAACAGCCAACTTAAATGGCGCAACAACATTTGGCCCATTTGTACTAACATCTAATTTAGTGCCATTACCAATTGAGTTATTAGATTTTTCAGCAACCTGTAAGGACAACAATTCTGTTATTTTAAACTGGACTTCTGCAAGCGAAAGAAATAGTTCTCATTTCGATATTATGAATAGTAGTGATGGCATTAATTTTAATAAAATTGCCACCGTTAATGGCTACGAAAACTCATCTTCAATTAATAAATATTCGTATACTGTTTTAAACAAAACAGAACTAGGTAATTATTTCCGTCTTAAAATGGTTGACGCTGATTTAACCTCCCAAAATTCAAAAATTGAATTTGTAAGTAATGATTGTAATTTGAAAGTTGAAACCCCTACTGTTTATTACAACCAACAAAATGGAATTGTGATTACTTCAACAAGTAAAAATGCCACAAACTATACCGTAAATATTATTGATGCTGCAGGAAGATTAATAAGATCAAATTCTTTACCTATCAAAGAGGGTTATAATTCTATCACCATCAATCCTGAATTGGCAAATGGTGTGTATTTGGTTAATTTATTTTATACTAACGGTCAAGTGGTTTCTAAAAAAATACCTGTTATTAATAATAATTAAGCATAGTTCCATTTCCAACCAAACCACGTTTTTCTTAAGGTAAAATTTTTATTTAATCTATTTTTTTTATAATTCTCAATAATTAAAGCTACTTGGTTTTTTGTCAAATTTAATGCTTCATTCTCCCTTTTACCTGCTTTTTGTATATACCAGGTTTGGCTCATTAAATTTTTCCCTCTTTCTTCTTCTGTCATATTTCTTTCCAATTCATGAGCTTGCTCGTTTACCGAATTATATTTTGCGCGAGCATGGGGGTGATCTAATCCTAATAAATGCCCAACTTCATGAGGTATAGTTCTTACATTTTGATTGCTGATAATTGCTTGTATTTGATTGACATTTATTTTCGCCATATTACCACAAAAGTATGCTTCTGCAACATTATCATTTGTAATAGAATTGCTCACAGCAAAAATCAATTTCCGAGTTAAGTCCTTTAATTTGTATTTATACAAAGGCTGTACTGAAACTATACATAGTAAATTGTTTTCCATTATATTATACACTGCCTCTATTTGACGCTTCAGAGCGCTTGCTAAAATAAATAAGTTTATCGAAGCATCTCCTGTTTGGTTTACCAAATAAAACTCAATATTTATGACTGTTAAGTCATTACTTTGTGTTATCGTTATCATGCCTGGTAATAGTTAACTATTGCGAAGAAGCTGAATTGCAGCAACAACATCCCATCAACTATAACTAAATAAAAATAATTATTTCGTTTTTCGTTAGTTAACATAATGATTATTGTTAATATGCAAACGAGTAATAAAAGAGTAACTAAATAACTCGAATTAAAAAAACGTGTTGCTATTATAAAATAACTAATGAGTATCATTGCACATATTATTTTTGTTTTTTTTAAACCTACTAAAACGGGAATTGTCCTTACTCCTTTTCCTCTGTCTTCGTTCACATCCCTTATATCAAATAAAACACATAAAATACTTACAAAACAAAATTGGGCAAATGAATAAAAAAGTACTTTACCAGTAATTTTAAAATCAAGAGGTATAATAATTGTAACTGCCACAAAAACCGCACTTATTAAAAAGGGCTTTAATACACCAATTTTTTTTAATTGAATGGGTGGTAAAAAATAAGCTAGACTTGCAACAGATAATATTGAATAACCAAATAGATGCATTTTGTTTTCAATAAAAAAATTCCACAAAAAATTAAAAGAACAAATAAATAACAAAATAATTAATGTGAAAATTAATCTTCGGTTTTTTATGTACCATGCATATTTTATACTTTCGGGTTGCATGGCACTATAATAAAGGCGTTGTAGATTATACAAACAAAATGTAGCAATAAAATTTATTAAGGTATATTCAAAAATCCGAGTGTTTGTCTCTTCAAAAATTAAAGTTGTTTGTAATGTAAGAACAGCGCAACATAATGCAATAAATAAATTGGAATAAACTATAAAATATAAAATCTTTTTCATTTCAAAAAAAATAATGCCATAGATTTCTCGGATACCACAGATAAAATTCCATCAGCGAAATTTTTGAAATCAGTGGCAATAACCACTAGATTGATTTACAATCGCTGTTTTACAGCTTCAAACAACACAATACCAGTTGCAACTCCCACATTTAAAGAAGCAGTATTGCCCACCATTGGTATTTTCACCTGAACATCACTTCGCTTCAAATACTCCCCACTAATACCGTTTTCCTCACTTCCCATAATAATAGCGGTAGGTTGCTTAAAATCGGCATCGTAAAAGTACTTATCTGTTTTTTCGTGGCAACTAATAATTTGCAAACCGCTTTCTTTTAAATAGTCGATTGTGTTTTTTAGATTCTCCTCCCTACAAACTTTTATTTTGTGTAAAGCTCCTGCGCTCGTTTTTATAGCATCTCCATTTATTTGTGCCGCACCTCTGGCAGGAATAATAATAAAATCAACACCAGCACATTCCGCACTGCGCGCAATGGCACCAAAATTCCTCACATCTGTAATTCTATCCAAAATTAACACCAAAGGCATTTTTCCCTTTTCAAACACGGAAGCTAATAATTCTTCGGTATCATAATACGTGATTTCTGTTAAGTAAGCAATAACCCCTTGATGATTTTTATCGGTTAATCGTTTTAACTTTTCGGGCGGTACAAATTGAAAAGGTACAGTTGTTCCTTGTAAGGCTTTTCTTAATTGATGAAATAGCTCGTTTGATAACCCTTTCTGCAATAGTATTTTTTCAATATCCTTTCCGGCCTCAACGGCTTCAATAACAGCACGCGTGCCAAAAATTAGGTTTTGTTCTTCCATATATCCACAAAGATAAGGTTTTTGTATATTGTGTGTTTATTGTATCTTTGACATAAAATTGATTATGGATACAATGTATCGCAAAGTAGAAGAGGCATTAGACTCTATTCGTCCTTATTTGGAAGCGGATGGTGGTAATGTTGAGATTGTTGATATTTCACCGGAATTTGTTTTAAAACTTGAATTAATGGGTGCTTGTAAAACCTGTAATATGAGCCATATGACTATGAAGGCCGGTATTGAGGAAACGATTCGACGAGCCGTCCCTGAAATAAAAGAAATTATTTCTGTTAATCAACACACAAATACAACTATTTAATAATTTATATGAAGTTGACCCAAAAGCTTTCGCAAAGCAAAAAAACACTTTTTTCTATTGAAATCTTACCGCCTCTAAAAGGCAAAAGTATACAAAGTATTTATGATGGGATTGATCCTTTGATGGAGTTTAAACCTGCTTTTGTTGATGTTACTTATCATCGTGAAGAATACATATACAAAAAACGTGAAGGTGGTTACCTAGAAAAAGTAAGTATTCGTAAACGACCAGGAACCGTTGGCATTTGTGCTGCCATTATGAACAAATATAATGTGGAAGCTGTACCACATATTATTTGTGGGGGATTTACTAAGGAAGAAACTGAAAATGCGTTAATTGATTTACAGTTCTTGGGTGTAGATAATGTGCTAGCTCTGAGGGGTGACAGTATTAAAACAGAAGCCAGCTTTGTGCCAGAACCCGGAGGACATCATTACGCCCTTGATTTAGTAAAACAAATTGGTGAAATGAATAAAGCTAATTATTTAGATGATGAAATGAAAGATGCCGCACCTACCGATTTTTGTATTGGTATTGCCGCTTACCCCGAAAAACATTTTGAAGCACCTAACATGATTAGCGATTTAAAATATTTAAAAGCGAAAGTAGAAGCCGGTGCTGAGTACATTGTAACACAAATGTTTTTTGACAATAAGAAGTATTTTGATTTTGTTGCCCTATGTCGTAAAAACGATATTAATATTCCTATTATACCGGGTTTAAAAATATTAAGCAGTAAAAAACAAATAACGACTTTACCTAAAATTTTTCATATTGATATTCCTCAACCATTTTATGAGGAATTGGAAAAATGTAAAGATGACAAGCAGATTAAAGAAGTAGGTATTAAGTGGTGCATTGAGCAAAGTAAAGAACTTGTAAAAGCGAATGTGCCTTGTTTACATTTTTACACCATGGGCGCGAGCGAAGCAACAAAAGCGGTTGCTAAAGAAGTTTTTTAACTAAATGACAAGATTAATTTTAATACTCTTTATTTTTACTGTAATTAAAGTTAAATCGCAGACTTCTTCAGTATCTCAAAAAATTATTGAATTCTCTTTAAAAAACTTAGGTAAAAAAGTGGACACTGGTGAATGTTGGGATTTAGCCAATAGCGCTTTAAATTATGCAAATGCTAATTGGGAATCTCCTCATAAATTTGGAATAAAATTAGATTATCCCAAACAAGAATTAAAGCCTGCCGACATCTTACAGTTTTCAAATATTAAACTAAAATTTCCTAATGGTAGCATGAGTTTTCCAAAACACACAGCTATTGTATACAAAGCAAACGGAAAGATGGTAACACTTCTTCATCAAAACTTTAACAATAAACGCTTTGTTGATACGCTTACTATTAGTATGGATTATGTAAAAACCGGTAAGATTGAGGCTTACAGGCCAAAGGCTAAAAACACTTGATTAAATATAACTCAACTTCATCATGTTGGTGCGCCCCTTTTCCTTCATTGGCATACTTGCAATGTTAATTACTAAGTCATCATCTTTTACAAACCCCTCGGCTTTTATAAAGGCTTTTAAGTCGTTGATTGTATCATCAGTACTTTCATACTTATTGTAATAAAACCCACGTATGCCCCATACCAAACTTAAGGTAGTTAATAACGATTGATTATCAGTAAAAATAAAAATATGCGCTTTAGGACGATGGCTACTTAATTTAAAGGCCGTGTAACCACTATTTGTCATACTAATAATAGCCTGTGCATTAGCATGATGCGCCAAAGAACAGGCGTTGTAGCAAATACTATCTGTTATATAAGTAATAGTTTTTACTTGAGGATTATTTTCCTTGTAGTAAATAGTATCCAATTCTTCTACCTGAGTAATAATGCGTCGCATCATTTCAATTACTTTAATTGGGTATTTACCCACGCTGGTTTCAGCACTTAACATCACTGCATCTGCACCGTCCATTACAGCATTAGCAACGTCGTTAACCTCTGCACGTGTTGGAGTATAACTCGTAATCATGCTTTCCATCATCTGCGTAGCAATAATTACAGGTTTACCAACTTGCACACATTTTTGTACAATCATTTTTTGTAATAAAGGCACTTGCTCCATTGGCAACTCAACACCTAAATCACCACGCGCTACCATTATTCCATCCGTAACATCAATTATCTGATCAATATCTTTAATGGCTTCCGGTTTCTCTATTTTTGCAATAACACGAGCGCGTTTTTGTTTGTGTTTAATAATGTCTTTTAACTCCACAATATCCGTAACGCTGCGCACAAATGATAAACCAATCCAATCAAAATCATGCTCTAAAGCAAATTCTAAGTCACGAATATCTTTAATGGTTAAACATGGTAACGAGATTTTTGTGTTAGGGAGATTAACACCTTTCTTAGAAGATAAATTTCCGCCAACTAAAATTTCGCAACGTACTTCATCCTTTAAATTAGTATCTATTACTTTAAGATGCAATTTACCATCGTCTATTAAAACTGTTTCTCCTACCTTAACGTCTTGTGGAAATTGAGGATAAGTAATGTAGATGCGGCTCTCGTTTCCTTCACACTCTTTTGTTGTGATGGTAATTGTTTTGCCTGCCTCTAACACCGCTAAATTATTTTGAACAACTCCAATACGTAGTTTAGGGCCTTGTAAATCTGCCAAAATACCTACGTGGCGGTTTAACTTTTTATTTAATTCACGGATATTTTTTACGTTATTTAAAACTGCATCGTAATCACCATGGCTAAAATTAATACGGCAAATATCCAAACCTTCTTCAAACATGCCTTCTAATACTTTTATATCTGCTGTTGCCGGTCCCATGGTAGCAACAATTTTTGTTCTGTTAAAATGGTTCATATATATAGATTAAAGATTAAAAAATTATTCCTAGTAATTAAAAGACTAAAGATATAAAAAGGCTTGTTATTAAGAAATTAAGTTTGCGTTAATTTACATCTCAATTTAATAAACCACTAAGACATAAAAAACACGAAGGTTCTCAAAAAAATCTTAGTGCAACTTTGTGCTCTAAGTGCCTTAGTGGTTAGCTATTGAAACTTCTCCGAATTCCAAAAACTACTTTTTATTCCAACATAAAAAAAAGGATTTTGCAGAATATATCCCAATGAATTTGTTTCTGAACGCTGGATGTATCCCAATTCTAACCGCAAATTCATGTCGGGGATAACATAATAAGTAAGCTTTAAGTTGCTCTGTAAAATAGTTGTTTTAATACCTTGTGTAGTTTTATTACCATACTCCAGATTTCGGGTAACGTAACTTGCAAAAATATTCTGCCCGATGTTAGAAGTGGCACTTAGTGAATCTTTCCCCACAATAGCGGTCATGCCCTGCCAACTTAATTGAAAGTTGTTTTTTCGGTAATTTACAAATCCTAAAAATTCTCTAAAATTTGCGCCAAAAGGATGCGCCAAAGGCATGCCGTAATGTGCATAATTTTGTTGCACTAAACCATGTGTATATGTATAAGGTCGCACTTCATTATATTCAACTTGTAAACTTAGTCCCTTTACATTAAACGCATTCATGTATTTAGCACCAAGCTGCCAAGCTTGTTTGTTTGCCCACCAACCATTGCGTGCCCTTATTTCTTTTAAAAAAAACTCATCTAATCCCAATTGTGCATAAACTTTAAGAGTTTTAAACAATTTGGCATTTATATTAAATCCAATGTTCACATTATCTGGTGATCCAACAGAATATTCTAAGGGACGCATAAAAATAATTGGGTTTAGATAGTTTACATCAAAAGTTCTTACTTGATTGGTATCTGTGCCACGCCAAATAATATTTTCAAACAATCCCACATTTAATTCTTTTAAAATATTATAACTTAAATAATGACTGGTGCTAAATTTATTAGTGTAATTATTTTTTAATCCATATGAATTGCTTACATCGTACATCCAGGTATACCAAACACTATATTGCAAACGCCAGATGTTTGTGTTAATTCGAAAATAAGGCATCGCTGGCGCATAATCACTCATTATTAGGCTCCGGTATCCATCGCCAATAAAATGTTTATCTCGCCCTAATTGAAAATTAAAAATTTTGTTATTCCTTGGTGAATAGGAAGCATACCCAAAAACATCAGCAAAGGAATATCCTTTTTTATTGGTACCATATTGCTGACCAAACTCAGGATTAATTTTTTGTAGTGATAAAACTGTATCAATAAAAAAAGGATTTTGTTGCTTCCCTCCCACTAAAGTTGCTGCAAAAGTAAAGTCGTTATTTATGTTTGCTTTAAGATGCATGCCGCCAATGAGGTTATAAATAGATTGTTTTAATACACCATCGTAACCAATTTGTGCATCAAGTATTGGGTGAAATTGTAAGTTATACCAAATTCGTTTTTCGGGTTTTTCGTTAAGCATTTTGCTTAAAAAAAAATTTTTAAAAGCATAAAATTTAAATGGAATAACCGAATCGGTAGCATCTGCAAAGGTGCTGCTTAAGTACGGACGAAACGAAGAATGAAACGTTGTGTTGGGTTTACTGATACTCCAATAATCAAAAGCTTGTTGAATGTCTTCTCCAATAAAAGCATTGCGTGCCATTTGATCGTACTGACAAGATGATTTTAAAGAAAAAAATAATAATATACCAAAGAAAAGCTTTTGCATTAGTTTGGTAAAAATAAACAAAAATAAACAAACGTCATTCTAAGCTTGACCTCTGTCTTTAGTTATAATTAAAAGTGCTTCAATCCTGAATCAAGTTCAGCATGACTGGTAATTGGAGAGTTAACTATTTGATGGCCTTCAAACTCAAATCCAAACTTTTAATATGATGTGTTAAGGCACCAACTGAAATAAAATCAACGCCACATTTGGCGTAGTCGGCAATGTTCCTCTCTGTAATGCCACCACTAGATTCTACCTCAAATTGATTTTTAATTAGCTTTACTGCTTGTGCGGTTTGTTCAACTGTAAAGTTATCAAGCATAATACGTTGTACCTTGCCATGCTCCATTACTTTTTTCACGTCGTCTAAATTCCTTGTTTCTACTTCAATTGGCAGTTTTAATTTTTTTGCCTTTAAATATTTATTGGCGGCGTCGATGGCGTTTGTTATTCCTCCTGCAAAATCAATATGATTATCTTTAATCAGCACCATATCAAACAAGCCATAGCGGTGATTGGCTCCGCCCCCAATAACAACTGCCCATTTTTCAAAAAATCGAAAGCCCGGAGTAGTTTTCCGTGTATCAATTACCTTAGTAACCGTGCTTCTACATAAACTTTGTAAATAATTGGTTTTAGTGGCAATACCACTCATGCGTTGCATAACATTTAAAATAATGCGTTCGGCAGTCAAAAGTTTTTGGGTGTTTCCTTCCAAATAAAAAACAATATGCCCTTTTTTTACAATATCTCCATCCACTTTCAATTCTGTCATTTTAATAGACGGATCTATAATCTTTAAAATCTTTTTTGCAGCTGTAATTCCTGCAATTATGCCATCTTCCTTTACCAACAATTGCATTTTGCCTTCATGCTTTTTAGGAATAGTAGAGAGTGCTGTATGATCGCCATTACCAACATCTTCAGCTAAAGCAGTTAAAACAAATTTTTCAAAATTAAAATGGTTTTTGTGTAATTTAATGAAATCAGTCATTGTCGTTTTCTATTCTAAATTGAGCAATTAAACTTCGTCGCACTAAAATAGATACTTTAAATTTACCGTTTGTTGTTTCTAAACTTCCGGTAATGTATTGGCTTGTATTATTTACAGTACTTGTTTTTGTATTGGTAAATCCTTTAACGCTGTGTTTTTCAAAAAAATACTTAATATTGGCTTCGGCTTGTTGTTTGCTTAAAACATCTTCTTGAGTTATAATTTTAATAGATACTTTCTCATCAAAATACTTTACCAAATCAGTAGTTTTACTTTGTTTAATAGACGTAATTATCTCCTCGGCTATATCTCCTCCTGAAAAAAGAAAACTGAATAAGAAAAAAAATATGTTTATTAGCAATTTCATTGTTCTACAAAGTTAATTATTTTTTAGCAATTTTATATTGTGAAGATTTTACTGATACAAATAGATAAAACACAGGATAGCTTTTTAAATGAAGGTATCGATATTTATACCAAACGCTTAAAAAACTATACCACGCTCGAAATTGCTACAATAAACGTACCAAAAAGCGTACGACAACGCAGCGTAAACGAGCAGAAATCAGAAGAAGGCAAGCTGATTTTCTCTACCATTTTAAGTGACGACTACCTGGTTTTATTGGATGAAAACGGAACCGAATTCAATTCAGAGGGTTTTTCAAAATTTATTTTACAGAAACAAAATGCTTCGGTAAAACGTCTGGTATTCTTAATCGGCGGGCCTTTTGGCTTTTCTGAAGAAGTTTATAAACGTGCCAATTATAAAGTGGCGCTATCCCAATTAACTTTCTCGCATCAAATGGTTCGTTTATTTTTTTTAGAACAATTATACAGAGCTTTTACCATTTTAAAGGGTGAAAAATACCACCATATTTAAGCGTTAAAAAAGTATAAATCATTACCTTGACGTCATAAATGAATTTATTTTCGTCATTACAAGCGATACAGAAGCAATCTAACGTAATATAAGATTGCTTCGTCGTTCCTCCTTGCAATGATGAACATTTATAAACTTTATCAAGCAATTCTTAAACTAATTTATTTTACATTTTCCCACCACTTTTTATAGCTTTTTGAATCATCATTCCAAAGCAACGCTTCACCTATCATTGGTGTAAGAATTGGCATTTTACTTTCATTTGCTGCCGCAACCACGCGCTTTATTGAATCATCCCAATCGTGCATAGCTAATGAAAACTTTGCCCAATGTACCGGTAATAATTTGGTTGCGTTTAAATCAATGGCGGCTTGAACGGTCTCTTCCGGCATCATGTGAATGTGTTTCCAATATCTATTGTACTGCCCGCACTCCAATATTACTAAATCAAATGAACCAAATTCATTGCCAATTTCTTTGAAATGAGAATCGTAACCACTGTCGCCCCCGATGTATATTTTTTGTGAAGGGCTTATTAAAACAAAACTACTCCACAAAGCCTGTGCACGCTTAAACCCCCTTCCTGAGAAGTGACGTGCAGTTTTTGTAATTATTTTAAAATCATTTTCTAAATCAGTTTCATCGTTCCAATGTGTTTCAATAATCATTTTTTTATCAAACTTCCAGCGCTCTAAATGTTCTCCAACTCCCAAACTTGTAATAACTTTTTTAATTTTTGGTTTTAGTTTTATTACTGTTTCATAATCCAAATGATCCCAATGATCATGTGTAATCATTAAATAATCTATTTCAGGAATATCGTTTACAGAATAAACATCACTTCCATTAAAACTTTTAGTAGTAAATTTTATTGGAGAAGCAGCACCACTTAAAACCGGATCAACCAAAAAACGTTTTCCATCTACTTGTAAAAAATAAGACGAATGCCCGAACCACACCAATACATTTTTAGTTTTGTCTAAATTATGTAAATCCATTTTTCGTGAAGGCAATTTTGTTTTGGGTTTTAGGTTTGGATTTTTAGCAAAAAAGAACTCTTTCATTATTTTTGGGATGGTGGCTCCATCCGTTAAATCTGGCGTATAACTGATATTCTCAAACTTATTCTTTTTAAAATGCGGCGATTGTTTTACACGTGTTAGTCGCTCACCTTTTGGCGTTCTGCCAAATTTAGTCTGCTGCATAAAAACTATAACAACAATAATTAATACTACTATTGCCGAAACTGCAATTGTTAATCCTACCATATTATTTCATTTGACTTATTAGTACTTTATCGAACATCCTGTCTGATAACATTTTTCTCATAAACAATAACAATTTTGCACCATAGCCCATTGCATAACGTGTTTTAGGATGATTGCTTAAAGCGGCTTTGACTATTACTTTTGCTACAACAATTGGTTGAGATCCTTTTGTATCGCCAGTTGCTAAAAATCGAACGTGTTTTGCAACCAAATCTTTATAAGCCGTATGGCCGGATACCTTCATTAAATTTTCGCGGGCAATAGTATTCCACTCCGTAATAATAGCTCCAGGTTGTATTACCACTACATCAATGTTAAATTGCTTTAATTCCATGCGTAAGCTGTCGCTCAAACCCTCTACAGCAAATTTAGTGGCATGATACCAAGCACCATGAGGTTCGCCAAATTTACCACCCATGGAGGACACATTAATAATTTTACCCGATTTTTGTTGACGCATATAAGGAAGCACCAGTTGTATCAATCTTGCTAATCCAAATATGTTAACTTCAAACTGATACTTAGCCTCATAGAGGGGAACATCCTCCAATGCCCCGTAAGAACCATATCCCGCATTGTTTACCAATACATCAATTCTTTTTTCTGTTTCTAGTATTTTCTGAACTGCGTTAACCATCGATTCATCTTTGGTTACATCTAACTCAAGCAATTTTACGCCTTCTTCTTTTAAATCGTTCATTTTATCAACACGGCGGGCTGCCCCGTAAACAATATAACCACTTGCAACTAATAGTTTTGCGGTTTCTTTTCCTATGCCTGAAGAGGCACCTGTAATTAAGGCTACTTTTTTCATATGCTTATTTTATATTTAATTATTGATTGACTACTCACTCTATATGATTTTAAATTTTTTTACTGTTTTATCATTTTCCATATTAGTTCAAATGATTCGTTGATTAGTTTTTTTTGTTTAGCACCGGAGAAATCGCTTGAAGCAATAAACTGATATATACCAAACGTATGACTGGTAATTAATGTATACAACAATTCAACGGGCAAATCCTTTAAATGCTTTTTTTTAATGCCTTTTGCAATAATTTCTAAGTGGTGTTGTGCTTGTTTGGCAATCTCTTCTTTTGAAAGCAAGGAAATAAATGGGGAGGTGTGAAATTGTTGAATAAAATTAAATTCCATTTTATTTGCTAAGGCCCACGTCAACGTTTCGTTAAAAATAGTCTTTAGCGTTTCTTCGTACGACATGGACTCATCAATGGCTCCATACATACAACCTCCTAAACGTGTTTTTATATCAACATACAAAGCCACAATTAAATCGTCTTTTGTTTTGTAGTAATGGAATAAAGTACCATTGGCTACACCGGCCTCTTGAGCAATTTTACTGGTAGGTGTGCCGTGAAACCCAAACTCTACAAAAAGTTTAAGTGCTGCTTTTAATATTTCGCTTTGTTTATCCAATTTTTAATGATTGACTAATCACTCTACAAATGTATAAAGGTTTTTTTAATTTGCAAAATTTATTTGAAAATAAAAAAGCCGGCATAAAAACCGGCCTTTAAACTCGTTGAAAAATTGTATTATTTTCTGTTACCAAATAAACGTAACAAGAACAAGAATAAGTTAATGAAATCCATATACAAGGTTAAGGCACCTAATACTCCCATCTTTTTGCTTCCTTCACTATCATCTGCAGTTTGCCCTAAGTTTTTAATCTTTTGTACGTCCCAAGCAGTCAAACCTGTAAAAATAATTACACCTAAAATACTAATGATGTAATCCATTCCCGAGCTGCGCATAAACATATTGATTAATGATGCTACAAGTATTCCAATTAATCCAATCATTAAAATGCTTCCCATTTTGGTTAAATCTGTTTTTGTAGTATAACCGGCAATGGCCATTATAGCAAATAATCCAGCTGTACTTAAAAACACCTTGAAGATTGAACCAATGTTATATATAAAGAATATAAAACTGAAACTAATTCCGTTAATGATTGCATAAGCAACAAAAACCCCTATCAAAGTTGTGTAGCGCATCTTATTAATGCCTAACCCAATCGCAAAAACGAATAATAAAGGCGCAAACATTACTACGTAAGCTAAAATAGTCGGCTTAAATCCAAACTCTGTAGGTTGCAGCAATAAACTAGTTAATTGTGGAACAAATGCAAACAACAAGGATGCAATTGTTGTAAGTACCATTGCCAATGCCATCCATGAAAAAGCGGCACGTAACAATTTATTTTCGCTAACTATGGTAGCGCTTTCTATTTTGTCGATATTGGTGTTTCTAAAATTTGTGTTCATTTTGTATCTAATTTTAATATACAAATTTACACATAAAATAGCTGATATAAAGGTTAAGAATATTTAAATTTTTAGACACGAATTAGCACTAATTTTCACTCATAACGCTTAAGTTTTTGAATAAATTCATTAAACACAGATTCGTGCAATTCGTGTCTTTTTTTGGGCTTCGGCTGCGCTCAGCCTTAAGGTACTAAAAATACAAGTCGCTGGTTTTGAGCTTTAAATAACGTAAAACAGAAAGAAGGGCACTAAATCCTGAAATAATTATCCCAATTAAAATAATGGAAATAAAGAGGATAACTAAGATATTCTCATCCTGCAACTGCATTAAATCGGGTATAAAACGGGTACTCACTACCAAAAAGCCTGCCAATAGAGCGCCTGCAATTACTCCGGCAATAATGCCCTGCCTCACCCCTTTAAATATAAAAGGTTTGCTTATAAAAGCTCGTGTGGCACCCACCAAATACATGGTTCTTATTAAAAAGCGTTGCGAGTAAATAGATAAACGAATGGTATTGTTAATTAAAGCAATGGCGACAATCAATAATGCCCCACTAAAAATTAAAATAAAAAAGGCTACCGCTTTAGTGTTTTTATTTAAGGAATTAATCATGTCTTTTTGATAGACAATTTCCTTAATAAATGGCTTTTGCATTAAGTTTTTTTCGACTATTTGTAAAGTATCTGCATTTACGTAATTGGCATTTAATTTTACGTCCAGAGAGTTTAGTAAAGGATTACTTCCTAAAAACGTTACAAAATCTTCTCCCAAATCGGCTTTCAATTTTTCGGCTGCTTTCTCTTTGGTAATTAATGTTACACTTTTAGCGTAGTTGGAGTTACTAATTTCCTGAATTAAACCGTCGGTTTGGGCTGAGTTGGCGGTATCTTTTAAATAGACCTGAAAACCAATATCTTCTTTAAAATGAATGGTTAATTTATTGGCGTTAATAATTAATAAACCCAAGGCGCCCAGCATAAATAATACTAACGACAGGCTAATAATAACCGTTATTCCTGATGTTTTTATGCGTTTTGATAAAGTGTTGTTACTCATTAATTTTACGAAGTTATTTTATAAAGGAATTGTTAGAGTTATTAAAAAACTATTTTATTAAGAATTAAAAGTTTAAAAGTACTTTTACGCCCTCATAGTAAATAATGCAAAATAAAAAAACCCTTGCCTGGGTTATATTAATTACACTTTCATTAGTTTGGGGCAGCTCGTTTATTTTAATGAAACGCGGTATGGTTGCTTTTTCGAGCGACGAGGTGGCTGCCATGCGCATATCTATTGCATTCTTATTTTTAAGTCCGCTTTTAATTAAACATTACAAATTAGATTTAAAAAAATACTGGTTAGGTTTAATTTTTATGGGCGTGTTTGGTAATTTAATTCCTGCATTTTTATTTACAAAGGCCGAAACTCAAATTAGCAGCGGTTTAGCAGGTATGTTAAACGCTTTAACTCCCCTATTCACTATTATTGTAAGCTTAATTTGGTTAAGAGATAAACCTTCTAAAATTAAAATAGTTGGCGTGTTGATTGGCTTTTTAGCCGCCATAAGCCTCATGTTATTTAACGACAGTGGCGAAACCTCAAATAACGTCATATATAGTTTATTAGTTGTAGCCGCCACCTTTTGCTATGCTATAAGCATTAATGGTATAAAAAAATATTTGCATGATTTAAACTCGGTAAAAGCCACCGTTTGGGCTTTTTGCTTTACGGGCCCAGTTGCCCTTATTTATTTGTTTGGGTTTAGCAATTTCACAACACATCTATCTCAGCACCCCGAGGCATTAAATTCGCTAGGATATGTAAGCATTTTAGCCATTTTTGGGACGGCCATATCGGTTATTATTTACAATAACTTAATTAAGCTTTCAGGGGTTATTTTTGCCAGTAGTTGCACCTATTTAATTCCGGTGGTAGCTGTTTTATGGGGGCTTTTTGATAGCGAAACCATTAATATTATTCAAATTATAAGCATCCTAGTCATTATTTTAAGCGTTTATTTAATAAATAAGCCTCCAAAAGTCGACTTAGGTGTATAAGAATTAAACCCATCTTTTTTACTATATATTATAGCAATACTTTGCCTTAATTTGTAGTTAATTTTGCAAATAAATTATGCAAGAAGGAGAAAACCAATTATTTAAAATTAACGAGTTTATTATAAATAAAATTTATATAATTCGTGGACTAAAAGTAATGCTAGATAGGGATTTAGCAGAATTATATGGCGTTGAAACGAAGCGTCTAAAAGAACAAGTTAAAAGAAATCCTGAGCGATTTCCGGAAAAATATATGTTTGAACTGACCAAAGAAGAGCTTGAAATTTCAAGGTCGCAAATTGCGACCTTGAAGAGAGGTC
This sequence comes from Bacteroidota bacterium, assembly GCA_033763945.1. Taxonomy (GTDB): domain Bacteria; phylum Bacteroidota; class Bacteroidia; order B-17B0; family Aurantibacillaceae; genus Aurantibacillus. Next base: position 118,801 of record JANRJN010000002.1, on the reverse strand, counting down.
AAAATGTTAAATATTTTCCTTATGCTTTTACTGAACATGGTATCTTAATGCTCTCAAATGTCATAAATAGTAAAAGAGCCATTGAAGTTAGCATGCGTATAATTGATGTTTTTATTGCTTTAAGGGAGTCGCAGACTAATCAAACCGAAATACGTTTAGAAATAGAAGCTATTAAAACTAAATTAAATAATAATAGTAAAAATATTGAATTGGTTTTTCAATACCTTGACGAACTAATCGAAAAGAGAGAAAATAATTTTGAAAGAAAATCAATTGGCTATAAAACAAGCGCAAGTATTTAATAAACAGCCGATTAATGCTATAATTAGTTTTAAAAACCACTATAATGTATAAAGATTTAAACCAAATTGTATTTTTCAATAAAAATTTGCCAATTAAAACTTTTTGAGTATATTTGCCCTCCTTTTTAAAAGGAATTATTAACAATTTAAATTAATTAGCATGTACGCAATTGTAGAAATAGCCGGGCAACAGTTTAAAGTGGAACGTGGAAACAAAGTTTACGTTCACCGCCTAGAGGCTAACGAGGGTGCTAACATTGAATTTGACAAAGTATTATTAATAGATAATGCCGGAAAAATTCAGGTAGGTAACCCAACCGTAGATGGCGCTAAAGTAGCAGCCACAGTAATTAGCCACGTAAAAGGCGACAAAGTGATTGTTTTCAAAAAGAAACGTCGTAAAACCACGCAAAAATGGAACAACCACCGTCAACATTTTACTCAAATTTTAATTCAAGGTGTTTTAGCCAAAGGCGAAACAGTAACTGATGAGTTAAAAGTTGAAAAACGTCCGGTACGTTTAGCTTCACCTAAATACATTAAGCCTGAAACAGCAGTAGCTGAAGTGGTGGCTGAAGAAGTGAAAGTTAAAAAAGCTCCGGCAAAAAAAGCAGCTCCTAAAAAAGCAGCAGCAAAAAAAGTAACTAAAAAGAAAGAAGATTAAGAAATGTTGAATGATGAATGCTAAATCTTAAATTAGCTTAACATTCAAAATTTATAATTTAACATTTAAAATAAAAATAAAATGGCACACAAAAAAGGGGCGGGTTCGTCCGATAACGGTCGCGATTCGCATAGTAAACGTTTAGGCGTTAAAATATTTGGTGGTGAAAATTGTATTGCAGGCAACATTATTGTTCGCCAACGCGGTACAAAACACAACCCGGGTGAAAATGTTGGTATTGGAAAAGACCACACATTGTATGCTTTAACTGACGGTAAAGTTGTGTTTAAAAAGAAACGCGACGATCGTTCTTACGTTTCAGTTGTAACAGCATAATACTCTACTAAATTATTTAAAACAGCCTGTCGAAGAAATTCGGTGGGCTTTTTTTATTGGATTAATTAAATAATTTTTAGCTTTGATTAAACAAAAAATTAATTTCACTAAGTTCTATTTTTAAACCTTACTAAATGAATCTCTTTATTGATACAAATATTTTTCTAAACTTTTATCATTTCTCGGGAGACGATTTAGAGGAATTAAACAAACTATTGGTATTAATAAAAAATGATGAGATTACGTTATTTGTTCCCAATCAAGTTGTGGATGAATTTCATAGAAATAGAGATAATAAAATAGCTGATGCGCTAAAGGAATTTCGGAAAGAGAAAATTGAAAAACAGTTTCCTCAAATGACTAAGCAATATCCTGAATACAAAAAACTAAAAGAAACCATAAAATTATTTGATGAAAATAAACAAGCACTTTTGGAAAAATTATCAAAAGACATTAATACTAATTCATTAAAAGCAGATATTATTATTTCAGAACTTTTTAGAAATGCAAAAATTATTAATATCACCAAACCAATTTTTAACTTGGCAAAATATCGTCACGAAATTGGTAATCCTCCGGGCAAAAAGGACTCTTATGGTGATGCAATAAATTGGGAAGCTTTATTAGAATCTGTTCCAGATAATGAAGATATTATATTTGTGACTGATGATAGCGATTATTTGTCTGAATTAAATAATGAAAATTTCAAACCTTTTTTAATTAAAGAGTGGCAGAATAAAAAATGTTCATCAATTATTCTTTTCAAAACCTTGACGCTTTTTTTTAAAAAGAATTTTCCTAAAATCAAATTAGCTAACGAATATGAGAAAACTTTATTAATAGAAAAACTTGCCAAAAGTGGTTCATTTGCAACAACCCATTCTGTTTTAGCGCAACTTTCAGCATTTTCAGACTTTTCAGAATCCGAGATAAATGATATTACTTTAGCTTGTATAAGTAATAATCAAATTTATTGGATTGCAACAGATTATGATGTTCAAGAAAATTTAAAAAAAATAATACCTCCAAATTCTCATATGATAAATAACGATTTGTATGAAACATTTTCTGAAATTTATTATGCTGAATCAGAAACTGAAGAAAATATTTCATAAAAACATGAAAAAACCTCGAAAATTAATTTCGAGGTTTTTAATTTATAAGAGTTTTAAATCTTAATCTACATTATCGTGCAAAAACGAATTGTTTGGGCGGATTTCAATTTTTTTGTCATCACCTTCGCTTAAGGTATAACGCGATACATTGCTTTCGGTGCTGTGCGTTTTGTTTTCTAACGAAATATTTTTACGTTCAAAAGCAGTTTGTTTTTCCAATGCTGCTAAGCCTTCAGGGCTTTTCATTTTCAACGTAATTTCTTTTAACTTACGAATACGCTCTTGCGCCAATTTAATTTGCTCTTCGCGGCTAACAGTATCTTCGTTTAAGTTTACAGTATTGTTTGTTGTTGTTTCAGAAACTGTAGTTTTTACTTCGTCTTTAATTTCGTTAAAGGTAAATTCAGTAATAGTAGTTTTTGTTTCGTTTACTACTTCTTCTTTTACTTCATCGTTTAACTGATGAATAATAAAATTAGTTTCTGTCTTCTCTTCAACTGTATTTACAATTGTAGTAGTTACATCTTCTTGCTTATCGGTTACTGAGCTTGTCGAAGTATCTTCCTTTACAAAAACAAATGGTTCCGCTTTTTGAATTTCGTCAATAATGGTAATTTGTTTTGTGTCTTCTACCGTGTTTACAATTGGTTTCTCATCTAAGTTTACAATTTTACGCTCCTTAAACGTGATGGCTTCAAAACCTGTACTTTGTTTTGCTTTAAACCCGGTTGCAATAATTGTAACACTCACATTATCTCCTAAAGAAGCATCGGTACCGTAACCTGTAATTAATTCGGCAGTTCCACCGGCAGCATCTTGAATGTAATCTGTAATTTCACCAAACTCATCCATATCAATATCATCGCTTCCGCTCATAATATTTAATAACACGTGGCGTGCACCACTGATATCGTTATCATTTAATAACGGAGAATTTAAAGCTTGTTCCACAGCTTTAATGGCACGCTTTTCGCCACTTGCAATAGCAGAACCCATAATGGCCACACCGCTGTCTTTCATCACTGTTTTCACATCATTAAAGTCAACGTTAATGTGCATGTGTAAACTAATAATTTCAGCAATACTTTTTGCCGCGCCGGTTAACACGTCATCAGCGTGTTCAAAGGCTTCGCTCATTTTTAAGTTACCATAAATTTCGCGCAATTTATCGTTACCAATAACTAATAAAGTATCTACATACTTTTTCATTTCTTCCAAACCTGCTTCGGCTTGTGCACGACGTTTTTTACCTTCAAACGTAAACGGAATAGTAACAATACCAACCGTTAAAATTCCTAACTCGCGTGCAATACTGGCAATAACAGGGGCTGCACCCGTACCTGTACCACCACCCAAACCGGCTGTAATAAACACCATTTGCGTATCGCTACCCAAGTATTGCTTGATTTCATCCAACGATTCTAAAGCGGCTTCACGCCCCACATCAGGAATAGAGCCTGCACCCAAACCTTTTGTAGATTTAGCACCTAATTGTATTTTATTTGGAACCGGACTTTTTTCTAAAGCCTGTTTATCTGTATTGCAAATAATAAAATCAACCCCTTTTATACCTAAACGGTACATGTGATTAACGGCGTTGCTTCCGCCACCGCCAACACCAATTACTTTAATAATTGAGTTTTCTTCTTGTGGTAATTCAAATTGCATCATTTTTATTAGTTTTTAATTATTAATTTTTAGTTGTTAGTATCAAGTGTTTTCATTCTTATTAAAAACTAAGAACTAAACACTTAAAATTATTTATTATTCTATATCGTCAGTCATCCAGTCTTTTGTTTTATCTAAAATTGAATTAAAGAAGGAACCAATTTTTTTCTGAGAGTGACCCGCCACTTTTTTCTCTTCTTTCTTTTTTTGTTTTACTTCTTGTTTTGTATCCTCAACTTCCACCTCAACCTTAGTGTTATTGCTACCTCGCTTACTATCCCGCTCGTATTTCTCAATACCTTTCATTACTAACCCAACACCGGTTGCAAACAAAGGATTTTTTAATTCATCGTCGTTACCTGCAAGGTGCTCGTTTGGCGTACCAATGCGGCAATCCATACCGGTAGTTAACATTACTAATTGTGGTAAATGTTTTAACATCGATCCACCACCAGTAACTACAATACCTGCAGCCAATTTGCGCTCGAAGCCACTGCTTTTAATTTCGAATAAAACGAACTCTAAAATTTCTTCCATACGCGCTTGTATAATTTGCGCTAAGAATTTTACTGAAATTTCTTTGTGCGGACGTCCACGTAAACCCGGAATAGAAATAATTTCATTCTCTTGATTTTCTTGAGACAAAGCAGAACCAAAACGTACTTTTAATTGCTCCGCTTGGGTTTTAATAATACCACATCCTTCTTTAATATCTTCGGTAATAATATTACCACCAAAAGGAATAACAGCAGTATGACGAATGATGCCATCGTAAAAAATAGCTACATCGGTAGTACCACCACCAATGTCTACTAACACTACACCAGCTTCTTTTTCTTCGTCGCTTAGCACTGCATCAGCACTTGCTAATGGCTCTAAATGTAAGTCTGCTGTTTCAAGACCTGCACGGGTAACACATTTAAAAATATTTTTTACAGCACTAACTTGTCCTGTAATGATATGAAAGTTACCCTCTAATTTAATACCTGCATGGCCAATTGGGTTCTTAATTCCAATTTCGTTATCAACAATATATTCTTGTGGGATAACGTGAATAATTTCTTCGCCTGGATGCATTACCATACGATGCATGCTTTCAATTAAGTTATCAATATCTTTTTGGTTTACTTCGTCCTCCAAACTTTGGCGCATAATCATGCCACGGTGCTGAATACTTTTAATATGCTGCCCAGCAATACCAACAATAACCTCGCCAATATCTACATTTGCTTTGTCGGCTGCAATAGCAACTGCTGCTTTAATAGAAGCAACTGTTTGTTCTATGTTAACAACCACACCACGGTTAACGCCCAATGATTCTGTTTTTCCAATCCCTAAAATTTCAACTTTACCAAATTCATTTCTGCGACCAACAATAGCGGCAATTTTTGTGGTACCAATATCTAAACCAACTACCAATTCAGAAGCTAAGTTTACATTGTTTTGATTAACTGTTTTTTCCATAAAAATTATTTTTTAGTACAAACTACTATGTTTTTATATTTTAAATTAATGCTCGAATATTTTGTCCATGCATCTGTTTTATTAAGACCCTGGGTATAAAATAGTTTTAGTTTATTAAATTTTTCAGAAATATTTTCAGCATTTCCAAAAATTATTTTTTGATTGCCAATGCTTGGAAATAGCTCTATTTCCTTGTCTTCGTTTACAAAAATTTGTTGAATGAGTGGATTTAAAATAGAATCATTTGTAATGTAATTCGAAACATCTAAAATATCATCTAACAAACTTACTTCTTTAAACGTTTTGTTTTGTTTAATTTGATCAACTGAAAATTCCCTACGGCGAGCAAAGGGTTCGTAAATAAAACCATTAGCAACTAATACACGGGCACTATAATTTTCATTCAAAGGCATTAGTTTTGATTGAGAATCGATATAATAACTTTCACCATCTTTGTTAATAATTCGTAATACAGGGGTACGTTGAGTTATACTAATTTTTAATTCCCCATCAATATCTCCTGCTACCTCTGCATTTTGAATGGCGGGGTGGGAGTTAAGTGCTTTTTCAAGTTGAGGTATGTTGATATTTTTATACTTATTATTTAATAATGAATCTTTTCGTTCTCTAAAAAAGGTGTTTATGTCTGCTTCGGTTATAAAAGGATTTTCATCATTATTTTGAATGGCGATGTTTAAATTTTTAATTACTGTGTTTCTCTCGTTTTTGTTTACAAATGCCCAAGAAAAAGCTATGCCCGCCAAGGAAATTATCCAAAGCAGCATCACAAAAATTTTTCTATAGTTTATTTTTTTCAAGCGTTTATTTTAATATTTTTTCAATTGGTTCTATTAATCCGTCTATATCACCTGCTCCCATCGTTAATAGTACCTGCGGTGTGTTCATTTTTAAAAATTCCAAAGCTTCGTTTTTAGTAAGTACTTTTTTGTTTTTCGATTTCATTTTATCAATCAGCATTTGCGAGGTAATTCCTTCAATCGGTTTTTCGCGTGCCGGATAAATTTCTAACAAAATGCATTCGTCCAACATATCCAAGCTTTCTGCAAAAGCATCTGCAAAATCTCTTGTTCTGCTATACAAATGCGGTTGAAAGATTCCGGTGATTTTTTTTGCTGGATACAATTTTTTTACCGAACCAATTGTTGCTTTTAGTTCTTCAGGATGATGAGCGTAATCATCAATATAAACTACAGCATCTGTTTTTATTCTGTAATCAAACCGACGTTTCACACCACTAAAAGAACGTAACGCATTTTTTATAACATCCCCTTTTACGCCTAACTGTTGTGCAATTGCAACAGCTGCTATTGAATTTTCAACGTTATGTAACCCAGGCAGACCAAGCGTTACAGCGTTAATGTTTTCTAAAGGACTTTTTATGTCATAAAAAAATTGTGCATCTTCTATAGTTATAGATTGGGCACAATATTCTGTATCTAAATTTAATGAGTAGATTAAACGTTTTGCGGTGAGTGTCAAATCGTTATCAACATTTTTTTTAACAATCAAAATACCATTTTCAGTTACTTGTTTACTGAACAATGTGTAACCATCCTTTACATGATTTACGTCACCATAAATATCCAAATGGTCTGCATCAACACTAGTAATTACTGCTATTTGAGGGTGAAGCGTTAAAAACGAACGATCGTATTCATCCGCCTCCACAACCATGTATGTATTCTTATCATCTACATCTCCCAACAATAAATTAGTGTCGTAATTTTTGGAAATGCCTCCCATGAACGAAAAACAATTAAATCCTGCACTTTTTAAAAGATGAGTAACTAGGGTTGTAGTTGTTGTTTTACCATGCGTACCAGCAATAGCAATTGTTTTAAATTGTTTCGAAATTTCGCCCAATACTTGCGAGCGTTTTAAAATAGTATAGCCATTATTAAGGACATATTGATACTCTGAATGTTCTTTGGGAACTGCAGGGGTGTATACGATTAAAATTTCTTCTTTAGAAAATTCATTAAGAACTTCTTTTAATAACGATTGGTTTTCTTCAAAATGACAACTTATTCCTTCTGCTTTCAGTTGACCAGTTAAAACTGTTTCTGTTTTATCGTAACCATAAACAGCCTTTTTATAATGATTAAAAAAACGAGCCAAGGCACTCATACCTATGCCACCAACACCTAGGAAATAATATAGTTTATAGTTTAGTATGTTCATTTTTTTTCTCTTGGCAGAGCTTTATGTTTTTTTCTCGTATAACCTTGTCAGGGGTTTTCAATTTTATAATTTGTAAGTTTTAAAACTTCTTTTGCAATTACATTTGCCGAATTATGAAATGCTAATTGCTTGATATTACTTTTTAATTGTTGTTGTTTGGTTTCGTCTTTAATTAAAACAATGGCTTCTTTCACCAAATCTTGTGTTGCTGAAATATCCTTTACCAAAATTGCAGCTTGTTTATTTACCAAAGCCATTGCATTTTTTGTTTGATGATCTTCGGCGGCAGTTGGAAGAGGTACTAAAATACAAGGTTTTTCCACCAAACATAATTCCGATATTGCCCCTGCTCCAGCCCTTGAAATAACAACATCCGCAGCCGCGTAAGCCAAATCCATTCTTGAGATAAAATCAAGCACTTTTATGTTTTTATTTTCAAAATTGGCAGATTGTTTTTTAGCAGTATCAAAATAAATCTTACCCGTTTGCCAAATTACCTGAATGTCATTTGAAGCAAATTCGTTTAAACCAGCTCCAATTGCTTCATTTATGGCTTTTGCGCCTAAACTTCCACCAACTATAACTACTGTCTTTTTGGAAGGATCGAGTTTAAAATAGGAAATTGCTTCATTTCTCTTTTCTGAAATATCTATTACATCTTGACGAACAGGATTACCTGTTAAGATTAATTTTTCTTTTGGAAAAAATTTATCCATTCCATCATAAGCTACACAAATTTTATTTACTTTTTTTGAAAGTAGTTTGTTGGTAATTCCTGCATAAGAATTCTGCTCTTGAATTAATGAAGGAATACCTCTATTTGTTGCTGCTTTTAATAAAGGTCCACTAGCATAACCACCAGTGCCGACCACAACATCCGGATTAAAGTCTTTAATTATTTTTTTCGTTTTTAATAAACTTTTAATAATTAAAAAAGGTAGTTTAAAATTTTGTAACGTAAATTTTCTTTGAAGGCCAGCAATAGGAACACCAATAATTTTGTAACCAGCAGCAGGAACTTTTTCCATTTCCATTTTACCAATAGCACCAACAAATAAAATCTCAACAGATGGAACTAATTTTTTTAATTCGTTGGCAATAGCTACGGCTGGAAAAATATGTCCTCCGGTACCACCTCCACTTAATATAACTTTTAATGATTTCAAATGATAACTAATTTTTTGTCAAGCTGAACGAAGTCGAAGCTTTTATTTAACACATTTCGACTTCGCTCAATGTGACGTTAATTTTTAAACAGTTTCTAGTTTCTCTTCTGTTTTATCTTCAATACTTTTACTTACACTAATTATGATTCCCAATGTTATCATTGTAAACCAAATAGATGTACCACCCATACTTATTAATGGCAGAGGCTGTCCTGTCACAGGAAATAAATTAACTGCCACCGCCATATTTACCAAGGCTTGAAAAACAAGACTAAATGATAGGCCAATAGCAACATAACCACCAAATGGTTTATCATTATCTCTTAATATTTTTATACCACGGTATAATAAAACCATATATAAAAAAAGTATAATGAATCCTGTAAGCAATCCATACTCCTCAATAATAATTGCATAAATAAAATCGGAAGAAGCTTGTGGCAAAAAAGCCCTTTGAGTGCTATTGCCTGGTCCTTTACCGATAATCCCTCCAGCAATTGCAATTTTTGCCTGCTCACTTTGATAATTACTTTTTGTATCGCCACTTCTGAAATTCTCAATACGCGCTTTCCAGGTTGGTCCACGTCCTCCCGGAATTGCATTAGGTGCAAACCATACTAATGAGAAAAACAAAACTGCTACTAATACACATATTCCAACTATTTTTAATATTATTTTAATGTGAATACCCCCTAAAAACATCAATACTAAACAATTAAAAAATAAAATGGCTGCAGTAGAAAAGTTAGCCGGTAAAATTAAAGCGCAAATAATTCCTATGGGAACTAATAAATATTTGAAGACCGATTTAAAATCTACAAGTTCTTTTGCTCTTATTGTAAGTACCCTAGCAACATAAATAATTAGCATTAATTTTGCTAAGTCAGAAGATTGAAATGTAAGTTTTAGCCCAGGAATTTCAATCCACCTATTTGCATCGCCCGCACTCACACCTTTTAATAAGGTATAGATTAAAAGCGGAATACATAAAATAAATCCAATTTGCGCTACTTTACTAAATACAGTGTATTTTAATTTATGAAACACGTACGCAATACCAAACCCAACTGCGATTAGCAAAAAGTGTTTAAATAAATAATACTCTGAATTTCCTTGTTTAAATTTATGCGCTAACGTTACAACAGCACTATACACTACTAAAATAGATAGCAATGACAACAAGAACATTATTGCCCAGATAACTTTATCTCCTTTAAGATAGTTGAATAGTTTCATGCCGAAAGTTTTAAAATAAAATTATAGAGATCTTACAGCAGCTTTAAATTGCATACCACGATCTTCGTAGCTTTGAAATAAATCAAAACTCGCACAAGCAGGTGATAATAAAACAACGTCGCCTTTTTTTCCCAATTTGTAAGAAGTAGCAACGGCATCTGCTGCATTATCAGTTTCTACAATTGTTTCCACGATGTCTTTAAAAGCAGCGATAATTTTTTTATTATCCTTTCCTAAACATACAATGGCTTTAACATTTGCTTTCACTAATTCGGTTAATTCATTGTAATCATTGCCTTTGTCTTGCCCACCACAAATCCAAACTACTGGTTTTTGCATGCTTTCTAAAGCATACCAGGTTGAATTTACGTTAGTGGCCTTGCTATCGTTAATAAATTCAACTCCGTTTATAGAAGCTACAAATTCTAAACGGTGTTCAACGTTTTGAAAATCTTGTAAACTTTCGCGAATAATTTCTTTACGCACATCTACAATGCGAGATGCTAGTGAAGCGGCCATACTGTTATAAACATTATGTTTGCCTTGCAGTGCTAATTGTTCAATTGTCATAATTAAGGGTTGGTTTTGGTTTGGTTTATAATTAAGGGTTATTTGGTTATTGGTTAAAAATGCTCCATCACCATCAATCGGTTTTTTGATGCTGAATGGAACAAGGGTGGAACTTACTTTGTGTAATTGCATGAAGTTGGTTATGACTTCATCATCGGCGCAATACACAAAGTAATTCCGGGGGCTTTGGTTATTTGTAATTCTGAATTTTGATGCTACGTAGTTTTCAAATTTATAATCGTATCTATCTAAATGATCTGGGGTAATATTTAAAAGAACTGCAATGTCAGCTGTAAAATTGTACATACCGTCTAACTGAAAACTACTAAGTTCCAAAACGTAATAATCGAAATTTTCTTTTGCTACTTGATAAGCAAAGCTTTTGCCTACATTCCCTCCTAAGCCAACATTGTAACCCGCATTTTTCAGAATATGATAGGTAAGCAGGGTTGTGGTTGTTTTTCCATTGCTCCCCGTAATACAAATTGTTTTTGCCGAAGTATAACGTCCTGCAAACTCTATTTCGGATATTATGGGAATATTTTTTGAAATTAACTTTTGAACCAATTCAGCTTTATCAGGAATACCGGGGCTTTTAATTACCTCATTGGCATTTAAAATTTTTTCTTCGCTATGTAGCCCTTCTTCAAACAAAATATTTTCTTCTACTAATTGCGCTTTATACTTTTCTTTAATTAAATTTTTATCGCTTACAAAGACGTCAAAACCCTTTTGTTTAGCCAGTATTGCACTGCCCACACCACTCTCGCCACTGCCCAATATGACAATTCGTTTTTTCATTAGCGTAATTTAAGCGTTACAAAAGTTAGTACTGCCAACATGATTCCGATAATAAAAAATCTCATTACAATTTTTGATTCGTGAAATCCGACTTTTTGATAATGGTGATGTAATGGTGCCATCTTAAACAAACGATGTGTTTGAGCATATTCAAGACCTCTGCGTTTCTTTTGATATTTAAAATAATACACTTGTAAAATCACTGAAATATTTTCCACTAAAAACACACCACATAATATTGGAATTAATAATTCTTTACGAATGGCAATTGCATATACCGCTATTATCCCTCCAATGGCGAGGCTTCCTGTATCTCCCATAAATACTTGCGCCGGAAAAGAATTGTACCATAAAAAGCCAACGCATGCGCCAATGAAAGCTGCCATAAACACCACTAATTCGCCAGAATTGGGGATATACATAATATTCAAATAATCGGCAAAAATCGTATTGCCCGAAACATAAGCCAATATCCCTAATACTACACCAATAATAGCACTCGTTCCTGCTGCAAGTCCATCAATACCATCGGTAATATTTGCTCCATTGCTCACTGCGGTAACAACAATAATTACCATTGGTATAAAAATTAACCAGCCGTATTTTAAGCAATCGTCGCAAGCCCAAGAAACAAAACTTCCGTAATCCAACTCGTTATTTTTCATGAATGGAATAGTAGTTTTTAAATTTTTTACTGCTTTCTCTTCATAAATCGGAATCTTCAAATCTTGAGAAGCGTTTGGATTATCATTTCTATAAGCAACTTTCTCGTTGTGCGTTAAACGCTCTTTAATCACTACATCCGGATGAAAATAAAAAACACAACCAACTATTAATCCAATACCAACTTGGCCAATTATTTTGAATTTACCCTGCAAGCCTTCTTTATTTTTTTTAAAAACTTTTATATAATCATCCAAAAAACCAATACCACCAAGCCATACAGTTGAGATAATCATTAGTAATATGTAAACATTAAGAACTTTCGAAAACAATAATGTTGGAATCAAAATAGCAGCTATAATAATTAAGCCTCCCATAGTTGGTGTACCTGCTTTTTTAGTTTGACCATCTAAACCTAATTCACGAATGGTTTCTCCAATTTGCTTTTTGCGAATAAAATTGATAATACGCTTACCAAATACTAACGAAATAATCAAAGAAGTAATTAATGCCAAAGCAGCCCGAAACGAAATGTACTGGAATGCACCTGCACCAGGAAAATCAAAAGCCTTATCTAAATATTGAAATAGGTAGTATAACATTATATGTCTAAAGTTTTTATAGTTTCTTTTAAAATTTCGTAATCGTCAAAATTGTGTTTCACACCTTTTATTTCTTGATATTTTTCGTGTCCCTTACCTGCAATTAAAATAATATCACCTGCTTTACTTAACTGACAGGCGGTTTTAATTGCTTCTTTTCTATCGGTAATACGTAATGTTTTTTTCGAATCAACAGGATTGATACCTTTTTGCATCTGGTTTAAAATTTCTTCAGGATCCTCACTGCGAGGATTGTCTGAAGTTAAAATCACTTTGTTACTGTATTCACAAGCAATTGCAGCCATTACAGGACGTTTAGCAGCATCTCTATCACCACCGCAACCAACAAGGGTTATAACTTGTTCAGCACCTGTTCTAATATCTTTAATGGTATCTAAGACATTTTTTAAAGCATCGGGAGTATGCGCATAGTCTACAATTCCGATAATTCCATTTGGTGATTTGATGTATTGAAAACGTCCTTCAACCGAATTTAGATTACTTAATGCAGTTAAAACGCTTACTTTGTCTTGCTTTAATAAAACAGCTGTAGCATAAACAGCAAGCACATTGTAAGCATTAAATGTCCCAATTAACTTTACCCAAACCTCTTGATTATCGATATTAAGAAATAAACCATTCAAATGGTTTTCTAAAATTTTACATTTAAAATCAGCAACTGTTTCTAAAGCATATGTATAACGTTGCGCTTTAGAATTTTGGAACATGATAATACCATTTCTGTCATCTTTATTTACCAATGCAAAAGCGGTATTTGGCAAATAATCAAAAAAGCGTTTTTTAGCTTTTATATACTCATCAAATGTTTTATGATAGTCCAAGTGATCGTGCGTGATATTACTAAATACCCCACCAGTAAATTGTATTCCTGCTATTCTGTTTTGAACTACTGCATGAGAACTTACCTCCATAAAGGCATAATCGCAACCTTGTTCCACCATTGAGTTTAATAACTCATTTAAGGTTAAAGCATCTGGAGTTGTATGAGTGGCCGGAATTACTTCGTTATTGATTTTATTTTGAACTGTTGATAATAAACCAACTGAATAACCTAACGATCTGAATAAATTAAACAATAAGGTAACAGTTGTTGTTTTACCATTAGTGCCTGTAACACCTACCAATTTAATTTTTTCGGAAGGGTTATCGAAAAAATTGCATGCAATAGTTCCCAATGCAAAAGAAGAATCTGTTACTTTTACATATGTTACATTTTCGTGTTTAATTTCAGGCACCGTTTCACAAACTATGGCAACCGCACCGCTTTCAATTGCCTTGTCAATGTATTCGTGACCATCCACCGCTGTACCTTTAGTAGCAACAAACAAAGAATCCTTTTTCACTTTACGCGAATCGAAAGTGACTGAAGAAATGGCCATGTGAGTGGAACCAGCAACTTCTTCAAGTCTTACTTTATATAATATGTCGCTTAGTAATTTCATTTGTAATAAGACCCTTCGACTCCGCTCAGAGTGACAGTTCTTAACTTAGTGTTAGTGTTATTTTATTTCCTTTATTAAATTTTTGTCCGGCCTCAATACTTTGTTTTTTTACACTACCAAAGCCTAGTAACTTCACATACACACCATTGTTTTCTAAAAGAAACAATGCGTCTTTGGCAGATAGTCCGGATAGATTCGGCATAATTCCTTTTTTTAACTGACCTTCTATATTGATGGGACTTACATTTATTCTACTTGAATCCCTTGTTGAACGGAACACGTAACTATCCGAATCAGATGAAATAGTTGGCAAACCAAATGATTTAGCCACCAGATTTAATTCTTTTGATTTGGTAGTAATAACATCGGGTGCTTTTGTTAAAAGATTTGTGTGTGTGTTTATTGGTTGAATAAAATCAACACTGCTTGAAAATACTTTTTCTGCAATTTCTTTAAATACGGGTCCTGCAACGGCACCGCCATAATATACCCCATTACTTGGCGAATTGATGATAACAATGCATGTGTATAATGGATTCTCAGCTGGAAAGTAACCGACAAAGGATGCTTGATAGGTGGTGCCATATTTTTTATAATCTCCATCTTTGGCAATTTGTGCGGTTCCAGTTTTACCACCTACTTTAAATGCTGTGATGTTTAGTCCTTTACCACTGCCATTTTTCACAACGCCTTCCATCAATTGTTTGGCTTTATTAACAGTTTCCTGTTTTACAATTTTTTCATCTATCACTTCTGTATCATACTCCTTAACAACAACTCCGTTTTTTCTCACTTCCTTCACAAAACGCGGCTTCACCATTTTACCATTATTTGCAATGGCGTTATAAAGCGTTAGTGTTTGTAATGGCGTCACTAAACTTTCGTAACCAATACTTATCCATGGTAATGAAGTACCATACCAGTCCTTGTCCTTTACCTGCTTAATGCGTGGGATTCCTTCGCCCGGAATTGATAATCCCAATTTTTGATTTAAATGAAAGCTATTAAGTTTAGAAATAAACGTTTTTGGATTTTTAGCAAAATACTTTGTAACTATTTTACTAATGCCAACATTCGAAGATGTTTCAAATGCTCTTTGCACATTAAGAACAGGTTCGGTTGGAGCATGTGCATCTTTCATCTTTCTATCGTAATACATACACTCCCCATTGCCAACTTGTATTTTTTCTTCTAATGAAATATTATACTCATCTATCGTAGCAAGCATTGATGCCAATTTAAAAGTAGAACCCGGTTCAGTTGGATAACCCAAAGCGTAATTTAAACTTTCGTTATAAGCCATTGAATCTCCTTTGGCTTTTGTTAAATTGGAGATAGCTTTAATAGCACCTGTTTTCACTTCCATTAACACCGCACATCCGTGAGATGCTTCATTTTTAATTAATGCCCTTAATAAAGCAGATTGAGCTACGTCCTGAATATTAATATCTATTGTTGTATATAAATCGCTACCGTCTTTGGGTTCTACCTCGTTTTCGTCATTAATTGGCCGCCAAACATCACCTGCAATTTTTTGCATTAATCGTTTACCACTCACACCTGTTAAAATAGAATCAAAGGCTCCCTCTAATCCAACAGGTTTAATACCTTGACGTGCCATACCAATTGTTCGTCCTGCTAACATTTGAAACGGGCGCTCTCTGCGGTTTGTTTGTAAGGTTACCAAACCTCCTTTTTTCCCTTTTCTAAAAATTGGAAATGTTTTAAGAGTTTGTAAATCTTTGTAAGCCACATTTCGCTTTAATAAAACATAACGATCTTTAGCTTTGCGGGCAGAATTTAGAATTTTCAGATATTCGCGAGAGCTTTTGTCTTTAAATAAATTACTCAGTAAATAAGCTAATGAATCGCGATTAGATTTATATAATTTATCATCGATGCTCGGTGCATTAATATCAACTCCGATTTCAAAATAAGGAAGAGAAGTAGCAAGCAGCGAACCGTTAGCATCAAAAATATTCCCACGCACTGCTTCTATTTCAAAAACTTTGGTTGTAAAAGCCTCTGCTTTAGCCCGCCATTCATCTCCTTGCAAAAACTGAATTGAACATATACGATACAACACACCTAGCGCAAATAAGCACATTAGGATGTAAACCAAATATGTACGTGTGAGTATGTCTTTTTTATTTTCCAAAAAATTATTTTTTGTATAATGCTGTACTGTCGACTAATATTTTTGTTGGTGGCACAACAGGTTCTTTTAATCCAAGTTTTAGTGCTGATTTTGCCACTTCGCTTTGCTTACTTGCAAACATTAAATCACTTTTAGTAGATATGTATTCTGAGCGCAATTCCTTTAATTGATTATTGGTTTTATTTACCTCTCGTATTTTACTGTCTGCATAATAACCATTACCTATATACAAAATTGCCAACACCACTAAAAACAATAAGTAAGGAAGGTGTTTCAATGTTTTTTCATTCGTTAAGAAGGTTCCGCTAAAAACAGCTGATAAGCCTTTAGCTAAAACACCTTTTTTACCAGGTTTTGAAACTTTTTTTACTTTTTCAGCCACAATTTCTTCCACCACGGCTTGCTCTTGCTCTAGCGCTTCGGTTTTGGTTGGTATGTCTCTGAATTTATTTGCCATTTTCTATTTCTTGTTCCTGTGTATCTATTTCTTGTTTAATTAGCAAGAAACCTGTAACCAGAACTATTATAATTTTATCGCTACTCTTAGTTTTGCACTTCGAGCCCTTGTGTTGTTTTTAATTTCCTCTTCACTTGGAATTATTGGCTTTGTAGTTAAGTTTTTAAATACTTTTTTAACCGTGCCAAAAATGATATCCTTTTCTTCAATGCCTTCTACATTTCCTGTTTTAATGATATTCTTAACTAATCTATCCTCTAGGCTGTGGTATGAAATAACTACAAGTCGCGAACCATTAGTAAGTAATTCTACGCATTGAGTTAGACATTCTTTTAAGGCATCTATCTCTTGATTTACTTCAATTCTCAAAGCTTGAAATACTTTTGCCAAGTATTTATGTTCTTCAAACTTTGGCGTGCAAGTTTTAATAGCTTCCTTCAAATCGTTAGTTGTTTCAATTGTTTTTTGCATTCTATTTTCAACTATAACGTTTGCCAACTTTGCAGCATTTTGAATTTCAGCATACTCTCTGAAAATATAAATGAGTTGTTTTTGCTCATATTCATTTATAATTTTTTTAGCGGTTAAGCCATTTTGCTGGTTCATGCGCATATCCAACTCCGCATCAAAACGAATTGAAAAACCACGCGACGCTTCATCAAACTGATGAGAAGAAACACCCAAATCTCCTAAGATACCGTCGACCTTGGTAATACCATACAACCGCAAATAATTTTTAAGATATCTGAAGTTGTGAGGTATCAACGTAAAACGTTTATCGTTGAGAGCATTTTTATGAGCGTCTGCATCTTGATCAAATGCAAATAATTTCCCTTTTTCGTTTAAGTGTTTTAGGATGTACGCCGAATGCCCACCACCGCCAAACGTTAAATCAACATATACTCCGCTAGGATTTATGTTAAGATTATCAATACAGGCTTGTAAAAGAACGGAGGTGTGATAATTACTCATCGTCACCATCGTTAAAGTTTAATCCTCCCAACACATCCTCTGCTAACTTTTCAATATCTATATCTTGATTTAAGAATTCTTCGTATGCTTTTTTATCCCACAGCTCTATCACATTGTTACTACCTAACACTTTTAAATCAGAAGTAATACTTGCATAATCCGTTAACGATTTTGGCAGCAACAATCTCCCTGCAGTATCAGCCTCCACATTTGTTGCTCCTCCAGTAAACTTTCTTACAAAAACGTCGTTGGCTTTGATTAAGCGATTTAGTTTACTTAATTTTTTATTCAATTTTTCCCACTCGGTAATTGGATAAAGCACTAAACATTTTTGATGTAAATTCCTATTAATAACAAAGCCTTTTTCAAACAAGTTTTCCAGCTGTTTACGCAAATCGACAGGAAACATGAAACGCCCTTTTGCGTCCACTTTGCAATCGAATTCACCAATTAAACTTGTCATGACTTGATTATTAATCTTTTACAAAAATATACATAATTTTACCACTTTTTACCACTTTAATACACTTTTTACCACTTTGTTGAAAAATTACGACTTATTAACAGGCATTATGTTGTAAATTATCCTTATATTATTTTCAGAAAAAATATCCGAAAGCCTCAGCCATATTGTTATTTCGGTTAGGAATTATGACGAACTATATTATTAAATCGTTAAAAAAATGATGTAGGATATTAACAATAAGATTATAAATTTGCCTCCTTAATATGACTCAGAAAAAATTTATAGACATTGATAAGGTTTTAAAAGAGAAAACCAAAACTGCTTACAAGTTTTTACCTCGGTTTTTAATAAATTGGTTAAAGAAAAAACTTCACGAAGATGACATTAACAAAGGAATGTTGCATATGGAGCAATTTCATGGCTTAGAATTCAACCAATCGGTTTTAGATTTTTTTAATGTTAAAGTAGAATGTATTGGTTTAGAAAATTTGCCAAAAGAAGGTGGTGTAATTATTGCCGCTAATCACCCACTTGGGGGGATGGATGGGATGTCGTTAATTAAGGCTATTGGCTTGGTGAGAAGTGATGTGCGTTTTATTGTAAACGATGTATTAAAAAATTTAAAAAATTACGGCGACATTTTTGTTGGTGTTAATAAAGTTGGCAATGTAAAAAGTAGAGATAGCTTGCAAGTTGTTGAACAGGTTTATGCGACCGAATCGGCAATACTGGTGTTCCCTGCAGGTTTGGTGAGTAGAAAATTTAGTGATAGAATAAGAGATTTAGAGTGGAACAAAAGTTTTATTAATAAAGCCATAAAATACAACAAGCCTATTGTACCGGTATATATTGAAGGCGAAAATTCAAAATTCTTTTACAATTTTGCAAGATGGCGTAAACGCCTTGGCATTAAAGCAAACATTGAGATGCTTTTTTTGCCAGATGAAATGTTTAAACAAAAAGGAAACACCATAAAGCTTCATTTTGGAAAACCCGTTGAACCTAGTCTTTTTTACACTGTTCGCACCCCGCAGCAATGGACAGAAATTATGTACAAGTACATATATAGCGATAGTATTATGAAGGGCGTGAAATTGGTAGATTACGCCAAAAAATTTGATTAATTAAGAAGATTTGGCCTTCTCAATTTTGTTCGCTCTAAACTCTGTTCATGGCGCCATTTGTCTATATTAGCAGTGTGTCCGCTTAAAACAATTTCAGGAACTTTCCAGCCCTTATATTCTGCAGGGCGTGTATAAACTGGTGGTGCCAATAAATTATCCTGAAATGAGTCGCTAAGTGCGGACGTTTCGTCGTTTAAAACACCTGGTACTAACCTCAAAATAGCGTCGCTTAAAACAGCTGCAGGAAGCTCTCCTCCACTTAAAACATAGTCGCCTATGCTAACTTCTTTGGTTATTAAATGCTCCCGAACCCGTTCGTCAACACCCTTATAATGCCCACATAGAATTATAATGTTTTTTAAAAGGGAAAATTGATTGCAGAGTTTTTGATTTAATAATTCCCCATCAGGACTCATATAAATTACCTCATCGTATTCTCTTTCCGATTTTAGTTTTGCAATACACTTATCAATTGGTTCAATCATTAAAACCATGCCGGCGCCTCCACCAAAAGCATAATCGTCAATTTGTTTTTGTTTGTTCTCAAGGGCGTAATCCCTTAAATTAATTAAATTCACTTCTACCAAATTACTAGCAATAGCTCGTTTTAAAATAGAATGACTAAATGGGCTTTGCATTAAATCGGGAACAGCACTAATTATATCGATTCGCATAAACAAAGGTACATTTATTTTAAAAATCGACATAAATTGGTCTTTTGTCGAATTTTATGTAAATTTAATGTTAAATTAATATTATATAAATGTTTTATAATTGTTAATTTAATAATTTTGTACTGAGAAACACTTACAAAGTTTCTGATTGTTTAACCTTAAAAAATAAAAAAAATGAAAAAATTAGTGTTGAGTTTAGTGGCTTTAGTAGTAATTGGCGGCATGGATGCCCAACAATTAAACGAAAAAGGATTATATATAGACAGCGAAGGTGAATTATTTACTGGCACAATTAGTAGCGTGAATCAATCGGTAAAAAATGAGTTAGCCGTAAAAGACGGGGTAATATCTGGTACTGCAAATTATTATTATGCCTCAGGCAAATTAATGGAGAGTGGCGTTTTTGAAAATGGGGAAAAAAACAATCAATGGACTTTATATAGCGAAAAAGGAAGCATACTTGCTATTGCCTATTACAATAAAGGAAAAAAAACTGGCACTTGGCTAGTTTATGATGAAAACGGGAAGAAACGTTACGAAATGAGTTATACTAATGGTGATAAAACAGGTGTTTGGACAAACTGGGGTGATGATGGCTCGATTGTAAGTACTAAAAGCTATGTGAGTAAATAATTGCATAGGCTTTAAATTTTTAAACCACAACAGTTAAATCCTGTTGGGGTTTTGTTTTTTAATGGATTTGATTATCATTGCATAAATTAAACCCATGACCAAACCCTTGCAACAACTAAATTTATTTGACACTATTATGATAGTTTCCGGAAGTATGATTGGTTCTGGGATTTTTATTGTAAGTGCTGATATGATGCGGGTTTTAGGATCACCCTTTTGGGTATTAATGTGTTGGATCATTAGTGGCGTTATTACATTGTTTGCAGCATTAAGCTATGGCGAACTGGCAGGTATGATGCCAAATGCCGGAGGGCAATTTATCTATTTAAAGCGTGCCTACGGAAAATTGACTGCCTTTGTTTATGGTTGGACTGTTTTTACGGTAATTCAAACCGGTGTAATAGCTGCGGTTGCAGTTGCCTTTGCAAAGTTTATGGCTGTTTTTTTTAATGTATTTGATGATAAAAATATTGTTTTTTCAATTTCAAATTTTACAATTTCTACGACTCAGTTATTAGGCGTTGCATCAATATTTTTTTTAACCTATTTAAATACTTTGGGCATTAATAATGGAAAAATCATACAACGGGTTTTTACTAGTACTAAAATTATTGCTTTGTTGGCAGTTATATTAATAGGGTGTTTTGCTGCAAAAAAATATAATTTTTGGCATGACAACATGCAATTGCCTTTTTCTGACAATGTAAAAATTAATGGTGTCAATTCTGTTTTCTCTTTTACTGTTTTATTAAGTGGCTTGGGAGTAGCACTTATTGGTTCCTTATTTAGTAGTGATGCTTGGAACAACGTTACCTTTATTGCGGGTGAAATTAAAAATCCTCAAAAAAATATTCCACTTGGATTATTAATAGGTGTGGTAATTGTAACTGTTTTATATGTTTTAGCTAATGTTGCTTATTTTATGCTTTTACCAGCAATAGGCGATGTTAATGGTGCTACCTTTATAGATAGAGGCATTGCTCATGCAACAAACGACCGAGTTGGAACTGCTGCTATGGGCGCTATTTTCGGAGATGTTTCTGTATATATTATGGCCGGTTTAATTGTTATTTCAACCTTCGGTTGCAACAACGGTTTAATTTTATCTGGAGCAAGATTATTTCAAAGCATGGCTAAGGAAGGCTTGTTTTTTAAACAAGCAGGCGTTTTAAATAAAAATAATGTTCCTGCAAAAGCATTGTGGATACAAGCTTTTTGGGCCTCTGTTTTATGTTTAAGCGGGTCATACGGGAGCTTATTGGATTACTGCACTTTTGCTTCCTTAGTTTTTTACATTGTCACTATTTCTGCCATATTTTATTTACGCAAAATTGAACCTAATACACCACGACCTTATAAAGCCTTTGGATATCCCTTTATTCCGGCATTATATATATTAATTGCAACTGCCATTTGCATTGACTTATTAATTTTTAAACCTCAAAATACTTTTTTAGGGTTGGGAATTATGGCTTTAGGTATTCCAATTTATTACTATTTTAGTACTAAGGATGCGGCTAATAAAATTAGTAAATAATTATTTTGGCTTTAACAAACAACAACGCAGTGGTTTATTAATTCTCTGTTGTATCAGTTTTGTTTTGTTGCTTGCTCGAATTATTTATCCTTACTTTATTGTTCCAAAAAAAATTATTGTAAAAAATTTACCACTCATTGAAAATAAAATAGATTCTGCTTTTGAATATTCCAAAAACAAATATTCAAAAAATTATAACGAGAAAATCAATAAATCACAATTGTTTGTATTTAACCCAAACAATGTTACCCTCCCAGAATTACTTAAATTAGGATTTAGAGAGAAAACCGCCAATACATTCATCAAATTCAGAAGCAAAGGTTTTAAGTTTAAACAAAAAGAAGATCTTAAAAAAATTTACGGGGTTAGTGATTATTTGTATAATACATTAGAGCCTTATATTTTAATTGATTCTAAAAGCAAAAACATTACCCTAGGCGGAGTGGAAGGCACTAGCAAAAAATCTTCTGCAAAAAAAATAATTGAATTAAACTCTTGCGACAGTCTTGAATTACTCGATTTAAAAGGTATAGGGCCGTCTTATGCTAAACGTATTTTAAAGTATAGAAGTATGTTGGGTGGTTTTTTTACGATTGAACAACTAAAAGAAGTATATGGATTTACTGATGAATTGTATGCTGAAATTAAACCCTTTATAAAAGTTAATCCAGATTTGGTTAAAAAAATTAATATTAATACTGATGATTTTAAAACAGTAAACAAACATCCTTATTTAAGTTATGAATTAACCAAACAAATTTTCAACTTTAAACGTAAAACACCTGTAACGGCAAGCAATTTTAAGGAAGTACTTAACGACGATGCTGTTTATACAAAAGTATTGGGTTACATAAATTTTGATTAGTTCAACCCCAAAACTTGTGGAAAAAATCATAAAGAACACAGAGGTTAATATAACCAAGCTTAGTGTAACGTCGTGTTCTTGGTGTCTCTGTGGCTAATGTTCTACAATAATTTCAAACTCTTCAACAAATCCGCCACTTCCATATTGGGTTCTAATAAAAATGCGTTAATACCGCATTCTCCGGCACCCTTAACATGTTGAATACTATCGTCAATAAAAATTGTTTCTGATGGGTTTAATTTATTCTTGGCCAAAACGTATTCAAATATTTCTTTGTCCGGTTTACGTAACCCTATTCTGCAACTGTAATACAATTGATCGAAGTAATCATTAAACTGCTTTACACCATGCTCTGAATACAACTCACTTTCAAAAATTTTTATGTGAGGTTCGTTGGTATTACTTAATAAAAAGGTATTGTAATTTTGTTTGGCTTCCACCAAGGTATCCAATCGATGTTCGGGAATATCCAATATCATAGCATTCCATGCATTCATCAAATGCTCAATATCTCCTTCGTAGTTTAATTTTAATTTTAATTGCTCAAAAAAATCTTCGTTAGAAATCTTTCCTTTATCCAATAAATCAAACAATTCTACCTGATTGGCTTGAGTATAAACCTCTTCAAAATTAAGCTTGGTAAGTTTATTAAATTCTTGAATGGTTTTTTTAATATCCAAATTAATGATTACTCCACCTAAATCAAAAATTATATTTTTTATTCCTGTCATTATTATTTTGCAAATATGGGTTAAATATCTATTTTTGCACCCTAATTTAACAAAAAATATCCGGCTCCTATAGCTCAGCCGGTTAGAGCATCAGACTCATAATCTGAGGGTCCCTGGTTCGAGCCCAGGTGGGAGCACTTTTAAAACTAAGAAACCATCTGATATTCAGGTGGTTTTTTTGCAATAGACTTAATCACTATTTCCTAAAGAATCTGATATTAAATTTCAGAAATGTGCTGAAAACTGCTAGAGTGGTAGTTTAAATTTTAAATCTAATACGCATTTTTGCAGTAAATAATAGACAATAATTTATGTTCCACAAACTGAAACCGACATCTGGCAAACTCAAACCGCACTCTCGCAAAACGGTAATTTTTTTAATATAGAAAAATAATAGCTTTAACACCACAAATTCTAAAAACAAATAAAAAATGAAAAAATTAATTTTAATTATAACAATTTTAAGTCTATTGACAACATCATGTTTAAAGAAAAGGACTTGCACTTGTAAAGACGCTTCTGGTAAAGTAGTATCTCAAACCACCACAAAATCAAACAATGTAAAAGATTTTGAAGATAAATGCAAAAAAACGAAAACTGTTGAAACAACTAGTAGTGGATCAACGTCCACACCGTGCGAATTATCTTAAGGATAACAGCAGTAAAAAGCTACTATATAGTAGCTTTTTTAGTTTAATTAGTCTGATACTGCGCTTTATAGTAATTTGCGTAATTACCAGAAGTGACATTTTCCAACCACTCGTTATTTTGCAAATACCAATCCACTGTGCGTTCCAAGCCTTGTTCAAATGTAACACTTGGCATCCAACCTAAATCCTCTTTTAATTTTGTGGCATCAATCGCATAACGTAAATCGTGTCCTGCACGGTCTTTTACAAACGTTATTAGTTTCTCATTAGTTCCTTCAGGGCGATTTAATTTTTTGTCCATTAAACGGCATAACAAACGAATAACATCAATATTCGTCCATTCATTGTGCCCGCCAATATTATAAGTACTTCCTAATTTTGCTTTATGAAACACAGTATCAATGGCAGTGGCGTGATCTTCCACAAATAACCAATCGCGAACGTTTTCGCCCTTACCATAAATTGGCAAAGGACGGCTGTGCTTAATGTTATTAATACATAAAGGGATTAGCTTTTCAGGGAAATGATTTGGCCCATAATTATTGCTACAATTGCTTATAACAGCCGGTAATCCATAAGTATCGTGATAGGCTCTTACAAAATGATCGCTACTGGCTTTACTCGCCGAATAAGGGCTATGGGGGTCATAACTGGTTTCTTCTGTAAACATTCCAGTTTCTCCCAAAGCTCCATATACTTCATCGGTACTAACATGATAGAACAATTTGAAATTGGCCGTTTCGAGTTCCGAGTTATTTTTATACAAGGTTTTAGCAGCATTTAATAAGTTTACGGTACCAATTACATTCGTCATAACAAACTCTAATGGATTAGTAATACTTCTATCTACATGGCTTTCGGCGGCCAAATGAATAACGGCGTTGTAATTTTCTTTATTAAACAAATCGTTAATAAATGTGGCATCAACAATATCGCCTTTAATAAACTTATAATTCGACTTTTTTTCAATATCCGTCAAATTTGCCAAGTTTCCAGCATATGTTAATTTATCTAAGTTATGTATAGTGTACTCAGGATATTTATTTACAAATAATCGCACAACATGTGAACCAATAAACCCAGCGCCTCCTGTTATTAAAATTTTCATATTATATT
This sequence comes from Bacteroidota bacterium, assembly GCA_033763945.1. Taxonomy (GTDB): domain Bacteria; phylum Bacteroidota; class Bacteroidia; order B-17B0; family Aurantibacillaceae; genus Aurantibacillus. The sequence goes on along the minus strand of JANRJN010000002.1, from coordinate 93,166 downwards.
TATATAAAGATGTTTTTGGTAAATTTATTAATTATTAAATTAAATACTGCCTAGCGTATCAAATTTTAGGTTTTTTCACAATTAATGGCATTTTTAAGCGTTATTATTTACCTATATTTACTTTCTTGAAAATTAGCTTGAAAAAATTTAAAACCATAGTATTTGTAATTATTAGTAGTTTGATATTAGTAAGTTGCAAAAAAGATCACAGTATTTTAGGAACAGATGTTCAGCCTGAAATTGATGCCTTGAGCACTAGTTTTACGGACACCTCAACTATATATGCGTATACAAAAAAATACGATATTGCTATCGGTTCTTTTAATGATAGCTACAAATACATAGGTAGTAACCAAGACCCTATTTTTGGTAGAACAGATGTTGGCTTATATTGTAACGCCAATACTAATTTGTCAAATGTTTCATTTGGTTTAGACGCTAATTTAGTGAGTGCCGAATTAATTTTTGCTATACCAATTAATAGTGATTTTGTGGGTGATTCTGCCATTCATCTTACCTATTCAGTATATCCAATCACAACCACTTTGAGTACCACAACGGTTTACTATAGTACAAATGACTCATTACACAACAAAAACACACCTATTGGAGGAGGAACAGTTGGTTATAGTTTATACAATGGAACCTACGTTTTAAGAATTCCAATAGACTACAATTATGCTAATGCCATTTTAATGAACCCTCAATACTTAACCGACAATACCACTTTTAATAATATTCATAAAGGCTTTTTTATCACTTCAAAATCTAGTGGTTTAAATCCAATTTCTTCACAAGGTATTATTGCCAAATTTAATTTAGATGATGCCAACAGCGGTTTCTTTATTCATTATACAAACGGCTCACCTTCAGCAGTAAAAGATTACAAATCCTTTCAATTTTATTTTTCAGGCTCTAATGCTGTTAGATTTAATACCTGCAATTACCAACCCAATCAAAGTGGAAATATAAATTTACAGAACCAATATTACAACGTTCTTCCTGACTCTGTTCAAGAGTATTTATTTCTAAAAGGAATGGGTGGTTCGCGTTTAAAATTGAATATTCCCAATTTAAATTATTTAAAAAAATACTCTGATACTGTTCACCTGGCAATTAATAGAGCTGAAATTGTTTTAAATATTGATCCAACCTATTCTTTCTCTAATCAATATTACCCTCCAGCAACGCTGGCACTTCTACCTTTGGATTCATTAGGAAGGGAAAATTATGCCATCGACCAGTTATCCTCTACTGATTTTGCAAGATACGGAGGTAGTTTTGATAGCGATAAGCAGCGCTACGTATTCAATATTGCACGTCATGTACAAAGTATTGTAAATGGCGAAACAAAAAATTATGGGTTTTATTTAGTTGTAGCAGATGGTAACAGAATTTATACAGCTAGGAGAGATAACTTTATTAATAGACTTGTATTAGCGGGATCTAACAATGCTAGCTTAAAGCCTAAATTAAATTTGAGTTTTATTAAATTTAGAAACGAAAAATAATTTGGTTAAAAAAATCATAACTAAAATTCTAATCTGGAATTTATCTCACAACTTTATTTTCAATAAATTTTTAATCGCTTTCAATTTAGACAAAAAAGTTGCATCGTTTACAAACCCTTATTTATCCTTAACACCTAACAAAGATAAAACCGTTCAAGAAAATGCTGGTTATTCGATTCGTCCAGAAATAAACGAGGTTTTAGAAAAATCGAAAAAAGATTTATTAAATTGTATTGATATTAATTTAAAAAGTGGTGATAGCATTTTGGAAATTGGTTGCGGTCCCGGAATGTACTTAAACCTTATTCCCAATCACTATAAAAAAACAGCCTGTGATATAAACACCGGTCTTTTGGAAATAGCACAAAAACAAGTACCCGATGCCAAATTTTATTCAGGTAATTTTAGCACTATTCCTTTTAATGAAACATTCGATTTTATATATTGTATTGGCGTATTAATTTATTTTACACCTACAGAGTTAAAAGAAGTGCTAAATAAGATGCATCAATTGTTAAATTCAGGTGGCACACTTTATATTAACTACCCACATGCTATTAGCAAAGCTGATGTGCGATTTACAGACTTAACATACGTTCAATATAGCCCGGCTTACATTGAAAAACTTATAATAAATAAATTCAATGTTATTTCGCATCATCATTCCTTTGACGAGAGAATTATTGAAATTTTCGACAAACAACCCTATAAAAGTTTAAACCCAAATACAAACAGAACTTACAAAAATTCGTATCTTTTGATCGCAAAAAAACTATAGTATGGGTTTGTATTCTCTTCTCACAAATAATATTATTATTAATAATATTTTAATTGCCTTAAAACTAGATTATAAAAAAGAACTGGCAGCTGGGCAATGGAAGGCATTTAAGTATGACGAAAAAAAATCAGTTCAACAAAATGCCGGCTTCTCGCATACCCCCGAAGTTGATGACGCCATTGAAAAGGTAAAAAATAAACTTCAGTTTACATTAAAAGAATTAATTCCCAACAAATCAAATGTCTTGGATTTTGGCTGTGGTCCCGGAATTTATCTAAATTTACTGCAGGAAAATTATGACGTTACAGGCGTAGATGTGAGTGAAGGTATGTTGCAAGCCGCTGCCAAATTAGTTCCCACCGCAAAATTATATCACGGAAATTTTTTAAATATACAATTTGATAAAAAATTTAACGCAATATATTCTATCAGCGTTTTAGAATATGTTCCTGTGAGCCAAATTGATAATTTTTTTAAAAAATGCTCAAACATTCTAGAAAATAAAGGCATTATCGTCATTCAGTATCCGCATGCTTTAAATAAGAAAGACTTGCATTACCCCGATAGAAATTACATTAATTATTCACCTGAATTAATTTCGAAAATAGCAGGCAAGTACTTTACTATTTTAGAACACACCCAAAGCTTCGACAGCCGACCTGTATGCAAATACGACGAAAAACCTTACTCCACCACATCCAAAACTTTTAAAAACGGTTACCTGCTTATTGCCCAAAAAAAATAATGCAGGTAGTTTCTTATAAAACAAATGTCAACGAGTTAAACTTTTTAACTGAAGACTTTCCTTTTCCCTTTTCAAAAGGCTTTTCAGAGTATTGTTCCATTTACTTATTGCAAAACAAAAATGGAATTGCCCCCATAGAGATTTATAATTCAAAGTTTTTAACACTGGCACGTTTTCATTTTGCACCTTTAAACAATCTGGCTCAAACTTTAACTCCCGAAGAAGAATTAAACTTTTGTAAAGAAGCCATTACTTTTATTAAGGAAAAAGATTTAGCGGATAAAATTGTACAACCCACCAATTACTGTTTGTTTCAGGTTGCTCCATCAAGTTCCATTTCTTCGCCTTTTGGCACTTATGAAATAAATTTACGTAACAAAACGAACGAAGAACTACTCTCTGCCATGCAAGCTCGATACAGGAGCGCCATTAGACAGTTAGAAGGGTTAAATGTCGACATAAAATACAACGAATTAGATGTGTTTTACAATCTTCACCATCAAACTATGCAGCGCTCCAATGCATACAGCGAAGGCTTTGAAGATTTAAAAAAAATGCAGCATCATTTACCCAATAATACAATCGTTGCCACCATATACATTAATAACGAATTACAAGGTGGTTTATTTGTGGTATATACAAATTATGGCGGCTATTACTTACACGGTGCCTCTACCGACAACACACAAGCTAGTGGTGCCATAAAATATTTGCATTATAAAATCATGTGCTTATTAAAACAAAAAGGCGTTAAGCGCTACGACTTTGTTGGCGCCAGGCTCAGCGATATTAGCGGCACAAAATTAGAGGGGATTCAAAATTTTAAAAAACGTTTTGGTAGCGAATTAAAACAAGGGTATTTGTGGAAACAAGAAATTAACGCATTAAAATGTAAATCATATAATGCGTTATTAAATTTTAAATTATCTTTAAAAGGGCAAAAAATGCCTTTAGATATTATTGACCAAGAACGAAAAAAACTGTAATGAACATTTATATTTTAATTGGCACACGTCCTAATTTTATTAAGGTAACACAATTTAAAAAAGTCGCTGCCGAACAATTTCCTAATTTAAAAATCTCCATCATACATACGGGACAACATTACGACGAAAAAATGGCGGACGTTTTTTTTCGCCAGTTTAATTTAGTGCCCGATTACTTTTTAAACATTGCCCCTGCTTCTCCCAACAAACAAATTGCCGATATTTTAATTAAACTCGAAGATTTGACCGATAAAATTGGTAAACCAGATATTATGTTAGTTCCCGGTGACGTAAATTCAACACTCGCAGGCGCATTATTTGCCAATAAACACAACATAAAGTTAGGACACATCGAAGCCGGCTTACGCAGTTTTGACCGCACCATGCCAGAAGAATTTAACCGCTTGTTAACCGATGAATTAAGCGACATTTATTTTGTGACTGAACCAAGTGGCGAAAATTATTTACTAAAAGAAGGCAGATCAAAAGAAAGCATTCATTTTGTAGGCAATACCATGATTGATACCATGGTAGCTTTTGAAAACGAAATTAATTCTTCTTCCATTTTAAGTGATTTAAAAATTGATACATCCCCTTACGTATTAATGACGATGCATCGTCCTGCTACGGTAGATGTAGAAAACGAATTTAAAAAGCTGGTGGACTTAATAAATGAGATTACAAAAAAATACAAATTAATTTTTCCCATTCATCCACGTACGATTAAAAATGCCAAGCAATTTGGCTTGCACCAAGTATTTGAAGAGAATAAAAATTTAATTTGTACCGACCCATTGGATTATTTTGCTTTTCAAAAACTCGTAAAAAACTGTGCCTTTATTTTAACTGATAGTGGCGGCATACAGGAAGAAAGTACCTTTTTACAAAAACCGTGTTTAACCTTGCGTCCTAACACCGAACGCCCGGTAACGGTTGACATCGGCTCGAATACCTTATTGCCTTTTGATTTAGCGGAAATACAAAAACATATTTCTGCCATTGAAAATGGTTCGTATAAAAAAGGAGAAATTCCGAAATTGTGGGACGGTAAAGCCACCGAACGTATTTTAAATGCTTTGTTAAATTTTAAATAATGACAAAAGAAGGTTTACATAATTTGCTAAACCTTGGCGTTGAAAAAAACGCGGCACATTTTCTTATTTTTTCGGAGACAAAAAGCGAGCGCTTAAATTATGTGTGTGAATTTATTTTTAACACCGTTTTAAAAGTAAACTACAGTATAACACAATCGCTTTCTGAGTTTGAAACGAGTAACCACTTTAAAATTAATTATTACCGAAAGCACATTGATAAAGCATTTCAACTGCAACCGCATTCATTAATTTTTGAAACTATTATCACGGAACAAAAACCTCAACCGATTTTTAAAAACGAAAACATTTATTTTTTTGAGACTACTTCTTCCAATTTTCACTTCGATGTATTTGCCGCTACGTTTTTTTTCATAAGCCGTTTGGAAGAATGGCAAACGTTTGAAGCAGATACCCACCAACGTTTTGAGGCAAAAAACAGTATTTTATTTCAAAACAAATTTCATTTAAAACCGGTGGTGGACATTTGGATTGAGGAATTAAAAACTGCTTTACAACATTTTTATCCGACAATTAGTTTCCCTGAAAAGAAATTTAAAGCGATTAGTACCATCGACGTGGATAATTTGTACGCCTTTAAACACAAAGGTTTTGTAAGAACAAGCGGAGCTATTGCCAAAGACATTCTAAAATTTGATTTTAAAAATTTAAGCGCTCGCTTAAACGTACTACGCGGCAAGCAAAAGGACCCTTTTGATATTTATGAATCCATCTCCGAGTTTTGTTTACAAAATAACATTCCCCTGCTCTACTTTTTTTTGTTTAAAACGGGTACAGCTCATGATAGAACAGTGGACCCTAGCTACCCAGCTTTTAAGAATGTATTTACTACTTTAAAAAAATACGTTTCCCCTTCGACGGGCTCAGGGGTCTTTGTGGGTTTGCATCCTTCTTATAATTCATCGGTTGATGAGGCCATGCTAAAACAAGAAGTAAGCGATTTTTCAAAAGCATTGGGCGAACCTGTAAACATTTCGCGTCAGCATTATTTACGCTTTAATATAAAAACCACGCCTAAGCACCTATTACAAAACGATATTATGGCCGATTTTACAATGGGCTTTGCCTCACAACTTGGTTTTAGAGCTGGCACCTCGCAACCGTTTTATTACTATGATTTTGCAAACGAACAAAAAACAGATCTAATCTTTGTGCCTTTTTGTGCCATGGATGGGGCCTATTTAGTTTATGATAAAATAACTCCCGAAGATACGCTCAACTCTTTACTGCAATTAGCTAACGAAGTAAAAAAAGTAAAAGGATTATTTATTACTGTTTACCACGAGCGTACATTTTATGATGAGCTGTATAAAGGTTTTGGGGAGGTGTATAAAAAAACCTATTCAAAAATTGCCAATTAACAATATTAAAATTATTTCTACATTTATTTAAAGTAAAAAAGCAATTCAATCGTCTTCACACAAAAAGGCGGGCAATTGCAAATGGAAATGGCTGAAACAGCAAAACAAAATATAGTGGGTACTATTGCGGAATATGGCAAACGTTTGTTTGGTTTTATTAGAAGCAAGGTGCGCAGTGAAGAAGATGCCGAAGATTTGTTGCAGGACGTTTGGTATCAATTTAGTAACCTATCCAACATTAACGAAATTGAAAGTGTAAGCGGTTGGTTGTATCAAGTTGCCAGAAATAAAGTCACCGATTTTTACCGCAAGAAAAAATCGAAATCATTAGAAGATTACACTTACGAAAACGACGAGGGGGAATTAAACTTTAAAGAAATTTTATTAGCTGACGATTCTGACCCAGCTTCCAAACTATTTAAAGAAGTATTTTGGGAAGAACTGATGGCGGGCTTAGATGAATTGCCCCCTAACCAGCGCGAGGTATTTATTTTAAACGAACTGGAGGATATGACGCTTCAGGAAATTGCCGATAAAACCAACGAAAGCATTAAAACCATTATTAGTCGCAAAGGTTATGCCGTAAAGCATTTGCGCAAACGCTTAAGTAATTTATATATCGAATTTAACAACAATTAAAATTTAAAATTATGTATAACTCAAACACATCAAAATGGAAAGGAAGAGGATTTTTCTTTTTTCTTTTCTTTATAGCCGCCTTATTTGGCTTAGGCGCCATTATAACTTATTTGTGGAATGCCATTTTACCTCAACTCATCCACGTTTCTGAAATAACCTATTGGCAATCGCTGGGCTTATTTGTTTTGTGCCGCATATTATTTGGAGGTTTTCGTTTTGGTGGCGGACGCGGGTATGCTAAAAACAACTCCGCCTGGCGTGAAAAATATAGTAATATGAGCGAGGAAGAAAAAGCTGCCCTTAAAACCAAATGGAAAGAGCGTTGCGGCCCTTGGAAAGAAAATAAATAAGTTGATAATGAACCTGGTAACTCAGCCGGGTTTTTTATCTCCTGTCACTTCGAGTAGGCGAAGCCGTATCGAGAAGTGCTTATTCAGTTCTCGATACAGCGCAAAGAGGCAGCGCTTACTCGAACCGACAATTACTATTAAACCTTTCCGTCACTTCGAGTAGGCGAAGCCGTATCGAGAAGTGCTTAAAACAGTTCTCGATACAGCGCAAAGAGGCAGCGCTTACTCGAACTGACAATTATCATTAAACCTTTCCGTCACTTCGAGTAGGCGAAACCGCATCGAGAAGTGCTTAAAAACAGTTCTCGATACAGCGCAAAGAGGCAGCGCTTACTCGAACTGACAATTACTATTAAACCTTTCCGTCACTTCGAGTAGGCGAAGCCGTATCGAGAAGTGCTTAAAAACAGTTCTCGATACAGCGCAAAGAGGCAGCGCTTACTCGAACTGACAAAAATTTTAAAAATTTAAAGTAAAATTAAATCTGCTTCGTCTTCTATTAAAAAGGAGACAATTGAAACAAAAAATAATTTAAGCGCTTAAAGTATTTTACAATTTGGTTCGTCTTCAATAAAAACAATAACAATTAATTTAAAAACAAAAACAATGAAAAAATCAATTTTTAAACCAATAGTATTTGGTATTCTGTTTGGAGCAGCGGCTTTTTTTGCACCATTTTTCCTAATTAAAATAGTGCTGTTTATGATGTTTATGAGTTTTATATTCAGAATGTTCTGGTGGCGCAGTAGTGGCTGGCAACGTGGCATGCAGTTTAAAAGCATTTATGCCGATAAAATAAGAAACATGAGCGAAGAAGAGTACAACCAATTCAAAAATAAATTTAGCCATGGCTATCGTGGTCACCACCACCATCATGGTTGCCACCACTACTCTGATTGGGAAGATTGTAAAACCGAAACAAAAGACAAAGAACAAAGTTCTGAAAACAAATAATTATCAATTTTAAAACATATACATATGAAAAGAGGATCAAGATTTTTAATTGGGTTTGCAGCGGCAGCCCTCACTTTTGGCAGCTTAATGGCCGGCTTAGGTAAAGATAGATTTGCAAAACATTGCGAACGCAACAGATACCATCATGGCTGTAAACATCACCATCATTGTGATGAGGAGGGAAATTATGAGCCAACTCCAACAAACCAATTAACGCCCAATAAATAATGCAAAAACCTCGCCTAAATTTAAGCGAGGTTTTTTTATGTATTAATTTTATTAACGGCCTCTCTCACTATTTTTCGTGAGAGTTTATCGGCATCAATATTATAATTGACCACATCTGTTTTTTGTTGGTGCGCTTTTATTTTTACAAAATCGATATTTAAACTATTTACAAAATTCAACAGTTCTTTTACTAAATCCGCATTTTTTATTTCGTTACCTTTTTTAGTAGTAAAATTCTTATCACTTAATCTAGTTTGACGAGCCGTTAAACCTACCACATATTGACTATCGGACACAATATGTAATTGATTAATAGTTTTATCTTTTTCTAACACAAACTTAATAGCATTAATTACTGCCAATAATTCCATTCGATTGTGAGTGGTATCTAATTCTTTACCTTTTAAAACTGTTTTGGTTCCATTTATAAAAACAATAGCGGCCCATCCGCCAATGCGAAGTTGGGTGTGGCAACTGCCATCTGTATAAATTAGAACCATAAATAAAACAAAAACCCTTGCTTTTTTAAACAAGGGTTTATTAAAAATAATAAATTTAATTAATTACAATTTGTCCGCTTCAACCGGAGCGTTATTATTAATTTTTATGTGAGTTAAACCTGCTTTTTTTACAAACGCTGCAAACCACGCTTTACCTTTTGCCGATTTTAAACTTAAAGTAACAGCCGAGAAATCTCCAGTTATTTTACCTGCTTCACAGCTCTCCACGTTAGCATCACTACTAAGCGATTTAATTATTTTTTCCATATCGGCAGTTGAACCTACTTTGTATATTTCAAAATTAATTACTGTAGCACTCGCAAAATACTTCGTTGCATCGGCAGCTTCGGGGTGTTTCATGCAAACCGTTTTTGCCGGAATATCAACTAAAGTAACTTTATAAGAATTAGTAGCTTTTGCAACAGATGAAACCGTTGTTGCCGCTAATAAAATAGATAATGATAATGTTTTGAAAATTTTCATGATATGTTTGTTTTTGTCAACCAAAAATAAGCAAAAATTATGCCATTCTCAATTATTTTCTCTTTTTAGCAAAAAAATCGTTTAGCAACTGCTCACATTCTTCCTTTAAAATTCCACTTTCTACAACTGTTTTCGGGTGAAGAATATTTTTTTCTAAAGTGCTAAATCCTTTCTTTAAATCACTTGCCCCATAAACGACTTTACTTATCTGGCTCCAACCCAGAGCTCCTCCACACATAATACAGGGTTCTAATGTTACATATAACGTACAATCGGTTAAGTACTTTCCACCAATATTACTGGCAGCAGCAGTGATGGTCTGCATTTCGGCGTGAGCTGTAACATCATTTAAACGTTCGGTTAAATTATGTCCGCGTGCAATAATTTTATTGTTGGCAACAACTACGGCACCAACAGGCACTTCATCTGCCTCAAACGCTTTTTGGGCTTCTTTTAAAGCCTCTTTCATAAAATAAGTGTGATTGAATTCTATCATTTTTTAACACAGAGACTCTGAGATTTTGAGGACGCAGGGTTACTTTTTTATCTATTATTTATTAATGGTTAATGGTAATCATTAAAGCTGTGTTAGCTATTATTATTTTACTATGTGTTCATTTATTTACAAGTGCAGGTGGTATTAGTGGCAATTGTAATGTCATTAATTTTTGTAATGGTATCGCAATCTAAAGCAACAAATTTAAAATTATAAAGACTTTCAAATTCTTTTTTAGGCTGGATAAAATATTCACCACAAGGCTCCTTGTGGACTGATGTTAAATCGTAATTAACTTCAAAATGACGCAATTGCATCTTCAATAAAAATTCATTTAAATGCAAGCAATTTAGTTTACACTTGGCTGTTTCGCTCAAAACAAAATCCTGGAAAACCAATTCCTGCATTTTATGTTCATTGGGTGAAACACAACTCCGTGTTCCAAACATAGCATAAATAATCATAATGCCCATTCCAAAGCCAAAACCGTAAAATTTTAATCGTCTCCAAAAGTTATTCATGGTGGGTAAAATTACAGTTTTATATTAATATGGAACGCAGATGAATCTGTTTTTTATCATTAACACAGATAAACTATACTTTATCTAAATCATTTGTGTTATAAGCTTTTTATAAATTATTCAATGACTCTGCTAATTGTTTCGTTAAATTTTTCCGACTGTAATTGGAAATAGCCGCCTCATTTCTTGAACCGATCTGATTGTTAAATAAATTCAAAATATTTTTCTCCAGAACCTTTTCATCGTTAAAGTCACTTATCAAACCTACCCCAGTTTCGTTTATTATTTTTGCTAAATCTCCATCGCAAGGCCCTATTGCCAGAACAGGAACGTTTGCAATCATATATTCAAAAAACTTACCTGTTAAAATACCTTTGGCGTTTTTAGTATTATTTACCAATAATAGCAATACTCTACTTTTTTGTTGCTCTAATATGACCTCATTATGCGGTAAATAATCAATTTTATAAACATATTTTGTTAACCCAAACTTTTCAATTTGTTCTTTTACATAAATGTCAATTTTTCCAACCAGTTTAATTTGCAATTGTTTTTCAAAATCCGTGTTCTGTTTTACAAGATTACTTAATACTTTCCATAGTACCTCTGGATTTCTATCCTTTACCAAGGTGCCAATATGGGCGATACTAAATTTTTCGTCTTTTGTAATTACATGGGTTTTGATGTCTTCATCATCATATCCATTAGTTATTACTTTAAATTTATCGGCATTTCTCCCGCCGGCTTTTTTATACATTTCAACAAATTCTTCGCTCATGGTTTGCCCAATACTAAGAACACAGTCTGCATTAGATATTACACTTAATTCTTGCTGATGATGTTTTTTATCGGCCCATTTACTCAACATTAATTTTTCGTAAAAATCAATATTTGTCCAAGGGTCTCTGAAATCGGCAATCCACTTTAGTTGTGGCTTCTGTTTTTTTAACCCTAAAGCTATTAAGTGCATACTGTGTGGCGGACCGCTACTAATTACATAATTTATACTGTATTTATGAATGTAATCGTTTAAATACTTAATGCTTGGTTTTATCCAATATTTTCTGGCATCAGGAATAAAGAAATTACCACGTATCCACACACTCATTTTTTGAGTGAATCCTGTTTTTTTTGTTTCGTTTAAAAAGGAGGCATTAATTTTATCGTCCTTTTTTCTTCCTATAAATTTTTTGTAAATACCGTATGGTTCCCAAATGGGTGTTTTTAGTACTCTTATGTCTTTTGGGATGTCTTTTAATAAACTGTTATCAATTACGGGCATTTCGCCGTTAAGAACTGTATAAACAACTGGCTCGTAATTAAATTGTCTTAAATATTTTACAAACTTTAACCAGCGCTGTACGCCTGCTCCACCACTAGGAGGCCAATAATAAGTAAGAATTAAAACTTTTTGCATGAGTTGGGCACAAAGCTAAAAATAAATTGATGCTTTATAACGCAAGATTAGTTAGCTTATTATTAAATATTTTAATTTCCACCTTTTGTTTTCTCAATAATTTTACGTTATTTGGTTTTCTAAATTAAATTAAAATGAAAGTTGGTATTCTGGCCGGCTATATAGTTATTTAAATCAAAAATTTTCATTACTTATATAATCTTTATTTTCTCTACGTTACTCTTTTTTAAAAGCAACTTTTAATATAACTTCTTCTGTTTTTATATGGCTTTTTTGTCAAATAATAGCTTTCAATGTTATGTTATTGAAAAATTACTGCATATACCGCATAAGTTATTTGCCTTTTAAAATTTACAATATTACCTTTGAAGAAAAACCATGAAAAAACTATTTTTTATCTTATTAATACTATCAAGTACTAGATTTTTTTCTCAAACAAATCCAAGTAGAATTGAATTAAACATTGAAGATGAAACAATTACAACAACTTCATCAAGTGGAAAAATCTCTACAAAAAGAGTTGTAAACATGTATTTTTCAGAGGGGGATGGAATTATTAAAGATATTGGAAAAAAAGGCAAGGAAATTGAAAAAATTTTAATAAAAGACAAAAAAGCGTACGAAGAGTTTAAAAATTACAAAAAAATTTATAAAAAAATTAATGGCAAAAAAGCTCTAATGTTTGTAAGTTATGTTGGTATGGTGGGTGGCATAGCAGTGGGGCTAATCAGCTTTACTAGAGAGGAAAAAAACATCCCTCTAATTGTAGCCGGCGGAGTTGTCGGAGTTGGGGGTATAATAGCAGCAAATATATTTAATAAGCAAATTGATAAATTATTTGAAGATGCGCAAAAGTCTCTAAAAAAAAGTGTTGATATTTATAATAGTAATGTTAAGTCTTAATATTTTATTTTGAGGCATTTATTTTGTGTTATATTTTTTTTCTTTTTTCAGTGGTTTTATGCCCAACAATTAAATTATACTGATTTAAAAAAAGGCTACACAACAAATTTTATATTATTTAAAACGGCTAGTGATTTTTTTGAACAAAAAAATGGTGTTGTATATCCAGTTCGTGAAATTGTTTTAAATAAGTTAAAATGTATTGATACAATCACAAACAAAAAGTATACAGTAAATTTAATTGATTCTGGTTATTTTGGATTTAATCTCAAGGGCTATGGAAGCGAAAGCATTAAATATATTAAATATGGTAAGTCTTATTATACTTTTGGCGGTGGAACACAAAGTTTTTGTTTTATAACTACTTACGATATAAATAATGGTTTTTATGTAGATAATTACCTCTCAGCATTTTCGATTATAGATCCAGGTTCTTTACAAGTATACTACATAAAAGATGGTGATGAAAATAGTTGTAACTCAGATTTTGCGTTAGTTGCGAAAGACAAAAGTGAACTAATATTAAAATATAAACAAGAGAAAAAAGACACCGACAAATACATTTGGAAAAAAAATCTTCTAAAAATCGCTATTAAGTTCACAAAAAAGTACAACAATCAATAATAGTACTCATCAAAATTCAATCCAACCTCAAAATTTTTATTTTATAAATAATTTTGCGTTATTTAAGGTTTCTTAACTAAAACTAACATAAATTATATGAAAGTTGGTATTCCAGCGGAGATATCCCCAAACGAATTAAGAGTTGCCGCAACTCCTAAAACTGTTAAACGATTACAAAAACAAGGATTTGAAGTTTACATTCAGCATAACGCCGGTGTAAAAGCAAATTTTTCAGATAAAGAATTTGAAGAAGTGGGTGCTAAAATTGTTGCCACCGCCTCTGAAATTTATAGTAAGTCTGATATTGTGCTAAAGGTGAAAGAACCTGCCATGGAAGAGGTGGATATGATGAAGGAAGGCTTGGTTTTATTAAGTTATTTATGGCCGGCTCAAAATCAACCCTTATTACAAAAGCTTGCAGACAAAAAAGTAAATGCAGTGGCAATGGATGCCATTCCCCGTATTTCGAGAGCGCAAAAAATGGATGTTTTGTCATCTATGGCAAACATTGCAGGCTATAGGGCTGTTATTGAGGGCTCGTATCATTTTGGACGTTTTTTAAACGGACAAATTACGGCTGCCGGAAAAGTAGAACCTGCCAAAGTACTAGTTATTGGTGCCGGTGTAGCGGGTTTAGCTGCTATTGGTGCTGCTAATTCATTAGGCGCTATAGTTAGAGCATTTGATACACGTAAAGAGGTGGCAGAACAGATTGAATCGATGGGGGCACAATTCTTAACTGTTGAAATTGAAGAAGATGGTGCTACAGCTTCCGGTTACTCAAAAGAAATGAGTAAGGAGTTTATTGAAGCTGAAATGAAATTGTTTTTAGAACAAGCTAAAGAAGTTGACATCGTCATCACCACTGCTCAAATACCTGGCCGTCCAGCCCCTAAATTATGGTTAGATTACCATGTTGAAGCGATGAAACCAGGTTCGGTTATTGTAGATTTAGCTTCTTCTACAGGAGGTAATTGTGCCTATACAAAAAATGGAGAAATTTTTGTAACAGACAATGGGGTTACTGTTGTTGGAAAATTAAATCAATTGCCAAATCAAGCATCACAATTATACGGCAACAACCTATGTCATTTATTAGACGATATGGGTAAAGCCGAAAAATGGAAAATTGACATGGAAGATGCAGTTGTTTCAAGAGCAATGGTAACTTATAATGGAAAAATTAATTGGCCGCCAGCTCCTTTACAAGTAAGCCCTACAGCAGGTGGTGCTAAAAAAGTTATTCCACCAACTGCCGAAGAAGTAAAAATATCCGATGCAGAAAAAGCTAAAAAAGCAACCGTTACCATGCTTATTCAATTGGGTGTGGTTGGTGTTCTATTATTTTTAGTAGGTCGTTTTGCGCCTCCTGAATTCATTCAACATTTCACAGTGTTTATACTGGCAGTGTTTGTTGGCTGGCAGTTAATTACTAATGTAGCCCATTCGTTACACACGCCGTTAATGGCTGTAACCAATGCTATTAGCGGAATCATAGTAGTAGGTGGATTATTGCAAACAACAGATGATATAAAAAGCCCGATGACTATTCTTGCTTTTATTGCCATTTTGGTTGCCAGCATTAATATTGTTGGGGGTTTTATGGTTACACATCGTATGTTGAAAATGTTTAAAAAATAAGAATTAGAAATTATGTTTATCGCAAAAGAAATACAAACTGCAGCCTACTTATTTGCAAGTATCCTGTTTATTTTAAGTTTAGGAGGCTTATCCTCACAAGAATCTGCAAAACGTGGTGTGTTTTATGGCATCATTGGAATGACTATTGCTATTTTAGCTACGGTGCTTGGCGAAGGTGTTGCAGGGCAAATTTATATTGTTGTAGCTATAGCCATTGCATCAGTTATTGGTTTGTTGCTTGCCCGCAAAGTAGAGATGACATCTATGCCTCAACTAGTAGCTATCTTACATAGCTTTGTGGGATTAGCAGCTGTATTGGTTGGTTTTGGTTCATACTTAGACCCTAAAACACATTCATTGCATGGGGCAGCGCATATTATTCACTTAACCGAAGTGTATATTGGAATCTTTATTGGTGCCATCACCTTTACCGGTTCTATCATTGCATGGGGCAAGTTAGAAGGAAAAGTGCGTAGCAAAGCATTGTTGTATCCAGGTAGACATGCCGTGAACGTTATATTATTAGTAGTTTGTATTGTGTTGGGCGTTTTGTTTGCTCAACAAGATGGGACAAGTGGTTTACTATACTTAGGCATTATGACTGCCATTGCTTGTTTTATTGGCATTATGCTAGTAATGGCCATTGGTGGTGGAGACATGCCTGTTGTAGTTTCGATGCTAAACTCCTATTCAGGTTGGGCAGCATCAGCTGCTGGTTTTATGTTGGGTAACGATTTATTAATTGTAACCGGCGCATTAGTTGGCAGTTCAGGTGCTATTCTTTCCATCCACATGTGTCATGCTATGAATCGCTCGTTCTTCTCTGTAATTTTGGGCGGTTTTGGAAATGCTCCTGCATCTAAAGGCGAAGCAAAAAAAATGGAAGGGGAAGTAACCTCCTTAAATCACGAAGAGGTAGCTGGCTTATTAAAAGAAGCCAAGTCTGTTGTTATTGTTCCTGGATACGGTATGGCCGTTGCCAAAGCACAATACCCAATTTATGAATTAGTACAAACCTTGCGTAAAGCTGGCAAAAATGTACGTTTTGCTATTCATCCGGTGGCTGGACGTTTACCAGGGCACATGAATGTATTACTAGCAGAAGCAAATGTGCCTTACGATATTGTTTTAGAAATGGATGAGATTAATGATGATATGCCTGATACGGATGTGGTAATGGTAATTGGAGCGAATGACGTTGTAAATCCAAGTGCTCAAGATGACCCATCAAGTTCTATTTACGGAATGCCGGTAATTGAAGCATGGAAAGCCGAAAAAGTAATTATTATGAAACGTTCAATGAGCGCTGGGTATTCTGGTGAAGATAATCCTTTGTTTTACAAACCAAATTCAGAAATGCTGTATGGTGATGCTAAGGATAGTGTAGAGAAGCTACTTGGGTTTTTGAAAGCCTAAAATAATCATTTAGTTGATGAACAAATAGTACAACTATCTGTCAATTTTTTTGCCTAAAAGTTTTTTGTATATATTTGTACTATGATTGTGAGACGAATATATGCCGACTTAGAAAAACACTTAACTAAAAAACAAGTTACTGTTATTTTGGGTATGCGTCGTGTAGGTAAAAGCACAGCGGTAAAATATTTATTAAGTAAAGTAAAACACAACAATAAATTATATTTAGATTGCGAAAAAATAGAATATCAAACTTTATTTAATACACCAAGTTACGATGCCATTATAAACGAATTAGAGTTATTAGGCATTGACTTTAAAAAACACACTGTTATTGCTTTAGATGAAATTCAACTGATTAAAAATTTACCAAGTTTTATAAAATATGTTTACGATACTTATAACGTGAAATTTATCGTAACTGGCTCCAGTTCGTATTATCTAAAAAATCAGTTTACAGAGAGTTTAGCCGGACGAAAACTAATTTATGAACTGTATCCCCTATCGTTTGACGAATTTTTGGTATTTAAAAACCAAAAAATACAAAATGTAGCAAAATATGGTAATATATATTATAACGCGGCCTGGTATAATAAAACAAACGCACTATACAAAGAATATATTACCTATGGAGGTTTCCCCGAAGTGGTGCTTCAAAAAAGTATTAAAGATAAAATTGAATTGTTGTGGGATATTGTAAACTCATACATTGATATGGATGTGAAATTACTAGCCGATTACTCATTAAATAAAGATTTATTTAATTTAGTAAAGCTATTGGCAGCCAGAGTTGGCTCTAAAATAGATTTTACTAAGCTAAGTAGTGTTTCGGGTATTGAACGCCGAAAAATAAGCGATTACATATATTTGTTTGAAAACACCTATTTTTTATATTTAATAAAACCATTTACAAAAAACACGGATAAAGAAATAACCCATCAACCAAAATTATATTTTGCAGATAACGGCTTACTAACTATTTTGGGAGGCGAGAATATATCGAGCGGGCAGTTATTTGAAAATGCGGTTGCCATTCAATTAAAAGGAATGCACCACCTAAATTACTATCAGAAAAAAAACGGACAAGAAATTGATTTTGTTTTAGATAATAAAATTGGGATAGAAGTAAAAGAAACGCCAATTATCCAAGACTTAAATACTTTAAGGCACAGAGCAGAAGAATTGAAACTAAAAGAGTATTATTTAGTTGGAAAAAAAACACCTGCAAATTTATTTAAACAATTTAAATGGGGAGGAAATTTATTCTAATAGTACAACTTATGGGCAAAAAATTTGACAAATAGTCTATTTTAAATATGCTAAAAAACATCTCATATCCTCGTAAACCTATTTTAATTAAATGTTTGGCTATTATCACTTGCCTTGTTTATTGCTATTTTGAAACATTATATCATCAAGATTTTGATATTTTTATTTTAGCAACTAAGGATTTTTTACAAGGTGGTAATATTTATAAAAATACATATGATAATGGTTTTCATTTTTTTTACGGTGCCATTTTCTCAGTAATTCTCTCTCCTTTTACATTACTCCCTATTCATGTAGCTCGCTTTATTTGGATTTGCTTAAACATATTGGCCTTACTTAGAACCTGGAAATTAATTAATTTCTATCTAGATAAATCAAAATTAGCAAGCAAGCAGATTTTATGGTTTAATGCTATTTGCATTATTTTTTCAGCAAAACTTGTTTTGGATAATTTTCATAACGGACAAGTAACTATTTTTCTATTACTCCTTATACTGGAGGGATTAAAACTCATCGAACAAAAGAAAAAAATTAAAGGCGCGTCTTTAATTGCTTTGGGTATATCTGTTAAATTATTGCCTTTAATTCTTATTCCTTATTTATTTTTTATTAAAGAGTTTAAGGCTATAGCTGTTATTATTGTTTTCTTTTTTTTATTCCTATTACTTCCAGGAGTTTTTGTAGGATTCGACCACAACATACTATTGCTTTCAGAATGGTGGCATTTAATAAATCCAACAAACGTAGAGCAGGTGATTGATACTGCAGAACCAGCACTAAATGGATTAACCTCGTTTATCCCCACATTGTTAATTGAGAATGTACCTGACAATGCGGCTTTTAGTATAAAACGAAATATTACTGATTTAGATGTTAAATCTGTTTCGTTAATTATTAATACATTAAGGCTTATTTTGGTATTAATGACCTTATTTTTTTTAAGACGATTTCCTTTTAAAAAAGCTACAAGCAAACTAAACAGTTTTTGGGAATTAAGTTACATTCTACTATTAATTCCAATGATTTTTCCGCACCAGCAACATTATGCTTTTTTATTGGGACTACCTGCCTGTGTTTATTGTGTGAATTGGTTAATGATGCAGAGAACACACATCAATAAAGTGCAATTTAACTTAAGAATTACACTTTTAGTTTTAATTTACATCTGTTTCAATCTACATTTAATATTAGGTCAATTTAGAGAGTATTACGACCATTTCAAATTAATTAGTTATGGCTCAGTCTTACTTGTAATACTCTTAGCAATTTGCAAACCGGTTCAAGTGCATTTATATAGTAAAGATGTAATGAAATAATTCTTTTTGTGAAATAACTTTTGCATTATTTTTATTTCGATGGTAGATAGCCAAATACTCTTGTTCTGTTTGCCCGGTTGTTGGAACAAAAATTACATTTTTAAAATCTATTTCCAGTTGATGTAAATCCATAATGGTGCTATAACCGCTTCGGCAAATAATTTTTTTACTTTGCTGAATAACATTGTTTAACGCTTTTGCATTCGGAGAAATAAATGTTTCTAAGTTTCGGGCTTCAGGCTTCGAGTTATTTGGGCTTATTAAAGCAAATTTTAAGTTGGGGTAGTGTTCTGACTTTTTTATTAATGCGTTTGTAAAAAGTGTTTGTTGCGGTTCAGGACCAGAAATCAAAAATAAATAATCGAACTTCTTTTCTAAGAAAGTGTGTTTTTGTAAACGACTTAAAGCACCAATGTACTTTATATTTTTATGAAAATGTAAGCCATGAGATAAACTGCCACTTAAATTGTTTGTTTCATCCTCAAAATCCGGAATCCAAATCTCATCAAAATTTAAAATATGATTTTGATTAATTCGTTGGGCATATTTATTCATAAAAGGTGTTTTTAAAAACACTTGATGCGTTATAAAAACCGAGTGTACTTTTTTTGAATACAGCCCAAATCTGTTATCGCTTATCACTAACTCAATTTTATGTTCTGAAATAATTTTTTCGAGGAATTCGTTTTCTTGTTTTATTACTCGGTTTATTTTTGGGGCACTTAAAAGTAATTTTAACCATAATGGCAAAACGTTTGAATAGGTTACATTGTAAGCCGGCAGTTCAATTTTTTGAAGTTCAGGAAATTCTTCGTCAAAAATAGTTTTGGTTAAAGGCGTAGTTCCGATAATTACTTTATTACTACTCTTTAATTTTTTTATTAAAGGTACACAGCGTGTAGCGTGTCCTAAGCCCCAATCCAAAGCAGAAATAAATATGGTTTTGTTAGATAACAGCTTTCACATTATTTAGTAAATACTTTCAATATCTTTTTCAGTAAAAGATTTTTTTAAAGAATCATTGTCTAATTTTAAATAAATTTCGTAAATCGAATCTTTGCTATTTAAAAATTTCTGGTACCAATTTTTACCATTACGTGAGGTTAAATACTCTACAACTTGATAATTGTAGATAGAATCCATTCCTTCAAAGTCCCCTGAACAACCCATATCTTTATATTTAAACCCAAATTTATCTACAAAAGGTTTTTGATATATTAAAAAAGCGAAATCTGGAAAGCCATGTGTTAGTATGAAAAAATTACCCTTTTTTATATCTTCGAGTGCTTCCTGTTTTCTTTTTGAAATTTTATCTTCTCTCTCATCTCTTATTTTTTTATTTGATAATGAAACAACCAAAACCTTTAATAGAACTAAAGTAAAAAGAGTGGCTACTATAACTTTTTTGTTCAATATGTTATTTCTCCTTCTCCCTAGTTTTCAAAGCTTTTTCATAAACTTCAATCCATTTCTCAACGGTCATTTTCGAAGCCAATTCGCCAATTAATTTATAAGGAATTTGATCTATTCTTTTAAACCGAATACAAGATTTCCCCATGTCTAATTTGGTTTTACAATATTTCGGATATTCTTCGGTAAACCAATTTAATAATTTGTCGCTTCCATAAATACCCATATGATACAAGGCAATAAAATTTTTTTGTGACGCAATATTCATAAAAGGCAAAGCTTGTTTTGGGTCACAATGATACCCATTAGGATACAACTTATGAGGCACCACATAACCAATCATGCCATAGGCCATTACTTCTTCAAAACCTTTTGGTAAATTTTTTAAAATTACTTTACGCAGTTCTTCCATTGCCCCTTGTCTTTCTTCAGGTAAAGAAACAACATAGTCTTTTACAGTTTTTGCGGTTGATTGCATGGTTTAATCTCTATTTGGTTTGCAGTAAACTTTGACATCACTTTGCATAACAAATTAATCTTGATTACACATCCACCTTTGCGTACTTTGCATTCTTTTCAATAAAGTCTCTGCGAGGCGGCACATCATCTCCCATCAACATACTGAAAATCCGGTCTGCTTCGGCAGCACTATCAATCGTTACTTGGCGTAATGTTCTAAATTCAGGATTTAAAGTCGTGTTCCACAATTGTTCTGCGTTCATCTCTCCTAAACCTTTATAACGTTGAACATTTACGCTATCTGTTTTTTCGCCGCCTAATTCTTTGGTAGCTAAAGCACGTTCTTCTTCATTCCAACAGTAGCGCTGATCTTTTCCTTTCTTTACCAAATACAATGGCGGAGCTGCAATATACACATGCCCTTTTTCTACCAATTCTTTCATGTGGCGAAAGAAGAAAGTTAAAATTAAAGTTGTAATGTGAGAACCGTCTACGTCGGCATCACACATAATAATTACTTTATGGTAACGTAATTTTTCAATATTTAAAGCGCGTTCGTCTTGCGAAGTACCTCTAAATACACCTAAAGCAGTAAAAATATTTTTAATCTCTTGATTTTCGTAAATTTTATATTCTAACGCTTTTTCAACATTTAAAATTTTACCGCGCAACGGCAATATAGCTTGAAACTCACGGTTACGACCCTGTTTAGCTGTTCCACCGGCTGAATCACCCTCTACTAAAAACAATTCACATGCTTCAGGATCGCCACTAGCGCAATCTGCCAACTTCCCGGGTAATCCTGAACCTGTCATTACATTTTTCCGTTGCACCATTTCACGTGCTTTTTTTGCAGCGTGACGTGCAGTTGCAGCTAAAATAACTTTGTCTACAATGGTACGTGCTTGTTTTGGATGTTCTTCTAAATAATTTTGAAGTGCTTCGCTAATAGCTTGGTCAACAGCACCCATTGCTTCGTTGTTTCCTAACTTACCTTTAGTTTGACCCTCAAATTGGGGTTCTTGCACCTTTACTGAAATTACAGCTGTTAAACCTTCACGAAAGTCATCCCCACTAATTTCTATTTTCACTTTTGACAATAACCCGTTTTTATCGGCATAATTCTTTAAAGTACGCGTTAAACCACGTCTAAAGCCGGATAAATGAGTTCCTCCTTCATGCGTATTAATGTTGTTAACATAACTTTGAATGGTTTCGCTGTAAGACGTGTTATACAACATAGCCACCTCAACAGGTATTGCACCAGTATTGTTTTCGATATAAATTGGCTCTTCTATTAATTTTTCTTTAGCCCCATCAATGTACTTTACAAATTCACGCAAGCCACCTTCACTAAAAAACAACTCGCTAAAGGCTACCCCATTTTCATCTTTTTGCCTATCGTCCACTAAGGTAATACTAATGCCTTTATTTAAAAATGCTAATTCGCGCATACGGTTCGCCAATGTGGTATAATTATACTCACCTACTGTAAAAATGCTTAAATCGGGGGTAAAAGTTACGGTTGTTCCTCTATCAGTGGTTTCACCAATTTCTTTGGCAGCGTACAAAGGTTTTCCTTTGCTAAATTCTTGTTTGGTAATTTTACCATCTCGGTGTACTTCTGCAATTAATAAGTCAGATAATGCATTAACACAACTTACACCCACACCATGCAAACCTCCAGAAACTTTATAAGTATCTTTATCAAATTTACCACCAGCATGCAAAACAGTCATTACCACCTCTAAAGCACTAATACCTAATTTGGGGTGAATCCCCGTAGGAATTCCACGACCATCATCTTTTACTCGGATGGAATTGTTTTCTAAAATAGTAACTGTAATATTTTTACAATGTCCGGCCAAGGCCTCGTCAATCGAATTATCTACAACTTCATATACTAAATGATGTAATCCCTTGAATCCCGTATCGCCAATATACATAGATGGGCGCTTTCTAACCGCTTCTAATCCCTCTAAAACTTGAATATTGTCTGCTCCGTAATTTGCTTTATCTTCTATAATTTCCGACATAAATTTTTATTGTTCTTTTTAGTTGATTAATCTTTAAATGTACTGAATTTATTGGGATTATAGCCAATTTAATTAGTTAAATTTTACTAACAATTGTTGAAAAATTATATAAAAAAATAAGGCTATTTTTGTCAAGAAAATTAGCGTATGGTATTAATATTTTTAGGTATTTGGGTGTCGTTTATAGTGCCTGTTTTTTATAAACGCATTCAAGCAAAAAACATAAAAAATGTATTGACAAAAGAGCCAATAATTATTGCCATGAATCACCCCAATGCCTTTACCGACCCCACTATAATTAACTTTTTAACTTACCCTACTCGTTTAAAATATTTAGCAAGAGGGGATGCGTTTAAACCCGGCATTGTAAGCTGGTTGTTAGAAAAAATAGGAATAGTGCCCATTTTTAGAATACAAGATGCCGGCAAAGAAGGACTAAAAAAGAATGAGGCTACCTATAATCGCGTAAACTACTTCTTAAAAAAAAATAAAAAAATAATTGTTTTTGCTGAGGGCTTATGTATACAGGAACGAAGATTACGCCCTTTAAAAAAAGGAGTGCCTCGCATGGTATTTGGTGCTTATGATTTTTTAAAAACAGATAACTTAAAAGTAGTCCCTATTGGCATTAACTACAGTAACCCTAGTAAATTTAGAAGCACCGTTTTTTATAACATTGGAGCGCCCATCTTAGTAAAAGATTTTATTGAAGAATATCAAAAAAATCCGGCGCGTGCTTACAATCAATTTTTGCAAGTATTAGAACCAAAGATGAAAGAGTTGGTAACTCATATCAACAATAAAGCATACGATGAAGTAGTCTTAGATTATGAAGAACTTTGCAAAAAAGACCTTCTTAAAGAACAAAATTTAAATTACAAAAATTTAGAAGATGATTTTAAAATTACTCAGCAAATTACCGAGAAAGTAAATACTGCCGAATTAAATAACAAAGAAGTACTTGATGAATTTAAAACAAAAAGTCAAATCTATTTTAATATTTTAAAAAAACATAAGATAAGAGATTGGTTGATTAACCCTCATCAAAATAAAACTGCATCGCCTTTTTATTTGGTATTGCGAATACTTGCATTACTCATTACCTCTCCAATTTATATCATTGGAATGCTTGGAAACTATTTACCATTTAAATTAACCGAATTACTTACCAAAAAAATTGTAAAAAAGAACAAGGAATTTTTCTCATCAGTTACCATTGCGGTAAGCATGGTTTTATTTCTAATAAATTATTTGTTGTGGTTTTTTATAAGTTACGCGTTTTCACCAAGCATTTTTTGGCCAATGGGTATTTGCGTTGTTTTAGGATTGAGTGCATGGTTTTGCTTATACTATCATCCTTTGCTTTTAAAAACCTTAGGTATTATTCGCATTTTAAAAAATAAGGCTTTAAAAAATAGCCTTTTGCAATCTAGAAACGAATTGCTAACTTTAATTAACAAATTTTAAGAAGTTTAGTTTTGTAGCTTTGGCACGTATTTTGGATTATACCCAATATAAAATTAACACAATGAAAACTCTAAAACATATTGCCTTTAAAACCTCAGCCATTATTGCTGTTGTAGCTTTATGTTCAGCAGGATTTAAAACCGAGCAAACTTATACTATTTCTCAAAATATAAAAAGCTTTAAAAACGCTACCGATCAGTTACCTAACCAAACTAACGTTGCTTTTAAAGAAGGTGAAGTACTAACTTACCGAATGCATTATGGCGCCATAAATGCGGGTGTTGCTATTTTAGAAGTAAAACCTGATTTATTGGATATTAATGGCAGAAAGGTGTACCACATTGTTTGTAATGGTTACACCACCGGCACAACCGATTGGTTTTTTAAAGTACGTGACCGCTATGAAACATACTTGGATAAAGATGCTTTATTACCTTGGATGTTTGTGCGCAGTGTAAACGAAGGTGGTTATAAGTTTAATCAGAACTATGCCTTTAACCATTACACCAAAAAAGTGGATGTTGGTGGTGGCGAAAAAATGGACATTCCTATTGGCATACAGGATATGGTGAGTGCTTTTTACAGTGCACGTAATTTAGATTTAAGCAATGCTAAAGAAGGAGATTTGTTTACGTTAAATTGTTTTTTAGATAAGGAAGTGTGGCCTTTAAAAATAAAATTTATTGGGAAAGAAATTATAGAAACTGATTTAGGTAAATTCCGTTGCATAAAATTTAGACCAATTGTACAAAAAGGTCGTGTATTTAAAAAAGAAGAAGACCTTAACGTGTGGATTACCGACGATAAAAACCACACCGTAATGCGTGCTAAAGCAGATGTGTTAATTGGCAGTATAAAAATGGATATTACAAGCGCTAAAAATTTGGCGAATGAAACTAGTAAGGTGGATTAATTTTCTACCAAACCTCAACCCTTGTCTTCTCAGGTGTAAACATTTTGTCTCCTTCTTTTACGCCAAAAGCTTCATAAAATTCTTTCAGATTTACCAAGGGTCCAAATGCTCTAAAGTAAGCCGGCGAGTGCGGATCAACTGTCACTAATCGCTTCGTTTCTGCATCTCTGCAAACACCTTTCCATCCCTGTGCCCAAGCAATAAAAAAGCGTTGCTCGCCTGTTAAACCTTCCATTACATTTGATTTTTTTCCGTTTAACGATTTTTTGTAAGCATAATACGCCATTGTTAATCCGCCTAAATCTGCAATGTTTTCACCTTGGGTTAATTCGCCGTTCACGTGCAATGTATCTACTGCCACGTAATTATTAAATTGAGTAATAATGCCTTGTTTTTTGGTTTTAAAGTTTTCGTAATCTTTTTCAGTCCACCACATTTTTAGGTTTCCTTCGGCATCATACTGACAACCTTGGTCATCAAAACCATGAGTTAACTCATGGCCAATAATTGCGCCCATTGTACCATAATTAGCAGCATCATCGGCAGTGTAATCAAAAAATGGCGGTTGTAAAATTGCCGCAGGGAAAGTAATTTCGTTTGTTTCAGGAGCATAATACGCATTAACCATTACAGGTGTCATTAACCATTTGTAACGGTCTACCGGTTTTTTTAATTCGTCTAAAGCAAATTGCATTCCAAATTTTGAGGCGCTACACACATTATCCCAATAGCTATTCGTACCAACTGTTAATGCAGAATAATCTCTCCACTTATCAGGATACCCAACTTTACGGATAAGAAGGTCTAATTTTTTATATGCTTCTTTTTTAGTGTTTTCGTCCATCCAGGTACGAGAAGCAATGCGTTCGCGATACGCTAAGATTAAATTATCAATTAACTGATTTACTTTTTGTTTTGCTTCAGGTTTAAAGAAACGTTTTGCATATTCCTCACCTATAATTTCACCCATACCACCATTAATAACATTGTGAACTCTTTGCCAACGTGGTTTCATGGCCTTAGATCCTGTTAAAATTTTTCCTCTAAAATTAAAATGTGTTTCTTCAAATTTACTGGATAAAAAAGGAGCCGACTCCATTAATAACATACCTGTTGCATAGGTTTTTAAGGTTTCAATTGGTGTTGATTTAAGTAAAGTATTTAAAGCCTTAAAATACTCTGTTGTAGCAACAATGGTGGTGTCGGGTTGGGTTATTTTTATATTTTTAAAATACACGGCCCAGTTAAGGTTTGGTGTAATTTCCGTTAAAGCGCCTGGCGAAAATTTATTGTACAATTTTGTTGGGTCGCGCATTTCAGTTCTTCTAAGCGCAGCTTTCGTCAATTCTTTTTCAAAATCAAAAATAATATTTGCACTTTTTTCAGCTTCTATTTCACTTTTACCAACCAATTTAAACAAATTAGCTAAGTAAATTTTGTACTCTTTTTGAATTTTTTCAAATTGCGGCGAATAATAAAAATCTCTATCACCTAAGCCATAACCAGCTTGCGCAATGCCAAACGATTGTTTCTTACTATTCTTGGCATCTGGCGTAACATTTGCATCAAATAATAACTTTACTCCAACCCAATCAAAGTCAGCTTTTAATTTAATAAAATCGTCTAAAGTCTTTACTTTTTCAATTTCTGCTAATTGAGTTTTAATGGGTGTATACCCCATTTTATCTGCTTTAACTGAATCTAAACCAGTATTATAAAAATCGCGTAATTTTTGCAAATTGGAATTAGGTGTTGCCGTTTTATTTACAGACACCTCGTTATAAATTAATTTAATGTTTTTTAAATTATTGTTATTTATTTCGTTAAAACTTCCATAACGTGCATCACTTTCCGGGAGTTTAAAATTCTTTTGCCAAGTGCCATTGCAATAACTATAAAAATCCTGTTTAGGGTCAACTGTTTTGTCCATATTGGCAATAACAATTCCAGGATTTTGAGAAAGCGCCATTG
Source organism: Bacteroidota bacterium (assembly GCA_033763945.1). GTDB lineage: Bacteria > Bacteroidota > Bacteroidia > B-17B0 > Aurantibacillaceae > Aurantibacillus. The sequence continues at coordinate 65,660 of JANRJN010000002.1, read as the reverse complement.
AGGCGTTAAACAAAGCGCAAGAGATAATGAGTTTTTTCATTCAATTATAATTTAATAACAAATATTTAATAATTAGGTAGTAATCAGATAACGAATATAGGTATTTTAGTTTATTTTAGAAGAATTTTTACAGGAACGGCTAAAGTGTTTAAAAATATATTGCATAGTTTGGTGACAAAAGGCTTAGTCGCTGTAATAAATTTTATTATTCTTATTTTTTCGTCAAAGTATTTAGGGGTTAATTCAAGGGGGGAAATAAGTATTTTAATATTAAATATTGCGATAATACAAATTATAAATGAAGTTTTTACCGGATATAGTTTAGTATATTTTATACCCAATTATAATTTAAAAAAGATTTTTTTTACGGGTATAGTATATACACTAGTCGCCACATCCCTATCAAATAGTGTATTTTACTTAATTAAAAAGCAATTACCCCATTACGAATGGGCCAGTTATATTATTTCTGTGATTGTAATTTTAAACACATTTAATTGTGTTATTATATTGGGAAAGGAAAAAATAAAACTTTATAATTTCTTAAACGTTATTCAGCCAGTTATTCTTTTAATAGGTTTAATTATAAGTACAAGTCTATTAAAAAATTACACATTCACAGCATATTTTATTCCAATGTTTATCTCGTTTATTGTAGCTTTTGTTATTTCATTAATAGCCACCATAAATTTAATTTCAGTATCAAAAATTAACACTAATTTTAATAGCACATCTATTTTTACTACAGGTTTATTTTGTCAAATAGCAGTACTAATGCATATTGCCTGCAATAGGTATAGCTATTATTTGTTACCAAATAGTGCAGAGGTGGGGTTATATTCTTCTGCCTCTTCTTTAATTGAATCTATTTTAATAGTTAGTAATGGTATTTCTCCTGTTTTACTCTCAAAAATTGCTAATCAGGGCAATACAACTCAAAATCAGCAAATAACTTTAAGCCTTAGTAAGGTAAGTTTTATTTTAAGTGTTGTTGGAATTAGTGTAATTGCCATATTACCAAATCGGTTTTTTATTTTTATGTTGGGTAACGATTTTTCGAGCATCAAATACTACATGATGTTATACGCTCCTGGTATTTTAATGTTAAGCTTTTCAGGTATTATTAGCCACTATTTCTCGGCTTTAGGAAAATTAAGAACTATTGTACTTTGCAACAGTTTTGGTTTTATAGCTACAATTACTTTAGCCCCATTTTTAATAAAGAAATACAATATTATGGGAGCCGCAACAACTGCCAATATTGCTTATTTTTTAAATTGCTTGATATTGGTAATTGTATTTTTTACCGTTAACAAACTCTCTTTTTCAAAATTAATTTCATTTAAAAATGATATAAAAACTTTAAAACAATTGGTGAAAAATGAAAAAAACATTTAGTCTGGTAATAATTACACTTAGCCTTATTTTAACTTTATGTTTTGTTAAACAAACTGATAAAATTTCAAATTTAAAAAATGGCGATTTGATTTTTATTACCAATAAATCAGGGCAAGGTAAGGCGATACAGTTAGCAACAAAATCAACCCTAACCCATATTGGCGTGGTGTTTATTGAAAACAACATTGTTTATGTTTACCATGCCGTTGAACCTGTTACAAAAAGCACATTAAAAGAATTTATTGCCTATAGTGAAGACAATAAATACTTAATTAAGCGATTAAAAAATCAGAAACTTCTTACCGATTCAGTTATACAGAAATTGAAAACCTTGGCTAAATCTAAACTAGGTAAACATTATGATATTTATTTTAACTGGAGTGAAGATGAACTTTATTGTTCTGAATTCATTTGGAAGTTATACAAAGAATGTTTGCAAATTGAGATCGGGAAACTGAGACCCTTAAAAGATTACGATTTAAGCAACCCAATTGTAAAAAGCACTATGGAAAAACGTTACGGAAAAAATATTCCTTATTCCGAAAAAATGATTGCTCCAAGCGATATGTATAATTCAGATTTGGTTGAATAAAATCAATAAATAATTATTACAAATAACAGTTTTTTTTACTTTCTTTACCGCCTAAACATCAAAACATGGAATTATACTTAGACAGTGCAAACCTTAAAGAAATTGAAGAAGGTTTTAAATTAGGTTTTTTAAACGGCCTAACTACTACGCCAACTTTTATGCAAAAGGAAGGCATTACTGATATTGACGGAACTATTATTAAATTAAGTAAAATGGTTCCTGTGCTTCAAATTGAAGCTTTAGGAAACAGTGCTGAAGAGGTTTTAGCCGAGGCTGAGCGTCAAATAAATTTGGGATTAGACCCCGAAAAAACAGTTTTTAAAATACCTGTAAGCTTAGAAGGTGTTCGTGCCTGCAAATTATTGCGTGATAAAGGTTATTTGGTAAACGTACATTTAGTGTACACGCTTCAACAAGCTTATATGGCGATGCAAGCAGGTGCAACTTATGTTTGTCCCTTAGTTGGGCGTTTGCAAGACCAAGGGCACGATGCCTTAGCTTTGGTGCAACAAATTGTTGACGCTGTAGATATTTACGGTTATGATACCAAAGTAATGTTCTCGTCGGTTAGAACCACAGAACATGTTCGTAATGCTATTAATATTGGCGTTCACACCATTACAGTTCCATTAAAAATATTAAAACAATTAACCGAAAATAACTTTACCACCGTTGGTACCGACCAATTTATAATGGATACACGTTTAATGATGGTAAAAGTTAAAGAAGCTATCAATGGCGTTAATCCTATTGTTTCAGAAGATACAAATATTACCGATGCCATTATTAAATTAACCGAATTTAATTTTGGAGCTATTACCGTTGTTAAAAAAGACGGAAGCATTAAAGGCGTGTTTACTGATGGCAGTTTGCGTAAATTAATTGGCGAAAAAGGCAGAGATATTTTAAGTAAAAAATTACGTGATTTAGAATACCGTGAACCGATTACCATTGAAGGAAATGTGTTATTAAACGACGCTAATACTTTATTTAAAAAAACCAATGTAGATACCATTGTTGTAACTGATAATGGCAAACCAGTTGGCATGTTAGACATTCAGGATTTAAAATCTTAATACTAAATTCTGTCACTTCGAGTAGCGATTACGCTATAGCGTGAGAGCGCATCGAGAAGTGTTTTACTGTTCTCGGTACATTTTTCAGCTCACATCAAAATTACTCGAACAGACAGTGTAAATTTATTTGAATGCAAGAAATTGAAGAAGCATATTTAAACATTGGTGGTAAATTTATTACGCCCATCAACCATATTCAAAAAAAATTACAGCACATAAAAGCCTATATTTTTGATTGGGACGGTGTGTTTAACAACGGACAAAAGCACTCTGAAGGCAGCAGTAATTTTAGCGAAGTAGATAGCATGGGTACAAATATGCTACGCTTTTCGCATTTTTTAAAAACCGGACAGATGCCTTTAACGGCAGTAATTAGTGGCGAAAAAAACGAAAGCGCTTTTTGGTTTTGTAAACGTGAGTGTTTTAATTATTCCTTTTTTAAAATTGCCAATAAAACAGATGCGCTAAATTTTATTTGTGAAAAAGAAAATATCAACCCCAACGAAGTTGCTTATTTTTTTGACGACATTCTAGACTTAAGTATGGCCGAAATTTGTGGTATACGTGTATTGGTAAATCGCAGAGCTAACCCTTTATTTACAAATTTCTGTATTAAAAATAATTTAGTTGATTACATTACCGCTTCTCAAAGTGGCGATTTTGCAATACGCGAAGCCTCAGAATTATTGATTGGCTTAAACCAAAATTTTGACGAGGTGATTACTTACCGCAAAATTTACGCCCCACTTTACAAAACATACATTGAAAACCGAAGGAAAGTGGTTACTGATTTTTTTACAATCACAAATGAAGTTATTACAAAAGCAGAATTTTAATCTAATTTATGTCGTAATTTTGCACATTAAAGACTAAGAATAGCTTTTATTCATTCCAAACCATCTCTTAAATCATTAATTTTAAGATAAATATCCCTCAACAAAACGGTTAATTCACTCATTTAGCTGTTAAAATACTTGTAACTTAATTTATATTTAATTATCTTTGAATCAACTATTTGTTATTAAATTTTAAACCTTACACATATGAAAAAATATTTTCTAGCAGCAACAGGTTTGGCACTTACTATATCTCTGGTATTTGTGGCTTGCAAAAAAAAGACAGACGACAATGCCATTACCCCAACGTATAAAGAGGATGCTAATGGCACAGGTGGTAATCCTACTAAAAATGAGGTAACTGTTACTGGTACGTCAACTACCATTACAAACCCTGCAAGTGCGAACTCTAGCATTCAAACCGGTGGTAGCGGTTGGAGCAATCCAAGTTGTGTTACTACATCAAGTTTATCAATAAAAGCAATGAACGGTAGTGTTGATGTTACTGTTAATTTTGCCGCACCACCTTCAGCTGGTCAAACTTATCAAGTTGGAGCCAGTGTGGGTGCAGGTTATTGTACAGTTGTTGTAAATAACGCCCCTAGCCAACCTGCAGGTATAGTTTGGTACGGCAAAACGGGTTCTGTTTCGGTAACTACAGCTACATCAGGTATTAGCGCACAATTAAACAATGTATCGTGTGTTCAACAAACATTTAATTTTCCTCAAGTTACCGTTAATGGCAGCATAGGTTGTAACTAAATTTATAAAATCCAAAAAAAAGCTATCCAAATTGGGTAGCTTTTTTTATTAATCCCTTTTTAACCATTTGTTTACACAATTTTTTGCATTTCGTATATATAAGTCTATTTTTGTATTTCTATATAATTTACAATGGCAAACTTTGATTTAATAATGCCTAAAATGGGCGAAAGTGTGGCTGAAGCTACTATTATAAAATGGACAAAAAACGAGGGCGATAAAATTAAACTCGACGAAACTGTTTTAGAAATTGCTACCGATAAAGTGGATAGCGAAATTCCATCGCCATTTGAAGGTACTTTAATTAAACGTTTATTTAAAGAAGGAGAAGTGGTGCAAGTTGGCACTGTTATTGCTGTTATTAGTAGTGATGCCAATGCTACGGTTAGCGAAACGCCAAAAACCGCCACTCCAGTTGCCGAAACAAAAACTGCAACCACATCAAATGTTGCTACTGTTACCGTTGCAAACGATTACAGTTCATCAAATAAATTTTATTCGCCTTTGGTAAAAAGTATTGCCAAAGAAGAAGGTATTTCTTTAGCAGAATTAGACACTATTAAAGGTACCGGACAAGATGGAAGAGTTACCAAATCTGATATTTTAGCTTATATCCCAAATCGTAATAAACAAGGTTCTTCAGCTACTAGCACGTCAACAGTGGCTACCTCTACCGAAACAAAATCAACGCCTTCTACAACAATTTCATCTGGAGAAAATACGGTTATTGTTAATCGCCCTGCTGTTTCAGTGGGTGCCGGTGACGAAATAATTGAAATGGACCGTATGCGCAAAATTATTGCCGATAATATGGTAATGAGTAAACATGTGGCACCTCACGTTACCTCTTACGTAGAGGCAGATGTTACTAATTTAGTTTTATGGAGAGATAAAGTAAAAAAAGACTTTGAGAAAAAAGAAGGAGAAAAACTAACATTTACCCCTTTATTTATTGAAGCAGTAGCTAAAGCTATTAAAGATTTTCCGCTAATTAACGTTAGTGTTGACCAAACCGGAACAAAAATAATTAAACGCAAAAACATTAACATTGGTATGGCAGCTGCTTTACCAACAGGTAATTTAATAGTACCTGTCATAAAAAATGCCGACGAGAAAAACTTATTAGGTATCACAAAATCGGTTAATGATTTAGCCAATCGTGCACGTGCCAATAAACTTACACCGGATGAAATTCAAGGTGGTACATTTACGCTAACTAACGTAGGTGGCTTTGGTAATTTGATGGGGACGCCAATTATTTTACAGCCTCAAGTAGCCATATTAGCTGTAGGAAGTATTAAAAAGAAACCTGCCGTAATTGAAACACCACAAGGTGATATGATTGGTATACGTCAGTTTATGTTTTTAAGTTTAAGCTACGATCACCGTGTGGTTGACGGAAGTTTAGGAGGAACTTTTTTACGCAAAGTGGCTGATTACCTAGAGCAATTTGATATTAACAGAACTGTCTAATATTTAAAAAAAATGGAAATGAAATCTAATTGTGAATCTTGCAAGAAAGAATTGCAGTTAGATGGATTGGCTTTTATTTGTAGTTTTGAATGTACTTTTTGTGAAGATTGTACTAAAAAATTTAATAATTGTTGTCCAAATTGTTCTGGCGAATTAGTTATTCGTCCTAAACGAATTAAAAAATAAAATCATGAAAAAAATTGCCGTAATCGTCCTTTTAGGAATAACAGTATTTACAGCATGTAAAAAAGACAGAACATGTTCTTGTACTGTTACAAAAAAGGGAACTTCAACCACTCAAGGAAAAGCAGATATTGTTGTAATTCCGGGATTTCCTGCTACTTTAGCGGATACCTCGTTTGTTACTCCTATTTACGAAGTTCAGAACATAGATAAAAAACTAGAAAAGATCACTAAAATGAGGGCTAAAAATAATTGCATTAGTTATATTGAGCCTTATAATGAAACTGTTTTAACTTCTGTGCCCGCTTCTTCTTTTAATCTTTCGGTAGTAGTTACAAATACAGGTGAAAGACATTACGAATGTAAATTAAAATAATTTCTTAAAATGACCGATTTTTCAAAATCTAAATTTGGCACTAAAGCTATTCATGCCGGTGCAGAAGCCGATCCTTCCACTGGGGCTATAATGACACCCATTTATCAAACCAGTACTTATGTTCAAGAATCTCCAGGCGTAAATAAAGGCTATGGTTATGCTCGCGGAAAAAACCCTACTCGTACTGCGTTACAAAAAAACATTGCCGCTTTAGAAAACGGAAAACATGCACTATGTTTTAGCAGTGGCATGGGCGCTACTGATGCAGTCATGAAATTATTGCGCCCTGGTGATGAAGTAATTACCGGCGATGATTTATATGGTGGTAGTTACAGAATGTTTACTCAAATATTTGCCAACTATGGTATTAAATTTCACTTTATTAATTTAACCAATGCTGAAAATATTAAAAAATATCTTAATAGTAATACCAAATTAATTTGGGCTGAAACACCTACCAATCCTACCATGCAAATCATCGATATTGAAGCATGTGCAACAATATCTAAAGCAAATAATTTAACCTTGGTGGTAGATAACACCTTTGCATCTCCATATTTGCAAAACCCTTTAAACCTTGGCGCAGACATTGTTATGCACTCAGCAACAAAATATTTAGGTGGGCACAGCGATGTCGTGATGGGAGCATTAATTACTAATAATGATTCTCTTTTTGATAAATTATATTTCATATTAAACAGTTGTGGTGCTAACCCAGGCCCTATGGATTGTTTTTTAGTAATGCGTGGTATAAAAACCCTGCATTTACGCATGGAACGTCATTGTTTTAACGGCCGTAAAATTGCTGAGTTTTTAAAAGCACATCCAAAAATTGAAAAAGTATATTGGCCTGGTTTTACAGATCATCCTAACCACGAAATTGCTAAAAAACAAATGCGTGATTTTGGGGGTATGATTTCAATTGTTTTAAAAAATGCAACGGAACAAGACACTTTTAAAACAGCAGCATCGTTTAATGTATTCTCTTTAGCCGAAAGTTTAGGTGGTGTTGAATCGTTAATTAATCATCCGGCAACCATGACTCACGCGAGTATTCCGAGAGAAGAACGTATTAAAGCAGGTGTGGTGGATAATCTTTTACGTTTAAGTGTAGGTGTTGAAGATGTGGAAGATTTAATAGAGGATTTAAAGCAAGCACTAAATTGATTAACCACAAAGGCACAGAGAACACTAAGAGTCACTAAATTTTTTTTTTGACACTAATTTGCACCAATTAACACAAACCTATCTTTATCATTTTAGTTTAGATAAGTGAAAATTCGTGTTAATTTGTGTCTCAGTATATCTTATTAGTAGAAAATAAATAAACAAAAATGTTCAAAAAAATTGCAATTGCATTTGTAAAATTCTATCAATATTGCATTCGTCCGCTTTTGCCTAACGCCTGCAGATATACCCCTTCTTGTAGTGCCTACTCTATTGAAGCAATTAATAAATACGGGGCTTTAAAAGGAAGTTATTTGGGGTTAAAACGCATCTTAAGATGCCATCCTTGGGGTGGACATGGTTATGATCCGGTGCCTTAATTTTTGAAAATAAAAAATCCCGATTAGTTTTAATCGGGATTTTTTTATAAATATTTTTTTTATCCTTTCAAAGCTTCAGCCCCACCAACAATTTCCAAAATTTCTTTTGTAATGGCTGCCTGGCGGGCTTTATTATACATAATTTTTAAATCTTTTTGCATCGCTTTAGCGTTATCTGTTGCTTTGTGCATGGCGGTCATACGCGCACCATGCTCGCTGGCAAAACTATCCAACAATGCTTTGTATAATTGCGTTTTTAAACTTCTTGGAATTAATTCATTTACTATATATTCTTGACTTGGCTCAAAAATATAATCTGTATTTGAAGTTTTATTTTCAGATGGTGTAGCTACAATTGGTAAAAATTGTTCTTCAGTTGTAATTTGTACTGCGGCATTTTTAAATTGATTATAAACCAAAACAACCTTATCAAATTGCTTATTTACAAAGGAGTCCATTACTTTTTCGGCAACTGGAACCGTTTTAGCATAACTTAATCCATCGAATAACTCATTGGTATGATGCGGTAAATCTTGGCCTGAAATTAAGTAGGATGTACGTTTAAAAGCGTCGTGTACTTTTTTTCCAATTGGAAGAACAGTAATATCACAACCTGCAAATTCGTTTTTAATTAAAAGATTTGTTTTTTTAATAACATTAGCGTTAAAAGCCCCTGCTAGCCCACGATTTGAAGAAATGGCAATAATTAAAACGCTTTTGCCTCCGTTATTGCGTGCGTAAATATTTTCGCTGGCATCTACACTGGCACTTACATTTTCCAAAATTTCTTTCAACTTATTGGCATAAGGGCGCATTTGAGTAATAGCATCTTGAGCGCGTTTTAGTTTTGCCGCACTTACCATTTTCATAGCACTGGTAATTTGCATAGTGCTACCGATTGATACTATACTATTTCTTACTTCTTTTAAACTTGCCATACTATTAAAATTTTAAATGATAAATTTTAAATGTTGAATTATATCATTTAAAATTTAGCATTTAACATTTAACATTTCTTTAATTATATTTTGCTACTAATTCTTTTGCTGCTGCTTCTAATGTATTAGTTATCTCGTCGGTATATTTTCCGGCTTTTAAATCATCTAAAACATTTTTATGTTTTCTTTCTAATACATCTAAAAATTCCTTTTCAAAATCACGTACTTTATTTACTGGAACAGAACGCAGTAAGTTTTTAGTTCCTAAATAAATAATAGCAATTTGTTGTTCAACACGTAATGGAGAAAATTGACCTTGTTTTAAAATCTCAACGTTGCGTGCACCTTTATCTAATACTGATTTTGTAGCAGCATCTAAATCTGAACCAAACTTTGCAAACGCTTCTAATTCGCGGAACTGTGCTTGATCTAATTTTAAGGTACCTGCCACTTTTTTCATTGATTTAATTTGAGCATTACCACCCACACGAGATACCGAAATACCTACGTTAATAGCAGGACGAACACCTGAGTTAAACAAGTTACCCTCTAAGAAAATTTGTCCGTCGGTAATCGAAATTACGTTAGTTGGAATATATGCCGAAACGTCACCCGCTTGTGTTTCAATAATTGGTAAAGCTGTTAAAGAACCACCACCTTTTACTAAATGTTTAATTGATTCCGGTAAATCGTTCATGCTTTGTGCGATGCTGTCGTTGGCATTAATTTTCGCAGCACGTTCTAATAAACGACTGTGTAAGTAAAACACGTCACCAGGATATGCTTCACGTCCTGGAGGACGGCGTAACAATAAAGACACTTCGCGGTAAGCTACAGCTTGTTTTGATAAATCATCAAACACAATTAATGCCGGACGACCGGTATCTCTAAAAAATTCGCCAATAGCAGCACCTGCAAAAGGAGCGTAGAATTGCATTGGAGCAGGATCAGCTGCATTAGAAGCAACAACAACTGTATAAGCCATTGCACCATTTTCTTCTAACACACGCACTACGTTAGCTACTGTAGAACCCTTTTGGCCAATAGCTACATATATACAAAACACAGGCTTTCCTGCATCGTAAAATTCTTTTTGATTTAAAATAGTATCAATACAAACGGCAGTTTTACCAGTTTGACGGTCACCAATCACTAACTCGCGTTGTCCACGACCAATAGGAATCATGGCATCAATCGCTTTAATACCCGTTTGTAATGGTTCTGTAACCGGTTGACGGTAGATTACACCTGGTGCTTTACGCTCTAATGGCATTTCGTAAGTTGTACCTGTAATAGGACCTTTTCCATCAATTGGATTTCCTAAAGTATCTACTACACGACCTAACATTCCTTCGCCAACTTTTAAAGAGGCAATACGGTTAGTTCTTTTACAAGATGAACCTTCGCTAATTCCTTCACTAGAACCTAATAATACGGCACCAATGTTATCTTCTTCTAAGTTTAAAACAATTGCTTTTAAACCGGTTTCAAATTCAATTAACTCACCTGATTGAACTTTTGATAAGCCATAAATACGAGCAATACCATCACCTACTTGCAATACGGTACCTACTTCTTCTAATTCGGCTTCAGATTTGAAACCTGATAATTGTTGTTTTAAAATTGCAGATACTTCTGCGGGATTTATTTCAGCCATAGTTTCTTAATTTATACTTAATACATTTTCACTGTTCGCAAAGTTTTTGCGTAAATCGTTTAACTTACGTTTTACACTTTGGTCTATTTGTTTATCGTTTATGGTTAATACAAACCCACCAATAAGGGTAGGATCAATTTTTTGAATTAACTCCACACTTCCAGTTGTAGTTTTCTTTACCAAGTTTAAAATTTCGTTTTTAAGTGTATCGTCTAAAGCCACAGCTGTAAGAACCGTAGCTGAAGTAATATTTAAAAATGTTTTGTATTGTTCGTCAAAAGCAGTTGCAATGTTTGCGATATAACTTTCTCGACGTTTCGCTGCTATTAAATTTATAAACGTTAAAGTTAGGTTTGAAATCTTACCATCAAAAACTGATTTAAAAATTGCTTGCTTTTTGTCTGTTTTTACAATAGGACTGTTTAGTAAATTAATGAAATCATGATTTTGTGAGCATACTTTCTCAATTAATTTCATATCGTTACGCACAGCTTCTAATTGATTAGATTCGATAGCCAGATTAATCAGCGATTTAGCGTATGTGGAGGCGACGTTCATTCTTATTAATTTAAACTTACTTCTTTCATTAAGCTACTAACTAAAGCTTTTTGCTTTTCATCGGAAGATAAATCTGATTTTAAAATTTTTTCTGCAATATCAATACTCAAAGTGGCTACTTGATTTTTTAATTCGGTGATAGCCGCATTTTTTTCTGCAATAATTTGTTCTTTAGCCGATTTTAAAATACGTTCTGTTTCCTGTGTAGCTTTGGTTTTAGCCTCTGCAATAATACTTTCTTTAGTATCGCGTGCCTCTTTTAGCATTACATCACGCTCAGCACGAGCTTCATTTAATATTTTTTCGTTATTCGATTTTAATTCACGCATGTCGTTTAATGCGCTTTCTGCACTGGCGAGTGCGTCTTCTATGCCTTTTTCGCGAGTTTTAATTGCTGTTAAAATCGGTTTCCAAGCAAACTTGCCCAATAACACAAGTAATAAAATAAATACAATAGCAGTCCAAAAAATTAAACCAATACTTGGTGTAACTAGGGCGTTTAAAATAAATAAATTCATATTAATATTTTTTAAAATTAAAATTTACATCAAATAAAAAAGACTGTTACCAACCGTAACAGTCTTAATTTTTTTACTTCAGTAAAGCCACAACCACACCGAATAAAGCAACACCCTCAACTAGAGCGGCTGCGATAATCATTGTTGTTTGGATTTTTGACTGAGCTTCTGGTTGACGTGCAATGGCATCCATTGCATGACCACCAATTTGTCCGATACCGATGCCGGCGCCAATTACGGCTAAACCTGCTCCGATTGCTGCGATACTTCCTGTCATTTTGTTTTTGTTTTTATTTGTTGTTTAATTTAATGTGATTTTGCCAAATGTTTTTCGTCATCATCATGAGCATGTTCTTCGTGATGATCTGCTACTGCACTTCCGATAAACAATGCTGTTAACATTGTAAAAATATAAGCTTGTAAAAAAGCTACTAAACACTCTAATACGTCAATAAATAAAGCAAAGGCTACTGAAATTGGTGAAACAGCTAATGATTTAAAAATAAAAATTAGCCCTACTAAACTGATAATAATAATATGACCCGCAGTAATATTTGCGAATAAACGTATCATTAAGGCGAATGGTTTTGTTAGTATACCTACCAATTCAATTGGAATTAAAATTGGATATAACCATTTTGGAGCTGGAGGCATAAATAAGTGATGCCAATATTGTCCATTACCATTTACGTTAGTTACAATTAATGTAATAACCGAAAGCACTAAAGTAAAGGCAATATTACCGGTTAGGTTAGCTCCAAAAGGCAACATACCTAAAATATTATTAATTAAAATGAAGAAAAATAAGGTTAATAGATAAGGCACAAATTTGTTTGATTTTGACCCGATGTTATTCTTGGCAATATCATCTCTTACAAAAACAATTAATGGCTCAAAGAATGATTGTTTACCTTTTGGGGCAGAAGTAACACCAGTTGTTTTGTATGCTTTAGCAATTGATGAGAATAATAATACAATGATTAAAACAGAAATGAACATAGACGCAACATTCTTTGTAATTGAAAAATCGAGAGGAGTTCCATTACTAATTTCAGCTTCATTTTTATCGTTATGCTCAATATTTAAGTATTGACCGTGCTCATTAGGTGATTCAGAAGCGTAATAAATTTTTTCTTCAAAGTTTACAAAACGCTCACCATTTTTCTCTACAACTACAGTTCCATGAACATCATGATGAAACTCAGATGAAGAAAAAACAACTAGCCCACCATTTGTTTTTAATATAACAGGTAATGGAATAGAAACTGCATTTTCATGCTCGCCCCATAAATGCCAAGAATGACTGTCTAAAATATGCTCAAACGCCACAGCAGTAATATCCACTTTATCTTCAGCACCATGTTCATTTTCACTTTTTGCTGCATCAGTATGACTTTTTTCAACAGCTGTTTCCTCTGAAACAACTTCATGAAGTGAATCTTGAGCACGGAAAGAATTAGAAAAAATAGAGAAAGCAATTAGAAAAAGTGATAAAACAAACTTGTTTTTAGTTGAAGTATTCATTTTATTGATCATTTGGTCAAAAAACCAGATAGTTTTTAATTTCGGGTGCAAATGTAGAGGTTTTTTAACCAAAAACAACAATTTTTAGCGATTTTATTTCACCAAAAATGTACTTATTAACAATAAACGAAATTAAGCTAAAATTGGAAATTGAGGCGTCAATTAACTTTAATGATATTTGAATTAAAAACCAAAGCTTTACCATCAAAAATGGTAAGGGTATAAATTCCGTTAGGCAAGTTACTCACATCTATTTGCTGTTTGGTAGACCCGATATTCTGTCTTATCATCTCTTGACCTAAATTATTATAAACAACGCAAATCGTTTTATTAGTATAAGACGGGTGATTTATATATATAACACTATTAAAAGGATTTGGATATAACACTACGTTACTCGTATTTACACTACCCGACTTATCAATTGCAGTACAAATTATAACATTTTGTGTAATAGTTGTTGAAATTGAACAATTATTAATGTCAAAAGCTGTAACAGTATAGTTTGTTGTAATTACTGGACTTACTATTTCTGTATTTAAATTGCCCCCACTACTCCAAGTATATGAAAACGCACCAGTTCCGCCACTACCCATCGCGCTTAATGTAGCCGAACTACCCGAACATAATGCACTACTGTTACTTACGGCTGTTAAAGAAACAGAAGGTGGGTCTTGTATCAAAACCGTTTCTGTTGCTGTAGCACCACAACTATTAGTAAATACGCATGAATAAATTCCCGGAGCCAAATTTGTTGCAATGGTTGATGTACCTCCACTTGGCATCCAATTAAATGTAAATCCACTTCCACCAATAACATACACAGTTGCTGAACCGTTGCTTAATCCATGACAAGTAACATTTTCGCCATTAATATCGGTTGACAAGGCAGGGCAGTCGAAAAATTTAACCAAAAATCCATCAAAATTTCCCCCACCATAAGCAACTTGATGGGCACCAACAGACGCAATACTGTTACCAGAATTTGTTGAAGTTCTTCCTCCTACATATATGTTGTAACCGTTATCAACAGTGCACACTAAAGCGTAATCATCGCCTGTTTCACCATAATAAGTTCCCCATTGTCTTACTCCGGTTGGATCAAATTTTACCAGATACGCATCATTTGTTCCACCACCAAAAAGTGCCTGATGAGCACCTGTAGTGGCTATAACAGTGCCTGTATTACTGGTGGTTTGACCACTTAAATATACATTCCCTAAAGCATCAGTAGCACAAGAAATTGCCTCTTCATACCCAGAGTCGCCATAATAAGTCCCCCACTGTCTTACACCAGCATTATCAAATTTAACCACAAATGCATCTGCAAAACCACCACCATTTATGGGCTGAAAACTTCCTAGAGTAGCTATGGTAGTTCCTGCTCCTGAATCAGAACTTCCTGATAGAAAAATATTTCCACTATTATCTGTTGCAACACCATAACCGTATTCGTCACCAAAACCTCCATAATAAGTTCCCCATTGCCTTACACCACTGCTGTTAAATTTAACTAAAAAAGCATCTTGGCTGCCATTATGTATAGGTTGATGACTTCCGGGAGTTGCAATAGCTGTTCCTGTATTGGAATAAGTACGACCAACAAAATACACGTTTCCTAAAAAATCAGTAGCGCAATTGTAGCTATATTCATTTCCTGTCCCTCCATAATAAGTTCCCCATTGACGAACTCCTAAACTATTAAATTTCACTAAAAAACCATCCCATGTGCTTCCACCGTGTGTGGGTTGATGGCTACCAACCGTGGCAATATCGGTTCCGCTTGTTGAAGATGTATTGCCACTTAAATAAACATCTCCACTGGCATCTGTACAACAAAAATATCCATAGTTATTTAATGTTCCGCCATAATATGTTCCCCAAATACGCGCACCATTTGTAGTAAATTTTACTAAAAAAGCATCTACATTTCCGTTTAAAGAGGTTTGATGCGAACCGGTTGTTGAGATACCAGAATTGGAATCTGTATAACCACTCATGTATACGTTACCAGAATTATCAATGGTACAAGCAGAGCCTACATCTAGTGTGGCACCGCCATAATACGTGGCCCATAATCGAGTTCCGGTTGTTGTAAATTTCGCAAGATAAGCGTCGTTTGTTCCCCCAGCATAAGAACTTTGATAACTGCCGGTAGTGGCAATATTTGTACCCGTGTTAGATTGTGTATAGCCACATATAAAAACATTGCCACTTGCATCAGTAGTGCAACCATAGTTATAATCAATTAAAGAACCTCCGTAATAAGTTCCCCAGATGCGTAAAGCCGGATCAATAGTTAAGGCCAATTGCTTGTTATAATTATTCACAACAAAACTTACAATATTGTTTTTAATTACCCATTTTGTTTTGATGATGGTTTCTCCCTGGTAGGCAATTGGACACTGCTCGATAATTGTTCCTAATGGTGTTTTAATTTCTAACTCCCCCTTTGAATTAACTGTTAGAGATTGGGCGCCATTTATTTGTAATTGAATAATGCTTGGTTCAACATTTGGTTGAACAATAAAATCATATTTTAAATTGCCCTTATGTGAATACCATTTTAAATCTACACCATTATAAATGTTTTTATATAAAAGTGATTTATAAGATTTTACGCCCAGAACTCCATTAGGGCAAACTTGGTTGTAGTAATTAATCTCCCCATCCAACATTTCAGAAGGATTAGGCCAACAATTTTTATTTGAGTTCAACCAATTAATATCTACTCTGTAAATAGAAGTTTTAGTTGCCGATTTAATTTTTACATGCGTTTTTAAGTCTTCAACTTCCCTAAAATCCTCTTCTTTAAATAATTGGTAAGAAACACTGTTACTCTTTAAATGATAAACCAGCCCGTTTGCAGTGCCACTGTATAAAACATCATTATTTGCTACTAAATTTTGGTCGTGCACCTGCCCTTTGTTTTCGATAAAATTAATTTCGGAGTTAGGCAATGTTTTTTGCGAAACAACAAAATTTGTTATTGATAAAAGGAGAATTAATATTTTAAGTGTGCGCAATTAATTTATTTTATTAACCAAATTTAATGTTTTATACTTTAATACACAAACTTATAAATTCTACTTTTGCTTAAACTTTGTAATTGATTTAGTTATAACTTTACAAGTGTTAAAATAGAAAAAAAATATTTATGAACCGCATATTAACTGGGATACAAAGTACTAATGTTCCTCATCTAGGCAATATTTTAGGCGCCATTTTACCAGCAATTGAATTAAGTAAAAAAGCAGAAAACGAAAGCCTTTTTTTTATTGCTGACTTGCATACTTTAACTTCTGTAAAAGATTCAGAATTTATTAAACAAAGCACAAATGCAGTTGCAGCAACTTGGTTGGCTTTTAACTTTGATACGGCTAAAAATTTGTTTTACCGCCAAAGCAGAGTGCCGCAAGTTACTGAATTAACCTGGTATTTAAATTGTTTTACACCGTATCCAATGCTTGCCAATGCTCACTCATTTAAAGATAAAAGTGATAGATTGAGTGATGTGAATGCCGGCTTATTTACCTACCCTGTGTTAATGGCGGCAGACATATTACTATATGATGCCAACTTTGTTCCGGTTGGAAAAGATCAGATACAACATTTAGAGATTACCGCCGACATTGCAAGAGCATTTAATTATAAAGTTGGTAAAGAGATACTTGTTGTTCCTGAAGTACTAACTGATAGCCGCGTAATGATTGTGCCTGGAATAGATGGTCAAAAAATGAGTAAGTCCTACAATAATTTCATTAATATTTTTTTACCAGAAAAAGAACTTAAAAAAGTAGTGATGAGCATTGTAAGTGATAGTAAATCATTAGAAGATCCAAAGGACCCGAATACAGATAATACTTTTAAACTATACTCACTGCTAGGAAGTGAGGCACAAGTTGAAGCCATGCGAGCTAATTATTTAAAGGGGGGCTTTGGGTATGGTCCTGCAAAAACTGCTTTGTTAGAATTAATACTTGATAATTTTAAAGAACAACGTAAAACCTATGATCATTTGATGAGTCACCCCGAACTTCTTGAGAAAGAGCTGGCCATTGGAGAAATTAAAGCCAATAAACTAGCAAATGAAAAATTAAGACAGGTAAGAGAAGTGATTGGTTATTCTTAAAAAATGGAGTCTTGGTTCACAAAAAAACTCACCAACTGGTATAAAATCAACAAACGCGATTTGCCTTGGCGGCATGAGACAAATCCTTATTTTATTTGGTTAAGTGAAATTATTTTACAACAAACGCAAGTTGTTCAGGGGCTGAGTTATTACACTAAATTTATAACCCATTACCCAACTGTAAAAAAATTAGCAAATGCCTCTGAAGACGAAATTTTAAAAGATTGGCAAGGCTTAGGTTATTATTCACGTGCCAGAAATTTGCAAGCAGCTGCTAAGCACATACTTGAAAAACATAAGGGCATTTTTCCTGATAAATATGAAGATATTAGAGCGCTAAAAGGGATTGGAGATTATACCGCCGCCGCTATTGCCAGCTTTGCTTATAATTTGCCATACGCCGTTGTTGATGGAAACGTTTACAGAGTTTTGAGCAGATTGTTTGGTATTGAAACTCCTATAGATTCCGGTGATGGAAAAAAACAATTTCAAAAGCTCGCTAACGAATTATTGGATAAAAAAAATCCAGCTATTCACAATCAGGCAATTATGGAATTTGGTTCTCAATATTGCAAGCCTGTAAATCCTAGTTGCGAAAATTGCATTTTTAATAAAAAGTGCTTTGCATTCGCTAATAATGTAGTGTCGCAATTGCCATTAAAAGAAAAGAAAACTAAAATCAAAAATCGTTACTTCAATTATTTAATATTAATTGATAAAAATAAAAATATTGTACTTAACAAACGTTCAGAAAATGACATTTGGAAGGGTCTTTACGAATTTTATTTGCTTGAAACGGATAAAGAAATTTCTGAATCGGAGTTGAAAACCCAAAAACTAATCAAATCTGAATTACCTACTAATTTTTCGATTCTTTATGTATCTAAACAATACAAGCATATTTTAAGTCACCAGCATCTTTATGCAAAATTCTATATTATTAAGCTTTTAAACTCCCACTCCAAAAAAGTTATCACTAGCTCCATAAAATCATTAACAAATTATGCGTTCCCGCGGTTAATAGATAAATTTTTGAACGATTGCAATGAGGAATTATTTTCTTAAATTTGAAAGTAAAGAATATTAAAATGGCACGTATAAGTTTATTGTTTTTAAGTATTTTTTTTATTTCATCAATTCATGCCCAAATTTTTAAAGCAAAGGAGGGCGGTACTACTATTACCTTTAGCTCGAAGGCGCCAATGGAAGAAATTGAAGGTGTAAATAAAAGCGCTGTAATTGTATTAAATACTGTTACAAACGATATACAAATAAGAATTAGCGTTCAAAATTTTAAATTTAAAAATGCCTTAATGGAGGATCAGTTTAACGAAAACTATTTAGAAACTGAAAAATACCCAAATGCTGTCTTTCAAGGAACCATCAATGAAAAAGTGGATTATAGCAAGGATGGAGAAACAAAAGTGACCGTTACGGGAAAAATGGAAATACACGGTGTCACTAAAGATCAAACCTATGAAGGCATTCTTAAAAAAAGCAGTAACGAAGTAACTATCACCTCTAATTTTAAAGTTAAATTAAATGATTTTAACATTAAGATTCCTTCTTTGTACGTAAAAAATATTTCTGAAATTGTTGAAGTTGAGATAAAAACCGTTTTAGACCTGTTTCAGAAAAAATAGCACCTACTAAATTCAATATCCCTCCTAAAATGTCAGCGGTAAAAAAAACAATTTTGTTCATTTTCTTTTTTGCATTAAGTAGGTATTTTTCTCAACCCCAGCAAGATAGTTTGATAACCTTCAAAATTGGGAACGGTCAAAGTCCACACACTTTAAAAAAGAATGAACTTTTATGTGATTTGGGTTTACTTTTTGGAGAACAAACAAATGCTATAATTGGAGCTTTCGACGGAAAGGTGCTGAATGATGTAAATTTAAATTGTAATTACGGACTTGTAGATAATCTTTCTATAGGCATTGGCATTTCAAACATTAATAGCTTGATTAATGGCACATTAAAATACCGAATTCTTAATCAATCGTCTACTACTAAAATACCACTGTCAATTGCCTATTATGGATCAATGAGTTATACGTTTAAAAAAACAAGTGATTTATATGCCAATGTTATTAAAACTTTTGATACGAAAGAAGCCCATCGCATAAACTATTTCCATCAAATTATTCTTTCCAGTAAACCCAATTCATATTTTTTTGTTGAAGTAATGCCAACCTATGTTTATCGTAATTTTATTAAAGAAAGTGTAAACATTAATAATTCATATACCGACGTTAATGGTTTTTTTAGCTTGGGATTTATTGCAAAAATTAAACTCTCAAAAAATGTTAGTGCGTTTGGCAATTATTTTTACAACTTTGCCAATTATTATAAAAATAATCCAACAATTTTTAACCCAATGAGTATAGGTTTTGAGGCGAATATAAAGCAAAATAAGTTTAGCATTTATGCTACTAATGCCAATGGTTTAATAGAAAATAATTACATCGCACAGACTTCAAGCTCTTGGAAAAATGGTCAAATAAAAATAGGATTAGGCTTTTCAAGATTGTTTGCTTTATAATGACTTCGTTTTTCATACTACACATATTTGAAAATCATTTACTCCAACGGATTCATGATACGCCA
This sequence comes from Bacteroidota bacterium, assembly GCA_033763945.1. Lineage (GTDB taxonomy): Bacteria > Bacteroidota > Bacteroidia > B-17B0 > Aurantibacillaceae > Aurantibacillus. The sequence goes on along the minus strand of JANRJN010000002.1, from coordinate 45,480 downwards.
CAAGTTAAAACTTCCTTTGAATTAATTTGGCCTTCAATATTTTTGTTAGTTTGTTTTGGATTAATTGTTTTTATTAAAACTACCTCTATGGGTAAGGTTATAAAAATTGTTCAATCAACCTTTAATATCCAAAACTGGCAACAACTTCAACGCGAAGATTACAACCCTTATAAATTTTATTCTGTTATTTTAGCTTTATTGTTTGCGGTTAATGTTTCATTTTTGTTATACAAGTTTAATACAACTTACAATTTAGTCTTTACCCAATCACCTCATTTATTACAGTTTGGAATTATTTTTGGTATTTTAGTCTCGCTTTTGCTAATAAAAATAGTTGCCAATAAGCTTTTAATTTTTTTTACCGGCACTAAAACTATCTTACATCAATATGGCTACTATTCATTTATCATTAATCAAACCTTTGGTCTTTTGATCTTTCCATTTATTGTTATGGCAGAATTTACAAAGTTTAATAGCTTACTTTTTCTTTCTATTGCCTTAGTAATTATGGGGCTATCTGTGCTATTAAAATGGTTTAGGGGCATTGTATTCAGTTTGGTTGAAGAAAGAGTAGGATTATTACAAACTTTTGCCTACCTTTGCACTCTAGAAATTTTACCTGTTTTAGTTTTGGTAAAGTTTATAGTAGAAACGTTTTAATACAACTTTATGGCAGTAAAAAAAACTTTAGCTAAAAAAAAAGTAGTTAAAAAAACCACAAAAAAAGCTACAAAGGTAACTAATGCAAAAGCTTCAAAACAATCTTTAGTAAAAGCTAAAAATAAGCCATCAACTAAAAAAGCTATCGTAAAAAAAACTACCACTAAAAAAGTTGTAAAAAAAATTGAAATAAAACCAATTGAAAAAGATAAAAAAGTAATTGTTAATGTTGAAAAAAAAGAAGATATAAGTAAGGTTGTACCTATAAAACGTACTCGTAAATCTTCTAAAAAAACAGTTATTACCCTTCCGCCACCACCCAAAATTGACGTAAGCAACTATCCTAAAAATAAAGTAAAAAACATATTAGTTTCTCAGCCTAAACCCCAAGAAACCGACAAAAATCCATATTTAGACCTGGGGAAAAAATATAACTTAAATGTTAACTTCCGCCAGTTTATTAAGGTAGAAGGTCTTTCTTCTCAGGATTTTAGATTACAACGCATTGAAATATTAGCTCACGGTGCAGTTATTTTAACCAGCAAGCTTTCCATCATACATTATTTTAGAATGTGTGATGAAATGCGTGTAACTGTTCCCGATAGCATGAAGTTTTTCTGTATTAACGAACAAACAGCATACTACCTCCAAAAATACATTCAATACCGTAAACGCAAAATATTTTTTGGTCATGGTACTATGTTAGATCTAGTAGACGTTATTAGAAAAAATAAAGAAGAAAAATTTTTACTTCCGGTAAGCGACGTTCACAAAGAACAAATTGTGGAATTTTTGGATGAATTAAAAATAAATTACACCAAAGGTGTATTTTACAAAACCGTTAGTGCCGATTTAAGCGACGTTAAAAACCTTAACGAATTTGATTTATTAGTATTTTTTACACCCGCAGGTATCAAATCGTTAAAACAAAATTTTCCTAACTTTAAACAAGGTAGCACGCGTATTGCTGCATTTGGCCACACCGCCGCTTTAAAATTAAAGGAGTACGGCTATCGTCTTGATATTTTCGCCCCTAATCCTCAAAACCCAAGCATGACAGGTGCCATTGAAACATACTTAAAAGAATCTAACAAACGTTAGTAAATAATATAATATGTTGAAAAAGTAAAGCGTATCAAATGATATGCTTTTTTATTTTACACTAAAAATATAATACTATATCTTTATTGACTGCATCAAAATTATGGAGTACAACTTTACCGAAATAGAAAAAAAATGGCAAGCACGTTGGGCCAAAGACAAAACCTTTAAAGCCGCCGATGTTTCTGATAAACCAAAATATTATGTGTTAGACATGTTCCCCTACCCTTCCGGTGCGGGCTTGCACGTTGGGCATCCCCTAGGCTACATTGCTTCCGACATCATGGCGCGATACAAACGCCACAAGGGCTTTAATGTATTACACCCCATGGGCTACGACAGCTTTGGTTTACCGGCTGAGCAATACGCCATACAAACCGGGCAACATCCAAAAATTACTACTGAAGAAAATATTGCGCGCTACCGCCAACAAATGGATAAAATTGGATTTAGTTTTGACTGGGACAGAGAAGTGCGTACCTCAGACCCTGAGTATTATAAATGGACCCAATGGATTTTTATACAAATTTTTAATGCATGGTACAATAAAACTTCAGATAAGGCGGAAGATATTTCTACATTAGTAAAACAATTTGAAACTAGCGGAAACGCTACTATTAATGCAGTTTGCGACGAAGACACGCCATCGTTTACAGCCCAACAATGGAAAGCCTTTTCTGAGAAAGAACAATCGGATGTGCTGATGAAATACCGTTTGGCCTATTTAGGCGAAGCTTATGTAAACTGGTGTCCTGCTTTAGGAACGGTGTTAGCCAACGACGAAGTGAAAGACGGCGTAAGCGAACGTGGCGGACATCCGGTAGAACGTAAATTAATGAAACAATGGAGCATGCGCATTACCGCTTATGCTCAACGTTTGTTGGATGGATTAGATACCATTGATTGGACCGACAGTTTAAAAGAAAGCCAACGCAATTGGATTGGACGTTCAGAAGGAACATCTTTACGATTTAAAATCGCAGTCACTTCGAGTAACCCGAAGAATGAGGGCGTATCGAGAAGTGAAATCGAAGTCTTCACCACCCGTCCCGATACTATTTTTGGTGTATCGTTTGTTACACTTGCCCCAGAACACGAATTGGTAGAGGCTTTAACAACAGATGAACAACGCGAAGTTGTAAACCGTTATGTTGAAACTGCTAAAAACAGAAGTGAGCGTGAACGCCAAGCAGACATTAATAAAATTACAGGTGTATTTACCGGCTCTTATGTTATTCATCCCTTTTCAGGAAAACAAATACCGATTTGGATTGGTGATTATGTTTTGGCAGGATATGGTACCGGCGCTGTAATGGCTGTACCGGCGCATGATAGCAGAGATTATAGTTTTGCCAAACATTTTAAATTACCCATTTTAGAAGTAGTAGCAGGTGGCGATTTGGAAAAAGAATCATACGACGCTAAAGAAGGTAAACTTATTAACTCCGATTTTTTAAACGGATTAGATGTTAAAGACGCTATAAAAACGGCCATTAAAGAAATTGAAAAACGAGGGATAGGAAAAGGCAAAACCAATTACCGTTTGCGCGACGCAGTATTTGGCCGCCAACGTTATTGGGGAGAACCTATTCCTATTTATTACAAAAACGGCATTCCTTATGCCTTAAGCGATAATGAATTACCTTTAATATTGCCCGAAGTAGATAAATATTTACCAACCGAAGACGGGGAACCACCTTTGGCTCGCGCCTCTTCATCTTGGAAATACAAAGGGGAGTTTGATTATGAATTTTCTACAATGCCCGGCTGGGCAGGTAGTTCATGGTATTTTTTAAGGTACATGGATGCTCATAACGGTTTGCAATTTGCAGACAAAAAACTAACGGATTATTGGCAACAAGTTGACTTATACATTGGAGGTAGCGAACATGCCACCGGGCATTTATTGTACGTGCGCTTCTGGACAAAATTTTTAAAAGACTTGGGGTACATTAACATTGAAGAACCTGCTAAGAAGTTGATTAATCAGGGGATGATACAGGGTGTAAGTAATTTTGCGTATAGATTATTGTTTAATACAGCCGAAGAAGGTGCAGTTGAATACCCTGCGGAAATCATAAGACAAATTCCGCCAGTATTTTTCAGCAAATCTTATTATGATCGTTGGAAGAAAGAAAATAAATACAAAGTCGATATTAACAATTATCTTAAAAAATTAAATGAAGATATTAAAATAAAGTTTCCAGATTTTAAAGGGGTAATAGAATCTGATATTGGATTTCAAACTATCTATGTAGATGTCAATATCGTCGAAAACGACATTCTAGATATTGAAAAATTTAAAGATTGGAGAGAAGATTATCACAATGCAGAATTTATTTTTGATGAAGGAAAATATGTTTGTGGGTCTGCAGTGGAAAAAATGTCCAAATCCAAATACAATGTTGTAACACCAGACTTAGTTTGCGAAAAATTTGGTGCAGATACCTTGCGTTTATACGAAATGTTTTTGGGTCCGTTAGAGCAAAGTAAACCATGGAATACCAATGGTATTACAGGCGTTAGCGGTTTCTTAAAAAAATTATGGCGTTTGTTTTATAATGTCACCCAGAGCGGAGTCGAAGGGCTCAGCGTGACAGATTTGGAACCAACAAAAGCAGAATTAAAAACTTTACACAAAACCATTAAAAAAATTACAGAAGATATTGAACGTTTTTCATTCAACACGTCGGTTAGTAATTTTATGATTTGCGTAAACGAGTTAACCGATTTAAAATGTAACAAACGTGCTATTTTAGAACCACTGTTAGTGTTGATTTCACCATATGCACCGCATATTACCGAAGAGTTGTGGGAACAATTAGGTCATACCGAAAGTATTGCCTTCGCTGAATTTCCGATGTGTAACGATAATTATTTAGTGGATGATGCCTTTAATTACCCCATTTCATTTAACGGTAAAACCCGCTTACAGATTGAGTTTCCGGCTACTCATTCTATTCAACAAATTGAACAAGAAGTAATGGCCAGAGAAGATGTACAAAAATACTTAGAAGGTAAAACTCCTAAAAAAGTAATTGTAGTTCAAGGAAGAATTGTGAATATTGTGGTGTAATATCATAATGATTTTAAAACGAATAACCTTTTGTTTTTATATTATACTTGCTTACAGATTAAGCTCTTGCGTTTCATTAAAACTTACTAAGGAATTTAATGCTAAAAAGCCTTCCTTTAAATTGATTTATTAGCCTGTAAATAACACGTTGCCAAGAACAAAAATTTCGGTCTGATTTTTACTAAATATCTTGATACTACGTCAAACGATTCACTAGTCCTACTTTACACTCATTAGTTTACGCTTCAAAAATTAGAGAAACTGAGCTATTCTATAGTTATAATATGCCGTATTTAATATACAAAAACTAAAAAATAGTAACAAATCACTATTGCCAAGTGCAGAAAATGGCTTTAACCTTGTGAGAAAAATAAATATTATGAAATTTTCAATCAAAACAATTTTAAGCTTAATGCTGTTAACTTTTCTGAATGTTCAATCTCAAAACAATATTGAATTAAGTTTTATTAAACTTGATGAAAAAGATAATCAAGCCGAGAAACCTGAATCTAGTAATTCAGGTGATAAATTACTTGTAATTCAATTATTTGACCTAGAAAGTATTTTAAAATATGAAGAAATTAGTTGTATTATTGAAACAAAAGACTTTCATGTTGATGAATATACCTTCCCAATAGTAAATACTCTTAAATCACAAGAATTGTATGATGGTGCAGATGTATCATCCAGCGTAAAACCAGGTACTAAATACAAACGTTTTGTTGTTACATTAGCTCCTGATGAAAATAATCCTGATGGCAGTGGCGAATTCTCAATTAGCTTTACACGCAGTATTTGCGGACAAAAGTACATTTATTCAAAAAAAGGAAATAATGGATTGAAAGAATATACTTTAACGGCAAAAGTTGTTGGACAAAATTATAAGAAAGTTTATAATCCAAAATCTGATATGTACGACATTATTCCTGCTCATGATCCAGTTCTATTAAGTAATGTTATTAAACTTAAAATTATTACAACTGATAAATTAGAAAAACAAGAGCTTGATTTAAGTATCGGTAAAAAAAGTGATCTTTTTGATGCCATAAATCAAGCAAATGAGAAAACTAATGAACTAAATGGTGGAAAATCTAAAAAGAAAAAAGATTAATTACAGTTAAAATTTAATTTTTAGGTTTAATGCAAATAAGTATAACTAGTAAAAGTAGGACTATTAAATTCTTTTGAAGGATTTTTCAACTATCATAGTAAAATACTAGTATGAATACTAAAACTTGACATTTCTTTTCAAAGGTTAAAAGAAACTTAATTAATGTAGCCAGAAAAGATGTGCAAAAATACTTAGAAGGTAAGACTCCTAAAAAAGTAATTATTGTCCCAAAAAGGATTGTGAATATTGTTGTTTAGAATCAACTCTTAAAATTTTTGTCGCTTCTAGTAAGACTGAGGAATGAGGTCTGTATGGAGAAGAGTTTTATTGATCATTTCTCGATACGTCTCGCACCCGAACTGACAAAATTTTACTCTGCCAAAATCAAATTTAATTTTCTTATCTGTTCAGGGGTTCCTAAAACAAATATTTTAGAGTTAGGAATTATTTTTGTGTCGGCACTTGGGTTAACAATGTATTCGCCCATAGCCGTTTTAAATCCTATAATATTAGCGCCACTCTTGTTCCTTATTTCAAGTTCTTTTAAAGTTTTATGCTTTAAATGATCACTAATTTTATCAAAAGTAATTTCTTCTAAATTATTATTATCACCACCTTGAGCAGTAATAAAATCAACAAATTCCATTACATCAGGTTTCATTACCAAGCTGGCCATGTGAGCACCACCCACTTTATCTGGCATTATCACATTATCTGCCCCTGCTATTTTTAATTTGGCATCACTGCCATCGTCGCTGGCACGAGAGATAATAGTTAATTTTGGATTTAAGTTGCGAGCTGTAAGTACAATAAACAAGTTGTCGGCGTCAATTGGCAAAGTGGTTATTAGTGCTTTAGCCCTTAAAACCCCAGCTTTTAAAAGTACCTCGTCCTGAGTGCCATCTCCTGTTAAAATTAAATCGGCAAACCGATGATTGGCAGTTTCCTTAATTTTATCATTTTGTTCCACCACCACAAAACGTTTATCATGCTTTTTTAGTATTTGCGCTGCCTGACGGCCATTACGTCCATAGCCACAAATAATAACATGGTCACTTAATTTATCTATTGCTGAAATCAACTTTTTATTTTTAAAAAACTGGTTAAATTCGCCGTCAATTACAAATTTTGTAATAGCACTTACGGCATAAGCAAATGTACCAAAACTTGTTATAATTAAAAAAGAAGTGAAAATTCTCCCTTCTTTACTTAAAGGCTCTATTTCGCCATAACCAACCGTGGCCACAGTTATAACCGTCATGTAAAATGCATTAAAAGGAGAGTACCCATCTATTAATATGTAACCTACAGTACCTACTAATAACAAGATTAACATTAAAATAAATGGAATAACAAAGCGATAATATTCTCTAAAAAATTTGATCATAGCTAAAGCTAGTAAAAAAATTTAATTAGTGCCCTTTTATGTTCGCATTCACATAGCTAGCAATTGCGTTGGCTTGTTCATCATTTACAGAGGCAGCAGGCATTGCGCCTTTACCTTGTAAAATAATTTCTTTAATCGCTGCAACATCCATAACTGAAATAGATAAATCTTTTGCGCCGGCCATTCCTAATTTTCCATCATCCCCATGACATAATTTGCAATTAGCTTCGTATAAAGCTTTTCCGTCATTACTTACAATTTCAACGCCATCTTTTGGTATTGCTTTTCGTTTATGATACACTTCAGCTAAACCAAATGAGCCGGTTATTAATAAAAGGCTGAGAGCGGCTAAAATTTTATTTTGCTTTTTAAATCCAATTACTGCAACCGGTATAGAGGCAAAAACCATGGCTATCTTTATAAAAAACAAATAATCGAATTTACCGCCAAAAGGTAACTGTGTTGTTAAATAAACACCTGTTCCTAAAAACAAAAAACTAACTATCATTTCAGCTATTTTAACTTTTTTACTGAAAGTAGTTAGAAGATCATTTTTATTGCTTAACAATAAAACGGTTTTAATAACATAAATTAAAAGAAAAAGCGTAACAACTAAATAATGCGTGTGTAAGATACCTTTGTACATAATTTTAATTTTACGGTAAAAATAGCAATAAAACACAAAATAAAAAGGTAAAAGAGCTTAGCTTTTTTGTATAATCTCATTAACTTTGGATTTATATGATGAATAAATTATTTACTATTTTATTTGTGGTTGTTATTGCCAATAAAATAGCTTCTCAGTCCACTTTCCCTTGTAACGGTGCGCCTTTTATTACACATAGCATTTACGCATTTGTCAATGCAACAATTATTGCAGATGAAGAAACAACTATAAAAAATGGCATTTTATTAATTCAAGACGGTAAAATTTTAAATGTTGGCGAAAAATTAGAAATTCCAAAAAATGCCATTGTTTACGATTTAAAAGGAAAATACATTTACTCCTCTTTTATTGATTTATATAGTGATTATGGTATGCCTGAGATAAAACAAAACCATAGAAATGGTTTTGGCCCACAAATGGAAAGCAATATAAAAGGTGCTTATGGTTGGAATCAGGCGATTAAGGCAGATGTTGAAGCATACAAACAATTTACTCACAACAAAGATAAAGCAAACGAATTAAAAAAATTAGGCATTGGTGCGGTTGTAACTTGCCCAAAAGATGGCATTGTAAGAGGAAGTGGTGCATTTGTGTTACTAAATAACTCTTCAAAAGAAAACGAAAGTATTATTACTGATAAGGCTGCCGCATTTTATTCTTTAAACAAAGGTAGTTCCACACAAGATTATCCAAGCTCTCTTACCGGCTGTATAGCTTTGCTGCGTCAAACTTATTACGATGCGCAATGGTACAAACTAAATCAAAACAAAACGGAATACAACATCAGTTTAGAAGTATTTAATAAACTACAAGATTTAACAAGCATTTTTGAAGGAAATGACAAGTTTAACGATATGCGTGCAGCAAAAATTGGTAAAGAATTTAATATCAAATACATTGTAAAAGGTGGCGGAAACGAGTATCAACGCATTAACGATATTCAAAATACTTTTTTAAAATACATCATCCCTGTTAATTTTCCTGATGCGTATGATGTAGAAGACCCATACGATGCTGAGTCAATAACTCTTGCCGAATTAAAACATTGGGAATTGGCTCCGACGAATCCTGCGGCTTTTGAAAAAAATAATATTCCCTTTTGTTTTACAAGTGCTGATTTAAAAAACAAATCTGACTTTTTAAAAAATATTCGCAAAGCAATTCAATATGGTCTTTCCGAAAAGACCGCTTTAAAAGCGTTAACAACTAATCCCGCTTCATTTATCAATGCCAGTAATAAAATTGGTGCATTAAAAAAGGACTACATTGCTAACTTTTTTATTTCATCGAAATCAATTTTTGATGAAGATGCTGAGATCATTCAGCATTGGGTAAAAGGCGAAGCCAATATTTACGCGGAAATAAATCCAATAGATATTCGTGGAAACTATAATCTGGTTGTTAATGCTAAAAATTACAAAGTAAAATTTTATGATGATGTTATTAAACCTAAAGCACAAATTGTAATTGATACCGTTAAGAAAAACATTAATTATTCGTTTACCAACAATTTACTTATGTTTTCGTTTATGCTTGATTCAATGAACATAGTTCGAGCTTCAGGAAATTACAATGTACAACAAAAAAGTTTTGAGGGCAACTTACAATTGGCAGATGGCAAGTGGTCGAGTTTTAAATTAGCTTACGAATCAATGGTGGATACTTCAAAAAAAATCTCTCCAAAAACGAAGAAAAAAGATTCAAATCTTGGAAAAGTTATTTACCCTTTTAACGCTTATGGCGAACCTTTGCCTGAGGAAAACGGATTCTTTAAAGATAGTTGGAATAAATTTAAAAACAGATATTCAGCTATTTTGATTAAAAATGCTACAGTTTGGACCAATGACGGCGACTCTGTTTTAAAAAACACTGATGTTTATATTGTAGATGGTAAAATTGTACGTATTGCCCCTAATATTGAAGCTCCTAAATTGGCATACGCCAAAATTATTGATGCGCAAGGCAAGCACCTTACCCCAGGTATTATTGATGAGCACAGTCACATTGCATTAACTTCTGGTGTTAACGAAGGCACACAAGCCAGCAGCGCAGAAGTAAGAATGGGGGATGTTATTAATCCCGAAGATATAAATATTTACCGCAATTTATCAGGTGGAGTAACATGTATTCAGCAATTACACGGTTCTGCTAACCCAATTGGAGGACAAAGTTCAATCATTAAATTACGTTGGGGACATAACGCCGAAGATATGAAATATGACAAAGCAGACGGCTTTATAAAATTTGCTTTGGGTGAAAATGTAAAACAAAGTAATTGGGGCGACTTTAATTCGGTACGTTTTCCTCAAAGCAGAATGGGAGTTGAACAGGTATACAATGATTATTTTACCCGCGCTAAAGAATACAATAAAGCAATGGAAGCCTTTTTAACTTCAAAAGATAAAAACAAAATTAGCCCTCGTAAAGATTTAGAATTGGAGGCTATTGGAGAAATTTTAGCTAAAAAGCGTTTCATAACGTGCCACAGCTATGTGCAAAGTGAAATTAACATGTTGATGCATGTTGCAGACACTTTTGGATTTAAAGTAAACACCTTTACACATATTTTAGAGGGCTATAAAGTAGCGGACAAAATGAAAACACATGGTGTAAATGCAAGTACATTCTCCGATTGGTGGGCATATAAAAATGAAGTGATGGAAGCTATTCCATATAATGCAGCAGTATTAACCAAAGTTGGCGTAAACACTTCCATTAATAGTGATGATGCTGAAATGGCACGTCGTTTAAATCAGGAAGCAGCGAAAAGTGTAAAATATGGCTCATTAACCGAAGTAGAGGCACTTAAAATGGTCACCTTAAATCCTGCTATAATGTTACACATCGACGACAAAGTTGGAAGCATAAAAGTTGGTAAAGTGGCCGATGTTGTATTGTGGACAGATAATCCACTTAGTGTTTACGCAAAAGCGGATAAAACCATTATTGACGGGCAAATTTATTTTGACAGAGATGAAGATGCAAAATTGCAAGAATATATCAAGACAGAGAAGGCACGTATTATTACCAAACTCCTAATGGAAAAACAAAAGGGTGGCAAGACGCAAAAGCATCAAACTAAACAACAACGTTTATACCACTGTAATACAATAGAAGGGGTTAACGAGGAAGAAACTGGAATAAGATAAATGAAAATGAGAAAACATATTTATGTACTATTATTTTTTGTAACTACCTTAGGTAGTTTTTCACAAAAAAAATATAACCATATAGCCTTATTTGGAGGAACAGCCCATATTGGCAATGGTAAAGTTATTGAAAGTAGCATCATTGTTATTAAAAATAATTTAATTGAAGCTATAATGGATTCAAAAGGTATAAAAATAAATCCAAGTGCCTATGACACCATCATCGATATTGCCGGCAAACATGTCTATCCTGCTTTAATAAATACAAATAATGTTCTCGGCCTACATGATGCCGAAGCCGTAAGAGCCACTCGCGATTTTTCAGAAACAGGAAACATCAATCCCCACGTTCGTAGTTTAATTGCATTCAATACCGATAACCAAATTACACCAACTGTAAAAACAAATGGCATTTTATATACTCAAGCTACGCCCCGTGGTGGCTTAATTAGTGGCTCTTCAAGCATTATGGCTTTAGATGGATGGAATTGGGAAGATGCAGTTTTAAAAGCCGATGATGGTATTCACTTAAATTTTCCAAGAACTATAGAAAAAAAATTTAGTGAAGAGGAAGGTGTTACAACTTCTTCAAATAAGAAATTTAATGAAGAATTAAATTACTTAACTAAATTTTTTGAAGATGCTCAAGCATATTATAAAACAGAACTTATTACAGAAAAAAACATTCGGTTTGAAGCCATGAAACCAATATTTAAGGGGGATGCGAATTTGTACTTACATGCTGATAAAGTAAAAGATATTATAAATTCTATTAATTTTGCCAAAAGGTTTAATATTAAAAAACCTGTTATTGTTGGAGGAAAAGAGAGTTATAAAATTACCGCCGAATTAAGAAAAAATAATATCCCTGTAATGTTAAACCGTGTCAACGATTTACCAGACAATACTGACGATGCTGTTGATATTGTTTTTAAAACACCTTATCTGCTGCAAAAGGATTCTGTTCTTTTTTGCTTGCAATTAGAAGGAGATATGGAAGCCATGCACAGTCGCAATTTATCATTTAATGCAGGTTCGGCAGTAGCCTATGGCTTAACAAAAGAACAAGCATTGGCAAGCATCAGTTATAATGCCGCAAAAATTTTAGGCGTTGACAAACAATTGGGAACTTTAGAAGATGGCAAAATGGCTTCATTAATCGTGAGTACTGGTGATGTATTAGACATGAAAACGAATAATATAGTAATGGCTTATATTTCGGGAAAACCCGTTAATCTTAACAATAAACAAACAGAACTATATATAAAATATAAAAATAAATACGGCATAAAATAATTTAGTCAGTCTGAACGGACTTTTAGTGAGCGAAGTCGAACTAGTTGAAGAGTAAATCAAATCATTAAAATAAAAGAAAATGAACGAGAATCAAAAAGTAATTGTAGGCATAAGTCAGGGAGATATAAATGGTATTGGATTGGAACTAATTTTAAAAACGCTTGTAGAACCAGGAATTGCGGAAATATGTACACCTATTTTATTTAGCTCGCAGCGAACAGTTTCTTACTACAAAAAGGCACTGGGCATGGAGGATTTTAATTTCAACCCAATGCGCGATTTTACACAAATCAATCACAAAAAAGTAAATGTGTTTGTGTGCTATGAAGAAGAAGTAAATATTGAAATGGGCAAATCAACAGACGTTGGCGGAAAATATGCGTTTATTTCTTTAGATAAAGCTACACAAGCTTTGCAACAAAATCAAATAGATGCGTTGGTTACTGGTCCAATCAACAAAAGAAACATACAAAGTGAGAATTTTAAATTTGTTGGGCATACCGAATTTTTAGGTGAAAAATTAGGCGGCGACCCACTAATGTTACTTTGTGCAGATAACGGATTGCGGGTTGCAGTAGTTACAGGTCATATTCCGGTTAAGGATATTGCATCAAAAATTACTATTGATTTGGTTGCAAAAAAAATTACACAATTACACGATTCATTAAAAAAAGATTTTGGTATTCGCAAACCTAAAATTGCTGTATTAGGGTTAAACCCACACGCTAGTGACAATGGTGCCATTGGTAACGAAGATATAGAAATAGTAAAACCTGCCATTGAAAAAGTAAATACAAATGGATTAGTGTATGGACCTTATGCTTCAGACGGTTTTTTTGGTAGTGGCACCTACAAACAATTTGATGGAGTTCTGGCTATGTACCATGACCAAGGCTTAATACCTTTTAAAACTTTATCATTTAACGAAGGTGTAAATTTTACAGCAGGATTAAATGCCGTACGCACAAGTCCTGATCATGGCACAGCTTATGATTTAGTTGGTAAAAATATTGCCAGCGAACAATCGTTTAAAAAAGCAATTTACGCTGCCATTGATATTTTTAAAAACAGAAAATTATATTCTGAAATCACTGAAAACCCCCTAGAGTTTGCGCATATTAAGAAGGAGAGATAATTTATTTTACCAATTGTCCGTTCGCTTTTAGCAATTCGGTTTCTGCCTTTTTAGTATTATAAAGGGCATTGTAATAACGTACTTGAGCATCTTCTAAATTCTTTTGCGTTTCCTGAGTTTCCAAAAAAGTAGCTTTCCCAATTTTATAACGCTCCAAGGAAATGCTTAAGACCTCCTTAGAATCAGCCAAATTTTGAGTTTCTAATTCTTCTATTTTTTTATTTGTTAAAAACGTTTGATAATAGATATACACCTTTGCGTCAAGACTCTGTTTGGCTTGTTCAGTAACGTATTTTTGATTTAATAAATTTATTTGCTTTTCCTTTATCAAACGTTTATTTTTATTTCCATTAAAAAGTAACCAACTTGCCGTAAGCCCAGCATTAAAACCTAGTTGGCGATTTAAAAATACTATACCAACCTGACTTTGACTACGGTTAAAAACATAAGCCCCATTTAATTGTACCAAAGGTAAATTAGCGGCACGCGCTTCGTAAATAGTTTGGTTAATTATTAATTCGTTTTGTTTTGAAATTAACAAGGTAGAATTAGAATTTTCAGATGATTTTTTTAAATCTTCATAAACAGGATTATAAGTATTAATAATAGAATCATAGGTTTTAAAGTCAGTATCTACACTTCTAACCAACAAATTATTTAAAGTTGCTTTTGCACTTATCAATTGTAGTTCTAATTGTAGGACATCACTTTTAGCTTTATTTTCATCTGACTGTATCATTAATAAATCAACCTTAGAATCTGAACCAATATCCAATTTCAGTTTCGCAATTTTTTTCCGTTCAGCGTATATTAAAAGATTTTGATTGCTTGCTTTTATTAATTGATTAATTCTCACAATATCATAATACCCTAAAATGATTTCGTAAATAGTAGCTTCCATTTGTTGTCTTAATTGGATAGTACTTAATTCTTCTAATTGGTTAAGCCTTTTTTTAACTGCAAACATTTTTAAGCCATCAAATACTGTCCAAAAGGCATTTACTGATGTACCTAAATTATTAGAACTCGCTCCTGTTCTTTCTTGTATGGCACCGGTATTAAACTCTTGACGCGAATTAAGATTAGCAAAATTTAAATTTCCATTAAGTGTTACCGAGGGAGACATGCCGGCGTTTCCAATATTATTTTGCGTCTTTGAAATTTCTTTATTGTTTTTGGCAATTAAAACAGCATAATTTTTTTCTAAACCAATCTTTATAGCCAAATCAATAGTCAACAATTCCTGTGCTTCTATAACAGTAGTTAGTGTTATCAGAAATAAAATTATTTTAAATAACTTCATCACTTATTTTTTTATCTTTTACTAAAAACGAATACATAGCCGGTATTACATAAAGCGTTAATACCATTGAAAGCAATAAGCCACCAATAATTACAATTCCCATTCCCATGCGGCTCTTTGCCCCTGCTCCTAATGCCAAAGCAATGGGCATAGCACCTAAAACTGTTGCCAAACTTGTCATTAAAATTGGGCGCAAACGGGCAGTAGAAGCCTCGATTAAAGCCTCTCGAACAGTAAGTCCACGTTTCTTTCTTAATTGATTTGTAAACTCAATAATTAAAATCCCGTTTTTAGTAACCAAACCTATCAGCATAATCATTCCAATCTGACTAAAAATATTTAATGTTTGATTAAAATACCAAAGTGCGAAAACTGCACCTGCTAAAGCCATTGGTACAGTAAGCATTACTATTATTGGCTCAACAAAACTTTCAAACTGAGCAGCCAACAATAAATAGATTAACACCAAAGCCAATAAAAATGCAAATAAGATATTTGAAGAACTTTCGGCATAATCACGAGAAGCACCTGTTAAAGCCGTTGAAAATGATTCATCTAAAACTTTTTTCGCAATCTTATTCATTTCATTGATACCATCGCCAATAGTTTTTCCTGGAGCCAATCCAGCAGAAACGGTTGCTGATTGATAACGATTATAATGATACATTTGCGGTGGACTACTCTGTTCTCTCACAGTTGTAATATTACCCAACTGAATCATTTCTCCTTTATTATTTCTAACAAATAAATCACTTAAATCTTTCGGATCGTCTCGGTTGGCTCTATCTACTTGACCAATAACCTGATATTGTTTGTCACCCTTTATGTAATAACTAAAACGTTGTCCACTCATTGATAATTGAATAGTTTGTGCAATGTCAGAAATTGATACGCCAAGTGTCTTTGCTTTTTCCCGATTTATTTCAACTTGTAACTCGGGCTTATTGAATTTTAGGTTTGCATCAAAACCTTGAAAAACTTGGCTTTTTGAAATCTCTTCCAAAAATTTAGGAAGATTTTTTTGTAATTTACTAAAATCATTTGCTTGCAAAACATATTGTATAGGCAATGCCCCACGAGGTCCTCCTCCAGAAGATATGGATTGTTCTTGTATAACAAATAATTTCCCTTCAGGAAATAAACTAATGTATTTGTTTATATAATCTGCAATTTGCTGCTGTGAACGGTTTCGTTTTTGAGATTCAGTTAATGATAAACGAACGAATCCTGTATTTACAGCACCAGAACCAGCAAATCCTGGAGCCGTTACAGTTAAGCACACATTCTTTTCAGGAATTGAATCGGTCATAAATTTTGAAATACGATCCATCACAGCATCCGTCGATTCGAATGTAGTACCCTCCGGTCCGGTTAAACTTAAACGCAACCAATTTCTATCTTCAAGCGGCGATAGTTCAGATTGCAGCTGAGATCCAAAATAAAAAATAGCTCCTGTTGAGACCACCAATATTACCAAGGCCCACCATCTCTTTCTTAAAAAATCAGTTACAGAGTTTTTAAACCAAACATCCATTCGCACAAAAAATGGCTCAGACCATATATAGAACTTGCTTTTTTTAGCATAATCCTTTTTTACCATTTTTGCATTAAGCATTGGTGTGAGCGTTAATGAAACAAAAGCAGAAATTAAAACGGCACCCGCGATTACTACACCAAATTCTCTAAATAACCTACCAACAAACCCTTCCAAAAAAATAACGGGCATAAAAACCGCAGCCAACGTTAATGAGGTAGAAATAACCGCAGCATAAATTTCTTTAGTACCTTCAATAGCCGCCTGGTTTGGATTCATACCTTTTTCCAGTTTCTTAAAAATATTTTCAGTTACCACAATACCATCATCCACTACTAACCCAGTAGCAAGAACAATAGCGAGTAAGGTTAAAACATTAATAGAATAACCCATTACATACATTACAAAAAAAGCCCCAATTAACGATACGGGAATGTCAATAAGTGGGCGAAATGCAATTAGCCAGTCGCGGAAAAATAAATAGATGATAAATATAACCAATAGGAGTGAAATAATTAATGTTTCCTTTACTTCATCTATTGACTTCTTAATAAAACGTGTATTATCTAGAGCAATATTAATAGTGTAATCTTTTGGTAACTCTTTTTTTAACTGTTCGAAACGCTTGTAAAATTCTTTTGAAATATCTAAATAATTAGCCCCTGGTTGAGGAACAATCGCACAACCAATCATAGGAACACCTGATTCTTTTAAAATAGTCTCTTCGTTTTCAGCACCCAACTCTATCTTAGCCACATCGCCTAATCTTACAATACTACTGCCATCTTGCTTTATAATCAAATCTTCAAATTCCTTTTCGGTAGAAACTCTACCTATAGTATTTACAGTTAATTCTGTATTATTTCCTTCAATTTTTCCTGAGGGTAAATTCACATTTTCTTTGTCTAATGCCTGCTTAATATCCAAAGGTGTTAAACTGTATGCCGCCAATTTTTTTGGTTCTATACGTATACGCATCGAATACCTGCGTTGTCCCCATATTTGAACAGAACTAACTCCAGAAATGGTTTGTAAATTTTGAGCGATCACATTTTCTGCATAATCACTAATTTCTAATAACGAACGTTTGTTACTAATAATCGTCATTGAAATAATAGGATCACTATTAGCATCTGCTTTAGAAACAACCGGAGGAGAATCAATATCTTGTGGTAATTGGCGAACGGCCTGTGCTACTTTATCCCTTACATCGTTTGCGGCAGACTCCAAATCAGCACTTAAATTAAATTCAACAGTAATAATACTTGCTCCTTGATTTGATGCTGCTGAAATTGTACGTATACCATCAATCCCATTAATTGCTTTTTCCAGCGGTTCGGTAATTTGAGATTGAATAACGTCTGCATTTGCCCCTGTATAATTTGTTCGCACTGTAATCACGGGAGGGTCAATGGATGGAAATTCTCTCACCCCCAACGAATTATAACCAATAGCACCAAACAAAACAATGATAATCGACATCACGGCTGCCAGTACAGGTCTTTTTACACTAAGAGAGGCGATATCCATTATTTAATTTTCTGATTTTATCAATTTTAATTTCGAATCTTTCTTAACAGCCATAAGACCAGAAGTAAGCACAGTATCACCCAAGTTTAATCCTTCTAAAATTTGAATTCTGTTATCCGTTCTTATTCCAGTAATCACTTTAACTTCCTTTGCTATTCCATTTTTGCTAACAAATACTTTTTGCCCTTTTAAAATTGGAATAATACTTTGTGTGGGAATCATAATAGAATTACTTACTTTTCCTAAATCCACAAACACTTTTACAAAACTCCCCGGATAAAATATATCGTTACCCCCATATAAAGCACGGCCTCTTAAGGTTTTAGTAGCTTCATCAATTCGGGGTTCTAAAGCATAAATTTGTGCACTATATGTTTTTGTAGATTCATTATCTGAACTAAATTGAATGTTTAACCCTTTCTTAACCTCAGAACTGTATTTTTCAGGGATTGAAAATTCGATGAACAATGGTTTAACTTGTATTAATGAAGCGATTACTTGAGTTGGGCTAACATATGCTCCTTCGCTAATGTTTTTTAATCCTACTACACCGCTAAAAGGAGCAGTAATATTGGTCTTGGCCAATTGTGCCAAAATGTATGATTGATCGGCCTTAAAAGATAAGAGTTCATTTTCTTGTATGTCATATTCTTCTTGACTAACACCGTTAATAGACAATAATTTTTTTAAACGTGTTAATTTTTCTTCAGCCAATTTAGTTTGGACTTTATTTTTTTGTAATTGTGCTTGTAAATCTGCGTCATTTATTTTTATAATTGGTGCGCCTTTGCTTACGGACTCCCCCTCCTTAAAATAGAGTGCAACAACCCTACCTGAAATTTCGGGCCTAATTTCAATTTCATTTAATGCCACAATTTTACCAGTAGTGTAAACATTGCTTTGTATGGAAGAGGTTTGTGCAACGTAATAATTTGCAGGAACCGGAAATGTTGTTTTACCTTTAGTTCCTTGAGATGAAGATGTATGATTTTTTTTTGCAAAAAAAACAAATTTTAAGGCAATTAAAATACCTATAACAAGAACTATGATTATCCAATTCGGAATTTTTTTCATTAGAATTATTCTTTAGCCTTTTTATAATCGAAATACAAATTATTTTTTGGAATACCCTTTAAATTTTCAGTTAGTTTGTCTAATACATCTACAAATGTTTGTTTATCCTTATCCGAAATGTTTGCAAACATTTTTTTCTTTAATTTAACTAAGGTCTTAGTAATTTCTTTTGTCTGTTTTTCTCCTTTTTTTGATAACAAAATATAATGCTGCCTTCTATCATCAGGATTTATTTTGCGTTCAACAAGCCCCGATTTTGAAAGAGTATCTAAAATTTTTACCATGGCCGTTTTATCGATGTACAAACTATCGCAAATGTTTTGTTGGCAACAACAACCGTTGTTGTTTTGGATGTAATTTAAAATTGCGTAGTAGCGATCGGTATCCAATTTTTCGAGACTTTTTGATAGAATGCCGTAGTAAAGTTTAGACAGAATTAGCGTTTTTGTGCCAATTGGAATTTCTATTTCTAAGTTTGATTTAGGCATCCGGAATAGTTAATAACTACAATAGTTAGTAAATATAACTATTATAAAAATCAACTATCTTTTTAAATTTTACTTTTTATAATTTTAACATTAGTGCTTAATTAAAGATGAAATATTATCTCTTTAATTTATTTATGAGGTTAATTATCAATTTTTCCCAAACAAAATTTTCAGTAATTGTTTTTAAAGCTGTTTGTTTTTTGGAATCAACTTCTTGAGGCGATGTATTTATTATTTTTATCAAATTTTCTTCAATCTTAGTCACATTGCAATTTTTCAATAGCCAACCCGTTTCAGTATTCACCAAAACGTTTGTAGCACCTACGTCCGTCGCTAAAATTGCTAAACCATTTGCCATGCCTTCTAAAATCACATTTGGCATTCCTTCGCTCCAACTGGAACAAACCAATACATCACATTTTTTTATGAGTGCATTTAAAATTTGCTTATCACGAATTTCGTTATGATATGTAACGTTCTTGTTTTGTAATTTTTTCTCTTCAGGAATGGGCCCTATAAAATGAAATTCGAAATTTTGGCCTTTTAAATTTGTTATTGCTCGGCTCAACTCTTCAACTCCTTTGCGACGTTCATAGCGACCCAAAAACAAAAATTTAATTTTTTCAGAAGTTGGAGCTATTTTACCTGCTAAAATTGAAGACTCAACGCCAGAAGGTAATTCGATAATTTTTGAAACGTCAACGCCAATTGATTTAATAATGTCTGTAATTTTTCCACCATAACTAAATACTATATCCGCATTTCTGGATATTTTTTTTACAGGACGACGTAATAAAAAAATATGCTGCAATTTTATTTTAAAATCAGGAGGTTTTTGAAACATTTCGTAGCCATGAAATTTCACGCCAATTTTGTTACAATTTATTCTTCCTGACTTTTTTTGATTAATTAAGTACCAGCCTGTAAAGCCTTTGGTATAAACAAAATCATACGCTTGTAAATTATCTTTAATTGCCTGAAAAATTAATTTTGAATGTTTGTAAGATTTATAAATATAATGGCCTGGAAAAGGTAATCCTTTGGGAAAATTTATTATGATTGGGGTAATGTATTTTTTTTCTTCGTTGGTAAAAAACTCCAGTTTAGCAATATCGTAATTGCTTGCGTTATAGTGTACTAAGTCAACCTGTACTTTATTCTGTGCTAAATACTTGCATAAATAATACGAATGCTTTTGCATGCCTCCCAGCACGTAAGGCCAAATTCCATCGGTAATTAAGGCTATTCGCATGCAAGTAATTTTAAATAATTTTTTTTGTAATTTTCTTTAATTAAAAATTGCATGGCCAAAGTATGATTTTGTTTTTTAATTGAATAATCTATTTGTTTAAAATCAATTTGAGCAGGTAAAACAAATCCACAGTTGTTAGTTTTCACAAAATCAGAAAAATCTCCCAAATTATCCGATGTGATAATTTGCAAGCCGCAACTTAAATACTCAGCAAATTTTACGGGCGAAGCGACCTGATTGGTAACAGTATTCTCTCGATACATTAAACCATAATCAGCCAAAAGAAGCATGTCTTTTACTTCATTTGGTTGTAACCATTTTGTAAAAATCCTATATTTGTGTTTTTCAAAAAAACCTGATTTTTCAGGAGGATGATTCGTTAGCATCACTAATTTTAAATTCGCATTTTTTTCAAATGCTGTTAACAGCCATTCTTCTAACAAATCAAACGACTGCCAGCCAGCGGAAGATCCTGAATAAACTAAAATTATATCCTCTACTGAAAAATTATTTTTTTGTTTTAAATTTTTTAATTCTTCTAAGGAAGGAAATTCAAAAATAAAGTTAGCACTTAATGTACAAGGAATTATAACATGGTTTTTTGATTGATAATTATAATTCTTTTTCCAGTAATCAACTAAAGCTTCTGTAACTGCCAATTTGTAATCCGATTGATGAATCGCCTTGTTTTCAATATCCTTTATTTGTGAAATTACTTTACTATCATCTATTACTTTATATTCGGTTAGTTCGGCATAGTAAGCACCTCTTGCATCAAAAACTACTCTTTTAATTAATCCTATTTTTTTTAAGGTTAATCCTAAATTAGTTGCAAAAGCCCCTCGTGCAATAATTTGTTTGTGTGAAGAAAAAAGACACATAAAAAACAATTGCATGATATTCCAACGCCACAAACCAGCTTTTGGAAACATAGGAATAACAATACTTTGAGGGAGTTGAGCTTTAATTTTTTTTTTATTGATACTAAAACCCCTAATAGAAATTAAAGCAACCAATTTTAGCCTTTCCTTAGTTTGGATGGCGTCTAAATATTTAACAACATCAATGACTTGGCTGTTGTAAATACCACCTGGAGCATCGTTATAAGTAAGGTAAATCAATTATTTACTAACGTACATTACTTCTTTAACCGCTTTAATAACTTTGGCAACATTTGGTAAACTTGCTTCAATTAAAGTTGGCGCGTATGGTAATGGTGTATCGGCAGTAGTTATTCTTAAAATAGGTGCATCTAAATAATCAAAGGCGTCTTTTTGAACTTTAAATGTAATTTCAGAGGAGATACTTGCCAGAGGCCAAGCCTCTTCAACGATAACCAAACGGTTTGTTTTTTTAACCGAATTAATTACTGTATCATAATCAATAGGACGAACAGTTCTTAAATCAACCACCTCAGCACTTATGCCTTCCGCTTCTAATTCTTTTGCGGCCGCTATAGCCACTTTAAATATTTTACCGAAACTAACAATAGTTACATCTGAACCTTGCTTCTTAACATCAGCTACACCAATAGGAATCGTATATTCATCTTCAGGAATTTCAGCCTTATCGCCATACATTTGCTCACTTTCCATAAAAATAACCGGATCATTATCGCGAATGGCACTTTTTAAAAGTCCTTTTGCGTCATAAGGATTACTTGGAACAACTACTTTTAAACCCGGACAATTGGCAAACCAATTTTCGAAAGCCTGCGAGTGCTGAGAACTAAGCATACCAGCACTAGCTGTTGGCCCACGGAAAACAATCGGGCAGTTGTACTGCCCGCCGCTCATGCTGTAAATTTTTGCTGCACTATTAATAATTTGGTCTATAGCTACCAAACTAAAATTAAAAGTCATAAACTCAATAATAGGTCGTAAACCATTACAAGCAGCACCTACTCCAATTCCCGCAAAGCCAAGTTCAGCAATAGGTGTATCTATAACTCGCTTAGGACCGAATTCAGCTAACATTCCTTTACTTACTTTATAAGCGCCATTGTATTCTGCTACTTCTTCCCCCATTAAAAAAATATTTGGGTCGCGACGCATTTCCTCGCTCATTGCTTCGCGTAAGGCTTCTCTAAATTCAACTGTTTTCATAGTTTGTAGTATATAGTTTCAAAAATAAGAATAAAAACGGTTTTTTAACAAAAACGGCTTATTAAAAGTAATTTTTATACATTAAATAATTGCAAACATAATCTTTAACGCCTTCTTCCAATGTTGTAAAGGTTTTTTTGTAGCCTGCCTGTATTAGTTTCTGCATGTTTGCCTGGGTATAATACTGATATTTATCACGAATATCAACCGGTGTATCAATAAACTCAATGTATGGTGGCAACTGTGCTGCTGAAAAAGTAGCATTCACCAAATCCAAAAATGTTCTCGCTTTTCCACTACCTAAATTATAAATACCATTTTTTGGATGATTATTACACAAAAACCATATAACATCCACTACATCTTTTACATAAATAAAGTCGCGCAATTGTTCCCCATCCTTATATTTTGGATTGTGCGATTTAAACAACTTAACTTTTCCTGTTTCTTGCATTGTATAAAAAGCATGCATAATAACAGATGCCATTCTACCTTTATGATACTCGTTAGGGCCATATACGTTAAAAAATTTTAATCCTTGCCAATTTGGTGGTGCATTTTTCTGAAAAATAGCCCACTTATCAAATTCGTTTTTACTATCGCCGTATGGGTTTAATGGCTTTAACAAATTTAATTTTGTTTCATCATCATCGTAACCAAATTCCCCGAGACCATAAGTAGCGGCGCTAGAAGCATAAATTAAAGGAATATTAAATTTTGAACAAATATTCCACAAAGATTTTGAGTAATTTAAATTTAATTCAGTAAGTAATTCCACATTAAACTCTGTGGTATCTGTTCGGGCACCTATATGAATAACTTGTTTTACAATATTGGCATGATTTTCAAACCAATTGATAAAATGTTTACGTTCAATTTTTTGATAAAAAGTTTTTAAATTGTAGTTACTTTCCTTTTCTGCCTTGCTAAAATCGTCCACTAAAATAAGTTCATTTAGTCCTTCGTTATTAAAACGAGAAACTAAACAACTTCCAATAAAACCTGCTGAACCGGTAATTACAATCATAGGTCAAAAATAAGCATAATTACAATTATTTATTTTGCTATTCATTAAAAATTTTCGGATATTTATTATATTATTTTATGGAAATAAATCGTGTATTTGACATTTTAGATAAGTTACAAGCAACCACTTCTAAAAATGATATATTAAATTATAAGGAAAACAAAAAGTGGGTAAATGTAAGCGTTGCCGATTTTATAACTAACACACATTTTGTAGCCAGTGCCTTATTAAAACTTAATTTACAAAAAGGAGACATTGTTGCTATTATGTCAAACAATCGGCCGGAATGGAATTTTGTAGATTATGGTGCCCAACAAGTTGCTATAATTACGGCGCCGATATATCCAACTATAAGTGCTGCTGATTTAAAATTTATTTTAAATCACAGTGAAGCGAAGGCTATTTTTATTTCAGACAAATCCATTTATCAAAAATTGGTAACAATGGAGGGAGATTTGACACACTTAAAATATTTATTTAGTTTTAATAAAATTGAAGGTGTTAAACATTTTTCTGAATTTCTTGAAATCGGAAAACAAAATTTAGAGATTGAAAAAATTAGTACACTAAAAGCGTCAGTCAATGAAGGTGATTTATATACGGTTCTCTACACCTCAGGAACTACAGGCTCCCCAAAAGGCGTTATGATTTCTCATAAAAACATGTTGAGCAATGTAAAAGTTTGTCAGGATATTGCGCCCTTTACTCCTGAATGGCGTGCTTTGAGCTTTTTACCTTTAAACCATGTGTACGAACGATTTTTAAATACCATGTACTTATTTCAAAGTGTTAGTATTTATTATGCTGAAAATTTTGAAACCATTGGTGATAATTGTAGAGAAATTCATCCACAAATATTTGTGGCAGTACCAAGAATTATAGAACGCGTATTAGAAAAAATTGTGGATGCCGGCGAAAAATTGACAGGTGCAAAAAAATGGATATTCGACCTAAGCATGCGTTTAGCAGAAAAATATGAGATGAAAGGCGCAAATGGTTTTTGGTATGAATTACAACGTAAATTTTGCGATGCTGCAGTTTACAAAAAATGGCGCACCGCAGTTGGTGGTAAAATTGTTTGCATTGTAAGCGGCGGCGCAGCTTTAAATCCAAGGTTACAACGCATTTTTGCTTGCGCAAAACTACCTTTACTTCAAGGATACGGACTTACCGAAACTTGCGTAGTAATTGCCGTTAATCGTTTAGACGAAAACAATGCCATGTTTGGAACTGTGGGTACAATTGTTGATAATGTAAAAGTGAAAATAGCAGAAGAAGATAGCGAAATTTTGATGAAAGGTCCAAGTTTAATGCTTGGGTATTATAAAAATG
This sequence comes from Bacteroidota bacterium, assembly GCA_033763945.1. Classification (GTDB taxonomy): domain Bacteria; phylum Bacteroidota; class Bacteroidia; order B-17B0; family Aurantibacillaceae; genus Aurantibacillus. Next base: position 20,253 of record JANRJN010000002.1, on the reverse strand, counting down.
ATGAAGCGACAAAAGAAGCCATAGATATAGAAGGTTGGTTTCATACCGGAGATGTTGGTACGCTTGTGAACAATAAATTTTTAAAAATTACGGATAGAAAAAAAGAGATTTTTAAAAATAGTGCCGGTAAATATATTTCACCAATTTTGCTTGAGAATAAACTAAAAGAAAATAAGTTTATTGAACAATGCATGGTTGTTGGCGAAGGCCAAAAATTTGTCTCAGCGATTATCATTCCCTCTTTAATTAATTTTAAAGATTACTGTTTAAAAAATAATATTGAATGGACAAGCAACCTAGAAATGCACAATCACGAAGAATTAAAAAAATTAATTTTAAATCACATAAAAGAGTTTAATTTATTATTAGCTCCTCACGAGCAATTAAAACGCTGCGAATTAATTAATGCGAATTGGAGCGTGGAAACCGGAGAAATAACGCCAAAACTAAGTTTAAAACGTAAAGTAATTAATGAAAAACATTTAGAAACTATAAATAAAATTTTCTCCATTGAATATTAGATCGATATTCATACAATAACCTTATCATAAATTATCTTGCCTAAATGAAACTTAAATTCTTGATAGCACTTTGCGCTACTTTCTTTTTTAAGGTATTAGTATCCCAGAATATGGATATTAGTTGGAGTAATAAAATGCGCTATGACAATAATCTAGGATATTTTAATTCTATTATTGGTGAAAATGAAAACTATTTATATGCTAAATTCTCATTGTATTCGGGGTTTTTTAAAATTAAACAACGCAAGATGACTATTAAAACCTTTGATAAAAAAACAATGAAAGAGGTTAACTCATCGGTTATTTACGACAGAAAAAATAAAAAATTCGATGTTTTTGATCATTTAAACTACCATAAAACAGTTGTGCTTAATGATGTGATTTTTATTTTTTGGATAAACAACAACCATCATTCTGAAGAACTCTTTGTTAGTACCTACACTGCCAAAATGATGCCATTGAAAAAATTAAAAAAAATTTATGAGCTAAAAAAGGAAGAGGGTAGAAGTTTTAGCCACCCTGAAATTTTTGTTGTGTATAATTCAAAAGTAAACAACACTATTTTAATAGGCGCTGAACCTTCGGTTGCAAAGGGCGCTCCAACAAAATTTGAATACATGATAATTGATGATAGTTTAAATATTCTTAAAGAAAAGAAAATCGAACTTCCTATTGTCTCAAATGGAACCTCGCGATTTTCGAGCAAAATTGGCTTGTCTTCAAACTATTCCTATGAAGATAATGGCATCCTTTACCTAAAAACAAGTATCACCCCCACAAGAGACGAGTACAGGGAATTAAAAGGTAATAAAAAATTATTTTCTAGTTATTATACTTTAATTTCCGCCATTAATCCTGCCGATGGTAGTTTTAACTCCTATCCTATAAAATTAGAAAATAAACTTACTCAATCATGTGCTTTACTTCCCGATTCAAATTCATTAAAAGTTGTTGGCTTTTTTACTGATTTAAATAAAGATCCAAAAGGCAATGACAAACATGGCTTGTATCACATTGACTTAAATGCTAAAACTCTTAATTTAAACTTAATTTCAATAAATGAATTTACGGAAGAACAATTAAATAAACTTTTTGAAAAAGATATTGCTGATAGGAAAGACCGAACCGGCATTTTTAGTTCGCACCAAAAACGACAATCCGAAGTTGAATCAATTCCGAGCGACTACGTTATTGAGTCTACCACCCGAACAAAAGAAGGTGACGTGGTTGTTTTTTCATCTATAATGAATAATTACAGTAGAACTTATTGCAATTATTCATCAAATGGGGTGACTAGTTGCAGAACTGTTTATTATTGTGAAAAAAATAATGTAACTGCATTTAAAATTTCAAATGATGGGAAAATTAAATGGCTTCAAAATTTAGATAGGCAAAAAACGTATTTAGGAACCAGTATTTATGATATAAATGTGCTTTCGAAAAACAATGAATATTACGTTACTTACGGTTCCGATTTTCAAACACTGGCCAATAGAAAAAACAATGCCAGTCGAAAATCAAGTAAGCAGCTAACCGACAAATTAGAATACGCAGTATTTAATGATAAAGATGGGACTTTTATAAAAAATGAAGAAAAAATAAATAGCGTAAATGCATCAAAAGACACTAAAAAATACCTACTACCAAATAGAATTGATGTGATTAATAATACTTTTTATGTGAGTTCTGAAAGACGTAAAACAAAAGTTATACCTACAATTTTAGCAGTTATTTTCTTCCCTGTTGGAATTTTTCTGATTAACAGTGGCACATTAAGTTATTCGGATGGTTATGTGGGTAAAATTAGTCCAAAGTAAAAATTAGTTTTTTGTCCGCTTGTTTTCGTTATACTTTTTAACAATTAAAAATATATCTCGTGATACAAGCGATTTTTCCTCCACCAGTTTTTTCACTTCGGGGTCATCTCCAATATAATCTAACATAAAATTTTTAAAGCCTATTAACGGCACTCGACCTGATTTATTTGTCCTAGCTTTTTTTATATAATATTGAGTGGATGACCCGCTGGTACTAGTATGCATACCACCGCCATAACCTCCACCATAACCACCCCCCGCATAAGATCCTCCCCCATATGACATTCCGCCTGATGAGCGTATATACTCCAATAGTATTAAATCGCCATCTTCTATAACCCGCATAAAACGCATTGAAATTCCTAAGGGAATAACTAAATATTTTAATAACCCTAATTTTTTATAACCTGTAATCTCTCTAACGCTGTATTTCTTAACTTTACCTTCTTTGCCAATAAACTTAATTTTTCGGGTCGATAAAAATAGTTGATCCTTTATTTTTCCAACAACACTGTCATTATTCCGCAGATATACCACGCCGGGCGTATATCTTCTTTGAGAATAACTCTGTTGCATAAACACAATACATAAGAATAAGATTATTTTTTTCACACCTATTTAAATTAAATTTTACCCAAATTGTTTAACATCTTGCTCTGTAATTTCTTTTCCACCCAAAATAATTAAACGTTCAATTACATTTCTAAACTCACGAATGTTTCCTGGCCAGTTTCTATTTTGTAAAGTCTTAATGGCTTCATTGGTCATTTCTTTTTTTGCACTACCCATTTCTTCGCATATTATTGCTAAAAAATAATTTGCCAACAATGGAATATCTTCTTTTCGTTCGTCTAAGGACGGCACATGAATTGGTATTACTGCCAAACGATGAAATAAATCACGTCTAAAATTTCCCGCTTCAATCTCCTTCTCTAAGTCTTTATTGGTGGCAGCAATAACACGCACATTTACTTTTATTTCTTTATCACCGCCCACCCTAGTTATTTTACTTTCTTGCAAGGCCCTTAAAACTTTTGCTTGAGCGCTTAAACTCATATCTCCAATTTCATCTAAAAATAAAGTGCCACCTTCAGCTAATTCAAATTTTCCTTTCCTTTGCGCAACTGCGCTTGTAAACGAACCTTTTTCATGACCAAACAATTCACTTTCAATTAACTCACTTGGTATGGCAGCACAATTCACCTCAATAAGCGCTCCATTTGCTCTATTACTTTTTTCGTGCAATAATTTGGCGATTAACTCTTTTCCACTGCCATTACTACCGGTTATTAAAACACGAGCATCGGTTGGTGCCACTTTATCAATCATCTGCTTCACATTTTCAATAGATGCTGAGTTGCCAATCATATCTACCGACTTTAAAATTTTCTTCTTTAAGTTTTTTGTTTCTGTAACCAATTCTGTTTTTTCAAGCGCATTTTTTATGCTAACCAATAACCTGTTCAAATCAATTGGTTTCGCCAAATAATCGTAGGCTCCCTTTTTCACAGCATTTACGGCGGTTTCTATAGTGCCATGCCCACTCATCATTATAATTGCGCTGGAAATATTATTTTCAATTAGTTTATTAAGCAATTCTTCGCCATCTAATTTTGGCATTTTAATATCACTTAAAATAATATCGTAATTGTTTTTTATAGCCAAATTCAACGCGGTCAGTCCATCTTCGGCTTCTTCAACGGTATGTTTTTCAAACTCCAAAATTTCTTTAATTGAGCGTCGAATTGCTTTCTCATCATCTATAACTAATATTTTTGCCATATAATACTTACTACTAAGACTTATTTTTTTCTATAAATTCTACCAAAGCTCCTTCCTTCAGCGAATAAGTTGAAACTAAAAACTTATTTATTGGAAATGTTTTCAAAATAAAATTAATTAACAAACTCGATATTACAATCATATCGAAACGCATAGGAATTAGCCCTTTGATGTTTTTTCGCTCAGCGAGAGATGAACTTATCACAAGATTGGCAATTTTGTTATAATTAGTTAGGTCTACCTCATAACAAATTTTCTCTTTTGAAATGGCCTCACCATTAAACTCACCATGTATCATCTCTATTATAGAATCAAATGCACCAGAAGACCCGACCAATTCTGAAGGCGGGAACAACTTGATGCCCTCAAATAACGATTGAAGTTCAGTAGTTAAATAGTTATCTATTTCCTCAATTTCTTGTTTTGTAATAGGGTCTGAAACTTTAAATTTTTCTAACAAACGCGCAGCACCAAGCAAATAACTTTGTTTCCAGAAAATTTCTTTTCCATTTGCTAAAATAAACTCTGTACTTCCACCGCCAATATCCATAATCAAAGCAATGTCATTTTTAAGACGTGCAGCTACCTTATTGCCTAAATAAATTAACTCAGCTTCACGATCCCCATCTATTATAACAATATCTATTCCTAATTCTGTTTTAGATTTTTCAATAAAATCCATTCCGTTTTTAGCACTTCGAATAGCAGAAGTGGCATAAGCCAAAATTTTGTTAACATTAAATTGTACCAAGTACTTTTTAAACTCCTTCAAGGCATCCATACCTCTATTAAAAGGAACAGCATCTATAAAACCTTTGTTAATTGTTCCCTCTCCAAGTTTAACAGGTATTCGGGTATTAAAAAGTTTTGTATAAGCGGTAAAGTTTACTTCAACAATAAGTAGGTTAAATGTATTTGTACCACAATCAATAACTGCTAAAATCATAAAACCTAAAAATAACAAAAAAATTACATCAACGGTTTTGGAATTATGTTTTAAAATTTGTATTTTTATTAAATAACTAAACGCAATCTAAATGAAAAAAATTTTATCTTTTATTACATTCATAACTCTATGTAATATTTCAATTAGTCAAACCGTATATAAACACCAAGTAGATGGTGAGATTTATGTAAAATTTACACCCGGGGCTTTAAAAAGTGTTGCAAAAGACAACCCGAATAATTTACAAATTTCAAAATTAACTAATGTAAGTAACGTACTTTTTAAATATGGTGCAACCAAGGCATACAAGCCATTTTATCAAGCAAATGATGATGCTAAATTACCTTATATACTTAAAGTAGAATTTTCGCAAATTAATGAGGTTGAGAATTTAATTCGCGAATTAAAAGCAATACCAGGCGTTGAGTATGCCGAAAAAGTAAGCCTAAATACAGTAGATATAACTCCAAATGATCCAACTTTTGGTGGGCATTTAACACAAATTAATGCTGCTAATGCATGGAATATTTTTAATAGTACTTCTTTTGGCACTTCATCTATTACCTGTGCAATAGTTGACAATGCTGTAGCGTGGACTCATAGTGATTTAGTTGCAAATACATATACTAATACCGGAGAGATTGCAGGTAATAGTATTGATGATGATGGAAACGGATATATTGATGATGTAAATGGCTGGGATGCGGCAGATAACGATAACAATCCTATTCCATCAAACACGTCTATGAATCATGGAAGTCATTGTGCTGGAATTGCTGGAGCAAGAACAGATAATGGAAGTGGTATAGCATCTATTGGTTGGAATATTAAAATAATACCGGTAAAATGCCAAACGAATACTGGAAGTACTACTGGTATTGCCAATGGTTATGGTGGCATTATATATGCAGCAAAAGCAAAAGCTAGAATAATTTCTTGTTCTTGGGGTGGTGCCAGTGCAGCATCTTCTGCCGAACAATCAGTAATTGATTACGCATGGAATAAGGGATGTATTGTAATTTGTGCTGCTGGAAATGACAATAACAGTACGCTGCATTACCCTGGCGCATATAACAATGTACTTTGTGTATCGTCTGTAAGCTCAAGTAATGTTAAATCTAGCTTTAGCTGTTTTGGTACTTGGGTAGATATTGCTGCGCCTGGAGAAAATATAATGAGTACAGGCACAACAAATAATTATTTCAGCTCGTCAGGCACTTCTATGGCAACTCCATTAGTAGCCGGATTAGCATCATTAATGTTGTCAAAAACACCCTATATGACCCAAAATGATGTTATTAATTGTATAAAAAGTACAGCAGTAAATATTTACACTATATCTGGTAATTCTGCTTACGTTACCGGTAGTCAATTAGGAACCGGAAGAATTGATGCGTTTGCTGCCATGAATTGCGCTGCAAGTTTTTCAAATACCCCGGTAGTGTCTAACTTTTACTCTTTAATTAAAAATACCTGCCCAGGAACACCTATTGTATTCACTGATAGCTCATTGTATGTGCCTACTGCTTGGAGTTGGACATTTCAAGCGGGAATTCCCGCCACTTCCACTTCTTCTGCTCCTTCTGTACAATGGGCGGCACCTGGAACGTATTCCGTTGCTTTGCAAGCCACAAACTCAAATGGCGGAAGTACTAAAGTAAAATTAGCTTATATAACTGTTGCCGGCCCAATTGCACTTCCTCTATCAGAAGGTTTCCAAGGAGCTACGTTTTTACCAATAAATTGGACAGGTGTTAATATCGATAACGACAATATTTTTTGGACAAAAACTAATAGTGCTGGTGGCTTTGGAACAAGTGGTTCAAGCGCTTTATTTGACGATTATAATTTAGATGCAGCAGGCGCTCGAGACGAAATTAGAACTCCTAAATACGTGTTTTCATCTGTAGCAACTGCTACTTTAGGATTTGACGTTGCTTACAAACAATATGACAACCAGTTCTCTGATACTTTAGAAGTAAAATTATCTACTAATTGTGGTACCTCTTGGACTACTATTTATAATAAAGGTGGTTCGACTTTGTCAACCTCTCCAGGAACTTTACAAGCAAATACATTTACCCCAAGCACATCAGCTTGGCGCACTGAAACCGTAAATATTTCGGCGCTTACAACGGGGCAAAGCAATGTGATGATAAGTTTTGTAAACCGTGGTCATTACGGTCAGGCGTTGTATTTGGATAATGTTAATATTCAAACCACAGCAATTATTAGTCCAACCGCTAATTTTAACTTAACAAGTCCTATTTGTTCGGGAGCAAGCATAACGCTTACCAACACAAGCACTGGTGCAACTACCTATAGTTGGACAATGCCAGGCGGCGCACCTGCCTCGTCTACTGCAACTAATCCAATAGTGAGTTATGCCACTGGTGGGACTTATAGCATTACTTTAGTAGCTATTAACGGCACATTAACGTCTACTTTAACTAAAACAATTTCTATAACAACTACACCAACTGTAACTGTCAACTCAGCAACTATATGCTCCGGCAATACCGCCACATTAACTGCAAGTGGGGCCAGTACTTACTCATGGAACACAGGCTCTACATCTAATTCATTAACTGTATCTCCTGTATCATTAACCGTGTATACCATAACTGGATTTAATGGCGTTTGTACAAATGTGAAAACATCAACGGTTACGGTAAATACTACGCCTACCGTTGCTATTAGCAACCAAACTATTTGTGCTGGAGGTACCGCTACTTTAAATGCAACGGGTGCCACCACCTATTCTTGGAGTACAGGTTCAACTAGTAATCCTTTATTAGTTTCACCTAGCTCTAACACCACTTATATTGTTACAGGTAACAGTTTGGGATGTACTAATACAAAAACTGTAAGTGTAACAATTGGTTCAGCATTAAGTATTTTAATTACTCCATCTAACCCTGCAGTTTGCGGTGCAGGAAGCGTTAATATAACTGCAAGTGGTGCTAGTAATTATACGTGGAGTACTGGTTCAAATGCCTCATCTGTAAGTTTTATTGCAACCAGTACATCTACATACTCAGTAATAGGTTCTAACGCAGGATGTTTAGGAACTAATATATTTACTGTAACAGTAAACCCTTTTGTAACCGGTATAAGTAACAACAATAGTTTAGCATGTTTTGGTGACACAAATGGTTCAGCAACAGTAACAGCAATTGGAGGCACTCCAGGTTATACCTACTTATGGTCTCCTGGTTCTCAAACAACAGCAATTATTAATGGACTTAGTCAAGGGGCTTACTTTTGTACAATAACTGATACTAAAGGATGTTCGGCCGTTATCGGTGTGGGAATATCCTCTCCTTCTTTATTAATTTCAAGTGCATCTGGTTCGAATACAACATGCGGTTTGTGTAATGGTAGTTCAAGTATTACCGCAAATGGCGGAACATTCCCATACTCATATTTATGGAGTAATGCTAGCGCGTCAAATTCAATTAATGGTCTATGCTCCGGTGTTTATTCGTATACTGTTACAGATGGTAATGGTTGTAAGTCAAATAATAGTATTAATATTGGCAATTCGTCTTCGGTTACAACTTCTTTAAGTTTTACAAATGCAAGTTGCAGTAGTTGTCCTGATGGTATTGCCGGTGTTACAGCTGCCGGAGGCGCTGGACCGTATACTTATAGCTGGACTCCAAGTGGTGGCACTTTAGCAATAGCTAATGGATTAGCTCCTGCTTGTTATACGGTTATTACATCTGATTCACAAAACTGTACTTCTTCTGCGTCCGTTTGCGTAGGTTTCTCAACGCGATTAAACCAAACTAGTCTAGTTAACAATTCATTATTAATATATCCTAATCCTGCACAAACACAGGTTATTATTAATTATGTTGGTGCTGAATTTAGCTATACTGTTTACAATAACTTAGGACAGTTGATTGACAGTAAGCAAAATAACTTAAATATGAGTGTAATTAATTTAAATAGTTATTCAAAAGGTATTTATTTAATTGAGGTGACAGTTGGGAAAGAAACCGTTCACAAAAAATTAATTGTAGAATAACTTCATTCAAATTAATAATTTAAAAAGCTGCTGTTAAATTTATAGCAGCTTTTTTTATTGCTACAATAATAAATTTACTTAATAACATAAGCGTAATATTGATTACAAAAACATAAAGTCGCTTATATATTTGTATTACTGCTATATGTTACATTTGTTTAAAACAAAAACAGTATGAAAAATTTAATATTTCTTTTTTTTATCCTCACCCAATTACAAAATTTTTCTCAGAGTTTAGTTAAGGGGCCTTATTTACAAATTGGCACGCCAACTTCTATGGTTGTAAGATGGGAAACTAACATTGCTACCGATACTAAATTGACTTACGGAACAAGCACAACAGCATTAACATCATTTGTAACTAATACGGTTTCTTCTGTTACGCATACCGTACTCATAAGTGGATTATTGCCATACACAAAATATTATTATTCGGTAGGAACAACATCAAGTGTTATTCAAGGTGATGCAAACAATTACTTTGTTACATCGCCTACTCCCGGCACTGAGGGAAAATACCGTTTTTGGGTAACAGGAGATTGTGGTAACGGATCATCAAACCAAACGAATTGCAAAAACCAATACCTATCATACAACGGAACAAATGTTACCAACGGTTGGCTTCTTTTAGGGGATAATGCCTACAGTAGTGGCACAAACAGCGAATTTGACACAAAGTTTTTTGATGTTTACGAAACGGATATAATGAAAAATGCCGTTTTGTGGCCAACCCCGGGTAATCACGACTACAACAATGCCCTATCTACAGCAACTACCGTGCCTTATTATAGCATTTTTTCAACCCCAGTTGCAGGTCAGGCAGGGGGCGTACCATCTGGAAATCCTGCATATTATTCTTACGATTATGGCAATGTTCATTTTATTTCATTAGATAGCTATGGCACTGTTGCTAGCAAAAAAATGTACGATACAACCGGCGCTCAAGCTCTTTGGTTAAAAGCCGATTTAGCTGCTAATACTAAGCGTTGGATTGTGGCTTATTGGCACCATCCGCCCTATACAATGGGTTCTCACAATTCAGATTTAGAATTTTTTGATTTGGGCGAAGTACGCTCTAAATTTATTCGCATTTTAGAAAGGAATAAAGTGGATTTGATTTTATGTGGGCATAGCCACGATTACGAACGCTCAAAATTAATGAAAGGGCATTATGGCTTAGAATTTACATTTAATGCGGCAACACATAATTTAAGTTCGTCTTCGGGTAAGTATGATGGCACCTCAAATTCATGTCCATATATAAAGGACTCTATCATTAAAAAAAACGGAACAGTATATGTTGTATCTGGTTCATCAGGTCAATTGGGTGGTACTGAAAGTAGCTTTCCACATAACGCTATGCACTATTCAGATGCAACTAATGGCGGGTCATTGATATTAGATTTTGATGCGAATAGATTAGACGTTAGTTGGTTGTGTGCCGATGGTGTTATTAGAGATAAATTTACTATGCTTAAAGATGTTAGCACTACAAAAACCATGACGATTAGCGCTGGACAAAGTACGACTTTAACCGCATCTTGGCCGGGTAATTTTGTATGGAGTAACAGTTCGGTTTCAAATAGCATTGTGGTTAGTCCAACTGTTAACTCCACATATTGGGTAAAAGACCCAAATACCTGTGTTGCGGATACTTTTAAAGTTTATATTGGGATGTTTACAGGATTGATTAAAGAAATAAAGGGTCAAAACAATACCATTAACTTATATCCGAACCCAAATAATGGAACGTTTACAATTGACATTATGGACAAAAAAAACTGTGTTATTGAAGTATTAAACAGCCTCGGACAATTTGTTCATAGGGCAAATCTGAATACAGGTAAAAACATGGTCGATTTAAAAAATAAAGAGGGGATATATTTTTATAATATACTTGAAGACGGGAAAACTATATCTTCAGGAAAAATTATTGTCGAAAAATAAAATTATACTTAGTTTTATTTTGTGTGGAAAAACAACAATCATAAAAAAACCATATTCTTAATTTGTTTTTTAGCTTTAGCTGTAGCCGTTTCATTCAAACCGGAAGAAATGACCGCCGAAGAAGCTTCAAGAAATTATGTTATTTCTCAATTAGACAGTTTATTAATAAACCTAAAAAATGCAGATTCGGATAAATCTTCTCAACTAATTAATTATTTAAATTCAAGAAAACACTATAAACGCATTGAATTTTTTGTTGAGTATTACTCTCCTTTTCATGCAAAGTATTTTATAAATGGTCCTTTAGTTCCAAAGCATGAAATAGAATTTGGGAATAAATACTACAAACCACAAGGCTTTCAAGTAATCGAAGAAAATATTTTTGGCACAGAATATAATTCCTTTCAAACAAAAAAAGAATTTAAACTTTTAGATTCTGTTTTAACTGAATTAAGAGACTATTATAAAAATGTAACTCTTGAAAGAGCCAATTTAAGTGAGGCAGTTAAGTTGCAATTTATACGCATTATGAGTCTAAACTTAAACGGTTACGATTGCACATTAAACAAAAATAACATTATTGAATGCGTGAATGTATTTGAAGGCTTGTACAATGTTATTTCACTATACAATAACAATACTGCTGGTAAAAAATTGAATTATTTATCAGTTGAACAAAAAATTTTAAGCTGCATAAAACAATTAAAAACAAATACAGATAATGATTCGTTTAACCGATTGAACTTTATTACAAAATTTGTAAACCCAACCTTTGTATCTGTAAAAAAATTCTTTAACGAATTAAACATTTCACCATCACAGGTAAATTATGCCCTTAACTTATATAACACAAAACCTTTTTCTTTTTCCGAAATAAACACTCAACATTTTGCGTTATATAGAAATGATACATTAAATTCGAAATTGCAATCGCAATTAGGCTATCTGCTTTTTTTCGACCCTGTCTTATCTGGAAATAACAAAAGAGCCTGTGCGTCCTGTCACCAACCGTCAAAACAGTTTACCGATGGTCTAGATAAGAGTTTAGCAATAGATGGTAAAACTAAAATATCTCGTAATTCGCCTACACTTTTAAATGCTGCCTATCAAAAATTATATTTTTACGACGGGCGCCTATTTAATTTAGAAGAACAGGCCGGCGAGGTGCTGCACAATACTTTTGAAATGAACATTACAGAAAAAGAACTGGTTGCAAAGTTGAAACAAAGTTCAGATTACAAAAACCTATTTAAAAATGCTTTTAAAAATACACAAGATTCAGGAATAACCTTTTATGCCATCATGAAATCAATTGCAGAGTTCATTCGAACCCTAAAAACAACCAATAGTAGATTTGACAATTACATCAATGGGAATTTTAAACAATTAAGTGCAAATGAAATTAAAGGGTATAATTTATTTACAGGTAAGGCTCTTTGTGGTTCTTGTCACTTTTTTCCAATTTTTAATGGAACAGTTCCACCATCATTTAATGAAAATGAGTTTGAGGTAATTGGTACTCCTGAAACAAATCAAAATTTAAACGTAGATAGCGATATTGGAAGAGAGGCAATCTCAAAAATGGGGATACATAAGTATGCATTTAAAACGCCAAGTGTAAGAAACCTGAAGCATACATCACCTTACATGCACAACGGTGTTTTCCAAAACTTAGATGAGGTACTAACATTTTATAACAAAGGTGGTGGAAATGGCTTTGGGTTGAATATTCATAACCAAACATTACCTTTTGATTCCCTAAAATTATCTAAATCAGAATTAAACGAATTAAAATCATTTTTAAATTGCCTTAATGATTCTACTTTTAATATAAAGCCTCCTAAGATTCTGCCAAAATTTGGAAATTCAACCCTAAACAATCGAAAAGTTGGAGGACTCTATTAAAAAATTTACTTAGTCCCTTTAAAATTAACTCTTTCTTAACAAAAACAACAATTTTAAATGCATTTAGATTTACATTGCTGAATTACATTTGTTGCTTAAAACAATATAATCATGAAAAAAATCTTCCTTTTCCTTATTATTTTAATCCAAGCTAAAGGTTTTTCACAAACAACAACCCTTTTAAGCAATGGTTCTAGTTGGAAATATTTAGACAATGGCTCCAACCAGGGCACGGCTTGGTATGGTACGAGTTTTGTAGATGCATCATGGGCAAGTGGCAATGCTGAATTAGGGTATGGTGACGGTGACGAAGCAACGGTTGTTAGCTACGGACCAAGCTCTTCTTCAAAGTACGTTACTACTTATTTTAGAAAAGTAATTAATATTCCTAGTACAGCGGGTTATTTATATTACACCATTAATTTCAGACGCGATGATGGCTCGGTAATATATATTAATGGCACCGAAGTTAATCGTAATAATATGCCAACAGGCACTATAACCTATAGCACACCTGCAAGCAGTGCCTGTGGCGATGATGGAGGTGCAATTCAAACATTTACCGTTGCAGCTGGCACATTTACCAATGGTAATAATACAATAGCAGTAGAAATTCACCAAAATAATGGAACTAGTTCTGACATTACGTTTGAGTTTCAATTATTGGGTGTAACATCTATTCCGCCGGCTAGTTTGGTAAAAGGGCCTTACTTACAAATTGGGACACAAAACTCAATGGTTGTGCGTTGGGAAACCAATATTGCAACCAATACAAAATTAGCTTATGGTACTTCTTCAACTGCCTTAACTTCAACTTTAGGAAACGCAACTTCTTCGGTAACACATAGTGTTCTTATTACAGGTTTATCTCCTTATACTAAGTACTATTACAGCATTGGTACTTTAACTGCGGTAATACAAAGTGGTGCTGATAATTATTTCCTTACCTCCCCTGTTCCGGGTACCCCGGGCAACTACAGATTTTGGGTAACGGGTGACTGTGGAAATGGATCCACCAATCAAACCAACTGTAAGAACCAATACCTAGCCTTTACCGGCACCACCACAACAAATGGTTGGTTATTATTAGGTGATAATGCTTATTCAAGCGGCTTAAATTCAGAATTTAATTCGAGCTTTTTTCCTTACTACCAAAATGATATTATGAAGAATGCCGTTTTATGGCCGGCACCAGGTAATCACGATTATTACGGCACATCTTCAGGTAACTTAACAGCCGCATATTACAGTATATTTTCTACCCCAACTTCAGCACAAGCCGGAGGAGTAGCTTCGGGTAGCCCTGCTTATTATTCTTATGATTACGGAAACATACATTTTATTTCCTTAGATTCTTACGGAAATCAGGATGGTAATAAAATGTACGATACTCTTGGAGCACAAGCCGTTTGGTTAAAAGCTGATTTAGCAGCTAACACAAAACGCTGGACGATAGCCTACTGGCATCACCCTCCATACACAATGGGGTCGCATAACTCTGACAGCGAAACAGATTTAGTAGCTGTGCGTACAAGATTTATTAGAATTTTAGAACGTAATAAAGTTGACCTAATTTTATGCGGACATAGCCACGATTACGAACGCTCAAAATTAATGAAAGGTCACTATGGAAATGAATCTTCTTTTAATGCTGGAACCCATAATTTAAGTACACAGTCTGGTCTTTACGATGGTAGTGCTAACTCTTGTCCATATTTAAAAGACTCTATTAATGTAAAAAATGGTACCGTTTATGTATTATCTGGTTCTGCCGGGCAATTAGGCGGCACTCAAGGCTCTTTCCCACACAACGCCATGCACTATTCGAATGCTACAAATGGCGGTTCGTTTGTAATGGATATCCAAAACAATCGTTTGGATGCTAAATGGATTTGTGCAGATGGTGTTATTCGTGACAAATTTACCATTTATAAAGACGTTAACTCAGTAAAAGTATACTCTGTTTCGCCTACTGCTACAACAAATATTTCTGCTTCGTGGCCAGGCTCTTATATTTGGAGCAATGCTGCAACGACAAACTCTATTTCAGTAACTACCTCTGTTAATGCCACCTACTGGGTAAAAGACCCTAACACCTGCGTTGCAGATACTTTCAAATTTATTGTTAGCGGTGGCGTAACACCAACATCTAATTTTAGTTATAGTACTGCGCCTTATTGTGCAGGTAGTTCTATAAACTTTAATGACCTTTCCACTAACTCTCCTAATGCGTGGTCATGGTCGGTTACACCTTCCACTGGAGTTACAATTACTACACCTACGTCTCAAAATCCTCTTTTTATTTTTAATAACTCAGGTACCTATAGTGTAACATTAAATTCAAGTAATGGTTTTGGCGCTGGAACATCTTCAACAAAAACAATTGTCATCAATCCAAACCCAACTGTAAATATAACGCCTACATCTACCAACATTTGTTCAGGACAGTCTGTAATTTTAAATTCAAGTGGTGCAACTAATTATACCTGGAATCCGGGAGCATTAACGGGTGCCTCTATTTCTGTTTCTCCAATTCTCAGTCAAACTTATTCAATAGTTGGTAAAAATGCTTTTGGTTGTTCTGGCACTGCAAATACAACTGTTTCGGTTACAACCACACCAACAGTTATTGCTAGCTCAGCCACAATATGCGCGGGTGGTACAACAACTTTAATGGCCAGTGGCGCAAGCAATTACACTTGGAATCCGGGGGCATTTACAAGTTCTAATTTTGTTGTTTCTCCATCAACAAATACAACATATACCGTTACAGGGGCAAACGGTGTTTGTAATGATGTAAAAACTGTCAGCGTAAATATTGGCTCTTCTGTTTCTATTTCGGTTAACACTCCTACAATTTGTTATGGTGAGACAACTACCCTAACTGCAAATGGTGTAACAACTTTTACATGGAATACAGGTTCTAATAATCAAAGTATTTCTGTATCGCCTCTATCTACAACCGTTTACACCATAAGCGGTACTAGCGGAAGTTGTAATGGATCAAATACTACTACCGTTACTGTAAATACTACTCCAACTATAACTGCCGTTTCAAACTCAAGTGTATTATGTGTTGGGCAAAGTGCTACTCTATCTGTTAGCGGTGCCAACACCTATTCATGGAGTACTGGCGCTAGCGGAAATAGTATTGTGGTTAACCCTTCTTCTACTTTTAACTATTCTGTAACAGGTACGGCTAGTAACGGATGCCAAGATACAACAAGCATTACGCAAAATGTAACCGTTTGCACAGGCATCGAAACCATTAAAGTTGGGAATAACACTTCCATTGCTATTTTCCCTAATCCAAATAATGGCACATTTGTGGTTGATATAAAAGGTAACGAAGTTTATACAATTGTAATAACAGATATTACTGGCAAGTTACTTTACAACAACCAATTGCAAAACGGTAATAATTTAATTCAATTAAAAGCCGAAACTGGAATGTACTATTACACAATTTTAAAAGGGAACGAAAGTATTAACAAAGGAAAAATAATTATTCAGTAATATACCCAAACGGGCAAAATGTAATTTAACCATTCTGCAAGATTACATTTTGCTCTTTTCTAATCTTTTCGAGTAAGTTGTTTATATAGGTATTAACTGATTTAGGCAATTGACTGTAACTTTCGTCTTTCTTAAAGGTTCGGCAATTATCTAATACACATTCAACAGCACGAATAACATATTTTTTGCCTTTGTAAACTGTGAAAATTTTTATGCGATTGAACCCCTCGTCTGTTTTAGTGCCGTAAACTATAATTGGGTCTATTAGCTTATCACCGTCAATATCTGTGTGACTGCAGTATTTTGTCCAGAACCAAATATTTTTTTCTGCCCCACCATCTGGGTAAATTTTTGTATCTAACACATCCGTTATTTTCCATTTCTCAACAAAACCACCATGGTCGTGCAACAGGCAATGGGCCCCAATTTTTGTGTTTGTCGTATCTTTTTTTGTTTTATTCAATTGGTCTTCACAATAAAACAAGACATAGTAACCACCTTTATCGTTATACGAAAAAGCTTTATAAACAGGCAATTTTGTAAACTCCGAAATATCGTTTTCTTTTATTTCTTCGGCGGTAAGTTGTTTTGCTTGAGAGAATAATTGAGAAGCATTTAGATTTAAAAATAAGGATGCTGTGAAAAATATTTTTAGTTTCATGGGGTTAAATATAATGAGACTTTTTTACTTGTTATTGACCGAGCGGTTCTAGGCTTTGCGTTGTGTGGGGTTTTTAGCACAAAAGTTCATTTGAAAACCAAACGATGAGCCTTGCACAAATGTTTCATCGAAGCACTTCAGCCCCCATAACGCAAAACCGATGTTAGCGGTTCGGCTATATTGTCGCCAATATTTCCATTGTCTTTTTTTCTTTATTTGATATTATTTTTAAAACTTCTGATGCTTGTTCTATATATCTAAAGTCTTTCGTTTGGCTTACTTTTTCAAACAATTGAGAAACAGAAGTCCAAAGGTCAGCAATTTCTACAAATACTTCGTGTCCCGTTTTTAGTTTCTCAAGTTTTAGCAAGTCATAACTTTCTTTTAAAAAATCTCGATACAAATTTCTAAATAATGCTCCACCTGTTCCTGCCTTTTCCATAAGCATTGCCGTTGTTTTAAAATCGTTTTCAACGTCTTTACTAGTTTTAAACCATTTAACAATTTCAGCACTCGTTTTATAAATCCCTTTGTAACCAATATTTGTGATTGGTGGATTGATATGTTCGGTTGCATTATTTCTAATTGCAGTTATTATCGAAGTTTTCAAATCAAATTGTTTGTCTGTTTTTCGCAAAGTGTAATACAAATTTTTAGAAGACATTGGACCTTTTTCAGCTCTTGCCAATGCTAAACTTTTCAAAGTTGTTTTCACTTGTCCGCCTTGTTGTTTGGTGTCTACCAAAAATGCGTTTTCGTTGTCATAACCATAAAGCGCTGTATAATGTCCTGCAAAATGAAATGGTCGTGAAAAATATTGTAAATGAAAACAGTCTAATTTTAAGCCGACCGCTTGTCCATTGTCAATAAGTTCTTTTACTTTACTCCAAGCTTTTTTAGTTGATGAAGTTTCTTTAACGGTCAATTCAAGGTTTAGATTTCGTGCAATATTCTCAGTTAAAACGTCTGGTTTAACTCTTCCCCCAATGAAAGGAAAATTCATTGATTTCATATTCCAAAAGATAAATCCAAGCCCTTCGCCTAAACCAAAAAGCATTGGCTCGGTAAGTTCAATTCCGATTTGTCGCAACAAAGTTCCTGTCGCAGTTGTTTCACAATGTTGTCCGTCAAATGGTTTTATGTTCTCTATTTTCATTTTGATTTTTCTTCAAAATTATACTCTCCAACTGACAACCCTATGTCAGTAGTGTCGGTCTTTTTTAGCTTACGCCTAACGGTTTCAAGCTAAATTCCCGTTTGGATTTTAAAACTTTGTCTACCGAAATGTTAGTTTAAAGATAGATGTTTAATAGCCTTTTGCAAAGCGAAAATTAAATAATTGTCTACCGCTTTTGCAAAAGCCGAAGCCGAATGCCCAAATGGGATTTAGGTTGTGTTAGCGGTAGTTATTTTTCTTTACATGCACTTACGGGCAATTCACATTGACCATATTTAACTATTCCTTTTTTCTTTCTTACAGTAAAACCAAAAGAACATTTGATATTATTACTTGTAATTAAATTTACAAAATATGCATGTCCAAATAATTTTGCAGATTCTTTGTTATCAATATTTTTGTTATGTTCAATATTAACAACAGTAATTTTCTCTTTTAAAAAAGATGCCCAGTTTGTCTGAATAGCCTTAAAATTATTTTTTATATTATTCTCGTCTGAGAATTCATAACTTATATTATTGTCTAAACCTCCGTATTGAGTATTACTAGCATTGTACGCCCATAGGTCTATAAATGCTAACGTGTCTTTTTCCTGGAGCGCTTTAATCGTTCTTTCTACTAGTACTTTTAGGTCTTCGGTTTTGAAGTTTTGACTTGAACCAATACATGGAATTGTCAAACCGATCAATATAAATATTATTCTTAATGTCGTCATATAATTACCGCTAACGTTTGACGGGCTTGCGCTGTACGGCTACTGTAGCCTCAACGTTTTTAAACCTGCAAATGTTCAAACGAAGATAACACTTTCTAAAGCGGTGGCAAAAATTAAATATGCGCTTTAGCGCAAGCCTTAATTTAGCCAAAGCCCTACCTCAAAACCCGCATGGCGCAATTGCCCGTTGTTAGCGGTAGTTTTTTATACATAAACTACACCATTTTCGTTAGGCCTATTTTTATTAGTTAATTCAATTAATTTTTTGTTTTGTTTTTCAGATATTTTGATTGGTGCTAAACTATATTCAGCGTTGTTACCATCGTTATCGCTACAATAACCTGTGTAAAGCCAAATTTCTCTAAAACTGCTTTTGTCTGTTATATCATCAATAGCTTTAAAAGCCTCGAAAAAATCTGATATTTCATATTTTAAGGTTCTGTTATCAATCAAAAGAACTGTTTTGTCTTTTTCTTTATGTTTTTTTGATTCCTTTTTTGAGATAGCAATACGTAATAAATTTTCAATGTTTTTCTCAATGTAATTCGAGTTGTTCAAAAAAATATTTGGATAATTATCTTTATAAGGGTTGTCTACAATATCTTTTTTCGAATGACCGTTTTCCAAAAGTCTTTTGAGTAGTTCAGTCATTTTTTCAGTTGGGAAGAATGAGTTTAACTTTACCAATTCGTGAATAGGCAATTTATCTTTATTACTTTTTATAGCTAATCTTTCCTCACGTTTCATTTTTTCAAAAGAAAAATCATCATCGGCAATTGAAGTTATCTCAACATTAAATTCTTCTGCCTCGCTTGTTTCAATTTTAAAATCCCAAGGGTCATCACGTGAAATAATATTAATTCCGATTGGGCTGTCCGCGAATATTTTAACTTGATGTTTTAAATAATGCATACAAATCAAATACTCGCGAAAACTTGGGTCAGGTACATCAAGAAAAATTCGTTCATAAATAGTTCCATCTCTTTCAATTAGATTGAAGGGCTTGAAATTGTGTTTGTCATTCATCTCACAATTTGGATGGAAACTACTTTTTCTTTTGTTCACAATTCCACGATTTTGTTTAAATTACCGCTAACGTCATGGCGGCTAGGCGCAGTGCCTTTTACCATCAGTGTCAGTCGTTACCGAAGGTAACAATTATTTTTCAAAAAAAGGCATTGCGCTTGAGCCGCCTGTTAGGTGCAGTTGTTTGCTTCGGTGTTGTCCAAGCAA
>JANRJN010000001.1:0-128803 GCA_033763945.1 Bacteroidota bacterium | reverse complement strand
TTCCCATTCCGAACAGAGAAGTTAAGCCCGCCAGCGCAGATGGTACTTGGCCTAAAGCCCGGGAGAGTATGTCGATGCCAATTTTAAAAAAAGAAACCCTTCTTACCAAATGTTTGAAGGGTTTTTTGTTTTTATAGATTTTCTGAAAAATAATCCGAAAAGCCTTACTATTTTTTAGTGAGGTTTTTGGTGTTTATACATGTACGCCTTCATTGTGAGGTATAATGAATCCATCTAATTATAAAATAGACTGAACCGAATCAAACGGCTATAAATGAAGATGGGTTTAGTAAGCCAACAACTCCAAAATCGCTTTCTCTACCTTATCGGCATTCGGCAACATAGTTTTTTCTAAAATAGAGTTTAAAGGTATGGCAGGTAAGTTTTCGGCACCAATTACTTTAACTGGGGCATCTAAATACTGAAAACAATTTTCGCTAATGCGTGCTGCAATGCTTTGTGCAAAACCGTTAAACACCGGTTCTTCGGTTAATACCATAACTTTGCTGTGCTTTTTAGCAGAGTTAAATATAGTTTCTTCGTCAATAG
The DNA here is from genome assembly GCA_033763945.1 of Bacteroidota bacterium. Taxonomy (GTDB): domain Bacteria; phylum Bacteroidota; class Bacteroidia; order B-17B0; family Aurantibacillaceae; genus Aurantibacillus. Next base: position 128,254 of record JANRJN010000001.1, on the reverse strand, counting down.
GAGCAAGGGTGCGTAAATCTACAATCTCTACTCGGCCTTCAAACTTTTTAGCGGCTGTTTTTGCCCAGTAAACGCCCATACCGTAAGTAATGATAGATAATGTTGAATGTTTAATGTTAGATGTTGAATGAGGGGCAGATTCTAAAACCATGCGCGCTTTACCAAATGGGATGATGTAATCTTCATCAGGTTCAATGGTTTTAGCATCTTCGGTACCTTTTATTTTACTCCAATACAAGCCTTTATGTTCCAACATCACAACAGGATTTGGATCGTAATACGCTGCTTTTAATAAACCTTTTAAATCAGCTCCGGTGCTTGGGTAGGCAATTTTTATACCTCTGATATTTGCTAATACACTCTCTACAGAGCTTGAGTGGTATGGGCCGCCACTACCATAAGCACCAATAGGCACACGCAAAATCATACTTACCGGCCATTTGCCATTGCTTAAATAACAACTACGACTCACTTCGGTAAATAATTGGTTTAAGCCTGGCCAAATGTAATCGGCAAATTGCACTTCCACAATTGGTTTTAAACCAACGGCGCTCATGCCAACGGTAGAACCTACAATAAACGCCTCTTGTATAGGTGTATTAAACACACGGTGGTTTCCAAATTGTTGCGCTAGGGTAGCAGCTTCTCTAAATACGCCACCTAGTCTGGCACCCACGTCTTGTCCGTACAATAAACACTCGGGGTGTTTGGTCATTAATTCTCTTATGGCAAATAAAGCACTATCTACCATTACTGTTTTTTCTTTGCCTTCGGGCTCACGAATGCCCTTTTCTTCGGTTATTGGAGTAGGGGCAAACTCATGATTGAATAAATCTTCGGGATGTGGATCTTCTTCTAGTAAGGCTTTTTGATAATCAGAAGCTACTAATTTTTCAGCATTGTCTTCAATACTTCTAATATCCAAAGCATCGATACCTGCAATAATTAATTGATTTCGTAAACGCGGTAATGGATCTCTTTTTTCTGCCTCTGCCAAGTCATCGCGGTACCATTCTTTGCGCACCCCGCTCGTGTGGTGATTTAATAAAGGTACTTTTGCGTGCAATAGAACAGGTCTCCGCTCGTTTCTAATAATATCTAAGCATTCTTTTACGGTATTGTAGCTTAATACAAAATCGGTTCCATCAATCGTTCTTACTTCGAGACCTTTAAAACCCTTGGCGAATTCTGAAATGTCTTGTGAACGGATTTCTTTGGCATGCGCACTAATATCCCACTCATTATCTTGCACTAAAAATAAAATAGGTAATTGCTTTAATGTTGCCATTTGAAAGGCCTCTGATACCTCACCTTCTGTGCAACTGGCGTCGCCTAGAGAGCAAACTGCCAAAGGGTTATTGCCATTGTAGTCTTTTGACATCCCATTTTTTTCCAAATACTGTAACCCCATAGCAGCACCCGTTGTAGGAATTGCCTGCATACCCGTAGCACTTGATTGGTGCGGAATCTTCGGCATGTCATCCCTACGCAAACTTGGATGAGAATAATAAGTTCTACCACCACTAAAAGGGTCATTTCGTTTTGCTAATAATTGCAACATTAGTTCAAAAGGAGTAAGGCCAATGCTAAGTAACATACTATCGTCGCGGTAATAAGCACTTAAAATATCTTGGGGTAATAATTGCAAACCAACGGCTATTTGTATGGCTTCGTGTCCGCGACTAGTAGCATGAACGTATTTGGCGGTCACTTCTTTGTTAGCCTCGTATAAAGTAGCCATGCTTTTAGCCGTGCACATTAATTGGTAAGCTTTTTTTAAAGTGTCGACAGGTATTTTTGATTTCACAGACGTGGTTTTTGTAGAAATATCTTGCATTACTAAGAATTAAATAGAATTTAAAAATATTAAAAATTAAGTTAAAAACATAACGAGGTTTTAAACAATGCAATGTACAAAATTGGGGTTGGGTTTAAGGAATATGAACAGTATAGATGATTAAATTAGTTGATATGAAAAGCAAGCAATTAAAACTGGTTATTTTGCTGTTTACCTTGTTGGTAAATTTTGCTTGCCGACATAAAAAGGAGTTGACGAAAAAGAATACTGTTGTAAAAAAAGATAACGTAAAAAATGATACATCCACTAAACACAGTAATAATCCTCTTCAAGAAAAACTTGGACTATCGAACAAAGAAATAAAAAGCAGTAAATTGTATGTATTTATAAATGATTGGTATGGAGTGCCATACAAGTATGGCGGATGTAAGAAAACAGGTGTAGATTGTAGTTGTTTTACGGATAATTTATTTTTACAAGTTTATGGAAAAAAGATTGGACGAACTGCAGGCGAAATATACAAAGAGTGCGAAAAAATAAAAGTGGAAAAATTGGAGGAGGGAGATTTGGTGTTTTTTATCACCAACGGTAAATCAATTTCACATGTTGGAGTGTACTTAAAAGATAATAAATTTGTTCATTCAAGCACCAGTAAAGGTGTTGTAATAAGTGATTTAAACGAGGCCTACTACAAAAAGTGTTTTTATGCTGCCGCAAAACTTAAAGCCTAATGTTTGAGGGATTAAAGCTAACTATACCTTTACGACTACAATTTCTTAGAATTGTAATAACATTTTCTCTTGTAATATCTGTATGCTTAAGCTTAAAATTATGGGGAGGATATCATTATTTCCCACATGTTCCTGTATTTGATTTTAAATTTAGTATAGTTCCTTACGATGCTATAATAATAGGATTAAGCTGTGTTTTTTTAATTGCCTCGGTGTTTTTTAAAAAAACAAGAACACTAATTTTTTTAGCTGTTTTATTAAATATTTCATTAGTGATTTTTGATTTAAATCGTTTGCAACCTTGGTTTTATTACTATAATGTTATTTTGTTTATTTTTTTGTTTTATAACGGAAGAGTGGATGATTCAAATAAATATACTTCAATTTTTATAATACTTCAATTTATTATTGCTTCGGTTTACGTATATAATGGTTTTAGCAAGGTAAATTCGAATTTTGTTATTGAGGATTTTGTGAAAATTATTTCACCATTAAAATTCTTTTTAACAGAAAGACAGTTTATTTTCATTTCAAAAATAGGGACAATTATTCCTTATGTATTAATATTTATTGGTTTTGGTTTAATTATTACGCCAATTCGCTATTTGGCAATTACCTTAGGATGTTTTGTTCATATTTGCTTATTCGTTTTTTTATTCCCAAGTGCTACTAATCAAAATTACGCACTTTGGCTTATGAATATTGTTTTTTTGGTAGTGCTGTTTATTTTATTTTCGGGTAAAACCAAACAAAGATATTTTAGTCCGGCTATTTTGTTTCAAAAACCATTATTTTATTTAGTTATGATACTGTTTTGGATACTGCCATTTTTTAATTCTCAAAACAAATGGCCAAATAACTTATCCGCAAATTACAAAAGCAGCAATTCTTCTTCTCTTAACCTAATAATAAATGAAGAACAACATAGCGAATTACCCCTGTACATAAAATTTTTTTTTATTAAAAAAGATACACTTTACATCTTGCAGTATAATGATTGGTGCTTAAACGAATTAAAAACGGATTGTTATCCTGAAAATGAACTATTTACAGCAATTTATTTGCAATTAGCAAAACCGCTTCCGTATTTTGTTAAAGAAACCCAATTTATAATTAAACCCAAACAAACTTTATTTACAACTAAATAAGGTTTATATATTTGTAAATTAATTTAAATCATTATTGAATGAATAAACTTTTACTTGCTCTTAATGTCTTATTAATTATTGCTGTAGCTTTTTTGTTTTATAAAATTAGTTCTCTATCCAGTTCAAAAAATGAGACCGAAAAAACCGAAACCACTCCAGAAACAAAAACAGATACTTCCAAAAAACAGATAATACCAGTAGCTGTTGGAACTACTCCTACAGGTAAAATTGCTTTTTTAAACTTGGATGTACTAAACGAAAAAAGCTTAGAAGTAATTGATTTAATTAAAGAAGCAAAAAATCGTAAAGCTAGTATTGAATCTAGTTTACAAACTCTTAGCATGAATTACGAAAAGAAAGTGCAGGAGTATCAAGTATCGGCTAAAGCCGGCATAGCAAGTGAAAATGAAATGGAAGCTAAGGCCAGAGAAATACAAGCTTTAGAAAAAGATGCCCAAAATAAGCAAATACAAATGGATAATCTTACCAATGATATTGGGGAGAAAAATGCCGTTTTTCAGCAAACTGTAAAATCTTTTTTAGTAAAGTGGAACAATGGAAAGTATGATTATATTTTGTCATACAGTGATGCTGTACCAACTATGCTTTTGGGTAATGCAACATTAGATATTACAACAGAAGTAGTTGATCAAATTAATTCTGAGTATAAAGCCAAGAAGTCCAACTCCATAAAAAAATAATGCAATGAGCACTTTATACATTACAACCATAAAATCGGTTGAAGAGTTTCATGATACTTTTAAAATAGGTAATGCCAATGAAAAGACTTTAATTAATGAGAAAGATTATACTCTACGTTACAATTTAATTAAAGAAGAAAATGAGGAGTATTTGGAAGCTTGTAAGAACAATGATATAGTTGAAATTGCAGATGCTTTGGGCGATCAATTGTATATTTTATGTGGTACTATCTTAAAGCATGGTTTACAACATAAAATTGAAGAAGTTTTTAATGAAATTCATCGAAGTAATATGAGTAAGTTGGATGAGAACGGAAATCCAATTTTTAGAGAGGATGGAAAGATTTTGAAATCAAGTTTATATTTTAGACCGAATATTAAAAAGATATTAGAAGGGTAATAACATAGTATTACTTTTTAACTATTATAATTCATTAAAAAAGCCCTTTCAAAAGAAAGGGCTTTTTTAATTTTATTACTTCTTATAGAATTAGAAATATAAATTTAAACGTATTGAACCACTAGGACCCCAAACAGAGTTGTTTCCATCTGTGTCTAAAGCAAAGCTTCCAGATTTAGAACCTTCAATAGTAGTTGTGCCAATAGTTTGTGAAGTTGCACCTGAACTTTGACCGATTGATTCCCAAGTTGTAGTAGTTTTACCACTTCTTGATAGTCCAATACCCCAACCAAATTCACCACCAATACTCATTTTTGGTAATACAAAATATTCAGCACCAATAAATCCACGAACTCCAAAAGAAAATGTTGAACCATTTTTTCTTTCTGTAGCACGAGCAGCTCCATTAATACCTTGAATTGGAGCAGCTGAATTAATATTGCTTGCACCAGCAAATGAGTCGTCTGTAGCATCAACTAACACTGGAGCAGTAACACCAGCGCCAGGAGCTACTAATGAATTTCCATAAGTAAATTTATCTTTACTGTTAGATAAATAAAGACCAACTTCTCCACCATAGTAACCTTGTAAACGAGTTTTACCCTTGCGCATTTCAATACCACCAGCTAAGCCAATATCCGTTGAAGAATGTTTCCATTCATTTTCTTTCATTAAATTAGCGTTAGGGAAAGTAATAGTTGTGCTTGAAGCAGCAGCTCTATCGTTAACCATGTTACGATTGGTGTTACTACCAAAACCAATACGCAACGAACCACGATAAACAGTTTGCGCATCTTTAAAATACCTACCGGTAATTGTTTGAGCATTAGTAAAAAAATTCCAAGTAGGCGCAGTATTTGATCCACTACCAACTTTTCCGAAATAATTTAAAAATGGAGTAGCGTCTATTGCAACACCCCAATCACCAGCTTCTGGTAAAATAGGTTCACCTTTTTTTGATGTTAAGTCTTGAGCAAATGCGCTGGTAACACCAAACGCTAATGCAATTAACCCAATTGATTTTTTCATATTTGTTTTTGTTTAATTGTTAATGAGTACAAAGTTAAAGCATATTAAGCCTATAAAACAAGGCTAAAAAACGTTTTTTAACAGTCGTTTGTTAAAAGTTGGAAGCCTTGTTTTGTAATAATGGTACGAATTTAAAATTTCCGAGTACTTTTTTATCAAATGTATTATCAGTTGTCTTATTTAGCCATATCATTTCCTGTGTTTCCCCCTCACCAATAGGAATTAAGATGACTCCCCCTGTTTTTAGCTGCATTAAAAGGTCATTGGGGATATAGGGAGCCCCGGCAGTAACTATAATTTTGTCAAATGGGGCAAATTGGGGCAATCCTTTGTATCCGTCACCATAAATTAACCTAGCCCCCGAATATCCTATATAAGGTAAAAATAGTTTAGTTTTATCGTGCAAAGTTTTTTGGCGCTCTATACTATATACTTTTGCCCCCATTTCTATTAAAACTGCAGTTTGATAGCCACATCCGGTACCAATTTCTAAGACCTTATCTCCTTGTTTAATGTCGAGTTGTTCTGTTTGAAAGGCCACGGTATATGGGTGAGAAATGGTTTGACCAGCACCAATAGGCAAAGCCTTGTCGCTGTATGCGTGGTCTAATAATGCAGGACGAGCTGTGGTATTGTCAAAAAATAAGTGACGCGGTATTTTTTCAATGGCCGCTAATACTTTTTCGTTTTTTATCCCTTTTAACCTTAATTGTTCAACCAAACGTTTCCGTTTGCCTTTAAACAAATAATCGTCCTCTTTACTTACCTGATAAAACATGCTATGATTAAAATTTAGTCCGTTACTTTAATGGATTCTATAAAGTTACTAGTAATAGGCATTTATTTTTTTACATTTTAATACAAATACTAACAAAAAGTACTTTAAAAAATTAATTTTGTGGGCTAAATTTTAACAATTAACCAACCTTCTTATTTTTTTGATCGTATTATAGTAGAACCTACATTATTAATTTATTAACAAAGGCAATAAATAATAAATAATAAACGTTAAAAAATTAAAAAGGCAATTATTTTGATTATTTCTATTACAAAAACACTAATGATTAGACTCTTTTTTATTTTGGTTTTTGTTGTTAATGTTTTTTTAATTACAAGTTGTAAAAAATATTCTGCGGCAAAACCAGCCTTTTTCCTAAAATCCACTAACGTTTCGGTTGTTACAACATCGCTTCAGGGCTCATCCAGTAATAAAATTACTGAGTTAATTTTATATATTGATGGTCAATACCAAGGTTCATATCCTTATGGTAATGTAATGCCTATTCCTAACAATAATAAAAACGTAAGAATTGATGTATTGGCGGGAATAAAAAATAATGGATTTAAGGCTACCCATATTACGTGGTTATTTTATGATAAAATTCAAATCGATACCCTTGTTGAGTCGGGAAAAACTATTGAGCGTTCTTTTGCTTTTAAATATGACCCTGATGTTAAATTTGCTTGGGTTGAAGGATTCGAAAATTCATCCGGTTATAGTATTGTAAATTCTTCTATTTCTAGTGCAACCTTTGCTAGTGCTCCTGCGGCAGATTGCTTTGAAGGAAAATCTATAGAATTAAGGCTTACCACCAATCAAACAATTGCACAAATAGAATCTGCATTGTCTTATAGTCTTCCTTCAGGCAGTTCAAATGTTTATTTAGAATTAGATTATAAGTGTTACCAGGAGTTTTCAGTTGGTTTAATAGCAAACGATGGTACTCAAAAACAAATAATGACTATAAATCCTAGTTCAACGTGGAATAAGATTTATATTAATCTTGCCGAAGCAATTAATAATCCCCCATCTTCTTCAACGCATAAAATCTATTTTAAAATGCTAAAAACGAAAACAGAAGATGATTCTAGGATGTTTTTGGATAACATTAAAGTGGTGCACTTCTAAAAAATGAGTAAAAGGTTAAGGACTATATATTATATATTACTGGATTTTATTACTGCCGGTTTGGCGTGGACAGTTTTTAACTATTACCGTAAAACACAAATTGACCCTATAAAAACTCAAGAATCGAGTATTACAATTTTTGATAATCAATTTTTTACAAGTGTAATAATTTTACCGTTAATATGGGTACTGGTTTATTATTTAATGGGTTCTTATAATAACGTTTTAAGACGTTCGAGGATAAATGAGTTTGTACAATTATTAGCAATAAGTATTATTGGAGTTACCGTATTGTTTTTTGTGATTTTATTAGATGATTACGTTGCTTCATACAAACTTTATTACAAATTATATTTTGTACTATTTATTAGTCATTTTGGTTTTACATCTTTTTTTAGGCTAATCTTATCAAGCAACACTAACAAGAAAATTCACACCCGGAAATTTGGGTTTAATACAATTATTATTGGCAGTAATGAGCGTGCTTTAAAAATGTTTCGTGAGGTGCAAGCATTAAAATATGGTATTGGAAATAAATTTATTGGATTTGTACACATTGAAGGAAAAAACGGATATAGTGAGCAGTTAAAAAAAGAATTACAGCATTTAGGAGAATACCATGATATTAGAACTATTATAGAGATAAATAATGTAGAAGAGGTAATTATTGCTCTTGAAAGTTGGGAACACGAGTACATTAAGAATATTGTAAATGATTTAAGTGATATGGGTATTGTTATTAAAATCATTCCGGATATTTATGATATTTTAAGCGGACATGTGAAAATGAATAGCATATTAGGTACTCCGCTTATTGAAATAAAAAATCAAATTATACCCGAATGGCAAATTTCGGTTAAACGATTTATAGATGTTTCTATTTCTATTATAGTTCTTATTTGTTTTAGCTGGATGTATTTCATTATTGCTTTGTTTGTTAAAATAGGCTCAAAAGGAAAGGTTTTTTTTAAACAAGAAAGAATTGGAATTCATGGTAAACCATTTTACATTTATAAATTTCGCACAATGTATGTTGATGCTGAAAAACATGGTCCGGCGCTTTCAAGCGATAACGACCCACGAATTACACCGGCAGGAAAATTTTTAAGACGTGTGCGTTTAGATGAAATGCCACAGTTTTTTAATGTTTTAATTGGCGATATGAGTATTGTTGGTCCAAGGCCAGAACGTCAGTTTTTTATTGAAAAAATTGTAGCTCGAGCACCACATTTTAAACATTTACAAAAAATCCGTCCGGGTATTACCAGTTGGGGGCAGGTAAAATATGGTTATGCAGAAAACATTGATCAAATGGTGGATCGCTTAAAATTTGACATTCTTTATGTTGAAAATATGAGCTTGCTGCTTGATTTTAAAATATTGGTTCATACCGTTTTAATAGTTTTGCAAGGCAGGGGCAAATAGACAATTATTGTTAATCTTTTATAATAATTTTAATTAATTCGTAACCATTTTTAATCTTTACATTATAGCTTGGGCTTTATTAAATGATTAAAAAACTACTTGTTATAATATTGTTGTTGTTAGTGGTTTTTTCTAAATCACAAACTATAAAAATAAGTGGTAATACAAACGATACAGTACAAAAACAAAGTCTTTCCAATGCGCTTTTAATGGCCATTAAGTTTAAAGACAGTAGTTTAGTGAACTACACAAGAACAAATAAAGAGGGCGTCTTTAAATCCATTAAATTACCTGTTGATACATATATTGTAATTATTAGCCACCCTAATTTTAATGATAGAACCTATTTATTGGTACCTACTAAAAACGATACTCTTTTTAATTTTAAAAATGTGGTGTTGCCACCAAAAAGTGTTGAATTAAATGAAGTAGAGATTATTGCCTATAAAGAAAAAATGTATTACAAGGGCGATACGCTTCAGTTTACCGCCGATAGTTTTAAAGTTAAGCCTAACGCCAGCGTTGAAGATTTGTTAAAAAAACTACCGGGAGTAAAAGTAGATGCGAAAGGCAAAATTACAATTCAAGGAAAGGAAGTTGACCAAGTATTAGTAGACGGTGATGAGTTTTTTGGAAGCGACCCAACAATTGCTACCAAAAATTTAAATGCCAATACCGTTGAAACTGTTCAGGTATTTGAAAAGAAAAATGAGAGTACTGATGATAACGCTGCCGAAACGGTTAAGATACTAAACTTAAAATTAAAAGAAGACAGTAAAAAGGGATACTTTGGTAAAGTAAGTGGCGCAAGCGATTTTAATAGATTTTATGAAAATGATGTACTTGTTAATAAGTTTAAAAAACAACAAAAATTTTCATTATTTGGATTGTTGGCAAATACTCCCAAACAAGCTTTTGGTTGGGACGATGCCAATAAATTTGGGTTAAGTAACGAAAATAATAATAATTACGACCCAGAAACAAATACCTGGACATCCTTTAATAACAGTGGAACTGGTGTGCCTCAAACCTTAAAATCAGGCTTTTATTTTAACGATAAGTATGGAAAAAACACTAAAGTAAATAGTGATTATACGTTTAGTCAAAATCAATTGCTTACCGGTAGTGAAATTAGTACTCAGTTTTTTTTAGAAGATACAACTTATAACAATCAGCAAAAAATAGATAATACAGCACAAAACCAAAGCCATAAGTTTAATTTTAGATTAACTCAAAAACTAGATTCATTAACCGAATTAATTATTAAGCCTAAAATAAACTATACAAGCGATAAAAACAGTAATACAAAAACAGACAAATTTATTACAGAGAATGGAGACTTAACCAGACAAACTTCTATTTTAAATACAAATTCTTCCGAAACAATTGATGCTAATGTTATGCTAAAGCTCAATCGTAATTTTATGAAAAAGGATAGATTTTTGGTAATTACTTTTCAGCCAAGTTATTATGATTCAAAATCAAATGCAAATTTAAACACAACGTTTAATTATTTTCAAAATCAAGCGGCCGACTCTTCTTTGCTCCAAAAACGAACCACAATAAGTCATCGTGAAGAACATAACGCATCTATTACCTATACCGAACCTATAACAAAAAAATATAAAACCGAAATTAGTTATGGATTTGCTTATAATAAAAACAATAGTAATCGCAACACTTTGGATTTTAATGGACAGGCATACGATATTCTAAACACCACACAAAGCAACAATTTTAAAAATTTACGCATCGTAAATAGGGTAGGAGCTAAATTAATTTATGATGTTAAAAAGTACCGTATCAGCCTAGGCACAGCTTTTAGAAATATTTATCAAGAAAATTTTAATGTGACTACTAATCAAAAATTGAGTCAAACATTTATAAATATTTTACCAAGCGCCTCGTTTAATTATAGAATTAGCCAAGGCTCGAATTTAACCGTTTTTTATGCAGCTAATGCACAACAACCCGATTTGCAGCAATTACAACCAGTGGTTGATAACACCGATCCCAATCGAATTACAATTGGTAACCCTAATTTAAAACCTCAATTTACTAATAACATTAATTTTAATTATTACACTTACAAAGGCATTAGTGATATGCATTTTTATGTTGGAGGGCAGTACAATAACGTATTACGAGAAATTAATGAAACCACCACTTTTGACGATCAAGGAAAATCTGTAACAACTCCAATAAATGTAGATGGTAATTTTTACACAAATATTTGGTTGGGAGGTGCATTTCCCGTGCTTAAACGTTTTATGAAAATTAATACAAATTTAAGCAGCGGGTTCAACAACAACGTGGCCTTTGTTAATGGTCTTAAAAATACGACTCAATTTTTGGATATAACACCCAATTTTGGAATTGAAAAAGAACTCGATTATTTAGAGGTTTCTTTAATTGCAAATTACAGCTACAATATCCCATGGCAAACCATTACAACCCAATCGAACCCTTACTATACGTACGGATTTGAAGGAAACTTAATGATTAAACTTCCAAAAAAAATCAGAATAAATGCCGATGGTCAATACACTAATAATGGCAATAGAGCGGTAGGGTACAATTTAAATTATTTTATTTTAAATACTTCACTAAGTAAAACATTTTTAAAAAACGAAAACTTAATTGTTTCTGTTGAAGCATATGATATACTCAATCAAAATATTAACAATAACCGCGAAATTTCTGCAAACAAAATAATTGATACGAAAACTCAAATAATAAAACGTTATTTTTTAGCAAGAGTTATTTATAAATTTAATAGTAATAAAAAGAAGGAGGAAGAAGATGAAATGGACTAACTCTGAGTGGCTGATTACAGTCGAAGCTTTTCTGAGCATTAAGCTGAGCCGAAGTGTAATTAGTGTGTTAATTATTTTATTTTCGTTCATTAGTTCTTCTCAAATAACTTCAGCAAAAATTACATTTGAACGAAAAACCAATTTATACAAAAAATTTAAAGACGAAAATACCCGCCGGTGGTTAAAAGAAGAAGATAAAATTAAACTTGATTATTTTGAATTATTTGTTTCAGATACAATAAGTGTTTTTAGACCACAAGAAAGTGAGTTGCGCGAAAATTTGAGTTGGGCCACTTCAAAAAACACAGTCTTTCAAAATTTTAAAACCAATAAACGCTATACTATTAAATCCATGTGGGGAGAAGAGTTGCATCTTTCGGACAGTCTTTTTAAACGTCAATGGAAAATAACGGAAAGTTCTAGAAAAATTGCCGGATATAACTGCCGTAAAGCTATTTGGCAAGCTAACGATAGTACGCGAATTTATGCTTGGTTTAGTTACGATATAGTGCCTTCAACCGGCCCTGAAAGCTTTAATGGCTTGCCTGGTACCATTTTAGGCTTGGCTACCGAAGATGGTGGTGTAATTTATTTTGCAAAAAAGATAGAAGTGTTAAGCCCAACCAACGCAACGTTTGTAATGCCCAAAAAGAAAAAAATAGTTACTACTCAGGAAGTAAAAGCGGATTTGGAGAAACGTTATGGTAAAGAAAAGTGGTTTAAAAACAATATGAACGAAAACTTCGGTATCTGGTAAATTCGTATTTAAAAATGAATTTAAGATTTAAATACTGTCTTTTCTTTTTTTATTTGTTTATTTCTTTAAAAACTCTTAGCCAAAAAGATAGTATAAAAAAGAACCTTTCTTTTGATTTTGGGATTACAAGAGGTCAAAATGTAAATCTTTGGCCCCTCTTTAAAAAATACAAAAATCAAGATAAAAAAGAAGTTCAAGTTTTGTTTCCTCTTTTTTCTAGTAAACGTAACTATACAGAAAAAACAAAACAATTACGTTTATTACCTTTCTTTATATCGGATAGTAGCTACCGTGGGCGCGACCTGCGTTTATTATCTCTTTACTACCCTTCGGTACTAAGGTTAACTAACCGAATTGATTCTTCTGGTGTTTCAAAGTCTTTTAAGTTTATTGAACTAGCACCGCATATTTCTTTATTCTCGCTTTCAAAGTCGCCTGGTAATTTTAATATTGAAAACAATTTTTTATTTTTTATTTGGTACCGTAAAGATGCTTTGCAACATAAAACAAAACTGATTGTATTTCCCTCTTACTGGTATTTTGCAAATAAACATGATACAACTAAAGCCTTATTCCCCTTTTTCTTTAAAAGAAATAGCACCAATCAAAAATACTTAAATGTGGCACTTCTTTACAATCAAAAAAGTAGTTTGTATCAAAAGAAAAGTTCTCTATTTCCTTTGTGGTGGCGAAAAGTAAGTTACACCTCTAAAGATACTACTAAACAAAATTTTGTATTTCCCTTGGTTTGGACTAAGCAGAACAAAAATGTAAACAACAAAATAATATTTCCGTTAATCTTTAGTTTTAAAGACAATGAAAAAAAGTCTTTTTCTGTTTTCCCCTTATTTTCGTATGGAAAACGATACGATTCTTCCTTTAGATACTTTGCCGTTACTCCACTTTTTTGGCACGTAACGCAAAAAAAAAGTAATAAAAATTTTCTTTTTCCTATTTATTGGAACAGTGAAAAATATTATAAAAACGATACCGTTTATCGTGATGTTATTTTCCCATTTGTATGGGTTTATAAAAGTAATTCCGTTACTAATAAAGTTGTATTTCCAATTTTATACAGCTACAAAAATGCTTATCGTAATTCTTTAACTGTGGTTCCTCTTTTTTCTATTGAAAGAGATACTTTAAACAAATCAGGTCACACTATTATTTCACCATTCTATTGGAAAGTATGGGATAAAGGACATGAAAACGAAAGGGTCTTTTTATTTTTCAATACAAAAAAAACATTTTTACAAAACGATACAATTATTCGCAAAACATTTTTTCCATTAGTTTGGAAAGTTAAACGCCGAGATGAAAGTAGTGAGGTTTTATTTCCGTTTTTTTGGAAATTTAAGAGTAAAACCTATAGTTCATTTACTTTTTTTCCGTTTTATTCTAAAGGTGTCTCTTCCGATTCATCAAAAAGACATCACCTTGCGATTACCCCATTTTACTGGGAGTTTTATAATAACCGCTCCACCAAAAAGTTTTTGTTTCCTTTCTTTATTGGAAACGATGTATACAGGAATAATGACACGCTACACCGCCGGGCAATTTTTCCGGTGTATTGGCTAACTTGGAACAAAAGCAAAAGAAACACCGTTTATTTTCCGATTGTTTTTAGTTTAAATAACGTAAATCGTAAGTCCTTAACCGTATTTCCTTTGTTTTCGTATGGACATAATCTTAAAGATTCGTCACGAAAGTATTTTGCAGTTACTCCATTTTTTTGGCACAGGCAGACTGCTAAAAGTAAGTTTAACACACTTTTCCCTATTTATTGGCAAAACATAAATTATAATCAGAATGATACTGTAAAAAGGCATGTTGTTTTTCCAATATTCTGGTCTTTAAAAAATAAAGAAACTAACAATAAAGTCTTGTTCCCTCTGGCATTTAGATATAATAATCAAAATCGTAAAACACTTACCATTTTTCCGTTGTTTTCATACGGTTATCAAAAAAAGACTGGTAATAGCCATTTGGTTATTTCTCCATTTTTTTGGCATATAAAAAATAGTTTACATAAACGAGATGTGCTTTTTCCTCTGTATTGGCAACATAAATATTATGGAATAAACGATACCTCTGTAACACGCTTCTTTTTTCCACTATATTGGCATCTTAAAAGTAAGAATGAAAGTAAAAGTGTATTTTTTCCGCTTGTATTTAGAACGAAAGATAATGTCAAATCAAATTTTACTTTTTTTCCACTCTTTTCATTTGGAAATAAAATAGATTCTTCTGGGCATTTGGTCATAACGCCACTATTTTGGAATCTTCACAATAAAAAAAGTAAATCAACTGTTTTGTTTCCTTTGTACTTTGGAAAAACAAAGTATTTAAAAGATGATACACTAAGAACCAATATTGTTTTTCCTTTATTATGGTCTCACCGCTCACGAGAAAGACAAAATACATTTGTGGCTCCATTTGTTTACAAACAAAAAAATACCAATTACGAATCCTTTACCTTTATTCCATTTTTCTCGTTTGGAAAAGGCGTTCAGTCAAATAAAAAACATTTAATGATTACGCCCCTTTTCGGAAGGTTTTCACATTCTAAAAGTGTTAATACCTTTTTGTTTCCTTTATTTAGTTATCGTAAGGACAGTTTAGAGAGGCACGTTTCAGCTATGCTCTTTTTATTTAGGCATACTAAAACAAAAAACCAAACCAAAACTTCGTTGTTATGGCCAATTTGTGCTTATGAAAAGAAAAAAGAACAAAAATATTTTAGAATAGCGCCTATAGTTTGGTTCTCAAAAACAGATACTTCAAAAATGATTTCTATACAACCACTGTTTTATAGTTTGAAAACCAATGAAAGAAAAATTTTTATTTTAAGTGCCTTTTTATACAAACGTGAAAGAATAATTGGAAAGTCTGTATCAAACTCTTTTCTGTGGAGGGCATTTTATTCTAAAAAATATACCAATGGCGATTTTGAGAAGCGGTTCTTACATTTAATCATTGCCAACATTAAGCATGAAGATAAAATTGAGAAAGCGTTTTTACCATTTTTTCATATCATAAAAACGTCAAAAGGAGATCAGTCCAAATCCTATTTTTTTGGATTATATAACCGTTTTAAAGAATTTAAACCCGAAATAAACGATTTTTATGAAGAAGAACGTGTATTTTGGTTTATTAGATTAAGGTCGAATTACCAACAATTAAAAAGCGAAGGAAAGGGTAATTTTATTAGAAAGCGTTCAGCAAAAAAATAATAATGATACATATCTGAATTTTTGATTTTCCTTAATTTAAATTCTCGTTTAGGTTGAATTATCTATTTATTAAACTTTGGTAAGTTTAGCTTAACCTTTTTTTAATACAAAATTTTTATAAAGTATTGAATTATAAATGTTTGTATGTAATTTAAATAAAAATTACAATGTATATTTGTATTAATTTTTTTAGCAATTTGACTTTAGATCCTGAAATATTAGAACAAGACGTTATTGAACTTATTCTTAAAGAAGAAGGTACTAAAACTATTGTTTTGTACAACGACGATTTTAATACCTTTCAGTTTGTTACAGAAAGTTTAATGAAGGTTTGTAATCATCAGCTAGAACAGGCCGAACAATGTACGTATTTGGTTCATTACAAAGGAAAATGTGCCGTAAAACATGGCACTTACAAAAAACTTAAACCTATGTGTGAAGCTTTATTAGAAAGAGGTTTAACCGCAAAAATTGAAGATTAAATTCCTAACTTTAGCGGCGTATATGAAAAAAATAATTATAACAACAGCTTTAATTAGTACAACATTTTATGGTTGCCATAAAAATGCCATTACAGGTAGCAGATCTTTAACGCTTTTACCAGAAAGCGAAATGATGGCAATGAGTTTTACCGAGTACGATAAATTCTTAGCAGAGCATCCGCCTATGTCGGATGCAGATGATAGAGTAAAAATGGTAAAAAGTTGTGGTGTTAGAATTCAAAAAGCTGTTGAACAATTTTATAAAGATAAAGGATTAAGTAAAGATTTAAACGGTTTTCAATGGACGTTTAATGTGGTGGATGAGAACACTGTAAATGCTTGGTGTATGCCAGGAGGCAAAGTTGTTGTTTACACTGGTTTATTGCCTGTAACACAAGATGAACAAAGTTTAGCTGTAGTAATGGGCCACGAAATAGCCCATGCTATTGCCCGTCACGGCAATCAACGAATGAGTCAAGGAATTTTAGTGCAAACAGGTGGAACTGTTTTGTCGGTAGCCTTATCTCAAAAACCCGCCGCCACGCAACAGTTATTTATGCAATCGTTTGGTGTAGGGTCACAATTAGGTTTGTTAAGTTACAGTCGCAAGCACGAAACCGAAGCAGATAAAATGGGCTTGGTATTTGCTGCAATGGCAGGTTATAACCCCGAAGCTGCCGTAGCTTTTTGGCAACGCATGAGCCAAAGTGGTGGGCAAAAACCACCGGAATTATTGAGTACACATCCAAGCGATGAACGCCGAATTAAGGATTTACAAGCCTTTATGCCGGAAGCAAAAAAATATTACAAACCGCAATAAAAAAAGCCCGATTAGTTTAAATCGGGCTTTTTAATTGGAATAAATTTAATTCAAAGTAATATTATAAACTTTTCCGTTAATTGTAACAGTAGCTTTGTTGTCGCAACTACCATCACCAAAATCAATCACTCTGCTTGGTCTGTTAATTGGTATATGAGAAATAACACCACTTGTAAAATATTTTCTACAACCAATGCTCATATCTCTAATTAAAGGTTTAGTAATTACCGAGGTGTAGCTTCTACCGTTTGAATTAGTACCACTTGCAGAACCGGTTATGGCATATTTATCGTCCAACCAATTAAACAATGTGGTTTGCCCGGCAATCCATTCACGCTTACGGTTACTAGTCCAGGTAAATGTACCGCCATTGTTAGCTTTGGTTATGGTTATATTAGCATTAAATTCATAGACTAAATTATGAGAAGCATTTCGACCTAAATTTTTAATGGTTTTACTTCCACTTACTCCGTTATCGTTTACAAAATAGTTTTGCGGTATAACCGTAATTGTTGTTAAAGAGTCTTTGTATTTGCCGTTATAAATTACTAATAAACTGCCTCGGCGCGTTCTACCATCATTACCTAAACAATTTGAGGTTCCAAAATTAACAGTAACACTATCAGGGTTTGAATGATTGAGTGTGTCAAAATGCAAAATAGCACAGGAACTTAATAAGGCATTTGTTTCTTCAGTTTTAAAGCTACTTACATTATTTGTTTTTGCAGCCTCATCCGAAATACTTGCCAAATCATTAGCAATGTTACTGGCTAAAAAATTTTCAGTTACCGAATCTTTTTCGTCGTCAACTTCTTGTTCCTTTTTTCTACAAGACGAAACTAAGCTTAAAGCCAAACTTGCAATAATTACATATTTTGAAAACACTTTCATTTTTTATAAACTTTATTGTATGACTACAGTTTTAGTAAAAGGTTTAATTACAGCTTAATTTTTCATAAATTTACCGTTTTTATGGAACAAAATTTTGATATTATTATAATTGGGGGAGGAATTGTGGGTTTAGCAACAGCCTTAAAATTAGTAAACCAACATCCTACTAAAACAGTTTTAGTTTTAGAAAAAGAAAAGGAAGTGGCTGCTCATCAAACTTCACACAATAGTGGGGTTATACACAGTGGTATTTATTACAAGCCGGGTTCATACAAAGCACGTAATTGCGTTTCGGGGAGAAGAGAATTGGTAGAGTTTGCCAAAGAACATAAAATCCAATTTGATTTATGTGGTAAAATAATCGTGGCAACCGATGAAAGTGAGTTACCTCACATGAACAAAGTATTTAACAATGGTTTGGCAAATGGGGTAGAGGATATTGAAATTATTAACTCCAAACAAATAAAAGAAATTGAACCTTTTTGTGAAGGTATTTCAGGCATTAGAGTGGGGTGTACAGGGATAATTGACTACGGAGATGTTGCCAGAAAGTATGCCGAATTAATTAATGCTAAAACGAATGGTAGCAAAGTATTAACCTCTCAAAAAGTGATTGGTTTTGAAAAAAGTACCGATTCAACAACTGTTATTACAGATAAAGGGAAATTTACCGGAAAATATATTATCAGTACAGCAGGTTTGCAAGCCGACCGCGTTACTAAAAAAGAAGGTACCAAAACAAACGCCTCAATTGTTGGGTTTAGAGGGGATTATTATGATTTAACGGAAAAAGGCTTAAACAAAGTAAAACATTTGATTTACCCAGTTCCTAATCCAAAATTTCCGTTTTTAGGGGTGCATTTTACACGTATGATTAAGGGTGGTACCGAGTGTGGACCCAATGCAGTATTTGTGTTTGACAGAGAAGGTTATAAAAAAACAGCTTTTAGTTTTAAGGATACTGCTGAAGCTTTTACTACCGCAGGAACTTGGCGTTTTTTTGCCAAACACTGGCGTTTTGGTTTAGATGAATACCGTGGTGCTTTTAGCAAAACTTATTTTTTAAACCGGTTGCGTAAATTGATACCAAGTTTAGAAATGGACGACATTGAAGCAGCTCGTTGTGGTATCCGAGCAATGGCTTTAGCCCCTGAAGGCGAAATGTTGGACGATTTTAAAATTGAGAAAAACGGCAATGCCATGCATGTTGTAAATAGTCCAAGTCCTGCGGCTACAGCCAGTTTAGCATATGGTAACGAAATCGCTTTAATGGCAACGGAATATTTTAATTTAAAGTGAGATTATAGTTATTTATCAAAAAGCTCGCTGTTAAGCTGCCAATGGTCGAAGTTTAATTCTTTAACAAGCTCGCTTATATTTTTTCTTCCGTATTTACTAAAGCCATAAGCATAACATTCATCACACAAATCTGTTTTATGAGAATTTTGTGCTGGTATTTTTGGAAATGATATAAGATAGTTACAAGAAAGGCAAACGCTGATATAACCAACTATTTTATTTTGGTTATAATAAACTATCCCAAAATGAGGATCAAAACAAGCCGCTGTTCCTTCACCATAAGATTTAGTATTACCAAGAGTTTTATTGAATTTTTTGAGTTGTTCTTTCGTTAATTCACTTTGCTTAAATATTCTATTTTTTATAGGTATAACCTGACCATTAGTAACAATTTGCATTTCAGGCGAACCATTATAGTCGTATGCAATCACTTTGTCGTATTTTAGCGTATCAAAAGGGTTGGAGTATTTTTTTGCTGCTTTTTCTTTTTGCAGTGATTTATGACCTACAAATGAAAACCAACTTAAGATAAGAGTAATAAATATCCAAAGTTTACGAATCATTTAAAATATCTTAACGCAAACATTTGATACTCAAAAATCATTTCGTAATCTAATTCCCAAAATCGCTCAAAAACTTAATGCGCATTAAACGAATTTCCTCTTCGGTGTAATCGTTTTCGCCTAATTCTTTTAAAGCAGCGTTTACGTCACTTGTTTCGCTTTCTTTAAAATACTCTAATACTTCCTCTTGTTTCTCTTCGTCAATTTCATTTTCAATATAGTAGTTGATGTTTACCTTGGTACCGCTTTCTACTATGGTTTCAATTTCTGTTAAAAGCTCAGGCAATTTAATATTTTTACTTTTTGCCATAGCATTTAAGTCAATTTTACGATCAATATTTTGGATAATGTATACTTTTAATAACGATTTATTGGCCACCGATTTAATAACCATATCGGTAGGACGTTCAATTTCATTTTCCTCAACGTAGTTTTTTATTAAATCAATAAAGGGTTTACCAAATTTTGCCGCCTTTCCTGCACCCACGCCACTAATCTTAATCATTTCGTCCATAGTAATTGGGTACTGTATGGCCATTTCTTCTAAAGAGGTTTCTTGAAAAATAACATAAGGTGGTAATGCTTTTGCTTTTGCAGTTTTCTTTACTAAATCTTTTAACATGGCAAATAAAGTTTCGTCAGCAGCACTGCTCCCCCCTTTTCCTCCTGAAACATCATCATCATGATCCGATTCGGCATTGCTGTAATCGTGGTCGCGGGTAAATTTAACACTGGTAGGTTTCTTTAAAAATTCGTGTCCTTTATCTGTTACTTTAACGGTGCCATATTGTTCAATATCTTTCGCAAAAAAACCATTCACAATGGCTTGGCGCATAACAGCTTGCCAAAACTTATCGTCCTTGTCATGTTCAACGCCTTCGCCCCAACTTTTTAAAGTGTTGTGTTTATGCATTTTTGCATTGGCGGTTAAGTTGCCCATTAAAATATTAATAATGTCTTTTACTTTGTGTTTTTCTTTTGCTTCAATAACACATTCTATCGCTAACTCTAAATCTTCTTTTGCCTCAAATTTTTGTTTTGGATGGCGACAGTTATCGCACATTTCGTTACATTTTGATTCTTGAAATTCTTCACCAAAATAATGCAAAATAAATTTACGACGACAACTGCTGGTTTCGGCAAAGGAAGCAGTTTCAGATAACATTTGCTTTCCGATTTCTTGTTCAGCAACAGGTTTATCTTTCATAAACTTCTCCAACTTCATAATGTCATCATAACTGTAAAAAGTAACACAGTTACCCTCACCACCATCACGGCCGGCTCTTCCGGTTTCCTGATAATATCCTTCTAATGATTTTGGAATATCATGATGAATCACAAAACGCACGTCCGGTTTATCAATACCCATCCCAAATGCAATGGTAGCCACAATAACTTTTACATCTTCCATCAAAAAGTCATCTTGTGTTTTTGCGCGCTCTTTTGCATCTAAGCCCGCATGGTAAGGTTTTGCTTTAATACCGTTTACTTTTAATGCCTCAGCAATTTCTTCAACTTTTTTACGACTTAAACAATAAATAATTCCGCTTTTTTTAGCGTTTTGTTTTACGTATTTAATAATTTCCTTATTTACATTTTGTTTGGCACGTACCTCATAAAATAAGTTGGCACGATTAAATGACGACTTAAATAAATTGGCAGTCATCATTCCCAAATTCTTTTGAATATCTTGTTGAACTTTAGGTGTGGCTGTAGCCGTTAAAGCAATCACAGGCACATTTCCAACAGCATCAATTATGGGGCGTAAGCGTCGGTATTCTGGTCTGAAATCGTGACCCCATTCAGAAATACAATGAGCCTCATCGATGGCAAAAAACGAAATTTTAAATTCTTTAAAAAAAGCAATGTTTTCTTCTTTGGTTAACGTTTCGGGCGCAACATATAATAGTTTTGTTTTACCTGATAGGACGTCTTTTTTTACAACAGCGGTTTCGCTTTTATTTAAAGAAGAATTTAAAAAATGAGCAATGCCTGTTTCATTACTAAATCCACGAATGGCATCCACCTGATTTTTCATTAAAGCAATAAGCGGTGAAACAACAATCGCCGTTCCATCACACATTAAAGCCGGCAATTGATAACATAAACTTTTACCACCACCGGTTGGCATAATTACAAACGTATCTTTACCATTTAATACGTTTTTAATAATTTGTTCTTGATTTCCTTTAAAGCCATCAAAACCAAAAAAGCTTTTTAGGGTGTCTAATAATTCGGTTGTTTCTACTTCAGCAATCATTATTTCTTTATTTATAACTCGTTATATAAAGATATACAATAATTTTTTAATGTGGCAAAAGAAAATTGTGAAAAGACTAGCTTTTTAGATGATAATAGTTTTTTGATAGACGAATGAATAAATTAGTAACAAACAGAAAAATGTTAGTGTTTTTTTTCTAGTTTATTGAAAACCTGTATTATAAATTTTTATTCATTTTTGGATAAAATTTTAGAAGTATAATTATGGAAGTTATTGAAATAAAATTACCTAAATAAAATCCAAAATCTAACTGATTGGTAAATACAAAAAATAAAATTTTTAGAAAAAAAGCGATTAAGTAAAGTTCTACACCCCATTGTTTAAAATACCAAATACCCACACAGGCAATAAAGTACAATGAAACCAAAATTCCATAAATGGCGGGCATAAAAATGCCCAATTTTTTTATTTGCGGCGAAAATACCTGCGGAAATCCTAAAACAACCGAAATATAACCGATGATACAAATAATAGATATAATACGTGGGCGAGTCAATTTAATTTAAATGTTCTCAAATTTACTAAAATAAAAAAGCTGTTCTATTTTTATAGAACAGCTTTAAATGTATTGTTTAAAAAATTAGTGTAATACCGAAAATTTACCTGTGGTTAACGTTTGGTTATTGTTATCTTTAATACTGTATATATAGATGCCTGGAGCTAAACAGCAAGTTTTGAACCCTGCATTACCGTTTTCAAAAGTATGAGATTCTAACTTCTTACCGGTTAAGTCATATACAATTACAGAAGCTGCATTATTATTTTGTGTAGTTAAATTAATAAAGTTGTTAGAAGGATTAGGAAAAACCTGCAAGTCGGTTATTGCTTGATTGTTTTCGCTAATTCCAACAGTTAATAAATAATCAGAAGCTACTGTTGTAATAGTTTGGCTAGAAGGAGTTGATGCTACTGGAGGCGCAACAACTGTAGAAGTTACGATTGTTAAAATTGGTGATTTACGACCAGGAATATAGTAATTGTAAGTATCTTGGTTTAAAATACCATTTGAGATGAAGAAACTAGGAATAGCAAAGTTTATAGTTTGAGTTGCTAAAACCCTCAAAACATTAGTGTAAGTTTTACCTGGTAACATTAAAGTTCCAGTACCATTTGCAATAGCAGTTGAACTACCGGTAAATGTACCACTAGAACCACCACTTATACTACCACCAATCGCAGAAGAGCTTGAAGTACCCATACTCATTGGATAAGCAGCATAAATAGCAGGGGTTGAATAGGTTAAGGTTACTGGAATGCCACTTAGCGTTATGTTACCACCATAGTATTTTAAATCACTGGGAGAACTTAAATAATAAGAAGATTCTGCACCATAAGAAAGCATAATATTTGCAGGAGAAAAACTTGTACTAGCATAGGTAGATGCGTTATATGCAACTGGACTTGTACCAATAATAATGTTTGAAAGATTCCACATAGCGCCAGTACCGGAGGCACCAGGACTAGCAGTGGTTGTACCACTTGTTGTCATTGTGTAGGTGTCGGCATTAGCTGGAGCATGGTTTGCCTGTGTTAAGGTGATTTGAGCATTCATTGCCCCACCAATAATAATTGAAGATAATAGTAAACTTTTTTTCATGGATTAATTATTTTAAGATTATCAAATATATAAAAAAACTTAAAGCGTAAAAGTTAATTTTTAAAAATCTACAAAATTGTAAGTTCAATAGTTGGATCCCAGAATAGGGTTTTAAAATTCAAAACTTTGTCGTTTGTAACTATAATTTTTTCTTTCGCCAATAATTCTTGCATTTGGTAGGGTGTTTCAAAATGATGTTTACCGGTTAGTACGCCATTTCTGTTAACAACTCTATGTGCCGGAACTTTAGGTTTTACAATATGTGCAGCATTCATGGCATAACCCACAACCCTGCTACTTGATTTTGCACCCAGATAGGCGGCAATTGCTCCATAACTGGTTACTCTTCCTTTGGGTATTAAACGAACCACTTGGTATACTTGAGCAAAAAAATCTTTCTCCAAAGGCATTTTACGGTTTTTGATTTAATTTGCTTTTAATGTATTTTTTTGAGGGAAGCATTGAGTCTTGTATTCGTTTTGCGTATCGAATACTAGCAATAATTTCGTTTTGCTTTTCTTCAATAACTTTATTCTTTTCTACAAGCAATTTATTATTTCGTTGATTATTTCTGTATAATCTTATAAAGATGGCTAAACTAATAATCATGATAACTGAAATAACGGAACCAAGAATAATTACAGTTCTATTCCGTTTTAATTTTAGTTCATTATTGTTGTTTTTTAATTTGCTTATCTCTAATTCATTTTCAATTTTTAAATTATTATACTTTCCTTCAAGTTCAACGGATTCTCTAATCTGATTAGAATTGGCAATACTGTCTTTAAATTGGAAATAGCTGCTTTGCGAATGAAAGGCCTTTTCGAATTGTTTGGTAGCAACATAACAAGTTGTTAAATCTTTATAGAGCTTTTGTTGTTCTTGGTAGTCACCTTCTTCAACTAAGTTAATATTTCTTTCAAAATAACTTAACGCTTTTTTATAGTCTTTTATGTTCACATAATAAGTGCCATTAAAGTGATTATATGATATTTCTGCATTTACTAAACCATTACAAATTTTAATGTATTTAGCCATTGAATCTAACTGTCTTTTTGAATTTATTGTATCATTTAGGTTAATATAAGCATCGAGTTTATTACCATAAATTGAAACTAAATATTCACAGCGTTTATCACTCTTATATTTTTTAATGATTTGCTCGGCCTTTCCTAAAAAGTATAAAGATTTTTTGTAATCACCTAAAACTGTGTAATCCACGGCAATATTATTTGATGATACAAATTGTTGTCCTGGATCATTTATTTTCACTGAAATTTCAAAAGTTTTTCTAAAATAATAAACTGCTTTTTTGCTATCTCCTTGATCAGAAAAAATAATTCCTAAGTAATTATATATTTTTGATTGTAGCCATAAAAAATTTGTTTTATCAGCCATTGGCAGGGCTCTGTATAAATGGCTTACTGCTACATCGTACTTAGAATAATCAAAATACAAGTTGCCCATTAAAAAACAAATCAATCCTTCCATTTTTAAATTATTTAAACTGGCGTAATGGTTTTCTACAATTTTAAATAGTTCAACTTTTTTATTTAGGTCTAGGTTAGTTCTATTTATATAATTGAAGCTATTTTCAACTTTAGTAGAATCATTAAACTTAGAATTTAAGTAATATGCAATGCTATCTAATTGAGCATTAAATTTTAGACTAATAAATAAAGAAACGAATATTATAATTCTTACACGCACTGTAGACGAATTAAAAATAGCACTTTTTGTACACTTAAACAACAATATAATTATCTTTGCAACCTATGGAAAAACGTGTAAGAGTTAGATTTGCTCCAAGCCCTACTGGAGGCTTGCATATGGGCGGTGTGCGTACTGCCTTATTTAATTATTTATTTGCCAAACATCATGGTGGCGATTTTATTTTAAGAATTGAAGATACGGATCAAACCCGTTTTGTGGAAGGTGCAGAGGAGTATATTATTAACGCTCTAAAATGGTGTGGCATTTCGCCTAATGAGGGTGTTGGTTTTGGTGATGGGCCACATAAACCATACCGCCAAAGCGAGAGAAAAGAACTAGGGATTTATAAAAAATATGCTGATAAATTAATTGCAAGTGGACATGCTTATTATGCTTTTGATACAAGCGAGGAGTTAGATGACATGCGAAAACGTATGGAAGCAGCAAAAGTGGTTGCGCCTCAATACAATGCTGTAACACGTCAAAATATGCGTAATTCGTTAACCCTTAGCGAAGATGAAGTAAAAAAATTATTGGAAAGTAATGCGCCACATGTTATTCGTTTAAAAGTGCCACGTAACGAGGAAATTCGGTTTAATGATATCATTAGAGGTTGGGTAACAGTTAATTCAAGTCAGGTAGATGATAAAGTACTTTTGAAAAGCGATGGAATGCCAACGTATCACATGGCTCATATAGTTGATGATATTGAAATGGAAATCAGTCACGCTGTTAGGGGCGAAGAGTGGTTGCCAAGTGCCCCGGCTCATATTTTAATTTACCGTTATTTGGGTTTAGAAAATGAAATGCCAAAATTGGCACATTTACCATTGATTCTAAATCCTGATGGTAATGGAAAAATAAGTAAGCGTGAAGCCCGTTTTCCGGTATTTCCATTAAGTTGGAAAGATCCCCGTGAAGCAACACCTTACATAGGTTACAAAGAGAGCGGTTATTACCCAGAGGCTTTTGTAAATATTTTAGCGCTTTTAGGCTGGAATCCTGGGACTAATGAAGAATTATTTTCTGTAGAAGAATTATCTAAAATTTTTGATTTCGATCGCGTTCATAAAAGCGGCGCAAAATTTGACCCCGAAAAAGCAAAATGGTTCAATCAACAATACCTACGTAAAAAATCTGATGCCGAATTAGCCGAGGCGTTTAAACCTGTTTTAACTGAAAAAGGAATTGTGAAAGAGGATGCTTTTATTGCAGAGTTCTGCAAACTAATGAAGGAAAAGGTTCAATTTACGCATGAGTTTTGGGAACAAGGCAAATACATTTTTGAAACGCCAACGACCTACGACGAGAAAGTAATTACAAAAAAATGGAACGAATCTAACAAAAACTTATTTACAAAATTACTGGTACGTTTTGAAAGTTTGAATCCTTGGGATGCCCAGACATTGCACGATGATTTTGCTGTAGCTCAAACCGAAATTGGAAAATTAGATATGCAATTGTTGCGCGTTTTAATTACTGGTGTTGCCGGTGGGCCACAATTGTTTGATTTATTAGCTTTAATTGGGAAGGATGAGACGATAACACGTTTTAAAACCGCATTGACAAAACTATAGTTGGGTTGGTTGCTTTTGTTTTTTAATTGTGTTTTTTATAAAAAATACCCCAACAAACAAAAAGCCAAAGCCAAAGGGAATTACCGCATAGTTTTTATAAATGGAATGATTAAAAAATTCCATCAACATCCAAAAACTATTGGCGCTTATCCAACATAATATGGCTATATTGATGTAAACATCATTGGTTTTTAAGGTTTTTGTTATTATCCAAATACATAAAAAAAGTGTTGGAATAATCATAATTGCCCCTAGTATTTTTAGTTCCAACATCCAACTAATATCTTTTAAAAGCCAAAAAACAACATGAATGTTTTCGAGTTTTCGTATTTTTTCAATTAGGTTCATTTTTATAAAAAATCATTTAATTTAACCACAAAGTAAACTAACACTAACACTAACATATCATAATTTTTAGCGTCATATAAAATCTATACCTCAAAAAAACTAAAGTTTACATTGCCATATTTTCGGTGTTGTTTAAAGTTAGGTAGTGTTTCCAGTTTGGTTCTTGGACCATGTTCAATTACCAATATGCCATTTTCTTTTAATAATTTATTTTCAAAAACCAATGTATGAATAAGTTCTATATTTTCTAAATCGTAAGGGGGGTCGGCAAAAATTAAATTGTAAGATTGTTTAGAGGTTTTTAAAAAGTCAAAAACATCACCTTTAATAGTATTTATATCAAACTTAAACTCTTTGCTAATTGTTTTTAAAAAGCCTACACATTTAAAATCCTTATCTACACTGGTAATGTTTTTTCCGCCCCTTGATGCTACTTCTAAAGAAATATGACCAGTACCACTAAATAAATCAAGAAAAGAAGTCTCCTCAAAATTAATTTTGTTGGTTAAAATATTAAAAAGACCTTCTTTTGCAAAATCTGTAGTTGGCCTAACGGGTAATCCTTTTGGTACTTTTATAATTTTACCTTGA
Organism: Bacteroidota bacterium; assembly: GCA_033763945.1. Classification (GTDB taxonomy): domain Bacteria; phylum Bacteroidota; class Bacteroidia; order B-17B0; family Aurantibacillaceae; genus Aurantibacillus. The sequence continues at coordinate 100,145 of JANRJN010000001.1, read as the reverse complement.
TGTGTTCCGTTTATTATGCGCATAAATGTTGATTTAAAACCGAAAAATAAAAATGGTTAGGTATACTTTTCAGTTCATTACTCGAAAAAATGGAAGCCTCGTTTATAATAAAATTAATGTGTTTTATGTATTTCTTTAAACTAATAATTAAATGGTCTGTGGTTTCTATTTGTCCAGCAATAGCAACCTTAATTGTTAAAGGATTAAGATTTAATTGTTCAACCGTAAATAATAGGTAATAGATTATATCTTCGTTGCTTTGATAATTAAACACATTATAAAAGTGTAAGTCGTTATTTTGTTTTATAGAAATTTCTACAAAGCCAAAATTGATAGAAATGAAAATATCAAAATTGTTTATAGAAGGTAAAGAATTAAATAAGCTAAGGGAAATAACGCCAGAATGGTTTATAATTGCAATTGGGAATGTTTTTTCTAAAAAGTGTTTTAACTCATGTTCAACGGTGTAACAAAATGTTAGATTGTTTATAGGTTTTTCGATTGTATGGTTAGGTTTCATTAATCCTGTTCCAAATTGAAGCAATTCTGTATTACTATTTTCATTTTTAAAAGCATTTGGAATTAATGTGAAATGTGTGTTTAAAATATTGATGTAAACTTTATTGTAATTTTTTATTAATTGATAGTTGCTAAAAATAAATTGTAGTCTCTCTATTAGAGTTAAAGAAGGGTTATTTTGAAGATTAAATTCAATATCAGCTAAGTGAAGAATTTTTTTAAAGTCGACAGAAAATTCGCAGAAAATAAAAGAATTTGAGCTAAAAAAAAATGATAAATTGCTTTTTTGCACTAAATCAAAGTTGTCTTTATAATATTTTTTTACGCTATAAGCCTCGTTAATCATAATTAATATGCTAAGATATACTTAGTTAGACAAAAAAATAGATTTTTTTTTAAAAAGCAATTAAACCTTTTAATATATTTATAATCATAGATGAAAATTAACCAAAACATAAACTAAAAATAAAAAAATGAAAACGAAACAAATTACTTTAGGATTAGCTTCACTTATTATGGTGGCTTCCTTGGCGTTTACTTCTTGCCGTAAAAAAGACAAAACAACTCCAGTTGAACCCGACACAGACCAAACTACCGCAAAGGACAATAACTTAAGCGAGAGCATTAATAGCGATATTGAAGCTATTGGAAGTCAAGCGGCTGAAAATAATACAGGTTCTTCTTCTTCATTGTCAACTTATAAAACAGTAGAATCGAGTGAATTAGCTGGTATTTCGGCTGCAACTATTACTGTTGTTGGAAAAGTAATTACCGTAGATTTTGGAGCCAGCACTACCGGATTAGACGGTAGAGTAAGATCAGGTAAAATTATTTACGATTATTCGGCTTCAACCTCAACCACTGCCACTCGTTACCGCCATCCAGGCTTTAGTTTAAGTGTTTCTACTCAAAGTTATGTAGTAGATGGTAATCAGGTAAATATTATTTCTAAAACCATAACAAATACAACTCCATTATCCATACCTACCGGTACCAATCCAGGAACTAACTTAACTTGGGCAATTAATGCGAATGTTTCAATTATCAAGGGTGATGGTTCAGGAACAATTTCATGGACATGTAACCGCACAAAGGAATTAACAAATACAAGTAACCCTTTATGTTACAAAGGCCAATCATTACCAATTGATTGGACAAAAGCTACAGTTAAAATTAACGGTTCCGCTTCTGGTACTAATAAAAGTGGCGAAAGTTATAGTGCCATTGCTACTAATTTAATTCGCGACTTTAATTGCCCTACAGGTTTACGTCGTCATTTTATTGGTGGACAAATTGCTTATACTCCAGGCAGCAAGCCAACGCGTGTAATTGATTATGGAGACGGAATTACTTGCGATAACAACGCTATATTGACAGTAAATGGTAACACTTACGCAATAACTTTACCGTAATTTTAAAGTTTATAAGTTAAAATTAAACCCCGAAATTAGTTTCGGGGTTTTTTGTTTTTATTTTAAAATACAATTAGTTTTTACTTAATTTTTGTTCCGAATGATGGCTTATTTCAGCGCCTCCCCATTCTACAACGGTAAATCCTTTTCTGGTAAACGATTCTATTTTTTGTTCGTTTAATTTTATACTAATCGTTCCGCCCAATTTATACCACACCATAAATACTCTAAATATAGTATCAGGTTTTGGGGTTATCTCTAAATTTGAATATTGACTGTACTCTTTGTCGAACATAAAATGGATATAATTATTTTCATTAGCTGTCATTTGAGGCACCCAATAGGTGATGTAATCATTTATTTCTTTTGAGTTTAAACCCATTTTTGATAATTTTTCTTCAAAAAATGTTACCAGATTGGCTTTGCTTACTATAAAACCTTCGTTCAATTTTATATTTTGTGTATTTATATCCATTTTTCCATCGTAAAATAAATAATGAAATTTTTTATCATTAATATGAATCCCTCCATCCGGATAGGCCACAAATTGCCATGCCTTATCATATTTTGGATACGTAAAACCAAGTGTCCCATTAAAATTAAGTTTAATATTTACTGAAGATGTTTTTGTCGGGTAAACATAAATAACAGGTTTGTCTGCTATTACCGGAAATTTTGAGGATTCGAAATTGACTTTTATCTCTGTTTTATATTTTGATTTAATTATAATAGTTCCGGTTTTTATTTCTTTATAATCAGAATTGTAATAAAATTGAAAAATATATTTACCTGGCTTGGTTTTTATGGAAATGTTACCTTTTGAATCTGGTTTTTGGGTTAAATTCTTACCATTAAATGCCAATTTAACCTCGTTTTTAATAATTCCATTATCATTAGTAGAAAAATTTATAACAAAAACAGCTTCATCAGGCTTTAATGTAGAATCAATAGAAATTTTGCTTACGTAATAAGAAGGTGTATATTCTTTAGCGCATAAATACGAGTTTATGCCGAACAGAATACTAATGATTAATGAATTTAAGATTTTTCTTTGCATACATTTTTATTTTTAGATGTAATTTTAAAGAAAAATCCATAAATTCTAAAAAGATTAATAATCTAAATCTCCGTAATCTAATTTTTTGCGTTTTAAAAAGAGAATAAAACGTAATATTAAAATTAAAAACGGAACGTACATTGCTACTTTTGGCATATCAAAATGTTCTAAAACAATAATTGACTTACGTTTTAATCGTTCTGTTAAAATGTACATGGCTGGTATTAACAATAAGGTTAATACGGTTGCAAATAATAAGCCAAAAATCATTGTCCAGCTCAAAGGTCCCCAGAAAACGACATTGTCTCCACCAAAGAAAATGTGAGGATTTAAATGCGTAAATAACGATTCAAAATCTATGTTTAAACCCACAGCTAATGGAATTAACCCCAATACTGCAGCCAAAGCGGTAAGTATTACAGGGGTCATACGTGTTCTCCCCGCTTCTAATGCGGCTTTGTATAAACTCATACCACCAGCCCTGGCAAATTCGGCAAACTCTACGAGTAAAATCCCATTCCTAACCACTATACCGCCTAGGGCTATTATTCCTATCCCTGTCATAATTATACTCATGTCCATTTTAAAGGTGGCAACACCAATTAATACACCTACAACACTAAAAATAATTTCACTTAGTATTATGAGTGGTTTTCCTAACGAATTAAATAAGCCTACTAAAACAAATAGCATTAAGGAAATAGAAATTAACATTGCTTTACCTAAAAATGAACCTGTCTCTGCTTGTTCTTCCTGTGAACCACCAAATTTAATATTAACGTCGCCATTCTTTTTAAAATCTTTAACTACTGTTTGCACTTTTGCCACAACCTCATTAGGATTAAAACCTTCCTTAACATCGCTCGATAAGGTTATAATACGAGTATTGTTTTTACGTTTTATACTAGCAAATGTGTAATCGTAACGAATACTGCACACCGCAGAAAGAGGCACGCTACGAACCATACCGCCCATATTCATATCTCTGTAGGTGATTTTTAAATTACGCAACATTTCTATATCTATACGTTGATTGTATTGATAACGAAGTTGAACGGGATATTCATCATCCACATCTCTAAACTTTGTTGCTTCAATGCCATACACAGCACCACGAATTTCCATGGCTAGTTGAGCAGTGCTCATTCCTTCACGCAAAGCGCGTTCTCTATTAATATCAAAAATAATTTCAGGTTTGTTACTTACAAAGTCTGATTTAAGGTTAACAATTCCACCAATTTGTTTTTTATTAATAAACTGCTGTAAATTATAAGCATTTACCTGTAATGCATTAAAATCATCACCTGTAATTTCAATACTTATTGGTTTTTCTTGTGGTGGTCCATTTTGTTCTTTATTAACTGAAATTTCTGCGCCAGGTATTTCCCAATTTATGTTTTGAAGTTTGGTTAAATATTCGCCCGTAGATTTTCCCTCGCGATGCTCAAACTCCACAAAATTAATTGCAATTTTTCCTTTGTTTGGATAAGAGTTTTGGTCGGCATCCTGAGGGTCTGTAACGCCAATAGTAACATTGCTAATCATTGATTCAACAATCGGATTATTTTCTCCAATAACACTGTAAACTTTCTGTTCTACTTTGCGCATAACTCCATTTGTTACAGAGGGATCTGTTCCCTCTGGTAACTTAACATATACATACATGTTATTTGGATCGCCTTGTGGGAAGAAAACCACTTTTGGACTTCTAGCTGCAAAAAACACAAATGAGAAAATAAATAATGCCAATACTCCTACTAAAGGTCTCCAAGGTTTACGAAGACACCATTCTAATACTTTTGCATATCTGTTTACAAAAGCAGGCCAAACTTTAAATTGCCAGGCTTCAATAACTTTGTATAACCATAAACGGTGCAATACCAAGAAAAATGCCAAAAAGATGACGAAGTTTCCAATACCAATATGTCCTTTTAAATAACAAATTAAAACAATTACGCCGTACAATAATAATTGACGCCAGGCTTTTTTAGTGAGTTTACCATAACGTTTGGCTTCTTCTTCGTGCGATTTCATAAAGTCAACCGCAAATACAGGATTGATTATATAGGCCACAAATAGCGAGGCGAGTAGGGCAATGATTAAGGTAATTGGAAGGAAGTACATAAACTTACCAATAATACCACTCCAAAATGCTAAAGGAATAAAGGGGGCAAGTGTAGTTATAGTGCCACTTAACACAGGTAAAAACACTTCGCCTGCGGCCATTTTAGCGGCTGTTTTAATGTCACGCTTACCGTTTTCGAATAAACGGTGGGTATTTTCAATTACTACAATGGCGTCGTCTACCACAATCCCTAAGGCAAGCAAAAAGGCAAATAGTACAATCATGTTAAACGTAAAACCAATGCTTGGCATTAATAAGAAGGCAATGAACATAGATAAAGGAACCGAAAGAGCAACAAACAAAGCATTTGTTACGCCCATAAAAAACATTAATACAATGGTTACCAATATAAAACCAATAATAATAGTATTAATCAAATCTTGAAGAGTAACTTTTGTTTTAGCACTTTGGTCGCCACTTACTGTTACATCAAGTCCTTTTGGGAAACTTGATTTTTTCATATCGGTAATAATGTCTTTAATTTTATCAGCTGCATCAATTAGGTTTTCGCCACTACGTTTAATAATATTTAACGTAATAACGTTTTTACCTTTTGAGCTCGAATAGCTTTCTTTTTCTTTATATCCATCGGTTACAACGGCCACGTCTCTAATAAATAATTTTGCACCGGATGCAGAAGTAACAACAATATTTTCAATTTCTTTTGGGTCTTTAAATTCGCTTTTTATACTCAGAGTTGGTTTCATACCATTAACAGGAACATTACCACCTGTAATGGATAAATTTTCTTGGGCAATGGCACGTTGAATATCACCTAATGTCATTTGCGCACTTTGCAATTTATAAGCATCGATATTTACCTGTATTTCACGATCTAAGGCACCAATAATTTTAACTTCGTTAATTTCTTTTAAGCCTTCAATGCGGTCTTGCAAATCTTCGGCATGTTTTTTCAATTCCTTTAAATCATAATTTCCAGCAACGTTAATATACATAATTGGAATTTCAGAAAAGGCAATTTCTTTAATCATTGGTTCGCGCGTTAATGTTGTAGGCATGTCTGCGCGTGCTTCGTCAACGGCATCCTTAACTTTTTGTTTAGCAACATCCACTTTTACATCTGTTCTAAACTCTACAATAATTACCGAAACGTCTTGCAGGGAAGTACTTGTAAATTTTTTAACACCTGATAATGCCTTTAATCTTTTTTCAATAGGGCGGGTAATGGTATTTTCGATATTGGTAGGAGAGTTCCCCCCATTAACAGTGCTAATATAAATTGTAGGTACAGTAATGTCAGGGAAATTTTCTTTTGGTAAAGAATTGTAAGTCATTATACCCGCAATAGTAATAAAAATGGTTAGCAGGTAAATAGTTACTTTATTATCTATGGCCCAACTACTGGGTTTAAATTCTTTAAATTTATCTATCATATTTTTAATTACTTAATTTGGTAATTGGGCAATTAGCCAATTTACCAGATGTTAATACTATATTTCGTTTATCGTTTAATTGACTAATTGTCGCATCGACTAATTATCTAATTATTTAATTTTAATGGCATCGCCATCGTTTACTAAATCGTAACCCTCCGTAATAATTAAATCTCCGTCTTTTAATCCGCTTATAATTTCTGCATTACCATTGTATTGGTGATTTATGATTATTGATTTTTTTACCGCTTTGCCATTTTCAGCAATCATTATAAAACTTTCGTTGGCGCCTTTTTGAATGTACTTTTCGGCTACAACTAATTGGGGGCTAGAACTTTGATAATCGTTAATTTTTAACACTGCCACCATGTTTGGATGGTATTCTTTTTTGTTATCTAAAACAACCTCAACATTAAAAGTGCGTGTTAATGCATTTATAGCACGAGAAGCATAATTTACTTTTGAGTTTAAAGAATCTTTCATGTCAGGAAATACAATTTTAACCTCGTTACCTGTTTTTATTCTAGAGGCATAACTCTCTGCCACATCGGCTTTTACTTTTAAATTATTGAAGTTTATTACACCAATTGCAGGAATGCCGGGGGCAATAGCTTGGCCAATTTTTACATTTATGGCATCAACATTACCACTTATAGGAGAAATAATTTTACTCATGCGTAATTGTTCTTGCATAGTTGCCATTTTTTTTTCTAAACTTTCTTTTGTGTTTTTGGCTTGTAAGTATTGTATTTCTGTACCAATTTTTTCATCCCATAACTTTTTTTGTTTCTCGAAAACTTGAGTTGCAAAATCTAAACTGGTTTGTAAATCACTCATTTGTTGTTGGATGGCTCGAGTATCAGTTTCTGCTAATACTTGACCTTTTGAAACTTCGTCGCCAACTTTTACATTAATTTTGGTAATTGTACCAGGTATTTCGCTGGATAGGGAAACATTTTCGTCCGCATCAATTCTGCCTTGAACTTCTATATATGTTTTAAAAGTTTCTGCTTTAACCGGAATTGTTGTTATCTCAATTACCTTAATGTCTTTTTTAGAAGTATCCGATTTCGCAACCAATTCTTCTAACGAAGCTATTTGAGTTTCTAAATCGGCTTTTTGTTTTTTAAGCTTTTCTAATTGTGTTTTAGTATCGGGAGCAGAGCAAGCCGCTATAAACAATGCAATCAATGAGAGATAAAAAATTTTGTTTTTCATATATTTTAGTTAATAGTTATTAGTTAATAAGTATAAATCGTTTTTTATTTATTTTTCTTTAATGTTATTTTACTAAGGTTCCGGTTGCTTTTTGGTAATCTATTTTTGCAATAAGTAAATCGTAAATAGAATTGAAATAATTAATTTCTGCTTCACGCACGCTTGCTTGGGCATTTACAATTTCTAAATTACTTCCAACACCTTGATCAAATTTTTTCTGCGCTACCTCATACACGTGTTTAGCAAGAGTCATATTTCTTTCATTATTTTTCAGGGTCTTTATAGCATTGTTAAAGGTAATAGCAGCAATACTCGACTCTAATTGTGCGGCTAATTCAATATTTTTTAATCCATTTTCACTTTTTTGAAGGGTAATTTTTGCTTGTTGAATTTTATAATGACGTTGCAAACCATCAAATATATTTAAGTTGGCAGTTACGCCTATTAGCGAAATTGGATACCATTGTTTTACAGCATTATTTTTATCTGATTCAAAAATATTGGCATTAGGTCTGATAGTATTAAATTGGTAAGAGCCATACGCAGCTAATGTTGGTAAGTAACCCCATTTTAAACGTTTTACATCAATATCCGAAAGGACATTTTGTGCTTTTAATAGTTGATAATCTTCTCGTTTAGAAAAATCAGCAACGTTTACAGTTACCTCTTGTTTTAAATCGTCAGTTAAGTTTAGGCTATCGGTTAACACAATGGCTTCATTAATTTTGTAACCTATCTGAAATTTTAATAAATTTTCGCCTACGCTAATCAATTGAATTACTTTTTCTTTTTCAGTAGCAAGATTGTTGCTTGCTACTTCAAGCCTTTCCACATCAATTAATTCAACCAATCCTTGTTTATTAAAGGCTTTTAAGTCAGATAAAGATTTATCTAATTTAGTAATGTTAGCATCTATTAATTTTAAGCGTTCTTTATTTATTAAAACGCCATAATAAGCTTTTGAAACTTGCGAAATTAATTCACTTTTAGTGCGTTGTGCACTAATTGTTGACAGAGCTATATATTCTTTTGCTGCTTTTAGACCAAAAATATAATCAGCACTAAATAATAATTGAGAGGCACTAAAACCTGCAGAGGCATTGTATTTTAATCCAAATTTTAATGTTTGATAATATATTTCTGGAGGAAGAGTTCTGTCAAAAGCACTTGCATCAACTATACTTACGGGAATATCAAAATAATCTTTAAAATCAAAACTTCCAGTAATTTGTGGTAATCCTAATCCGGCAATTTCGTTTTTTTTGTAAATAGCACTTTTTTTATCAAGTTCTGCATTTAAATAATTAGGGCTGTTTTTAATGGAGTAGTCTATTGCTTGTTGCAAAGAAAAAGCATTGTTGTTTTGTTGAGAGTAGGCTGCGCTAAAAAGTATACTTAATAATGTAACCAGAAACGATTTTGTATTCATATTTAAGTTTTTATTCTTCTTCTATGTTTTTATACTTATTAATTAATTTGTGACCTTTTAAAGTACACACGCCATATAAAAAATGTTCAGTAAGAGCAAGTTGAACATCTAAAACATTGAATTGTTCGGAAGGAAACATTTCGCCTTTCATGGCTTGCTCCACCATTTCAACGCGCATGCGTGTAAGTATTTTTATATCAATATCAAGTCGTATGTATCCTTCTTGTTGTCCTCGTCTTAAAGAGGCCTCTACCATGGCAAGTATAAATGACGATTTAAACTCCTGGAATATTTTCCATGTTTGTGGATAAAATTTATGCAGTTCGTAAAATAGAATAGGGTTAATTCTTCCAAGCATTTCACGCATTTCATCCATCATTTTAAAAACTTCTTCTACCACATTTTTGGCATGTTCTCTGGCGTTTTTAATCCGACATCTGTCATCTTCAATGGTATGAAGCATGAGGGAATGAACTACCTCATCTTTGTCTTTAAAATAATGGTAAATGGTTTTTTTACTTATTCCCATGTGCCGGGCAATTTCATCCATGGTAATGTTTTTTATACCATATTTAAAAAACAGCTCTTCAACGCCTTTAAGTATTTTTTCTTTGCTTTCCAATTTTCGGGTACAAAACTATGGAAACTTTTTTCGTTCTGCAAGTTTTCTTAAAAAATTATTTTAAAAAATATTTTTCGCATCTTTACACTTTAGTGATTGACAAAAAACATAGCCGTTGGCAAAAAATTAAAATTGCGTTAAGAAGTAAATACCGTTTGGTAATACTTAATGATACTACTTTTGGCGAAAGTTTTTCATTGAGAATGAGCCCTTTAGGACTTATTATTGGTGTAGCGGCTTTAACTATTGTAATGACAACATTAGTCATCAGTCTTGTTGCTTTTACGCCATTGAGAGAGTATATACCAGGTTACGGTAATGTTACCGAACGACGATTAATTGTTAACTTAAGCTCTAAAGCAGATTCTTTAGAAAGTGTTTTAACCGCTAGGGATGCCTATCAAAAATCGATTTTGGATGTTTACAGCGAAAAAATTGAATCAAAACCTGAAAAACCGAAGAAAGATACAACAGGTAAATATAAAAACGCTAACACCAATCCAACAAAAAACGACCTAGAGTTTAGAACCGATTTTGAAAAAAATAAGCAATCGAGTATTGCAATTAGCTCAAATCCTAAATTAAAAGGCTTAATTGATTTAATATTTTTTGTGCCAGTTAAAGGACTTATTACTACTTCTTATAATATTAGCGAAGAACATTATGGTGTAGATTTAGTTACCAAACAGGATGAGTTTATAAAAAGTACTTTGGATGGAACAATTATTTTTACGGGTTTTTCGGCTGAAGATGGATATGTGATACAAATACAGCATAGTAATAATGTAACGAGTATCTACAAACATTGTTCGGATTTATTAAAACATGTGGGCGATAGAGTTAAGGCTGGTGAACCCGTTGCGGTTGTTGGCAATAGTGGAGAAAAAAGCAAAGGTCCACATTTGCATTTTGAATTGTGGTACAATGGTTTGCCAATTAATCCGCAAGAGGTGGTAGCTTTCTAAACTTTCGATTACTTTTTTCCTTGATGAAAAAAGTAACAAAAAAATCAAGACTTCATAAAATTTTACTAAAGTCTAATTTGCTTTAAATCTTGATGATTTAAGCGCTTCGCGAGAGGCAAAAATCATCTTTCACACTAGCCAACGCTTTTTAAAGCAAAAGACTTTTAAGTAAAATTTTATGAGGTCAATATACTTTAGAATACATACTAATAGCCTTTCTAATTGATTTTGCGAATGGATTTTGCGTTTAACAGGGAAAAGGAAATGAACAAAGTATTAAACGTGACGTAAAAAGACATGCCGGCCTGGCTTTCCAGGGTATCTTCTAAGATAAATGAAGAAATAAGAAGAATAAAAAAAGGAAAGTATAAAACAAATAGTTGTTTTCTTAACTTAACAAGTGGATAAATAAGACTTATTAAAAAAATAAAAAGACCAATAATTCCAAAAGCTACTGTAATTGTAATAAATTGGTTGTGCGGGCGTTTGTGCCATTCTTTACTCAATGGGGAATTTGTTTTAACATAGGTGGTGTTTAACTCGTCTTGCACATCGCCGGTTCCAATGCCAATTAAGGGATTTCTTTTAATGATTTCGAAGGCAGCTTTCCAAAAATAAAGGCGCATGGTTAAGGAGTGCCCGTTTACATTGCGGTGATGCTTTAATTCATCGTACTCGTTAACCAATTCGTAAATGCGTTTATGTAAATAGCCCCAATTAGGATAAAGATAATTGGTGACATTATTTTTAATATTAATTAAATCCTGTGTTGTTAATTTTGAAATGCCAGTAGAATCCTTTGTTAAGCCTTTACTGGTTAAATACCGTATTAGGACATAATATTTATTGATATTGTAAAAAGAGGGTTCATAATTAAAACTATCGACAGGCATACGCTTTATCCATTGTTGTTGTAATTGCAAATTATTTGAATAGTCAAATACAATATTTCCATTTTCCATTTGGGAATTTTGATCTGTATAATTGGCGCTAACAGTTTTATTTAAAGTAAATTGAGATTTGTAAACCCCTTTTATATAGTTTATAAAAAAGAACAGGCCTATAATTAGAATAATTAGTGCCGATATTTTAAATTTTAGTTGTTGTTTAAAAATTACAATTAATCCAAAAATTATAAAAAGTAAAACCAGATTAAATATTCCGGAAGCAAGTCCTAAAGCATAAAGCATAAACACAAAATATACCGCAAAAAATAAAAACAGTATTTTTTTAATTGTTGTTTTTTGTTTTATGGCAAAATAAATACAGCAACAAATGGCCATGTTTATATACAAACCTAATCGTATATGACTCATAAACCTTGAAGCATCTCTTGCAACATCATTTGAATGCAAAACAAAACTGTAAATAAAACACCAAGCAGTATTTATTGTACATCCCAAAATAAAACTATACAGTACAAAATATAATTCTCTTAATGTTGGAGGTGTGGTACTAAAAAAAACTAATGGCAATAAAAATAAGGGGATTACTGTTCGCAAATCGAGTAAGCCATCTTGTATGTTTTGGGTATAAATCAATCCCAAAGCATGCATTATAAAAACAGAAATTAATACCAAAAATATTTTGGATGATTTTAATTGTAGCCATTTGTTTTTAAAATTGCCTTCAAGCAACCAATTAGCAACAATAATGGATTGTGAGACACTAATAGGAACTGAACCTAGCACCATGCCAAAGGTTAAGACACAACAGCCAAACAAAAATATATTGCGATGTATACTTTTTGAAAACACTAACTAAAGAAACGGAAAAAACACATAATTAGTGTGTATTATTTAAAAAGTCGCCAAAACCGGCTTATTCTGCAAAATAGTTTCTATCTTTTCAACTACTTCAGCAGTTAATAATGGTAAAACTTCTAAAGATGTAATCGTTTCTTTTAGCTGTTCAGGTTTACTGGCACCTAGAATGGTAGTGCTTACATTTGGGTTTTTTACACACCAGGCTATAGAAAGTTTTGCGAGACTAGTTCCCAATTCTTTAGCGAGTGTGGCTAATTGTTTTGTTTTTTCAATACGACTATTGTCACCCAAGGTGCGTTCTTTTAACCAATCCATCCCTTCAATGTGTAAACGGTTATCGGTAGGCATTCCATCCGAATATTTCCCCGAAAGTAAACCACTTGCTAGTGGGCTCCAAATAGTTGTTCCTAATCCAAAATCTCTAAATAATAGTAAATAATCTTTCTCAATTTTAGTGCGTTCAAACATATTGTATTGCGGTTGTTCCATGGTAGGTCCAATTAACCTATTACGTTCTGCAAACACAAAAGCTTGCATAATCTCATCATTGGCCCACTCGCTGGTGCCCCAATATAAAATTTTACCTTGTTGAATTAACGTATTCATCGCCCACACGGTTTCTTCAATGGGTGTGTTTTTATCCGGCCGGTGACAGAAAAACAAGTCCAAATAATCTACTTGTAAACGTTTTAAAGCCGCATGACAACCTTCAACAATGTGCTTGCGAGAAAGTCCTGTTTGATTGGGTTTACCTTCCTCGTACCCAAAATACACTTTACTGCTTAAACAGTATGAACTGCGGCTCCAAGCTTTCTTTTTTAAAATTTCGCCCATTACCAATTCTGATTTACCACGCGAATATATTTCGGCATTGTCAAAAAAATTAACGCCATTGTCGTAAGCTATGGTCATTAATTCTTCGGCTGTGTTATCGCCAATTTGTTTACCAAAAGTAACCCAGCTTCCAAAGCTTAATACACTTACTTGTAGTCCTGATTTTCCTAATCTTCTGTATTCCATTGTTTATACTCTTTTAGTCGCTTAATATTTTTATTTGTGTTTGCCTTTTAATTTTTTAATTCTCCGGATAACCGGCATCAATCCAACATTGTATTTTGCTTAATTGATCACTTGATAAAGAATTACCTTTTGGCATTGATTTTTTTGTAATTACTTCATTTTTAAAACTACCATTATCTAAAATACTTTTTATACCCGAATAAGAAGAGTAGGAGGGGTGGCAACCACTGCTTGTACAGGAATTGTTTAAAATTGATTTAATGTTTGAATTATAAGACGAACTTGTTCCATCACATGTAGGAGCTTTTTTCTTTTTACAGGAGAGAATAAAGGTTGTAAGAAGCAAGGTTATTAAAGAAAAAACAAAGCTATTTTTTTTCATGATAATAATTGCAAATATAGCTTAATTTACCCGTAATTGTTGACCAACTTTTAGATAATAACGTTTTTCAATACCATTTAATGCCATTAATTCTTTGGTTTTTAGTCCGTACATACTGGCAATGGCACTCCAGCTTTCCCCTCTATTTACGGTATGTATGTAGGCATTGCTTGGAAAAGCACAAAGTGCTTGTTTGGTGTTTTTTACCGTAATTGTATGGTGTTGTAATTTATGTTCGGTAAATGAAATAATTGCTCCGGGGTTTAATGCATGACCTTTATATCGCAATTCAAAATGTAAATGGGCTCCACGACTATGGCCTGTATTACCACCCAAACCAATGGTTTGCCCACTTAAAACCACATCGCCCGGTTTTACTTTTATTTTTGAAAGATGTGCATAAACCGTTTCAAGTCCGTTTGGATGCATCACAATGATAACGTTGCCAAAGCCACCTTGTTTCTGAGCAAAACGCACCTTGCCATCAAAAGCTACACTAACCTTATCGCCTTTTCGTAAATCAATATCTATACCTTTATGAATCCGCCCATCGCGCCAGCCATAATTACTTGTTACGACTCCTTTGCAGGGAGAAAAATAATAACTCAGTAAATCATTCTGCAACATTAAATTAAATGAAGAAGGGATACTATCTAAATTTGTTAGCGGAAACAATAGTTTTTCGTCTTTTGCAGAATAGAAACTCAGTTCGCTTAAATTAAATTCAGAAATTTTAATGGAGTCAGTATTATTACTCTTTAAAAGGCTGGCATAGTAATTAAGCAAATCAACATCTTTAGGAGATACATTGTCAAGTTCTAGAACAGAATCAATCATGTGAGCCAATTTGGTTTTGGTAACAATTTTATATTGTTTGATTGAATCGTTTTTTTTATCAGGATTTTCAATTCTTGAAAACACAGACTTAAAACAAAAAATTAGAATAAATATGTTAATAACTTTCAAAATACGAAAGCTAAAAATAGTAATTATTTAATAATCAACAAGTTTTAAAATATAGTTTTTAACAATTTGGTAATGTTGTCTTTTGTTTTACCATCTGAATTATTGCGAAGTTTTTATATAATGTCACTTCGAGTGCGAAGTGTATCGAGAAGTGAGCTGATGAATCCGTTCTCAGTATATTTCTCCCATTCTCGTCGAAATTACTCGAACTGACATAGATTAATGAATCAAATCCATTTTAGTAAATACTCTTACCGGATAAAGTGCAGCAAAAAATCCGATTAACATGATTAAGCCAAACAACCAAACGAAATCGTTAAATTGAATTTCGATAGGATAATAGGGGATGACAAATTCGTTTCCAAATTTAACTAAGTGAAATTGTATTTGCAGCCAACATACTAAAAGCCCTAATATTAAACCAATACCCGCTCCAATTCCGGTAATTAAAAAGCCTTCGCGCATAAAAATATTTCGTATTAATTGGATGCTGGCCCCCATGCAATACAATGTTTTTATATCTTTTCGTTTTTCAATTATTAGCATAGTTAATGCACCAATAATATTAAAAGTTGCAATAACCAAAATAAACGCAAGGATTATAAACGTTGCTAATTTTTCGGTTTGAAGAGTTTTAAATAAGACATCGTTTAATTGAAAACGGTTTTTTACCAAAAAATTATCTCCAAGTTTTTCTTGTAATTTTTTTTGAATGTTTTCCGATTTGTTAGGATCGCAGGCTATTTCTATGGCGGTAATTTTGTTGGCCTCGTCGAATAACTTTTTTGCTGTGGTTAAACTTACAAATGCATATTGATAGTCAAACTCATCGTTAATAGAAAACAACCCACAGGGAGAAGCATATAATTGATTTAAATTATCTTCAGGGTTTAAACTGCTGCTTTTACCTTTAGTTGGACTGAACAAACTTAATTCGCTTACGTATTCTCTAATGTTTATTTGTAATTGGTCAGCAATGCCTTTTCCTAAAATTATTTTATTAAATAAACTTGTATCCGATAATCCATAATTACCATCTACCATTACCGAATCTATTTTTGTGAGTTTATTAAATTCATCATCAACTCCTTTAATAGTAACTAAGGTTTGTTTATCGCCATTTTTAATAAGTACTTTATCAGTGAGCGTTTGTGAAATAATTTTCACGCCTTCAGTATTTTTTATATCTGAAATTAACTGTGCATTGGCTTCAAAAAATTTACCTTTTGTAGCCGTTATTTTTAAGTCGGGTTCTAATGTATTGTAAAGACTGGCAACCGTGCTTGTTAAGCCATTCATGGCACTTAAAATTACAATTAAGGCCCCTGTAGTTATAGCAATGGCAATAACACTTATCCAACTAATGATATTGATAGCGTTGTTTGATTTTTTTGAAACCAAGTAGCGTTTAGCTATGTAAAAGGAGATATTCATTTTTTATAAACCACAGAGAAACGAAGAACACAAAAGCTATTGGTATTATTTCAAGTTGTGATTTGTGGAAATTTGTGTTAATTCGTGTCGCTTATTGGGTTTTATTTCTTTAAAAGTTCTTCTATTTTCATAGCATAATCCAACGAATCGTCGATGTAAAAATTTAAGTCGGGAACCACGCGTAACTGTTTGCCAACCAATAATCCTAGTTTTTTACGAATAACCGAAGTTTGTTCTTTTACCAAATTAAAAATGGCTTCTTTATCTTTTGTAGCCATAATGCTTAAATAAATTTTAGCCAAGCCTAAATCAGGACTCACCCTCACAATAGTAACGGTTATAAAAGCACCACCAAATAAGTTGCGACTTTCACTTCTAAAAATTTCGGCTAATTCTTTTTGAACCAGTTTATTTATTTTTTGCTGACGTACGGTTTCCATTGGGCAAAGGTAATTAGATTTTGTAGTATATTTGCTTCTCTAATGAAAAAACTATTTTCGGTTTTAAAGTACACCAAAAATTACAAAGGGTACACGGCTTTAAATGTTATTTTTAATATTTTATTTGCGGTATTTTCTGCGTCTATTCTGGCCTTAATTGCTCCTTTTTTAGACTTACTTTTTAAAAATAATGATATTGATAATATTGCCATTGTATTTAAAGGTGAGCCAAAATTTTCCTTTTCTTCTAACTATTTAAAAGATGCTTCGAGTTATTATTTGGCAGGACTTATATTAACCAAGGGAAAGTTAGGAGCCTTAGTTTTAATTTGTTTGATTGTATTTGTATTAACGTTTTTTAAAAATCTATTTAGGTATTTAGCCATGTATTTTGTAGCCCCTATTCGCAATGGTGTTGTGCGCGATTTAAGGAACAAAATGTATAAAAAAGCAATGGATTTACCTTTAAGTTATTACAGCGAAGAAAAAAAAGGTGACCTTATGAGCCGAATGACCACTGATGTGCAAGAAATTGAATGGGGTATTATGCAAACCTTAGAAATGATTTTTAGAGAACCGCTTACCATAATTATTCTTTTTACTTTAATGCTTTTAATTAGTGCTAAACTAACCTTATATATTTTGGTATTGTTGCCCATAGCTGCAATTATAATTGCATTACTTGGCAAAAGTTTAAAAAACGCTTCAAGCGCCACAAAGCACACTCTTGGGCAATTAATAAGTTTAATTGAAGAAACACTTGGAAGCTTAAAAGTAATTAAGGCTTTTAATGCGACTAGTTACATGAATAAAAAATTTGAAACCGTTAATCAGTCTTACTACAAACAATCCGTAAAAGTTTACCGAAAAACAGACATTAGTTCGCCCCTAACAGAAATAATTGTAACCGGAATTTTAATGTTGGTGCTTTTTTTAGGTGGTAAAATGGTGTTTAGTGAAGAGATAACAGGAGCTTTGTTTTTGACTTATTTTGCTTTAGCATCGCAATTAATACCTCCTTTTAAACAAATTACCCAATCGTATAATAACATTCAAAAAGGTATTGCCAGTGAAGAACGCATTGATAAAATTTTATTGGCAGATAATGTCATTTTTGAATCGGCTAATGCAAAAGAATTACCAAAGTTCGCTTCAAAAATTGAATTCAAAAATATGTCCTTTAGTTATAAAAAAGAGGGGGCGGTTGTTTTAAAAAATATAAATCTTGAAATACCTAAAGGAAAAACCATTGCATTGGTAGGGCAGAGTGGAAGCGGCAAATCAACTTTGGCGGATATGCTACCACGCTTTTACGATATTGACAGTGGAGATTTATTAATTGACGGGCACAATATTAAAGACCTAAAGATTGAAGATTTACGCAAACACATTGGTGTAGTGACTCAAGAAAGTATATTGTTTAACGATACGATATCAAATAATATTTCGTTTGGCTTAAAAGATAAAACGAAGGAGCAAATTATGGAAGCTGCTAAAATTGCCAATGCTCACGAGTTTATTTCTCAGTTACCAAATGGCTACGATACCAATATTGGCGATAGAGGCGGCAAATTAAGCGGTGGACAAAAGCAACGTTTAAGCATAGCAAGAGCTATTTTAAAAAATCCTGAAATTTTAATTTTAGACGAAGCCACTTCTGCCTTAGACACCGAAAGTGAAAAGTTAGTGCAAGAGGCATTAACTAATTTAATGAAAAACCGAACGAGCTTGGTTATTGCCCACCGTTTAAGTACCATTGCCAATGCCGACGAAATTATAGTCATGAGTAATGGTGAGATTATAGAGCGTGGTAACCACCAACAGTTAATTGCCTTAAACGGTTCTTATAAAAAGCTGTGCGAAATGCAGAGTTTTGTTTAAGAATTGTCTAACATCGGCGCTTTAAAACCATCAAATTTTAATTTTGTACTTTACTGGCTTCGTCTTGGTTCTTTCTATAGTTCCACGAGCTTCCAGGTCAAGTTTTACTACTTCGCCATACCATTGCACGCCACCTTCAAATGTGTCTTTCACCTTTTGATATAGTTGTTCCATCAGTTCCGTATGCGTTAATTCGGTTTTAGAAAGTACTTTTAAAAGACTGGTTTTAATTTCAGTGTATTTCGCCAAGGAAATTTTCTTGTTAATTTTTCCTGGTAGTGGATGCAATGTCTGAATGTGTTCTTCTTTCATATTAATAATTCCAGTATTCACTATTTTGTTCGCTTACGTTGACGTAAACCAAGCACTTATTGTAAAAATAAACAATGAATTTGAATTACTTATAATTACTAAAAAGAGAAAATCACTATTTGTTTAACAAATCAGTAACAGTCTGTTTTCTCCAGTTTTTTCTTTGGGTGCGCGGTGAATACAAGGAAGCACGTTGCTTTCAGCACAATCCACGGCCAAGCGCCATAAGTTGCCATTGCCTAAACGAATCGGTTTGGCGTTTGGTTTGGCGCGATAGTGTAAATCAAAAAAATGTTCACTTAAAAATGATTCAAATTCTTCTTCTGAACCATGGAACAGTTTTTTAAGTTCTTCCCGTATTTCCGGAACAAGTACTTTTTGTTCGGCTTGAAAATTGGGTAATATCTCGCTCGATTCACCATAATAGGTGCATAAAAAAGTATTGGTTGGTATTGGAGAACGGTCTACATGAAACGAATAAACATCTGTTGGAAAAAATGGATGCGTTTCATCTGTTTCGTAGTTCTTAATTAGATTAAGTATGGGATCTGCACCATGTGCTTTTAAAAGTGCCATGTCATTTAAAATAATTTCACGTGCTAATTGTCCCTGTTCACTTAACTGAAGTTCGAGAAGCGTATCTTTATTGAGCACCATGATATTTTCGGTGAGGGCTACTTTTTTTACAATTTCAGAAAAATCCCCTCTTAGCTCCCTATTCCAGCAAATGGCGTTTATTTCTCCATGAAAAGGCACAGACACCAAATCGTGAAAACTTTCGACACATTGAATTTGATTATGAGAAGGAGATAATTTTTTCATTAGAAATTGTTAAATATAACTTTTTTTGGCCTTGTCTAGCGCTATTGTTTAACCGAAAAACTGTCTACAACCGCAGATGTAAATTAAAAGTGCAAATGTTTTAGTTGCAAGCAAATGTTTAATAAACATTTGAGCGAGCAAGTACGAATGGAATAAAAACCTTCCCGCGTCGGTGCAGCAAAAATTTACTTTGCAACCAACCGTCAACCTGTATTGGGTAAGACCTCTGTTACCCGTTGTAGTTTTGGTCAGGGAGTCTGCTTCTTATAAATTGTTTTATCGTTTAAAAAACCCGTCAAAGTATTGTCGCGGTAAATATATTTTGTTTGTTTAATTGAACCTGCACGATAGAATATTGTCAGCGTGTCATTTGATAAACGCCACTTACCATTTTGAATAATAATATAACCAGCCTCTTTACGTTTCCACTTGCATTTTCCTTGTTGTCCAGAACCTTTGAGTTTAATAATATATTTTTTCTTGCCGGAGTCAATGATATATTTGCCTTGAATTCTCGTTGTCGAAACTATCTGTGCAAACATTGTCTTTTCGCAAAAGAAGAATAATATGATTATTAAGAGAATTCTCATTTTCTATCGTAATGTCGTGAGCTAATGTAGGTAGCGGTTTCTGGCTTTGCGTTGGTGGGCTTTTGAAACCGTCAAACTGACTACAACCACAAATGTAAATTAAAAGTACAAATGTTTTTGAGCAAAGCCAAACGAAAAAAATTCCGGTGTCGACCGGACAATAACTTGGCTTTGCGACCGCCCGTCAACCTGTGTTGGGCGAGACCGCTGTTACCGCCAGTGCTTTATTGTCTGGGTGTTAACCAGATAATATAGGTCCGATTTCTACTCCTATGTTTATATTTGTCTGTAAGGTCAATGTATATTTCGCTGCCGTGAAAACTTGCATTTAAAACGTCTTCAATTTCGTTAAGATTTTTTATAGTCATTTCATTAATAGAAGTCACAATGCCGCTGATTGAAGATTCTCCTGCTACCCGAGATAAATAGTCGGCCGGCAGACCTGTTTTAGAACTATCCATTGGAATAATAGTAAAACTGTCATACTTTATTACTGCCACTGACTTATCGCTAACTGATGTCAGAGTAAAAATCGACCCTTTCTTCTGAACCGTATTTGTCTGTCCGTATAGAAACGTCGACGAAAAAATGAATATAAGAATACGAAAGGTCATTTTTCGAGTCTTGTCTTTGGTTTTGTTATGAGCTTTGGTGGTAAGGGTTTGGGGCTTGCGAAGCCGTCAAACTATCTACTACCGAAAAACTTAAATTAAAGATACAAAACTTTTTCTTTTTTGCTTTATGAAAATAAAAGTTTCGACTTGTCCTGAGCAGAGGCGAAGGGAGGTACAAAAGCGAAAAAAAACTACCAACCAACCCAGCTGACGTAAATGCCCTGTATTAGCTGATGAACGCCACACCCAGTTTATTCTCTATCATACGTTTCAAGTGCCTTGCTAATTTGCTGTATTCGGTTGCGAATTTTTACACCTTTAATAAAGTCATTACTTAATTCGTCAATGCCACCAAGAGGAATGAGAATTTTATGAAAGAATAATGTATGAAGTCGGAACCCGAAGAACTGTTTGTCGCCTGCATCTAAATATTCAGACCTAGTTAGAAAATCTAGAAATGTCTCAATATCGATTAAAACTAATTCAATCGTGAACCAAAATTGGTGAGCGTCGTAATTTTTAATCGAGCTTAATTCTTTTATAAAAATTTCAAAGGCTTCTGTTCCGATAAATGTGTGACTTCCTCTTGTCTGGAAAAGAGCAGATTCATATTTAACAGATGAAATAGATTCTTTTATTTCTGCGTAATGAAAAATAAGTAATTCCTTTTCTGAGCGAGAAATGTCTTTATCTTTCTCGGCATTAACTAAGTCTATTTGAATTTCATTGGCAAGGAGCTGTTGTCTAAAAGAGAGATAAATTAGAATTGCAGATATTAAATTCACTATTGGAGCTGTGATGCCTCCAATGGTGTCGCCTATTTCGCCAGTGTGCGTAAAATTAGCCCATTTAAAATGTGAAAGAGCTGTCAAAAGAAATGGAGCGATTAGGAATAAAGGAATACCAATGATTAATGTCCACCGAGCATTTCGTCTGTGTGTAGTAATTTGTCTTTGTTTGGCGTCTTTTTCGTCTTTTTTCATATGTCTTGGCGTATTGCAGGTATTTACTTCTATGTCTACTTTTATTACGCCAATACAACCAAATATGGGAGATTGGTGTATTTTTTTTAATTTGTTTATACCTTAAATTAAACAAAAATAATCGGCCAGTGCAATACGTAAAACTACTTGATTTTTACTAAGTAGTTTTATTAGCAATAACGATAAATTAAAAATCCATTTGTAAATCAACCACCGCGTCCTTGCCGCTTTCTACATCAAATGAAAAGGTTTTTTCGTAAAAGGCATTATTATGCACATTAGTAACTGTAATAACGGCTAAGCCAGAAGGCACATTTACCAATTTATAAGAACCGTTTGGTAACGATTTTACAGTTTCGCCATTGCAACTTATGCTGGCATTGGCAACAGGTTTCCCGTTGGCATCCAGCACTTTACCCGCAACAGTTCCTTTTTTTAAGCTTTTGGTATTTACTAATATTTTAAAAAAGTCAATGGCAAAACCATCTCCCATTCCAGATGTTCTATCGTCTATTTGCAGTTGAAGCGTATCCTTTTTAAAGTCAGAAATACGTTCCACCGAAATAGGAATTGTTATCAGTTTGCCAATAGGACCCGTTTGATCGAGAGAATTCAAAAGTTTTTCAGCCGGAGCATAGCGTTTTTTGTTTATGTAAAATTCAAATTTGCTCCCTGAACCTGCTTTTGCTTGAAAGTCATCCACAAAAATTTGTAAGCTCACATTTTTTATTTTGGAAGTATCAATGCCTTTCAAGGGGATGGCAAACTCAAAACTGGTTCTGCCAAATTTTTCCAGTAAATAATTTAAGGCGCCGGAGTAGCCTTCTTTGGCATTTTCCGGATTTCTAAAACTAGTTCCTAATTGCACTAAATCAAATCCGTCAATTTCTGTCGAGTCTTTTCGTTCCATTGGCCATTCGTGAGATCCGCTTATTTTTCCTGAAAAAGGGTTAAAGTTTTGTTCCCAGCCAAATCCTAAATTGTCAATATCACCATAGCGAATCATGTATTCGGCTTCCGACGTATTTTTTAAAAACACGTAACGTTTTTTCCAATCACCATTATCCGCATCGGTTTGGGCATTGATTAAACTAAAAAAACTAAGAAAAAGTAAAGTGAAAACAATTTTTTTCATGGTAATTGGTTTATTTAATACAAAACTATTAAATAAACTTACATTTCCTACTGGCAAAGGCACACATGCGCAATAAGATAACACCATGTTTAAAGCGCGAAATATTAGTAGAGCCGTAAGTGCGTTCTTTATAACGAATAGGGACTTCTACAATTTTTAAATTTAATTTGTGAGCACCAAACAATAAATCAAAATCACCAAAAGGATCAAACTCGCCAAAGTAGGCACGGTTTTTAATCAACTTTAAATAATCTTTTCTAAACATGACCTTGGTACCGCAAAGCGTGTCTTTAAAGCGTTGGTCGAGCAACCAGGTGAATGCCCAACTAAAAAAGTGATTGCCCAAATAATTTAAAAAACGCATGGCTTCTTTATCCATAGGGTAAACCAAACGTGTACCGTTAATAAAATCGCCTTTACCACTGGCAATGGCATTGTAAAACTTTGGTAAATCTTCCGGTGGCACCGTTAAGTCAGCATCTAATATCATTAAAATATCACCGGTCGCCATTTTGTAACCTTCGCGCACGGCATCGCCTTTGCCCTTGCCTTTTTGCTGACCAATTTTAATATCGTGTGTGCCCGCATATTTTTTCTGAATCTCTTGTATTTTTTGCCAGGTATCGTCGGTACTGTTCCCTTCAATAAAAATAATCTCGGTGTGCTTACCAAACTTAGGTAAACGGGTAATCGCATTTTCTATATTTCCGCTTTCGTTACGCGCTGGTATAACAACAGTAGTAGAGTATTTATTTAAATAATTCTCCTCATTGTTCTCCGGCAAGGGTTTGGCAAAGCTGTAAATGTTTAAACTAAAAAAGCGGAAGAACGGAAATTTTGCCAAATACTTGTTTAAAATAAACGAAAGCAAAGGCACAAAAAACGGAAAAATTAAACGCTTGCTATTTCGGTAAACATTAAAGCCGCTTATTTCTAATAGGTTATTAATGTCGCGCGTGCTTAACCAGTTTTGCGTGGGGGTTTTTTGTTTAATGCCTATTAATTCAGAAAACTTAATGGCAGGTTCCCAAAACGAGTTGTAAAATTGAACAATCACTTTTGTATTGGGGTGGCAACATTTTTTAACCTGCTCAAATACATTTTGTATATCATCCACAAAACCAATCAGATTGCTAATGATAATTAAATCAAAGGTTTGATTCAATTGAATGTTGTTGGCATCCATCACATAAAACTCAATATTTTTTTTATCGGCAAATTTTTCTTTGGCCCAGGCAATGTATTCTTCGCTAAAATCAATCCCCACTTTTTTAGAACCTTCTATTTTTGCCAATAAATCGCCACTGCCGCAACCAACTTCTAATACAGAGCTTTCCTCGTGCGAAAAGTATTTGCAGTAATTGGTTATTTCATTCCAATAGTATTTACCAAAACTACGTTGCTTGCGTTGCTTGGCTAAGGTATTAAAATAGCTATGTTTTGTGTTTTCCAATTTTTTTGAGGTGGTAAAAGTAGGGTTTTGATGTGGGTTAAGCAAATTAAAAACACATCCGCTTGTCCTCGTTTGAGTGCAACGGAAACTATGAGAACTAGGCTTTACAAAAGCCAAATTAAAACTTCCTCTTTACACGGCGTTAAACTAGGACGAGACGTTTTTTTTGTTTTTAGTATTCGACCTTATTAAATTTTGCGTTAAAGTCTGTTTGTGTTAAAATTCGAGAGCTTGTGTGACAGAAGATTTTGGCTGTTCGCGAAGCGCTTAAATCTTCAAGCTTTAATACAAACTAGACTTTAGCAAAATTTAATGAAGTCTTGATTTTTGTCCAACTTTTTATCAAGAAAAAGTTGGAAAGAGAATTTATTTTAAGTTTTGATTTTTTTGTTTTAAGCTAAAAAGCTAAATTTTTTCAACCTCAATGGTACAAAACAACCCAATTTGTTTATTAAACGGAGATAACAACCACTCAATTCCTTTTAAAAAGCCATACATAAAGTAGGGGAGCATGGCGCTACGGGAAACTCCTCCGCTAATAACGTACATAAATGGGCTGTGATATTTTACACTATTTATTTTTAGTTGCGGAAACTCTTTTTTAAAAAGTTCTAAATCGCGTTGAAAATAAATGTAGGGAAGCGCCTGATTGCTATTTGATAAAGGATTACCGGCTTGTATTTCTCTTCCGCCGGTTTCATCAAAAGGTTCGTGATGAAAGCGTTTGTAAATAAATCGTCCTAAAGCACTATTGGCGGGTTCAATCATAATTATTTTACCACCTTTTACCAAAGTGCGTTGCGCCTCTTTTAAAAATAAATAAGGTTTAGGTATGTGGTGAAACACGTTTAACATTACAATGCTTGCCAGTTCATTTTCACCAAAAGGCATTTCTTCGGCACTAAAAACTTTATCTACATTGGGTAGAGGCAATATGTCGCTAGTAATTACATCGGGAAAAACATCTTTATAAAACCCTCCACCGGAGCCTATTTCTAAGTGTTTACCTGTTTTAATCTCTTTTGTTTTTGATATAAAAACATCGTACCAATCTTTATACAAACGTTTTAAAAATGGTTTTTGTAAAATAATATCTCTGTGCGCCAAGGTTGCCTTGGGGTCGTCTAAATCAAAGTCTATTTTATATTTTTTAAACATGTTCTCGGGTAGCAAAAATATTAAAATAGTGTTTTTTATCTAAGCCTTCTAAAGTCTTTACTTTTTCAACGGATAAAAGACTCAAAGAATCTTTCTCCAATAAGTAACAATTAAATTGTAAGGATTGTAAAAAGGTAAAGTATTCGCTTACTGAGCTTCCGGCTTTGCTTAAACCATAGGGCCAAAATTCAGAAATTAATTTTATGTGTTGATTGTTTTCTAAGGTCTTTTTTAAACCTTGTATGGCTTGCATTTCAAAGCCTTGTATGTCTATTTTAACAAAATCAACTTTCTGCACTTGAATAGGCTCAGTACCCCTGGTTAAATAATCGTCAATACTAACGGCATCAATTTCTATTACTTTATCGTATTCTTCCGGTTGGTAGGTGCGATGATCAACATTTAATTCTTTAGATGTGTATATTTTTATTTTTTCGGTTTTTGGTCCTACCGCCTTATTTAGGATACTAATATTTTTATAGTTTGCCGTTGCCTTTTCTAAGTGATTAAAATTGGTTTTATCCGGTTCAAAACAATATACCTTGCCATTATCACCAACACAATTTGAAAGCATAACGGCATAATAACCTATATTGGCGCCAATATCCAAAACGGTATCTCCTTTTTTAATATACTTTCTTAACAAGCTAATTTCAAAATCGTCCTGTTTGTTTTTAAAATAGGTATACATTGGTTTATACAATCCAAACGCATTTTTATAAAGAAAATTACCGAGTTTTATAGAGAAAGACATTTTATAAATTTAAGATTTTTGATTTAAGAATTAAGATTTATATCCAACAACAAATAACTTACATCTGCTTTCTTAATAAATAATTTGGTATACTTGTGTTTCTTCTGCAAAACCTTCGGTGTGCACTAGCTTTAGTTTTTGAGGATATTTTACAGCAATGGGTTGCATGATATTATGAACAGTATTTATAAATCCGGCATTAGGATTATTGGGGTCTAAACGTAAACTTCCTAACATCACGTGAGTGACTTTATTTTTTTGGAAAAATGCCAAAGCACTATCAGGATTAGATTGCTGAGTAGCTGTATCTTTTTTAATGATGCTATAAATTGGGAAGAATTTTTTTCCTTTGCCGTACACAAAACTCATGGGTGCTTTGCGGCTTGCCACTAAAGTGTTTGCAGGTAAACTATCCGCACACCAGGCACTGCATTTTAAAAAGTTTTGCCAATCGGGTGTATAACCATAATAGGTATCGCCTTTTAAATTTTTTGAAACAATAGGTATGTTTTTAAATCCGCGTTTAAATGACGAGATACATACCGAACCCACAATTAAAAAAGCAATTACAAAATAAACAGATTGACCAATGCCAGGTTTTTTGGTGAAATTATAAAAGACATAAAGCATCAATATTAAAAAAACAGGCATACATACCAACACAATACGTGCCTGATCCCAACGCGCTTGCAAAATAACAAAC
This sequence comes from Bacteroidota bacterium, assembly GCA_033763945.1. GTDB lineage: Bacteria > Bacteroidota > Bacteroidia > B-17B0 > Aurantibacillaceae > Aurantibacillus. The sequence continues at coordinate 72,991 of JANRJN010000001.1, read as the reverse complement.
GATAAAAATGCCTGAGCGCCTGTAAATAAGGTAAGTAATACTAAGAGTTTATTTTTTTGTTTAAATAACAACCAAAAGCCCGTTAAAATTAGGGCGATGGTAATAATGGTAACATAACCAAAATGATCAAAAGGAGTTTTTTCAGGGTCAAAAGCCATGTTTTCATCGCGCCACCCTAACAATTGATAAAAGCGTTTACCCAAATATAAATTACAATTATCGAAAAAGCGTTGTACAAATCCCGCAGTGTCTTCATTTCCAAGCGAAGCATTGTAAGGGTCTTTTTGCAATAAAATTTTACTTTGTCCTTTAAATTGGTTTTGGTTGCCCCAAACTAATTTTACAATTAATTCATATGGAATTTTAAATGAAAGGTAGGCTAGAACACTCATTCCTGCTGCTTTATAGTTTTTATATACGATAAAAAATAATAATACGGCAGGAACTACCACAATAGCAGAGCTTTTAGCTGTTCCTATTAAAAACATACTTAGGCCAAACATTAGCCAAAGTTTTAATTGCGGTTTTAATTGTACACCGTCCTTAAAAACTATTTCTATAATTTTTACAGAATAAAAAAAGAACAAACCTTGTAAACAAAAGTAAAATGCTTCAGTAAACGTCATACTGGCATAATAAATTATTAAATGATTGGCAGCCTGAAAAATGGCAACAGGAATAAAAATAACGGCAGGTACTTTTCCTTTAAGAGCCTTGTAAAAAAGGATTACGCCAAGAACATTAAAAATTAAAGAAAAAAGTTTGAAAATTATAAGCTTAAACCCCATAAGTTTAATAAGTAAGCCAAGAAAAAGGGGGTAAAGCGGAGCATTTTGGGTGTAAAAATAAGTAGGAAATTCGTGCACAAAACGCCAGCCCCCTTCTAAATAAAGAGCATCATCGTGAGCTTCGCTAATACGAGCGTTAAACGAAATAAAGGATAAGAATAACGTTAAGCCAATTAAGAAATAAAACAGCTTTTTATCATTTTTAGCCGCCCAATTTTCAAATTTATCATAAAGTGTTTTCGGGTTTTTTATAACTGCTGTTGCTACTTTTTTATCTTTGCTCATAAGCCGTAAAAATAGCAATTATAATTATTTTTTATTTAATAATAAAACCACATAGTTACATAGTTTTTTTGAGTTGAAAATTGTTTTAAGAACAAAAACATAGTTGAAGCGTTGCTTCAATACTATGATTTACTTTGTAAATTAATTACATAGGTTTAAAACTATGTGTCTATGTGGTTTATTTTTATTTATCTTTTTTAATCTATTTATGTACTTTTGTTTCCTATAAAATTTCTATGGCACGTTTTCATACCCTAAAAGTTAAAGACATTAAAAGAGAAACCGCAGATGCAGTATCTGTTGCATTTGAGGTTCCTGCAATGCAACAACCCGAATATCAGTTTAAACAAGGACAATATATTACCTTAAAATTAACTATAAATGGCGAGGAAATTCGCCGTTCTTACAGTTTATGCACAAGTCCATATAGCGAAAAAGAATTACGTGTGGCTGTGAAGGAAGTAAAAGATGGTAAAGCGAGTACTTATATTAATCGTGAGCTAAAAGTGGGAGATGCAATAGAGGTAATGACCCCAATGGGTAATTTTTATTCGTCTTTATCGGGTGGTAACAAAAAGAATTACGTTTTATTTGCCGGAGGAAGTGGTATTACCCCCATGATGAGTATTTTGAAAAGTGTTCTTTATGTGGAGAAGGGGAGTCACGTTACTTTAGTATACGCTAACAAAAATGAAGACAGTACAATTTTTAAATCGGAGATTGATGCTATAGCAGCCAATAACAATAATTTAAAAGTAGTTTACATATTTGACGAGCCCAAACAAAAAATAAACGATTTACAAACCGGAATTGTGACAGTTGAAAAAACAATTGCCTTAATAGAAAACTATGGAGGTGTAAATGCCGATGAGTATTTTATTTGTGGACCTGGACCAATGATGGAAAATGTAAAGACAGGATTACAGAAATTGAAAATTGCTGATAATAAAATTAAAATAGAATATTTTAGTGCAGTTATTGATGCTGTTGCAAAAGCAGAAGGAACGGTTGCTACCGGAGGGAATGTAAAGGCAAATATTAAAGTAATTCAATACGGCATTGAAACCGATTTTGTTTTAGAAACAAGTAGTATTAGTATTTTGGATGCTAGTATTGAAGCTGGAGTTGATGCTCCCTTTAGCTGTAAAGGTGCGGTTTGTTGCACCTGCAGAGCAAAAGTTTTAGAAGGTAAAGTAAAAATGGATGCTAATTTTGCCCTAACCGATGCAGAAGTAGCCGAAGGTTATATTTTAACCTGCCAATCGCATCCGCTTACTGAAAATGTGGTGGTAGATTTTGATGCTATTTAGTTAATGTTAACCTCAACGGAGTAGAAGCTTCTTTGGAAATCGATACTTAAAACAAAAAAAGCATATCTAAAAGATATGCTTTTTTCGTTTTAAGATATAAATTTAATTTTTAGGAGCATTCATATTATGATAAAACTTCTCATCAATAATTTGATCGCCATCCCATTTTTGTACTGCAACTTGACTCATTTTCATACGGTTGCCATCAACAAATTCAGCATCCATACTGCTTTCCACCATGGTTACTTTATTAGCTTCATCAGAAGTAATAGCGTCAACTGTCATTCCATGAACAGCTTTTAGAGATGAAACAAATTTTTGCTCATATTCTCTGTTTACAGCCTTGCCTTTGCGCGGTTCACCACCTAATTCGGTCATTACTACATTGTCGTGATAATACTTTTCAAAAGCATCCATTAACTTTCCTTGTCCCATCATCGCATAAATGTCACTGATTTTTTCTTTGTACGTACTCATAATTTTAATTTTAAAGATTAAACAATTTTAATATCTGTTCGTTAAATATATAGTATTAATTATTCACTTAAAACAGAAATAATATTATATTTGTGTTAACTAATTTTTTATAATGGAAACTATTAATTTAGAAAATTTGTTTGAAGCCAAACTGGCTAAAAATGAAATGATTGAGCCAAAAGATTGGATGCCTGAAAATTATCGTAAGCATTTAATCCGCCAAATTTCACAACACGCTCATAGCGAAATTGTGGGTATGTTACCCGAAGGAAATTGGATTACGCGTGCCCCAAGCTTACGCAGTAAAATCGTATTATTAGCCAAAGTGCAAGACGAAGGTGGACATGGTTTGTACTTATATACTGCAGCTGAAAGCTTAGGTATAAGTAGGGATGAAATGTTAGACGCGCTTCATACAGGCAAAGCAAAATATTCTTCTATTTTTAATTATCCAACTTTAACTTGGGCAGACGTGGCAGCTATTGGTTGGTTAGTAGATGGTGCGGCCATTATGAATCAAGTAATGCTGCAACGTACTTCTTATGGTCCATATAGCCGAGCGATGATTCGTATTTGTAAAGAAGAAAGTTTTCACCAACGCCAAGGGTATGAGGCAATGTGTAAGATGGCTTTTGGTTCTTCTCAACAAAAAGAAATGGCGCAAGATGCATTAAACCGCTTTTGGTTTCCAACGTTAATGATGTTTGGTCCACCTGATAGCGAAAGCCCAAATAGCGATAACGCTGTTAAATGGAGAATTAAACGTGAAACAAATGATGAATTACGTCAACGCTTTGTTAATCAAACTATGCCTCAAATACAATATTTAGGTTTAGAAATTCCAACAGGTTCAAATATTGTTTGGAATGATGCTAAACAAGGTTACGATTTTGCGGAGCCGGATTGGGCAGAGTTTAAAAATGTAATTCATGGTAATGGACCTTGTAATAAAGAACGTTTAAAGGCACGTAACGATGCGCATAAGAATGGCGCATGGGTTCGTGAAGCAGCGACAGCTTATGCAAAACGTCAAAACGAACAAACTTTAGCAGCTTAATAAATAATTTTAAATGTTGAGTTATTAGTTTTTACTATTAATAACTAAACATTAAAAACTAAAAACTATATAAAATTATGAGTGATTCTCAAGGCCCTTTGTGGGAAGTATTTGTACAAAAAAAATCAGGTCAGCCTTTTGTGCATTGTGGTAATTTACATGCCTTCGATAAGGAAATGGCTTTACAAAATGCTCGTGATTTGTATACCCGCCGTATGGAAGGTATGGCTCTTTGGGTTGTTTTGTCTGAACACATTGTGGCGAGTAGTCCTGAAGACCAAGGTTCATTTTTTGAACCTTCAAACGATAAAATTTTCCGCCATCCCACTTTTTATCAAGTACCGGATGTAATTAAACACATGTAATTTAAATGAACCATCATTATAAATATATTCTTAGACTTGCCGATAACGCCTTAATAAACACCCAACGTTTAAGCGAGTGGACAGGTCACGGTCCTTTTTTAGAAGAAGATTTAGCTTTAACAAATATAGCCCTAGATATTTTAGGAAGAAGTAATCTATTATTAGAACACGCCGCAAAGATTGATAATACAGGCAAATCAGCAGATAATTTAGCTTATCATCGTGGCGAACGCGAATTTTTGAACACAAAATTAGTGGAGCAACCTAACGGCGATTATGCACAAACTATAATACGTCAAGTATTCGTTGATGCTTTTGATTTATTACTTTACACAGAATTATGTAAAAGTAGTGATCAAACATTGGCGGGTATTGCGGCAAAATCTGTCAAAGAAATTACCTATCATTATCGACACACTAGCAACTGGGTATTGCGTTTTGGATTAGGCACAGAAGACAGTAATCAACGTGCTCAACAAGCTTTAAACGAATTATGGCGTTTTAGTGGCGAATTATTTTATACCGATGAAACTGACCAATGGGCTGTAAAAGAGGGCATTGGGGCAGATGTAAATATGTTTAAAGATAAATGGACGAAAACTATTACGTCACTATTTGCGGAAGCCAATTTAAAATTACCCGAAAATGCCTTTATGCAAACAGGTGGCAAAAATGGTATTCATACCGAACATTTAGGATACATTTTAGCAGAAATGCAAAGCCTCGCCCGCTCACTTCCTAATGATAAATGGTGACTTTTACTTTGTAATTCCAATAAAGTCATGAGAATACTGTTAATTCTGTTGTTTTTGTTTATTTCTTGGCTTTCGTTCTCACAAGCCAGTAAAAATAATGCGAAAAAAAAAGATTATGCCGCAGAAATAAAAAAGAGTTTATTACCATCAACTTTCGAAATAAAGCAGATTCTTCCTGAAGTAACCAAAAAATGTGGATTTTGGTCGTATAAATTCATTTTTACTGATGGAAAAACTTCCATTACCTATACAGGCAACGCTAATATTTTAGATGAATTAATACGAAAGGCTTTAAAAAGATGCGAAGTAGGTGCCTCCTTTTTTATTGAAGCAAAGTCTTCAAGCTGCAAAAACATTATTGGTAAAAGATACAAGATTCTAGTAGTTGAATAATATGAGTTTTAAAGACACTTGGCGAAAAATTTCACCCTATTTTGTTGATATTTGGCAATACCTCGTTATTATTGTAATTATGATAATTGCAGCTATTTTTATTCTTTAATCATTATTCAATATTTTTAACAGGCTTTCTCAATAGTCACTTTAAAATATTACTATCTTTAAATCAAATTTTTTTTATGAACTATAAATCGGATACCGAAGCTATTGAAGCTTTTGTTGTAAAATACAAAGAGCTTAATAAAGAGATTGGAAAAATAATAGTTGGGCAGGAAGATACCATAAAAAATGTGCTTATTTCTATTTTTAGTAAGGGACATTGTTTATTGGTAGGTGTTCCCGGTTTGGCAAAAACCTTATTGGTAAATACTATTTCCGATGCTTTGGGTTTAACATTTAATCGTATTCAGTTTACACCCGATTTAATGCCAAGTGATATTATTGGTAGCGAAATTTTAGATGAACAGCGAAATTTTAAATTCATAAAAGGTCCCTTGTTTAGCAATATTATTTTGGCCGATGAGATTAACCGTACGCCACCCAAAACGCAAGCGGCTTTGTTAGAGGCAATGCAAGAGCGACAAATTACTGCCGCCGGAAAAAAATATCCTTTAGACAATCCTTTCTTTGTACTTGCTACGCAAAATCCAATAGAGCAGGAGGGAACCTATCCTTTACCGGAAGCGCAGTTAGACCGTTTTATGTTTAATGTGTGGTTAGATTATCCTAGCTTTAAAGAAGAGTTGCAAGTTGTAAAACTTACAACAACCAATGTAAAAGTTGAGTTAAATAAAATATTATCTGCTCAAGAAATTGTATTTTTTCAAGACCTTATCCGTAAAATTCCTGTTGCTGATAACGTGATTGAATATGCTGTAAAAATGGTTAACAAAACCCGTTTAAACAGTGAGTTTAGTGCCGATATTACTAAAAAGTATTTACAATGGGGGGCAGGACCTCGCGCTTCTCAATATTTAATTATTGGCGCCAAATGTCATGCAGCAATAAACGGAAAGTTTAGCCCCGATATTGAAGATGTAAAAGCAATTGCTACACCCATCTTACGCCACCGTATTGTACGTAATTATAAGGCAGAAGCAGAGGGTGTAAGTGTTGAGGATATTATTAAGCAATTATTATAACGTCACCCGGAGCGGAGTCGAAGGGTGAGTAATTATTAAAATAAAATAGGCTTCGACTACGCTCAGCCTGACAGAAAAAATAGAAAAAAAATGGACGTAAAAGAATTATTGGACGACGATGCATTCGATCCAAAAAAATTATTTAACGAAGAAGAATATAATACGCTTATCATAAATCGTGAAGGTTTTTCGAAAAAGCAAAATGATGTAGCGGATTTAATTCATACCCTTCTAGAGAAAAATACCACACGTTTAGAAAGCGAAGAGATTTTTAAAATACTTAAAGAAAAAAATGCTCAGGAAATGTTGGTAAATTCAATAAAGCAATGCGACAGAATGAGTGAGAAAGTTAAACTCACGGCCGCTTGCTGGGAAAGTTGTTTGGATTTTTCAAACCATTTTTTGTTTTTTGTGGAATTAGCCTGCAACAATGATTTCGCTCTGAGTATGGAAGCTTTAACTGTAGTTGAAAATTGTGAAGAGCCGGTTATTAATCAAGAAGTTTTAACTCAGGCTTTAGTTATTACAAAAAACTCAAAAAGCCCTAATACTGCCTTATTAGAAGATTTAAAAAATAATATAACCGCCCGCATTTTATAAACTATGGACACTAAAAAATTAACTACTTGGTTAGAAATTGATGCTAATTCCGATTTTTCAATTTATAATATTCCGTTTGGAATTTATTCAGATGCTAACGTAAAACACCATGTTTGCTCAGCAATTGGAAACTACATAATCGACTTATTTGAACTTGAAAGCGCAGATGTATTTGATATCAACCGTTCTGTATTTGAACAAGCGTATTTAAACGACTTTATAGAATTAGGTAAACCAACTACAAATAAAATTCGTTTAAAAATAATAGAATTATTATGCGATGCTAATTCAATTTTAAAATCGGATAAAACTTTATTTAATAAAGTTTTTAAAAAACAAAGTGATGTAAAAATGTTAATGCCTGTAAAAGTGGGTGATTACACTGATTTTTATAGCAGTATCGATCATGCCACTAATATTGGCACCATGATTCGTGACCCTAAAAATGCTTTAATGCCAAATTGGAAACACATTCCGGTTGGCTACCATGGTCGTGCAAGTAGTATTTGCGTAAGTGGTCATTCATTTTATCGTCCTAAAGGTCAGCAAAAGCCTGCAGATTCGGAGTTACCGGTTTATGGGCCAAGTAAATTGTTAGATATTGAATTAGAAACAGCATTTATTATTGGTAAAGCCACACAAATGGGCGATAGCATTACAACCGCAAACGCTGATGATTATATTTTTGGAATGGTGTTGTTTAACGATTGGAGTGCACGCGATATTCAAACTTGGGAGTATGTGCCATTAGGACCATTTTTAGCAAAGAATTTTGCAAGCACTATTTCGCCATGGGTAGTTACCCTAGAAGCATTAGAGCCTTTTAGAACCAAAGGATATGTTCAAGAGCCAAAAGTATTACCATATTTAGAATATAACGGAGATAGAAATTTGGATATAAAATTGGATGTGTTTTTAAAACCTAAAGATGGTGAAGAAAATAAAATCTGTTCATCTAATTACAAATATATGTATTGGACCATGGAGCAACAATTAGCGCATCATACGGTTAACGGTTGTAACATAAATGTAGGAGACATGATGGCAAGCGGTACTATTAGTGGTCCTGACCCAAGCGAATATGGCAGTATGATGGAATTAACCTGGCGTGGTACTAAACCAATTACGTTAAAAGACGGTACTGAACGCAAATTCGTAAACGATAACGATACAATTATCATTAGAGGCTATTGTGAAAAAGAGAACGTAAGGATTGGTTTTGGAGAATGTGTTGGTACGCTTTTGCCTGTAAAAAATTAAATGTTTTATTAAATCTTTAATTTTTAACAAAATGTAAAATTCCTTTTTTCATTTTAAATTAATTATATTTACTCTAATAGATCTACCTGTATGTTTAAAAAGTTTATCATACATTTTAAAGTTTTATTATTAAGAGTCAAAGCAATGCGTGTATTTTATTTTATTTTATTCAATTTTTTTGCGTTTGCTTATTTTTCTCAAATTTCTTCAACTTATTTAACTTCAAAACAATCTAATGAGTTCAATGAATTAACGAAGTCAAATGTTTTATGCGTTGTAATTGAAAATGAAAAAGATGAAAGAGACGCTGCTTTAGTGTTAGCTCTAAATACCTATTCAAATAATTATAAGATAAAGTACATTTCGAGTCTTGAATTTAATGAGCATTATAAATCAAATACTTTAGACACTAAGCAACTGTACTTATTTAATAATATCGATAATCCTTTTTTATTTTTGAATACCAAATCTTTTAAAAAAACAATTATATCAAGTGATGGGTATTATTTGACAAATGATCCAAAAAAATTAATGTCTGCCTATAAGTACGAAGAAGCCCCGCCTTTTTTGGTTTTTACAAGTACAGATTATAAAAATTATTCAGGTACAAATTATAGAGGTTATTTTAATTTACTGGTCAAATATTTTATGTATGAGATTGAGTTTATTAAAAATCAACCAAGTTCTTTAGAGCAAAAGAAAAATAATAAGATAAACGGATTTGAATATTTTAAAGATAAATCAATTATAAGTGATAAAACGTTATTGTTTTTTAAAGAACAAGTAACGGAAATAAAGAAAAACTCAAAAAATAAAAGCTCAACTAGGCTGGAAGTTAGAAAAATTATTAAAGAAATTGGAAGTTCTAAAATTGTATTTCCAGAAGATATTAGTTATTCACTAAAAATTAATGATAAAGCTATTGTTTTGTATAATGATAAAATCATTTATTCTGCTTTTGACGGGGCCGCAATATTAAAGTTAGATTAATTTTATAACCAATATCTATGATTTTCAAACAGGGTACTTTAAAATTTTTATTATTTTTTTCACTACACCTACTTTTCTTAAAGTTATCTGCTCAGATATACGAGCCTATTACTTTCCCTGAAAACGTAAACGAGAGATATATTTTTGATCCGCTAAAAGAACATTTAGAGTATAAAGTTTTTCTAAAAAATAAAATCCCAAAAAAACATATTGAAGATTTTTCATTTCATCAGGTATTTGGAAAAATCGAATTGTTTAATGATGGCGAAATTTATTTTGGATGGGATGCGACTGAAAATTATCTTAACCAAATTCTTGAAACAATTATTCCGAACGAATTAAAAGATAAAAAAATAAAAGTTTTTATTGGCAGAAGTAGTGAAATTAATGCGTATTGTTTGTATGACGGAACAATGATTATTAATGTTGGTTTATTAGCGGAAGTTAAGAGTGAGGCGGCTTTAGTTGCGGTGATGGGGCATGAATTAGCTCATTTTATCAAACAACATCATATTAATAGATTTATAAAACAATTAGAGACAAATAAGAAATATAAGAAGAAAGCTATATTCGAGAAATATCTAAAAAACTCAGAAAATTCGCAGGAAGATGAAAACGAAGCAGACAAAATTGGATTCGAAATAACAAAAAATAGTGGTTACGATTTGACAGAAGCACTTTCAAATTTTGAACTGTTTTTAAAAGAAAAGGAATATTATAATATTAGAAATAAAAGTGTTCTTGCAAATTCAGATTCTGTAATTATTTCTACTAAAAATGGTATCTATAGAGCTAATACCCTTGAGAGTTTAATGAGTACTCATCCTGAATTGAAAGAAAGAATGGATAATTTAAGCCAATTTATTAAAAAAAATGATCAGGCAAATTCGGTAAAGTTTAAAGTTAATGAAGATATTTTTCTTTCTCTAAGAAAACAAGCAAGATTAGAATGCCTTTCTATGTTGTTGAATAGTCATAACTACCAGGAATGTTTAGAACGGTCTTTTACGTATTATTTATTTTATCCAAATGAAATTAATTTTTGTTATTATGCTTCAGAATCTCTGAGGCGATTGTGTTTAATTGACTATCGTAAAAAAAATCTTGGATTCTTAACAGAAAGGCTTATTAACAATGGTTTTAAAGAAGGTGAAGGTGTTTTACACGATATTAAATTTATTATTCCTGATGAAAAATTATTACCACTTATTCAAGCAAAGGATTTACTAATTATTGATAAAACTCCAACTTTTGAAACATATAAGGAAGCGTTTTACTATTTTTCTAATAAACTAATTGTAAATGGCAATCCAGAAGGATTGTTGCAAATAGCATTATTTGAAAATAATTATGATAAAATAAAAGAAAATGTTACAAAGTACATTCAAGATCCTAAGTCTTTAAATAAGCTTTATGCAAAGACTTATTTAGATAATAATTTATCAAACCATATATCTGCATATAATAGAGAAATAGTGTTGATTCCAAAAGTTGATTTTTTTGCTGTTGGTTTTTTTGCAAAAGATAAAAATTCAATCTTCAGTTTACTTATGTCTATTGATAACAGAAATAGATATTATTATAAAAAATCTGAAATAGTAGGAACTAAATTATCCTCTAAAATTTCTGAACATATAAATTCTACAAACAAAATAGATAGCGCTATCTCTTTGTCTAAAGCTAAATTTTCTTTTTTTAATACAAGAATAAAATATGAAAATGCACTCAGAACAACTTTTTTAGCTAGTCGAGAAGAGAATGATGGTTTTAAAGTCGTGCATCATTATAAAGAATTAGAGAATGAAGATTATGTTGGAAAGGTTGATATTTTTAGATTAGATCCAAATTTGTGGCAGTTTTATGATGATAATAAGTTTAGTGTACTATCCTATGCTTATTATAAAAGATATACTGATTTATCTCAAAAAACACTTAAAAATATTTATTGGGCAATGTCAATTCCTTCATTTGGTATCACTGCTATCATAGCTGCATTAAAAGTTGATAGTTATAAGGAGTTAAAATTATATTCATTTAATCCAAAGTATGGTGTAGTATATTATAATTCTAAAATAAAAAAGAGAAAATTGAATGAAAGGAATGCAAAAAGGATGTTTAAAAAACTTTCAAAAAAAAGAGATAAAGATATTCAGGAATACATTTTATAACTTTTTACCTTACAAACTCCACCATTTTTGCAATTACTTTTTTGCTAACGTGATTAGGCTTAGCCAAATCGTCTGGTTTTGCCATTCCGTTTCCGGTAAAATACATATGGTCTAAATCTTCAAACCAAGTTGATTTAAAGCTAGTTTTGCCAATCATGGCATCCACCCATAAATCGTAGTCTTTTTTAGTAACATTATAATCACGTCCTCCCTGTATTAATTGAATAGGAACTGTTAACGTTTTTGCAACTTCTAACACTTTATAGTTTCTATCCAATAGCCAATACTTAGGTTTAGCACCAAACGGCAACATCACTTTGCTTTTTAAAGTTAAATCAGGTTTTAAAGCATTTTTAACTTGCCATTTTATAGCGTTATTCATTTTCTCTTCTTCTTCAGTCACCTTTCCATCCACATTACTAATGTAATCTAATTGTTCTGGTATTACTTCTAGTATGCTTCTTGCAGGCGCAGCCAATAAAATTAATCCTTTTACTTTGCATTTTTTTGCCATTAATGGGGCACATAAGGCACCTTGACTATGTCCGGCAATATATACTTTTGTGCTATCTACCTCTTTTTGTTGTTTTAACAATGCAACAGCTGCAACAGCATCATCAATGGTTTCGCTGTAATAATCCATACTATCTAACGGAAAAGGGTTATTGTTTTGATAAACATAGGTTCGTTTATCGTAAGCTAAAACAGTTATGCCTTGCTGCACCAAACCCAAAGCCATCTCTAAATAAATTTTATTTTTTCCAATGCTTCCGTTTCTGTCGTGTGCGCCACTTCCATGCACTAAAACTACAGCTCCGGTTTTCTTTGCATTATTAGGAATGAATAAACTTCCTGGTAATTTTATAAACGGATTGGTTTCAATTAACACTTCTTTACGAGTGTAATTAATGGTTCCGCCTGGTTCAGGCTTATAGAAAAACTGCAAGTTAAATGTGTCAATGTTAAAACGGTTAATAGATTGTGCTTGGTCAAACAAAATATACCACAAAAATTTTCCTTTAGCCACTTTAATGCTTGTACAAGTGGCCATTTTACACCCCTGAGTATCAATTTCGGTGCGTTCAATCGCTACTATTGGGCCATATTCTTTTGTAAAATCGTTAATTGTTTTTTCGGTTTGCGCTTCTATCATTTTTTCCGTAAAACGTACTATCAAAAAAATGTTGATTCTTATTGTAATCGCCGCGTTTTACTGCGCCAATAAATTTTTTAGTTAGTTTTTTATAAGGATTAACTTCCTCATCCTGAGCTTTTAGAATGAATGCACTTGAAATTATAAATAATGCTATAAAAGAATATCGTAGTTTTATCATCTTAAATTTTTATTAAATTTATTATCCCAAATTTACACTTTACGTGATACCTAGAGAGACTGTTGATAAAATAATTGAAACTGCCCGTGTTGAAGAAGTTTTAGGCGATTTTATTACGTTAAAAAAACGTGGTACCAATTTATTAGGCCTTTGTCCTTTTCATGGTGAAAAAACACCATCTTTCACCGTATCACCGGTTAAAGGTATTTACAAGTGTTTTGGTTGTGGTAAAGCGGGTAATTCGGTTAATTTTATTATGGAGCATTTGCAACTCACTTATCCCGAGGCTTTAAAATGGCTAGCCAATAAATACGGTATTGAGGTAGTGGAGCGCGAAACAACTCCCGAAGAAAAAGAAAAACAAACCGAACGCGAAAGTATGCTCATTGTGATGCAATACGCACAACGCTACTTTACCGAAATAATGAATACAACAGACGAAGGTAAATCGGTTGGTTACGGCTACTTTAAACAACGCGAGTTAAGCGAAGCCATTATACAAAAATTTCAATTAGGATATAGTTTAGAAGAGCGTAACGCATTTACCCAAGCTGCTATAAAAGCAGGTTACAAACCAAAATATTTGGTTAGCACCGGAATGAGTATTTTAAGCAACAAACATGTTGAAGGCACTGAAATAGCCACTAACGAGGTGTTTGATCGTTATGCAGGACGCGTGATGTTTCCAATACAAGATGATGGTGGCAGGGTAGTGGCATTTGGTGGACGTATTTTAACTAATGATAAAAAAGTTGCTAAATACATTAATAGCCCCGAAACAGACATTTACAATAAGAGTAAAATTCTATATGGACTTTGGTTAGGTAAAAAAGCCATTCAACAAAATGATACCTGTTATTTGGTAGAAGGTTATATGGATGTAATTGCCATGCATCAAGCCGGAATCGAAAATGTAGTTGCCAGCAGCGGTACATCTTTAACGGTTGAACAAATAAAATCAATACACCGTTTTACAAAAAACATTGTGGTGTTGTACGATGGTGACGAAGCTGGACAAAAAGCCAGTAATCGCGCCATTCCATTATTATTGGAAGAAGGCATGAACGTACGATTGTTATTTTTTCCCGATAACGATGACCCCGATTCGTTCAGCAGAAAAGTGACCAATCAGGAATTTAAAGATTACATCGCCAATAATACTGAGGACTTTTTATACTTCAAAGCAAAAAAATTAAATACTCAAACAAAGAATGACCCGATTAAAAAAGCGGGCGTTATTAAGGATATTGTTGATAGCATTGCCATTATCCCGGATAATATTATCAGAAGCATTTATGTAAAAGAATGTGCCAATATAATGGAATTGGAGGAATCTATTCTTCAACAAGAAGTAAATAAAATAAGGAGAAAAACGACTCCAAGAGGGACGAAAGAGACGGAAGAGATAAAAGGGAAACAAGAGATTGAAGGGACAGATGTTACGCTGAGCGAAGTCGAAGCGAAAACTGAAGAACCAGAAGTACTTAGTTTTGATGCTGAAGAAAAAGAACTGTTACGTTTACTGTTGGCCTTTGGAAATGCCTATGTCACCATTGAAGCCGAAGACGAAAACTTAGAAAAATTTGATTTAGAAATTACGTTGGGTGAATACATTTTTTTTGAATTAATGCGTGATGAAATAAAGTTTGAAAACCCTATCTATGCTCAAATTTATGAAGAATATGTAAACGAATTAAGTAACCAGCGCTTACCTGATTTAAAGCATTTTGCTAATCATCAAGATCCATTAGTGAGCAGTTTTGTGATTAATCATGTACACAGTAATTATGAATTAAGTGGTAAGTGGAAGCTAAACGGCATATTTGTTCCTGAAGAAATTCACCTCCTGAAAAAACTAACTCAATCCACACTATTTAGTTACAAAGCGCGAAAATTAAATCAGTTTATTACTGAAAGTCAGCAATTACTAAAAGTTGCTGAACACGATAATGTAGAAATTATTTTAAAAGAAATAATGCATTTAGAAAAACACAAAAGCCGTGTAAATAAATTGCTTGGGAGGGTAATTATTAAATAAAAACATAAAATGGGTTTTGGTCTCCCACAAACTCAAACTGCACTTTCACAAACTCAAACTGCATTCTCACAAAATGACACGTTATTTTATTGTTAAGTAATAATTTTATTCAAATTATTTATTTATGTTTATAAAAAACACTTTAAGTCTTTTATTTTTAAACATATACAGTTTCAACTTTTATGAAGTTTATAAAATTCTTTGTTCTGTTAATTTTAAGTGTAAAATTATCCGCTCAACTCCCGTCGGTTTATTTAAAACCAAAAGTAATTAATCAGTTTATCAGCGATACCAAATCTGCCGATTTATATGTTGTTATTACTAATGAAAAAAATCCAGATGATGCAGCTTTGATAGAATCAATAAAGGCATATTGGAAACAAGGTAATGTTAAATACATATCTACAGTAGAGTTTAACGAAAAATTTAAAGCTAAAAATTTTGATTCAAAAAATCTTTATTTATTTAATAATTCTATGCTATATGATATGTATGCCGGTGTTAATAACAGAGCGGTTGCTGCCTCAAAACTGCCAATGATATATTTTAATTATGGTTTTTATTTAACCAATAAACCTTATGATTTAGCAACTATTACAAATCCTGTAAAAGCCCCTTTCTACCTGTTCTTTTCTGGAGTAAATATGAAGGATAACAGAGGAGATATAAATAAAGGATATTATTCGTTAATGATAAAAAACTTTAATCACGATATGGACTATTCTAAAAATACTGATAATTTTAAAACAAAACCTAAATACAAACGGATAAAAGGTTTGGCTTTTATTAAAGAACCCAGCGCTTTTGATAAAAAAACTTTTCTGTTAGTAAAAGAGCAAATTCCTAAGAAAGAAAAGGACCTTAAGAAAAAGAAAAAATCAAAAAAGGATAAAAAAGAAAGTGCTTTAAAAAATACGTCACTTGATATACATGAAAATGTGTTGGGTTCCGAAGTTAAATCTATGGTTGTTTTTTCGGAAGATGTGGATTACGCTGTAAAAAAAGATGATAAAGATATTTTATTATATAATGGTGGAACAGTTTATTCAGCGCAAGATGGATCTGCTTATGCAACATACAGATCAGCACCAAACAATACATTTAAATATATTTCCAGAGCAATATCAATGGTTACTACCGTTGCTGTTATTACAATTTTTATTATTAATGTAAAAAACAATTAGATCATTATGAAATTACTTAATAGCTTAATATTATTATTTATAGTTAATTTTTGTTTCGGACAAATATATCAACCCATTGCTTTTCCTGAAAAGGTTGATAAAAAATATGTTTTTAACTCATTAAAAGAAAAGGAAAAATACGATAAAAAACTAACCGGTAAATTGTCAAAAAAATACCGAAACGAGTTTTCATATGTATCAGTGTTTGGTAAAACAGATATGTTTACTGATGGCGAAGTTTATTTGAGTTGGCCCGCAATGGAGACTTATATTAATCAAATATTAGATTCTATTATGCCAAGTAATTTGATTTCTAAAAAAATTCACGCTTATATTGGTAGAAGCAGTAATATTAATGCCTTTTGTCTTTACGATGGAACAATGATAGTAAATGTTGGATTAATTGCTGAAGTGAAAAATGAGGCCGCTTTAGCCACAATTATGGGACATGAGTTAGGTCATTTTATAAAAAATCACTTATTAAATGATTTCAAAAATAAAATTAAAAATAAAAAAGTTGGCTTAGAACAAGATATAAAAAATATGCAGCATTCTCAGGATAATGAAAATGAAGCCGATAATCAAGGTTTTGGTATCGTTAAAAATGTTGGCTACGATTTAAATGAAGGCTATTCTAACTTTGAATTATTTATTCGCGAAAAAGAGTATTACGAAAAACGAAATAAAAGTAGCCTAACAAATTTTGACACAGTTACAATTTCTACGAAAGCAGGAAAGTACAAAGCAAATACTTTAGAAAAACTTTTAAGCACTCACCCTGACATGAAGGATAGAAAAGAAAAATTAACTGCATATATCAAATCCAATCCTCAAACAAAAAAATTAAAAAATAAAATGGATGAGGATTTGTTTATTACCCTTCAAAAGCAAGCAAGATTAGAGTGTATTAATTTAATTTTTAACGAAAATAATTACTCTGAATGTTTAGAGAGAGCATTTATATATCACTTATTCAATCCAAATGATATTAATTACTCCTACTTTGTTGCAGAATGTACACGTAGATTATGTTTAATTGATTATAAATTAAAAAAGAAAGGTTTTTTAGCCGAAAAATTAACCAATGATGGATTTAAAGAAGGACAAAGCATTTTGCATGATTTAAAGTTTTTAATTCCTAATTCTGAAAGGTATTCGAAAATTTCGGCTAAAGAATTACTTAATTCAAGTTCATATGCTTTTGAATCGTATAAAGATGCCTTTTATTATTTTACAAATAAGTTAATTAACGACAATTATCAGGAGGCTTATTTAATGCGTGCCTTATTTGAAAATAATAAAACTAAAATTCAGGAAAATATAACCAAGTACAATGCTAGCGGAAAAGCCTTGCATAAAGAATATGCAACTAATTATTTGAATAATAAACTAACAGAAAGTATAAATTCAAATACCAAAGAAATTATTATGATTCCAAAGGTATATTTTTTAAGAAATGGTTATGTAAATGTAAGTGCAATGACTCAAGCAGATGGAATATATTATTCTAAAACCGAAATTATAGGTACAGAATTAGCCAACGAGTTTGCGAATTCTTTTAATAGCCAACTTCAAGACGTAAAAACGATTTCATTGCCGTTGGCAGCAACCGAAAGCTTTAATACAAAATATAAATACCAAAAGGTACTAAATTCAAGCATTTTGGCAAGAAGGGATGAAAACGAAGGTTACACAGTTGAACATTATTATAAAGAATTGGAAGATGAGGATTATACTGGTAAATTAGATTTATTTAGGTTAGACCCCAATATTTGGGAATTTTTTAACGAAAATAAAATTAATACCATTTCTTATGCAAATTATACAAGGCACGTTAGTGCTAGTGCAAAAAAACTTCGGAATTTATATTTTATTTTGAGTGTGCCTTGTGCGGTATGTTTTTTGCCTTTAGCAGCATTTACACCAGTAAACTACAAAAAACTAAGTCTATATTCTTATAATTCTAAATTGGGGGCAATGTATTACGATACGGATATACAATCAAGAAAGATTAATCAAAAAAAAGCATTAAAAATGTTTAAAAGGACTAAAAAGGAAAGGGATAAATTCATTAAAGAGTATAACGAAAAATATTAAAACAACTCTCCAACCAAATTCTCAAAACTTTTTACTGTTTCTTCCAAGCTTAACAAACTTTTTCCTCCGGCAGCATTTATATGACCACCACCGTTAAAGTATTTTCGGGCAAACGTATTCACATCAATTTTTCCC
This sequence comes from Bacteroidota bacterium, assembly GCA_033763945.1. Classification (GTDB taxonomy): domain Bacteria; phylum Bacteroidota; class Bacteroidia; order B-17B0; family Aurantibacillaceae; genus Aurantibacillus. The sequence goes on along the minus strand of JANRJN010000001.1, from coordinate 54,607 downwards.
TTGCTTCTAAAACTAATTTTTATATAACCCTCTGGAGCTTCGTTAAAAAAAGCACATACTTTAATACCTTTAATTCCAAATGGATAATTTACCAAGCCTTCCGTATCGCCCTTTTGATAATTAAATTTTTGTAAATCGCTATGATTTAAAGCAAAAAATGCCACAGGCAAATCTTTCATCACCGTCATTTTTTGACTTAAAGCAAAGCCAACTAATTTTAATCTGTCGGCACTATAAGTATCGTAAACTGCCCCATGAATATCACTTGGAATAATACCGGTTTTTAATAATTCTGCTATTACGGTATGCGTTTTTGCTGTTACGCTTGGGTATCTAAATGAACCCGTATCCGTCATTAAACCGGTGTACAAACATGCCGCAATTTTTTTATCAATTAATTTTTTATCGCCCAAACCAACAATTAAATCAAAAACCAATTCGCAAGTGCTACAGGCTTTTACGTCGTGAAAATAAAGTTTGGCATATTGGTCAGGTTGTTGATGGTGATCAATTAATACTTTTGGAGCCGTTGAAGTTTGCAAAATATCGCCTAATTTTTCAAGGCGCTTAAATGTATTAAAATCCAAAGTAAAAATGCAATCGGCTTTGTGTATCGTTTTTTCAGCTTTAGCTTCGTCTTTTTCAAATACTAAAACTTTATTATTTGCAGGTAACCAATACAAAAACTCAGGGTAGGCATTAGGCACTATAACTTTAACTGATTTGCCAATTTGAGTTAAGTAATGGTAAAGTCCGAGGCTACTTCCCATAGCGTCGCCATCCGGGCTATAATGCGTTACAATAACTATATTTTGAACCGATTTTAATAAGGTTTTAAATTTGGCGAAACTGTCTTTTTGCATAATTAATTAAAAAAGTAAATTTACTGTTAATTGGCAATACTACCATTAATTTTAACCACATAGGTACATAGTCAGCATAGTTTATTGTTCTCATAAAAAGTAAAATATAGGTATTCGCCGTAGGCGAATTAATGACTATGGTTGCTTTTATAACTAATGTTTAACCTTAAAAACTTATGAGTCTATGTGGTTTTATTTTTATATTGGGTTTTTTGCCTAAAATATTTTGTGAGTAAATATTATTTTCCTATATTTGTCCTCCTAAATTATAAAAACAAGAAATTAAATGTTAATAGTACAAATAAAAGAAGGCGACAATATTGAAAAAGCCTTAAAAAAATACAAAAAAAAGTTTGAAAAAACTGGTGTTGTAAAGCAATTACGCGAGCGTTCAAAATTTACAAAACCATCTATTGTACGTCGTACTCAAGTTATTAAGGCAGCTTACAAACAAAAATTGTTAATTGGTGCTATTGAAAAATAGTAATTAGTTAATTTATTAAAATATACTTTGCAATCCTAATTTAAATGTTATAATTTAGATTAGGATTTTTTTTTGGCTTCATCGACCTTAAAAAATTACTTTCTTTTCTGAAAAGAAAGTATGGCGAAAAAATTATGATTGAAAAATATAAAATCGATTTTATTTCTTACCTCACCCTTCAAAAGAGAGTTAGCCCCTTAACGGTTCAAAGTTATCAATCAGATCTTAGTCAGTTTTTTAAGTTTATAGATTCGGAACTGGGTTCCGTTAACTTAAAGTCAATATCTCACCAACATGCCCGTGGATTTATAGCTCATTTAATGGATAATGGCATTTCTGCCAGAAGTGTTAATCGTAAATTAAGTACCTTAAAATCATTTTTTAAATACCTTTTAAAACAAGGTGAAATTGAAAGTAATCCCATTACCAAAGTTCAAGGACCAAAAACTCCAAAAAAACTACCAGTTTTTGTAGATGAAAAACAAACCGAGTATTTATTTGAAAATTACAAGTTTTCAGATGATTTTACAGGAATTCGTAACAAATTAATAATTGATATTTTTTATCAAACAGGTTTGCGCAGAGCTGAACTTCTAAATCTTAAAGAGTCAGATGTGGACATATACAATACTCAACTAAAAGTTTTAGGCAAACGCAACAAGGAACGCATTATACCTTTTGATATGGAATTAAAACGCAACCTTGAAACGTATATTTCCGTAAAAAGAAAACAGAACCTTGTAAACCCTTACTTGTTGGTTAGTGAAAAAGATACTCCTTTAAGCGCACAAACAGTTACCAAAATTGTTAATGAAATTCTGAGTGCTGTTACCACCAACAAAAAGAAGAGCCCCCATGTTTTACGACACACCTTTGCCACCCATTTGCTAAACAATGGGGCAGATATTAATGCCGTAAAAGAACTATTGGGGCACGCCAATTTACAAGCCACTCAAATATACACTCACAATACCATCGAGAAATTAAAAAAATCATACAATCAGGCTCATCCAAGGTCAGGAGATTAAAAATTAAAAATATAAGTTTCAATTAATAATCATCAATTAACAATCAAAAATAAAGTAAGGAGGAAACAAGTCATGACAATCAACGTTCAAAGTGTGCATTTTGATGCAGACAAAAAATTAATAGCATTTGTAAACGAAAAAGTAGAAAAACTAAATACCTTTTATGGTGGAATAATTAATACCGAAGTCATATTACGTTTAGATAAAGGCGATAACGCCGAAAATAAAATTGCCGAAATAAAGATGTTAGGCAAGGGGCACGAATTTTTTGCAAAAAAACAATGTGCCAGTTTTGAAGAAGCTACCGATTTGGCTTGCGAAGCCCTAAAAACTCAGGTCAAAAAACATAAAGAAAAAACGTTGACACATTAAACCTGAAAAAGCCACTGAAAAGTGGCTTTTTAGTTTTTAATAATTTTTTTAGAAATATATTGACCGTTCTTAAAATTTAATTTTATAAAAAATATACCTTGGTTTAAATTTATATTATCCAAAATAATATCATCTGAATTCACTATAACATTATCATATATTAACTCCCCTAATAAATCCCTTATTTCAAATGTGGTTATTGGGTTACTGGATTTTATAGTTAAGCAGCTAGTAAATGGTATAGGATATATTTCGGCAGTTGTTTGAGCTAAATTGTTTTCTTTTAATCCAACAGGAACATTTAAATTAAACGATTTACATAAACCATCATTATAAACAATTTTATCATGTTCTTCATTTGGTAAAGTGGAATAAACACAATAGTTTACATTAATATTTGATTGTAAAGGTCCTGAAGGATTTATTTTAGTATAAATAAAATCTGTAATCAATTGAATTGAATCAGCAGGAGCAATATTTAGACTTGTATATTCTTTTTGCCAATATATTTTACCACAAAAAAATGGGTTGTTGTTATAATAATTTAGTTTAACACTTGTTAAAGGTAAAATACTATTGTTTTTTACCCAAACTTTTAGTTTAGCATTAATATTATAAACTGTACTAGTAAAATTAGGTGCTGTATATGTTGTGAAGGTTACATTAGCTGTATCTATTGAAGTATAACAAACACTTGCATCATTTGAAAAATTAAAACTTGAGTATTTATTTAGATTACTAAATGAAGTAAAATAGTTTGTTGCCGGCGAAACACTGTAAGATAATCCATCGCCAATTATCGATATTTTATTGTTTGATAAACTAATGTATTTTGCATTAAAGTTTTGTGTGGTGTTTGTTGTTGAATAAATAGAACTAAATGAAGTATCGCAAATATGATATGAAGCTGAATTACCTGAATTTGAAACATAAAAAATGGTATCTGATTTAATCGCAATATCTGAGATATTAAAGCTGCTTGTTGCAAAGGATTGGTAGCTTGGTGAAATTTTTGTTATAACATTTGATAATCCCATATAGCTTTGATTACTATTGTAATACAAAAGTTTATTAAATAACGGCGCTACTTGCTGATTGATAATACTGCCAACTGTATTTACTTCAACTAAATTACTAATTGTACCTATTTTAGCACTTAATAAAATATTACCGTTTTGCAGTGCCAAACTAGTTTTAATAGAGTTTAAGCCCAAGTTTTTCTGAAATATTATGTTTCCAACTTTACTAATTTTATACATTACACTATCTGTAAATGCATAATAGTTACTGTCGCTTTGTTGAACTAGTGTTTTAATATTATCAACAGTAAAGTTTAAATATGTTGTTCCAAAAATGCGCTTAATTTTTAAATTAAAAACGATGTTGCCACCAGTGTCTAGTTTTGTAATATAGCTTCGATATTTAGATGTGTCACCGTAATCACACCAGCCCTCAATACCACTTAAAATAATCAATTTATTATCTAAACTTTTTAAACTTTGTTTTATTTGAGCTTGCTCTGTTAAAATTAATTTTCTGTAAATTAAATTACCACTCGGATTTATTTTATATAAATAGTTATTGCCAAATTGATAACTTGAAGTGGAAATTGTGGTGAAATAATAATCATTAAATAGTTCGACAAATAAAGGGCTCGAGTTTTCTTGAACGTTATGATAGGCTCTATTAAAATTTATTTGACAGTAAAAATTACTTCCAATTAAAAAAAAACAAAATAAGAATATGTCTTTAAAAAAACGCACCTTTATAAATTTAATAAATATTTCGTTATAAATTTTAAAGAATTATACTTTTTGAATAAATTAGTGATTAAATGGTAAAACAGGGTTCAATAAAAAAAGTAAAGCAAGAAGATTTTGACGAGTTGTACACAAAAAAAATTGACGATAATAATGATAATTGGTCAGAAATTTTTAGTGAAACAGTTAATCAAATTAACAACTTTTCTATAACTAATAAATTTTGGTTTGTAGCCGATTTTAAAAGCAATAAAGTTGTACATATAAATGGCGATTATAAAAATTTAAGCCCTTTTAGTAAAAAAAAGTGGTTGGGTTTGGCTTCAGCCAACGATATGTCGGAATTATTTCATCCGGCAGATGTTGGGAAAATGCGCTCATTTATTGTCTATTTTGCCAATTATATTGCCCAAAAACCAGTAAAGCAAAGAGCCAATATTAAGGTAAGTATGATTTTTAGAATGTTGGATAAAGGCATGAGTTACACTTGGCGTATTATGCAATACCCCAATATTCATTTTAATAATAATTTTCCTCGTTTTTTATTGTGTTTAATAAGTAACTACAATCACTTACTTAATAATCCTACCTGTGGCATGTATATTTTGGATGAAAACAGTGATGAAAATACTATTTACTTTTGTGAGGAAGAAACCGTGGTTTTAAAACCAATTAATGAAAAAAATACGCTAACCAAACGAGAGTTAGAGGTTGTGAAATTATTATCCCAAGGTCTTATAAGCAAGGAAATTGCAGGTATTTTGGGCATTTCAAAAAATACAATTGAAAATCATAAACAAAATATTTTTGCTAAAACAAAAACCAAAAATATTGCCGAACTAGTTGGTTACGCGCATAAGTATATTTTACAAAACAATTAAGTATAGTAATAAATTACTATTGGTTATTAAAATTAGTGGCTTTATCATTGTGCCACATAATTTTAAATTAACTATATGAAAAAAGTATTATTAAGTATTATTTTATTTTGTTGCATTTCTTCGGGTTTAAAAGCTTTTGAAAATGATTTAAGAACTATTTCAAAACGTCCGAATAGTAATGAGTTGTTTGTGGGCGGGGAGTTTAAAACAGTTTTTGTTTTAAACGCCGTTTCAGGCGAAACCATCAGAACTTTTACAGTTCAGGGTGGAGTAGAAGACATGGTGTTTAACCCTGAAGGAAATGTACTCATATCAAAATTTTCAACAAAACTTTCATTTATAAATCCTCAAACAGGGTCTGTTATAAAAACCTTTGACGAAAGAAGTGGTAAGTTTTTTTTATTTGAGAGAAGTAATTACGTTGTTTTTGTTGATAGGTATAATACAAAAAAAACAAAATTACTTTCAAGTAAAGACGGTTCATTAATAAAAGAATTTAGTTGCGATTTTGAACCTGATTTTTCGGCTATAAGCAACAACGATCAGCAAATGATAATTTTTAGTAAAGAAATTGAGCTAAAAAAAGAAAAATCACTTTTAACAACAGAAGTAAAGCCAATTAGCGGCTACAACGTTTACAACACGGCGTTTATTCGTCAACAATCTGATGGTAAAGGGATTTCTTATGTTACGGTTGATTTAAAAGATATGGCATTAAGTAAAACTAAACAAATCCCATATTCTCCAAAAGATGGTTCATACTCTTTTAACGTTTCGTGGTTCGACGGAAATGTTTTTATTTTAGATTATGAAACATTTATAAAAATCGATTCAAAAGATAAAGTGTATCCTATTGAACTTGATAAGGCAGGATTTTCTTATGCATGTGCTTCGAGTAAAGATGGTAGATATATCATTCAATCTTCTACAAAAGAAGGATATATTTATGATTGTAAAGAAAATAAATCTATTTCTTATAATGTAAAAGGCAAAAGCCAATTTACTTATTCAGCAGATATTTGCAACGATAACGATACTCTTATTATTCTTGCAAAAGATTACACAATTGTATGGATGAATACATCCGGTAACATTATAAGAGATTATAAAATTAACAGAGGTTCTAATATTAAGTTTGGTGTATATTATACAAACGGGTTCAATAAAAAGGAATTGAGAGATAAAGAAGCAGCTATTATTAATAAAGAATTAAAAGCCCTTGGACTTCCGGAAGTTGACTTAGAAAAGAATGCCGGTAATTATAATTTACTTATTGCCACATTAGATAGCGAAGATAAATCGAATAATCTACAGAGCGCATTAAAAAATTCGGGCTTACAATACATTACCAAAATAGCACCCATTGAATAAAGTTTAGAACTGGGGCAAGTTATTAGTACAAAAAGCATTTATCAACCCGATAAATGCTTTTTTATTTAGCTATTGTTGCTTCGAGTGGCGAGGCGTATCTAGAAGTGTATCATTTCTCGATAGGGATTTGAAAAAGGCTACAAATTCCAATAAAAATGACATATATGCCAAACGTTTAATAATAAATAATGTTTCAGCCATTCGCATTTTAATGTATTTTATTATATTTGACTCGTCAATAATAAAATATAATTTATCATGCAAAAACCAACTTTCAGCGAAAAAGTTCGCTATTATTTCGAAAACACCATGTCTGCCGGACCCGGAGGTGTAATTAAATGGCTAGCATTAGTATCATTATTTATGGTATTAGTTTTAGGACTATTAATTTTAGTTTTTGGCATCAAAAGTTCGCCGGAACCGGAAGCTGAAAAATTAGGATTTATTGAAGGTGCTTGGCAAAGTTTAATGGCCACTTTAGATAGTGGTACCATGGGGGGCGACGAAGGTTGGGCATTCAGAGCAGTTCGTTTTATTGCTACGTTAGGCGGTATATTTTTAATATCAATTTTAATAGGTACCATTTCAAGTGGAATTGATGAAAAATTAGAAGAACTTAAAAAAGGCCGTTCACGTGTGTTAGAAAATAATCACACTTTAATTTTAGGCTGGAGCGAAAAAGTATTTTCTATAATTTCCGAAATAATTGAAGCTAACTCTAATCAAAAAAAACCAAGTATTGTTATTTTGGCCGATAGAGATAAAGGGGAGATGGAAGATGAAGTACGCTCTAAAATTGAAGATTTTAAAAATACAAAAGTAATCGTAAGAAGTGGAAATCCATTAGAGTCTTCTGATATTGCTGTTGTTAATCCTAATGGAGCTCGCTCTATTATTGTATTGGCAAACGAAGAAGCAAATGCCGATACTTATGTAATAAAGTCGGTTTTAGCCTTAACAAATGGTAAAAATCGTAAAAAGGAAGAATTTAATATTGTTGCTGAAATTAAAGACCCTAAAAACATGGAAGCGGCGGAATTGGTTGGAAACGACGAAACTGTTTTTGTTCTTTCATCCGATTTAATTTCTCGCATTACAGCTCAAACTTGTCGTCAATCGGGATTAAGTGTGGTGTATAGTGAAATTTTGCAATTTGAAGGTGATGAAATTTATTTTCAACCTGAACCTAAATTAGCGGGAAAATCATTTAAAGATGTAATTTTTGCATACGAAAATTCTGCCGTTATTGGTATCTTAACAAAGGATCAAAAAGCACTTATTAATCCAGCAATGGATACTGTGTTTAACAATGGCGATAGCGTAATTGCCATTTCGGAAGATGATGATACTATTAAATTAAGCGGTAAAACAAGTTTTGATGTAAAACAAAGTTTATTTAACCGTACCGAACAAAAAGATGGTGGCATTGAAAAAACCTTAATATTAGGTTGGAACGAAAGAGGTTGTAGAATTATAGAAGAATTGGATAATTATGTGGCTGGCGGATCTCAAGTAACTATTGTTGCCGATGCCGAAGGTATTGAAGAGCAATTGGGTGAGATTAAAGAAAAAATAGAAAAGCAAAAGATTAGTTTTACAAAAGGTGATATAAATGACAAAGCAACTCTTGTAAATTTAAAACCTGAAACATTCGACCACATCATTTTATTAAGTTATAAAAATATTGACGTGCAAGAAAGCGATGCTAAAACCTTAATATGTTTATTACACTTACGTAATTTAAGCGAAAAAGCAGGTAAAGACTTCAGCATTGTTTCCGAAATGTTAGATATTAGAAATCGTGATTTAGGTGTAGTTGCAAAGGCAGACGACTTTATTGTGAGCGACAACTTAATATCGCTAATGTTAAGCCAATTAAGCGAAAACAAAGATTTGAAAAAAGTATATGATATTTTGTTTGAAGCTGAGGGTTCTGAAATTTATTTAAAACCCGTAAGCCGTTATATAAAACCGGGTGAGTCGGTTAATTTTTATACCGTGTTAGAAAGCGCCGCTCAATTAAACGAAACTGCTATTGGTTATCGCATCTCGGCACAAAGCTCTGATTCTGAAAAACACTTTGGTGTTAAAATAAATCCTGCTAAATCTAGTAGTGTTAAGTTTAACGAAGACGATTTTATCATTGTGGTGGCTGAAGACTAGTTTTATTATTCCTATTTAATAAAAAAAAGGTTGCTTGATTTAATAAGCAACCTTTTTTTTATTTCCTTCTAACTAATCCCTATTAACTAATTATATGTTCCAATATATGTACGTTGTTTTCCTCTGCGTCCAGTCCATTCTGCTTTAAAATTAGTAGGGCAGGTGCTTGAGCTAACGTTACCCGAAGCGTCTGTTCCTAAGGTTACTGTTATATTTCTTGAATCAACGGAGTGTTCAACGGTTCCAGATACTGGTTTATTCCAGCCACAATTTTTTAATAAAACAACCGGGTAAATTATTTTAGTACTAAATTCATTTCCCTTTCGGTTTGTTCCCCAGGCACTTACATTATTTGAAGCATTGGCTGTAACCGAAAATTTTAAATTACCACCATTATAGTCCCAAGTACGGCGTTTTGCAACGCTCCATTGGCGGGTAGTATTATCATCAAAAACAATATTCATATTTGTACTACTCACAGTTCTTACTATACTTGGTTTATCGCCAGATAGTTCGGATACCAAACCACCCGATACATTTGTAATGTTATGTGTGCCATTAAGCGTCATGTTTTTGCCGTTACGTGTAACTTTATAATTAATAAAGTCAACAATTAATTGAGCGTTTACATCTTTCCAACGCACACCACTTGTGTAATTTACCACTTGATATTTTATTTGTCCTGTTCTGGTTCTTCCATTACAACCACTACCGTTAAATGTTAAGGTAACAATACCTTGTTGGATTTGAGAGGTATCTGCCGTGGCATCACAAGGCCAAAAGTAAGTGGTTGTGCTTGCTGTGCTTGTTCCTGCAAGAGTTTTGCTATTACTCATGCTGTTATCGGCATCTGTATAGGCGTCATCAGTATTCGCATCGTTAGTTTGTGCATCGTTAGATTGTGTGCTCATTAAGGGTGTATCATCGTCGTCTTCCATTTCTTTTTTACGACAAGAGGTAAATACTAAAGCCAAAGCAATTGCACTGGTAATTCCGGTTTTTATAATCAAATTAGTTTTCATATTATTTGTTTTTTTGTTTTATTTGCATCTATGACTTACAAAAAAGCAAAAGGTTTAATTGGGCTATTTATTTTTATTTTTTTAGGTTTTTTAGGGTTTAGCCAAACCAAAACCAACAAAGTAATTGAAGAATATAAAATAGAGGATAAAATCGTTACATTAAAAGAGTACAAACATTTTACAGATTCTTTGCAATTAAAAGAAATTGAAGGTACTTACGTTTGTAAAAAAATGGTAGACGGTGGGCTAAATTTTTACGACGCCAAGGATAAAAACGGAATTGTTTATGTATGCACAAGCGGGGTAAAACATAAAAAGAGTTTTAATTATATTAGGAAAAAGTAATTTTATAGCGGTTCGGGCTTTTAAACTATAAAATTATTTTTTAGTTCTTATCTGGATAAAGAAATAGAGTAAACTCGAGGTAAGGAAAAGAATATTCACAATTCGAGCAAATGGAGGAACGCCTTCTGGATAAATTTGCCCTAATAAGACAATTGAGTTTAAAAGAATCAGAACTATTAATAAGGTTTTTTTTGTTAATCTCATTGAATTTAAATTTAATTGAATGACTTAATTATTGATTTTGAAGAATAATTTTTCTAATTAAAGAAATTTGCCCTAAATGATAATAACTATGTTCAATTACTCCTTCAATGTTTCTCTGAATTGTGCCATATTTTTCATCGATAAATGGTTGGTCAAAAAAAGTCTCATCCGATTGTTCAATAAAATTTGAAAATTCCAAGCCATTATTAACAAATTCAGACACCAATTTTTCCCAATCTTCTTTTGAAGTAATCACAGGATGGTCAAAACTAAATTTGTCACTAATTTCAAGTCTTCCGGTTTTTAAGGCTGATAAAAGTCCGAATAAATAATAGTTTAAATGGTAAGTAAGCGCAGCGATAGTGTTGAGTTTATAAATTTGCAATGTTGCTTGCTTCCAATCAACACTTAATACTTGTTCTTTTATATTAGTATTGGCAATCCAATGTCCATTTAATAAGACCTCTCTTAGTCTTGCAGCTAAAGTTAAATTCCTAGCCATAATATTTTCATCCAATCTCCTTAGTTGTTTTTCGATATAGCTTGTTCTATCTTTTTTTAGTAAGCAGGCAATTGGCTAATTTTAATTATTAAGCTTGTATGTGTTTGTTATGAGTTAATCTCTTTTTTTAAGCCACTCCGTAACAGCCGGAGCCAATTCTTTTTGAGATTTACTTCCTACAAACACGCCAATGTGTCCACCTTTAAAGCCATATAATTCTTTATCGGCACTTCCTACGTGATCGTTTAAAGGAATAGTGGCTGCTGGAGGAACTAAATGGTCTTCGGTGGCATAAATGTTTAATAAGTTTGCGGTTAAATTTTTTAAGTTTACTTTTTTGCCACCCACTTCTAACTCTCCTTTTACTAATTTATTTTCCTGATATAATTCTTTCATAAACTGGCGGAAACACTCACCGGCTTGATCAGGGCTTTCAGCAATCCATTTTTCCATACGTAAAAAACTTAGCAGTTTATCTTTATCTTCTAAACTGTTAGTTAAGGCTTGTTGTTTTTGCACTTTCATCATTGGCTTTAGCATATCAAAGCCTTGGTTTAAAAAGTCGCCAGGTATTAAGCCGTGGTTAGCTTCTACCAATTTGTCAAAATCCATATCACGGCTCCACCTAAACAATAAACCGTCGTTGGTACTAAAATCAATAGGGGTTACATGCGTTACCAAGTTTTTAATTTTATTGGGATATAATGAGGAGTATATAACACTCAATGTACCTCCTTGACAAATACTTAAAATATTTATTTTTTCAACTCTGTGTTTTTTTCGAATAAAATCAACGCAATTGTTTATGTATCCGTTTACATAATCATCCATACTTAAAAAGCGATCGCTTTTTGTTGGGAATCCCCAATCAATTAAATACACATCTAACCCTGCCGCCAACAAGTTTTTAATATAGCTGCGGTCTGGCTGAATATCTAACATTTTATAGGTGTTTACTAAAGCGTAAACTATTAATACCGGTGTTTTGTATGTTGGTTCGGTATCGCGGTTATAACGGTAAAGTGTTAGTTTATCTTCATTATAAACTGCTGTTTTGGGTGTAATGGCAATATCAACTTCTTTTACTTGATTTAATGTTTCGTAGCTTTTAATAACCTTTTGGGTCATTTCAGCCATTTGTTTTAATGCGTCTAATTCCATAATAAATTATTTATAAGACTAATGTAGGAATTATTTTTTTGAGTAACCAACAGTAATTTTAATTAACGTAAAGTTAATGTTTGAAACATCCTTCGACTCCGATCAAGATGAAAGTTTAATGCAATTGTCACATCGAATGCCAACGATAGGAGGTGTATCGAGATGTGATATTATAATAGTTCTCGATACGCTCCGCTACTCGAACTGACTAATAGGAGTATACATTCATCCTTCGACTAGTTAGATTCTGCTAAAGATGAGAGTTTTATGCAATTGTCACATCGAGTGCCGACGATAGGAGGTGTATCGAGATGTGATTTTACGACAGTTCTCGATATGCTTTGCTACTCGAACTGACTACTAGGAGTATAGATTCATCCTTCGACTAGTTAGATTCAGTTAAAGATGACAGTTTTATGCAATTGTTACATCAAGTGCCGACGATAGGAGGTGTGTCGAGATGTGATTTTATAACAGTTCTCAAATTAACCCGCTTCCTTTTGGGATACCGTAAAATAAAAAAGCCGTCCTAATTGCAGGACGGCTTTACATATTTACCTTAAAAAATTATTTTTTAGTAGAAGATTTTTTGTTTTTTTCTTCGTCAAAAATTTCAACGGTAGCAGCGTTATTCATTGCTAATTTAGTTTGCAATTCCTTAACTTGTTTTTTTAAATCGTAAACCGCTTTGTGTAATTCTTCAGTTTCAGCTTTAAATACTAATGGGTAGTTAGCATACATCCCTTCAAATTGTTTTTCGAAATGTTTTTTAACATCCATGCTTAAGTTTAAAGCATCACCTTTTACTTTGCTAAATTCATCGCTAGCAAATAATTCGGTAAATAATTGTTCGTTAACTTTTACCCACTCGTTGTACATATCTTGTGCATTAGGTACTTGAGTTAATGTTGTTGGATTGCTAAACTTTTCAGAATATTCTTTTGCAATTTTTTCGATACTTTTTTGAGTAGTATTTTGTAAGTGCATTTGTAATTCAGCTTGTTTAAAACTGTATTCTGCCATTTTATCCATTAAGTTAATGGTAGCTTCAATGTTTTCTTTTTCTTTACCTGGTGTAGCTATTTTTAATAAAGGTTCAAATGTTTTACCAAACACATTGTTCATTTTACCATAAAATTCTTTCATAGAATTTGTAGCGTCGTTATTAAATAGGTTAGGAAACTCAGCTGACATGGTTTTTACTTTTTCAAAATATTCTTTACTTAAGTTATTTTGATTGGTAAAAAAATGTTGTAATTGTTTCATGCCGTTATCATAAACTTCTTTCATTGGCGCACCAGTATAAACATTACCAAATAATTGTTTGGTTAAGTTGGTATAACTGTCCGCCGAAAAGTAGTTTTTAAAAGCATCTAAGTTAAATTGACCTTTTTGCATAGCGTCTGCCATTGGTCCAAAAAATTCTTGCATTTTAGCGTAAACTTGGTTGCCTTGCATAAAGTTTGAAAACACGTCTTTATTAAAGGTACCATTCATGTTTTTAGTCATAGTATCGTATGATGAATTTAAAGTATTCATCCATGTGTTATAAATATTAGTATAAGCAGTGTTCATTTGACCAAAATTAGCCATGTAATCTTGAGCAGGTTTACCAAAGTTTGTGTAGCTACTATAAATACTTTGATTAAAATCGGTTAATTGTTTTGCATAAGCAGCTTGTTGGTTAAACCAATTTTTAAAAAATTCTTGAGGGTTGTTCCCGTTATTGGCATTATCAAACATATGAGTGCTTGAATTTTGCATATTTGTTAAAATACTCATTTGCTTGTCAAAAAACTCTTTGTAGATAGTTTGGCTTTCTTGAGCGATGTTGCCATTACTAAATGCAGATTGCATTTTTTTTGCTGATTCCATCCAATTATTTAAAAAATTAGATTGGGTTTCAATCATAGTGTCTATGATTGGGTTTTGGGTTTTTGTTGTCATGGTTTTATGTATATTAAGTTAATGTTAAGTAACTGTTAATCAAATAAATATTTGTAATTAGTTGATTTTCAAAAAATTAGACATGTTTTCGAAAATCCGGTACAAATATACGGTTTTAATCGAAAGAATAATGATGTTTATCGATAAAAAATTGTTAAATATAATCAAATTGAATGTTAAATAATTTACATTTAACAGATAAATTTACTTTTTTTTGGGGTGAATAAAGTCTTTTAAAACCAGATATAGCGAGCCTCCGATGCCCAAAAGACATAAAATAATTGTAAAAAATGGTTTTGGGTTATTATAGTGTTTGTCAAGTTTATTTCCTCCCCAAGCACATAAGCCTATAATAACGCCCATTTGAATGGCTAAGTTACTATATTTAAGAAAAGGGTTAGGCTGTTTTTGCGGCATCAAATTTTTCGGAATGAGCCTGCATGTTTTTTACTTTTGCCCCCATGTTGCAAGAACCAGTAAATAATGCGCCCGGTTCGATGGCTAATTTGCCAGTAACAATATCGCCATTAATTTTGGCAGTGCTTTTTAATAAAAGCATTTCGCTAACGTTAACAATTCCTTTTATTTCGCCACTTAAGTCTGCATTTCCACTGGTAACATTTCCTTCAATAACACCATTAGGTCCCAATACAAATTTACCAGTGGTTACCAAATTACCTACCAAATTACCATCAATACGCACATCTCCGTTAGAACTGATATCGCCAATAATTTTTGTACCATTACCAATTAAATTAACCGAACCACCATCGGTATTTGAAGTTTTATTTGAAGAGTTACGTCCTAACATGATGAAAATTATAAAATTAAAGGTAATTAAAAATTTTATTGTTTGGTGTTAAAATTTTTAAAATTGTCGTTGTAAAATAATTTATACCCTTCAATATTTTTCTTTTTATAAAGATATGGTAAGTTGCTGGCAAGTATTGGATAGATATCTAACATTTCCTTTTTAACACTTCCTTTAAAAACATCAGGGTCTTTTAAAAGATTATTGAAATAAGTCATTACTTCATTTGCATTTGCAAAAGTTTTAAGAATAACCAATTGTTTATTTGTGCCAAATAAATTGCTGGTTAGATTAAATTGTTTAGAGCTGTAATACTTTGCCGAAAAAGCATCTAGATTAGATTTAAATTCATTTGCAATTTTTGGATCGTCGGGCACAACCGCAATTAAAAAATGTTCAGCATCAAAATTTACTAAAAAGGTATCTAATTGAGCTTTTCCAGGCTCAATAGGTTTAAATAAATCTGGATTTTTTTGTTTTTTAATGGCTTGTAAAATGTCATTTGCCAGAGGTGTAACTTCTGCTTTAGGGTATTTGGCAACTAATAGTTTTAAGTTGTATTCTAAAGAATCGATACCAATCAATTTTCCAATACTTAATGACTTTATAAATTCAAACTTTGGTGCAAAACTATTATTTCCAAATTTATTAAGGCCTTCTTTAGCGCTATTTAATGCTAAAGTATAATTAGCATCATCGTGGTAGGCTTTGTAAACGTCGTTATAAAATTTTTCTACTTCACTCAATTTTGAATTACGTTCCTGCGCGTAATTTGGGTTTTTTAAGAGTAAAGCAAACTCGCTATCCGGAAATTCGTTTAATAATTTATCTTTATAGTAATTGGCTTTATCTTCACGCTTTTCAGCCAAATTGATGCGGTACAAAAAGTAATAAATATTTAATAAATATTTGTTGCTTGGAAAGCGCGTATTTAATTCTTCAAAAGAAGCTACCGCTTTTTTGGTGTTGTTTAATTCTTCCTTATAAATAGATCCCATTGAGTAGTAGGCATCAATAATTCTTCCGTTGCTTTTTGTAATTAATGAATCATTTGTAGGTAAATCACGCTTATAGTAGTCACGAGATTTTTTTGCGTTTTCTGATATGTTACCATTTGTATTATTTGTAGTATTTGTACTGTCTTTATTAAAGGTATTATCAATTGCCGCAGCTTTATTACTTCTACGCCAATTGTCTTCATTTGGTCTGCCTCCCCACTTTTTTTGAAAATCAGCAACTCCAAATGCAATAGTATTTGGATTATAAAAGTAAAACGAGACGCCTCCACTATTTAAATCAGTGACACTATTAATTGAATTACTGGTTAATGCATTTAATCCATTTCCACTATTTTGCGCAGCTTCTTTTTCTTTTTGTTTTCGCTCTTCTTCTTTTTGTGCATTGGCAATTATTTTATCAATAAAAGAATTACGCTCCGCATCACTCATTTTAGCTATTCTCTGCAAGCTATCTTCATTATGAATAATTGTTATTTGTGTTACCAAATCGTTTAAGGTTTTTTTACGGGCGATAATAGATGTGTAATCTGGATGATCTTTTGGTAAGGTAACAATGGTACTATCGTAATAAGCACCTGCTACTTGATAATTAGTTAAATCGAAGTTAATTTCCCCAACTTTTAAATAAGCTAGGGCTTTTTGTTTTGGATTAGCCAGACTTGTTTTAATAGCCTTTTTATAATAGTACAAGGCTTGAGGTTGGTTGCGCTCTTTTTCTTCAATTTCGCCTAAGGTGTAATAAATTACATCATAGTAATCACTATTCTTAAATTCCTTACTCATTTTAAGTAAGTCTTTTTTAGTTTTTTCAGAATTACTTCGCTTAACATCTAATAAGCGCGCCATTTTAATTTTGCTATAAAACACCAAATCATAACTTGGTTTTAATTTTATACACTTTTTATAATATTGTACTGCACGCTTATTCTCTTTTTGTTGTTCAAATAATTGAGCAATTATGAAAGCGTAACGAGCACGTTTATCACGTTTAATTCCGGTAATAGGGTTGCTATTGCGCATAGCTTCCATTAGTTTGGAGGCTGCTTCTGTATTTTGACCGCGCCTTGTATAATAATCTGCCTCAACTACAGGTAATTCTTTTAAAACAGCTTTCGGTAATTTTTTTTCGTTTTTTAAAAGACTAATAATTTGTTCTGAACTACTTACCGAACCTACTTCATTGTTTGTTTTTACCATCCAAAGCATAGCGGTGTATTTATCTTTACTTTTGGTGTAGGTACGCGCTACGTATTCAAAATTTTCCAAACCTGTAAAAAATTCGCGCTTGTAAAATGAAGAAATGCCAATATTTATCCAGTTATTATCAATCCACTTACCCGCCGTTGGAGCCTCGTTACCCTTTTTATCTTTAATAGTGTGACGTTGAATACAAAAAGATGATTTTTTAATGGCTTTGTCAAATTCAGGAAAAGTAGATTTCGCTTTTTCGTTTGATGGATAGATATAAACAGGTAGAATTTTATCAAAATTTTCTTTATTGTTTTTTTCGATTTTATAAATACCCTCATCAATGTTTAAACAAGAGTAATAATAGCCATTATAACGAGCTGTAATATTATGATAATTTCTGCTTACAAAGGTGTTTTTTTTGGTGCTACAAGACACCAAAACAACAACTAAACACAAAAAATATAAACTACGCTTAATTTTCACTAATACATTATAACGGTAAAAAGATAAATTTAGTATAAAAATGGGATAAATTTTAACTACACTATGTCAAACTGAACCAAATCAACAAATTGTTGTACACGGTCTTCAACATCTTCGTCAGAAAGGCCTACCAATCGCTCAGTTCCAAATTTTTCAACCGTAAAACTGGCCATCGCACTTCCAAAAATAATAGCACGTTTCATGTTTTCAAAACTAATATCTTTTGTTTTTGCTAAATAACCAATAAAACCACCTGCAAAGCTATCGCCGGCACCGGTTGGATCGAATACCTCTTCTAATGGCAGGGCAGGAGCAAAAAACACTTCTTCCTTGTTAAATAATAAGGCTCCGTGCTCTCCTTTTTTTATTACTAAAACACTTGGCCCCATTGCTAATATTTTTTGAGCTGCTCTTACTAAACTGTATTCTCCAGATAATTGACGTGCTTCGCTATCATTAATGGTTAAAACATCAATCATGGCTATTGTTTTCTTCAAATCATCCATGGCTATATCCATCCAAAAATTCATAGTATCTAATACTATCAATTTTGGACGTTTAGTAAGTTGATTAATTACTTTTTGCTGAACTGCAGGAACTAAGTTGCCTAACATTAAAAAATCTGGTTGCTTTGCAGATTCAGGAACAACAGGATCAAAATGCTCTAATACATTTAATTGCGTATCCAAGGTATCGCGATTATTTAAATCGTTATGGTACTTACCGCTCCAAAAAAAAGATTTTTCACCTTTTTTAATCTGAAGTCCCTCTAATTTTACCCCTTTATTTTTTAAAATATTTAAAAAATCCTGCGGAAAATCGTCGCCAACAACCGAAACCAGCTCAATATCTTTGTAAAAATACGAGGCGGCAAGCGAAATATAAGATGCAGCGCCACCCACAATTTTATCGGTTTTTCCGAAAGGCGTTTCTATAGCGTCAAATGCTACTGTTCCAACTACTAATAAGCTCATTTAAAGTATTTTTAAAATTTTTGTGTAAAGATATTGTTTATTTCCAAAAAGTAATGTAATTTTGCCGACCTAATCAGAAAAATT
Organism: Bacteroidota bacterium; assembly: GCA_033763945.1. GTDB lineage: Bacteria > Bacteroidota > Bacteroidia > B-17B0 > Aurantibacillaceae > Aurantibacillus. Next base: position 35,942 of record JANRJN010000001.1, on the reverse strand, counting down.
CCTTCTTAGCTCAGCTGGTTAGAGCACATGACTGTTAATCATGGGGTCCCTGGTTCGAGCCCAGGAGAGGGAGCGAAAAAGTCTACCATTATTTGGTAGACTTTTTTTGTTTAGCTTTGCATCAATTTTAATGAAGATTTTAAAAATAATTATAGCAGCCTTGTTCTCTGTAACCTTGGGCTTGGTGTTTATATATAGCGGTTATTCAAAAATAGATCCTGTAATAGAAACTTTTGAATTTACATTTGTGGATATTGGCATTGCCAATTGGTATACTGCACCATTAATAGCTCGAATATTAATTGGTTTAGAGTTTTTTATTGGCATTTTATTAATTGTAAATTATAATCTTAAAAAATTCACCTTGCCTTTAATGACTGGTTTATTACTGTTTTTTATAATTTATTTATTAATTCAAATAAAAACAAGTGGCAACAACGGTAATTGTGGTTGTTTTGGCGAGCGTCTTCATATGACACCGCTGCAAGCAGTGTATAAAAATATAATTATGATTGCCATGGGCGTGGTTGTTTATTTTTTGTTCGACGGGTGGAAATTGAAAGCAAATAAATTTTTGTTAAGTTTTGTGGCTGTTACTTCTATTTCGGTTCCTTTTATTCTTAATCCGGTTGACTATAAATACACCTCAAATAATTTAGATGAAAAGGTAAATTATCCTTTGGAATTAAATTTACTTTATCAGCCTGAGGATAGTGTTAAAGTTGAAATACCAAAAATAGATTTACGCAAGGAAAAACAGGTTGTGGCTTTTATTAGCTTAACATGTCCTCATTGCCGTATTGCAGCGAAAAAATTTAGGTTAATAAAAAAGAATAACCCTGATTTACCAATTTATTTTATTTTAAATGGCGAAAAACAGGATTACAAAATTTTTATTGAGGATACAAAGGCTGATAATATTCCTAATAGTTTTTGTTTAGGAAAATCATTTGTACAATTAGCAGGCACTAATTTACCTCGTATTTATTATCTAGAAAATAGTATTGTTGTAAAAAAAGTAGATTATTACGAATTAAACCAATATGACATTGAAGATTGGATAAGTAAAGGGAAGCTAGAATAGTTAAAGATATTTAAAACCTTCTGTTTGAGATAATAAATCTTCTTCTGTTTCGTAGCTTTCCAATAAATCGGTTTTATAGCGCGAGCGTATTTCTCTAATCCATTTTTTAGCACGGGGAGTTAATTCAAAATCGTTGGTCATTAAACGCCCACGCATTATTAAAATTCCTAAATCTGCACCTTCATAAAAATAGCCGTTCTCTTGAGTAATTTGAAGGAAGAACGCCTCATTGTCATCCATAATAGAGCCGCGATGCGTATCCATTTTTTTAAATTTTATTTTTTCATTTTTCTGCATTTGCCAAATACCCGATTCAGGTGCTTGTGAAACAAACTCCAACGTTTTACGGGTATGCTTTATAACTAATTGGCTCCAACTATCCATATTCTCTGCTTCGCTCCATCTGTTAGTTAATGCACTCGTATCTATTTGATAATCTACATTCATCCATTCTAATAAATGAAAAATGAATAAGGGTACGTCTGCATAAGCAAATAGGGCATGATTCGTCATGGAGCTAGCTCCTGATACACGTGGGTTTAGTTCGCCCAAATAGACTTCGCCATTGTCTTTATCAATTAAAAAGTCTAATTCAAAATACCCTTTGTAACCTTCTTTTAAAAGTTGGTTTCCAAACATAGTAGTATATTTTTTAGCCTTTTCTCTAATATCAGGGTTAAAAGCATTACCAAAAATTTCGTTACCGCACCAGCCACCTTTGTATGGCGTTAGCTCTTTAAATCCGACTAACTCTGTCATTAAAGGTGCTACCAATGTTCCGTGTTTTGTTACGCAACCTTCAATGGCAGTTCCATAACAATTTATGCGCTTCATTATTTTAACTTCAGCTTCCGTTAAAATTTCATCTTTATGTTTATCAAATTCTTCCTCATTTGAAATGAAGAATGTAGTATGACCAGAATCTCCAAAAGGTGTTTGAACAACTAAATCAGTTCCTAAGTTTTTTGATACTTCCATTAAGTGGTTGTAGCCATTTACTTTTGATAATACATACGGAACGCACGCAACACCAGCTTTTTCGGCAATACGGTTAGTATTTACTTTGTTGTCTAGCGCATTTCTTAGAGCAGCGGTTGGGAAACAAACATCCAATCCTAAGCCTTTTGCAAGAGTTTCGGTTTTTTCGTCAAACATTAAAAACAAGGCTTTTCCAACATTGCCATTTACACTTCGTGATTTAATGTAATCAATTACTTCGGGGTGTTGAAGCATGTAATTATTTATGTCTTCAATGCTTTGAAATTCTTCGTGTGGGAGCTCTGTTTTTGGGGAAAATACATTTGGGTGTTGCCCTTCAAAACAATCAATATGACAAATAAATTTAAAATTTTTCACCCATTCGTCCATTCCTAATAAATTAAAATTAGTGGCGCTGATAAAATATACTGGAGTTTCATTCGCTAAAAAAAAACTTCTTATTTCGGATATGTTTTTAAGTGTATTCATTATTGCAGTATTTACTGTTTCTATTTATTATATCATGCTTCGATTCCGCTCAGCATTAATGGTTAGGGACTTTTTATTTTTTTACTTTTGTTTTACCTATGGTCATGGGTATTGCGGCCATAGCCGATACTGTGTTTTTACGATTTAATGCTTCTTTTGTAAATATTTTTAATCCTAGTTCTGCTCTATAGCCATGTACTTCTTTTATTCCTAAAGCAATCATAAAACGGATAATTTCTTCGCTTGCTACTTGCCCTGGCACCAATATTGGAAAGCCAGGAGGGTAGGGGATGACAAAGGATGTAGATACCAATTCTCTATTTTCTTTTAAAGCCTGCAAACAATCGCTTAGTAAGATGTATTCGCACATATCTTCGTTATATGCTAAAAAATAAGCTTCGCGAATGTTACCTCCAGGCACACCTGGCGTGGCTTCGAAAGAACGGTGAAAATAACTAAAGTTAGGCAAAGGAGGCACGTCGTTTAAAATTGAGTCGATGTGTTTTTTTGAAATTTCTGCTTCGCGTTTGTTTAACGAACGGTTACGTTCATCTAATTCTCCGGCTATTTGCAATAGGGCATTAATTAAAAATGTGATACTTCCTCTAGTTGTTCCAATATTGGTCATAAACAAAGCCGTGTTACGTGATGTTTTGTTTACTTGAATATTGAAGCGATCCATTAAATAAGCATTTTTAAACACATCTCCGGTAATGCCAGCCTTACCAACAAATAAAGTAATTTTTGTTGGATCCAATACAAACTCATCTTTTTCCCATTCGTCTTCCATACGTGCCCAGCCAGTTTCCGGGGTATAATAATCGTTTAATCCAAACTCGCGATGTTCTTTTGGAATTAAATCTTTTACAGAAAGAATGTGGAAATATTTACTAAGTATTGGATGATTTTGAACTTTAGATCGCAGTACCATTGCCATTTCTATCGCTTTTTCCACTAACTCATATCCTTCCAATTCTACTTGTCTTCTACCCACATCCATAGAGGCTAAAATTTGATAGTTGGCGGAAGTGGTAGTATGTGTCATGTAAGCTTCCAAAAAATTATCGGCAACTTTTAGGTTATATTCTTCGTCCCAAATATTAATCATAGAGCCTTGGCGAAAGCATGATAAAGTTTTATGTGTACTTTGGGTAACGTATACACGTATTTTTACTTTTTCAGGATCTGGCAAGGATGGAAGCTCATTTGGTTTTAAAGATTTAATATGTTGTTGGTATTCTTTTTTATAGTCAGCGCTTCTGTATTTTTCAAATAATTTTTGTGCCACAAACATACCTGTTCGTTGCTTAAAGGTGTATGTAAAACTAGCATATGCAAACCAAGCCTCATCCCACAAAAACACCATATCTGGTTTAATGGCCAAAACTTCTTGCATTACTTTTTCAACATTATAAACCACTCCATCAAACGTGCAATTTGTGAGTAACATCATTTTTACACGATCTAATCTTCCTGCTGCCTTTAAAGTCAATAATTTTTCCTTAATTACTTTTAATGGTACTGCACCATACATAGAATATTCCTGAATGGGATAAGAATCTAAATACACCGGAAAAGCACCGGTAAGCACCAAACCATAGTGATGAGATTTGTGACAATCTCTATCTACTAAAACTACGTCGCCAGGTTTTATTAATGCTTGTTGAACTATTTTATTGGCAGTAGATGTTCCGTTAGTAACAAAAAAAGAATGCTCGGCACCAAAAGCTTTTGCTGCTTTTTGTTGTGCTAATTTTAGCGGCCCTGTTGGTTGTAATAGAGAATCCAAACCACCATTTGTAGCAGATGTTTCCGCTAAAAACACATTTCTTCCGTAAAATTCTCCAAAGTCAGAAATCCACCTTGACTTAAAGACAGAATTTCCGCGAGAAATAGGCATAGCATGAAACACGCTTATTGGTTTTTTACTATAGTCTGTTAGAGCTGTAAAGAAAGGAGTTTGATAACGTTCGTTAATACCACTAATGATTGTTAAGTGTAATTCCTGAAAATCTTCCATTCGGTAAAAAATCCGCTTGAATGTTTTTACGGTGGCGTCTTCTAAATGTGTTAAGGAAGTATCTGTAATGTAATAGATGTCTAATTCAGGTCGAAATTGTTTAATATACTTGCCAAGCAAGGGACCAAGGTTAGCGTTAGAAACGTTAGTCAAATCAATATTTAACACATTTTGAATAAACGGACGAATGGCATCTGTTATATTTGTTGACAAATGTAATGGCGCATAACGAATAACGGCAGCTTGAATGTTATAATTAAAAAATAAACAAATTAAAGCATCTTGAAAGGTGCGCTGAACCACCAAGTCATAAGTTAACTTACCATTAGGATTTATAATTTCTTTAATTTTACTTTTAATAGCTAGCTCTTCGTTATTAGATAAGTCTTCAACATATAATACTTCAAAAAATATTTTTTTAGAAGAAGCAGTAGGTTTATTCGTTTTTTGAGAAATACCCAATGATTCATTAATAATTCCCTCCGCTAATTCGTGTTGAGTTCTGTATCCATCACTTACCAATAAATGCACGATTTCCGCCACCCGATTGCTTACGGCTTTTAGTTCGCCTTTACTAATGCCATTTATAGTGCGATTAACAATTGCTGTTCCAGGAAAAGAAAAATACTGCTCAATACTTTTTAAGTTTTGAAGCAATTCATTTATTTCGTTTGAATTTTTTTTAAACGCATCGTCATTAGGTTGTAGGCGAGTAATTGCATTTGTTTTTTCTTTTAATTCATTCCATAAATCAATGCGTAATTGATTAATGTTGTAATGTTTTGAATTCATAAACTAATTTGGTAATTGCGCAATTTGAAAATTTGATTAAATTTAGTATTATTTTACTTATTACTTCGTTTTGATGAGGCTATTATTTTTGACAAAATTTTATTTATGTCTATAAACTTTTCTTGAAGTATACTGCAATCCGGATAATATTTTGATTTTTGACATAATAAAAGCCAATACTCTGTTTCGTCAGCTTCTTTTGCAGAAATTTTTAATTTAAATTTACTTTCTGCATTTTGCGCTTCTCTAACATTTGCACCTATTGATGTGCCTGATTTAAGAAGTTGTCTAGCAATTACATATTTACGTTTTTCCTCAAGTAATTCAGCATATTCATTAACTAGTAATGAAAACTCAAGCGTTTTTTCGACTATAATATTTGGTTTATTACTTTGCATATAAGCAAATCATTTTCGAATTATCAAATTGATTCATTATCAAATTTAATTCTTGGAATGAAGAGCTAAACGGTTCCCTTCTGAATCTATAAACAAAGCGAAGTAGCCGGAAGTCTCGCTAATAAATGTCTTCTCCATTGTTACTCTTCCACCGGCTTCATTTACTTTAGACAGCACTTCATTTAAATCTTCACCACCATTTAAATAAATTAAGGGCCCATTTTCGCTTGGTACACAGCCCTGACCTGTTACTATTGCACCACCAATGCCATTCTCAGAGGGGAAAAAGCCCATAGCTAAACCGTTAATTTCAACCGAGGTTATCTCAATATCATAAATATAATTGTAAAAAGCCACGGCTCTATAATGATTGTAGGCTGGTATCTCGAACCAAGTAACAAAGTTTTTAAAAATCATTTTTTTCTTAACTTTTAAAACACTAGCTTCTTTTATTTTATTTTTTAAATTGACGGTAGATCCCATACGTTATTTTATTTGAAAAAATTAGACCTGATAATATTGCTTAAATATAACTTAATTCTAATAAATAATTCTAAAAAAAAATATCAAAAAATCGAATAATGACAGCACATACAGATAATACCATTTTTATTATAAGTTACGTTATTAAAATAGTAATACACATTCTTAAAAGTTCAAATAAAAGATTACTTTTGAAAAAGTAATGACTTCTGCATCTAAAAAAATATTAGAAAATTATTGGCTTAAAAGTACACTAAATAGCTATAGCTTAATATTCTTCTCGTTAAATAATGTTTTTGCTTTACTTATTTTAATTGTTACTTTTTTTTCTCCTTATGTTGGCTTTATTGGTTTGCTTTCGGTAGTAACCACAAATTTTTTTTCAACAATAATTGGTTTTGGAAGAGATGAAATTAAGAGTGGTTTGTTTGGGTTTAATGCGTTGTTGCTTGGATTGGCTTTAGGATATGAGTTTACTCCAACCTTATCATTTATTGCTTTATTTTTTTCGGCTATTATTTTATTAATTATGATAACAGCTTGGTTAAAGGGTTTGTTTTCAAGGCATAATGTCCCTTTTTTGTCATTTCCATTCTTAATTAGTTATTGGATAATTTCTCTTTCTTCAAGTGGATTAAGTACCATTTTTTTAGACGAACATCATGCTTATGTAGCAAACGAAATAGTAAAAAATCAAGATTCTTTGTTGTATCAAATTATTCATTCCCTGGATGATACAAGTTTTTTTCCATTTGCTATTATTTATTTTAAAACCTTGGCTGGTACTTTTTTTCAAAGTAGCGTTTTAGGCGGAATGATTATTGCTTTTGGTTTACTTTATTTTTCAAGAATTTCTTTTTCGCTAAGTATTATAGGCTTTGGTTTTGCTTATTTGTTTTACTCCATTTTTGGAGCAAATGTAAACGATTTAAATTATTTTTTACAGGGTTCTAACTTCATATTTTTTGCTATTGCTATTGGTTGTTTTTTTCTTATTCCCAACATACATAGTTACATTGCGGTTATTATTTTAATACCTATTTTAATGTTATTGCTAATGTCTTTTGGAAAAATACTATCTGTATTTAATTTAAACGGATACACATTTTCTTTTAGCTTGTTAACAACCGCATTTTTATTTTCTTTAAACCAACGCTGGTTTCAAAAGTATTTTCAAATAACCACCATTCAATATTTTTCTGCGGAGAAAACAATTTATAAATATTTAAATTCCGTTCAACGATTTAAAAATGAGCATTTGATGAAAATTTCTTTACCTTTTTTTGGTGAATGGAATGTCAGTCAAGGTTATGACGGTACGATAACACATTTAGGGCAATGGAGTAAAGCTTTAGATTTTGTAATTGAGGATAACAAAAACAACACCTATCGCGAACCTGGGACCCAGTTGGAGCATTTTTATTGTTATAATAGAGAAATTATAGCACCCGCAGATGGTTATATTTACGATATAATAAATACTGTTGATGAAAATGATATTGGATCTGTGGATACGGAAAGAAATTGGGGAAACACCATTATTATGAATCATTTAAATGGTTTATTTTCTCAAATTAGCCATATTAAGAAAGATTCAATAGTCGTTGAAATAGGGCAGTACGTTTACAGAGGTACTTTTTTGGCAACATGCGGAAATTCTGGTCGTTCGCCTGAGCCCCATATTCATTTTCAATTACAAACGCTACCAACTATTGGTTATCCCCCAATACCTTATCCTTTTGGTTACTACATTTTAAGAAAGGGAAAAGATAAGTTTTTAAAATACTCCGAAGTGCCAAATCAAGGAGATAATATTTGTAACGTTCAAGTCAATTTGCTCTTTACTACAGCCTTTAATTTTTATCCCGGTGTAAAAGTGGCATTTCAAAAACAAAATTCCAACGAAAAAATAATTTTAGAAGTATTTACCGATGCTTGGAATAGAACCTATTTTTATTGTGTTGAAACAAACTCCTATGCTTACTTTATAAACGATGGCATCATGTTTTATTTTACAGATTTTGAGGGAGACAAGAACTCGTTATTGTTCGGTTTTTATTTAGCTGGATACAGGCAATTGTTAGGTTATTACGATAATATTAAAATAACGGATAATGTTCCATTAATACACTTTAATAATAAATTGTTACAACCATTTCAAGATGTAGTAGCTCCATTTTATTTGTTTACAAAGGCAAAGTATTCTTCAACTTTTTCTTTTATAGATAATGTTTATGCTCCTCAGCATAGTATTATCAGTACAGAAGTTGAAACACAATTTTTAAATAGGACCTTTAAAAAAACTAATTTTGAAATAGAAGTGAAGGATAATAGGATAAACAAGTTTACCATTTATAAAAAAGGTAATACTGAAATTTATTTTTTTAGTTTGGTGTATTAAACAACTATTTGCCTGATAGTTCTAAACCATCTAATGCAGACTTATCATTATATGACAGCATTAAAACTTTTACAAACAATTCTTTAGCTTCTTGTTTTTTGCCTAATTGATAATTATTCCAGCCATGCATTAAAAGTTCATCGTAAGAAAAAGGATAGTGCTGAACTAACACATCAAAATATTTACTAGCACGTTCGTATTGATTTTTGTAATAAAAAATAGAACCCAATCTGTAATTAGCCACGGAGTTTTGAGGATCTATTTCTAAAATTTTTTGATACTGTTCAATTAGTTCATTGGTGTTACCCAAGGCGTAGAGTGGTGATGCAATTCCAAAGCGTGGGTCTAATGAGGTTGGATTTAAAATAATACAAATTTTATAATAATCTACGGCTTCGGTATATAATTTCGATTCGTAGCACATCCAAGCAAGCATCATGTTTAACTCAAAAGAATTTTTATCGTAAACTTGTTTTAAGGTTGTAATTGCTGACTTGTAATCTGGCTTGCCCGACTGTTCAGCACTTTTAACAACAGCTTGCTTAATTGTTGCATCCTTGGTTAAATCAGCTTTAGCTAAAGATAAACCTTCAAGAATTGAGGCATCATTTGGCCAATGAATGGATAACTTATTAAATAAGTCTTGAGCTTCGGTGATTTTATTTAGTTTTAAATTTGTCCATGCAAACATAAGTGAACCATCGTATTGATAAGGATATAATTTATATACTTTTTCAAAATATGGAAATGCACTTTTATAATCGTCTTGGTAATAATAAATATATCCTAGATTATAACACACAGAAGTATTTTGAGGATCGAGCTCTAATATTTTTTTGTATTGTTCAATTACCTTATCATATAATCCTAAAGCATAAGCTGGATAATTGTAACCTGTTTTAGCTTCGATAGAATTTGGCTTTAAAGAAATAGCTTTTTCGTAATATGACATAGAAGTTTTATACAAGCCCGCTTTATAATGAAGCCAACCTAGTCGCATATTGGTTTCGTAAACAATATTAGTGTTATCAGACGTTTCTTTTATCGCATCAATTGAACTTTCAAAATTGCCTTTTTTTTCAAATTGATAACTGTTGTTAAAAGCTGTAACAGAAGTGGTGTAGTCTTTTATGGTTTGTGAAGTAGTTTTTAAACTAGCTATAAATAATGCTAATACAACAATTCGAGTTCTTATCATGTCTAAATTTATATATTTTTTTGAAATTTTTATTTTATGGTTTAAATTTTACTCCTAAAACAAAGAGATTAAAGTGATAGGCATATTTTTGATACTCCTGTTCTTTGGTTTCAAACTGGTATAATCCATAAATATCAAATTGTTTTGTTACTGCCAAAGAAGCTATAACCGACCAGCGAGAAGATGTTAAGTCGGTCGAATTATTAACTATATAACCATTACTTTCAACTACATTTCGTCCCCCTCCATTATACAAATAAGAGCAAAATAGGTTTAGTTTGGGAATTGGATTTACAGAAACAAAGGGTGTCATGGCAAAATTTGAGCTAGAGTAATTATCTTCAGAATGGATAAATCCATTTAAACCCAGTAATAATTTATCTTTTTTAAAAGGAGAATAGGTAATATTAGCAAAGTTTTGAATTTGATTATTTCCAAATACACTTGAAGCTGTTGCTCCAATCGAAAAATCAAAATGATAAATAGATTTTCTAATAGTTATTGAGCCAACAAAGTAATTGGCATTAGCGCTACTATCTCTAAACGTTTCCATTTGAGGTGGCGGTGGCGGAAGACCTGGTGGCGGAGAAAGTATTTGCTGAACATTTTTAATGCGAAAGGTTGTTGTTTTAGTTATATAATGAAATCCTGGCAATACTTGCCAATTATTTTTTAAAGGAATTGTTGCTTTTAAATAATATTGAAACTGCGTGGCTTGTCCCGAACTGCCGTAGTGATCCGCAAAAGTCTGTGAAAAATAGGTTAAACCATGAAACAATGAAAACTGTTTAGCAATGTAATGCCCTAATCCAATATGAAAATAATTACCATTCCCTAATATTTTTGTGCTATCAGTTGTTTTAACCCCACCTTCAGCAATAACATAGCCAATTGGATGCGTTTTATCAGTTTTTAATTTTTCTGTTAATTGTTTGTTAAAAGTTTTACTCAATTTCATTGCCTCTTCAAAATGCGCCGTGTAAATAAAACAGAAATACAAATATTCCAAAACTAACTCATCGTCCGAATTAAACGAAAGTGCTTTTTCGAAGTGCCTTTCGGCACCATAATAATTTCCACTTTCAAAATAGGCGATACCTAACCTAATTCGTAAATAGTAATAATCAAAATCTTGTTTAATAGCTTGATTGCCAAATTTTATTAATTCAGTCCAGTTTTTTTCTGTGTACAATTTATAGGAATTACTTTCAACATAAAACGAATTAAGTGTATCCTGAGCTTTAAAATTAGTAGCTATTAAAAAAAGTAGAATAATTATAAATTGATTTTTTCTCAAACGGTTTATTTTGCAAACGCCAAATTAATTATAAATTACTATGATTTGTTTAAATATATATTACTTAATTTCTCACTTTCTAGTAGGATGCTTATTTTAATTAAAACTTGCGCAAGTTTTAATTAAATACATTTTTAGATGTTATTAAATTGTTTTGTTTACTGTAAATATTCGTACAATAGAATAACCTTAGTTTTACAAATAGATTAAAATTGTAATTTTACAGGTAATTATTTACAAAAAAATTAATAGTATGAAAAGAATATTTTTGAGTTTAGCAGTAATCCTATTATCTTTTAACTATAATGCACAAGACAAAACTTTAATTGATGCATTTACCAAATCATACGAATATGAGTATGCAAAAAAGTATGAATCAGCCATTAGTGAGTTAAATAAAGTTTATAGTTCGTCTTCTTATGAAATTAATATGCGTATTGGCTGGTTATATCTAAGTTCTGGAAAGAATAAGGAAGCGATTACATATTACCAAAAATCAATTGCTTTAATGCCTGCTGCTACAGAGCCTTTATGGGCCATAATAACGCCGCTTTCAACACTTGAAAACTGGACGGAGGTTGAGAAAAATTATTTGGCAATTTTAAAACTAGATTCAAAAAACTCAACTGCTAACTACAAATTAGGTCTAATCTATTATTATAGAAAAGATTATATAAAAGCAAAAAAGTATTTTGATGTTTCATTAAACCTTTATCCTTTTAACTATAGTAATATGCTTATGGCTGCATGGACAAATTACTTTTTAGGAAGTAAAAACGAAGCAAAAATTCTATTTAATAAGGTTTTGTTATATAGCCCTAACGATTCATCAGCAACAGAGGGGTTAGGTTTAATAAAATAAAAGAATTTTTTAAGTAACTCTTCTAAACCGTAATAAAATCAGTTCTTCAATATAAACTCAACTCTTCTGTTTTGTTTCCTTCCTTCTGGTGTTTCGTTGGAAGCAATAGGTTTACTGCTTCCAAAACCATTTGATGTTACCTGTGAGCTTCGAACGCCATTATTTACTAAATATTCTCCAATTGCTACTGCTCTCTTTATAGAGAGTTGCAAATTTTTAGATTCGTCTCCCGCATTATCTGTATGCCCAAATATTTCTATTTTAAGTTTTGGATCTACTTTCATATAAGAAACAATAATATTTAATTCAGGATAAGAGGGAGGAGAAAGTGTCGATTCACCACTTTCAAAAAGTACGTTTTTAAAGGCAGTTAAAACATCCGAAGGTAATTTTTCTATAGTTACTGGTTCAACAATAACTGTATCGGGCACGTCAATATTATTAAAATTGGCAGGAATAACTGTAGTGTCTATTATTTCGGGCTTATATTCATACATGCTAACGTCATCTATGTAATAATAGGCATCGCGCTCAATGCTTTTGTTGATGGGCGAACTGATTTCTTTTGGGACCGTGTTGCCGGTTTGCCATACCCTTTTAATGCCAAAGCCTCCAATCACAATAGTGTTTTCGCCTCCCTTTGCTTTATAAATAAGTGTTAGTTGATGCCAATCCTTAGTGTCCATTCCTACTTCTTCTTCTAAAGGAATGTACAATGGTTTTAGGTTAGTTATAATTTCAGAATTTTCGTACTTGATATTTTTATCTAAAAAACAAACACCTAAATTATCAATGGCTAATCTCGAATAATCGGATAAACTAATGTATAGACTAAGAACATATTCCTTATTAGGCTGTAAGGTTTGAGCAAGAGAAGTTTGAAGGTACTCGCGATAATAACCGTGAGAAAAAGCAAAAATACCTGCATAACATTTTCCCGAATGCGCCTGTTGATTACCCATGGAATTGTTTGGAACGTTTACCCTCGAATTTTTTTGATCTTTTTTATTGCAAGTACAAAAAAGGTCTGTTGTAGCACGGGTAGGAGAGTTCCATGACGTGGAGGCGCCTATAGCAGAATAATCTAGTGGGATAAATTTATTTTGTTCAAAGCTTGAATCAGCAATAAGGTTTTGGGCCAAATAACATTGGAAACTTGTTAAAAATAAAACCCAAGTAAATATCAATTTCACGGGAAGAAAATTACATTTAAAACACTATAATTCATAATTTATGAAACACAGGTTTAAAATTACTAAAATTGTACCCAGGAGGAGACTCGAACTCCCACGCCTTGCAGCATATGCACCTCAAACATACTTGTATACCATTCCAACACCTGGGCAAAAATCAAAGTACAAATCTATAAAAAATACCTCTTTTTTGTGTTTTTAATTAAAAAAAATACTTACATTTGCATCCCCGTTTATTAGCCGCTGTTTACACAAAGTAAAGTATGCATGTAACGTTAACATTAAAATTTAATTAAAATGAGTCTTTTATTAGATTACGTAAAAAAGCAATTAACCTCTGAACACAAGCACCCTAGCTTTAAAGCTGGTGATACTATTACCGTATCTTACAAAATTAAAGAGGGTGATAAAGAGCGTATTCAGCAATTTAATGGTGTTGTTATTCAACGCAAAAACGAAGCTGCTACAGCATCTTTCACAGTTCGTAAAATGAGCAATGGAGTAGGTGTAGAGCGTATTTTCCCTATCGCATCACCTTTTATCGACAAAATTGAAGTAAATAAAGTAGGTATCGTTCGTCGTGCTAAATTATTCTATTTACGTTCTCGTACCGGTAAAGCTGCTCGTATTCGCGAAAAAGTTCAAAAAAGTACTAAAGAAGTTAACTAAAATATAATATCATTTTAAAAAAAGCCGACGACAAAGTCGGCTTTTTTTATTACCTTTATATTAAATTATGGATATTAAACAGCAGTTAGTAGAAATTCTATCTAAAGAAAATTATACGTTTAAACAACTTGCAGATTTTTTATACATGAGTGAGGAGGATTTAACACTTGCTCTTAACAATAAAACACTTGATTTAAGAAATCTGGAATTAATCTCGAAAGCTTTACGTGTGCCTCTATACAGTTTTTTTAGAGGTGAAAACACTAAGATTAATTACAACGAGAAACCATATTACATAAATAAATTATGGACAGGAGATGATTCTATAAAATCAAAACAACAATTGTTGGATGAAATAGAACTTTTGAAAAAAATTATTATACTTAAGGAAGACATTGCTAATAAGCTCTAATAAACACTTCTAAAAAAATGTTATCTTTGTGTAACAACTATGTTTACCAACCTATTTATTACTTTTTTACTTGTTCTTTTAAACGGATTTTTTGTTGCTGCCGAATTTGCACTTGTTAAAGTAAGAGCTTCTCAATTAGATGTAAAAGCACAAAAAGGAAGTAGTCGTGCTAAACTTGCAAAATCCCTACTCAATAAATTAGACGCTTATTTATCCGCCACGCAATTAGGTATTACGCTTGCCTCTCTGGCTTTAGGTGCCGTTGGAGAAGAGGTTATTTCCCATATTGTTATCAGATTGTTTGAAAAATCGAGTTTGGAAATAAGCACCATAACTGTTCATAGTATAGCTCTGCCAATAGCATTAACATTATTAACGTTCTTTCATGTAACCATTGGCGAACAAATTCCTAAAATGATTGGTATTAAATACTCAATGTCTACAGCCTTATTCATTGCCTGGCCCATCCGTGTTTTTTATTTTGTCTTTAGTCCATTTATTTGGTTTTTAAATAAGTCGTCAAATACTGTTTTACGTATTATGGGAATTAAAAAAATGGGAGAAGAAGATGTGCATACCGAAGAAGAGTTGCGTTTAATACTTACCGAAAGCGAGGAAGGTGGCGCCATTAAACCCAGCGAAAATGAGTTAATTCAAAACGTTTTTGATTTTGATGATAGGATTGTTAAACAAATTATGGTTCCTCAAAACCGAGTTATTGCCTTGGATGTTGAATTGGGTAAAAATGAAATTACAAAAAAAGTTATTGACGAAGGATTTAGTAGAATTCCAATATACCTAGGGGATATTGACAATGTAATTGGCATTGTACATAGCAAAGATTTACTTAAAGCCCTTATCGAAAATAAATTCCGCTCTTTAAAAGACATTATGCGTCCTGTTCATTTTGTACCCGAAAGTATGAAGATTAACGAATTATTGCGTGATTTTCAAAAGCACCATATTCAAATGGCCATTGTTACCAACGAATTTGGCGCCACAGCTGGCTTAATTACTATGGAAGATATTATTGAGGAATTGGTAGGTGAGATACAAGATGAGCACGATGAGGAAAAACCAAATGTTGAGAAAAAAAGTGATAACGAATTTATTGTAAATGCACAAGCTGCAATTACCGATGTTAATGAGGCCTTACCAATTGCTTTACCCGAAAATACACATTATGAAACTGTAAGTGGTTATATTAATTATATTTTTGGACGTATTCCGGCTACTAACGACAAGCGCTATAAAGATGGATACGAAATAACTATTCTCAAAAGAACCAGACAAAGTGTTGAGACAATTCGCTTAAAAGTTATCGATGCTGAATAAAATCTGCTGTTTAATCTAAAAGCGTTTTTAATCAAATTCGTACTTTTTTGTTTTATGCAGCCACCAAACCTAAGTTTTTTAACTTAAACAACTTTTTAACCTTAAGATTATATTAATTTAACAAATATATGTTGTAACATTTAATGTTATAACATATATTTGTACTCAAATTATAAAACACAAACATGAAAAAATTAGTATTATCGGCAGCTTCAGCATTTTTAATGCTAAGTGCAACAGCTCAAACAGCTTGGAAGTTAGATGCTTCACACTCTAAATTAGGTTTTTCGGTAACTCACATGATGGTGAGCGAAACAGAAGGTAAATTTAAAGTTTATGAAGGATCGGTAGATTCAAAGTCAGAAACAGATTTTACAGATGCTAAAATCGATTTTAGCGCAGATGTAAATTCCATTAACACCGAAGATGAAAAACGTGATGGTCATTTAAAAAGCCCTGATTTTTTTGATGCAGCTAAATTTCCAAAAATTACTTTTAAGAGTACAAGCATGAAACCAAATCCAAAAATTGGTAAAACCGCTTATATTTTAACTGGTGATTTAACAATGCATGGTGTAACTAAAAAAGTGACTTTAAATGTTGCTGGTGCCCCTAAAGTGGTAAAAGATCCTTATGGAAACATTAAATATGGTTTTAAAGTTTTGGGTACAATTAACCGCAAAGATTTTGGCTTAGCTTGGAATGCCGCTTTAGAAGCTGGTGGTGTGGCGGTTAGCGAACAAGTAGAATTAAATATAAATATTGAATTAAATAAAGGGTAATCTTTATTTATTAAATTTGAGGTTGCTTCAAATGTTTTTTGTAGCAACCTCTTTTTTTCTTAATGAAATTAGAAGACGAAATACAACAAAAAAAATTTAAAACACCACAACAAAAATTGGCGGTTAATTTGTTGTACACCACAAATTGGTTAAATAACCATTATTCTCATTTTTTTAAGGGAATGGATATTACCACACAACAATACAACGTTCTAAGAATTTTAAGAGGTCAGTACCCAAATATTTGCAATTTAAAACTAATTAAAGAACGAATGCTTGATAGGATGAGTGATGCCTCTCGCATTATTGACAAATTGGTTTTAAAAGGTTATGTTGAACGTAAAACCTGTCCCGATGACCGCAGAAATGTTAATATTTTAATTACAGAACAAGGTCTTACACTTTTAAAGGAGTTAGACTTTATTGATGAATCTACCAAACAAATGTTTGATGCCCTATCAACAAAACAAGTAGATGACCTAAATGAATTACTTGATAAATTAAGAGATTCTAGTCTACACGCCAGTTTTAAGTAATCCTCCATCATTTTTCTTATTATTTTTTTATAATAAATTTTTAAAAACTATTTTTTAAATTAACTTTGTAATGCTCAGTTAATATTGAAATAGTATGGGACGTATATTTGAAACTCGAAAAGCCACTATGTTTAAACGTTATGCCAAAATGGCTAAACAGTTTACAAAAATTGGTCGCGAAATTGTAATGGCTGTAAAAATGGGAGGGCCAAATCCTGATAGTAACCCTCGTTTACGAATGGTAATGCAAAACGCTAAAGCGGTTAACATGCCAAAAACGAATGTTGAAAATGCCATTAAACGTGCCAGTGAAAAAGACACAAGTAATTACGAAGAAGTTATTTACGAAGGCTATGCACCACATGGTGTTCCGGTTTTGGTAGAATGTACTACCAACAACCCAACACGCACAGTGGCAAATGTGCGTATGTACTTTAGCCGTGCCGAAGGAGCTCTGGGAACTAACGGTTCTGTAAGTTTTATGTTTGAACACGTTGCATTATTTAAAATTGACGCCACTAACTTAAATAAAGATGATTTGGAGCTTGAACTGATAGATTTTGGTTTAGAGGATATCACGTTAGATGAAGAAAACAAGCAATTCATTATTCAAACTACTTTTACCGATTATGGCAAAATGCAATCGGCTTTAGAAGAACGAAAAATTAATGTAATAGAAACTACAAAAACGTATATGCCAACTACCACAAAAGAACTGACAGAAGAACAAGAAAAAGAGGTAATGGCAATGATTGAGAAAATGGAAGAAGATGATGATATTGAAAACGTATATCACAACATAGCTTAAAATAATTGGAAAAACGATGGCAAATACTTTCTGATAATGCTACTGCAAAATCGCAAGCCATTCTTTCTAAATTAGAAACTGAGCTGGGTGTTGATAGAATTATTGCGCAATTACTGCACCTTCGCCAAATTAATACCTTTGAAGCCGCAAAGGCCTTTTTTCGTCCTGAATTAAGTCAATTACACAATCCGTTTTTAATGAAAGGAATGGATATTGCCATTTCTCGCATTGAACAAGCACTCTCTTCAAATCAAAAAATATTAATTTTTGGAGATTATGATGTTGATGGAACTACTGCCGTTAGTGTGGTTTATAGCTTCTTTAAAAAACACACCCATCAAATTGAATACTATATCCCTGATAGATATAAAGAAGGATACGGTATATCGTTGGCAGGAATAGATTATGCAGCAGACAATAATTTTAGTTTAATTATAGCGTTGGATTGTGGCATAAAAGCTAACGATAAAATAGATTATGCTAATTTAAAAAATATTGATTTTATTATTTGCGATCATCATTTACCCGGTGATAAAATTCCAAATGCCGTTGCTGTTCTTGATCCAAAACAAGCCGATTGTCTTTATCCTTATAAGGAATTGAGCGGTTGCGGAATCGGTTTTAAATTAATTCAGGCGTATGCACTAAAAAATAAAATAGATTTAAATATCTGTTACGCTTACCTTGATTTAGTAGCCACAAGTATTGCTGCCGATATAGTGCCTATAACCGGCGAAAACAGAATACTGGCCAATTTTGGATTGGAAATTATTAATAAAAGTCCTCGACCTGCAATTAAAGCATTACTGAATTTAATGCAATTAAAAACGGATATAACGATTAGCACCTTGGTGTTTAGTTTAAGTCCACGTATTAATGCAGCAGGCCGTATAGAGCACGGTAGTAAGGCGGTAGAATTATTGGTTTGTGAAGATGAAGAACAGGCCGTTGAATTTACCAAAGCCATTAATGAAACAAATACACAACGTAAAGATTTGGACTTAGGCACCACTACCGAAGCACTAGAAATGCTGGATGCTAGTTTATTAACCTCTACAAAAAAATCAACTGTAGTGTTTAACAATAGCTGGCATAAAGGCGTGGTAGGCATTGTAGCTTCGCGATTGATCGAAAAATATTATAAACCAACAATCGTATTAACCGAAAGTGAAGGGAAAGTAACAGGTAGTGCCCGTAGTGTGAAAGAATATGATGTGTATAGCGCTATAGAAAAATGTAGTGATTTGTTAGAACAATTTGGTGGACATAAATTTGCCGCTGGCTTAACGCTAAAGCGCGAAAACGTAGAGCCCTTTATTTTAAAATTTGAAGAAGTGGTTGCTGCTACTATTACTGATGAACAATTAATAGCAAAAATTGAAGTAGATTGTGAATTAAACTTGTTTGACATTAACGATAAATTGGTTCGAATTTTAAAGCAATTTGCACCCCATGGTCCTGAAAACATGACTCCTTGCTTTGTTTGTAGAAATGTATTTGATACAGGCTGGGGTAGAATTGTGGGCACCAATCATTTAAAATTAGAGCTGTTTCAAAAAAGTAATCCAAACATTCGTTTTGCCGCTATGGCCTTTGATAAAGGCGATTACATTAATTTCTTTCAACGCAAAACCCCTATGGACATTGTGTTTAAAATTCAAGAAAACGAATACAAAGGGCAAATTAGCGTGCAGTTAATAATTGAGGATTTAAAGATAAGCGAAAGCTAAACTTACTTGTATTTAATATTAAAAGATGTAACTCATCAATTAAGTTGGTCTTTAAAAAATACTGAAACAAGTTAAACGTGATAAAATAAATTTTGCACTAAAAAATTATTAAAGATTTAAAACTCTCACTTTTGGTTCTGTTAGTAAATAATTTCAAATAATAGTATTCACTTTCATTTTTGATTATTTGACATTATTTATACTTTTAAATCATGCAAAACTCCGCTTTAAAATCACAATTTTTATTAAGGGCTGATATTACATTTTTAAACTTTGGTTCCTTTGGCGCCTGCCCTAAACCCATTTTTGAAGAGTATCAAAAATGGCAATTAGAATTGGAGCAGGAGCCCGTTCAGTTTATGACCGTAAATGGACTTAAGTATTTACAACAATCGCGTGTAGTACTCGGAAATTATATTGGCTGTGCCGCAGATGATGTAGTTTTTGTTACTAATCCGTCGTATGCCGTAAATATTATTGCAAAAAGTTTGAAGCTACAAAAAGACGACGAAATACTAACAACAAATTTAGAATACGGCGCTTGTGACAAAACCTGGAATTATTATTGTAACAAAGTAGGCGCAAAATATGTTCGGCAAAAAATTAGGTTACCAATTGAATCAAAGCAACATTTTATTGATGATTTCTTTAAAGGGCTTACACCAAATACAAAAGCTATTTTCATTAGTCATATTACAAGTGCTACAGCGCTTATTTTTCCGGTAAAAGAAATTTGTGAACTAGCAAAAGCAAAGGGATTATTAACTTTTGTGGATGGGGCGCACAGTCCTGGACACATTCCTTTAAATCTTTCTGGGTTAAAAGCAGATATTTATACAGGTGCTTGCCATAAATGGATGCTGACACCAAAAGGTTGTTCGTTTTTATATGTTAAAAAAGAAATTCAACATTTATTTGATCCGTTAATTGTTAGTTGGGGTTACGATAGTGCCTTTCCCTCTTCATCTCAATTCTTAGACTATCATCAAATGCAAGGTACACGAGATTTCTCAGCTTTTTTAACTGTGCCAAAAGCCATTCAATTTTTAAAAGAAAACCATTGGGATAAAATTTCAGAAAACTGTAAGACCATTGTTAGATATAATGCCTTACGGTTTTGCAAATTAGTCGGTACTAAACCTATAAGTCCTATCAGCGATGAGTTTTTAGGTCAAATGTTTAGCATTCCTATTCATTGTTTGCAACCACAAAAACTACAGACCCATTTATTTGAACTTTATAAAATTGAAATTCCGGTAATGCAAATAGATGACAAAGTTTATTTAAGGTATTCTATTAACGCGTTTAACTCGCAAGAAGACTTAGATACTCTTTTCAATGCTTTAAGCGAAATAATTAAAAACACACAGTTAATTGAAATAAAGCACTAACTATTTCTTTTCAGTCTCTAACTTCTTAAAGTTTAAACTCAAGCCATTCACGCAATAGCGTTGCCCAGTTGAAGTTGGTCCATCATCAAAAATATGCCCTAAATGTCCGCCGCATTTGGCACACACAATTTCGGTGCGTATCATACCGTGACTAAAATCTTTAATTTTCTTAACTCTGTCACCACCACCAATTTCGTTGTCAAAACTTGGCCATCCGCAATGTCCGTCAAATTTTTGTGTGCTGGTAAATAATTCTGTTCCGCAGCCGGCGCAAACATAAGTTCCAGGTTCAAAATTATCATTTAATGCACTGGTATGCGGACGCTCTGTTCCTTTTTGACGTAATACTTCGTATTGTTCAGGTGTAAGAATTTTTTTCCACTCTTCGTCGGTTTTGTTATAAGATGTTTCCATAATTTCCTTTGGTTTTGATGTTGTTGTATTTGTTGTAGATGTTTGACAAGAAGCTAACATTACTGTAAACAAAAATGCGGTTATTAAGTTTAATTTTATCATGGTAGTGTTTATTAATTATACGAAAAACGGCATCATTCCTTACCAAAACTAAAATTAAATTCTGTTAAATCGGGTTTATGTTTCTTTTTGCGGTTACGCTCTAAATCGTATATGGCTAAACTTAATTCCTTTAAATAGGGCATACCTACTGAATTAATTTCGTAAGAACCCGTTCCGAAACTATTTTTTTCGTTACAATAAAGTACAGCGCTTAGCATAAATTCTGTTTTTGTTTTGGGATTAATAATGTAAGCACAATCAACAACATAGCCATAAGCCTGTCCAACAATATTAAAAATGCGCAAAGTATCTTTATTAATTGTCGAGACTTTTGATCCGTAAATAAAATATTTTTTAAACGAATCATAATATATTCTTTTATTATAATTCGGATATTGAGTTTCTCTTGGCATCATGCCCAAATGCTTTACCAAAAATTGCCAATCGTCTTTGGTAATGTTGTATTTTTTATTCTCCGGCAAATAGGTCTGGAAAATTAAACGCTGCAATACACTATGAATAGTGGTTAAAGGCATATAATTTGATTTTGAGAAATCTTTTTTCTGAGAAATAACTCTGCCTTTTTTGTTTTTAATATCGCGTCCTACAAAAATGTCACCCAATGGATTTTTAAAACGCTCCAGTAACGAATCGGGTTTTTGTGTATACACTAGTTTTAAATCTTTATCAAAAAAGCGAATCTGATTAAAATACAAATTGGCTTCGCCACGGCAGTGCGCGTCAAAACGATGAACGATACGCGTGTTAGGATAACCTAATTCTGCCAATCGTGGTTGAATGTATTTTGGCGTTAAAAATTCGAAAATGCGGCTGTAGCTATTATTGTCGCTTACCAACAGCATTTTTTTTATGTGGTGTGCCACACTAGGGTATTTGTTTTCAGAAGTAGTATCCACAGCAAATCTTGCCTGGCAAGCGTGAGCGCTATCCGTAAACATAGGGCTGTATTTATTAAGCCCCGGAATGTTCAAATTATTGATTTTTTCTAAAGCCAAAATACTACATGGTAATTTTACCAAACTGGCACAATAAAAGTAATTGCTACTGTCTACTAAATAATTAAAGTTTTTAAATTTTGGATGATTGTCTTTATCGCGATTAATTTGCGTATAAATAATTTGAGGCTTATACTTGTTCTTATTATCAATAATGTTTTTTAAAGCCGGATGCGCTTGAATAATAGAATCGAGCAGTGGAGCGTTTTGCGAAATGCCTTTGCTTACAAAACAAATAACGATTATGAACCAGATGAATCTCAATGGCTTGTTTTTGTAATTACCATAAAGTTACTATTCTTATCGCGATAATTATAACCCAAACCAAAACCTAATTTTTTAGTACCAACTTTTGAATACAACGAATCTAAATCCTCTTGATAATGTTCTTTAAACATGTTAATGGGCTTGGTATACTTTCCGTAAAACGAGTAAGCCCATTTATTACTATCCTTATCAAAGTATTTTTGAGCAATACCGCTATCGTCCTGCACCACTTGTGTTGTGTGTTGCAATATTAAATTACGAATGGCATTAAAATTAGCTTTGTGTAATAAGTAGGATGCGCCTTTTAAATAGGTAATCTTAAAGTCTAACTTGTTTAAGTAATTATTTAAACCGGTATTTTTCTTAAAGGCGCCATCACTTAAATCGGTGGACGTATAAGTAATTGTTTTTAACTCATTATCCTTAGTTATAAAATTAATTTCTAAGCTTTTATTTTTTACTGCTTTTGATTTAAGTATATTAAAATCAGAGAGATAATTCTTTTCGCCTAAAGTATCAATGTGAAATGGTTTTACCGATACTATGTTATTTCCGGTTCTATTCAAAAACAAAAGTATTAAATGCATGGTGCCATCTACTTCTTCGTTTCGTAAATCTTCTTTCATGGCAACGGTTCTAAAAAAGCTAAATTTTAAAATGGCATTTAACGAACTGTTTAATTTATTAAAGTATTTATTAATAGAGTCGGGCACAATATTTTTATCGTCTACAATTGGTAAGGTTCCCACAGGCTCTAAACCAATTAACGTATAATGTTTAATTTTTGGGAATAGGGTAGAGGCATACAAAATATCAGGACCAGAAAAGGGATAAAATAAATGTTCGCTTTGGGTTATTTCTTTGCTTAACGTTGACTCAGCAAAACCTTTAATCACATCCAGGCGTGTAGAGTCAAAGTTTATCCAGCGCTTTGAAAAATCAGCTGAAAAGTTTTGAAAGGGTTTTTTATCGGTAAAGTTTGTAAATACTTTAAATGTGTAATTTTTATTTCCACTAATTAAATTGGCCAATTCGTTTAAACTGTCGTTTAATTGTGGTAATGGCGCTTCTGTTACTTCAACAACAGTATCTTTAGGTTCTATTTTTACGGTATCTTTTTTTACAACTTCCGTTTCTGTTTTTGTTGGTTCGTTGCCACAACTTATTAAAGCAAGTGTAAGTAATACCGCACTAATTTTTGTTAGCCAACTATATTTTATTGTTTGCATTTTTTTTGTTTTGTAAATACGTTGTAAAATAATAAAAGCCTAAACCTACTATTAGCGTTAAAATTCCATAAAGAGATTCCTTCGGTTTTTCTTTCATAACGCTATATAGTATCCAACCATAAATACTTAAAAATAAAATAGGAGGTAGGGGATAAAATGGCATTTTAAAAGGTCGTTCAATTTCTTTATGTCTGTAACGCAGTATAAAAATACCAAAAACGGTTAAAAAGGTAAACAAGCTTAAGGTAAATCCTACATAATTTATTAACGATTCAAACGACGATGTTAATACCAAAATCAAAGCAATAACCGATTGAAAAATAATAGCTACAAATGGAATATTATTTTTATTGGTAATGGCAAAAAATTTAAGCGGCGTAATTTCTTTACCCATACTTTGCATTACCCGCGGTCCGGCTAAAATCATAGCGCTAATGGTTGAGATTAACAATACAGCAATTACCAAACTCATAAACTGCCCAAGGTGAATACCAAAAATTTTATTGGCGCTTAAATAACCCACTTCTACCACGCCTTTTAATTCGGAAATAGGAACCGAGTATAAAAACACATAATTTAAAATGGTGTAAACAGCCATTACAATTAAGGTACCAATAAACAAAGCACGTGGCAAGTTGCGTTTGGGGTTGTCCATTTCTCCGGCAACGTAAGCTGCAGCGTTCCAACCGCTATAAGCGTAGGTCACATAAATTAATGAACTGGCAAACGACAACGAAAAAATATCTTTCCAGGCGCCTTTATCGGCAACAAAATGAACGGTGTGATTAGGCACATGAAACAAACCAAAGCCAACAAACATAACAATACAGATTATTTTTACCATGGTAAATGCCCGTTGAAAAGCCGCACCAACTTTTAAGGTAAGTGTATGAATAATTGTAATTCCAATAATAACCCCAAAAGCTAATATAACCGCATCTACTTCCGGATAAATTTTAGAAACATATTTTCCTAAAGCAACAGAAGCTGCAGCAATTGGCGCCGCAAAGCCAACCGTAACACTTACCCAACCGCTTAAAAAACCCACTGCAGGATGATATAATTTTGATAAATAATTATACTCGCCACCATTATTTGGTAAGGCCGCACCAATTTCGCCATAGGTTAAAGCACCACAAAGTGCCAGCACACCGCCAACTACCCACAACATAATAATGGCAAAACCACTTTCGATACCTAATACTTGGAAGCCTAAACTGGTAAAAACGCCGGTGCCAATCATATTAGCAATAACAATAGAAACAGCAGTATTAAAACTAATTTTACTTGATTTTGACTTCATATAATTTTAGTCAAACGACTGGGTAGATTTTTTTGAAAGCTCAACCATTTGTTGGTATTGTTGCGGCGATAAATCGTTGTAATAATAATTAATAGGATTTGTTTTTTCGCCATTTTTAATCACCTCGTAATGCACGTGTGGCGCAGTACTTAAGCCTGTGCTACCCACATAACCAATTAACTGACCACGTATTACTTTTTTGCCCACCGTGCAGGCAATACGGCTCATGTGTCCGTACAAGGTTTGGTAACCAAAACCATGATTGATAACCACGTGATTTCCGTAACCTTGTGCCAGGTTATCTGCAACCTCCACAACGCCATCTCCGGTAGCATAAATAGGGGTTCCTTGTTCAGCAGTTAAATCCATTCCCGGATGAAACTCTTGTGTTTTATAAATAGGATGGGTGCGCCAACCAAAACCACTGGTTACGGCATGTTTTAAATCGCGTTGATTGATGGGCATAATGGCAGGAATAGACGCAATCAGCTTTTCTTTACCTTTTGCCAATTGTACCACTTCGTCAAACGATTTGGATTGAATATACAATTGCTTGGTAATTCTATCCATGCGCTCGGTGGTGTATTTTAAAAGTTCGGCATTATCAAAACCGTCAAAATCGCTGTATTTATTACTGCCGCCGCTGCCGCCGTAACGTATGCTTTTGGGTAAAGGTTCGCTTTCAAAAATGGTACGGTAAATGTTGTCGTCACGATCTTCCAAATCAGATAAAACAGTTTCTACTTGTGTCATTTTTTTCTGCAAAAGGTCGTATTGTAATTGCAGGGCTTCAATTTCGCGGTTTTTCTTTTTTTCGTTGGGCGAAGGCAAAATTTGGCGGGCAATAATAATGGTAAGCGTTGCAAATACAATACCGGTAGCTAAATACGATAAGGTACGCCACACGACTTCTTTAACCGTAATGCGGGCTTTTTCGTAGGTTAACGACTTAGCGTCAAATTTGTACTTTATTTTGCTCATTTAGAAAGCCTTAAAGATAGGAAACTATTTTTTAAGTAGTTAAATGTTGGAATTATAAAGAATTATAAAAGTTTATTAAGTTTAATTATTGCATCTCCGCATTTGATTATTGTTTTATGGATTTTTTTTATGCGATCATTATTATATTGTAAATAGTGCACATCAGGTTTGTCTTTAGAAACTTTAAACTTAATGAACCGGATTATTCCTTGTTTTTCATATCTATCAATATATCCCTCTGCGGTATCAAGTAAATAGTGTGCGAAAATATTTCGTTCTTCAAGTATATATTCCGTTATGTCATTATGTATTGAGGGATTTTCCTTTTTAAATTCCGCAAATCTTGTTGCATTTTCTTTTTTCTCAATTATAAGTTTGAAAATATCTGACTTTCCTCTGAAGGTAATTCTTTCGGTACATAATAAAAAGGTCATTAAATCTTCTTTTAAGTTTTCTTTACAGAAATAACTAGAGATAAATTCGTCCATTATTTTTTCTACCATTACACAGTTTTGAATTACAGTACCTCTAACATTTGCAACATTTTGCTGTATTATACTATGTTTATCCATACACCTAAAATACTATTTAAAGTTTAGTTTATTGAACTAGAATATATAAAATATACATAATTAACATTATGTTAAATAGTATTTGTAAAAATAATGTATCTCTAAAGATACACAATTTTTTAAACTGATTTTTTAGCTTTAATATCTACTTTACCGTAAGCAGGACATTTTTCGTGGCTTTTGCACGAAGTGAATGATATAGCAACAACTAAAACAACAATTGATAAGGCAATAACTTTTTTCATAGTCTTTTAAATATTAAGTAAATATACAAATAAAAAATTTAATTAAGTTTCAGAAAGGTTTAATTAATCATTATTTAACACAAGTATTATTAACAATTAATGCACACAATATTTAAAAATTAAATTTTGCAATTAATTCAACAAGGTAATTTTATCTTTTCCTTCCACTTCTTTCCACTCTACTTTTACATTTTGCGTTTCAATACTATCAATGGTAATACCTACGTATTTTGCCTGAATTGGCACATGGCGTGCAAACCGACGATCAACCAAAACTAACAACTCCACATCTTTTGGTCTGCCAAATGCTAACATGGCATCTAATCCCGCACGAATTGTTCTACCGGTAAATAACACATCATCAATTAATATTACATTTTTGTCTTCTATAATAAAATCAATTTTTGTGGCAGTTGGTATTAATTCTTTTTTTCTAAAATCATCGCGGTGAAAAGTAATGTCTAAGGCACCACAGTCTATTTTAGTTACATTTAGAATAGTTTGTAATTCATTTTTTATACGATTAGCCAAATAAATGCCGCGCGGTTGCAAACCAATAATTACAGAATCTTTAAAATCGTTATGCCCTTCAATTAATTGATGACACAAACGTTTAAGCGTTACATCAAATTGTTGTTTTTCTAATAATATTTTCGATTGCACAGGTATGTTCTAAAGCATTAAAGATACAAATTTATTTTATTTCGATTAACTGATTGCGATACTAAAAAATGTTTTGTGTCACTTCGAGTGATTTTTTGCCTGCCTCTTGCAAAAAATTGTATCGAGAAGTGAATTTTTGTAACAGTTCTCGATACGCTCCGCCACTCTAACTGACAAGGTTTTGTGTCACTTCGAGTGATTTTTTGCTTGGCTCTTGCAAAAAATTGTATAAGAAGTGAATTTTTGTAACAGTTCTCGATACGCTCCGCTACTCGAACTGACAGACTACGCTTCGCTACTCGAACTGACAAGGTTTTGTGTCACTTCGAGTGATTTTTTGCCTGCCTCTTGCAAAAAAATGTATCGAGAAGTGAATTTTTGTAACAGTTCTCAATACGCTCCACTACTCGAACTGACAGACTACGCTTCGCTACTCGAACCGACATTACTTATTTTTACTATCCATAATAATTGTAACAGGCCCATCGTTTATTAATTCTATTTCCATATCAGCACCAAATTGACCTGTTTTACACCGTTTTTGTAGAAGTTTTTCGGTTTCACTAATAAATTTCTCGTATAATGGAATTGCTTTTTCGGGTCGGGCTGCTTTAATGTAAGAAGGCCGGTTACCTTTTTTTGTATCGGCAAACAATGTAAACTGACTAACGATTAATAGTTCGCCATTAATTTGTTTTACATCTAAATTCATTTTTCCTTCTTGGTCAGAAAAAATGCGCATGGCCATTAATTTTTGGGTTAAATACAAAATATCGTTTTCATCATCTGATTCTTCTATGCCCAACAAAACTAATAATCCTAACTCAATGTTTGAAAAAACCGCATCATTAATTTTAACACTCGCACTTAAAACCCGCTGAATAACTAATCGCATAATTTTATATCTTTAAAACAAAATTAATTATAAATGATGAAAACTAGTTTAATAGCCTTTGCATTGTTAATTGCATTTACTTCGTGCAAAAAGAAGCAATCTACAACTACCGAAGAAACAACTCCAACAACTACAGGTACCCCAACTTGCCCCACTTGTAATTTTCCGGATACCGTTTATACAAGCACTGCCTCTGGTCCGAAACTAATTTTTAAATTTAAATTTGATAGTACTCAGGTACGCTTAAATAATTTTGGTCAACCTACAGTGGTTGCTTCGGGAAATGCAGCCCAATCTCCTAAATTTAATGGCATGAGTGCTCATTATATTGAATTAGCTAAAGGCGATTCGGTTCCTGTTGGCGGGGGTGCCGTATTATACAAAGCCGAAGAAACTACCTGTGGAGGAAATAACGCCATTGTTTTTTGTAAATCAATTGTGGCCAAAGAAGGAGATGTTTTTTTCTCAGTACCCTTAAGTCAGGTAGCTGCAGGAAGTTATAAATGGCTTCGCGTGTCGTTAGCTTACCAAAATTATAACATTAAAATACATGATGTTTCTGCTGGAAACATCAATGCAAACTTGGCCTCCTTTGTTGGGTTTAATACTTACGTTACAAAATATAAAATGCAAATATCTGCAACACAAACAGCAGTAATGACTCCAACAGCCGGAGGTGGTCCGGGTAATCATTTGCAAGGGTATTGGGGGTTATATACCAAAGTATTTAGTACCGATTTTATGTACGACGGACAAGCAGCTAAAACAACAGTGGTTAATCCAATAAATGCCACATCACCTATTCCTGCAGGCAGTTGTTTGGTAACCGGGCAGTTTTATAAAAATAGTGCAAGTGCTAATCAACCATTGGTTATTACAGGAACAGAAACTTCGGATATTATTATAACCGTTAGTTTAAGTACCAACAAAAGTTTTGAGTGGGTAGATACTAATCCTGATGGGCTTTTTCAACCGGCAGCCGGAGAAACCGTTGTAGATATGGGCTTGCGGGGCGTTGTGGCTAAGTATTAGTTTTACAAATTCTGATAATACCTCAAGTAATTGCTTCGCCAGGTTTTGTTAGCCGAGGCATTGTATTTTTCTAATAAGGGATAATTATCGGTATTAACTAAACTGCTATTTGCAAGTGTTTCGTTAAGTTGATAGTTGCAAGGCGTTAGGGTTTGTAAACTAGCTAAAAAAACTATGTTTCTGTAGTTTTCGTCTTTACTCATAGAATTTAATTGTACATTAAATCCGGCTTTGGTTAAAGTGTTATATAAGATAGTTGTTCCAAGTCCTTTATTACCAGAAATATAGCCGTGCCAATTAATTAATAAAATGGCGTTTTGGTTAAGGTTGTTTTTTAATTGATTTAAGCTTTGTAACGTTAAAACGTGTGAAGGTTGTTCTTCGGCTTTAAAAATATCCACCACAATAACATCATACTTTTTTGTACAATGGTTTAAAAAATAACGGGCATCAGCGCAAACTGCATTTACGTGTTTATCGATGTAAAAATAGTTTTTGGCTGCGTCAATAATGCGATTATCAAACTCTAAACCGTCCACCGAATAATTTTTGCCAACTAATAAATTGGCGACCAATCCTCCTCCTAATCCTAATACCAAGGCTTTTTTTTTAGCCGTCACATTGAGCGTAGTCGAAGTGTTGTCGAAACCTGTTATCAAGGTATCTAGTATTTTCACATACTCCGAAACCGATTGTTTGGTTTGCATATTCATTTCTGTTTGCACAATATTATTTATGGTTAGTAGTCTTACCGAATCAGAATTCTTAGAAAGAATGGTTTTAACTTCTAAATGTCCTAAAACGCTATCTGCTTTAAAATCAATATTTAATGGCGCTTTAATAAATTGAAGGTTTAAGTAAATGCACACTGCTGCACAAAGTAATTGAACAGGCTTTAGAAATTTAAAAACAAAAATTGTAGTAATAAATAATATTAATCCGAAACTAATTAAACAAACATTTAAGCCCAATGTAGGTATTAGATAAAACCCACATAAAAAAGTTGAGAGAATACCTCCAGCGGTGCTTATGGCATAAACAGTTCCGCTTGCTTTACCAGCAGAAACTGTTTCTGATGTTTGGAGTAAAATAAATAAGGGTGAAGTGGCTCCTAAAAAAAATACCGGTAAAAATAATAGGGTAAATGTACTTATGACCACACCAACTAAAAAAGGTAAATACGAAATGCGCGGCACCAAGTAATAACTTAAAACCGGCATTACTAAAATAAACAAGGCTGCTAGTACTAAAATTTGTTCTAATTTTTTTTTGGATGTTTTTGATTTATCGCTCAGCCAGCCCCCATAAAAATAGCCTATAGCCAATGCACCCAAAGTGATGCCCATTACTGATGCCCAAACATATAAACTACTTCCAAAAATGGGAGCCAATAACTTAGCACCACATAATTCGGCAACCATTACAACGGCACCTTCAATAAAACTAAGTATGAGTAATTTTTTTTGCATTTATTTAACCGCAAAGTTTACTATGTGATAACAAAGAACACAAAGTAAAATTATAATAGCAAATTTATAATTTAACTTACTAGTCCAATTGCAATTAAAACACCCATTACTAACATAAATACGCCTACAAACCATTTAAAAAATTGAAGACTGGTTTTTTTGAAAAGCTTATTGCCTACAAAAGCTCCTATCCATGCCGAAATAACTGCTAATGCCAGTAATTTATAATTTGTTTCTGAGTTTTTTAGTTCAGAAAAATTACTGTAAAAGGACAAACGCACCACGTCCACCATACAAGCAACCGTCACTCCCGTTGCAATATAGGTTTGTTTTTCTAAATTTAAACGTAATAAAAATGCGCTTCTTATAGCACCTTGATGTCCACTAAACCCTCCAAAAAAGCCACTTAATAGTCCACCCAGAGATAGGTACTTTTTATCGAACGAGTAAGACGATAGTTTTTTTGATAATTCAACTATTGAAAATAAAATAATGACTATCCCTATAATTAAGCCCTGCCAGCTAATTAAAACTACTTTAGAATTAATAGTATAACTACTTAACACTAAATTAACGGAATCTAATTGTTTTAATAGATAAGCTCCACCAAACGCTGCTATTGTTGAAGGCAAGCCAAATTTTAAAACAAGTGGCCAATTTATCGATTTGTAAACTAATCCCAACTTAAACAAATTGTTTAATAAATGTACGCAAGCAGTTAAGGCTATGGCAATTGGCAATGGATAATAGATAGCAAAAACAGGTAATAAAATTGTACCTAAACCAAATCCTGAAAAAAAAGTTAAAAATGAAGCAATTAAGGATGTAATGGCTATTAAAGCATAAATCATACTAATTACGAATGGTATTGTATTAAGCCTTCAATAGGCGATTTTATAACATTTCCCATTTGATAGCCATTATCTTCGGCAACTCTGGCAACAATATCTTTATAAATAAATCCAATTGAGCCCACGGTACTTACTTTATAATTACGTGCATCTGTATATTTATTGACTTGTTGTTTAAAAAAAGTATCAAAACAAACATACAATAATTCCTGTATAAAAGGATGTTTTTGATATTGACCTACAAACAAACTAATACTTGCTAAATACCTGCTAGGCATTGTTGTTTTATATGTGCTATTTAAAATTTCCTCGCGATTATATCCTTCTTTTTGAAAGGCTTTTTTTAATTCATTAGGTAAATTATCTTTAAAGTAATCGTTTATAAAAAATTTACCAATTTGAGCACCGCTACCATGATCTCCCCATAAATAGCCAACCGATGGTACATTTTCTAAGATATGTTTGCCGTTATATAAGCAACTGTTGCTACCTGTACCTAAAATACAGGCTATCCCCCACTCTTTGTTACATAGTGCTCTGGCAGCTGCCAATAAATCATGCGCAACGCTTATTTTTGGAATATTCAAAGTAACCGTTAATGTGTTTTCGAGTAGTGAGCAGTTTTCGAATGTAGAACAACCTGCACCATAATAATATAGCTCTGAAATGTGGTTTAAATATTCAGTTAAATGTGGTCTTAAATTATTTGTAATCTCTAAACTAATTTGATCTTTGGTTTGAAAATAGGGATTGAATCCAATTGTTTGAACTTGTTTAATAACTTTTCCCTTATCCAACAGCACCCAGTCCGTTTTTGTTGAACCACTATCTGCAATTAAAACGTACATACTGATTTTTGAAATTATAAAATTTAAAACAATTATATTATTGTTTTCTTTGTGAAATTAAATAAAAAAACCGTCTTAGATACTAAGGCGGCTTTTTTTAATTTTAAGTTGAATTTATGCGTTTTCTTCGGAAGCAGAAGCTTCATCCGAAGATGTTTCTTCTTTAGTTGGTTCAACAACAGCAACTTTTGCAGCAATTTTAGCAGCTTTTGCTTCGTTTGCAGCTTTTTCAGCCTTTTGTTGCGCTGCAATTCTAGCAGCTTCGTTTGATTTTAATTTATCTTTTTTACCAACAATTTTGCCATCTTTTTCGCTTAACCACTTGCTGAATTTTTGTTCAACTTGTGCTTCAGTCAAAGCTCCTTTTTTTACACCTTCTAACAAGTGTTTTTTCATCATTACACCTTTGTACGATAAAATCGCACGGGCTGTATCTGTTGGTTGAGCACCTTTCATTAACCAATTCAACGTTGAATCAAAGTTAATATCAATAGTTGCTGGGTTACTGTTAGGGTTATAAGTACCTAACTTTTCAATAAATTTTCCGTCACGTGGTGCACGACCATCCGCAACTACAACGTGGAAAAAAGCTGAATCTTTTTTACCATGCCTCTGTAGTCTAATCTTAACTGCCATTTTGTTTTTATTTTAAAAATTTGAGGTGCAAATGTAGGTATTTATTTAAAACTTACAAAATATTAGCTAAAAAAACCGTGTATAATCAAAAAAATAATACTTTTGTGTTAAATAAAAATTAAGGTTTATCGTATGCAAGTTAAAGAAAGAGGTATTATTTTAATTCCAATAGATTTTACAAAACAATCGTTATTAGCGATTAAACAATCATATAATTTAGCAAAATACACGCATTCTAAATTGGTATTGTTACATGTTTACGAAAAAAGTGGCGAAGAAAGCTACGAAGCCTTAAATAAACTTACTAAACAAACCGAACAAGAAAGTGGCGTACCTTGCGAATTTATGAATGTTAAAGGCGACATTTATGATGAAACAGATAGAGTTGCTGAAGAAATTAATGCCACACTTATTATCGCAGGCTTAGAAAGCCACATGAAATTCAGAAATATTATAGGTTCTAGTGCCAGTAAGCTAATTCGTAAAGCCCCTTGTCCTGTTATTACAATTAGAGGAAACGATCACCGAGATGGTTGTGAAAACATACTTTTACCTTTAGATTTATCCATTGAAAGTCGTGAAAAAGTAGATGCGGCTGTTCAATTTGCGCAGTATTTTGGAGCGAGTATTCGTATTTTGGGTGTTTTTGACCCAAAGGATGCATCTTACGAAAATCAACTTTTAGCTTATTGTCATCAGGTAAAACAATTTATAAAAGCAAAGGGCATTTCATGTTCAAATAAATCTATTCCTGCCGAAAAGATAGCTGAAACTGTAGTAGAGTACGCAAATAAGGTAGAGTGTGACTTAATTATGATTATGAATAAACCAACATTAGGTGTTGTTGAATTTTTTGGCGGGACTGATGCTCAACAAATTGTTGACATCAGCAATATTCCTGTTATGACTTTACAACCAATGAAACGTGAAAGTACAACTCATTTCGGAACGGGATTATAATTTTTCATTTTAATTGTGTATTTTTTCAAAAATTTTCAAAAAGTTGTCATTTTTCTTTTTTAGTTTATTATTTAAACTTATTTTTGATTTTAACAAAGTTTGGCATCATTGTTGGCTTGTAATATTTAAAATTTAAAACCTTTCTTATGAAAAAAATAATAACCCTTCTGTTTTTAACTTTTATAGTAAAAGTAAACGCACAAACCGACTTGTATTTTAAATTAAAGAGTCAATTAAAAATTGAACATCCTGAAATTAATTTAGAAAATAAATTAATTGCCATTTCAGTTTGGAGTCCTGATAATTCTGAAAGCAGAGAAGCCAATAAAGAATTTAACAAAGTTTACAAAACTTATGAATTTGCTAAATTAAAAGGCGGATTTAAGGGAATTGTATGTTTAGCTATTAACAAAACAGGAGAAAATGCATCAATAATTCTTAACAAAGATGGGGTAAATAAAGTAATTAACTTAACAGGAATCGATGTTAAAAGTAATTCTTCTCTAACAAATGTGGTTTTTGACTCTCAAGGTAATGAAGTATTGAAAAATATTTCTCATGAACAAATATTTGAATCCATTCACAATTTAATTACACGCTAAAACTTTTTATTATGAAAAAACTACTATTTTTTTTACTTATTGCAATTGTAAGTAAATCTCAAGCACAGGTAAATGCAGACTGTATAAGTTCAATACCTTTGTGTTCAACACCAAATTTTACTTTTTTTGCTACTTCGGGTTTTGGTTCTGTAAATGACTTACCTTCTGGCAGTAATATAAGTAATCCCTCAACAAATCCTGGTTCTGCTAATGCGGGTTGTTTGCTTTCGGGAGAGCTTAAACCACAATGGTTGCTTATTACGATTGGAAATCCTGGTAATTTAGAATTTGTTTTTGGAGCTTCTGGAAGTGCGAATCCACAAGCTGGTTATTACGATTGGGCTATGTGGCCTTATTCGCCAGCAACTTGTGCTGGTATTATTGGTAACACATTGCCACCAATTCGTTGTAATTGGAATGCAACATCAACAGGAGGAACAGGTATAGCTTCAGCAGGAAATATTCCGGCAGGTGGAAATCCTGGTAATTATGAGCCACCTATAGCTGTAAACTCTTGTCAACAATTTATTATTTGTATTTCAAACTATAGTGGTGTTAATACATTGGTTTCTTTTCAATCACTTGGAACTGCATCTTTGTCTTGTAGTCCTAATTGTAATCCTAATTATACAATTTGTGCAGGAGCATCAGCAACAATAACTCCAGTTAATTTTGCAGCATTAACTAGTCCCGTTTATTCTCTAAATCCCGGAGGTTTAACGAGTACAACAGGTAGCTTTGTGGTTAATCCAACCACTACCACCACCTATTCTACTTATATTACAGGGCTTAACACTGTTGGAGCTGTAACAACTATAACTGCTACTAGTAACGTTTCTGTAAATCCTTTACCTGTATTAGCCCCAACCTTTACACAAGTTACGTGTACTAATACATTAAATGCTGTAAATTTAAACTTAACATTTAATCCTTCTTCAGCTACACCAACTTATGCCGTATTATGGAGCCCAACTCCATCTACTGTGTCATCGAGTCAAA